>NZ_JAUSTT010000012.1 GCF_030812995.1 Bacillus chungangensis | reverse complement strand
TGAGTCGTTACTCCCAAGTTTGGATATGAATCTCCTAGTCCGAGATTCAGTGGGACTTTAACCCACCTGATGAGCGTGCTGCCACGCACGCACTATAAGGACGTCTGACTTCTCCATTACGATCATAATTTCGGCTTACCCTTATATATGATCATCCTACTAATCAGGGAAAATGGAGACCTCACGGGGTCATCATACTTTCCTTCTAAACATACCCATTACCTTTCACAGGATAAGCTTCCATTTGTCGGCTGGTTCTTTGGCAAACAGACACCTATGAGGAAGACTTCCCATTATCATCGGATGGTCGTCAACTTACCCCGCCGCCTCTGTAGTTCACTATTCGTTTTGGTCTACTATCCGCCTACAGTCCTCTCGGTTTCCTGCATCTCCTTCAGACAACATCTCACGATGATGTCCTAGATTAGGCTTCTTGGGTTGTACCAGCACTCCCAAGGAAGGACTTTCACCTTCGAGACATGAATCTTCTGGGATTTGGGATTCGTTTTTACCTAGGTAACGTATTCCAACCTTTAACAATTCATTTGTGTAGAGATGCTACACAAGGTACGACTGCCCGTCGCACAAAGATTAGGGTTAATCTAGTTAGGATTAACCCTAAATTCATTTACTGTTTTAGATTTTAATCGTTTATTTCTGTAATGAGATAAATCATTAAAATAATACGTTTAATTAACTCCTTTGAATTTTAACCAGATTACCTTAACGATGTTCATTTTATTACTTGAACATGCTTTAATAATTGAATTCTGCCTATGGTTTTATATTGTTCGTTAACATACTCGGATACTTCAATTAAATACGGAAATAGTTTATGAAGATATTTTTTAAATTCACTAAAAGTAATATCAGGTACATTTTTTGCTTTATCTAGATGCATATAAAAATTAAACCAATCAATATGGATTGGCACTGGATAACCCGTTTTCCCTAAATACTTTTCTATGTCAAAAATCGCAATTCTGGTATTGTCTCTTTTTTTGATATAATTTTATCCATACTTTCTATTTTGCTTAATTCTTTAACCACACTTAATAGTCTTGGCAACAATTCAAATGGATCAAAACATTCCGGGACGTTTGTAAACTCACTTTGATCAAGTAATTCACTACAATAAAACATTCTTAATTCTGAAATGATATCTTTATTATTAAAAATAACGCCGTATTCGTAATTGTTATTACTACCGAAACTAAAATTAGTAGAACCAATAAACGTCAAATCATCTGTTATAAATAGCTTTGAGTGATTAGTTTTAAGATTGGCACATAACACAAAGTTTTAAGAATTTCTTCGAGTTCTAATTTATCTTCGTCAGCATAGGTCATTTTTGCATACAACAAGTTAACCATTACCCGTGAATTGGCAAGGTTTGATAACCTCTGATAAAACTTTTTTCGTACTGGTTAAAATTGTATGTAGCAATATAGATAGCTTTTGTTCCCTTATTACATCTTTGCAACAACTCACCCCAAAAATCCGATTCTTAAAAAAAGACTACTTTACCTTCTTGAAAAGGGATTTCCTTCTTCATTTTTCCTCCTCCCACTTAACCTAAAACAATATTTCTTCATCTTTTCCTAAATCCTGCCCTGTTATGAATTAGAAATATCCTTATATGTATTTTCTGAAAGAATTAAGACTAGAAAAAACCTCCATCTAACAAAAGACATTATCAATCTTTTATATCTTCTTTTTCGCATACTATTACTTTTCCCATTAAAATTGTACAGTAAATATCCTCCATTTTATACTTTGTTTGTACTAATAAGTGACAATCCTAGCTGAAAATATTTCTCCGAATTTCCTGTTTCTTAATATTAACTGACCTTCTAGGTTAAACGGCTTAGCATAACCCCTTCATTATTTTAATAATAAACACAATAAAAAAGTCATGAATTTCCGCAGCCTCCCTTATTAAATTATTAAATTTGTAAAAGTACTCATAAGCTTATTGTGCTAATTTCATAATCTTTAATGTCATAAGCTATTTATATATTTTAAGTATCTTGTTATTGAATTAGTGGGTATTTCTAAAGTAAATGCTAGAATTACAAAAAATTGTAAAGTTCCGTTTTTCATCCGTACTACGGCCGCTTTCGACAAATCTTCAAAACGGGATGATTCGAACAATAATATAATATATTGTACCCAGAATATTTGTTCTTATAGTATAATCATTAAATAGGATATTTAATGCTGGACCAAACTTTACTTAAATGTTATACTTATAAAGATTATGAAAGACCATTGAGGTGAAAAAATGAACGCTATTTCCTTTTTTACTGGTGCAGGGGGATTAGATTTAGGAATACAATCAGCTGGTTTTGATATTAAACTAGCATTGGAAATAGAACCAATATATTGTGAAACTTTAGTAATGAATAACCATCATAATGTTAGACAGGGTAATATTATGGACTACAATGGTGAAAGAGTTAGGGAAGAAGCTGGGCTATTGCCAGGTGAAGAAATTGATTTAGTTGTGGGTGGGTCACCTTGTCAAAGTTTTTCAACAGCTGGCAAACGACAAGCATTCACCGATCCAAGAGGTCAGGCTATGTTACACTATGCTGATCTAGTTAATGAACTTCAGCCAAAATTTTTCCTATTAGAGAATGTTAAAGGATTTTTGTCTGCTGCTTTAAGACACAGACCAATAAATCAACGAGGACAGGATTTTCCACCATTGGAACCAGATGAAAT
Source organism: Bacillus chungangensis (assembly GCF_030812995.1). Lineage (GTDB taxonomy): Bacteria > Bacillota > Bacilli > Bacillales > Bacillaceae_C > Bacillus_CF > Bacillus_CF chungangensis. The sequence continues at coordinate 139,784 of NZ_JAUSTT010000012.1, read as the reverse complement.
GCCGGGTAGTGCATTACAGTATTTATTGAACCGTATAGGAAACTATAATGTTACGACCAATATTGTAAATGCTGCTAATTACGGTGTTCCTCAAAAAAGGGAACGTGTTTTTATTATTGGTGTTCGTAATGATTTAAACATAAACTATGCTTTTCCAATGCAAACTCATAATGAGAATGGTACTGATGGGTTATTACGATGGAGAACTTTTAGACAAGTATTCGAGAATTTAAATAATGATAATCATACTTATGTTAATTATTCCGCAGAACGTTTACATTATATGCGAATGATTCCACGAGGTGGTGGAAATTGGAGGGATTTACCTACAGAAATTGTTAGACAGGCTATGGGTGGTGCTTATAATTCTGGTGGTGGGAAAGTCGGATTTTACAGAAGAATACAATTAAATAGCCCAGCACCAACTTTATTAACCTCACCTGCACAAAAAAGTACGAATTTGGGACATCCTTTGGAGGATAGACCCTTAAGTATAGAGGAATATCTTGCCATACAAGAATTCCCTGAAGGTTATCAAGTTTGCGGAACATTAAGTCAAAAATATACCCAGATAGGAAATGCTGTTCCAGTTCGATTAGCAACTGTGATTGGTCAATCTATAGCTAATTCAATTAGAGTACTACAAACAGTCTAATTTTTATTATATTTCCATTACAATTTTTAGTAAAATTATAGCACAAACGATCTATTCTGTATTACTATAGAATTAGATCGTTTTTTTATTTGAAAGGTGTGATGATTTTGGAAGAGGAGAAACTGGAAGAAATCGTTGATGAACTATTAAACGATTTCTACAAAAGAAGAATAGAGAAAATTAACACTCTAAAATTAAAAGAAGCCTTATCAAGAAAGAACCCATATTTATACAAAGCAACTGGTTACGAAAATGCTAATGACATTATTAAAGAAATTCTTTCAGCATATATGTCTAGTAGTGATGAAGGCATTTTTGGAGATGCCTTCTTCGAGGTATTAGCAGAACGAGTAGCGAGTGGTCAAGTACTAGTTGGAGAAGCTGAAGGAATTGACGTAAGTAGACAAGTAGGAAATATTTATGAAGCAATTGCAGTTAAAAGTGGGACTAATGTTTTTAATGCTGCTAGCAGAAAAAAGCAGATGGAAAACTTTAATACTATTTTAAATAGGATTAGAAAGAGGAAATTGATATATCAGCCCATTATTGGTTATGCCTATGGAAAGAAACACTCAGAAACCGGGAATGGTGTACTGGAAATTGCAGGACAAGTTTTTTGGGAACACTTAACATCTGACCCTAACTTCTACATCAAAATAATTCAATTGATTGGTGATAAGCCTCAAAAACACTTACCTGAATATCAAGCTGCTTTTAATGCAGCAGTTAACCGTTTTACAAGAGATTTTACTATTAAATTTTGTGATGAAGATGGTTCAATAAATTGGGAAAAACTAGTAGTCTTTAATAGTGGGAAACCTTGCAAAAAGTTAGAAATAAATTTCAATGGCAATAAAGCTTTAGCACAGGATGAAGATTACCAAATAGAAGTTAATGCTGTTCTTAAAGATGATACAATTGAAAATGTTACTGGTTCAGAAGTGGTTACTTATGAATTAGCCGGAGGGTATGAAGGTTTTGAGGACGTGCTTTTAATTGAGGATAACGGCATTGTTAAGTTTGCATCAGACGTTGAACCTGGAACAAAAGTAAAAATAATTATCTCTTGTTATAGTAAGACTGCAACACGTACTTTCAGTCTAAAAAAAGAAAGAAAATCTAAAGTCGAATAGATGTCTTAGAAGTTCAATTACCCTATTTTAGAAGAATTTAAAAAGATAAAATAAAAATCAATAGTTGTTTAGCAGTTGAACGTAATTCAACTGCTATTTAATTATATAAATAAGTAATTTACTGTTTAAAACTAGAATTATTTAGTATAAAGCAAATTCTTAAGTTGCTTTTTTAACTATGTCTTCTTCTATGTAACATCCTATGACATTCCTTATGACAATGCCGTGGCTGAAGCGATGCTTAAGGTATTTAAAACAGAATTCACTAATGGAGCTCATTTCTCTTCCCTTGAACATGCTCGCTCTTGAACTTGATGATTATGTTTATTGGTTCAACAACATTCGAATTCATGGAACACTAGGCTATTTAACGCCTGTAGAATTCAAGAAGCTGACCTTATAATTTTTTCCAGTTTAGTGTTGACATTCCAATTCTTCATTCTTTTTTTCTTGTTGTTTCTTTCTTGTTGTACTTCGCTGCTGACCTTCCATGCAAATCTGGCAAGCTTTCTGTACCTTGCTGTGCTGTTGTCATAGCCAATTAAATATTACTTTATCCATAGTGTCCTTATATGGGCTTATATGGGGCTGTGGTGATGTCTTATGCATCGGCGTTTGTCACAAGGTTGATGTTTTTGACATCGGTCAATCAAACATATAAATGAAATTCTGTTAATGCGTACTTTAAAACAGTAGCAAAAGATCTACACTTCGAACTACTAATAAATTATTTAAATAACCCTTTGAATACTTCTGTATAAATATTAACATCACCTGAGTTTTCTACAAGTCTATATCTATCAATTTCACTAAGTTCTTCCCAATTAGAGACATCAGAAACATCAAAACCCTTTAATTCTAACAACTCTTCTGGCGTTAACTCTTTAATATTAATTTCAAGATTTTTGATTTTATCATCTAGATTTATTTCAAAAGGTTTAATGAAATTAGCACTTACTATTCTTAACATTAAGTTAAAGAGTATTCCTGAAAACATTTCATAAAGCTTTATACATGTTTCATTCTCTGTTAAAGGATATAAAATTTCCCTACCATCTTCAATAAAGGCAAAATTATACTTCGATAAATTAGCATGTGCTAAGAGGTTCCGTAGTCTTCTGATACTATTGTTTCTGTCATTAAGGAAAGTACATTCTATCTGTGTAATCAATCCCTGATTTTTAAGTTCATTTATTACATTTATTAAATTCGCATCATAATCCTTTATTTTATCTTTAAATATATTCTCCGTTAAATTTAGTAAGAAAATAAGTGCAGTAAAACCATTTCTAGAATCATCTTTCACTATTTGTTCGCAATAACTAAGTAAATTCCCATGATATTTTGAATATTGCCATACATAATCAATAACTTCTGATTTTGAATAAAAATCTTTTTCCATCCCTATTCTCCTTCTTTTTAATAGTTTTATATTCCTTTATACATAAAAATTTTCCAGAACAATAAGCAAACAAGCGTTATTTGCCCAAAAAATCACAATAGAAAAGTTTCAAAAACCTATATGTTATAAGGGTTCACATCTAATTCCCTCACTGTGCAACGTGTAACTAATAACCCTGATAAACGTTGATTTTATAAGGTGGTTAATTACAAAATTTAATAATCCTTAGACGGTGGTACTAATAACCCCTGTAAAGCCTTATTTCATAGGGTTGTTAATCACAAAAAGTGATTCAAACTAAAAAGCACCCTTAATTGGATGTTTTACAACTTACCATTTTCCTTCACCTAAATCCTCATATGCACTTTCTATAGCTTCGATTTTCATATCTTCCATACGCATTTCAGCCCAAAATTCAGCTTGTTGTTCCTCATACTCTTCGTGACTGAGTTCAAAACGTGAATCTTGAATATAATCCTCTAAGTCGTCTATATGGATTTCAAGAAATTCAATGGTTTCCTCGTAGCAGACCTGTAAGTTTGTAACTAGAGTATCTGTTTCCTTTTCATCTAGTTCCATTTCGTAATGCATGAAATTGTTACGTATTTTATTAATATAGAGAATAGTTCCATAGAATTTTTCGGGGATTTCAATATCACAAAGATATTCGATCTTTTTTAAAGCTTCTAAAAGACTAACAGTTCTTAAATTCTTATCCATATCAAAGACCGTTTTTTGACCATCTTTTGACTTTTTCAAATCCTGTTTAGTTTTAAGTATGGTTCAATTTTTTCAAACATTAACGCTGGACTACGTTGTTAAAGAATGTATTTCAACAACAGTTCCACTCCATGGTTAAGAAAAATAACAGCGTCCTTAGTCTATGTTCCCCGCCCTCATCAATTCAATTTAATGATTCCAAGTTTATATATGCAGACTTTAATGAATCTGCATTGTCAAGTAAAGTAAACTCCCACCAATAATCATCTTCCATTAGACAAAAAATACAAATTGCCTTCATAAATCTAAATAATTCCTTGTGATTAACAAACTTTAAAAAGCCTTATGTATCAAGGGTTCACAGAATTTAATAATCACAATTCTTATGACCTAAAAAATCATACAGGGTCATTAAGGTTAATCCTTAAATTTGTGATTAACAACAAACCCAGTCGTATCAAGGGTTCTTGCATTTGGTAAAAAATACTTCATTTTTAACCTGTAAAACGGTGCTATTTCTCGGACGTAAAAGAGAAAAAGTAAAGATAATAAAACTTTGACTTAAGCTATCAACAGAAACAAAGAAAAAAGATTATGGCTTCGCTAGTTCGGAACTAAAGTTCCTTACTAATTGAAAAACAAACAAAACATTAACTCTAAAAAAATTAAATAACCTGATATTGGATCTCTTTTTTATTCTGCTATGCCCTGCCAAAACTGGAATGACAGCGTTGGTTCTAACTGTAATTTAGGTTCTTTACTTTTAGTTCCTTTTTCAAGAATATCTAATACTATTTCATCAAATTTATTTCTTAATAGCTGGTTTTCCTTTTCTGCGTTATCAAGCTGGTTATATGCGGCTAAAATATTATTAAAGTTTTTTCTTATCCTTTTAACGTCCACTTCTTCTTTAGTTGCTCTTACTTCTAAAAAGCTGTTCCTCTGTTCCATTATTTCTAGGGTCATATATTCTGTATGGTGTAATGATATAAATACTCTTACCTGTCAACCATATCAGACATAGAACCACGCCCAAGACGAGATATTTCTTTAACCGCAATAGCGTCATATTTTCCCTGTTTCAATTCTTCTAATACTTCTTTAAAAACTGGACGAGTAGCAATCTTAACACCTGAACCGACTTCAAACTTTTGAACGTATGGTATACCCATATCGTCTAATAATTTAGCCATTAACTTTTTTTGTTCGGTTAGTGCATCCTCGCCTGTTCTTCTTTCTCGTTCTTCATCACATCTTGACTTACGGACATAGTTTAGAAAGTAATTCATGATTTATTTGTGAAAACCATTTAGCAAATAATGAAAGTGGTGTATGCTTGTCTATAGCGATTTCCTTTACGTTGGATTTGGACAGGAGCCACCTGACTTATCAATTGTAAAGGATTTTTTAATATTGTGAATTGACCATTTCCGAGCATTCTGTTGATTTTTAATCTTATGCAATAATTAATGCAATGTTAGCGCTACGACATACTAAAATAATAAAAGCATCAATAATTCTTTAATCTTTTCAGGTGGCTTCAAATATATTACATTAATTGGTGTATTTTAATCAATCGAAAACGAGTCTTTTCATCAATTTGTCTTTATAGGTTTTTGACTATTATTCCCATTCATAAGGCGTTTCCTGATAAACATAATAATTCAGCCAGTTTGAGAAGAGTAAATGTGTGTGTGAGCGCCATTTGTTCAAAGGCTGTTGAGTAGGATCATCATTTGGAAAATAATTTTCTGGTATGTGAATATCTAACCCTTTTTGGAGATCCCGTTCATATTCTTCCGCAAGTGTCATAGCATCGTATTCTAAATGGCCAGTAATCATGACATGCTTTTCGTCCTTTGAAATGATGAGAAACGGCCCTGCTTCTTCAGAGGAAGATAACAGCAACAATGCGTCATTCGCAACAATTTCCTCCATTTCTACACTTGTATAACGGGAATGCGGCGCTAGAAAATAATCATCAAAACCACGCACAAGTTTGACAGTTGCATCTGTCACTTGATGCTTGAAAACACCAGAACATTTTCTTGTTAAATCGAATTTATCAATTCCATAATGATAATAAAGTGCTGCCTGTGCCCCCCAGCAAATATGAAGCACAGAAGTGACATGATCCTTCGTCCATTCCATAATTTCTTTTAGCTCTTCCCAATAATTCACTTGTTCAAAGGGCATTTTTTCAACCGGTGCACCTGTCATAATCATTCCATCAAAACGACGATGTTTCACTTCTTTAAAAGTCGTATAAAACTGTGTTAAGTGTGATTTACTCACATTTTTCGACTTATGGGTTGCAGTCCGCAAAAACGATATATTCACTTGCAGCGGCGTATTTCCCAACAACCGCAGCAGCTGGACTTCCGTTTTTTCTTTTTCAGGCATGAGATTTAAGATGAGAATGTTAAGTGGACGAATATCCTGCGTTTTTGCACGTTCAACATCCATGACAAAGATTTTTTCTTGCTCAAGTATTTCTCTCGCTGGCAATTGTTTAGGAATATTAATTGGCAAACCTTATACCCCCTGATGTGCTTTTTTTTATTAATAGCATCTATTATAATCTAAATGGTTGAGAAAAGCTGAAAAGAGATTAGCATTTCTGTACGTTCATTGCATTTCTTTGCGAACAATGGGAAAGTCACGTTTTATTAGAAGAAAACTTGCACGCTTATACAAATTTAGAACACTTTTTTGATTTCTTGAAATTTTGCTAGTTTCTTGATAAGGATAATTTTTTTCTTATATAACAATAACCCCCTTGTGAAGGGTGATTCTTACTTTTTCAAATTGCGTAGTATCCACACTATTGTTAGTATGATAGTCATGAACAGTCCTAGAAAACCAACCGTAAGAAAAATAAGTAAATCCAAGAAATAACCTCCCCCTATGAATTAAGTTTTCCTAGAATGTCTCCTATAAATTTAACTTATTTCTTATTGTTTTTCAATTAAAATTAATATAAATAGTTTACAAAATTATGAAAATTGATATAATTCATATTTAATGATATATTCCTCTTATTTTTAGTTGGATGTATCATTAAATAAGAGCAAGAAATTTCAGCCATTGTTGAAAGACAATTAGCTGATAACTTGACCAATGTTAATGAATATACTTTTAAAAATGGCGAAAAAGTTTCTTTGAGTGATTTCGAAGTTGTTAATCTAAAAGCAGAAAATAGTAAAAAACCTGTTGCAGATGGAGTTACTTTCTCTAATCCTAAAGAAGATAATACAACTATTATTGAACTAGAAATTAAAGATACTGTATTCAAAGATAGAAACAAGTATAAATTAACAGGTTATATAGTATTTATCGATAATGATTTCAAAAATTTAGAATCGAGTATACATTCAGATTTTAGAATAGATTACTGATAAAGGGCAAATGTTTTAGGATCTCTGAATCTTTTGTACCATTCTTTGAGAAATAATTTACAACCAAAGTAGATCGGATGATACGATATCACTCAAAGAGATTTAACCTTTGGAGGTCGCACAAAAAGTTCTACTTTATTAACAGTTAATGCATTTACAGGGTCTTCATCTGTTCAAATCGCTGTTAATAATAATTCATAGTCCTTAGATTACGCGCTGTTTAAGATGGGGCTAATTTTTACACCAGAGTCTATACTTTTAATACGTTAGCTCCTGAGAAAACCCAATATACTAATGTTCGAGATTTAGATCCAAATGCAAATTACTATATAGTATTTTATGCACCTAGTTACTTTAGCGGGTATGTAAAGAAATATAATAGCCATGGTTTTGGACCGTGGCTATTTTTACTGCATAATAGAACCATTTTTATTTATCTAATCTCCACCTTACCAAAGGAGGACAGTTCTCCTCCTTTGAGTAATTAACAGATTACACATAGTAATACCTATAAAATCCTTTACTGGTGGTATTTAGACTTAGATTACTCACAAAATAATCTTAGTTTGAATAATCCCCTTAAAACCCACTATATATAACTATAGACTACTTACTATAAAAAATGAGCTACAGCTTGATATATAAGGGTTTATGTGTGCCTAGTCAAGGTTCAACGATTGTACTGTTTCAAAGTGCCTTATCACACGCTCGGTCTGTTCTTGAAAGCTTTATTAAAGATTATTCCGGAACGATTGTCGGTGATGGTTATTCTGCCTATGACAAAATAGAAGGTGTTACCTTCGCAAATTGTTGGGCACATGTCCGTCGTTACTGGTTAAAAGCGGACAGTAAAAATGGACAAATCGGTATAAAATATTGCGATGTGATTTATTTCGACTTGAAAGGCAATTTAAGCATTTGTTCCGAGTAAACAAAGAAAAAAACGCAAAAAGTATTCGAAGCCAATCGTTGATAAATTCCTTGACTGGGTTGAAAAATCACCGTTCTACGGCAAAAATGCGCCAGCGACAGCAGCCGAGTATACTCTAAACAGAGCACGTACCAGTTAATCCAGTAATGATGACAGTTTTGTCCCCGTTCTAAAGACTCAACGATTCTAATCTTGGCTCTTCCAGCTATAAGCGCCAAGTTGACCTTTACGACACTTAACGGAGGTTCACTTTCGTTACGGACTGTAGATTTACTTGCTCCCATTGGCTGGATTAAGACCGTCTTCTTTGAGGAAAGCCTACTAAGGACACGTTAGTCGGTATTGCTTCCATGATTGGATTACTCCGCACATGTATACCACAGCTACTTAGTCGAACTGGTTAATTACTAAGACAGGACTTTCACCTGTAAGAATAGAGACGGCTTAATCAAAACACTCAAAATGGAAAATCATCATATTCAGCAATGCTTTTAGCTGATATCTTAGAACTTTCCGGTTATTCAGCAAATCCTATCTTATTCAGTCAATTTAGTTGACAATCCCAAATCATTCTCCTTAGCTATCACCATCTTTAATCATTAATTTCAAATTGTGTTCATTTATTCCATTCTGACAAAATTTGAAAGATATTTTCGTTATTCTTTTAGAGCGATCAATTACTTGACCCAAATGATAACTAGTATGTTCCACTAAATGAAATAAACGATGCATGTCAATTTGTTCTGGCATACGTGCGAGCAGGTTGTCCATAACTGAATAAAACTCGGTAAATGTTTCATTTACAACTAGGCATAATTCGTTTGGTGATAAATTTTCATTAGGGAAATACGCTTCGATTCCCTCTCCGTATTCTGTATGAAGAAGATTTGAAAATCTTGTAGAACTTCTTTTAATATGTTCGCAAATATGAAGAATAATTCCCCCTATCGAATTTAAATTTTCTGATTGCTCATCCCATAATACGTCTGTATGAATTACTTGAATCGATTGTATTAATTTAGGCAGATAATGACGATGCATTCTCTGTTGTGAGATTTTCACAAATAGCATTAATGTTTCTTGTTCATTCATTCTCCTCTCTCCTCCTAAAAATTGTTGTTTACATTTTACCGCAGCATAGATTTTCTTCATACTAAATATTTTAAAGGTCGGGGTCTTCATAAAGTGAAACTTCCATCAGTGGGGGTTTTCTCTTATCCCCCACTGATAAGAAGTAGAACAAAGGCTAAGATCGCAACGTCCTGTTGCAACGCCTTTGTGACCGACATCCTGTCGGCCCGAACCAATCGGACATTTGACTTTCAGTTATCCCGCACCTAGACTTCTTCGATTCCTCTTACTCCCCGAGGTGGGGGTCTTACTGCCAGTTAGATGTGGGATAAAAAAAGCTTCCCAACATTCACCTTGCGGGAAACTTCCTTATTAATCTATTAAGCTAATAATGCTGCTAACAGCGCCTTTTGAACATGAAGACGATTTTCGGCTTCCTGAAAAACCAATGATTGAGGCCCATCAATTATATCTGCAGTTACTTCCTCTCCACGGTGGGCGGGTAAACAGTGTAGAAAGCCTGCGTTTGGCTTTGCATATGACATTAATGCTTGATTCACTTGATAGGCGGCGAAAGCTTTTTCACGCGTTTGCTGCTCAGCTTCCCAGCCCATACTTGCCCATACATCCGTATAAACAAAATCAGCATGATGGACAGCTGCTTTTGGATCATTCGTTACATGTATGACCGCCCCAGTGTCTGCAGCAATTTGCTTCGCCTTCTCAACGATAGAGGCCTGCGGTTCATAGCCAATAGGAGCAGCTATCGAACAGTCTATCCCAACTTTTGCACAGCCAATCATTAAGGAATGGGCCATGTTGTTGCCATCTCCAATATAAGCAAGTTTATTCCCTGCAAGGTAGCCTTTTTCTTCATAAATCGTTAATAAATCAGCGAGCACTTGACATGGATGAAAATCATCAGTTAATCCATTAATAATTGGAATAGAAGAGTGGGCTGCTAATTGTTCAACAATGTCATGGGCAAATGTACGGATCATGATACCATCAACATATCCTGATAATATTTTTGCTGTATCTTGAATCGTTTCCCCTCTTCCCATTTGGATATCATTTTTACTTAAAAAGAGTGCATGGCCGCCGAGCTGATGCATACCAACCTCGAAAGAAACGCGAGTTCTTGTCGATGCCTTTTCAAAAATCATCGCTAGTGTTTTTCCTTTTAGATATGGATGCGGTTCTTTGTTTTTTTGCTTTGCTTTCAATTTTACAGCTTCTTTGAGAAGATATTCAATCTCTTCTCCAGTAAAATCAGCCAATGTTAACAGATGCTTTCCTTTTAAATGTACAACAGAGGAAGTTGCCATCATAAACTCATCTCCAATTTATGTTGTTTATTGAACCATTCCGTCATTGCAGTTGGTTCCGTAGTTTTTCCATTCATCCCCAATAAGAATGCTTTCAAAGTTTCTATTTCTGTTATCACAATGATCTGCCGCTCTAGTGCTTGAAGGCGTTTTTCCTTCGCCGCAGCGGTTCGCTCTAAACTTACAAATGCAAGTGCATTTGGTTTTTTGATCCAATCAGAAAAATAACTGTCAGAAGCAATGTTGATGTTTCCGTCTTGCAGCAATTTTTTTATTTCTTTAATCTGTTCTACTGCTTCTACATATACTTCATTCTTTTGTAATGCAGCTTTTACGGCATCATTCCAATTCAGCACTTTTTGGAACGTCTCTTCTGCCGTTTTCCCAATTGCAATGATTTCTCCAGTAGAACTCATTTCAGGAGAAAGCATTGGGTCGACTCCTGCAAGCTTGACAGTAGAGAAAATAGGACTTTTTAAAGTATAAAAGTTTGGTTTGAGAAACTTTTCTTTTTTTAGCGGTTCTCCAAGTAAAACGTTCGTGCTTAATGCAATCAAAGGAACGCCGGTTACTTTACTTATAATTGGAACTGTCCGTGAAGCGCGTGGATTGATCTCTAGCACATATAACCTATCTTGATAAAGAACAAATTGAATATTAAAAATTCCTTTAAAAGCAACATGTTGAGCGATTTTTTCTGTATATTGCTTTACTAATTCTTTAACCGAACTGGAAACTGTCAACGGCGGCGTAATTGCCATACTGTCGCCAGAGTGAACACCTGCTTTTTCAATATGTTCAAATATAGCTGGAATGACAACATCTTTCCCGTCAGAGATGGCATCTATTTCAATCTCAGTTCCACGGTAATAAGCATCGAGTAAGACTGGATAAGAAATACGATCGATTTTGGCTAATAGTTCCGCTTCATTTTGAATAATGAACATGCCTTGACCGCCAATTACATAGGAAGGCCGCAATAAGAGCGGAAAACCGACCTGTTTTGCTTTTGTTAGCAAATCATTATGATCCAAAGCGGTCTGACCTGGTATATGAGGAATATTCAACTCCAGCATGAGCTGATAAAACCGTTCTCGATCCTCAAATAAATCGATCTGCTGCGGCGATGTTCCAAGCAATGGAACACCATGATCTACCAAGCCTTGGGCTAGGTTTATTGCTGTTTGGCCGCCATACTGTACAATCACCCCATCGGGCTGCTCAAATGTAAGTACATGCAGGACATCTTCCAGCTTTAATGGTTCAAAATATAGACGATCTGCTATCTGAAAATCCGTACTGACTGTTTCTGGATTATTGTTGATTAGAATCGTTTCATAGCCAGCTTTTTTCAAGGCTAGAACCCCGTGTACGGAACAGTAGTCGAATTCAATTCCTTGCCCTATTCGAATCGGACCAGAACCGATAATTGCTATTTTCTTTTGCTTGTGATCCGGCTCGACATCGCCTTCTCCACTCCAGGACGTGTAATAGTATGGCGTTTCTGCTGGAAATTCCCCTGCACATGTATCTACCATATGAAATGCAGGTGCAATTCCTTTATCTTGTAAGTATTGTCGGATGGTCTGCAAGTCAGTTTGCCATGTTTCCGCAATCCATTCGTCTGAAAAACCTAGCTCCTTTAGTTCTTGTAAAAAATCTGTCTGAACCGTCTTCATTGTGATTGATTTCGCCTTATTTTCAAGCTGAATAAGATTGTAAAAACAGGTTAAAAAATATAAATGAATACCTGTTCTTTCTTGAATATCTATGATGCTAACACCACGCCGCATTAATGTGAAAATCGCAAAAAATCTCCGATCATCAGGCAGCATTATTGATTCCCAAAGCGCTGCGTCGGTCATCGATTGAAGTGCCGGCCATTCAAGTCCTAATGTCGGCAATTCTAAAGAGCGGATTGCCTTTTGAAAAGCTGCAGGTAAGTTACGCTCTAGAGCCATCACTTCACCAGTTGCTTTCATTTGTGTTCCAAGTTTCCGATTTGCGCTTGGAAATTTATCAAATGGCCAGCGTGGAAATTTTACAACAACATAATCGAGAGCCGGTTCAAAGCTTGCATACGTATTTCCTGTCACTGGATTTTTTAACTCATGCAAGTAAAAGCCAAGACTTAGTTTCGTCGCAATTTTTGCAATCGGATAGCCAGTCGCCTTTGAAGCGAGAGCTGATGATCTGCTGACACGTGGATTTACTTCAATTAAATAATACTGATTGCTTTTGTTATCGATCGCAATTTGAATATTACAGCCGCCGACAATGTCCAACGCACGAATAATTTTTACTGCTGCTGTGTAAAGCAAGTGATATTCTTCTGCAGTCAGCGTCTGTTGGGGAGCAACAACAACTGAATCACCGGTATGAACTCCTACTGGGTCAACATTTTCCATACTGCAAATGGCGATGCATGTATCATTGGCATCACGCATCATTTCGAATTCAATTTCTCTATAGCCTGCAATACTTTTTTCAATTAAGCACTGAGTAATCGGGCTAGCCTCTAAACCTTTTCTCACAACATGAAGAAGATCGGTTTTCTTGTAAACGATACCGCCTCCTGCTCCCCCTAATGTATAAGCAGGCCGAATAATAATTGGATAGCCAACGTTATTTGCAAAATGAATGGCTTCTTCGATCGTTGTAATAATGGCACTTTCCGGAACGGGTTCCCCTAATTCGAACATTAAGTTGCGAAAGGCTTCCCGATCTTCCCCTTTTATGATCGACTCTGCACTCGTTCCAAGCATTTCTACACCAAATTTCTTCAAAATGCCTTTTTTATATAGCTCTACAGTTAAATTTAAACCAGTTTGCCCTCCTAACGTTCCTAAAATGCCATCAGGACGCTCTTTCTTTATAATTTCCGTCAAGCTTGCAATCGTTAAAGGTTCAAAATAAACAGTATCCGCAAATACTTCGTCAGTCATCATTGTTGCAGGATTATTGTTAACAAGCACGACATGACAGCCTTCTTCCTTCAAAGCCATGCAGCCTTGAGTTCCTGCATAATCAAACTCTGCCGCTTGGCCAATGACAATTGGCCCTGAACCAATCACTAATACTTTTTTATATGTTGCTTGCTTAGGCATATACAACTTCCCCTTTATTTGCTTTCACTTGTTGTAAAAAAGGCTGCAGCATCCATTCATTTGTTGCTTTATAGCAATCAAGATGAAATTGATACGTGCTAATGGGATAATGCTTATGATGCAAACCTTCAATTGTCCCATCTTGTACATGGCGAACAGTAACATGAAAATCACTATTTTCGATACTTTTTTCCGAGATAAAAAATTGATGATTTTGCCTTGTAAAGTACACTTTGTTTGTCGTTGTATCCAGTACTGGTTGCTGAAAACTACGATGCCCACAAGCAAGTTTTTCAAGCTTTGCTCCGAAAAAGAGCGCTATTATTTGATGCCCTAGGCCGAATCCAATCGTAGGATACGTTGTCGCCAACTTTTTCAATTGTGGATAAAATTTCGCATATGCCTCTGGATGACCAGGCCCTCCTGATAAAATAATGCCGTCTGGAAGGTAGCTTTGAATTTCAGCAAATGATGTAAAATGCGGAACAACTGCCACTTGACAATCGTATTGTTTAAAAGCTGCAAGCAAAGCGTCATGATAACCAAAGTTAATGAGTACAAATTGTTTTTTTCCGTTATAAAAAGAAACTGGTTTCTGAGTGAGAAGTTTTTCAACAGCTTGATTTTGGTTATTTTCCAATTGTACAGTTTCATGTTCCATTGAAAGAATAGCCGCCATTTCTCCTAACTTGCGAATTTTTTTTACGATTGCACGAGTATCAACATTAGTAAGAAGTGGCACATGATGCTTTGCCAAAAAATCTGTGAACGTCCTTTTTATTTCATGATGAAATGATTGTGTTGAAATACGCTGAACAATAACACCAGCTGCATAAATCGTACTCTTTTCAAAGCTTTCTTCATCTATTCCACAAATTCCGATCTCTGGATGAGTCAAAACAACGATTTTTCCACTTAATAATGGATCCGTTAATACTTCTTGAAATCTTGTCATCTCAGTAAAAAATACGAGTTCTCCAATGATATTTTTTGGCTTGCCACACCATTTGCCGCTAAATACTTCTCCATTAGCTAATTTCAGATGCCCCTGCATGTTTGTCATCTCCCTACATAGGGTATATTTATTTACAACTAAGTATTTTTATGCATTATAACATAAAAAAAATGAATGTAAAATACGATAAATATCATTATTTTAAGCTTCATCAAAACAATTACTATTCTTAAATATGCATCTTCATACAAGATCCTGTTTTTTCTAATACTTTTTTCACAATTTGAACTGCTGCATCTATTTCTGCTTTCGATACAGTCAGCGGGGGCAAAAACCGAATAACATGAGGCCCTGCATTTAAGATAAGCAAGCCATTTTCTCTTAATGTTTGAATGATAGATGTTGTTTCAAAGTCGAATGCCGCTCCAATAAGCAATCCCTTGCCGCGAATAGCTTGAAATCCATTTATTTCAGCGCATATATCTTGTAATTGAGCAGAAAAATATGCCCCTTTTTCTTCTACTTCTGCAAGAAAAGCCTTATCAAAGATAATCTCCAATGTTGCATTTGCTGCAGCCATTGCCAGCGGATTGCCTCCAAATGTTGAACCATGGCTTCCTGCTTGAAATGCGGTTGCCAGCACTTTTTTCCCAATCATCGCACCTACTGGAAAACCATTTCCAAGTCCTTTTGCAACTGTAATGATATCGGGAGAAATGTCGAAATGTTGATAAGCAAACGGCTTTCCTGTTCGCCCAATTCCTGTTTGCACCTCGTCGATAATAAGCAACGCTTCGTATTGTTTGCAAAGTGCCGCTGCTGCTTGGATGAAAGCGCGATTTCCAAGATGGACACCGCCTTCTCCTTGGATCACTTCCAACATGACTGCCGCAGTTTCATGATCGATTGTCTGCTTTAATGTTTCCACATCATTGTACGGGATGTGTACAAATGTTTCGAGCATTGGTCCAAATCCTTGCTTCACTTTTTCCTGTCCAGTTGCCGCCATTGTTCCTAATGTTCGCCCATGAAATGATTGCTGAAAAGTAATGATTTTCGATTTATTTGTATATTTTCTTGCTAATTTTATCGCTGCTTCATTTGCTTCGGCTCCACTATTGCAAAAGAAAACAGCTTCGCCGCACGAATGGTTTACAAGCTTCGCTGCCACCTCTTCTTGCAGGGAGTTTTCAAATAAGTTGGATACATGCCACACTTTCTCAAATTGTTTCAGCACTGCTGCTAAAACCGCCTCATGACAATGCCCTAAGTTACAGACAGCTATCCCAGCAACGAAATCTAAATAAGTTTTGCCATTTTTATCAATTACGTTTGTACCATTGGCATGCTCTATTTCAACATCCCAACGGGTATAAGTTGGAAATAAATGACTCATATTATTGAATAACCCCCACTGTATTTCTTATTTTTGTTCCAATAATGTGGCCATCACCAACAATATTTGCATGACCGCTCACAATCATAATCTCCTCTGCCTCTCCCTGAAGACTTTCCATTGCCGCATGCACTTTAGGAATCATCCCACCCGTAATCGTGCCATCATGAATGAAGTTTACCAGCTCCTTCGGCGTCACTTCTGACAATAATTGATTGTCTTTTAATATGCCTGGAACATCCGTTACAAAGAGAATTTGCTTTGCTTCAAGCGCATTGGCAATAGCGCTCGCAGCAGTATCTGCATTAATATTGTAGCAATCCTCCCCATCCATTCCAGCAGCAATCGGAGAAATAACAGGTACTGCACCAAGATCAATCATGTTATGAAGAAAGGTGTCGTTTACTTTTACAATCTCGCCAACTAATCCTAGCGCCGGCAAATCCTTTGCTTTTGCTTGGAGGAGCAAACCATCACAGCCTGTCACACCAAATGCATAGACACCATGTTTTTGTAATTTCCGAACAAGCTCTTTATTCACATTACCTGATAAAACCATTTCCACAACTGTCATGACTTCTGGTGTCGTTTTTCTTAATCCATTCACCATCTCTGATTGAATGTGCAGCGCAGTTAGCATCTTTTTAATACGCGGGCCGCCGCCATGCACAATAACTGGTTTTTTTCCTTGCTGCTGTAAAGCTTTGATTCCTTTAAAAAAATCGTCAGAAAGTGATTCAACTGTGCTCCCTCCACATTTAATCACAATCAGTTCTTCCATCATTTTTACACCTCTTTGCTTTAATTTGATCGCTTCTTACGTCCGATAGCTCGCATTAATACGGACATAATCATAAGTAAGGTCACATCCCCATGCTTTTCCTGTTCCTTTGCCAATGTTGACATTAATCGTTATTTGAATCGTATCGGCTTCTAAGTAGGTCTGCAGCGTTTTCTCTGAAAATGAGAGTGGCTGTGAGCCCTTCAATAGCGGGTATGGTCCAATCTGAATATCAATATTGTTTGGATCAATTTTTGCGCCGCTTTTGCCGATGGCCATCATTACTCTCCCCCAATTCGGATCTGCACCAAATACCATCGTTTTAACAAGAGGAGAACTGACAACTGTTTTTGCAATGTTATCTGCTTCTTGATCGTTTAATGCCCCTTGAACAGTAATTTCAATCAATTTCGTTGCGCCTTCTCCATCACGAGCAATTAATTTAGCTAAATCTTCGCACGATTGCTGTAAAAGCCTCATGAATATGTTCCAGTCTTTATGAGTTGGCGATAACGCTTCATTTTCCGCTAGACCACTCGCCATTACAAGCACCATATCATTTGTGGATGTATCACCATCAACGGTAATACGGTTGAAAGTTTGATCCGTCGCCTCTTTTAATGCAGCTTGTAAATGCACTGTTGAAATGTTTGCATCCGTCGTCAGAAAGGCAAGCATTGTTGCCATATTTGGTGCTATCATGCCTGAGCCTTTTGCAGCTCCAGCCATTGTAACCTTCTTGCCGTCAATCATCGCTGAATAACATGTTGACTTCGGGATTGTGTCCGTTGTTAATATCGCTTCACCAAAAGCAGCCGCACTTTCGTCATCGGTTTTCGGATGCAGCATATGAATACCAGGAAGGATTTTATCCATCGGCATTTCTTCTCCGATTACCCCGGTCGAAGCAACTGCTGTATATGCTTTCGGGATGGATAAGGAGGCAGCGAGAGAATCTCTCATGAGATAAGCATCTTCCAAGCCTTTTTTTCCAGAACAAGCATTTGCGTTGCCGCTATTTACGACAACAGCCTGAAGCTTTCCAGCTTCGGCTAAACTTGCTTTCGTCACCGTAAGCGGTGCGGCCTGGATCTCATTTAAGGTGAAAACCGCAGCAGCAGACGCTGGTACACTACATACGATGACACCCAAATCGTTGCGTTTGCGCTTTACTTTTGTATGGATCCCTGCAGCAGAAAAGCCTTTAGGAGCTGCGATATGTCCATTTTCCATCTTCGTTAACACTGCTTTCTTTATTCCCTGCATAAAAATTCCTCCCATTTCTTTCCTACGGATAAACGGGGATCATTTGTAAACCCGTTTGTTCCGCATATCCAAATAATATATTTGCATTTTGTACTGCTTGCCCGGCCGCACCTTTCATAACATTGTCAATCACTGATATGATGGTGAGCCTGCCTGTTCTTTCGTCAAGAGAAAAGCCAATATCACAATAATTAGAACCAAGTACTTCTTTCGTTGCAGGATACTGGCCTTTTTCTCTTAATCTCACAAAAGCCGCATCTGCATAAAACGTATGATAGAGGTCTCTTACTTGCTGTTCAGTCATTTCCTGCTTAAGATTCACATAAATTGTTGCCATGATACCTCGTGTCATTGGAACGAGATGCGTTTGAAACGTGATGGGAGATGCATAGCCTAGCAATGATAGATGCTGTTCAATTTCTGGAATATGTTGATGCTCATTCACCTTATAGATTTTCAAATTTTCATTTAGTTCACTGTAGATCGTTCCAAGTGATGCGGAACGCCCAGCACCTGATACTCCTGACTTTGCATCGATAATGACCGATTCTGCCTGAATGAGTCCTGCTTTTGCCAAAGGTGCTAATGCTAGTATCGAAGCAGTAGGATAACAGCCCGGATTCGCAATAAACTGTGCAGTTTTAATTTGCTCCTTATTTGTCTCAGGCAGTCCATAGACCGCTCTCATTATCCACTCTTCAGGTGCAGGCGTTTTCCGATACCATTTTTCATAATCTTCTACATCTTGAAGCCGAAAATCGCCGGCAAGATCAATCACAGTACAGCCTGCTGCTAATAACGCTGGTGCAAGTTGACTAGAAACCCCAGTTGGCGCTGCAAGAAAAACAATATCATTTGCTTCATTCATCGCAACAGGATCAATTTCCTCCAATCTATAAGGAAGATGACTGACATGCGGATATGTTTCTGATAAGGAGCTTCCTTGCTTAGAGGATGAATAAACAATAAGATTAGAAACTTCTGGATGTGCATGTAAAACCCGTACTAATTCTGCACCACCATAGCCTGTTGCCCCGACAATTCCAACTTTCACTTCAAGCCCTCCGTTAGCCAAGAAGTAAATGATTCCTGTTCAGCATCATTTCAACTTCTTAAATTTTTTTGTTATCGTATATTATATATTGTATATTAATAAATGCAACAGTATATTTATAAATTAGTGAAAAAATATCCAAAGAGTTTGCGTTGATATTTTAATTAGATTGTTTTCAATAGTGTTGATTGCCCAATGGAAATAGTGTTGAAATGTATTTTTATTCGAAGAAGATAAAAAAATTTCAACTATGAGTAGACTGAAAAATCTATCTATTTTTTCACTTGGAGCTATTTTATCAATTATCAATTCATCACACTAAATATCAAAAGGTAGTCAATTGTCTATCCATGTTAACTGTTTTGCTTTATTCGATTATTGTGTTATAAAATCGATCCGATCCGGAGCTCAAAGTCTTCGATTTCATATTGATACGTCTTTTTCATAGGAAAAAAGCTTCCAGAAGTAAGGAATAAATCCGATCTTCTGGAAGCTTTTGCAATGTCCAATATTCATTTTAATAACATTGGGATGAATGGTAAAATCCCTAATTTATTTTTCTCAAGCGAATCATGATGTTGTTCACTTTAAGTTATTTTTTCTCATTCTCATCCTTCATCTCAGACGAAACTTGCTTCCAAAAATCGACTACTGTTCCGTTCTCGAGTTCATCAAGTACAAAGGAACCGTTCGAGTAGCGATCGTTAAAGCGCACTTCCTCAGCAGCTACTTGTTCGATATGATGCTGATCGGTCATCAGAAACAATATATCTTTTTCATTCACGAGTGCAATTCCGCTGAGGCGATGAGGATTTTTCTTCAATTCACGCAGCATCACGACGCCGCGCTTTGCTCTTGTACTTTTATCAAATTCTGTCCGTTTCATCTTTTTGACTGCTCCACGCTGAGTAGCAATAAAAATTGATTGCTCACTATCATCGGCAAACACAGAGCCGCCGATACAGATATCTCCGGGTTTTAAATCGATGCCTTTTACGCCAGCAGCTCTCGCACCGACAACTTTCACTTCCTCTTCAGAAAACCATAGCCCATAACCTAAATACGTTGCTAGAAAGATATTTTGTGCACCATCAGTTAAGTGAACATCTATTAGTTCATCATTTGCTTTTAAGTTCATCGCAACTAAAGGCCGTGAATAGCGCTGTGCTTTGTACTGCTGAAGCACTGATTTTTTCGTCATGCCATTTTTCGTTATAAATAAGAGATAATGATTTTCTGTAAATTCCTTAACCGGTATTGCTTTCACGATTCGTTCTTCATTTTCCAATGCAATCAGATTCACTACATGCTGCCCCAAGTCTTTCCAGCGAATATCGGGAAGCTCATGAACAGGCTGGTAGAGATAATTTCCTTTATTCGTAAACAACAGCAAGATATCGGTCGTATTCATCTGCTGCTCGAACAGCAATCTGTCACTATCTTTCATTGCAAAATCTTGTCCATTGGAAGCTGCATAAGAACGAAGGCTTGTTCGTTTAAGATAGCCGTCTTTCGTTACCGTCACAATAACGTCTTCGCTCGCTATCATCACTTCAAGATTGATTTTGATTTCTTCGATTTCCGCTTCAATTTGTGAGCGGCGGGCATTGCTATAATGCTTTTTAACGGCTTTTAATTCTTTTTTAATTACCTGTAATAGCTTATTTTCATTCTGGAGAACCGTCGTTAAATTATTAATAGTTTTATCCAATTCACTTGCTTCTTTTTGAAGCGCTGTTATATCGGTATTTGTTAGACGATAAAGCTGGAGCGAGACGATCGCCTCCGCTTGCTCCTCAGTGAAGGCATAAGCGGCAATTAAATTGTTTTTCGCATCTCGTTTATCTTTAGAGGCCCGAATTGTTGCGATTACTTCATCAAGAATCGATAAAGCTTTTATCAAGCCAGCAACAATGTGCTGCCTCTCTTTCGCTTTATTCAATTCATATTGTGAACGATTTGTTACGACTGTCTTTTGATGTTCGATATAAGCATCTAACAGCTGAGGCAGACCCATTAGCTGTGGACGGCGATGATAAATCGCAACCATGTTAAAATGATATGTAATCTGCAAATCTGTGTTTTTAAATAAAAAGTTTAATACGCCAGCAGCATCGGCTTCCCGCTTCAGCTCAATCACTACGCGCAGCCCTGTCCGGTCGGTTTCATCGCGAACTTCAGAAATGCCTTCTACTTTTCGGTCTAAGCGGAGCTCATCGATTTTTTTGACAAGGCTTGCCTTATTCATTTCGTAGGGGATTTCTGTAATAACAATTTGCTGGCGGCCGCCGCGAATCGTTTCAATTTCAGTTTTTCCGCGAACAATGATTTTTCCTTTTCCAGTTTCATAAGCTTTCTTGATGCCG
Source organism: Bacillus chungangensis (assembly GCF_030812995.1). Taxonomy (GTDB): domain Bacteria; phylum Bacillota; class Bacilli; order Bacillales; family Bacillaceae_C; genus Bacillus_CF; species Bacillus_CF chungangensis. Next base: position 118,221 of record NZ_JAUSTT010000012.1, on the reverse strand, counting down.
TCTATGCCTTGAATGATTCCCCCAGTTGGAAAATCAGGCCCTTTGATAACAGTCATTAAATCTTCCACTGTACAAGCGGGATTTTCAATTCTCATAATCGTCCCATCAATTACTTCGCCAAGATGGTGAGGGGGAATATCCGTTGCGTATCCCGCAGAAATGCCAGTAGAACCATTCACAAGCAAGTTAGGGAATTTTGCAGGCAGCACTGTTGGTTCCTTTGAAGTATCATCAAAATTTGGCACGAATTCAACTGTATTTTTCTCGATATCACGAAGCAGTTCGGAAGATATAGCTGAAAGCCTTGCTTCTGTATAACGCATTGCAGCCGCTGGGTCGCCATCTATGCTGCCGTTATTCCCATGCATTTCAATCAGCACATTGCGGACTTTCCAATCTTGGCTCATCCTTACCATTGCTTCGTAGACAGACGTATCGCCATGAGGATGATAGTTCCCGATTACATTCCCAACAGTTTTTGCCGATTTGCGAAAGCCTTTATCAGCAGTATTTCCCTCGACATGCATCGCATATAAAATGCGCCTTTGTACAGGTTTTAAACCATCTCGAGCATCAGGGAGGGCACGTTCTTGAATAATGTATTTACTATAGCGGCCAAACCGATCTCCCAATACTTCTTCAAGGGGCAAGTCTTGGAATCTCTCAACAATCGTCATTTACGCTTTTCCTCCCCTTCTACGATCAGATTTTCATTTTCTAAAATATTTTGGCTCTCTTCTAGACCGAACTCGACATGATGTTCTATCCACTTGCGCCTTGGTTCCACTTTATCACCCATCAGGGTTGTAACCCGCCGTTCTGCCCTTGCGGTGTCATCGATCAGAACACGAATGAGCGTTCTTGTTTCAGGATTCATCGTCGTCTCCCATAATTGGTCCGCATTCATTTCTCCAAGACCTTTATAACGCTGCAGCATATAGCCTTTGCCGACCTTTTTGATCGCACCGGAAAGCTCTTCATCTGTCCATGCATATTCAATTACCTCTTTTTTGCCTGTTCCTTTACTTACTTTGTATAGAGGCGGCAAAGCAATATAAACCTTGCCTGCTTCTACAAGCGGCTTCATATAACGATAAAAAAAAGTAAGCAAGAGCACTTGAATATGTGCGCCATCCGTATCAGCGTCAGTCATGATAACGATCTTATCGTAATTGACATCATCCAGATTGAAATCTGCACCGACTCCAGCACCGATCGTATGGATAATGGTATTAATTTCTTCATTTTTAAAAATGTCCTGCAGCTTTGCTTTTTCAGTGTTAATCACTTTCCCACGGAGCGGCAAAACAGCTTGAAAACGCCGGTCGCGCCCCTGCTTTGCTGAACCGCCGGCAGAATCGCCTTCCACTAAGTATAGTTCATTCCTTGCAGGATTTCTCGACTGGGCAGGTGTTAATTTCCCAGAAAGCAGCGCTTCAGCACGTTTTCTTTTTTTCCCTGAACGTGCTTCCTCCCTTGCTTTGCGAGCTGCTTCCCGAGCTTGGGAAGCTTTCACTGCTTTCTTAATAAGAGTAGAACTAATCGTAGGATTTTCCGCTAAAAAATATGCCAGATGTTCAGAAATGACTGCATCAACTGCAGACCTTGCTTCATTCGTTCCAAGCTTCCCTTTTGTTTGGCCTTCAAATTGTAGCAATGCTTCTGGAATTCGTACCGAAACAATCGCAGAAAGCCCTTCACGAATATCGCTGCCTTCGAGATTTTTATCTCTTTCTTTTAAAAGGTTGAACTTGCGAGCATGCTCGTTAAACACACGGGTCATTGCTGCTTTCGCTCCGATTTCGTGCGTTCCGCCATCTTTCGTTCTTACATTATTAACGAAGGACAGCACATTCTCTGAGAACCCATCATTAAATTGAAAGGCAAACTCTACTTCAATTTGGTTGGCAGTCCCTTCCATAAATGCTACTGGATGAAGGACATCTTTCTCTTCGTTCAAATAAGAGACAAACGCCTCAATCCCATTTTCGTAAAAAAACTGTTCTTGTTCGTTATGGCGTTCATCAATAATATCAATTTTAAGTCCCTTTAAAAGAAAAGCAGATTCCCTGAGCCTTTCGCATAGTGTGTCATAGTTGTAGGTTAGTGTACTAAAAACTTTCGCATCTGGTTTAAAATGAATCATTGTCCCTGTTTGTTTTGATTTACCAATTTTTTCAAGGGTTGTCTCCGGGTATCCTCCATTGACAAAACGCTGTTCATAGATGAAGCCGTCACGCATTATTGTAACAGTAAGCCATTCTGATAATGCATTGACAACTGCGGCTCCGACTCCATGCAGTCCTCCGCTCGTCTTATAGCCGCCTTGGCCAAATTTTCCGCCGGCATGAAGGATAGTGAGAATCACTTCTGTCGTTGGCTTCCCTGTCTTGTGGATTCCAGTTGGCATGCCTCGCCCTTTATCCTCCACACTAATGCTGTTATCTTTATGTATTTTTACGATAATATGATTTCCATGTCCAGCAAGTGCTTCATCCACAGAATTATCGACAATTTCATAGACAAGATGATGCAGTCCCCGGCTATCAGTAGATCCGATATACATTCCTGGACGTTTTCTGACAGCTTCTAATCCTTCTAATACTTGAATTGCATCATCATTATAATCCGTTTTATTTTGCCTTTTGGTCACAAACATTCCCCTTTCAAAAACACTTCCTGCCTACAATCCAAACGTTTGTTCTTTATATTATATCATAGCTTTATTGTAACGTGAAAATCATAAATCGCAAATAGAGAATGCAATGCAAGCCTTCCTATTTATCTTTAGGATGCCCATCTCCATTCCACAGCAAAGCAAGCGCCATAAAAACGCTTGCCTAATTATAAATACTATAGTGATGTCTATCGGCTGTCAAACAGCAATTGCTTCATTTACTTACTATGGTTTAAATATGTTAGCCAGGCAAACAGATTCCAATCTATGGAGATTTTATTTATTTCCGTTCTTACTTTGAAACATTTTATCGAGACAAGCATATTCGTTGTTTCTAAGTGGGATTTCGCCTAGTAGATTTTCTTGTATGATGAGGTCTATTCATTGGCTAGACTGTTATTTCGTCATCGCGTGCTCTACCTTAATACAGCGGTCCATGATGACAGTGCAGCCTTTTTCTTTAAGAAATTGATAAGCATCTTCATTTTCAATACCTAACTGAGCCCAAAAGACATCAGCATCTATTTCAACAAACTCTTTAGCGATTTCTGGTAAAAATTCTGAACGTCGAAACACATTAACGATATCTATATGCCCCTCAATTTCTTTTAAAGAGGAATAAGCTTTCACTCCAAGGACTTCGTCCACCATTGGATTTACCGGGATGATTTCATACCCTGCTTGTTGCATTGCTGCTGATACACTATACGATGTCCGGTCTGGATTATCACTCAATCCAACGACTGCAATCCGCTTTGCTTTTTGTAGAATTTCCTTGATTTCTTCTCTGCTAGGGTTTTCAATAGCCATTTTAAAAACTCCTTCCGCATTAGTATAGTTAAATTTCCCCAGATCACATATACTGAAGATTCCCTTATGATGTTTCAAATAACCTGTCATCCTCTTCCGAAAGACAAAGAGAGATCATTTGTCTTCTCCTTTCATCTTGTTAGAACAGTTTAATGGAAAAAATATCTTTAGCTCCCCTTAATCGTAATAGAAGAACGGTATAACTGCAATAAAATGGCACTTATTTCACACAAATTTCTTACAAACAAGTATGATCCTTTCCCTCAATTCAAGAGGAAAAGATATCATCAACGTGCTTCTTTCCGAATAAGATATTGCTCAGTTATAATTGCAATGACCGTACCTAATACAAGCCCATTATTTAAAAGTGAGGCGACAACAGTTGGCAGCTGTAAGGTGGCTTCTGGCGGCAGGAACATCGCTCCTACTCCGACTAGCAGCGCCAAACCAGCGGTACTATATGTTCGTTCACGATTAGACGAATGTTCAATTTCTCTTAACGCCATCCCAACCATTTTAGTGAAGATGACAAAGGTTACGGCATAGCCAACTGGTGCTGGAATCGCAGCCATCACGTTCATTAAAGGCGGGAAGAGAGAGATGATAACAACCAATAATGATCCCACTGCAAAAGGTTTGATCGTCTTCATTCCTGTTTGAGAGACAAATCCAGCAGCTCCTGAAATCGGCACTGAACCAATACTAGCAAACATACCGCCAGTAATTTGGCTAATGCCAGAGATAAAGCCTCCTCGTTTATAGCGCAATGTATCTATAGACGCACCGTTATTGACAATTGCCTCTAAGACACGGATGGATGCAATCATGTTTGTTGTTAAAAGCAATGTGATAAATAATGAAGTAACGATCGTACCAGCGTCGAAAAGAGGTGTGCCAAAAGCTAAAATTTCAGGAAAGATTAACCATTTATCACTTGTAACAACAGCTGGTGCTTTGCCGAAAATAGAGAAAATAAGCCACCCAATGACGAGACTAAACATAATGGAAAACTGGCGAACCCATGATACCCGGTGCTGTCCCAAATAGAACGCAATAGCAACAACGGTTATACTTAGGATCGCAACAAGCGGCTGAAGAACAGGTGTATCAGCCGTTATGCCAAGCATGCCTTTTAAAAAAGAAGCGCTTAGTTGTAAAATCAGCAGCATTAAATAAATAAATGTAATGGTTGGTGTAAATAATTTTGCTAATTTCTCCATAAATCCAAAAAAAGTAAGTGCGAAAAAGCAAATGCCGCTTACAATCATTCCGCCCGAAAGCGCCCTTAATGTTTCAGTCTCCGATACATAAAGAGTACCGACGAAACTAGCATAGATGGCAAATACCCCCCACCAAAGACCCGCTGGACCTTCATGAATGGGAAGACGATGTCCTAATGTTCCTTGCAGGAGGCTGGCAACTCCAAGCACGAAAATGGTTCGTTGTACAAAGGCTGCTGTCTCTTGTGGATCTAGTTGAAATAAGTCCGCGATTGCAATCGGCGCTGCAATTGCTCCCGCAATCATAAAAGCCATCCACTGGATGGCTGAAATAAATGTTTTCATTATTTATACCTCTATTCCTCTTGAGCTGTCAATGCTTGCTGCAAAGTGTGCCACGCTGTATCATCCGCAAAGAAACGAGACCAAGTACCAATTCCTGCCAGCTTGTATTTCTTCGCTAAATCAACGCGTTTTTGTAAAGATACGTCGTCCTCTAACCATATTCGATAAATAGTATTCGTTTGTTCATCTTGCCATTCAACAAAATGCTGGCCTGACGCATCATCGTAGCTCGCTTCTAAGTTTCTTTCTTGCATCCATTCTTGTGCTTGTTGCATAGACAATGCTTTAGAGGACATTTTTTGTTCCCCTTCATGCGTCTCTTCTATCCAAAGTCTCGTATAAAGAGGCAGACCAAGTATTAATGTTTCTGCAGGCACTTCCTCTAAAAGCGTATTTAAGTTCGCTTCTACCCACGGTAAACTGGCCACACTGCCAGCTGTTTGTGAACTTCCCCAGTGTTCATCATAAGCCATTACAACGAGGTAATCAACGGTTTGTGCAAGCTTTTCTCTTTCAAGAAAAGCAGACCAATTTCCAGTTGAAATAAAAGTAATGTCCATAGAAACAATTTTTCCTGCTTGATGCAATCGAGCAGCAGCTTCTCTCACAAATTGTGTCACAAGCGGTGCATCATCAGGATCGACATTCTCGATATCAATATTGATCCCTTCTAGTTGATAATGTTTGGCGAAATGCACAAGCTGATCAACAATATGTTTTCTAGATTGATAAGATTGAAATGCTTTTTTCGTTAATTCAGGATCGAAGCTATTAGAGAATAGCCCCCATATTTGTCTGCCACTATTTTTTGCCCATTGAACATATTCCGAAGAAGCAAGGTTCTTTAAGTCGCCTTTTTCATTTCCTAAATGAAACCAAGTCGGTGAAACGACATTAACCCCAGGCATCGCAGGCAATTGATCTGTGCTAGGATTTTTTGTATAGACAGCTTCCCATGTTAAGTTAATAGGTTCTTTTAAGTCTGGAAGTTTAATAGGCTCCTCTTCTATATTGATCGTCATGACGTTTTCTTCTTGTTTTGTTACAAATTTCTTTTTCATATATCCTTGGTAACCTTCAGCAGTTCGAATAGAGTAATAGTCTTCTTTTTCACCTTCTATTCTAATCTGCTCATCGTGCTGAACTTCAGCTACATATGGTGATTGCAAGCTTGGTTTTTCTCGTAAACGCAAAAAGGCTTGATCAGCATTTTTGCCTGCTATTGTTCCATTCACGTATGTTTCTCCAGATTTCTCAATCCAAACTGCCCCAGAACTCTCTACAACTCGTACGTCCAATGGCACGTAATGCTTTAAGAACAAAATATTCATCATCCACTCATCATTATCCGCTTTGACAATGATCTGTTCGTCAGCTTTTTTTTCATTGTTTATTTCATATTCCTTTGATTCGATTGGTATGTAAATAACACTGCCTTTTGTCGTAAAAATAACTGCCTGTTCTTCCGTATCTATATATACTTGATCGCTAATCTTATCACGGATAAATGATAATGGCAGATAAATAGCATTTTTTTCTAAGTGTGCTTTTCCATAAAGTGATCCCTTATATAAAATCTGCTGGTCATATTTAAAATAAGGATTTTTTTTTGAAGAGGCGAACGGATAAAAATAAAAAACGAGCGCACTTGTAGAAAGGAAGAAAAAAATGAGTAAAATCGCGATAGGCTTAACTTTCTTCTGTGACGGGGTATGCCGCCGTAGTATTCTAGACATGATTTGCAACCTCCCTCTACTATCCTACAATATCGAGCGCAACAAAAAAAGAGAAAGGAAGAAAAATTTTTATAAAAAGCAGTACTGTTCATGGTACAATGTACACAATGATTGAAGTAAAAGGGGAGCAATATAATGATGACCTATGTAATAATTTTCTTGTCCGCATATTTAATAGGTTCCATCCCATTTGGACTTATAATCGGGAAAGCCTTTTATCATACAGATATTCGCAAACATGGGAGTGGAAATCTTGGCGGCACTAATACATTTAGGGTGCTAGGTGTGAAAGCTGGTATGATCGTAACGATCTCAGATATTTTAAAGGGTACACTGGCAGCTTTGCTTCCAACTTTCTTTTTAACTAATTCGCAATTGCTCATTCTCATTGCAGGATTAATTGCAGTAATTGGCCATATGTTCCCTATTTTTGCTGGATTCCGCGGGGGCAAAGCAGTTGCAACATCAGCAGGTCTCTTATTGGCTTATGCTCCACTACTATTTTTACTATTGCTTGTCGTCTTTTTTATTAGTTTAAAATTAACAAAATATGTATCACTTTCTTCCATGATTGCGGCACTAGTAGCATTGATTTATAGTTTCATTACACTAGACTGGCCGCTAATTGCCATTACTGCTGCACTCGCTTCTTTTGTTATTTACCGTCATAAAGCTAACATCGCGAGAATTAAAAACAAAACCGAGCCAAAAGTAAAATGGCTTTAATAAAAAAAGGATTGGTTTTTTAATATACCAGTCCTTTTTATATTACTGTTTACCATTTCATTCTAAAGGATAAGTGTGCCATCCGTATCTACAAATGCATGCACATTTTTCCTTTCTTGATTGAATGTATGGCTGTGCTTTCCAATTTGTATCGTTACATCGTCAAACACATGCTCTATTTTGATAATGCCATGTTTTCCAACTTTGATAAAGGTTTTTACTCCACTTCTTGATCCAGCTTCACGGATTAGAACATGTTTTCCAGCGTAAATAGAGCCTCCTCGTAATATGCCCTTTACTTGTACTTCCCCGCCTGCTTGGATTTCACAGTTATACAGCCCTTGCCCATTTACTAAAATATCTCCACTACAGTGCAAGCGGCTATTGATTGCATACGGCAGCTTAATTACAGACTCCTCCCCCGAACCCGTATGCTCTTGTAAGAATTTCTGGGTTTGGGTGACCAATTGTTCTAGCATCCTGAATTGAACAGTTGGCTGCATCCGCATATCAATAAATAACAGATCAAGCTGCTTGCCAATCCGCTCCCATTCTTCATCAAGACTTGCTTTATCGCCTTCTAATTTCTGTAAAAATTCTTTTACATTATTTCTAAAACTGCTATATTTCTGCTCTACTAACCTTCTTAAAAATGGTAAAAATTGCCCAGGTTGCGAACATCTTCTTCTAACATCTTCTACAGACATCAGCTGCTTAACCGTCTTTACAATACTTTCCATTTGTGAATGAATTTCAATTAGTGACACTATCAATTCTGATGCCACTACATTATTTTGACCTGCACTTAAAGAGGAGGACAGGACATTTTTATCCACAACGATTGCGTTTCCAGCATGGATGCTAGCATTTGTACAGAAACCAAATAAATGAACGATTCCTTGCGACTCTACTTCCATTGCCTCTTCTACATTTCCTAAAATATCAATATCTCCAAAAAATTTAATGTTGCCAGAAGCTAAATCAACATTTTTACTATGAACCAACTTTTCTAAAACATCAATTTTAACAATGAAACCACGTTTATGAATCTCTGGACGTCCATAAATGAGAGAAACGATTTCTTGATTTTCATTGAGTTCGATATTCTTTCCTAGTTGTGGAACAACATCTTGGACTTTTTTGGCTGGAATAATATCCCCCATTAAATTAATCCCATCAACACCTGGACTAGACGGGATGACCTTTGCAATTACTTGACCTTCATCTACTGTTGGCTGCAAGCGGAATTCTCGATAATTAATCGTATCCTCTTCTTGAAAGGTTTTTTCCTGTTCAATAGAGATTTGAAATTCTACTTCACCATTTTTCCCCTCTACAACATCCACTCCTTCGGCAATGAGCAGCTCCGCTTCTTCCAAGATCTTCGTTGCCTTTATAATAGCATCTTCTTTCCAGCCTTTTTCAATGTTCATTGCTATTAATTTTTCTTGGATATCCTGAGGAGTTAAATCGTTTACTGTTACAACTGTCTCTTCCACCTGTGGTTCAAGTGATAAAAACGGCCCAGAATCAATCAACACTCTGCTGATCTTTTTCCCTGGGATGATTTTCATAAACGCTTTCATTTTGTCTTGTGATAGGATGATGTCCCACGTCATTGGAATCTCATCATCCAGTGGGGTAATGTCAACATGATCATCTGCCGTAATCATTCGCTCTTCTGTTAATACATCTCCATTAACGACAATTTTTACATTGCTTGTTGGTAAAATGCTCGGAAAATCAATTTCTGATTGTTTGACAAAGAGTTTTTCATTTTCAATCCATGCTGCTGCGGTCATTGTGTTCACGTCATTGGGAAGGGCTTCTTTCTCAATTGGAATACCATCCTCGTCGAAATGAATGGGTGAGGCGTTACGCTGCGGGTCTGGAATGTTAAGCAAAGATTCCGATATCTCATCTTCATTATTCATTGGTTGTCCTGATGTTTTTTTCACTACTTTTACAATTGCTGGCGTTTTTTTCAAGCCAAGAAAAGAAGTACTTTCTTTTTGAACGATTTCTACTTCTACTTCATCCCTTGATGCATCGAGCTTCGCTAAAGCGGTCTCTATTGCTTCTGAGACATTATTTCCTTTTACTAGTAGCGGCATTTTTTAATCACCATCCTTTTGATAATTATAAATTAAAAAAAGTGTCAAGTCTATGAGACTACGACAAATTATCTAATTACTTTAGTTGAAAAACACTCGTGCTGCTAAATCCAATATGTTGTTTAAATGGAGTTGCACACTAAAAAGAGGGGAGATTTCGAATTATCTGACTGCAGATTCCCGTTAATGTTACTTTTTACACAGTATTCATAATAAATGCTCAAATAATAGGTATAATAAAGACTATTCATATCCAAACGCCTAGATCAATAAAGCAGGATAAGTTTCCTATCTTTTAAAACAGGCACCTGCCTAATCTTTCCTACGGGACTTTATGGATAGTAATTTCATACCTGACTTTATTGTACAAAATTATTCAACATATGACAATATTTCCAGCTTTTTTATTTACATTTTGAACAGTTAAAAGCATTTTATTAAAAAACAAATATCGCAATGATCCACCTATATTCCTGCGAATTCATACCTAGTTGCCATGTGTACTTGACACAGAATTGAAACGAATAATTAGAGTTCCTTTGCCATCATTGTATATAATGAAGGAGCACAGAACGTTTTAAATACAGACCTTAATGAGAGAGAGGCATCTAACAATGAACATCGTGTTATCAAAGGCAGCAGTACAGTGGTTTGAAGATGAAATGTTCGTGAAGAAAGGGGATTATGTCCGCTTCTATGTAAAGTACGGAGGCTCAAGCCCAGTACAGCAAGGCTTTTCTTTAGGCATTAACAAAGAAAAGCCAATGGACATTGGTGCGATGATTGAACATCATGGTGCAACTTATTTTGTCGAAGAACGGGATATTTGGTATTTTGACGGTCATGATTTGCATGTTGATTACGATGAAAAAATAGACGAACCACTTTATCATTATGTGAAATAACAATTGAGATAGATCGAGGCGACTAACTCCCGTCCTCTAACGGGGCTGGGACAAAACCCAGTAAACTAGAAAAAGAGTGGCACCCACCAAATTGAATCGGTGGAGATGCCACTCTTTATTTGTTTTAGAAAACAAAAAAGGATACCTTCTGATAAAATTAAAGTTACGACACAATAATTATCGGAGGCATCCTTATGTTTAAACATTATACCATGAATCAAGTCGTTTTGCCGCTGGATTTGGAGATAAAACTCCAGGAAAATGATATTGCCTATACCGTCAACGATGTGGTGGAAAATATTCCTGACGAAGCTTTCACTGGCTTTTTGCGTGAAACCGGCTGTCCTACTTACCATCCGCGAATGATGATGAAGATTATTCTGTGTGCCTATACACAATCTGTCTTTTCAGGCAGAAAGATAGAGGGATTACTTCAGGATAGTGTACGAATGATGTGGTTGGCCCAAGGGCATGTACCAAGTTACCGGACCATCAATCGGTTTCGTGTCCACCCTGAGGCCAAAGAGCTGCTACGTCAGTGCTTCGTCCAATTCCGATGCCAGCTGGTGCAGGAAAAATTGATTGACGAAGAAGCGATTTTTATCGACGGTACAAAGATTGAGGCCAATGCTAATAAGTTTACGTTTGTCTGGCGTAAGGCGGTTGAAAAGTACAGTGCCGATCTGGTGGAAAGATCCAACCAAATGTATGAAGAGTTATTGAAAAAAAAGATTGTTCCGGAAATTGAACGGGAAAGTTCGGATGAAATGTCTGCCGAAGAGCTCGCCAAAGTTGTCGAAAAGCTGGATGCGAAGGTTGAGGAATATGACAAAAAAATAGAAGCGAGTGAGGAGGCAAATGAACGTAAACAACTGCGCTCTCTACGCAAAGCTCCGAAACAATACCGCAAACGATTCAAGGATTTTTTGGAGCGCAAACAAAAATACCAAAATGATATGGAAATCTTCGGAGAGCGCAACAGCTACTCCAAGACAGACCATGACGCCACCTTTATGCGCATGAAAGATGATTATATGAAGAACGGCCAGCTTAAAGCAGGTTATAATGTGCAGGTCGCGACAGAAGGACAATATGTGCTCGCTTTTGATGTATTCCCAAACCCGACGGATACACGTACCTTCATCCCTTTTCTGGATAAAATCGAAAAAGGCTTTTTTGAGTTGCCCAACTATATCGTCGCTGATGCAGGTTATGGCAGCGAACAAAATTATGAAGACGTGATAACTAATCGAAAACGTATCCCGCTTATTACGTATAACAGCTACCGCCAGGAGAAGAAAAAGAAATTCAAAAACAATGCTTTCCACTCGGCCAATTGGGAATATGACGAGGAAAGCGATTCGTTTACCTGTCCAAACGAAAAGAAATTAGCGTTCCGATATCTGTCCAATCGAACAGACCGAAATGGATTTACACGAGCGTTTAAAGTCTATGAAAGTGAGGACTGTACCGATTGTCCGCTACGTTCCCAATGTACCAAAGCTAAAATCGAAAAATACAATATAACGAAAAGTGGGAACAACAAAAAGAATATGTCAGACAGAAGCTTTCAGAAGAGAAAACTGGGGAAATCTACGGAAAACGTAAAATTGATGTGGAGCCAGTTTTCGGATTCCTGAAGGCTAATTTGCGTTTCACACGTTTGTCTGTAAGGGGCAAAGAGAAAGTGAAAAATGAATTGGGATTTGCGTTCATGGCGGTGAACTTGAGAAAGTACACCGCCATGAACAACCAATGTGCCTTTTAGGTAAAAAATAACCTAAAAAAATGGTTCCAACCATCAAAATTCCGATGGTTGGAACCATTTTTTATTAATTTTGGCTAGTTATGTCCCAGCCTCTTCATTTAAGTTACCGCTTTTCCTCTCTCAATCCCAACAGCCTACAGTCCAACTTATGACCGTAGGCTATTTAAATTTATTAAAAAAATACTTATTGACGATAACTTACTGCTTTAAAGAATAATAAAGTTATTTAATTTCACTAGCGTTGCATAAATATAGTTATGCATATTCTGAAGTTCTTCGTTAAGCAATGCATCATGAAAGCATGAAGGCTTTCCAATTCATGCAAGTGGGCAAACAGAAAGAGCTATATAGCTTTGAGTCGTTAGTTTCTTTGGGTATTATTCTTGTTTTAACGTTTCTACTTGTTTAGAAAGTTTTCATGATCTATTTATGAAACCATTTACCAAATGATGAAAATGGTGTATGCTTGTCCATAGTGATTTCCTTTATGTTGGAATTTGGCAGGAACCACCTCTTATCCAATGTATAGGATTTTTTTATGCCATGAACCAATCGCTTTCTAACCATTCTATTAATTCCTAATCTTCTGGAATAACAAATGCAATGCTAATGGTAAGAGTTATGTAAATAAAAAAGGAGTGTTTTTATGATCAAGAAAGCTACTAAAATATTAGGAGTTATTATCACGTTGGTGCTTGTTATCGCAAGCATCGCAATAGCCCTCAAAGTAGATTTTTCAAATCCGGCAAACATAGAAAAATTTGTATATAACAAGATGAATAAAACCGATGTACCTGGCGTTTCGATTGCAATCATAAAAAATAATAAAGTTGATAAATATATAAGTTATGGCTATGCGAATGTCAACGAAAGGAAAAAAGTGAGCCAAGACACGGTGTTTCAAATTGCTTCACTTTCAAAAGTTGTCACAGCTACCGCCATCATGCAACTGTATGAAAAGAAAAAAATCAATCTGGATGATGAAATAAACAAGTATCTTCCATTTTCAGTTGTTAACCCTCATTTTCCGAATAAACCGATTACAGTAAGAATGCTACTGGATCATACTTCAGGAATCGAAGACAATTGGGATGTATTGGACAGTCTTTATACGATAGATAGTGGAGGAGGTGACTCCAAAATTTCGGTGGGTGAATTTTCCAAAGAATACTTAAATGTAGGCGGAAAATGGTATTCAAAAGAAAAAAATTTTACTAATAATAAACCTGGAACAACTTTCGTTTATAGCAATGTAGGATATGGACTTTTGGGCTATATTGTGGAACAAATTAGCCAACTACCATTCGATCAATATACGCAACAAAACATTTTTGAACCACTGGGAATGTCACAAACACACTGGCTACATAAAGATATAAAAACAGAAAATTTCGCATTACCGTATGAAGGGAACCGAGCATTACCCAAATACTCTTTTCCAACATATCCTGATGGTTCATTAAAGACAAATGTGCTTGATTTTAGTAAATTCCTTATAAGCATGTCGGCTACTAACGAAAACAATACCGTATTAAAACCAGAAACAATAAAAGAGATGTTCAGTCCCCAATCGAACGATGGGAAACAAACTTTAGGCTGGAGTAATTCATCTTTAGACGACATTTTTATGAAAAAATTAAATAACGACGACATTGTAGGACATACTGGATCAGATCCCGGAGTGTTTTCGATAGCATTATACAATCTAGAAAAAAAGAATGGCTTGGTAATATTCATGAACCAACAAATGGGACTAAAAATACAAACGATAAATATTTATTTTATGATAAAGAGACTTGTAAAAGAAGCTGCTTTATAAAGTGAAACTTCCATGAGTGGAGGTTTTCTCTCATCCCCCACTGATAAGCAGTAGAACAAAGGCTAAGATCGCAACGTCCTCGAAAAAGAAAACCGCTTTTTCTTCGTGCGATGTCTCACTGCCGAAGCTTTCCTTGTCCTGTTGCAACGCCTTTGTGACCGACATCCTCGAAAAAGAAGAGCACTTTTTCTTCGTGCGATGCTGATTCAAGAAGCTTTCCTTATCCTGTCGGCCCGAACCAATCGGACATTTAATGGCAGTTAACCCTCACCTAGACTTCCTAGATTTCTCTTACTCTTGAGGTGAGGGTCTTACTGCCAGTTAGATGTGGGATAAATTAGGCCGATAAACCAGTAAACTGGGCTTATTAATTTACTCGTTTAGGCTTATAAGTCAAGAATTTTGTTGATAACTCGCCCGATCACTTTAAGTTAACTGAATCCAATGAAACCGGATGGGCTGTCCTGTTTAAGTAGTCCGAATCGTTCAAAACTTTGTAGGATAAGGAAGCTTCTTGCATTAGCGTCGTACGAAGAACCCCACTTTTGACATTACTTTTTCTGTTTTAACAAAACATCACCTATAAAAAAGACTGCAAAGCCTGCAACAATAATCGCAAACGTGGAAATTTCGGAAGGATATTTCCAAATTGCAACGATCATTGCTGCAAGAAAAATAATAGCGCTAAATAGGAGTCTAGCTTTACGAATTACCGCTCTCTCCCTTCTACCCATGTATCTATAGGAAGATGATCATTCATCTTTTACTCATTACTGTTATCTTCAACATTAGAAATACTATCTTTTGTTTCTGCGGTTCATTGTGTTAAACAATAAGTGTTAAATTTAGCATCCTCGTATTAAAGAAAGCAAATGTACTTCTCTCCTAAATTACACTTGTTTTTTCATCTTTTCATACGTTTCATGCCATTCGGGATGAGCTTTTCTTAAAGATAGCGGCCGGAAGCTCTTTCGCCTGACAGTGACATGTTCAGTAAATCCAGTAGCTGCAACCTCTTCTGTTTCTGTTATAATTTCATATCCATATGTTGTACGTAAACCATCATATTTTTCAATCCATGTACGTATCTTTGCTTTTTCCCCGTAGCGCAATGGTTTTTTATAAGAAACATTCGCATTGGTGACTGGAGCTAAAATATCGTCCTTCTCTAGCTGTGCGTAGCTAAATCCTAAATCTTGAATCAATTGTGTTCGGCCGATTTCCATCCATACTAAATAATTAGCGTGATAGACGACTCCCATTTGATCTGTTTCTGCATAGCGAACTGTAATCTCTGTTTCAGATATGTGCATCATGCCACTCTCCGTTCATTTCGATGATTACACTTATTTTAACAATCTTTATTCTCGATGACAAAAGTTTGAAACATTTTCACTCGTTGTTTCGTATGTCATTTAAGAACACATCCTTAACTGAAACGCCCTTTGTTCAGTTGCAATACATGTTGTTATAAAAGGCGAAGAAATGATTGAGGGGAGATAATGACGGAATGTTTTCAACATTTGGCAGTTTGATTTTTATCGTTGCAATTATCATCATCCTTTTGTCCATTTTAAAAGGATTATCAGAATGGAGTCATAATAATAAGCAGCCAATTTTATCTGTATCGGCTAAAGTCGCAACGAAACGAACGGAGACCAGACACCATTATCACCAAGACAATCACCACCAACATTCCACATCTTATTATGCCACTTTTGAGGTTGAAAGCGGCGATCGGATCGAATTTTCTCTTAGTGGAAGAGAATATGGCCAACTCGCAGAAGGCGATGATGGAAAATTAATATTTCAAGGCACACGATTCCATCGCTTTGAACGATCTTAGATGCTATCCTAAAGATTTAATTTAACTGAAAAAAAGTAAAAATTTCTTAAGTAGGGTATTTTCTCATCCTCAATTAATGAAAAGTAGAACAAAAGGCTAAGATCGCGAGCGTCCTTGAAAAGAAAACCGCTTTTTCTTCGTATGATGCTTATTCAAGAAGCTTTCGTTATCCTGTCGTCCCTCCCCACCTAGCACTTCTGATTACTTTTACTCTAAGGTGAGGATCTTGACTCGCCAGTTAGAAGTGGAAAAAAATGTGGCTGAAGGGACAAGGTTACGTCCTTTCAGCCACCCACCAGCATTTTATTGATAACTATTTTTTCGAGCTTCTCTCTCATCTTCCATTTCGCTTTCCATTCCTTTGATGCTTTCGCGGCGCCGTGCATTTTTTGCTTCAATTTGTTCACGCTGTTCTCCTTCTGCGAAGCGCAGCGATTCCTCTGCCTCACTTATATTTTCTTTTGTATTTTCAATCATGTCTGCTAGTCTTTCAACATTGTTGCTGCGATCATCAGGTTTCGGTTCATGACGATTCATCTAAAGCTCCTCCTTTTTTCAATATACTATACTCTCCCTAACAAATAGTTTTTCCTACTGATGATAAAATATGAGGCAGCTTTGTTTTTAACAAGGTTTGAGCTTTTCAAATTTATCATATTGGTAATTGACCCTCTTGAAATGTTTTCCTTTCAGCTGCTTTTGTCCATTTTTCTTCCAATCTTTTTTCAATTTGCTGTAGAGCAGCGTGATCATTTAATAAAGCTAATTTGTTTTCGATGTAAAATTGCGAAAATTTATTCTTTTTAATGCGTTTCATTTGAATTTTCCCTCCATTTACAGTACTTTGAAACAGTATGTCCAAAAACTTACTAAATATTCCTGCTATAACCTTCATCCTACCTTCTCCTTCGTGAACTACTCACATTTATCGACCTTACGATCTGATTGAAGTGGGAGAATTCTTTTCGGAAGCCCAGTTAATAATAAAAAAGATTGATGTAGTGTACGTATTCATTTATAACGAAGAAAAGGAAACAATATTAAAGATGGGAGATTGGACTGTTTTAAACTAATCGAACATTAGAACAAGCAGTTATTCAAGAACCGAAAGAAGAAACGGGGTCTATAATTGAAGTTTAATCATATAATTCGCGGTTAATGAAGCCTTCATTTAAAGATAAGGGGCATCACGGTTTTTATTTTATATATTTAATGCAAACTCGTTAAGTGGATAGACACACTTAAAAGTAAATGAGTTAATTCCCTATCACCTTGATGAAGTCGAAAATTTGTTAAATTCTTTTGTCCTATACATTTCAAGGCTCATTTAGGATGCTATTTTTAAAACTAACAGTCTACAAAAAGGTATAAACTATTCATTATCCCGCATGCGATAAACATGCGGGACAGTTTTCATTAGTTGCTTTTAAGTTTGCCGCGAATAACCATTGGCAGAATGCCACCATGACGGTAGTAGTCAATTTCAACATCAGAGTCGAAGCGGACAAGTACTTCAAATTCTTTCTTGCTTCCGTCTTCATCTGCAGCTGTTACTTTCACAATATCGCGAGGCTTTACTGATTCATCGACATGGACATGGATCATTTCCTTTCCTGTTAAGCCTAAAACATCTGCATTTTCACCTTTTTTGAATTGAAGTGGCAATACACCCATCAAGACTAGATTAGAACGGTGAATACGTTCGAAACTTTCTGCAATGACAGTCTTAATGCCAAGCAAGTTCGTACCTTTTGCAGCCCAGTCGCGTGAAGAGCCCATGCCGTAATCTTTGCCAGCAAGCACGACAAGGCCAGTGCTATCCTTTTGATATTTCATGCATGCATCATATATGGACATTACTTCATTTGTTGGCCAATGAGTCGTATAGCCGCCTTCAGTACCTGGCGCAATTTGGTTTTTAATCCGTATATTCGCAAACGTACCGCGCATCATGACTTCATGGTTTCCACGACGTGAACCGTAAGAGTTAAAGTCGCGAATTTCTACGCCATTTTCACGTAAATATTTTCCTGCCGGTGTATCTTTGCCAATCGCACCTGCTGGTGAAATATGGTCTGTAGTCACTGAATCGCCAAATTTTCCAACAATGCGCATATTGGACAATGCTTCTACTTTTCCAGGATTAGGTGTCAATCCTTCAAAGAAAGGCGGATTTTGAATATACGTTGAATTTTCATCCCATGTATATAATGGTTCATTGCTCGTTTTAATTTCATTCCAACGTTTATTGTCGTCGAACACACGCTCATATTCTTTACGGAATAGAGCTGGCGTCACTGAAGCAGAGACTGCTGCTTTTACTTCTTCAGTTGTTGGCCAAATATCTTTGAAAAAGACGTCATTTCCATCTTTATCTTTGCCGATTGGATCATTTTGAAGATCGATATTTACCGTTCCAGCTAAAGCATATGCAACAACCAACGGCGGTGATGCAAGATAATTCGCTTTCACAAGTGGATGGATTCGCCCTTCAAAGTTTCGATTCCCAGAAAGTACGGAAGTAACAAGCAGATCGCTTTCACTAATCGCTTTCTCAATCTCCTCTTTCAGTGGACCTGAGTTTCCAATACATGTTGTACAGCCATAGCCTACAAGGTTAAAGCCTAATTTATCAAGATAAGGAAGGAGACCTGAATCTCTTAAATATCCTGTTACAACTTTAGAGCCTGGCGCCAAGGAGGTTTTAACAAATTTTGGTACTTCCAATCCTTTTTCGACAGCTTTTTTCGCTACAAGCCCCGCACCTAGCATCACATAAGGGTTAGAGGTGTTTGTACAGCTAGTAATCGCGGCAATTGCGATCGCACCTGTTTTCATTGTTGCTTTGTCGCCATTTTTAAATGAAACGGTTGCTTCTTTATTTACTTCTGCTGCATCCAAGCCAAAACCTTGGTTGCCAGCTGGAGCTACTAAAGCATCATTAAAGGACTTCTTCATAGCTGATAGTGGAATTAAGTCCTGAGGTCGTTTCGGTCCAGAAAGGTTAGGTTCAATCTCTGCTAAATTGATTTCGATCAAATCTTTATAAATAGGGTCTTCTTTATCTGCTGTAAAGAACATATCATTCGCTTTCAAATATTGTTCAACCAATTGAATATGCTCTTCAGAACGGCCTGTCAAGCGAAGATAGTCAAGCGCTTCAGCATCTACTGGGAAAAATCCGCACGTTGCACCATACTCTGGCGCCATGTTCGCAACTGTCGCTCTATCAGCAAGCGGAAGCTTAGATACACCCGGACCAAAGAATTCGACAAATTTCCCAACAACGCCGTGGCTGCGCAGTACTTGGGTTACTTTTAACGCCAAATCTGTTGCTGTAGCTCCGTTTGGCAATTCACCGAGCAGCTTCACTCCCACTACTTCTGGAATTGGAAAATAGGATGGCTGTCCAAGCATGCCTGCTTCTGCTTCAATACCACCGACTCCCCAGCCGAGAACTCCAATCCCATTAATCATTGTCGTATGGGAATCCGTTCCAACAAGCGTATCAGGATAAGCCTCAAAATCCCCTGTCGGTGTTTCTATTGCATGTACAACACTTGCTAAATACTCTAAGTTCACTTGGTGAACGATGCCAGTTGCTGGCGGAACAGCTCGATAGTTTTCAAAAGCTTTTTGTGCCCAGCTTAAAAATTGGTAGCGTTCCGCATTTCTTTCAAATTCAAGATCCATGTTTAATTGAAGTGCATCTTGTGTTCCATAGCGATCTACTTGTACAGAGTGGTCTACAACAAGATCAACAGGAATTTCAGGGTTGATTAAATCTGGATTTCCACCCATATCAGCCATAGCTTTACGAAGCGATGCTAAATCCACTACTGCTGGAACACCTGTAAAATCTTGTAAAATGACACGGGAAGGTTTAAATGGAACATCTCCCTCTTGAATGTCATCAGATCCCCATTTTGCTAAATTTTCAACATGCTCTTTTGTGATAACACGTCCGTCTACTTGACGCAAAACTGATTCTAATAGCACTTTGATAGAATAAGGTAAGCGTGAAACCTTTGCTACACCAGCTTCCTCAATTGCTGCTAGTCGATAATAATGATATTTTTTCCCCTCTAGCTCAAAAGAAGAACGTGCCTTAAATACATCATTCTTTGCCATGTTGATTCCCCCTCTTTTGAAAATCAATAAAAACTTCTTTTTTTGACAAAAAGTCTTACATGGATAACCCATCAAGCTTGCCAATCGTATCCATCTTAATACAATCAGCCACATAAGTAAATAACAAGAAAGTTATTGTTTTCAATAAGTTTTTCTTATCTAGGCTGTTGCTGCTTTTGTTAAATCAACGTTTGGCCTCTTTTTCATCATATTGCTTTTGCATCTCTTTCACCAGTAATCAGCTTAAAAACTGCTAACCATGCAAACATCGTATTTACTAGACTACCGAACGATCGCTTCATGATATTATCTTTTACTGATGCAGAAGCTTTAGTTCAACATCTGTTGCGTTCACTAATCATGTCAAAGCGCAGTGCATTCATACATGAAAGTACAGATAATAAAGTATTCCCCACTCGATTAAGAAGCAGAACAAAAGCCCGAACAAATCGGGCTTTTGACTTTCTGTTGTCCTCTAACTAAATTCTAGTAACACTTGAGGTAATGGGCTTGACTTGCTAGTTAAAAGACCAAGTTATGTAGATGTATGCTTTTTTTATGCATTATCTTTTTGACGCACGATATCCCGCTTTTTCGGCCTCCTCTTTCGAACAAAACCATTCTTCTGGATTTGTTCGATCATAATAGACACCTCCAGGCATATGATAAATCATTTCCCCTGAACTTGAAATATTCCCCTTTATCTTGCAGCCGCTTTTCGCTTCTTTTAATGATTGATTCTTTTTTATTTTTTCTTTGTTAAAACCTTTTTCTTCGACATAATTTTCGATCGACCAAATGCCAATTGCTTGTTCTTGAGCAGTTTGTTGAATCTCTCGAAATCTATCAACATATTTTGTGTTAGGTGGAAATACTGCGACACGAGCCAATCCTCGTTCTATTAGAATCTCATTAAAATGCTTCCCGTTTAGCCAAATATAAGCGAGTAGCCTTCCATAACGATCGCGCTCGGCTACATCCAATTCCAAAATGATGTCTTGACCAAGTAACTGTTCCTTTGTAAAATTGGATGCCTCTTCTCCAAATGGCTGAACACCCATCTGAGGATGCTTCGTTTCTGGCGTATCAACGAGAATGAAACGAACCCGCTCTTTTTTGCCATTCATCATCACATCGATTGTGTCCCCATCCACTACATTAACCACTTTAGCAGGAATACCAGATATGTCTTGCTGCAGCTCTTTTTCTTTTAAGCCTAAATGAACAGTCTCTGCTTTTTCATTTACCACTTGTATCGTATTATTAATCCCACATCCTGTGATCATGATCATACTAACCATGATCAACATGAACAACTTTTTCATTGACTATTTCTCCATTCACATCATTGATTACATCTATCTTATTGTTGAAATGAATGATACAAATTTTATTGCTGATCGTTCGTTTATTCATATCAACTTCTCTAAAATTGTGTCCATTCATTTTAAACCTTGATAAGATCATTGCGAGCACGCCATTTTTCCTTAAAACAACAAACATTTCAATTGGCTGCTTTTAATAGCGAAAAACATAATAGTAAAGAGCTGACCCCATTGTTCAATAGACAACTCTCCTTCCTGATCGCTGAAATGAAAAAAGCCGCAAACAGTTACCATTGTAACATTACATCGAGCGATTTTCTTTTTTTAAAAAATATCATTCCTACTGAAAACGTCCAATTCAAGAAAAAATGTAGACTTCTTCAATTCTTTCAAAAGACTAGTGATAAAAACCACTTATTCATTTATTCATGATATGATATGATTAAGAACGCTTACCTTCGCTTCTCAACAGTAACTAGCTTTTTTCAAACTGTTTGAAAAAGTCTTGTAGCATACCAAACAAAGGATGAGCATTCAAATTCGTTTATCCTTTTATAACAAAGGCTTTTCTAATCACTGTAACTTCAATTATTGCAGACCTCTTTTTTAACTTATCGGATTTTTTGTATAAGTGCTCTTTCTAGCATATTTTAATGTTCATTACTTTAAAAAGGAGATACTAAATGCAAAACAAAAATAAAACCGTCGTCAAATCAATGGACGTATTAAATCTATTTTTAACCTATTCAAAGTTAAGTTTTAACGAAATAGTTCAAGTTTCTGGAATACCAAAAACATCCGTTTATAGAATGATCGGTTCTCTTGAAGAGATGGGATTTCTTCAAAAAGATGAAACCGGTAAGTATTCACTAGGACTTTCCTTTTTACAATTCGGTCATTTAGTAGCAGAACGGCTAGATATTAGACAAATCGCACTCCCTATTATGGAAACGCTTCAAAACAATGTTGGGAAAGCAATTAATTTGATTATTCGAGATGGGAATGAAGCGATTTATATTGAAAAACTTGATACAAATGAACCTGTTAGGCTTTATACTGCCATAGGCAGGAGATCTCCTCTATATGCTGGAGCTTGTTCACGAATTATTCTTGCTTATTTATCAGACAAAGAGATTGATCATTATCTAGAAACGACAGAATTAAAGCCGTTGGCAGCAGGAACCATTACGGATAAAAATAAATTGCAGGAAATATTAAAAACGGCAAGAAGAAATGGATATACGATTAGTCATTCCGAACTTGAAAACCATACTACTTCAGTAGCTGCTCCTATTTTTAACTATAAAGGCGAAGTAATAGCAGGCCTTAGTATAGCAAGTATCGATCTTCATTTCCAAAAAGAAAATTTGCCTCAATATATTGAAAAAGTAAAGACTGCAGCAACAGAAATATCACAAAACCTTGGATTTAACGTGAATAATTAGGGTACTAGATTGGTAAAAATGCACGATTAAAGCTTTAATTCTTTATAGATAGATTCTGTGAATACTGGATAAGAAAAAAAGTTGAAATAGACATTCTAAAAGAAAGATCTTTTTTAGATAAAAATAAAACGACCTTTTTCGATTATCTCATTTATCGAAAAAGGTCAGGTATGATAAAATCTTTTTGTCTCCACTTGAACTACTCACCACTTATCGACCTTGCGATTTTGATTGAAGCGGGAGCTTCTTAGGCACTAGATACTTTTGTTAGCTATGCTATAAGGGCAGTCCCTGCCCCTAAAGAAAATACTTAATCATCTAAAGTAATTGATATATTTTCTAAAAATTTTGTATGGAAGTCTCCTTTTACAAATTGTTCATGCTCTAATAGCTTTAGATGAAAGGGGGTTGTCGTTTTTATACCAGAAATACAAAATTCTCGAAGTGCTTGCTTCATTTTTTGTATTGCTTCATGACGATCCTTACCCAAAACAATTACCTTTGCTATCATTGAATCATAGAAAGGGGGGATCTCGTACCCTGCATAAACAGCACTGTCTATTCTAATGCCAAAACCACCTGGAGGTTGATACACTTCCACTTTTCCAGGAGAAGGGATAAAATTTTTAGTCGGGTCTTCAGCATTGATTCTGCATTCTATAGCCCAACCACTCATTTTTATGTCTTCTTGCTGCAAGCGAAGTGGATAGCCAGCTGCAATGGAAATTTGTTCTTTTATCAAATCTAACCCAGTGACAAGTTCAGTTACCGGGTGCTCAACTTGAATCCGTGTATTCATTTCCATAAAATAAAAATGATCAAATTTATCCAATAAAAACTCAACTGTTCCGACACTATCATAATGGACAGCTTTTGCTGCTCTCACAGCAACTTCTCCCATCTCTAGCCGCAATGCTTCTGTCATTTTAGGGGAAGGCGCTTCCTCAATAAGTTTCTGATGCCTTCTTTGAATGGAGCAGTCACGCTCTCCAAGATGAACAATATTTCCATGTCGGTCTGCAATAATTTGCACCTCTATATGACGAGGCTCTTCTATGTATTTTTCTAGATAAACACCAGCGTTCCCAAAAGCTGTTTCAGCTTCTGTTTTAGCATGGCGAATTGCTTTTTGCAGCTCATCCTTGTTATAGGCTAGCCGCATCCCCTTTCCTCCTCCTCCAGCTGTCGCTTTTACAATAACCGGATATCCTATCTTTTTTGCAATGATCATTGCTTCGTCCATATTGTTAATTAGGCCATCAGTTCCAGGGACTATAGGTATTCCTGCTCTCTTCATTGTTTCTCTTGCTGTTGCTTTTTCACCCATTTGATAAATCGATGCTGGATTAGGTCCTATAAAGGTAATATTGCACTTGCTGCAAATTTCAGCAAAATCAGGATTTTCAGCTAGAAAACCGTAGCCAGGATGAATAGCATCCACTTTTGCAGCAATTGCTGCAGCCATAATAGAAGGAATATGTAAATAACTATCCTTAGCAGTTGATGGACCAATACAATATGCTTCGTCTGCCAATTTAACATGCATCGCTTCCTTGTCTGCTTTAGAATAAACTGCTACCGTTTTAATTTCCATTTCCTTGCATGCACGAATAATTCTAACAGCAATTTCACCGCGGTTGGCAATTAATACTTTATTAAACATTTCACTCCCCCTTTTAAGATCTAGTTGCCGTTATGATTTGAAAGTGTTCTTTGAATGTTGAATATTGGCTGTCCATACTCTACCAATTGCCCATCTTTCACATATATTTCTATTATTTCCCCACTCACTTCTGCTTGTATTTCATTAAATAATTTCATTGCTTCTAAAACACAAAGGACTTCACCTGTTTTTACTTCCGTGCCAACTTGAACAAATGGATTCGAATCTGGATGAGAACGAGAGTAAAATGTACCTACCATCGGAGCTATTACTTGATACTCCCCTGATTCATTTTGTATTTCTTTCGTTTCTATGGATGCCTCATTGATAGACAAAAAAGGATCGTCTTCCATACTTTCTTGTCTAGGTTGTTCTTCTCTTTTTTGCTGGGATTGCGACTGTTCTTTCTCAAGCATAAAGCAGTTGCTTCCATCTTTCACTTTCAATTTAAAAATCGAAGAGCGATCAAATATTTCCATCATTTCTTTCATTTCTTTAAAATTTATCATAAAAATTTTCTTCTCCCTCCACAAAATCTGTTCATCCTTCTTGCATTTTAAAGTGAATACCTATCTTTAATTCTTCTAATTGTTGTTCTCGCTCTATATAAAGCTTTTGGGCCTGCTCATAAGTTATTTCTTTAAAATGTATCTTATCTCCAGGCATTCTTTGCGCTACTACTGGAATATCTACCGTTGCTACATGAGCGATTCTTGGGTATCCCCCTGTCGTTTGACGATCTGCCAGAAGCATAATAGGATTACCATCAGGCGGTAATTGAATCGTTCCTAACGAGACCGCTTCTGAAAGCAGTTCTATTGGTTCCTTTAATGATATTTTTGAACCAGAAAGTCTATATCCCATCCGATCCGATCTTGAAGAAATGCTAAAATCATGCTTAAAAAAATTACTTTGACTTGATAGTGTCAATTGATCAAAATGCTCACCACGCATGACTCGAACCGGAGCGTGTTTTTTAAAAGAAAAGAATAATTCCGGCTGCACATACCAAGGCATCGGAAAGAATAAAGAACTAGCACTTTCCCTTTCTACTCGTTCCATCATGGTTTTTACTTGCTCTGATATCTCATTCACTTCGAGAATATCTCCATTTTGCAATTTTCTGCCATGATATCCTCCAAAAGCTCCTCGTTCAAATGTGCTTTTACTATTCATTACTTTTGAAACTTGAAAACCTCCTGCAACAGCAAGATAGGCCCGACATCCAATTTTGCAAGCATTAAATTTTAACGTACTTCCTTTTTTTATCAATACAGGACGCCACATTGGAACTTTTTTTTCGTCAATTGTCGGCAATAAGTCTGCACCAGTAATCGCAATCATCATCTCTCTCTCTACTGTCAACGAAGGGCCCATTAATGTTATTTCAAGAGCACCTTCACCTTCCTCGTTGCCTACTAAAAGGTTAGCAATACGCAGAGAAATAGGATCCATTGCACCGCTTACCGAAACACCATATTTTTGAAACCCATATCTTCCTAAGTCTTGTATGGTTGTTAGAAAACCAGGATGAATGACTTTTATACTCATACACTTGTCTCCTTATACTTTTCATACTCAGTAATCGTAATCGGGACAAACTTAATCACATCTCCAGATTGTAAAAGACTAGGAGGATACTTGCTAGTGTTAAAAAGAGAATACGGTGTACGTCCGATAATCTGCCATCCACCTGGAGTAGAGATTGGATAAATCCCTGTTTGCTTACCAGCAATGCCAACTGCTCCTTCAGGAATAGTGAGTCTCGGTGTTGATTTACGAGGAGTTGCGATCTTTTCTGACATTCCACCTAAATATGGAAAACCAGGAGCAAAACCAATCATATAAACGACATATTCTTTCTCTGAATGGATTTTAATCACTTCATTAACCGTAAGATCATGATAGCTTGCGACTGCTTCTAAATCTGGTCCATATTCTCCACCGTAACAAACAGGAATTTCAATCTTGCGTGATTGATTTACTTCTTCCAATAAAAGTTTCTTTGTAACCCCTTTCAAATAAGAGGAAATTAGTTGACTGACGGACTCAATATTAGTAGCGCCGTCAGACAATTTCCTATTTTGAAAAACTAAAAACGGGTCATAATAGACTGTTACACTCGTAAATGCTGGAACACATTCGATAAATCCATAAAACGGGTTTTCTTCTAAAGCATTGGTAAATGCTTTCACTTTTTCATGAATTTCCGGAGTTATTTCCGAACCAAATTGGATGATGATCGCAGTATCCCCTAGTTGCTCACATGAAAAGGATATTTGCTCTTCTACATGTAGTCGATCCATCTATTCACATCCTTTTTTCAAATTTCGGTATATACTTTCCGAAAAACGGACTAATGAAATTATTATAGATGTGTTTACATAAAAATACAAGAGGATTTTTATCTGGTCAGCTTATCATCGTGATAACAGTACCTTTTTCTAATAAATCTCATTATTATGTATTTTTAGATTTAATTGGATGATCGGTTCGTGGACATCATTTGTAACAGATTTAAACTGTCAAAAAATAACTTCTTCTATATTAAGAAAATATTTTTGCAGCCTCATTGATGATTGTGTACCCACCCATAATAATAGTAATGATAACAACAAATACGCCACATATTGTTAAGGAAATGGGATGCTTGTACATACCGACAATATTTTTCTTATGGGCTGCAATGAGAAGTGTACCAAGCGCAAATGGCAGTATCAAAGAATTTAATGCTCCAACTAAGATAAGCACCTTTACTGGTTCTCCTATTGTGATAAAAGACAATGTTGAGACAGCAATAAACATGATAATAATCCACTTATGATGCTCTTCTATCCGCCTGCTAAAGGAACGAATAAACGATACGGACGTATATGCAGAACCAATTACTGAAGAAACAGCTGCCGTCCACATAACAATACCAAAAATTTTATAGCCTATATTTCCAGCAGCTAATTGGAAAGCAGAAGCCGCCGGATTATCGGAATCTAAATGATAACCTTTTGATACGACACCAAGTACTGCCAAAAAAAGTGCAATTCTCATAATTGAAGTGATCAAAATACCTAAAATTGAGCTTTTTGTTGCTTGAGGAACTGCATTCACACCTTTAACACCTGCATCTAATAATCTGTGTCCCCCTGCAAACGTTATATACCCCCCGACTGTCCCGCCTACTAAAGTGATGATCGCTAATATATCAATTTGATCAGGTACAATTGTCTTGATTACTGCTTCTCCAACCGGAGGTGAAGTTTTAAAAGCGATAAAGATAGTTAAGCCAATCATCACTACCCCTGCAAGTTGGATAAAAAGATCCATGACTTTGCCAGCTTCTTTTACAACAAAAATAAAAATGGCAATTCCTGCACTAATTATCGCTCCTGTTTTGACAGAAATCCCAAATAATACGTTTATTCCAAGACCAGCACCACCAATGTTTCCAATATTAAATGCTAGTCCTCCTATTACGATAAAAAAAGAAAAAATGTAGCCGAGTCCAGGAAACACCATGTTAGCAATATCTTGTCCTCTTTTTTCAGCAGCTACAATGATTCTCCAAACATTTGTTTGTACAAAAATATCTAATACAATGGATACTAAAATGACAAATCCAAAACTAGCTAATAAAGTTTCAGTAAACACACTTGTTTGTGTTAAAAACCCGGGGCCAATCGATGAGGTTGCCATAAGAAAAACAGCCCCCATTAACATTGACCAATTCATTTTCGTAGATTGTGAGAATAATGTTTTCTGTAATTTCACCTATTAGTCCCCTTTCACTCTATTCGATCTGATCCCTTGTACAACTACTTTGGAATCTTTAAGCGCCTGACGTATTTCCTTGGCAAAATGAACTGCATAGGGTCCATCGCCATGAATACAAACCGTGTCAGCCTTAATAGGTACATCCACGCCTTGTATAGAATGAACTTTTCCTTCTTTCACCATTCGAATCACCTGATGAATTGCTTGTTCACTTTTATCGATAAGTGCATGAGCGTCGGTGCGCGGTGTCAATGTCCCATCCTTTTGATACGTTCGATCAGCAAAGACTTCTTGTGCTGTTTTTAATCCTAATTTTTCTCCAGCTTTTATCAATTCACTCCCAGATAAACCAAACAATATTAAATTTTCATCTATTTTATAGACAGCAGTGGCGATTGCTTCCGCTAACTCTTTATTTTTGGCCGCCATATTATATAAAGCCCCATGCGGTTTTACATGCTGCATTACTCCCCCTTCCCCTTTGATGATTCCATAGAGAGCACCAATTTGATACATCACAAGATCATACGCTTCTACTGCAGATATCGGAATATTTCTTCTTCCAAACCCTTTTAAGTCATCAAGACCAGGATGAGCACCAATGTGAACCCCTTTCTTTAAAGCAAGTTGAACAGTTTTTCTCATCACTGTTGGATCACCTGCATGGAAACCGCAGGCAATGTTTACTGATGTTGCTAAATCTAACATCTCCTCATCCATTCCTATCTTATAAACGCCAAAACTTTCTCCTAAATCACAATTTAAATCAATTTGATACATGAAAAAAACCTCCCGTAATGATTAAATTTTTATTTAACATTAAAACAATATGACGCAATAAAAGTAGTTTTGCAGAACGCATTTTACAGGTAAAACCACTCTCCACCAACAAGAGAAGCTCCTGTTAAGTTTAGACGAAAACATCACACTCATTAGCTCCCTGAGTAACCGTTTACCGCTATCTCTTAAAAACAATAAAAAGTATTCACTTATCATTATGTTCCGAATTTAGGAAATTGAGTTTCAAATATTATAGCATGAAATTATTTCAATGCCTATATTCATTTTTTATTATTGCAATAAAGTAAAACTTCCTTGTGGAAAAGAAGGATATTAGCAAAGCAAGTCGAATTTGTTTATATCGGATACGTAATATTCGATACGGTGTAACGATACTTGTCTTTTGAATCCTTGCTGAATAAAGATACTTACGAAATAAAGTGAAACTTCCATGAGTAGGGGTTTTCTTTCATCCTCTACTGATTGAAAGTAGAACAAAGGCTAAGGACGCAACGTCCTCGAAAAGGAAACCGCTTTTCTTCGTGCAATGTATCGCTGCCGAAGCTTTCCTTGTCCTATTGCAACGCCTTTGTGACCGACATCCTCGAAAAAGAAGAGCACTTTTTCTTCGTGCGATGCTGATTCAAGGAGCTTTCCTTATCCTGTCGGCCCGAACCAATCGGACATTTGACTTTCAGTTATCCTCTACCTAGACTTCTTCGTTCCTCTTATTGTTGAGGTGGGGGTCTTACTACCAGTTAGATGTGGGATAAAGGACGAGAATATTCCAAAAGCAACGGGATTTGCGAAATGTTGTTCGTTGATAAACGTTATATGACAGATCGGCTACAAAGACTTCGTTCTACCCATGGGACTTGAAGCAAAAAAAAGCTTCAACTACTGGAGCAGGATAGTGCTACTGGTTTTTAATGTTGCACTCGAGCAAGTAATGAAAAAAAGGGTGGTTAGTGACATGAGCAAAATTGAGATCCGTAGATTTACAAAGGATGATTTTCAGAAACTAGGTGAATTGTATCGTGCCATCACATCTAGAAAAAACACTGTTTTCTGGTGGGTTGGAGAAGAAGATAATTGGAAGAACGTTTTCATAGCGTTTGAGGGAAAGCAAATGATAGGAAAAGGGCAAGTTAGTGTTATTACCTCGATTACTCAAGGCAGTCCAAAAGATTTCAAGCATTATATTTATTTAAATTTAAAAATGCTTCCGGAAAGAGAAGACGAATATCCCATTTATGACCTTTTATATGAGCGTTTGGTAAATAGGGCATATCAGTTGAGAGAAAAATTACCCCATGGATATCGAACAATGATTGGCATAGGGAACCAATCCACTGAAGAGCAAAACAACAACTATTTCAAATCAAAAGGTTTCGTATACTGGAAAAGTTCATTTACGATGAGAAGAGATTTATCCGAATTGATTGAACATGCAGTTCTTTCTACACCCTATAGTTGCAGACAATGGGACATGGCTTCTGAGGAAAGCGTAGATGAATACTTAAAAGTAGACATGGAAATTTGGCCGGAAGCCCCAATTGGGTTTATGCGGTTAATGGAAAACAAGAAAAATTCTGCTTGGACTGCATTTGTGGTAAGGGACAAAGGTGTGTTAGTAGGAAGTGTTATGACTTGGATTGATGAGGACGGAGATGGAGTCATTGAAGATCTATTTGTTAGAAAACCTTGGCGGAAACAAGGTGTTGCAAAACATTTACTTACTCAGGCTCTCACATATCTAAAAAATCATGGTTGTGAATTCGCAGAATTACAGGTGGAAACGGCAAATAAATCAGCTCTATCCTTGTATCACTCTGTCGGTTTCAAAGAGGTATCGGAAGAAGTGCGTTATCATAAAGAACTTTGAATTGTTGAATGAAAGGATGTTTAAATTTAATTTCCCATTTTGAATTTTAGATGTCCATTTTCCAATAATGGTATTCTTGAATTAGGCGCGATTGTTGAATAAAGGACCGTCGTCTTTTTATCAGACGGATTGAGATTACTCGAAATAATTTGGATGAAAATAATGAAAGAACCCAGCATCTTCTCATAAGAAAAGCTGGGTTCTTCATGTTGGATGTGCAAAATAAAGTGAAACTTCCATCATTGGGGGTTTTCTCTCATCCCCCAATGATAAGAAGTAGAACAAAGGCGTCCTCGAAAAGGAAACCGCTTTTCTTCGTGCGATGTTGATTCAAAAAGCTTTCCTTATCCTGTCGGCCCGAACCAATCGGATATTTGACTTTCTGTTATCCTCCACCCAGCGCTTCTGAGCCCTCTTACTGCCAGTTAGATATAGGATAACACTTAAAATACACGCAAATGATCGGTCGAAGTAACAAGGAAATGATATACATTTCCTGAAAAATATTTTTTTCGTAAGCTTTTTTGTTAAATACTTCACAATATCTGATCTGTCTTTACTTGTTAAGGTTAGATCTAGACTTTCTCCTTTAAAAATACGACTTATACTCTTATTGTGTTTTTCTTTGCTGCTTTTTTATTATCTTTAAATAATTTCCAAACTCTTGCTTTTCAGCGCTTAATGCTTTATACAAAGAAAGCAGCATCATAATAATGATCAAAGAAAAAGGAAACGCTGCTATGATCAGAGCATTCTGCAATCCTTGCAAGCCACCGCTATAAAGCAAAATTAAAGCAACCCCTGATTGAGCAATACCCCAGATTAGCTTCACCCTGTTCGGTGGATACAGAGAACCATACGTTGTTTGCATCCCTAATACAAATGTTGCTGAATCTGCAGAGGTAATGAAAAAAGTACAGACTAAAGCAATAGCAATAATTGATAAAATCGACCCCATTGGGTATTGGCTAAAAACATTGAATAGTACTTCCTCCGTTAAAAATTGTGTTAAGTCTATGTTTCCCGCTAGTTGCACATTAACTGCGGAACTACCAAATACTGCAAACCAAAAAAAGCTAACAATGGAAGGCACCAAAAGCACCCCGATAATAAATTCCCTAATTGTTCGTCCACGCGAAACGCGGGCAATAAAAATCCCGACAAATGGCGACCATGCGATCCACCAAGCCCAATAAAAAATGGTCCATCTATTAATCCATTCACGATGGTCCGCATCAAAAGGAGCAATTTGAAAGCTCATTCGAATTAAATTTTGAAAGTACGTCCCTAATGTATCTGTGAAAAAATCCAAAATAAACAATGTCGGTCCAACAATAAACATAAGAACAGACAGCGCTATTGCAAGCACCATATTCGTATTGCTTAAATACTTAATTCCTTTTCCTAATCCTGACCATGCCGAAAAAATAAAAAGAAAAGTAACAATAATAATAATAATAACCTGAATGCGAAAATGGACTGGTACATTAAACAAGTACGATAAGCCGCCATTTATTTGCGCAGCACCAAAACCAAGTGTTGTTGCTACTCCTACGACTGTAGCGAATACTGCAATAACATCAATACCGACACCTATTTTTCCTCTTGCATATTTCCCCAAAATTGGTGTTAGCGTCGCACTAATAAGTCCGGGTTCCCCTTTACGAAATTTAAAATAAGCAAGGCATAAAGCAACAATTGCATATATTCCCCATGCATGAATTCCCCAATGAAAATAAGTAAATCTCATTGCTTCTTTTAATGATTGTTCCGTTCCAGGCTCTGATAATGGTGCATGAATCGCAAAATGAGAGATAGGCTCAGCTGCCCCCCAAAACACTAATCCGATCCCCATTCCAGCACTAAAAAGCATAGCAAACCATGTCATATTCGAAAACTCTGGCTTTTCGTCTGTTTTACCTAAGCGAAGAGCACCGATAGGGCTAATAATTAAAAACAATGAAAATAAGACGATAACGGAAACTAAAATAAGATAATACCAACCAAAGCTTGAAGTAATGAAAGCTTGAAGATTGGAAGTCGCTTGTTCAAATCGTTTTGGAGTACATACACCAAAAATAACTGCAATAAACAAAATCAGCAGCGAAATCCAAAAAACGTTAGATATTTTTTTCATTCACTTTCTCCTCCCTAGCTGCAAAAACATGGATGATGAAGTAGAATATTCACAGAATTATTTTCCGATTTTTATAAAAAATGAGAGGCAAAAAAAAACGCTTACTTTCGATCAAAGTACCTCGCATCCTCTGACTTATTTTTGTCTTTAATAGGACGTTTTATAGCTAAGTTTTTAAAAGTTAACAAAGTTTTATATGTAAATTGAACCTTATTTCCTTTATTTAATATACGATAGGTCATTCCAATGGTTATCAACATCTATACAAAATAGCTTCCCCATTTTTATAAAAAAATCTAACATTTTTAAACCACGCATGTCCTTTCAATGGGTATATGCTAAACTTTTTTAGACTTTATATGTATTTTGTTTTAGGTATCCAAAAACGGAAACAGGCCGGCCCATATGTCCTAGACTTGAACCAGCCCTTTTTCCTATGTATCATTTTGATATAAGTTAACGTAATACAATACATCTTCTACATATTTTTCACTATGATTATAAGCATAGATTGCCCTTTTTAAATCACCGTCAGCGCCTCCATAATTAGCCAAATAATTGGCAGCGCTAAAAATAGCATCTTCAAGATTCCAAGGGTCTGCAATGCCGTCGCCATTGCCGTCGACGCCATAGCCTCCATACTTCTTGATAACTTCTAAATTGACCAATTCCTCACGTGGTATATTTCCCTTGCCCAATCCCTCACAGGAAGGATGAGCCCAGCCGACAAATGTACACGGCATAAAGTAGAGTAAGTTCTTAGCGCCTTGCCAATCATAACAGGTTTCCAAGCACTTCTCTCCGAACCGTACATACTCCTCTCAAAGTATACGGCTCTCCCCTTATCTATCTAGCTGTTGCAACGATTGTATAGAGTAATCTGTTAGACTTTGCCCATCCGTTTAAGAATAAGCGGCTTTACAGAAACCTCAAAACCATTAAGGCCAGCTAGATTGTCTCGAAACAATTAGAATCTGACTAAAGCCTCCCGCTCTTTTCCATTGTTCATAGAGACTTGATAAGCTGCTCCCCTTCGCCATGTAGCAGGCTTTCCCTGCCTCAGACTACTACGGAAGCTCCGTTACCATATTGAATCATTAGCAAACCTTCGCTGCTTAACGATTTCAACTTAGGTAATCACCATTTAGATAGATAAG
This sequence comes from Bacillus chungangensis, assembly GCF_030812995.1. GTDB lineage: Bacteria > Bacillota > Bacilli > Bacillales > Bacillaceae_C > Bacillus_CF > Bacillus_CF chungangensis. The sequence goes on along the minus strand of NZ_JAUSTT010000012.1, from coordinate 83,964 downwards.
AACAAGCTTGTTGTAATAGCGGATGCGATGTTCGTCCTTTCTCTCTTCCTTGAGAGTGGTCAGCCTCGGACCACGCCATAAAGAACATGCAATTCATTCTTCATGCATTAACGGATATAAATATAGCACTTACAACATGAAACATCAGTCAACAGATTCGGTTTAAACATAAGTTTGTGTTTGATATCCATTTTTAGGCTGTTTTGATCTTTATTATGCATCTGCTGAAAGGTAGAACTTTTCCCCCTCGGACTATCGTTCAAGCAGTTTAGCCTTCATCCTTGTTTACAACCTTTCATCTTGCCATTCAGTTGTATCATCGTAAGACAATGTTCAAAATGTATATATGGATCGACTATGCGATTGACTATTTAATGACTTTTTGAACGTGAACGGATAACTTATGGCTTTTCCAACATGCTGATTTCTCCGTTTTTGGTTTCCCTCACGAATAAGTTGGATGATGATAAGCATTTTGTGGTCTTGCTTACTTCTATGCTAACAGAAGATTTCTTACCTGCCCTTATGGTCGCACTTGCATATGTCCTATTGCCCCTGCTGGTGAAACCATTGGATCCATTGTTGAAAAACGTGTTTCAATTCGATGATGTGCCGCCAATAAATACCAAGGAACACCGTATTTTTCTTCCGCCGCTTTATAGATTGGCATATACTCTGGAGGAATATTGCTTTGTCCAGCCAATTCATTGTCGGAGACATTAGTTGCATCAGCTAGAACTGCTTGCTCATTTTTCTCATTTCCTAGTAAATAATAAAAACCATATAATTCAAAAATTGCAATTGGAATGAGAAACAGAACTAACAATGATCGTCTCCACAGTATCTTTTTCCTAGTTGACTCTTTTTTATTTTTTGTTTTTTTAACTGACAATCTTTTCTCCCTTTCCATGAAAACATCTCTTGCTACTATATTGCTTATATCATCTCCTTTCATATTAATGAAAAATAAGCTTACATTGCCTATTTTGATTATGAAAAAGTTTCACCTATTAATCAAGTAAAAGTTGAGAGCGGTCTCCTCTCTCATACCGCGTCCCAGCTCCTTCATCATGAAATATCTAAAATCTCGCGAATTTCTTTTTCAGATAAAGACGTCAGCATCGTTTCTCCAGGTTGAATGACTTTTTCGATTAATGCTCTTTTTTTCTGCTGTAATGCATATATTTTTTCTTCAATCGTCCCTTGTGCAATTAATCGAATTACCTGTACGACGTTTTTTTGTCCAATTCGATGAGCTCTTCCAGCTGCTTGTTCTTCCACAGCAGGATTCCACCATAAATCATAAAGAATGACTGTGTCTGCCCCTGTTAAATTAAGTCCTGTTCCTCCTGCTTTTAAAGAAATGAGGAAAACATCTTTCTCACCTTGGTTAAAACAGCTGCTCATCTCAACTCTTTCTTTAGAGTTAGTTTGTCCGTCTAAATAGAAGAAGGAAATCCCCTCTTTTTCAAGTGTTGTCCGAATTATTTTAAGCATGCTGGAAAATTGAGAGAAAATTAATAAGCGTTTGCCATTCTCAAGAGCATTTTGAGTTATTTCCATTAACTGATTCAGTTTGCCTGATTCACCAGTATAATTCTCAACAAAAAGGCTTGGATGACAACAAAGTTGCCTTAGGCGTGTGAGACCAGCAAGAATCTTCATCCTATTTCTACTGAAATCTTCATTTTGTAAAGAAAGAACTGTTTCCTGTTGAATTTTTTCCAAATAAGCTAAATACAGTTCTTTTTGCGGCCTTGTAAGCTCCGATAAATGCTTTGTCTCAATTTTATCAGGCAGTTCTTTTAACACATCTTTTTTCACTCTTCTTAAAATAAAAGGACGTATCATCTTGGCAATTTTTTCGTGAGAAAGTTTTTTAAATGCTTGCTGATTTGGAAAAAATCCCGGCAGCACGGTTTGAAATATCGCCCACAATTCATCAAGGGAATTTTCGATTGGAGTTCCGCTTAAGGCAAAGCGCTTCTGTGCTCTTACTCGGCGTACTGCTCCTGCTGTTTTCGTTAAATGATTTTTAATCGCTTGCGCTTCGTCCATAATCATGGTATCAAATGTAAAGGCCTCATACATATCAATATCCTGCCTTAAAGTTGGGTAAGAAGTAATCCAGACATCTGGCATTTCATTAGATTGAAGCAATGCTGCCCGCTCTTTAGGTGAACCGATAACGACTCTAACCTTTAATGAAGGAGCAAATTTTTGAAATTCACTTTCCCAGTTGTATACAAGAGAAGCAGGCGCCACAATAAGAAAAGGCTCCTCTGTTTTTTCTTTTTCCGAAGCTAGATAAGCGATGCTTTGCAATGTTTTCCCTAATCCCATATCATCAGCTAATATACCGCCCAGCTGATAATAGGAGAGCGCTTTAAACCATTGAAAACCTGTTTTTTGATATTCCCGAAGCGATGCTTGTACATTATCAGGAAAGGTAAATTCCATTTCATCTGGATGCTTCAAATGCTGAAGAAGATGCCGGTAGGCTTTCCCAAACTTTGTTGTATATTTATCTCCTTTTCCAATTATCTCCTCCAGTTGCAACCCACGATAGACAGGGAGTCTCACTTGATCGTTGGCGAGCTCTTTCGGTGCGAGAGCAAACTCAGAAATAAACGTATCCAATGTTTGATATGCTTCTTTTTCCAAGGAAATAAATGCGCCATTTTGCAGACGATAATATTTTTTCTTTTCTACGACTGACTTCAATATTTCTTCAATTTCCGATTTTTCGATACCGGCAATATCAAAATTTATTTCAAGCAGTCCATTATGGGAGTTCACATCCACTGACGTAATAGGTTCATGTTGTTCCGATGTTAAATAAGTTCTTACTATATTTGTCATATAAATGTCGGCATGCACTTCGATGGCTGGAAGCGAGTGAAATAAGAAGTCATACAGCTTTGCCTCATCGGCTTCCAAATAAAGCTGTTTGCCATTAAACTTTAACGGTGAGCTCTCAATGGCTGCCATAAGCTGTCTTTCTTTTTCCGCATCCCGCAATAAGATTGTCTGTTCTGAAAGGAGTGGCGGCGGTTCATAGTTAAAGGGATTGATCATGACGTCGCCATAATGATATTCAACTTTTACTTCTAATCGTTCTTCTTGCTGATCAATAAATAATTTTGCCTGAAGCGGCGGCTGCATGATTTGATCAGAAACATTCTCTGCTATCTCTACCTTGCCTATCTTCTTTAAGCCGGGAAGTACTTGCGACAAAAATGGCTCTATTTGATTCTTTGCAATGGGCAGAAAACGTTCACTTGCTACTTCTTGAAAAGAAATTAATCCTTCTACAAATGGTTTTTGTTCATCTTTAGGCTTATAAAAAACACCATCATAAAACAACCATCCATATTCAGGGAAATAAGTTATTTCCGGCAATTCGTATAAATGAATTTGAAATTCCTCTGCATTATTTTTGCTCAACTGAAAAGAAAACGGCAGTTCTTCATCATTAAATGCAACTTCCTTATAACTTACATCATCATGAATATAAGTAAAGCAACGGGTGTTCAACTTTTCTAATAGCGGTTCAGCTACAAGTGGGGGAATAATTATTTCTCGTTCATTCGTATAAGATTGCCAGCCATAAGCATGCGTACGGTAGTAAATTTCAGCATTATTTGCGATCTCTTGAAGAAAAGCAATTGCCTCTTCATCTTCCTTTAGGAAATAATGTTCTGTTGGGTCATATGTAAATTTTTTCGTAAATTCATGGGAAGTCATCTTTTTTACTTTTTCAAGAAATTGCGGCAAATTGCGAACTACATATGTTCGTTCAACACCTACCTTCATTTCAATCGTTAATAATGCCTCTTCTTTTCCCTGATGATGCAAAACAAGTTTTTTACATATGTATTCCACTTTCATTGGGTTTTTCGCATTATGCTGCTTGGCATCAATAGCCAAATTTTGATAGGCTGCAAACGTATCAATGAAGTCATTGGCAATGTTATACTGCCAATTCCTAATGAAATCAGCAGGAGTTTTCGAGGTTTTAGCTCCCTGTTGTTGATCATTTATTTCTAATAATACAGCAACAACATGCTTGCATTCTTGATAATGTTGATGAGCAGGACAAGAACAATATGTATGAAATACTCCTTCTTTTTCTTCTCTAATCGTTACTGAATAAGTTTCGCTGCCTTCGACATTCGCTTTCCATGACAACGTGTCTGTATGATACATGAGATTTGTTACTCTGCCATCATTAAAATAAGACAAACCCCGACGGTAGATAGAACTTGGATATAAACTTTTAATGATCGATTTTGAGAGCGCTCGTTTTGACATTGCATCAACATCTTTCTATTAAAAATTCTTTAATAATTGATTATACCCCTTTTCCCATCGTTTTTAAAGACGTACTACATAACACAATAGGAAAGAGAAATGATTAAAAAAAGCTTCGTTTTCAATCATTCCTCTTTATATAATGATTTATTCTTGGATAATGGAATGTGAGGGATAAAAAATTGGAAGGGAGAGATAAGAAAAACTCTCCTTCCAATCTTCCTTCATTGTTGAACTTTTAAAGTTAAAAATCCCTTGCTCTATTCAGCTTTTGGCAGATTCTTTATTTGTGTGTAGCTGTTGAATGAAATCCCGATATTCCTCAATATATCCTAACAAATCTTCTTTTAATTCCGAAAGCCAATCAGGATCGTCTGATGTGATAGTGAGATCTACAGATCGTAATAGCGATGCAAGCGATTCAAGGTTGTGCATTCTCATCAACCATTTTATCTCTTTTAACAGACCCATATCTAATTCTGTTTCTGTTTTATAACCGCTAATAAATGACTGAACAAACGGGTTTTCTAAATCAACATCGTATTCTGATAATTCTCGTAATGCGTAAGCAATGTCAGCTACATACCAATGCGTGCGACAATCATCAAAGTCTAGTACGCCAAAAGCATCCTTTTCCCAATTTAGATTATCTAATTCGAAATCATAATGGATCATACCGAAATGCTCATTTGAAACTTGCAACCCCTCTGCCCATTGGAAAACAAGTTCCAATTCGTTCTTTATATATGTTTCTTCATCCGCTAACATCGTTTTTGCAAATTGTAATCGATCTTTCCAGCTTGGCCGCCCATCACGATATTCCTCTGGCATCGTTTTGAAAATATGATGCAGTCTGCCTAACGTACTGCCCCATTTATAAAAATGATCCTTATCCAATTTCTCCATTTCAAATTGGTTGCCCTGAAGCGCTTCAAAAACAACTGCATAAAATGTTCCTAGCTCTGTTTCAATTGTCTCCACATATTTTTGATTTAAAGAAGGAACGGGCTGTGCAGTGCGTATAGGCTTATCACAAAGGTATCGTAATATTTCTGTTTCTGCTTCCACTGTTTTTAGGCTTCTTTCACAAGCTTCATTAAACCTTAAATAATAGTCTTTTCCTTCTTTTGAAAAGACAAAGACAAAGTTTGCACTAGATCGAAAATAATAAACAGAACCAGGATCATAACCCCATCGTTCCAATATTTTTTCTGCCAAAGGACTCCGCCAATTCTCGTCTACAGTGGCAACTACTTTTTTCATCGTACTTAGTCTCATCATAGGCATAACCTCTTCCATTATTAATGATTTCTCTTCCGTCGAGATATATGTTTTTCAAATTGTTGTTTCTTTTTGTCTAATCTTTTTAGTTCTCTTAATTGTTTTTTATAACTTTTTAATCGGTCTTCACTAATTAATTCATTTTGTATTGCTTTTTTCACTGCACAACCCGGTTCTTTTTCATGTTGACAATCATGAAATTTACATTCGATTGCTATGTTTTTAATATCCTGGAAGCTTTGTTCCAGTACTTCCTCATCTCCCCATAGTTGCACTTCTCTTAAACCAGGAGTGTCGATAATCATACAGCCTGCACTGTCAACCAATAGTTTTGTACTAGTTGTCGTATGTTTCCCTTTACCAGTAGCCATACTAATTGATTGTTTTCTTTGCTCTGCTTCTCCAAGCAAATAGTTTGTTATCGTTGATTTCCCTACTCCAGACGAACCAAGAAAAACAATCGTTTTCCCAGGTAATAAATATGGATTTAACGTATTCATGTTTATGTCATGTTCAACACTTATTGTAAGGATCGGTATATTTGCTGCTACCTTTCTTACTTGATGTACGAATGACTCAACATCATCACAAAGATCGATTTTGTTCAATATAATAACAGGTTTACATCCACTGTTATAGACTAAGGTGATAAATCTTTCGATCCTTCTGAGATCAAAATTTTGGTCTAACCCGCTAATGATAAAGCAGGTATCTATGTTAGAGGCAATAACTTGTTCCGCAGTCGTTCCTCCTTCAACGATTCCATTTTTCATTTTTCGTCCACCTGAAATCGGCAGCTTTCTTACAAAACTACTTTTTCTTGGCAACACAGCTTGAATGATTGCTTCATGACTATGCTCTACTTTTCTGAAAACGCACCAATCTCCTACTACTGGATAATGTTTTTTTAAATAGGCATCGTATCGAAATTTACCTGCTACTTTAGCAAATAACACCTGTCCTTCATCATTAACCTGGTAGCAATGACCTTGCTGCGCTATTATTTTTCCTGGAAGAAGTCCTTTTTCTTGATAAACCTGATAGTGTTCGTTAAAGAATTCATCCCATCCCATTAGTCGCTTTGATTCCATGAGTTCGCCTCCATTAAATTTCTTGCTACTTTACGATTGAACATCCAGTTTCGTTCACTCATGGAGCCAAAAAAATCCATTAATGGATTTGTTCATTCAAATGAAACCAACAGACATTTACTGAAGTAATTTCTATCCTCCCCCTCTAACTTTGATGAAGAAACCAAAGTTAGATATGCGATAAAAGAGTCAAATAGTTTATATGCCTGCTCCCACAATAAAAAAGCCGAGGCGTTTGTTGCCATGGCTTATTCACTGATAATGTTTATTTAAGCTCTAATTGAATGAGTGAGGGACAACGAAACGGCATGTTGTAAGATATATTTAACTTTTTTCCCATTAACTCACTCCCTTTCAAAATATAGTAGGTACATTATAGCATTATTTTGGAAAATAGTTCAATCCATTTATGATTCTTCCTATTAAAAATAGTATAAAAAAAGCATCATTTTTTTTGTAATGGAAAACATAAAAAAAAGTTTGCATAATAGAAATAGAAGGTGACAAAAAAATGGCAACCAGAAATCAACGCATTCTTGTTCCAGAAGCACGAGCAGCTTTAAACAAGCTGAAGGGAGAGGTAATGAAGAAAAAAGGATATAACGTAGATCAACATACTTCTCATTTAGCAAAATACGAAGTAGCGGAAGAAAAAGGAATTCCTTTGGACAAAAACTATAATGGAAATATTAAAGCAAAAGACGCAGGGAAAATCGGCGGAGAAATTGGCGGTTCGATGGTTTCTGAAATGATTGAAATGGCCAAAAAACAACTGAATGAACGAAGCAAACTAACCTAGATTTAGGTTAGTTTGCTTGCATCTCACCTCTATTTTTTTAATGTCAGTTCGTTTTCCGTTGCAGCAACGACTACAGCTGCGGAAGCATCACCAACAATATTAACAGTCGTTCTAAACATATCAAGAATCCGATCAATTCCAGCTATAAGGGCAATGCCCTCCAATGGCATCTGAACCGAGCTTAATACCATTGCCAGCATGATCATTCCAGCACCAGGGACGCCAGCAGTTCCAATGGAAGCTAAAATTGTCGTAAGCACAACTGTAACGAGCTGCATGAATGTTAACTCTAAGTTGAAGAATTGCGCGATAAAGATAACTGCAACACCTTGATATATTGCAGTACCATCCATATTTATCGTTGCGCCAAGAGGGAGAACGAAGCTGCTTATACGCTTAGACACACCTAAATTTTCTTGTGTATTTTTTATTGTTATAGGCAAGGTTCCTGCACTGCTGGCAGTACTAAAAGCCACTAATGCTGCAGGTGCAATACCTTTGAAGAAGAAAAAAGGCGACATCTTGCCAAAGGATTTTACTGCGATAGAATATACGAACAAAGAATGAGCAGCACATGCAATCCCAACCGCAATAATTACTTTTATTAAGGGCATTAATACGGATACACCATAATTGCCTACAATTGGAGCTACTAAACCTAATACACCGAGCGGCGCAAAGCGCATGATAATCCCTGTTATTTTATACATAACCTCTGCAAACCCTTCAAAAAATGGATAAATGAGCTCTGCTTTTTTTCCTGAAAATGTAATCGCTAAGCCAATAAAAAGTGCAAAAAAGATAATTTGTAAAATATTACCGTTTGCAAGTGCGGCAAATGGATTATCCGGTACAATTTGCAGAAGTGTTGCAATAATTCCCTCTGTTTCATTAATTTGTACTGGTGTTTTAGGAATGGCGATATCAATTCCATTTCCTGGAGAAATCAAATAAGCAAAACCAATACCGATGATGATTGCAATCGCTGTCGTCACCAAATAATAAACGATTGTTTTCATTCCAATTCTGCCTAAACGTTTTGGATCACCAGTGCTTGCAACACCAACCACTAAAGAGGCAAATATTAATGGTGCAATAATAAACTTAATCAAACGTAAAAATAAATCTCCAAGCGGCTGAAGCACTTTAATATCGGAACCAAAAACAATGCCTAGAATAATAGCCAATATAAAAGCAATGAAAATTTGTGTAAATAAACTAACTTTTCTTTTCATTTATATACCCCCTTTCTATTTTATTTTCTGTAAAAACGCATCCATATCATTAACTTTATTCACGTTTCTCATGGAATATGTGGTTTCTTTTTTCTATTTAATAAAGTAAAATTTTTAAATGATTAAGAGAAAAAAGACAAAAAAAAAGAGACAGATTTTAAAATAAATTTCGCCTCTTTTTTATCATAACATTTTTATTCATATTTAATCCGCGATAGGCCGATGCTGAAAAAGAGGATAGCAAATCCGAGCAAAACAGTAGATGGCATTAATATATCCATGTTTGCGGTATGAAGTCAGCAAGACGCTGCATAAAATCAGGCATGATTTCAATTGGCCAGTAGACACCAGCAAGCATACAAGTTGGAATAACAACAAATATTCCGAATGCTGATTGCTGTTCTGTTGTTTTGACAAAACTTGAAATGAGCAATCCTAACCCGACTAGACATAATATGAGAGCTGATGCGAGCAACAAAATTCCTCCCATGTTCCCCCAATGAACTTTGAATAATAACGAAGTCATTATCATTAATAAACCAAATTGAATGAAGCCAATTAGAAAAAAAGAGAAAAAATATCCGCTTAACACTTGTATTTTGGTCGTAGGCGTTGATAAGAGCCGATACCAAACTCCTACATTTTTAGCTTCTAAAATTGCTCCAGTTGTTGAGATCATCACAATCATTAAGAACATAATGGAAAAGCCAGCAGAGCTTTGGGATAATGCACTTAGCTTCGGCTTTGCGCTCTCTCCATTTATGCCTTGAAAAGTGAGCTTACTTTTTTTCGATTTTACCTCTCCCACAATTTTTTCGTACATCGACATCCAATCATCATTTCCGGTTTCTTCACTCCAGACCTTTGCTGCAGCAACTTGAACCTTCATTTTTGCGATTGCATGATTGATAATTGCAGAGATGGATTCTTCATTGGTAAAATTTGGTCCATGCTTAAATGATATAGCTGGTGCATTATTTTCTAAAAGATTATTGCCATATCCATTATTGATAATTACAACGCCTAGTACATGTTTGTCAGCTAGTAGTTTCTGAGCAGCTTTCCATAATGTTTTTTCACTTTTAAATAAAGAAATATTTTCAATATTTTTTACCAGTTCTTTAGACAACTGCGTTTCATCACGATCAACAATTGCCAGCTTTATCATTTCTCCGTCATAATCGTCCCTAAAAACAGTGCCAAATATAAAAGCAAATAAGATCGGCATAGCGAACATCACAATATAAATCGATCTATTTCGGAATACTCTTTTTATTTCAAATAAACAAAACGCTGCAATTTTATTCATATTCCTACCCCCTAACAGTTCGCAGCCGCAATGAACCTACACATAAACATAATCCGCCAAGACCTATTAAAAAGATAATTGGATAAACCAATGAATGCCAGTTTGAACCGCCCATTACTTTTGTAAAGCTTTGCAATGCCAATGCATTTGGCAGCATGAAAGCAAACTTCCTTAACAGTTCAGGAAATAAAGAAATTGGAATCATAGACCCGCCTAACAATGCTATGATTTGAACACCAAGCCCGCTGATGACATCTGCCGTTTTTTCATTCGTTATAAAAGCAGCAATCAACAGCGAAAAACCAGAAATCGCAATGACATAAGCAAAACCAATTGCCATTATTTGCAACATATTTTCACCCCAATGGACGCCTAGAATGAAATAGGTTGCCGTAACAAAGATGGCAAATTGAATGAGTGAAAAATAAACTGTTCCAAGACATTTTCCGAAGATAATATCTAACGTTTTTGTTGGCGTTGATCGCATTCTTGAAAATGTTCCAATTAAACGTTCATTTATGATTGATTTGACACCCATCATTGCAACAAATAATAAGAACATTGCCTCCATTGCTGCTGCATAATATTGCATTGAAGATACATGAATTTTCCCTAGTGGTTCTGCTTTCACATAGTTTTCTTGTATTTCCGCACTTTGAGAAATTGCTTTCATAATATCGTTGCTAATCTCTGGAAACAGTGAACCATTCGATGTAAACTCCGTCATCACAACATCCATTGAAGCAGTAATCGTTTCCGAATGCTCAATAAATGCTTCTAACATAGTGGCGACAAATAAATCTTGAAATCCATTTTTTTCACCTGTTAAAATAGAAACTGTTTTTAGCCCATCTTTTTTAATATTTTTACTCCACTCAGCTGGAATGAAAATACCGACATCCACAGCGTTATCAGCAACTTTTTTTTCTAATCGATCTTGGGAAGCAACTGTTTCTACCGAGATTACCTCACGAAAGGATTCTTGTGCCAGCAGTGCTTCAAACCTTTCCGCTAAAGGATCAGCTTGTTCAATAAATAGGCCTATTTTCATATTTGGCATAGAAATATTACTTCCAACGATATTTTGGAGCGCACCTCCTAAAATTGCTGTTAATATTAGTGGAAGAAGCAATAGCATCATAAATGCTTTCCGGTCTTTTAGGAGAGTATTGAAATCTTTAGCGGCAATCGATAAAATCTTCATTTTACATTCTCCTTCTAATCGCGTAATGAACGTCCGGTTAGTTGTAAAAACAAAGTTTCTAAGTTCGGTTCTTGAATATGAATCGACAAAATTGGAATTTCCTGTGCAACCGATAATGAGACAACTTTTCCAAGTACTTGTTGGCGATCAGTTATCATCAAATCAAGATCCCCTTCTTCTATCAATACTAATTTTTCAACACCTGGAATTGTTTTTAAAGCCTCTATGTATTGGTCTGTTGCATTTTCCACTTTTAGTTTTAAAACTGTCCCACCAGCAAGTCGATTTAAGATTTCCATTTTCGTGCCGATTACAATTAATTCGCCATTGTCGATAATGGCAATTTTTTCACACAAATATTCTACTTCCTCCATGTAATGACTTGTATAGATGATCGTCATTCCAGCTTGATTTAATTTCTTGACTGTTTCTAAAATATGGTTACGTGACTGAGGATCGATTCCTACGGTTGGTTCATCCATGATCAGCAGCTCTGGTTCATGCATCAGTGCAGCACCAATATTGATTCTTCGCTTCATCCCGCCAGAATACGTTTCTATTCTTTCTTTTGCCCGTTCTGACAGCCCAACCATCTTCAGTACTTCCGCCGCTCGCTTTTTAGCTTCGATTTTTTTTAAACCATACATTCTCCCCCAAAAAATTAAATTGTCATGTGCAGACATCGTTGGATAAAGTGCAATATCCTGTGGTACAACACCGATTTTCTTTTTAATCATCAGTAGATTTTTCCGAACTGACACGCCTCCAACTTCAACATCTCCCTGATCATAAGGAAGCAAACCGCACAACATTCCAATGAGTGTTGATTTGCCTGCGCCATTGGGTCCTAACAATCCAAATGCTTCTCCTTTACGTACATGAAAGGAAATATCCTGTATAACCTTTTTTTTATCATATTTTTTTGTGACATTTTGAACCTTTAACATTCTCTCACCTCTATCAATCAATTTGCTTGGCAACAGGCTGGCCAATTAGTGAAGCATCCTTCGTTGGGTTTTCTTTCAGTATGATACAGATTAAAATACGATTGTTATCTTGCTTCATATTTTTCATTGTATTGCTTTTCATTGCGATTGCCATCAAACGTCAGATAGATTTTCAGTGATGATCTCCTCACTCTTCGGTATATGCCAAAAGTAATGTCTGCTTACAAATAAAAAAATCAACGAAACAAGTGAATAATACTTGATTTCGTTGATAGATAAGTGTTTCTAACGGGAATATTTACTGCTGATTGTAACTTGAAATTTGATAGCGGACGGCAAAAATAGCAGCCTGTGTCCGATCACGGAGCGACAATTTTTGAATAATGTTAGATACGTGATTTTTAACTGTGCCCTCCGTAATATGAAATAATTGGGCAATTTCTTTGTTGCTGAGCCCATAGCCGAGCTGTTGTAATACCTCTAATTCTCGGGCAGTTAACAAATGAATGTCATTAGGAATCTTGCCGCATGAAACCTTATTTATTTCATGCTCTAAATGTTTGCTGCGTTTTAATTCGCTCAACATTTGTGTTGTCAACTCTGAAGGCAGCACAACCCCGCCTGCATGTACAGTGATAATTGATTGAACAATCGTATCAGTCGGCATATCTTTTAATAGGTAACCGCTGGCTCCTTCTTCTAATGCATCAAAAATAAGCTCACTATCTTTAAATGTTGTCAGCATCAATACTTTTGTTTCTGGCATATGTGTACGAATTCGTTTCGTTCCCTCTACTCCATCAACCCCTGGCATTCTAATATCCATTAATACGAGATCAGGCTTTAATTCCAGTGCTTTTTCCAAAGCTTGCTGGCCATCTTTTGCCGTTCCAATCACTTTAATTTCTGAGCGAAGATTTAATAAAGTCGCAAGCCCATCGCGCATTAACTGCTGGTCATCAACAATTATTATCTTAATCATGACAGCACCTCATTCGTATGCCATTTCATTCCTTTTAAAGGCAACCTCATCTTAATACAAAAGCCTTTATTTGCTTCACTTCCATATTGAATCGTTCCTCCATGTTCCAATACTCTTGCGCGCATATTCACCAATCCAAAGCCTGCTGTCACATTATTGCTGCCTTTGCCATTATCAATTATTTCTATCCTAACTTCGGTATCGCTTCTTTTTATGCTGATGTCACATTGTGTTCCATCACTATGGCGTTTCACATTTGTCAATGCTTCTTGCATCACTCTTTTGATCGTCGTTTGCAACGAATGAGGAACATTGGTGAGATCCCCTTCAATTGAAAGCGTAATGTGTAAACCGGTCATATTGGCAAAATCATTAAGCATTTGCTTTAATGCTTCTAAAAAAGTAAGTGAAAATTTCGTTTCAACTTGTAAGGTTCGGACAGACATCCTAATTTCTTCAAGAGAATCGCGTGTAAGCTTTTCAGCGTTTTGCAGTGCTTCTTTACATTGTTTTTCGTCTAGCTTCATCAGCTCTCGTGCAAGCTGAATTTGCACTAAAAGAGCAGTTATTTTATGTCCTACGCGATCATGAATTTCCCTTGCAATCCTATTTCGCTCTTGAATTGCCGTAAACTCCTCTACTTTTTCAGCATAGACACTTAACTGTTGATGAGCATCCTCCAGCACGTGATGAGAAGCAGTTAATTGCTCAAGTTGATCTTCAATTGTTTCACCAGCGAGCATTAGTTTTCGAATGAGGCTGCCAACAATTCCTCCAAATATGATAAAAGTTAAGCTTAATAGATTATAAATAAGAATCGAATGATTAAATATCACATAGACCTGATAATAACTGATCAAGGCCCAACTTACAGCAAAAGCTAGCGAAAAGAGCAATAAAACTATTTTGCGGCCGGTTTGTATAAAAATTGTCGTCGAAACGATGCCAAAAAAAATTAAGTACAAGCTGCTATCTACGATAAAAACAAATCCAAATGCGATACTAACGATTAAATCAATGGTGCAATATAATAATTCCAACTTGTTATTTTCTGTAGAGAAAGTCAAAATATGATTGATAATAAAGATAACAATAGCAATCGTAACAAACCAATATTTCCAGGATTCTTCTGGATTAATGATGAAAAAGTGAATAGTACTTATTAAAATAAACATCCCTATTCTCGATAATGTTAAAAATGCATATGAAATGTTAGACAAACATGCTCACTCATTTCTTAAAATGTTTCAGCATGAAACTTGATTTAAATAGAAGAGCTTAGTAGACAAAGATTGCTTAATTGCAAAACTTGGCACTAGCTTAAAATAATCATTAGGACGACGATAAACAACAAAATTCGTGGCAAAACCTAAGATTCGAACTTTATTTTCTAAATATTGAATGCCAAGATTCCTTCTAATTTTAAAGATAAATACCTTAATTCGGATAGTAAAAACGCTTATTCATAACATTACCTAAATTTGGATGATTACATCTAGATTCAAATTTTGAAGCTCTCACGATTTAAGTTGCAGTTTGTTAAAACAAATGTCAGTCTCATCTCATGATTGAAATCACAAGGTTCTCGGCTGAATAATAAATTCCGGCATTTAGCTTGTCAAACGAAAAGAGCGATTGCTAGGTTGTCTTTATAAAGTCATATCTGATCCTAACATAACCCTTTATTTTTCAGGAAACAGATAAGCAGAAAGGGTTGTTTTTGTGAATGCCTCTCTAATGCCATAGCATTGTAGAAAATAGTCGATCACTTCTTTTTTATTCAGTCCTAGCTCCATAAGGCCGTTTGCGATTGTGGTTAAATACGCTAACGAAGGAACCTTAAAAACCTCAGATCCTATGTCTTGATTTGAAGTGAAGGTAAGCATAGGCACACCATCTTTTTTCCCAAGATAAACCAATCGGCCATACCACCCAGCATTTATCGTTTGATGTCCATTTTGGAAGAGTTTATCAAAATCAATTACTACCGATTCACAATTGTTTTCTTGCGCAGTGACATCAATAAATTGCTCTTCTGTAATATAATACATACGGCCAATTGTCTTCGCTGATTTTTCTTTTTGGTGACCAATAAAAGCAACCCCTCCTTTTCCCCACTTGCTGCTATTCTTGGCAAAATATAATTGGTAAGGAAATGTAATTCTTTCATTTTTCTTTGGAAGGGTTTTATCACGACATCCTTTTTCAGGTTTTACAGCTCCGTCCGGCTTTCCGCCTTTTATATAACAATGAAATCGTTCCTCACATAAATTTGATCCATAGCTGACATACCAAATATACATCTTAGACCTCCATTTCATTTTCTTGAATGTTTTAAAGCTTAGCAACACGTCTCCTCCTTAAAATAAAGTGAAACTTCATGAATAGGGTTTTCTTTCATCCCCCACTGATAAGAAGTAGAACAAAGGATAAGATCGCAATGTCCTCGAAAAAAGAAAACCGCTTATTCTTCGTACGATGTATCACTGCCGAAGCTTTCCTTGTCCTGTCGGACGAACCAATCGGACATTGGACTTTCAGTTATCCCCCTCCTAAACTTCTTTGATTCCCCTTCTTGAGGGGGGGGCTCACTGCTAGTTAGATGTGGGATAAATTATCTAGTACTTAGCAAAGATATAACATATTGATTTTACATTATAAAACAGAATAAAAGGGCTGAGTTTTTCATTTTCATTGAGACGTTGATGCACAATAGATTAACTGAACCAAAAAGACTAAATAATTAGAAAATAATAAAAAATATCATTTTCACTTGGTTATTTTTATTATATGCCTTATAATCTATATAGATTTCTATTTCCTTTATAAGGTTTATCATCCAAAAGCAGAGAAAAAAGGAGAATAAAGGAGTGAACACAAAATTAGTTTATTCATTTAACTGGATTTCCGAAAAGAATTCTCCCACTTCTAAAAATGTGAAGGGCATAGCCCAATGAAAGTGGGAGATGAATTTTCGGTTGGCGTAAGCCAAAAGATTGTTCTATGATTAGTCTATACAATATGGAGTTTGATAGTGCTATAAAAAACCATGCTTGATTAAGTCTGTAACCATTTCTAAAACACCTAAAAATAAATATTTCGCTTCTGTATTAGTAAAAGAAAATCAACAATTACTTCCAAAACATGCAAATAAAAATTTGCTGAAACTCGCCATGTAGTTGGTATTTTCTTTAGGGGTAGGGACTACCCTTATAGCTTGGTAAATATAGATAGCTAACAAAAGTATCTAGTTCCCTAGAAGCTCCCACTTCAATCAGACCGCAAGGTCGATAAGTGGTGAGTAGTTCACTTAAAGCAAAGCCTTAAAAAAAGAGCAAGATCACAAAGAAAATATGAAATAATTAGTCTTTAACAAAGATATTTTAGGAGACCATCATGTTAAATATTTTTTACAGATTGCAACATAAAAGGTAGCAAGAATGGAATTTATCACGTTCCTGGAAGTACTTATTACAGCAGAACTAAAAATGTCGTTCGCTGGTTTTGTTCTCCAGAAGAAGCGGAGAGCGCTGGATATAAGGCTCCAAAGCGTTAGCAATTGCAATTCTATAAAAATATTAGAAAGCCTTCACCAATTTTTTTGGGAAGGCTTTCCTTTCTTAGGGAAAAGTTTCTTGACGAACGTTTAGAAACTGAGAGTGTATCGGAAATTAATGTAAATTTCCTCGTAAAAATGTTGGATACAATGAAGTTATGAATATTTTAACTTATATACTAAACTTTCAATCAATAGTTGGGAGATGTTTATCTTGGCTTTCCACATAAAGAAAATGACATTAGCTGATGCATGTGAAATCGTAGCTTAGAAATATGATGAACCCTATTCTTTCTATAATATTCAAGATCGTGACGAAGAACTGAAAGAATTATTAAATGGCTCCTACTATTCTGTTTTTGATAATAACAATCAGCTCATTGGGTTCTTTTGTTTTGGAAACAAGTGCCCAAGTTCAAGCTGGTCAGACATTAGGACTCTATGAGAAAAAAATATATTAAATATTGGATTTGGAATGAAGCCGTCACGTACTGGAAAGGGAACTGGACAATCCTTTGTTGAAGCTGGATTAGCTTTTGCAAATGAGGCATTTCACCCAAAAGAGATGAGATTAACTGTTGCAGTTTTCAACAAACGGGCCATTACTGTTTACAAAAGAGTTGGGTTTTCTATGCAGCATTCTTTTAAACATCATGGTGTTGATTTTATTACGATGACTTGTTCCTATTTGGGTAAAAATTAAAGTGAAACTTCCATCAGTGGGGCTTTTAACAATTATTAGGAAGCATTTGTGAACACGTCGTGACAAATAGTAGATCAAGCCGACATTTTATTGCTATTGTTATCAACAATATAGTTTAATAAAGGCATCACGATGAATGTTGGGGAGTGACAATATTGAAAACGGTTGTTGTGATTGGTGGAGGTATTACTGGCCTTTCAACAGTTTATTATTTAGAAAAAATCAAAAAAGCTTGTAACTTGCCTATTCGTTCCATATTAGTGGAAGAAAGTGCAACATTAGGTGGTAAAATTCAGACGACAAAAGCTGGCGGATTTATCATGGAGACAGGTGCTGACTCCATTGTCGCTCGAAAAAAAAATGTCTCTTCATTGCTTGATGAACTACACTTGCATAATGAAATTGCCTATAACGAAACTGGAAAATCATTTCTTTATTCAAATAAAGGATTGCAGCAAATTCCAGCAGACACTGTATTTGGAATCCCCACTAGCAAGGAAGCACTATTCTCCAGCGAACTGATTTCTGAAGCTGGAAAACTTGCTGCTTTGAAAGATTTTGAAACGGAGAATACGACATTTACTAAAGACAGCTCGGTTGGAGAGTTTCTGACATATTTTCTCGGTGAAGAAATCGTTGAGAAGCAAATTGGCCCTGTCTTATCAGGCGTTTATTCTGGAAAACTGAATGAATTAACGCTAGCTTCTACACTTCCATACCTTCTTGACTATAAAAATCAGTATGGGAGCATTATTCGTGGGTTATCCGAAAATCAACAACAATTTCAAACAAAAAATAACAAAAAATTCATTTCTTTTAAAAACGGCCTCTCTACACTGATCGATCGGATGGAAGAACAGTTAACAGATGCGATGATTTTAAAAGGCGTAAAAGCGACTGAGATTAGAAAGCTAGACAATCAATATATGATTTCATTTGACAATCATGAAAAAATGGAAGCAGATTTTGTTGTATTAAGTGTTCCCCACCAGGCTGCACAACAAATGCTCCAGGATGATGAATTGGATCATCATTTTCAACATTTCATCAGTGCTTCACTTATCAGTGTTTATTTAGGATTTGATATTCCTGATGAAAAACTGCCTAAAGATGGCACTGGATTTATCGTTCCTGGTAACAGCGGCCTACATTGTCATGCATGCACATGGATGAGCAGGAAATGGAAACATACATCAGAAAATCAACAGCTATTATTACGATTATTTTATAAAAGCACTGACCCAGTCCAGTATGAATACTTAAATAGCTTAAATAAAGATAAACTTATTCAAGTTGCATTAAAAGATGTTGAAAAAAGCATCGGAATCAAAGGTGAACCAATTACAGTAAATGTAACAAAATGGCAGAAACAAATGCCTACTTATAACCTAAAACACCAAGAAACAGTCAACAAATTAAACGCAGCCTTAACAAAGAAATATCCAAATATTCTTCTTGCTGGATGTTCTTATTATGGCGTTGGCATCGCAGACTGTATGACAAACGGGAAAAATATCGCTCACCTATTGAAAGAAAGAATAATGAACAACAATTAAAGTGAAACCTCCATCAGTGGGGGTTTCTCCATCCCCCACTGGATAAAGAATAAAAAAAGAACTCGAAAAAGAAAATAAGCGATTACGTGAAATAGAAAATGAAAAACTACTGAATACTTTCGGGAGTTATAATCCTTATTCTACTAATGGCCATTTAACGGAATAAAATTTTAAGTAGCAGGTATAATCTGATTAATAAGTGAAAGGAGATTCTAACATGGGGTTAGTCATGGCAATTGCGCCTGTTGTAATAGTGGGAGGAATTGTAGTATATGTCATTGAAAGGCTTAAACATAAATATAACCAAGGCGACCTAGGTAAGAAAAAATCAAAAGGCGCTCAAAATTTATTAGATAGTTTAATACCAATGGGAATGCTTTTTGGTTGTGCTATCGGTGTAATTTATGGCATGTTTTCCCTTACCTCTCTAGTATTTACAGTTAGTTTAGGAGCTGGAATAGGCTTTTTATTTGGATTTTTTGCTTATGAAATTTATAGCAAGAAAGGAAACAATTATTCATAAATGGCTATCTTCCAGAAACGGGTGTGTTAGTGAAAATAGAAAACAATCGGACCACAACATTTTAGACATATCTAAAATGTTGTGGCGCTTTTAATATCAAATGTTACACTTACCTAACCTAAAGATAAACATAACTAATATGTTAACGTCCTTTTTAAAACTCAATATTCATCCCCTAATCAATTAACATATTTTAATTTAATTATGTACACCAAAACAAGCATTTTTTTTAGAAAACCATACACATATTTTAAGGAAAGCCAGTTAGGGGGTATATAATTGGAAAATATGATTACTGTTTTAATAACCTTTTATAATCCTGGTAAATATATAATTGATGCCGTAAACAGTATTTTTAATCAAACGTATTCAGATTGGAGAATTTTACTCGTAGATGATGCTTCAACTGACAACAGTACAGATCTCATCCAATCTTATCTTCAAGATTCCCGAGTTACTCTAATTCGCCATTCTATTAACCAAGGACACGCAAAAAGTTTAAATACAGGGTTGCAGCAAATGAATACACCTTTTTTTGTTCAGCTAGACGCTGATGATTGGTTTTATCCAAATACTCTAGAAACATTAATGAGAGAAGCTGTGCAACAACCAGAAGATGTTGCTGTATTAAGCGGAAATATGAAAGTTTGCTGGGAAGATGCTTTTGGAAATGCAACCCAGTCTTATATGATGAAAGGAAGATCATTTTCTGATCCTTATGATTTTATCCAGGCTAATACCTCTGTTTGGCCTAGATGTTATCGTACATCTATTTTAAAAGAAATTGGTGGATGGCCAACTGATGTTCCCTACGAAGGAAGGTATGTAGAAGATATGAGTATTCTTTTTCGTTTGATAGTAGATTATCGTTTCCACTGGATAGATGAATTAATGCTATACCATCGAAGACATGAAACCAACAATACTAATGATAAAAATGAAATTGCCATCACACTGCGGTGCATAATTGAAGAAACGTTGAAAAGTTGGGGAGATATTTATAAACCTATATTCCACTACGATAGTGGATATTTATCTTTAGCAGGACTACAACCTAATTCTGCTAAACATTGAATACTGCTCAAGCTGTCGAGAAAACCTCGGTAGCCTTTTAAAAACTACTGTTAAAATTAATGCTCGCATTTGCTTTTAATCACTTAACATATGATAAACATTGTACTAATCTCTTTGAAGATGCTATATATGCTACTACACCCACCCTTTCATCTTAAATAGACTATCGTTCTAATAACGATGAATGTTGTTTCGCAAGTAAAGATTTTCCTCTCCTCTTTTTGATAAGCGTTTTTTTATGTAATTATCGCTGTTGAAGCTTTCCCATTCTGTAAGCATGAAAAGGATATTTGATTTTAATCATCAACTACAAGACAAAAGGGATTTGCCTCTAGATAGATAGTGGGTATATTTAATGAAAGCCCGCTATGAAAAGCCGGGCTCAACCTTTTTTTGATCAAACATTAACAAATGCTTCCTCCTTGGACAACAATCTTCCCCGCTTTAATCACTGTGTCAGTATGATTCATGCCATAATGATACGCTAACTGCATATAGTTCGGTACATCCATGATTACAATATCAGCTTTTTTCCCTACTTCTAAACTGCCTATTTCTTTGCTGCGGTTAATGGCATGGGCTGCATTAATTGTTGCTGCTGTAATTGCTTCTGCAGGAGTCATCCCCATTTTCATACATGCTAAGTTCATGATAAATGGCAAGGACGTTGTTGGTGAGGAACCTGGATTGCAATCCGTCGAAAGCGCTACTGGCACTCCCATATCGATCATTTTTCTGCCTTTTGCTGATTCAGCCATAAGGAAGAAAGCTGTTCCTGGCAGGAGGACACCAATAACCCCTGCTTGAGCCATTGCTAGCATCCCTTTATCTGAAGCTCTTAATAGGTGGTCGGCAGAAATAGCGCCAACTTCTGCTGCCAGCTCAGCACCTTCATATGGTTCAATTTCATCTGCATGAATCTTAGGAATGAGTCCATATTGTTTCCCTGCTTCTAAAATTCTTCGTGATTGTTCAGGAGTAAAAACACCGCGTTCACAAAATACATCATTGAATTCTGCAAGCTTCTCTTCCACTACTTTTGGTATCATTTCTGTCACTACTAAATCTACAAACGCATCAGGATTTTCTTTATACTGCGCAGGAATCGCATGTGCTCCCATAAAAGTGCTAACGATGTCAATGACATGGGTTTCATTTAATCGTTTTGCTACTTCTAATTGTTTTTTCTCCGTTTCCCAATCTAAACCATAACCGCTTTTTGCCTCAACGGTAGTAACGCCATGTTTAAGAAAAGAATCAAGCCGTTTCATACTTTCTGCAAAAAGCTGTTCGTGGGAGGCTTCTCTTGTTTTAGAAGTTGTTGCATGGATGCCGCCGCCATTATTCATAATTTCCATATAGGTAGCGCCATTCAAGCGCATATTAAACTCGTTTTCGCGACTGCCGGCATACACGATATGTGTATGGGGATCAACAAGGCCGGGAAGGACAATCTTTCCTGCTGCATCAACGATCATTGCCGATTCTAGTTTAGCTCTGTATTTCACTTTCAATTCTTCAGCTGTACCAATCGCTGCAATTTTTCCAGCTTCTATCCAAACACTTCCATTGTTTAAAATATGCAGTTCATTCATCCCTGCTTTCGTTAAAGGGGCATCTGAACTTCCTTTTAATGTAATTAACTCATTAGCGTTTTTGATGAAAATAGGTTTATCATTCATTGTATCACTCACTCCTTCTCTGCAAACGATACCTTACTATTCACCTTTTAGCATTGGAATGTGTACGCCTTTTTCTTTCGCCGTTTTGATTGCTAAGTCGTATCCCGCATCAGCATGACGTACGACTCCCATCCCCGGATCAGTTGTCAGCACCCGTTCCAGCCGCTTTTCTGCTGCTTTCGTTCCGTCTGCAACAATAACCATTCCAGCGTGAAGTGAATACCCCATTCCAACACCACCCCCATGATGTACGGATACCCAGCTGGCGCCTCCTACTGCATTAATGAGTGCATTTAAAATCGGCCAATCAGCTACCGCATCACTGCCATCTTTCATTGCTTCCGTCTCGCGGTTAGGAGACGCAACGGAACCAGAATCAAGGTGATCGCGGCCAATGACAATCGGCGCCTTCAATTCGCCGCTTGCAACCATATCATTCATGATCTTGCCAAACTTTGCCCGCTCCCCGTAGCCAAGCCAGCAAATTCGAGATGGCAGGCCTTGAAATTGAATTTTTGCTTGTGCCATTTTAATCCATTTACAGAGTGCTTGATTATCTTTAAATTCTCGTAAAATCACTTCGTCCGTTTTATAAATATCTTCTGGGTCGCCACTTAACGCGACCCAGCGAAAAGGACCCTTTCCTTCGCAAAATTGCGGCCTAATATAAGCAGGGACAAAACCAGGGATATCAAAAGCATTGGCAACCCCTTCATCCTTTGCAACTTGACGAATGTTATTGCCGTAATCAAATGTGATTGCACCCTTTTGCTGCATCGTGAGCATTGCTTCTACATGTACTGCTATACTTTGCTTTGCTCTTCTCGTATAGTCATCAGGCTGTTCTTTTCGAAGTCGTTCAGCTTCTTCAAGGCTACATCCACTCGGAAGATATCCATTTAATGGGTCATGTGCGGATGTTTGATCTGTTAGCACATCAGGGATAAAACCAATCTTAAGCATCTTCGGCAATATATCCGCTGCATTTCCAACTAAACCGATCGAAAGTGCCTCACCTGCTGTTTTAGCAGCCTTCGCTAGCTGTAATGCCTCCTCTAAGGAGTCTGTTTTCCTATCTAAATAACGGGTTTCTATTCTGCGATCGATTTTTGATTCGTCAACTTCTACTGCAATACATACACCTTCAGCCATTGTCACCGCAAGCGGCTGTGCACCGCCCATCCCACCAAGTCCTGCTGTCAACGTGATCGTACCTTTTAAAGTACCGCTAAAATGCTGGCGTGCCAATTCAGCAAAAGTTTCGTATGTTCCTTGAACAATTCCTTGACTACCAATATAAATCCAGCTTCCTGCTGTCATCTGTCCGTACATCATTAACCCTTTTTTATCTAATGCATGAAAAGTATCCCAATTCGCCCAAGCAGGAACGAGATTTGAATTGGCAATAAGTACACGCGGGGCATCCTCATGTGTTTTGAAAACAGCAACAGGCTTGCCCGATTGAATAAGCAATGTTTCATCTGTTTCCAAATTGTGCAAAGTATTTATAATTGTTTCAAAGCTTCCCCAGTTTCTAGCTGCTTTTCCTATCCCGCCATAAACGACGAGCTCATCTGGCTTTTCCGCTACCTCTGGATTTAAATTATTCATTAACATACGCAATGCTGCTTCTTGAACCCACCCTTTTGTATGTAGCTCAGAACCAGTATACTTTTTAACGCTTGATGTATCCGCTTTCATCATTTTACCTCCTAATGCGCTTGTTTTCTCTATACATGTATTATAAAAGCTCCGTCAGCGTCAAAGTATAATGATTTTATTGAATTATTTATACTTTTTATATATAAAAATAATTTTTTTATGTTTTGTTCATTTTTTTTATACTATTTTTATTTTATTTATCATTCGTTTTACTGTAATTGAGATGAACGATACTGTCTGGGAGCTTGTCCTGTATAATGATGAAAGATACGGGAAAAATATTGTTGATTTTGAAATCCGGTTAAAGCAGCAATTTCCTTTATTGACAGGTCTGTTTCTACAAGGAGCTTTTGTGCTTCTTTCACTCTAATTTCATTCAGCTTTTGACGAAATTTTTTTCCTACTTTTTTAGCGAAAAGTTGACTAAAGTAAGATGGATTTCGATCAACTAGCTTTGCTAACGTTTGCAGATCGATTTGTTTATTCCAATAATTTGTTTCTATAAAACGGAGACTTTTTTCTATGATGTCAAATGAATACGCATAGTGTGCTTGTTGAACCGCATCGATTATTTTCGATGTAAAATCGATTAATTGTTGCACAATCCGGTAAATCAATGATCCATATAAAATCGCCTCAAACATTTGTAAGTAAGCGTCTTCATATTCTTGGTGATGATCTAGATGATATGTTTTCATGTGGCGGCGCAGCTGAGCAAGAATACTCGTTAACCGAATTCTTAACAGACTTGGGTCTGGATATGGATCACGAAATTGTAAAAATTCACGATATAGCCAAGATCTTATCTCTTTTTTATCTCCCTCATTTAAGAAACTAATCCATAATCGTTGTTCTTGAGGGGTTAAAAAAGGGTCGATAAACTTCCATTGCAACGGTTTTGAAAAGAACAGTACACTTTTATAGCCAACAAAGAAAGTGATATCAACCATTTTCTTTGTTTCTGTATATTGTTGATGAAGTGATTTTCCTGCATGGTGATTGCCATTAATCATGATAGACAACGATGTTTGTTCTATTTCATGCCAATCACTTAATAGTTTTTTGCATGTTTGATCAATTTGGTGCTCTTCAGTCTTTTTAAAAATCGCTATAATCATTTCCTCTAATAGGATCAATATAGGCTTATGTAGAAAATGATATTGCTGCAAAAATATGTATAATGATGGCAATACCTCTCGCTTTTCTGGTTTAAAAGCGCTCAATACCTGTGGAACGAAGGAATGAGACGATGGTAAAAACAATTTTTCATAAGGCGCTTCATTTTTTTCCTTTTTACTTTCTGTCGGCAGAAGTGCATCTCCAGTTTCCCAATCTTTCAAAAACATTTGCACACTTTTCATTAAATCTTGTGGTGGAAATGGTTTCACAAACAGTTTTTTGACGCCTAAATGAATGGCTTTCTGTGCCGCTTCAAAAGTTGGTTCTACTGTTAAAGCGATGATCGTTGGCTTCATAATTTTCACTGCTTTAAAAAATGATTCAGACTGTTTGTCAGAAAAAAAATCCATTTCAACGATTAGAAGGGATGGCCCTAATTGCTCCATCAGCTGGCATGCCGCAGTTAGATCCACAGCTGCTTCGGCTTTTATGTTCGGAAATGATGATCCTAATAGCCATTGAATGCCCTTTGCATCAAATGCATCGCGACTAGCGATCAGTACTTTATACAAATGTTTTCAACTCCTTTTTACACGGTGCAGTAGAAACTTTTCATACATTACTGCTATTATCTGGGACATGTTCAACATTGTAAAGGATGAGGGGTAAAAATAATTTAGCAGGTTTTTGGTGTATAATATAAAATAGAAAGAAAGGAGAGGAGAAGAAGATGGTCATTAAACCACATATGTCACCAAAAGAAATCGTAGAAAATTGGCAAGAAACAGCTAGCTTGTTTCGAGAAAACAATATCCCGATCACGGAAAAACCATTACAACAACTGTTGACTGGTGAAACATTGACTGCCTTCTTAATTAAATTAAATGCTGTGTCAGGGAAATCAAACTCCACCGCTATGGATATTGACTGAAAAACTTTATAGCTTTTTATCATAGCATGAAGATTTCTTTATTTAGCAGCCAAGTAATTAATTTTTTTACAATTATGTGTTTGAAAACAGGCTTGCTTTTTAAGAATTTTGAAACAAGCCTGCTCCTCTTTTTGCTACAAGCACTTCCACACTCTAAAAACGCAACCACTTTTTTTCAGATGCTTATGTAATAGCGTCTCTAATATTGAGAATTGTTCAAAAATAGATAGCGAATAACTACTTGAACAATCGAATACTCCGATTTCTAATGCTAACTTCCCTTTTGCAGTGTTTTCTCTCACCACAAATAGAATCATATTTAGCTATATACATCATTGGAAATTCTCGAATTATTAAACATATCTAAGATAAGAGTGAGAAACATCTCTCTTTTCAACGATCATACCTGAAAAAATGGAACATCTAAAATTTTTTCGATTAGCCGTTCCGTATTTAAAAAAGCGGGCATCTAATAAAAGAGATCATTTCTTATGGGCTGCATGTAGAACTTTTTCTCGTTTTTCTCTTGCTTTAAACTAAATAGTCATTTCAACAGCTTGTCTCGATCTTATTTTTACTATTATGTAATGAAAGGAAGGACAAACATGAAGTTGGATCAAACACTAAGAAAATTTGTCGATCCTTTGCCGATTCCAAAAACGTTAAAACCTAAATATAAGGATGACCAGAAAACATATTATGAAGTGAGAATGACTGAATGCTATCAAAAACTGCATCGTGATTTAAGGCCAACGCGATTATGGGGATATGAGGGGCGTTTCCCTGGGCCAACGATTGAAGCCGAGAAGAATGAGCTTGTCCAAATCAAATGGATAAATGAATTGCCTAAAAAACATTTTTTGCCAATCGATCATACACTTCATGGAGGAGAGCATGCTCCTGAAGTCCGAACAGTAGTCCATATTCACGGGGCGAAAACACCTCCTGAAAGCGATGGTTATCCTGAAGCATGGTTTTCTTATCGATTTCAGGAAACTGGGCCAACCTTTCAACACGAAATATATGAATATCCGAACAAACAAGAAGCAGCAACTTTGTGGTATCATGACCACGCAATTGGTATTACACGCTTAAACGTCTACGCAGGTCTTGCAGGATTTTACCTCATTCATGATTATACAGAAAAGTGTTTAAACTTGCCTTCTGGAAAGTATGATATCCCATTACTAATTCAAGATCGGTCCTTTAACAGAGATGGATCTTTGTTCTATCCAGAACAGCCGACACCTGCTACTAGAGACACTCCTAATCCATCCGTTGTTCCATTTTTTGCAGGCGATTTTATTTTAGCAAACGGGAAAATTTGGCCTTATTTAGAAGTTGAGCCCCGTAAATATCGCTTTCGTTTGTTAAACGGCTCTAATAGCCGCAATTACACCTTTACACTAGATGATGAAGAATCTTTTTATCAACTTGGAACTGACAGCGGCTTGTTGGAAAAGCCAGTAAAACTCAATCAGATCACTTTGGCACCTGCAGAGCGCGCAGACATAATCATCGATTTTTCTGCCCATGCTGGGAAAAAAATCATTTTACGCAATAGTAGTCCACCAGTTAATGAAAATACGGAACTCGTCATGCAATTTACAGTATCACTTCCACTTTCAGATAAGAAAGACCATTCTCTCCCAAAAAGACTCGCGAGAAAATCATTGGCCATCGACCAGCCAGTTAAAGGCTTGCGGTATATGACTCTAGATACAGAGCAAGACCAATATGGCAGACCCTTGTTTTTACTAAGTAACAAATCATGGTCAGATCCTGTTTCTGATCATCCGAGATTAGGGGATGCCGAAATTTGGTCGTTTTTAAATGTAATGAACTTTCCTCATCCTATTCATATCCATTTAGTCGATTTTCTCGTACTTGATCGTAGACCATTCGATGTAGAACGATTTAAAGAAACTGGCACAATCTTCTTTACTGGCCCTGCTTCTTCACCATTTATATATGAACGGGGGCGAAAAGATACTGTATTAGCGACACCAGGAGAGATAACGCGAATTAAAGCGGTGTTTGAACCTTACCATGGCCGCTATGTCTGGCATTGCCATATTCTCGAACATGAAGATTATGACATGATGCGTCCGTTTGATGTGCTAAAATAAAAACATTTGTAATGGAGTACCGTTGTACACTTCCCTGCTGCGCCTGTCATTCATCTCTAGTATGAATAACATTGTCATGCAGGGAATTTAAGAGGAATCCAGAAAATCCCATTCACTTGCGACCGTGAGAGACTACTATTTTAGGCTGCTGTTTTTCCAGTGCTTCCTTACTAGCAAACATCGTAAGGAGGATGACAAGAATAAAAAAGAAGCTTGAAATCTGAAACAAAGCAGCAGTTTGAACATATTTAGAGATGATTCCAAACACGAGGCCGCTAAGTCCAATTCCTAAATCGATGGCTGAATAAAACATCCCATTTGCAACTCCCCTTCGTTCAGGATTTGTTTTCGCCAAGACCCATGCTTGCAAGGTTGGAATAAGCGAACCATACCCAGCACCGAAGAAGATCCCAGAGTAAATAATATAAGCTGTAGAAGTCGCCAACGATAATAGCCAAAGCGCAATAAACGTAAGAGCAGCACACGTGATAATTAAAGCTTTTGGCCCTTTCTGATCAAACCATCTTCCCGTTATCGGCCGGACGATCGTTGCCACAATTGCATTAATCAAATAGAAAAGAAAAATATTATTCAGCGCTCTCTCTTCACTAAAGATAATGATAAAGGTAACGATTGTTCCATAGCCAAATGTTGCCATGAATGTAACAAAAGCTGGGTACCAGCTTGACTTTTCTACAAATGAACTGAGAAAAGAAAAATGTACCTCTTCCTTTTTCCTTTCTGCAACAATTCGTGGAGTTGTCAACTTAACACGCATCAGCAATCCGATGGCAATGATCGTTAAGATAGTTGAGACAACTACTAAAACGGTAAAACTATAGTGCTGGAATAAATAAATTCCAAGACTTGGCGCAATAATCATGCCGATTGTTACGGATAGACCAAAATAACCCATCCCTTCCCCAATTCTAGCATTAGGGACAATATCAACTGCAGCTGTTCCATTTACCGTTGTCGACCAACCCCATGCGAGACCATGGATCAGTCTAAATATCAAAAAAACGAAGATATACTGGGTAAAAGGGTATAGTACGGTAATAAGCAATAATGAAATGGCGCCAATTATAATGAGCGGCTTGCGATCTCTATACTCTAGCATGTAGCCAATATAGGGGCGGATAATGACCGCGCCAATTGAAAATAAGGTCGTGACTAAACCGATTTCTAAGCCGGAAGCACCTATTGATTGACTATATGGAGGCAATGTTGGGATCAACATTTGAAAGCCCATAAAGATAAAGAGATTCGCAAATAAAAGCATAATAAAAGCTTTCGACCATAATACCTGTTTTTCTTCTGTCTGGTGCTTCATATACATTTCCTTTCTGTTTTAATTCGCTATGGAGAATAAATAACAGTAAACAGCCATAAATAAAACATATTGGTTTCATATGAAAAAAACAAGAAATACGTTTTAAAAAACAAATGAAAGATTCATTTCTTTAGAACGAAATCAATACGATTAGTACAATATAAAAAAATGCATCTCTTCACCCCCTAGCGGCAAGAGATGCATTTTTTAAAGCTGGTTGAAAACGTTCAGAACCACTCCTTATACTTTGAAAGGTTCACCAATGATCGACTAAATTAATAAATGGAATAGATTGCTATCTTTATTCACTTCCGTATACGGAAAACCTTTTTTATTCATGCGATCAATTAAGGAATGATAATCTTCTTTATGTTTCAATTCAATCCCGACAAGCCCTGGCCCATTTTCTTTGTTATTTTTTTTCGTATATTCAAATGTAGTAATATCATCCTCTGGACCAAGTACTTCATCAAGAAATTCCCGCAATGCTCCTGCACGTTGTGGAAAATTAACAATGAAATAATAAAGCAGGCCTTCATAGATTAATGATTTTTCTTTTATCTCTTGCATACGGCTAATATCATTGTTGCCTCCACTTACAACACAAACAACAGACTTGCCTTTTATTTGATCTTTATAAAAATCAAGGGCTGCAATTGGCAGCGCTCCTGCTGGTTCAACTACAATCGCATGCTCATTGTAAAGCTCTAAAATGGTCGTACAAACCTTTCCCTCTGGTACTGGAATAATATCAGCCACAACATTTTGACAAATTTCAAATGTTTTTTCTCCAACACATTGGACTGCTGCACCATCAACAAATTTATCAATATCAGCTAACGGTGTAATTTCATTGCGCTGAATAGAAGTTTTCATACTTGCTGCACCTTCTGGCTCCACACCAATCATCTTCGTATGTGGAAAAACACTATGAAAGTATGCACCCAAGCCAGACATTAGTCCGCCGCCGCCAATGCTTGCAAATACAAAATCAATCGGCTCTTCTATATCATTCAAAACTTCAACCGCAATGGTTCCTTGCCCTGCAATTACCTTCTCATCATCGAAAGGATGAATGAACGCTCTTCCTTCTTTTTCTCCACATTTTCTCGCTTGATAGTAAGAGTCATCAAATGTATCGCCAATCAAGACAATTTCGACATATTCCCGCCCAAACATTTGTACTTGAGAAATCTTTTGGCGCGGAGTTGTTTGCGGCATGAAGATTTTCCCATTAACACCTAATTTACGGCATGCATAAGCAACTCCTTGAGCATGATTGCCTGCACTTGCACATACAACGCCTTTCTCCCGAGCCTCTGACTCGATTGTTTTCATTTTATAGTAAGCACCTCTTAACTTAAACGAACGGACATACTGTAAATCTTCCCGTTTTAAATAGAGATTACACTCATACTTTTCTGACAATCGTTCATTTTTCTGCAAAGGAGTATGTACAACAACATCCTTTAGCTGCTGATATGCAATTAGAACATCCTCTACATGGATTGCTTGATCCTTCACAATACTCTGTTCCATTTTTAAACATCCTCACTTCTCTTTAATGAACCTTCCGTGAATGAAGGAAATTCTCTTTTTTTAAATAGGCTTTTTATCCCACATCTAACTGGCAGTAAGACCCCCACCTCGGGGAGTAAGAGGAATCGAAGAAGTCTAGGTGGGGGATAACTGCCAGTAAATGTCCGATTGGTTCAACTAACCATGAGTGGGGGATGAAAGAAAACCCCCACTCATGGAAGTTTCACTTTATTCACGTACCTGAAACGATTGAATCAATCGAATCTTCAATGATATCCTTTGTAATTTTTCTATTATAACATGGTTTTTTTCAGTTTCAAATGAGAATATTCGAAATATTAAAATGTAAGCGTTGACATTTAAAAATATTTTTCCATCACCCTAATAATGTTTAAAAAAGAAGAATTGAATACTTAAACTGTACTATGTTGAGAACATGATAATTCAAAGAATGGATATTGACCCTCACACCATGTCATACTTTAATCTGGTTTTAACGTAGTAATTTAGGAGGGCAAATTAATATGAAAATAGGCGAATTATCGTTAAAAACTGGAGTTAGCATCCGATCAATTCGATATTATGAGGAAAAGAAATTAATTTATCCAAAGCGATTAGAAAATGGATATCGTGTATATAGCGAGGAGGATGTGGAGCGTGTAAAAGCAGTTCAACTTTTCTTAGAATATTTTTATAAAAAATTGATATTTTCATAGTTTTTAAAGCTCGTTTGATAAAGGAGTTAGTCATTAACCTTACTACAATTGAAGTACCACAAGAAAATGATTCTGATATGCTCTTTAAGGTTGAAGTCGATTGTGCACCTAAACATTGTCCTGAATGTGGTTTTGATAAATTGTACAAACATGGAACACGGAAACAAATTACTATGGATATGCCCATTCGATTAAAGAGATGGGCATACAACTACAACGCAAACTTTAAATATTTCCTATGTGTAAAATCCGATTATTTTTTGTAGATCATTAAAATAAATAAGCAAGAAGGATTTATCTAGAGACGATAATGACCTAATTCGCTTATTTATACAGAACGTGTATAATAGAATATGTATCATTAAATAGGAATCATAATTCTTTTTATACGGATATCAACTCCCAATCATTGGAAAATACATGTTTTTTCCAAATTGTTGGGAGTTTCACATGATATACAACATAATTAGGAGATGAGTTGGTTGTTTTTTGATGATCGCTTTCACAAGTATCAATTGGGCGATTTGAAAAAAGATGTTACTGCTGGAATTACTGTCGGGATTGTTGCCATTCCACTCGCAATGGCGTTTGCAATTGCTTCAGGAGTCAAGCCGGAATATGGTCTTTACACAACTATTATCGCTGGATTGTTAGTCGCATTGTTTGGAGGCTCTCGATACCAAATTGCAGGCCCAACCGGTGCCTTTATTCCAATTTTATTAGCAGTTGTGCTGCAGTACGGTTATAAGAATTTGCTCATAGCTGGATTTATGGCAGGGATTTTGCTTATTTTAATGGGAATTTTTAAAATTGGCAGTCTCATAAAATATATTCCTCGCTCTGTTACGATCGGATTTACTTCTGGGATTGCTGTTATTATTTTTGCAGGGCAAATTGCGAATTTTTTTGGATTGGAAAATGTTGAAAAAAAAGAATATTTTCATGAAAATATGATAGAAATCATTCGGCAGTTTCATTCATTTAACGTATATAGTGTGATCACTGCTCTCATTGGACTACTAATCATTATTTTTGTACCGAAATTATTTCCTAAAGTACCGATTTTACTTGTAGCCCTATTTATCCCAACAATGATTGCCATTCTTTTTTATCCTGATAAAGTTGAGACGATTGGAACCGCATTTGGCGGAATCGCACAAACGTTTCCTGCTTTTCGCTTTCCAGAGATCACGCTGGCAAAGATTGCGGAGCTATGGCGGCCTGCTTTTGTCATTGCCATGCTTGGCGGCATTGAATCACTCTTGTCCGCGGTTGTAGCTGACGGTATGACAGGCAAACGGCATCATTCCAATCGGGAGCTGTTAGGACAAGGAATTGCTAACGTTGTAACCCCATTGTTTGGCGGCATCCCAGCGACAGGTGCCATTGCCCGGACAGCTACTAACATTAAGAGCGGGGCAAGGAGTCCGCTTTCTGGTATATTTCATAGCTTATTTGTCCTCTTCACCTTGCTGTTGTTTGCTCCTTATGCATCTTATATTCCACTAGCAAGTATGGCACCTATCTTAATGGTGGTTGCTTGGAATATGAGTGAGCAAAAATCCTTTGCTCACATTCTAAAAATGCGTACGGGTGACTCCGTTGTGCTTGCCGTTACCTTTCTGTTAACTGTCTTTGTGAATTTAACGGTTGCGGTTGAGGTTGGATTATTGCTTGCCATGCTTTCCTTTATTAAAAGAATGAGCGGCGTACTAGAAGTGGAGAAAGTACTGCCGAAATCTCACAACAAACAAGTATCGCCCGACCCAGTAGAAGCGGGCCGTGATTGCCCTCAAATCGAAATCTATACGATTGATGGGCCGTTATTTTTCGGAGTTGCCGATAAATTTGAAAAAATGCTGACGAGAACGATGCGAGAAAAACCGAAAGTACTGTTGCTTCGAATGAAACATGTACCGATCATTGATGCGACAGGTGAAGCAAACCTTGCCTCACTCGTGGCTGATTTTCAAAAACAAGGTGGAACCATTCTTGTTTCTGGAATGAGTGAAGAACCTTTGGAAGTCCTGAAAAAAAGCGGACTATATGAACGAATCGGAGCAGAACATTTCTTTTCACATACAGGACCAGCACTGCAATACGGATTAAAAATAATTAATTATAAAACATGCAAATCGTGTCGATTTTATGCGTTTAGTGAATGTGCAGCTTTTAAAGAACAAAAAGCGTTTTCTAGAGAACAGTATAGTGAACAAATATAAGGAAAGAGATGATTTTGGTTAAGCTCTTTCCTTTATAAAATGGCTAGACAAACAAGTGGATCTAGGTATTTATTAACTTAAAAATCCCGATTTATCTTTAAAATCAGGATTTGCTTATTATAATTGCAGCAAGTAGCTATCCTTGCAGCACCTAATTCCTACTATTAAGTATCTAGTCGACTTTCACCAACTAGGGCACGATATCTAATTTCCTGAACTTACAAAAAAACCATTAATTAAATGTGAAATGGAACAAATTACTGTAAAGTGAAACTTCCATCAGTGGGGGTTTCCTCTCATCCCCCACTGATGGTTAGTTGAACCGATCGGACATTTACTGGCAGTTATCCCCCACCTAGACTTCTCGATTACTCTAACTCTTGAGGTGGGGGTCTTACTGCCAGTTAGATGTGGGATAAAACTATCATTTTTTAGTTTGCATTGCAAAACTTTTTAATTCCTCAAATTGTTTTTGTGTTAAGCCATTATTACCAAATTGGATGAGTTCAGGATCATGAAAATCACTGCCACCACTTTTACATAAGTTATATTTGCATGCATATTCTCTAGTTAATTCGTAATCAATAGATTTCATTTTAGAGTGATTAATTTCGATGCCTTGTAGTCCATATTCTACATATTTTCCGATTTCACTATAATTATCATAAACGCATGGATGAGCGAGTATAGCAATGCCACCATCTTTTTGAATTGCTTTTATACCTTCCTTTATATCTATATAGCCCATTTTTATATCAGTTTCTTTTGATGTTTTGGAAGCAAAAAGCTCTTTATATTTCTCTGGAGTCATTTCATCAGGATACTTTTCTTTCAGTGCTTGGTATATATTCATTTTAAAGACGATATTATATTTAGAATACTTTTTACAATCATCATATGTTATAAAGTAACCTTTTTGTTTCAGTTCATTAATTAATACTCTATGGTAATGATCACGTGAGATTAAAGTCTTTGTACACAATCTTTCAACATTCTCTACTTGATCGAGCCATAAACCAACAATATGAACCTTTTTATAAACATCAAAATCATAACAACTCATTTCTACACCACGAATAGTTTCTAAACCGAGTTGATTTGCAATTGTTTTTACTTCTGACCAGTGATTGACAGTATCGTGATCGGTAATAGCTATTGCCTTAATATTTCGATCTTTGGCTTTTTTTAATACATCTTCTATTTCACATATACCATCACTATGATTTGTATGAACATGTAAATCCGCGTAAATCATTGTCGTACCCCTTCCATTTTAAGTATTAGCAGTGATCAAGTGTCCCAGCCAACATTTATCATTCAAATTGTAAACACTTAATAAATAGTTTTCTTCATTTGTTTTATTAAGGTGTTATCATTATCTATATAATCGCCAATATGTCCTCTGATTTATTTATTTTTTCTTTATTTACTGGTATTACATCAAGATAATCATCACTATTTGTAATAATTAATATTGTTGTTGTATCAAAGCCTGCTTCTTGTATTCTTTCTAAATCAAACTCAATAAGTAAATCACCCTGTTTTATGTGTTGTTCTTTTTCTACAAATGAATGAAAATATTTACCTTCTAAAGATACGGTATCAATTCCAACATGAATGAGAATTTCAACATGATTCTTTGTGGTTAACCCAATTGCATGACCTGACTTGAATGTCGCACTAACAATTCCGTCGCAAGGTGCATATACTTTTCCTTCTTCTGGTTTTACCGCAATACCCTTTCCCATTATTCCACTAGCAAATGTTTCATCTTGAACATTTTCTAATTTTACTAATTCTCCTTTTAAGGGACTAACAAGTTTAACATGATTTTCAGAAACATTGATAGATTTACTAGATTTAACATTATTATTTTCTTTATCAGTAATAGGATCCTCAAACCCAATTATCCATGTTGCAATAAATGTTACAACTGTAGATATGATCAATGTGATGATTGCTAAAATGATGAAATTCTCATCTTCTGAAATCCACATTGCAAGACTTAATAAACCAGGAGTAACATAAATAAAAGCTTTTAATTTAACAATTCCAGCAAATAAACCAGCTGCTGCACCACCAATCATACTAGCGTACATTGGTTTCTTTAATTTAAGGTTAACACCATACATTGCAGGTTCCGTTATACCGCCCAAAAATGCTGTCATACTAGAGGAAAATGCTAATGATTTTAATTCCTTATTTTTTGTTTTAAACGAAACCGCTAGAGATGCGGCAGCTTGAGCCATGTTTGAGCATAAGGCAACAACGCGGATGATAGGATCGAACCCACGTTCAGCAACAAGTGAGATACTTACAGGACTTAACGCTTTATGAATACCAATGGAAACTAACCATGGATAGACCATTGCTAAAATAGGAATTGCAATAAAACCTCCATTGTTATAAATGAACATGCTACCATCAGCTACTAAGTTGGAAATAAAATCGCCAATCGGTCCTACAACGATTAAAGCTAAAGGGACACTTACAATAGCAATCAATAAAGGTTCAGCAAAAACTTTGATCATAGCTGGAACAATTTTTTTAACGAAACGTTCAATATATGACATAATCCAAACAGATAGAAGCGCTGGCACTAAAGTTCCTGAGTATTTTACTAAGGAGACTCCAACACCTAAAAATTTAACAGGCTCGCCTGCGGAAACCAACGCCACCCATTCTGGATGAACAGTTACTAATGCTAAAAATGCTCCAAGATATTGATTTGCACCAAAAATCTTTGCTGCTGAAAAACCAATAAAAGCAGGCATAAAATAAAAACCTGTATCAAAGATAAAACTTAATATAACATAAGTCTGAGATTCTTTCGTTAAGATACCTAATAAAGTCAATACAAGTAATAAAACTTTCCCCATTCCGCATCCAGCTAGTAATGGAACGACAGGAGCAATAGAACCAGTGATAGAACCAATTATTTTATCAAAGATTGACCTTTCGTCTTTTTTTTCACTTTTCCCCTGATTTGGTTGAATATTTGCAACCTTAACCAATTTTTCATAAACTAAATCGACATTATTACCAAGAACTAGTTGATATTGTCCACCACTTTTAACTAACGATAGAACATCTTTTATTGCTTTAACTTCATCATCATTTGCCTTGTTTTCATCTTTTAATGTAAATCTTAACCGCGTTGCACAATGTACAACAGAACTGATATTATTTTTTCCGCCCACTGCTTGAATGATTTGCTTTGACAAATTTTCATATTTCATTTTCATACCCTCCATTTATTAAACTTTAAAATAATGAAGGTTTAGCCAACTTAATGTTACTATCCATCAAATAAAGTGAAACTTCCATGAGTGGGGGTTTTCTTTCATCCCCCATACAAAGGATCTCAAGCTAAAAAGCGCGACGTCCTGTCGCAACGCTTGAGTGACCTACGTCCTGTAGGCCCGAACCAATCGACATTTGACTTTCAGTTATCCCCCACCTAAACTTCTTTGATTTCTCTTACTCTTGAGGTGGGGGGTCTTACTGCCAGTTAGATGTGGGATAAAATTCTTTACTTATCACCACCTTTAAAATATAAGATTTTATTTTAAAATTTTTGCAATATGAATTGTTAAATATAAAATTTCGTCACTATCCAATAAATAATCATACTTTTGCTCAATATATTGTTTTACTTTAAGTGAGCATAAGTAAGGTTGGACATATTTTTCTTTAACTATTTCTAATAAATCATTTTCTAAAGCATTATTGGTTTTATTCATTTGTGAGAAAATGCGGTAGCCAAAAAATTTTAAATGAGTTATGAAACGATGATAGTCAAGCGATTCTGTGTCAAAATCTATTGAAAAATAGTACTTGACAATATTAACTATTTGTTGAATAAAATGAGTAACTTCATAAACACTACGCATATCTTCTCCCATTTCTGAACTAACGATATGCATTGCGATAAAACCAGCTTCGTCCTCTAACATGGATATACCAGTCTCTTCTTTAATTAACATTAAAGCCTCTAACCCAATTTCAAATTCTTTTTTATAAAAATATTTAATCTCCCATTGCAATTTATTTTTCAAAGGAATCCCTTCATGATATCGTTGAACACTAGAATAGATATGATCCGTTAAAGAAATATTGATACTATCATTTAAAGGTGTATCTATTTTTTCTTTTGCCATATGAATGATTCTTTCTGATAAATCAATGAATTCGATTGGAATTCTATTGATCAATTCAACATAGCGATTTTGGACTGTTTTCGAATCTACGGAAAAAGTTTTATAAATCTTACTTGTATCAATAGATTCTCCAGTTCTTTTACCATATGCTATGCCTTTACCCATCACAATCATTTCTTTATTATTGCTATCCTTCGTTATAACCGCATTATTATTTAGTATCTTTTTAATCATCATGTATCATCACTCCCTTCCATATAAAAATAAAAAAACCTATTTACAAGTATGCCCAATAGATACTTGTAAATAGGTTTTGTGTAGCGCTGTTACTTGCTATAACAATCCTATGTAGAAGATATAAATTATTTAGTTTTTATTGCAATTTTAATTTAACATTATGTTGCACTCTCGTCAAGAGCTTTTGATAAGAGGTGTGCTTTAAATTTTTCTCAATATTGATAGATAATTGCCGAACATGTGCCTCAAATTTATATTTTACAATAAACTGAACTAATTTCGTATGTAAGAGAAAAAAAGCAGTTTTGATCAACCTGCTTTTTTCTCTACATGAAAAAGTCCTACATGTAAGTGATAAAAATTTTTTCCTCGTTATTCCCATGCTTGACGAAAGGCTGCCGCTGCTTGATAAGGTTCTTCTGCACGCATTAACCCCGACACAATGGCAGCACCAGCTAATCCTTTTCCTTGAAGTTCTTTTATGTTCTCAAGCGTAATACCGCCAATTGCGACGGCAGGAATTTGGATCGATTGCATGATTCTCTCTAGCATTCCAGCAGGCAGCAGTTTTGCATCTGCCTTTGATTTTGTTGGGAAAACAGCACCGATGCCAACGTAATCTGCACCATCATTTTCTGCTTGTTTTGCTTCGGCAACAGTAGCAGTCGAAACACCAATTATCATCGAAGCAGGCACAATTTTCCGAACCGCTGTTAATGGCAGATCATTTTGGCCAATATGAACCCCAGCAGCATCAGCAGCTAGTGCCACATCAATACGGTCATTAATGATAAGCGGAATTTCATAACGATCAAGCAATTGCTTGAGCATGACTGCTTTCTTTAAAAAGATGCTGCCGTCGCTCGTTTTTTCCCGAAGCTGTACAAGTGTGACGCCGCCTTTTACTGCTGCCTCTACCTTTTCAAGCAATACATCAATAGGAAGCGATTCCTCTGTTACGAGATAAAGGCGATAATCCAATGTCAACTGAGACGCACCTCCTCTGCCCAAATCTGTCCAGTCATCTGAAAGATTTCATCCATTAATTTAACGCGAAAAGTGCCGATGCCATCACTCTCTTTAAGCTGCTTCTTCGTACGTTCTCCAGCAAGGCTCATGACGGACATACCTGCGACAGCAGCTGCAAACCAATCATCTGTTGCTCCTGAAAAGCTGCCAATTAAAGAGCCGGTCATACAGCCTGTACCGGTAACATTTGTCAACCACTCATGACCATTATCTATGCGAATGATCTGCTCATCATTTGCAACAACATCTTGTTTGCCGCTAATGACAGTAATAGCATTTAATTTTTTGGAAGCTTGTAAAGCAAGCTCCTCATTAGAGATTGAAAGCTCGCCCGCATCTACACCTCTTGTCGTTGCTTCACCGCCGATTAGTGCATTTACTTCACTGCTGTTGCCACGCACGATGTTAACCTTAACAAGCTGTAAAAATCCGTAAGCTTTCTCTGTTCGATAGCGAGTCGCACCAACTCCTACCGGATCGAGAATAACTGGAATTCCTTTTTTATTCGCTGCTCTTCCAGCGCGGATCATCGCTGCATAAAGAGCGTCATTAATTGTACCGAAATTAATCACAAGCGCATCCGCAAGCTTAATCATATCTTCCATTTCTTCTGTGCTTACTGCCATAACTGGCGAAGCACCAATCGCAAGCGTTACATTTGCACAATCGTTTATCGTCACCTGATTTGTAATATGATGAACAAGCGGCCGCCGCTGTTTCACAGTTGAAAACAATTCTTTGATGTGTTCTGTATTCATATTGAAGCCTCCAATAACTAACGTTAATATCCATTTTTGCAGTATAACATATAAGTGATACGATTATGCAGTGTTAGAATAGTAAATCAAAGATTTAAAGCTCAGTTTGTTGATATAAATCATAGAAATGGTGCGTTGGGCCATGCCCGGAACCAAGCTCAAGGCTATGAGCAATAGCAGTTGTAATATATTTCTTTGCTTTTTGAACAGCTTCCAATAAGGAGAAGCCTTGTGCTAAATTGGCTGCAATTGCGGATGATAGTGTGCACCCAGTACCATGCGTATTTTTCGTTATGATTCTTTCTCCTTTTATCCAATGAAATGTTGTACCATCATACAATAAATCATTCGGATCTCCGCTAAAATGGCCTGCTTTTAAAAGCACAGCTTTCGTTCCTAGTTCATGTAATTTGATACAAGCATTTTGCATATCCTCTTCCGTATGAATCATACAATTCGTCAACACTTCAGCTTCAGGAATATTAGGAGTCAAAACAGAAGCTAGTGGAACCATTTGTTCCTTTAAAGCTTTCATTGCTGCTTTCTTTAAAAGCTGATGCCCTCCTTTGGAAACCATTACCGGATCTAAGACGATATGCTTAGGTTGATAAGATCGTAAAGCGGCTGCGATTACCTCTACTATCTCTGGAGACGATAACATGCCGATTTTCACTGCATCAACCGGAATATCATCAAATACAGCTTCAATTTGATCTTTAATAATTGGTATATCAATATTTTGCACTGAACGAACTTCCTGCGTGTTTTGTGCAGTTACTGCTGTGATCACAGACATCCCAAAGACACGATGTGCTGAAAATGTTTTTAAATCTGCTTGGATGCCAGCAC
Source organism: Bacillus chungangensis (assembly GCF_030812995.1). Lineage (GTDB taxonomy): Bacteria > Bacillota > Bacilli > Bacillales > Bacillaceae_C > Bacillus_CF > Bacillus_CF chungangensis. The sequence goes on along the minus strand of NZ_JAUSTT010000012.1, from coordinate 43,024 downwards.
CTCCACCAGAGTCAGAACCAGCAATGGTTAGAGCTGTTTTCAAGACACATACCCCCTAATATTTTACATTATCTCATATTTGTCACGGTTCGACAAAAAGCCTCCCATTCTATCATAACATCATGTTCCTTTCGTATTTACATTTTTATCCCACATCTAATATAACTGGCAGTAAGACCCCCACCTCGGGGAGTAAAAGGAATCAGAAGCGCTAGGTGGGGGATAACTGAAAGTCAAATGTCCAATTGGTTCGGGCCAACAGGATAAGGAAAGCTTCTTGAATCAACATTGCACGAAGAAAAAGCGGGTTTCCTTTTTCAAGGACGTCGCGCTTTTAGCTTGAGATCCTTTGTATGGGGGATGAGAGAAACCCCCACTGATGGAAGTTCACTTATTCTAGTACTTTTTGAACACGTCCTAATAGTATTCGCAAAAAGAAGAAACCAAGAATCGCTCCCGTAAAGGAACTAATCAGAAATGAAGGCATAAAACCAAATATCGCTGCCTTTTGACCGAGCAGCAAGACTGCGATTGGATATGTGGCAAGTGCACCTAAAATTCCCGTACCGATAATTTCTCCTAGTGCTGCAAAACCGATTTTTTTTGTCTTTCTATAAAGATAGGCTGCCAGAAAAGCACCAATCATACTGCCTGGATAAGCAAACGGGCTGCCGGTTCCAAGCATGTTTCTTAAAGTCGAAGAAATAAATGCTTGAGCGACAGCATACGCTGGTCCCAGTAAAACAGCTGACAAGACATTAGCAAGATGCTGAATTGGAAACACTTTCGCAAAACCAACAGGAATGTAGATGATACTGCTAGACAGCGTCGTAATGGCTGCAATGATGGCAGTGAGTGTCAATTTTTTCGTTTTTTGCATGTGATGTTTTCACTTCCTCTATCATTCTGTCTAGCAATCTAGTTGCTTGTCACATTTTCAAATGCCTCAGTAGGCTCTATTTTTTCCTTTAAAATCTTGGTTTCAAACAGCCAATTAATGACATCCTGCCACATCGCTTCTTCTTGGTATCCAAATGGCACTCCGTCATCGTCCATTAATGGCAGTAAAATGTTTAAACTTTCTGTTTCTACTTCTTTATCTAAAGGAAAACTCTCATTTTCATGATCGAGCAGCACCTGCAATCCCGCCTCTGGGTTTTGTTTCACTGCTTCGTGTCCCTTTGATAATGCCCGCCAAAATTTTTCAAAAGCTGCCCTTTTCTTTTTTAACGTTTTTTCGCCTGAAACAATAATTAATTCATAAGAATCAGGGACGCCATAATCAGAAGGATTCATCATCTCTACTTCATAGCCTTCTTTTCTTAATAAGACAAGCTCATGATTAATATAGGCACCGATAATGGCATCAACATTATCAGTAGCTAAGGCAGGCATTAAGTCCCATCCGACATCAGTTACCTTTACTTTACTCATGTCACCGCCATCATGGTCAACCATCGTTGCGAGAATTGCTTCACTAACTGAAGTGGATGGATAGCCAACCGTTTTTCCTTCCAAATCTTTCGGAACTGCAATTCCGTTAGGTTTTTTATACATGATGCCATCAAGAGAATGTCTTACAAATGCCCCAAGCGAAACAACTGGAATGCCTTCCCCCCTCGATACAATGAGCTGTGTTTGATAGCTGATTGCCAAATCTACTTTCCCAGTTGCAGCTAACTTTAATGGATCATTTGTATCCGCAGGCATTTCAATTTTGACATTCAAGCCCTCTTCTTCGAAAAAGCCTTTTTCCTTTGCATAGTAAATAGCTGAATGAACAGCATTTGGATACCAGTCAAGCATGATGCTTATATCTTCCAACTTATCTTTCTTGCCTGTATTGCTTTCTTGTGATGCTGAACAGCCGATAAGCAGCAAACTGGCGATCAAGCTCATTATCATAAGAAGAAACAAATTTCTTTTTGCCATTCTTCTTTCAACTCCTAATCTAATTTCCATCGTAGTATACGTTTTTCAATAAACGAAACAAGTCCAAATAAAAGCATGCCTAAGATTGATAAAATCGTAATAGCTGCAAAAACACCCTCTGCATTCAAATTCCCTGACATTCTCCGACTGTAATAGCCGAGCCCTTCACTAGCTCCTAACCATTCTCCAATCGTTGCTCCAACTAATGCATACACAATCGCAAGCTTCAAACCAGAGAAAAATGCTGGCAGCGCCATTGGGACATGAAGCTTGCGAAACATTTGCCAACGTGACGCTCCCATTGCTCGAAACAGCTCCATATAATCTTTATCGCTTGAGCGCAGTCCATCATATGTACTAACAACGATCGGAAAAAAAGAGATTAATACAGTAACCGCTACTTTGCTCCAAATGGTATAGCCAAACCACAAAACAAAAATCGGTGATAAGGCAATGATAGGGATTGTTTGAGAAATTAAGATAGCTGGGTACATAATTTTTTCCATCGTTTTCGAAAAAAACATACAGACTGCCAATAAAACACCGCCACAGATAGAGATCGTAAATCCAATGACAAATTCAAGCATTGTTGCACTTAAATGTTCAAAAATTAGTGCTTGCCAATTGTCCATTATCATCACAATGACACTCGTTGGTGCAGGTAAAATAAAAGAGGGAACAAAGCTTGCCCGTACAAGCCATTCCCATAGCAGCAGCACAACAACTGAAACAACAATAAATAAAAAATATGCCTGAAGCCAATGTTTAACTTTTTTCATTTGAAATCTTATTCTCCAATTCTTGCCGCAAAGATGCCAGCTCCGGGGAATGAAGCATATCCTGTTGACGGGGGCGCGGCAAATCAACAGTAATTTCTTCTTTCGCAGCGTTTGGGTGCAGCAATACGATACGGTCGCTTAAAAAACAAGCTTCCTCTAAATCATGAGTAATGAACAAAATTGTTTTATCTAATTCCTGCCAAATAGAGAGCAGCCAATGCTGCATCTCTTTCTTCGTCAGCGCATCAAGTGCACCAAATGGTTCATCGAGTAAAAGTACATCTTTCCCTGTCAATAATGCTCGCAAAAAAGCTGCACGCTGTCTCATTCCTCCTGATAGCTGTTTCGGAAGTGCATCCTCATATCCTGACAGTCCGACTCGTTCCAACCAACTGCTTGCCTCCGCTTTTGTCAACTGTAAATCCTTTTGTATTTCTGCGGCAATCATAATATTATCGAGAATGGTCCGCCATGGCAGCAACAAATCCCGCTGGGGCATGTAGCCTACATCCCCCAGCGAAATTGCTTTATCATGAATGAATATGTTGCCTTCATCTGGCTGCAATAGACCAGTAATTAGTTTTAAAATCGTACTTTTTCCTGTTCCGCTTTTGCCAATTAAAGAGACAAACTCCCCCTGCCTAACCTTTAAATGAAATCCTGAAATCACTTTATGAGGCTCTTTGTCTTTATTCCAATATGTGTGAGAAACATTGTCGAGTACAAGTGTCATAACGTCACCCACGTTCTTCTACAGCGGCCATTCCTGCTGATGATAATTCATATCCCAGAATAAATACTCGTACTTAGAAGTTATTTGGAAATGTTTTTCTAAAACAACAAGCTCTCTCTCTGGCTTCCCATCAGCGAGCTCATCCATTAACTGAATCAACCATTTTGCCCCGTTTCCGAATGTTTCAGAGTCATAGGTTTCAATCCATTTTGCATAGCGATTATGAGCGATACGATCGCCATATTGCTTTCTTAAGAGCTTGCCAATTTCCCAGTAATCCCAAGCACACGGCAGCAGACAAGCAACCAGCTCCGCCAACGTGCCATTCTGCGCAACATTTAACATATAGCGAGTATACGCTAAATTTACTGGAGTCGGCTCTGTTGCTTCCAGCTCTGCTCTAGTAATACCGAATTCAGCAGCGAATTTACGATGCAGTTCCATTTCAAAATGCAGCGTTTCATGCAAAATTTGAGAAAATTTTTCCATTGTTTGTAAGTCTTGAGCTTTCATGACACCAACTGCAAACAACTTAGAATAGTCGATTAAATAGGCATAGTCTTGCTTCATATAATAAATAAATTTTTGCTCATCCAACGTGCCTTTACCGATTTCTTGAACAAAAGGATGCTCGTGATTTTTTTCCCAAATTGGCTGGACATTTTGATATAAACGCTCCGTGAATTTCTTTGTCTTTATCATTTCCATGATTTTTCCTCCTCTATTTTAAAAGCGATTATTCTTATTAGGATTTGCTTTTTTTGTATTGCACCAAGCTGGTATAAATTGCACTAGCGTTTTAGTGAAATCAAGCAAATCTTTCATAGCAAGCTTCTCATCTATTGCATGTGCTTCTTCTAATTTTCCTGGACCATATATGGCTGTTGGAATTCCGGCTTCCCCTAACCAGCCTGCATCTGTAACGGTTTTTGACATGCCAACAACTGCTGGTGCTGCCATCACTTGTTGATGCACCTGTTCAAGAAGCCGAATCGCTTGGTGATCTCGACTTAATTCCAATGCTGGGAAAATTTCACCTCGCTCTTCAATCATTGACTTGCCGCCCCATTTGAAATACAGAGGATGTTCTCTTAACCATGGATCAGCCATGGCAATACATTGGAGATGATGTTCGATTTCCTCTATAACTGACTGATACGTTTCATTTGGGTAAAAATGGACAGTAATCCACAACCTGCATTCATCTGCAACAAAAGCAGCATGTCTGCCGCCTTCAATAACCGCTGGATTAATCGTATTTGTCCCTGGCAAAAATCCTGCGTATTGTTTTGTTACCGCCCATACACGTTCAAGTTCCTGAAGTCCTTCGATTATTTTCATCATTTTTTCAATCGCACTTGCGCCCTTTATACCACCGCCCGCATGAATCATTTTCATTCGCATCGCATCATGAAAGACTTCCTTGCTTTTTACAGTGATCCAGCCTGTAATCACGCCGCCTTGCCCTTGAATATGCAGATCACTGCCATCGATGACAAGCGCAAAGTCAGCTGTATAGCCTTTCTCTGTACAAGATAGTGTTCCAGCTTCCCCTGCTTCTTCCCCGATAACAGATTGTATCTGCAAATCTCCTTTCAAGGTGATGTCCATGTCATGTAAAAGCTTAACCGCAAAAAGGCCTACGGCAAGTGCACCTTTCATGTCAGATGTTCCGCGTCCATACAGAAAACCATCCTTCTTTGTCAATTCAAAAGGGGGAACCGTCCAGACACTAATATCACCAACATCAGCGACATCTATATGGCCGTTCATAATTAAACTGTTGTAATGAGCGGAATCAATTCCCTTTTTCACGCCAACAACATTCGGGTCATTCGGAAAAACATCCCAGCTCGTTGTTTCAAAACCTGTTTTTTTTAAAAACGCTTCCACATATTGTTGGGCCTCGACTGTATTTCTTGCGGGTGGACTAACTGTCCGAAAGCGAATTAAATCCGAAAGAATCTGTAGAAGCTCATCTTGACGCTCTTCAACTAACGAAGCGACATCCTTCTGTAAAGCGGGCATTTTATCTCCTCCCTTCTATGCCTTCATCATGAAGAAAGCCGCTCTCCAGAATGGAAAGCGGCTGATTACCTACCTGTACAACAAGAATCGTAGTGTCATCAAGCCTACTTCCCTACGCTAGTACTAGCTAGTTCAGGTTCAAAGGGTTGCATCTCAGCCTAAAGGCGCCCCTAGCAGACAAATCTCGATACTATTCAAATATCAAACCAATAAAAAAACCACTTTTACTAAAAAGTGGGCATGAAAGAATAGACAGATTGACTATTCAATAAGCTCCACTTCCCTACGCCAGTATGATCCAGATCAGGTTCAAAGGGTTTAGAACGGCCGTTCAATCTCAGTCTTTTACATAAAGACACCCCTAGTGAAAAATATTGATTCAATGTCATCATAGCATGTATTAGTATAAATGCAAGTAAAAACTTCCTGGCTATATCATCTAACATCGTTTTTTAAACGAGACACCAAAGACAATGTTCAGGTAAGAATCAATTCCATCACAATGATTCAATCAAACTGATAAACGATAGAATCCACAACTGGCTGATAGCCAATGTCCATATAAATATGGTTGGAGGTCGGATTCGAGAGATCTGTATATAGGCTGCAAAAGGAATAGCCTTCATCTAGCAGCTGTTGACTCAATGCTGCGACACAGGCGCTTGCATAGCCTTTTTTCCGATAGATAGGAGGTGTATACACGAGGCCTATCACGGCGCCATTTTTTGTTGAACGAACTTTTTTCGCGATTGATACTGGTGTTTGTTGATCATCTTCCCAAATATAAATCGTTTCTAACTTAATACCTTCTTCAGCAAATATACGCGCCTCTTCAGGTGTAAAAGGAGTTAATGTTGTTTTACTAAAATCGTAAACCCAATCTCTTAAAAAGGCCATATCTTGTGGGAGGGCTTTCCGACAGCGTCCTGTACTACGCTTTTTTTCTATTACTCTATCTAAACGATAGATGCGTTGTCTCATATTTATTGTATAAGAAAGGTTCTTGCGCGCCGCCCATTTTTCAGCAAAACAATGAGCTAGATCAAGAGGACCAATGACGCTTGGCAATACAATTTGTTGCGTACTGAGATAGGAGACAGCATAATCGATGCCTGCCTTATTAACTGAATTTCCTGCTAAAATTAAATGCAAGGATGTTTTAATCATAACAAGTACAATGCCATTCGCATCCTCTACAATAGCAAACAAATCCTGCTGTGAGTGGTTATCCTGCTCTAGGATCCGATAAAGAACCCCTAACGACAGGTTATTCGCTGCTTCATTTTCCAACAAATATGCTTCTCCAACTTCCAACAACTTTGACGCTGAAGCAAACCTTCTTACGTTTATTTTAATCACTCCTGTTCTTCTGTAGGTGCCACTAATTCAACCTTTATGCGATCAGGATCTTCAAAATAGACAGCAACATGATTCTTTCCTCCTGCAAACGGATGCTGATCTTCATAAAGAATAGGAATCCCTTTATTTTTAAGTTTTGTTGTCATTTCTACTACATGTTCAATCGATTTTGCGTGAAAGGCCAAGTGATTTAAACCAACACGACAACGATGATAAGGAACATCTAAAAACCGTTCCTTGGCCTGAACAAAGACTAAATATGTTTCACCACACTTCCAGCTTATCCCTCGTTCCCACTTTTGGAATACTTCATAGTCAAGCTCTTTCAAAAACCAATCCCAAAATCGAATCGATCGCTCTAAATCGGATACATAAATTTCAAGATGGTGAAGCAAGATGAACACGTCCTTTTATTATCACATTACAATAATGATGTTCATTAAATAGTACTTTTTAAAAATCGATAAGCTCCTCATGATAAGTTTGAACAAAAAGTCCTTCACCATCAAGCCATTCGGCAAAAAAAATACCATCATATTGCACTATACTATGCTTTATTAATTGTTTTTTTAACCATTCTTCATCAAAATTTAGTTCTTTTAATTCATCCCAGAGGACTACCCTATCTCGGATAATCGTAACGGGAACAGAAACAGTCTTAGGGGCAAAATGAAAATCTTCTTGTGTCGTTTTCTGATATTTTGACTTTTTTAAAATACTAATAGATCCATTTGATTCAAGAAAACAAAAAGCTACCTTTCGAATTGAAAATGTTTCACTTTGTCTTAACAAGCTTTGCAGCTGGTTTATATTCATATGATTTTTTTTGAGCTCATTTCTATCAATAATGCCATTTTTTATTAATGCTGCTGGTTTTCCTTCAAATATTTTTCTAAAACGCAGCGATTTACGTCCAATATATTCAACAATAAACAGAAGCCCCCCCCATAAAAGCATCGTATATATAATTGTGAATACATTAGCATTTGGATCATATAGCGCATTTCCGAGTATTTCACCTAATACGATTGAAGAAATAAAAGTAAACGGGCTTATTTGATTGATAATCTTTTTTCCTACCAATTTTATTATGAGAAAAAGCATGATAAACCCAACGATTAATTCCTTTGTTAATTGAAGGTAGCTCATCGTAAAGTAGACTCCCTTTGATTATCATTTATTACTCCCTTTTATCCAAACGTACGTCATCTTATACAAAAAGGCTTCATATCATTTATTTTTTCAATACTTTCATTTTATTCCAAAAAAATACAAACGCAGAATAAAAACCTTCTATAAAATAGCATTTCAGAAGGTTTTTTCACGTTATTATGCAAATATATGCTTAAAGTTTTCCACTTGGCTTTTAATCGCTGTTTCGGTTGGAAGCCTCTCAATACTGGAAGCACCGTAAAAGCCTACAACGCCATTTGTTTTGCTTAATACGTATTTTGCATCTTCTGGTTCTGAAATGGGACCGCCGTGACAGATAACGAGAACGTCGGGATTAACAGATTTGCCTGCATCATGGATTGCTTGAATTTTTTCGACGCAATCATCAAGCGTTAGGGCTGTTTCGGCTCCAATCGTTCCTTTTGTCGTTAGTCCCATATGGGCAACTAGCATGTCCGCTCCAGCCTTAGCCATCTGAATCGCATCCTCTTCATTGAATACGTATGGAGTCGTATATAAATCAAGCTCATGGGCTAATCTGATCATTTCTACTTCTAACTGATAGCCCATCCCTGTCTCTTCTAAATTTTTACGGAAGATGCCATCAATAAGCCCAACTGTAGGAAAATTTTGGACACCTGAAAATCCAATATCTTTTAACTTTTTTAGAAAAACATCCATACGGCGAAACGGATCGGTTCCACACACACCAGCTAAGACAGGTGTATCGTTTACAACAGTTAATACTTCGCCAGCCATTTCCTCAACAATTTGATTCGCATCACCATATGGCATTAAACCTGCAAGTGATCCCCTTCCAGCCATCCGGTATCTGCCAGAATTATATATGACGAGCAAATCGACTCCTCCAGCCTCGGCGCTTTTCGCAGATATTCCTGTTCCTGCTCCCCCGCCGATAATCGGCTTGCCCGCTCTCATTTGCTGTTCTAACTTTTCTATAACGTCTTGCCTCGTAAGACTCATTTTAACTTGTCCCCCTTCATCATCTCGATTAATTTTTCCGCCAGCGCAATCGCAAATGCATCATCATTTAAGTCTGTATTCATCTCTATTACTTCAACTTTCTGTTCATCAATGTGCTTTTTTAATGTATCGAATAATACTTGATCTTCCTCAGGCCCATAAAAAGGCTGCCCTTCCACATCGATCATCGACACCCCTTTTAACGGTAAAAATAAAGCCGTTGACCCATTTGCAGCATTTAATTTATCGGCAATGATTTTTCCGAGCTGTTCATTCTCTTCTTTCGTTGTTCTCATTAACGTAACAGTCGGATTATGCTTATATAGTTTGCGATCTTTAAATTTGCTTGGTACTGTATCGATTGCACCAAAATTAACCATATCAAGAGCGCCTGTTGAAACGACCTGTGGTATCCCATTTTTCCCCGCAGCTTCTAAACGATCTTTGCCAGCAGAGAGAACACCGCCAACTAATTCATCACATAATTCTGTTGTTGTAATATCTAATACACCTTTAATAAAGCCTGAATCAATTAAACTTTCCATTGCTTTGCCGCCAGAGCCTGTCGCGTGAAAAACCAAAACTTCATAACCGTTTTCTTCTAAATGCTCTCTCGCCTTTGTCACACATGGAGTCGTAACTCCAAACATCGTTGCAGCTAGCAAGGGCTTTTCATCCATTTGAACTTGATAGTTTGCTTTTGCTATTCCAACAAGTGCATATGCTGCATTCGCTAAAATTTCTGCAGAAAAAGAGTTTATTCCCGAAATATCTACGACAGAATTTATCATGATGATATCTTTTTCGCCTACATACGGTTTAGTATCACCTGAAGCAACAGTAGAGACCATTATTTTCGGGATTCCAATTGGCAATGTTCTCATCGCATATGTTCCAATCGTTGTTCCTGCAGTCCCTCCTAAACTAATTATGCCCTTAATTCTTTCGTTCTCATTCATCTGTTGAACAATCTTGGCCGCACCTTTCATCATGACATCAATTGCTTGTCCACGATCATTGTTGCTAATTAGCTTATGAATAGATGATCCTCCGGATTTCGCAACCTCATCACTTGAAATATCTGGACTAAAATAAGGTTCGCCTTTAACGCCTGTATCAATCACTACTGTTTGCAGCCCTTCTTTTATAAATATGTCTTTAATAAATTGAAATTCTTCGCCCTTCGTATCCAACGTTCCGACGATAACAATTTTTTCGTTCAAATCATCACCCCCTATTTGCTTTACCAAATAGTGTGTACAAAAAACAACGGAAATAATTAAGTTTTATTTAAATAAGAGGTAAATTCTCTTGAATACTTTTTTGTTCTCACTCCCAAACTAAGCTTATGAAATCCTCAATGAAAGGAATGTACAATTCTCTTCTCGAAGAAACTTGCCTATATAGGCCACAAATAAATTTCATGTTACTAAAGAGAAAAATATATTGACGATTGAAGTGTCCCATGTTACCTTATAAAGGTAAATAAGCCCAAAAGGGGAGTAGCGACCGGAAACGGTTAATGAATCGTCATGACAGCGAGTATGTTCGCTCGGTTCATTAAGCTTTGTCACCACAAAGTACGCAAGACCTTTTTATAAAAGCTTACTAAGCTTTTATAAAAAGGTCTTTTTTGTTTCTTTTTAAAGGAGGATGTTCATTGGTTTATTTTATTTTTAGTTTATGCGCGATTGTAACTGTCATAGCTGCGATGAAGCTATCCACTTATGCAGATGTGCTCAGCAAAAAAACATCTTTAGGCGGAATGCTGATCGGAACGGTTTTTTTAGCAGGTGCGACTTCATTGCCAGAGGTAACGACCAGCTTATCGGCGGTTATTATTCATAACCCTGATATAGCGGTTGGAAATGTATTAGGCAGCAACATGTTTAATTTGTTTATTTTAGCAATGTTCGATCTGTATTTTCGTAAACAACAATTTTTAAGAGAAGCAGAAAAAGAACACTTTTACACCGCAGGCATCGGTTTAGTGTTAGCAATTACTTCACTTATTGCTTTAAAGCTAAAACTGAACATAACGGTTTTGGGGATTGGAATTGACACGTTGCTCATTATCGTCATTTATGGCGTTGGGATGTTCGTATTAACGAATCTACCAAAAACAGACAACCCTGTTCATAGAGAAATGAAGCAAAATGACAGCAACGATACAGCAATTTCGTTAAAAAAAGCAATCTGGGGATTTACTCTAGCTGCAATGATCATCTTAATGACTGGAACAATTTTATCGATTGCTGGAGATAAAATTGCCGTTATCACTGGACTTGGTTCAAGTTTTGTCGGCAGCTTTTTAATCGCTGCAACGACATCGCTGCCTGAAGCTGTTTCCGTTCTTATTGCCATTCGTCTCGGCAATGATAGATTAGCAATAGGTTCCATACTCGGCAGCAATATGTTTAATATGCTTATCCTTAGCGGTTCTGATATATTATTTCGAAAAGGAGCTATTCTTGCACACGTATCATCTGTCCATCAAATTACTGCTGCAGCTGTTAGTGTGCTTTCAATTATTATTCTTTTCTCACTCACTCGGAAAAAGCAGCACTCATCTTTTATTTACGCTCTGCCATCCCTTTTGCTAATAATACTTTACTTTATTTCATCCTACTTCATTTTCTCCTATTAACTTTGGAAAAGGATGGAATTGAAAAATGGTTCCTATTTTTCAAATGAAACGTAATATTGCATATATCTAAAAACTTTGTCATAGCTAACTTATTTTTTTTAACGTAAAATAAAATATAGAAATCATTTTAGGAGGTTGTTCAATTGGCAACGAATTTTGAGCAATATTTAAAACACAATCGACAAAAGCATTTAGACGAATTATTCGATTTTTTACGTATACCGAGCATTAGTTCATTATCTGAACATAAAGAAGATGTAAAAACATGCGCAGAATGGCTCGCTCAATCACTAATGAGTGCAGGGCTTGAGAATGTGAAAATAATGGAAACCGATGGCCATCCTGTCGTTTATGGAGATTGGCTTCATGCGGAAGGAAAGCCAACAGTCCTAATTTACGGCCATTATGATGTTCAACCTGTCGATCCTCTACATTTATGGGATACACCGCCATTTGAGCCTACTATTTCAGATGAAAAACTGTTTGCCCGCGGTGCAAGCGACGACAAAGGCCAAGTGTTCATGCACGTAAAAGCAATTGAAGCCCTTCTTCAAACTACTGGAGCTTTGCCAGTTAACATTAAAATGATGATTGAAGGTGAAGAAGAAGTTGGAAGCCCAAACCTTCCTATCTTTGTTGAAAATCAAAAAGATTTACTTGCTGCTGATGTGATTGTCATCTCAGATACAGGAATGATTGAAAAAGGAAAACCAACTATTTGCTATGGACTTCGTGGGTTATGCGGAATGCAAATTAATGTAAAAGGTACAAAAGGCGACCTCCATTCAGGCTTATATGGCGGCGGTGTTCAAAATGCTGCCCATGCAATTGTGGAGCTTTTAGCTTCATTCCGTGGCAAAGATGGGCGGATTTTAGTAGACGGATTTTATGATAAAGTAGTTGCGATTACGGACAATGAGAAAAAAGCGTATGAAGCCTTACATACTGATGAGGAAAAACTGCGTCAAGACTTAGGTGTACCAAAACTATTTGGAGAAAAAGGCTATACATTTAATGAACGTACTTGGGTGCGTCCTACTCTTGAAATTAACGGAGTGTACAGCGGTTTTCAAGGTGAAGGGATAAAAACAGTGCTGCCGTCGGAAGCAGCTGCAAAAATTACGTGCAGACTTGTTCCTGACCAAGATCCAGATGAAATTTTGGCATTAATAGAAAAACATATTGATGCAAATAAACCAGAGGGTGTCACCGTGACAGTTGAACATCTTGATAAAGGAGCGCCATATGTAACACCATATGATCATCCGGCGATCCAAGCAGCAGGGCGAGCTTATGAAAAAGTGTATAACGTACCGACATCCTATACGAGAGGCGGAGGCTCTATTCCTATCGTTGCAACCTTCGACCAAATTTTAAATTTGCCGGTTGTTTTAATGGGGTTTGGGCTTCCTGATGAAAATTTCCACGCTCCGAATGAGCATTTTCATCTCGAAAATTTCGACAAAGGCTTGCTAACAATTTGCCATTATTGGTACGAACTAACAGATGCGATGTAATCAACCTATCTATCTCAAAAATAAAGTGAAACTTCCATCAGTGGGGGGATTCTCTCATCCCCCTCTGATGGGAAGTAGAACAAAGGCTAAGTCGCAACGTCCTCGAAAAAGAAAATCGCTTTTCCTTCGTGCGATGTATCACTGCCAAAGCTTTCCTTGTCCTGTCGCAACGCTTGAATGACCTACATCCTCGAAAAAGGAGAGCACTTTTTCTTCGTGCGATGCTGATTCAAGAAGCTTTCCTTATCCTGTAGGCCGGAACCAATCGGACACTGGCAGTTCCCCCCACCTCTTACTCCCCGAGGTGGGGGTCTTACTGCCAGTTAAATGTGAAAAATAAACAGAAAGGCTAATCTAGACAATTGCGTCAAGATTAGCCTATTTCTCGCTTTCGTTTTTAAAATTCTTTTGCTTCATATATTTTTATGGATAAAACCCATGAAATCAAAAAAATGACAACAGTAGTAAAGAGAAAAGTCAACACTAATTGATCAGCTGTAAATTGCATAAAAAATTGTTTTACTGTTTCAACTTGGTCACTAAACACATATAAAACAATTCTCCCAAAAATAATGACGAATACAAAAATGGAGAAAACAATCATTCTAACATACTTTACGCCGAATTTATATAATATTGGATAGTAAAAAGCTGCCATCATTAAAATGATCATGATCCCTACTAAAATCTGCCTCACATCAGCAGATGTTTGTGGAATAAACAAAGTAAAAAGGAAATGAACAAAAATAGTTAAAATTGTTGCGTACAAAGCACTAACAATTGCACCGACATATTTTGAAGAAATGATTTGTTTTCGTGACAATGGCAAGCTATTTAACATGATATGGGATTGATTTCGATCTTCAAAATGGCCGGTCCCTGTAATTAAAAACAGACCAATAAGGCACATTGAAAAAGTTGGAGGATTACCTAATAGACCAAAGAAAATAGCAAAGCCGAATAACATTAGGAGCATTTTCTTCATTAATATTAGATCTTTTACAATCAGGTTATACATGGATATCCCCCTTACTAGTAAAATACATAATATCTTCAAGAGATGGTTTTTCATACAAAACATCATCTCCGAATACTGCTTTTGTTTTTTGGGTGTTGCTAGTGAGTGCTTCAAAACCGACACTCGTTTGACGTATACTTACGAACTCATTTTTCGTATCATCGTCTAATAATTGCTTATCACCTTTTACAATGCTGTATCGTTCCAAAAGAATATCCTTTTCTTGACTAAAAATGATATTGCCTTTATGAATAAATGTAATATAGTCAGCAATACGATCTAAATCAGTAGTAATGTGACTTGAAAAAAAGATTGTTTTTTCTTCATCGAGCATTACATCATGAAAAATATCTAGTATCTCCCTGCGAAAAATCGGATCAAGCCCTGACGTTGGTTCATCCATAATGATGAAATCAGGATGATGAGCGAGTGCAAATACGATCGAAGTCTTCATTTTCATTCCTTTTGAAAAGCTTTTAATCCTTTGATTCATTGGGAGTTCAAACATGTCAATGTATTGTTGAAAAAGGTGATCATCCCATTTTGAATAAAAGGGAGCAATGATTCTCCTTAGTTCTTTGATCGTCAATTCTTCATAAAAGTAATTTTCATCGTAAACAAACCCGATTCTTTCTTTTATCTTTGTGCTATGTTGGAGATTATCGTCACCGAAAATACGAATATCTCCGCTATCTCGTTTAATTAAATTCATAATTAATTTTATCGTTGTACTTTTTCCTGCTCCATTTTCCCCGATAAAACCAGTGATATATCCTTTTTTTATTGAAAAAGAAACATTATTTAATGTAAAGTTTTTATACTTTTTCGTGACATTCATTAATTCTACTGTATTCAACGCTCGTCATCCTCTCTATACAATAAATGGAGCATATCGGAAAGCTCATCAATTGAAATGTTTAACAGCTTGCTTTCTTCAATAATCTCAATCATTTTTTCTTCCATTATCTTCAAGCGCCTCTCTTTTAACAGTTCTTTGTTTTGACCAGCAATAAACGATCCTTTTCCAACAACCGAGATAATAAATCCTTCCTTTTCCAATTCCTCATAAGCTCGTTTTGTTGTAATGACGCTAATTTGTAAATCTTTAGCCAGCTGACGAATAGATGGAAGTGCATCACCTTCTTTAAGTTCCCCTTTAAAAACCATTTCTTTTATTTGCGTAATAATTTGCTGATAAATAGGATCTTTTGAGGTGTTTGAAATAATAATACCCATTTAGTCACCTACAATTGTCTATAGTGTATATATAAAGTATATACACTATAGACATTGAGTGTCAATACATTTTTCTAGTAAAATATTGTAAAAAAAGCCTTATTCGACGTTAATGAGATTTTTTCACATATCATCACTTTGATTGCTCTTGATATACATGAAATGACAAACTTCGGAAAATACTAGTGGAAACGTATCTAAAAGGGGGATTAAAATGAATATCACCACACGCTGCCGTTTGCTCCTATTTTTGTCTTTTATGAGTATTTTCTTATCTGCATGCAACAATAACGCCACAGAGCCTGTGAAAGAGGAAAACAAGCTAATGACAGTAACCCATAACGACAATCAGCAGCAACATATAGAAGAACTTGAAGGAGGATCAGAATTAGCAAGCAGGGTGCAAGAGCCAGTATCATTTTGGACACTGCAGCGCGAATATCCTGATATTATTGCAATTCGAGCAAACAATACACAAAAAATGGCTCTCACCTTTGATGACGGCCCAAGTGAAAAGTATACACCCCAAATACTAGATGTTTTAAAAAAACATCATGCAAAAGCGACTTTCTTTATGATGGGATCAAGAGCTGGGGCCTATCCAGATATTGTGAAACGCATTCATGAAGAGGGACATGCAATTGGAAATCATTCTTATTGGCACCCAAATTTAAATGAAGCAAATATTGATCGAATGAAAAAAGAAATTTCAGATACGGAAAATACGATAGAACAAATAGTTAACATGAAACCGAGGATATTTCGGCCGCCCTATGGCAATTTAACTCGTGAACAAGTAAAAGCATTGGAACAAATGAATTTATCTGCAATCATGTGGTCAGTTGATTCCTCAGACTGGCAGCAGCTTTCAGCTGAACAAATTCAAAAAAATGTCCTAAGCAATATTCATCCCGGCGCCGTTATTTTATTTCATGATGGCGGTCATTGGACACAAGACTTATCTGGTACAGTAGAAGCATTGGATATTATCATTCCAAAACTACAAAATGATGGCATAGAATTAGTAACCATTCCGGAGCTTTTTCAAATAGAAGGACAGCAATAATACATGTTCCAGCGAATTTTATCAAGGATGTTCTGTAAAAAAATAAGAACAGGGTAATTTTTTCGCCCTGCTTTTATGAAATTTCTTTACTGTTATGCTACTACTATTGTGTTGATCAGAGTTTCAATTTTGCTTATTTCAGTAAATTGGTCATCATATTCAACCTCGATCATATAGCTTTTCATTGCTATTTCACGTATATGATCACCATCATTTTTTGCCTATGATGGCTAGTTAATTTTTTTAACTTGACAAAGTGACACGTGTGTCGCATAATTTATTCATCGACACATGTGTCACTTTTGTATTGTAAGTAAGTAAGGAGAGATATCTATATGACATCAAAAGCTATTGAGAAAAAAAATTATATTTTAGAGAATGCCGCAAATGTCTTTATGAGAAAGGGCTATACCTCTGTTACCATGAAGGATATTGTTGAAGAATGTGGTATAAGCCGTGGTGGGTTATACAGATACTATGGGTCAACAAAAGAAATTTTTGAGGATATTTTATCGTTAGAAAAAGAAAATGATTATTGCTATTTTATAAAATGCATGGAAAATGAGATGAATGCAATAGCAATATTAAATGAATTTTTACAACGACAGAAAAATGAATTACTAAACACAGAAAATACAATTAGAGTAGCAATCTATGAATTTTTCTTGTCACAAAGAAACAATCCTTTTGAGGAAGTTTTAGAAAAATATTTTAATGACGCAGTTACTATTGTTTCCAAAACGCTTTCTTATGGAATTAGCAGAAAGGAAATCGCTCATTTAGATGTTATAGATATAGAGAAAACGGCAAGGCACATCGTAATTTTACTTGAGGGATTAAATCTTCTATCTATGAGTATATCTATTTCGCCTGAGCTAATACAAGAACAAATCGACATGATCTTGAAAACAATCATTTATAGAACTGGAGAATATAATGAAACCAATTATAAGAGCAGAAAAAATTACAAAAAAATTTAATGAAAATGAAACAGTATTAAATGGAGTGGATTTATCAATATCTTTAAATTCATTTAATGTAATACTTGGTGCAAGCGGCTCCGGCAAAACCACATTGCTGAATATCATGTCAGGGCTGTTAAAGCCCACATCAGGAAAGATATATTATCAAGAATTAGAGATTACATCCTTTAGCAATTCACAGATGTCATATCTAAAGAGAAATGAAACTAGCAATATATTTCAAAATTATCTCTTACTGCCAAATTTAACAGTTGCCGAAAATATTCGGATAGGAATTTCCCCAGTTAGAAAGTCATTGCCTTTCAATGAGGTAACTGAAATGCTGGGAATTGATGATATTCTAAATAAGTTCCCTTCTCAACTTTCCGGAGGACAACAACAAAGAACCTCTATCGCAAGAGCGATCATCAAAAATCCAAAGGTTTTATTTTGTGATGAAGCCACAGGCGCATTGGACGAGGATAACAGCAAACGGGTTATAAAATTATTACATCTGATAAAAAAACAATATGGTGTAACAATTATTTTCATTACCCATAATTTAAAAATTGCTAATACTGCTGAACGCATTATTACGATTAAGGATGGACTTATTCATAAAGATATGTGGAATAAAGCGCCTATCAGTGCAGATGAAATGAGCTGGGAGGATTTATTTTGATAATCCAGAAAAATGAAAAATTACTTTATAAAGAAGTGATGAAAAGCATATTAAAAAACAAGAGCTATATCATTCTTCTTTACACTTTCATCATGCTAACTTCGTTTATGTATTTCTTTGTCCAGTTTTCCATTGATAAAAATATGGAAAAACTCCAAAGCATATTAAATGCTAGCAGAGCATTTTCGGACAATCAAGCCGATTTATTTGTGGCTTTACAGTCCAACAACTCCTTGGCATGGACTTTCCTCTTATGCTTTTTGATTATGAGTGCCTTTGTATTGTATCTATTCTATAAA
The DNA here is from genome assembly GCF_030812995.1 of Bacillus chungangensis. Lineage (GTDB taxonomy): Bacteria > Bacillota > Bacilli > Bacillales > Bacillaceae_C > Bacillus_CF > Bacillus_CF chungangensis. Next base: position 24,609 of record NZ_JAUSTT010000012.1, on the reverse strand, counting down.
CATTATTTTAATCAACATCAAAAAGAAATTGGTTGCTTTAAGGCATTGGGTTTTAAAGATTTTTCTATTGTAAAAACTTATATGTTTTTTACTATTTCATTGTCTTTCTTTGCCACGATAACAGGGATGTTGTTTGGTTGGATATTTTCAAGTGTATTATTAAACGCTTATAAGGTTTCATATGGGATTCCTGATATAGAAAAGGGTATCCATGCCAATAGTATATTTTACGGTGTAATTCTGGTTATTTTGGTATTATGTATGACAACTATATTATCCTGTAAAGCGTTTTACAAAAAAGAAGCCGCCTTATTGATAAATGCTATGGATATAAAAAAAGAAAAGCGGACAATCACTTTTATAGCCGATAAAGTTTCTTCTGTTTTGCCAGAAAACAAAAGATTTCCTATTAGGATTGTACTTCGCAAACCTACGACACTTATTTTATGCATTATTGCCGTTGGTGTCAGTACAAGTCTTTTCATCATGAGTATTTCCCTCTATCTAAGCAGCGATAAAATTTATCAGTCACAGACGGAGGGACACAATTATTCTTACAATGTAAAATTTGATGAAATTCATCAAGAAGTTTCAGAGGAACACACGAACTCGGTCTTATACTTAGAAGTCTCGACTTCCCTGTATACAGAAAACTACAATGAACCTATTGCACAGCAAATAATTGGCTTATCTGATGGTGGAAATTTATTAGAACTCTACAATCAGAGCGGTGAACTACTGAGTATACAAGAGAATAATGAAATATTGATTGGAGTTGCACTCCAAGAAGTATATGGTTTAAAAAAAGGTGATGAAGTTACAATTTCAATATCTGGTGAAAATTATTCCGTTATAGTTGCTAATGTGGCAGAAAATGCAGAATCTAACTGTATTTATATGTCAAAAGAGCAATTAGCTAAATGGATGCACATACCAGAAACGTCATATAATGGACTTTTAAGCACTGAAATAGATTCCACTATGACTGGACAAATTATTACAAAAGAAGAACGGTTACTTACACTTGACGAAGAGACGGTTTCGAATCGAATGAGTGCGGTAATAAATCAACTGCTTGGATGTGTTGCTGGATGTATATTAATCTATTTGGTGTTACTTCTCAACTTTCAGGACAGCTCAAAAGAAATGTTGATTTTAAATTTATTAGGATACAAACCAAAAGAGATCAACAAAATGCTCATAAGCATTTATAGACCTATTATAAATATTGCTTTCTTGTTAATGCTGTTTCCCAGTGTTGTTATATGCAAAGAGATACACAGAAGCTTATCCATACAAACAGTCGATTATATTCCGTTTCAAACCAATGTCTTTATCATATTGGGTATATTTGTTGTTATTCAAATTATTTATGCAATTGTGGAGGCGGCATTCACGACTAAAATTAAGAAAATCATTCTATCTGAAACTATTCACCACCACTTACAATAGGCGATAATATAAACCTTAAATTTTAGATGGTATCTAATAATTAGGGTACACTTCACCTTTAAGGGCGTTTTTTAGTTCTGAGGTGGATTGAAATTAGTAACTACGCTACTGTCAGCAGCATTGCATTCTCTTTCATTTTCATTTTATACATTCTATAATGAATACAACACCCTAACGAATTCAATATGTCTTTTGTTATATTTGGAGGTAAATGGATGCATTCGATTCTAGACCAAATACAGTTAAAATATCAAACACTAAGCAAGACAGAAAAAAAAATAGCCGATTATGTCATACACCATAATAAAACGTTATTGAACATTCATATTCAAGAATTAGCCGATAAAATCAATGTGTCAATCTCTACCATTACACGTTTTTGCAAAAAAATCGGAGCTTCAAGTTTTGTTGAATTTAAAATCCTTTTGCGTGATGCCGTAAAGCAAACAGATGAAACACACGATGCCATTGATGCCGTTGATCAAATTTATCACTCCGTCATCAAATCAACAAATTCTCTAACGAATATTCATGATTTTGAAACAGCGTGCAACTGGATTTTTGAAGCAAAAAGTATCCATATATATGGTATCGGCAGTTCAGGTTTATCTGCTCAAGAATTAAAGCTGCGATTAGCAAGAATGGGACTATTTGTAGATACACATACAGATTCTCACGCTATGATTATTAATGCTTCTATCCTAACTTCCCAAGATGTTATTATTGCAATATCAAGTTCAGGACAAACAAAGGAGATCATTGATGGGATACAAATAGCCAAACAGCAAGATGCCAAAATCATTGCTATCACTAATTATTCTGAAACGAGCCTAGCAAAAAACTCCGATCTCATCTTATATACTTCTAGTATTCAAACATATCGTGACAATGGCTTTATGAACAGTCAGCTATCTATCCTTTATTCTTTAGACATTTTAAGCATGATGCTTTTGCTAAATCAAGATGCTCTAAATAAAAGCAACAAAACGTTAAAAGCAATCAATGAATATAAAAAAATATAGAACCAGTTTAAGCTCTGGTTCTATACAAATCATTCTTATTATAGTTGGCATTTTTTGATTGAATCAACATACGTTTTTGTAATTATTTGCGGTCGAGTAATTGCCCCACCGACGACAACGAAGTGTGCACCATTTTCAAGCGCCATGAATGCCTTTTCGGGAGTATCGATTTTTCCTTCAGCAATGACTGGAATTGAAACAGATGCAACAATGTTCTTTAAAATGGAAAAGTCATTGTCAACAATGCTTTCCCCTTTTGTTTTTTCGGTATATCCAACAAGTGTTGTTGAAATACAATCAAAGCCCAATTGTTCTGCACAAACAGCTTCCTCAACAGAAGAAATGTCGGCCATGAATGCAACCTCAGGGTGATGGGATTTTACATATGAAATGATTGCGTCTAATTTCTCTTCATTAGGCCTTTTGCGACTTGTTGCATCCGTCGCAATAATATCTACTTCAGCAGCTAATAGTGCTTTTATTTCCTTTAATGTCGGCGTAATATAAATATCACTATCAGGATAATCTTGCTTAATAATTCCGATAATCGGCAAATCTACTTGTTTTTTTATCTCTTTAATATCGGCGACCGTATTGGCCCGGATACCTTTTGCCCCTCCTTGTAAAGCTGCTAACGCCATTCTCCCCATTATCTCTGATGAATGAAGCGGCTCATCTTCCAAAGCCTGGCATGATACAATTAATTGTTTTTCTAGCCTGTTTAAAATGTCCATGTTTAATGATCTCCTAACGCTTCCTCAACCTCATTTTTTATACTCGTGACTTCAGGTCCATAAATAATTTGTACACCATTTCCACTTGCAATCACACCTTTAGCACCTGTTTTCATCAAATCATCCTTTTGTACAAGATCGGATTGATGAACACTTACTCTTAAACGAGTAGCACAAGCATCAACATCTTTTATGTTTGCCCCGCCTCCTAAACCGGTGATGATTGCTTCCGCTCTTTCGGTTTTAGAAAAAGTAAACTCTTCCATTTCTTCTTCGCGTCCTGGCGTTTTAAAATTAAATTTCTTAATTGCAAATTTGAATGTGAAATAGTATAGGAAGAACCAAGGAACTCCAATGATAGGAACCATGATCCAATTTGTTTTCGCATTTCCTTGCAATATACCAAATAGAAGAAAATCAATGAATCCTCCAGAAAAAGTCTGGCCAATCGTTATCTCGAAAATATGAGCGAACATAAATGCAAGTCCATCATAAAACGCATGAATGACATACAATACTGGAGCTATAAATAAAAACGAAAATTCAATTGGTTCGGTAATACCAGTTAGAAAGGAAGTTAATCCAGCTGACAGCATTAAACCGAGTACTTTCTTTTTATTTTTAGGTTTTGCTGTATGGTAAATCGCGAGACAAGCTCCAAGCAGACCGAACATCATTGTAATATGCCTTCCTGCCATGAACCGTGCTGTTCCAATAAAGAATTTTTCTACATCCGGTTGGGCTAATTGAGCAAAGAATATACGCTGCGTTCCCTCAATTAATGTCCCATCGATAATCATTGAACCGCCGAGGCTCGTTGTCCAAAATGGTATATAAAAAATATGATGAAGTCCAAACGGTCCGAGTAAACGCAGCACAAATCCATAAATAAATGTGCCAACATACCCCGTCACTTCTACGAGATTGCCTAGTGAAAAGATGCCTGACTGAATCACTGGCCAAACGTAGAATAATGCAATTCCTAATAGTATGGATGCAAAGGCAGTAACAATCGGAATAAAGCGAGAACCACCAAAGAAACCTAAAAACCTAGGTAATTCGATTTTATTGTACTTTTGATGGAGCCAATAAGTCATTAATCCTAGAACAACACCACCAAAGACACCGGTTTCTAAAGATTGAATCCCTAGCACCATTCCTTGCCCTACTTCAGCAAAATTGTCTTCTGCTAACTTCCCAGTAATCGTTAACATCGCATTGATCGTCGCATTCATGACTAAATAACCTAATACTGCCGCAAGACCAGCTGTCCCCTTATCTGACCTAGCAAGCCCAATAGCTACCCCAACTGCAAAAATAATGGCCAAATTGGCAAACACAATTGAACCAGCGGAACTCATAATCGTAAAGATTGCCTGTAGCCACTTTTGATCAAGAAATGGATAAGACATGATCGTTGCTGGATTACTAAATGCTCCCCCAATTCCTAGAAGTAATCCTGCTGCTGGAAGTACAGCAATCGGAAGCATAAATGATTTTCCGAATCTCTGCGCCTTCTCGAAAAAAGCATTTTTCAATTTTTCCACCTCTAATCTACTCATTTTAGAAAATTATTTTCACATTAATTTTATTACTGAAAATCATTTTTATCAAGTGTTTTTTATTTAAATGAAAAGTTTCATTATTCTTCATCTACTGACATCTTTCGTTTTTATTGCTACGTAAGAGTATTCAATTTATAATGACACTAATTGATGAAAATCATTAATATTTTTAGATAAGGTGGAATAAATATGTTTAAAAAATTATTTGGAAATAAAAAAAATACAAATGAAATTACAATAGCTGCTCCTGTGGATGGCGAATTAGTTCCTTTAGAAGAAGTTCCTGATCCGGTTTTTTCCGAAAAAATGATGGGAGATGGTATCGCAATTAAACCTGCGAACGGCAATGTTGTAGCTCCTGTCAACGGGAAAATCCTTCAAGTTTTCCCTACGCTGCATGCCGTAGGAATACAAGCAGATAACGGTGTAGAAATTTTAATTCACATTGGACTCGAGACAGTTAATTTAAAAGGAGAAGGATTTACTGCACATGTACAAGAAGGCGATACAGTAAAACAGGGGGACAAGCTGATTACTTTTGAAGAAGCAGTCATTCAAGAAAAGGCAAAAAGCACCATTACACCTATCATTATCACTAACACAACTGACATGAAGGAAATTCGCAAAGCGAAAAATAACACAGTTGCTGCTGGACAGGATGAAATATTGTTTATTAAAAAATAATCCTTCTAAATAGGGAAACGGCGCTCAAATAGCGCTGACTTTCCTATTTAAAAAAGAAAGATTATTACCTCAATTCACATGATATTTTACTGTTTAAAATAGATATGGATCAAACCGATAAATAATTCCACTTTCGATAAAGAGATGAACTGCTCTCTTTACTTCCTCCTACTTCTCATCTTGACTTCCAAACCACTCCTATTCATTTTGTGAAATTCTAGAACGTTAACAATTTCAAAAATGCCAACAGTGCACTTGCAACGAATGATGTCCTACAGCAAAAAAATAATGCCAGCAGCTATTAAACAGTTGCCAACATTATAGTTTAGTATTAAATCACTTCTTATTTTTTTGATTATCTATTTTTTCGTGTAAATCTTTTATTTCTTTTAATCGTTCTTTTTGAATATTACAGGGTATACTCATTCGCAAAAGCGAATGAGTATACCCTGTTTGACTAATGTATTATTAAATCTCTACATGCTGTCCAACGTGATGTTTTAACGCTTTTTGATAAATCTTATGCGCTGTAACAACATCAAGGACAGCTGTTCCTACTGTTTTGAAGAGCGTAATTTCCTTTTCTGATTCTCTCCCTTTCACTTCACCAAGAATCACTTTCCCTAATTCACCATCAAAGTCGTTTTTAGAAACAAGTCCTTTTTCTAGTGGAATAATCAAATCTCCAGCTTCTGCTAGGACGCCTTCTGCTGTATCAAAGAATATTTTATCGGCATTGACTACAATGGATTCAGGCAGTTCTTGCATTTCTGGTGTATATGCGCCAACACCGTTAACATGAGCACCTTTTTTCACTAATGTGCCGTCGAATACTGGTTTCTTCGATGTTGTTACTGCTGTAATAATATCAGCATCTATTAATGCCATGTTGCTATCTTCTACTGCAATAATTTTTGTGAAATAATGAGCAAGTTCTTCCTGCATTTGTGCAGCAAATTTCTTTGCCCGCTCAAAATCAATATCGAACACTTTTACTTCTTCTAGCTTTCTTACATTTATCATTGCTTCAAGCTGTCCACTAGCTTGTCCTCCAGTACCGTATAATGCGCCGATCTTCGCGTCTTTTCTTGCAAGAATATCAGTGGCAGCACCTTGTACAGCGCCAGTTCTCAATTGTGTTAAGTAAGTGCCATCAATCATCGCTAGTACTTCCCCTGTTTTTCCGTTCATCAGCACCATTTTTGCAGGGACAGAGGGCTTACCCAACGTTATATTATTTGGAAAAACAGAAACAATCTTTATTCCAATCGCATCAAGCTCTTCTACGTATGCTGGCATAAATAAGCTTTGTCCTAGCTCTTTTGGAATGTCTATTTTTGCTCGCAGCGGAACAGTACTTTTCCCTTCTGAATAAATCCGTAAAGCTTCTTTGTCCGCTTCAATCGCATCTTTCATTGAAAAGATTTTTTTAATATCTTGTTTCGTTAACATCAACATAACCATACACTCCTGATCAATTATTTATGCAGCTTGGATGCCTTTTGCTGACTTATATTCATTCACTAGCATACTGACGCCGCTGTATAAAAGAATGGCTGCTACAACCCATTGAAGCATAGAGACATCTAAACCTTTTACTAAATAAACACCTATAAGAACACCGATTAAACCAAATGTAGAGGTAAACAATGTGATTTTTCTGCTATATTGTCCGAATTTTATAAACTCCATACTGCCAATTGGAACTGAGAACGTAGCTGCTCCCATCATAATTGGAAAAGCAACAGCTGGGTTCATGCCAAGTGCATAGATAGTTACCATCGTTAAAGCGTAAGAACCAATACCAATATTATTTAATGCCCCAAAAATAAACAAACAAATTGCAGCAAAGATTAGTTTTCCACCACTTAGACCTGTAGCTGTCCCTCCTGAAGGGATCAAATTGAATTTTCCTGCTAATATTAATACCGTCGCAATGACAAGTCCAGTTCCAATAAATCTTCTAATAACAGTAGCTGATAGTTTTACAACAAAGCGCGGCCCAATGTAGGCTCCAATAATTTGTGCAACGATACACACAACTAATGTTGTCATATCTACTTTGATGACAGAAATAAACGCTAATGCCATCACCGCGACTGGAATAACACATTGCGTATTTAATGTACCCGGAAGCTTTGTATCTTCTACTAATTTTTTCTTTCGATATAGAATAGTAGAAATAGCAAAATCAGAAATGCCAAAAGTTGAAAAGAAGAAAATAATAGATGACGAAATTGCAAGAAATAGATTACTACCAGGTTCTTTTCTCATTGCTTGTTTATTTTTATTTAAGTCTTTCAAGAATTTGATAGCAAAAATCCCATTTACGATGACTATTAATGTTAGTATGATGGTCGTCACAGTGTTCATAAGCTTCAATCCTCACTCTAATTTATTGTGTGTAAAAATGCTTCTTATCCCTTTTAATTCACTGCCAAATTGGCGTTTTGCATCTTCTCCCAAAGCCTGAATAAGCTTTAGACAGTATGCATCGTGGCTTATGTTTTCCTTTGCTAGAAAAACCATAGGCGTACTTTGTGTCCAAATTACTTCAGCGTTTTTATCATTTTGAATATGGCCAAAAATAACTTCTTTCGAGTCAATAACGATATTAATCCATCTGCCGCCGCTTTCTTTCAACTTTTCTTCTTCAAATCCATGCTTGTAATAATTTTGCAGGTCTACATCATAATCGTGATTACTGCTGTAAAGAATGATGACTACTTGGTCGAGCCTTGTTTCAACATCTTTTAGCTCATCTATAATATGTTCAATATCTTCTTTCCAAACTTGAACATACACATTCGTGTTGGCAGCGTTTAATAAATGTTTACATTTATTAAAAATATTTTTGTATCCACGGATATACCAAAACATTTCCAGATCCATCGTTTGACGATAATTTTTCAGTTCTTCACTGACTACTAGAAGGTTTTCATCCACAGTGCTTTTTATATTTTCAATAAACTCATCAATAGGCACAGCACTATAATTTACTGGGCTTGTTTGCTTAGAAACAACAACGCACCCTTTTTCCATCAATATTTCCAAAATGTTATATACCTTTGAACGAGGGACAGAAGAGTTCTTGCTTATTTCGTACCCAGTTCCAGCACCATTTTTTAACAAAGATATATATACTTTTGATTCTGATTCGGTAAAATTAAAACTCTTTAATAATTGAATGATTTTTTCCATGCTACTTCACCTCATATAGATAAATAATCTCCCTTCACTATACTTTATTTTGCTGCAAAATGAGGAAAGTAACAAAAATGTTCATTACTTTGTGAAACTTTTCACATGTGATCGTACTTAGTAGCTACCTTTGGTAACTATTATATACGATTTTTTTGAGTTTGTGAATATATTCACAAATTTGACAAGATAAAAATGAAACTCCTTGAGTGGAGGTTTTCTCCTATCCTCCACTGATAAGAAGTAGAACAAAGGCAAGATCGCAACGTCATCGAAAAGGAAACCGCTTTTCTTCGTGCGATGTCGATTCAAGAAGTTTTCCTTATCCTATTGACCCGAACCAATCGGTCATTTGATTTTTAGTTATCCTCCACCTAGCGCTTCTGATTCCTCTTACCTTAAGGTGTGGGTCTTACTGCCAGTTAGATGTGGTGTGACATAGATATATTCGAATGATCAATCTTTGTTCAAAAAAAGAAACCACAAAAAAAGAGAAACAACTTCGTTGCCTCTCTTTCTATCATTTCTACTTAAATGCCATGGCAGCTTTTACTGCTTTTTTCCAACCGTCATAAAGAGTGTCTCTGTCCTCTGCAGCCATCGATGGTGTAAAACGTCGATCCATGTTCCACTGGGAAGCTATGTCGTTTTGGTTCTTCCAATAGCCAACTGCAAGCCCAGCTAAATATGCTGCGCCAAGGGCGGTCGTTTCACTTACTTCTGGACGTTCTACAGGTACATGAAGTACATCACTTTGGAATTCCATTAAGAAATCATTCATCACTGCCCCGCCGTCAACACGCAATGTTTTTAATGAAATGCCTGAATCAGCCTCCATCGCCTGCAAGACATCCCTCGTCTGATAAGCCAGTGATTCCAAAGTAGCACGAATAAAATGCTCCTTTGTCGTTCCTCTAGTGATGCCAAAGACAGCGCCTCTCACCTCACTGTCCCAGTATGGAGTGCCAAGCCCTACAAAAGCAGGAACAACATAGACGCCTTCTGTTGACTGCACCTTTCTAGCATATGTTTCGCTGTCCTTGGCTTCCTTGAACAATCTTAGTCCATCTCGAAGCCACTGGACTGCAGAACCAGCAACAAAAATACTGCCCTCTAATGCATACGTTATTTTTCCATTTAATCCCCAAGCAATCGTCGTTAACAATCCATGATCTGAAACAACTGCCTTTTCACCTGTATTCATTAGCATAAAACAGCCAGTTCCATACGTATTCTTCGCCATTCCTTCTTCATAGCAAGCTTGGCCGAACAATGCTGCTTGCTGGTCGCCGGCAATGCCAGCAATCGGCACCTCTTGACCGAAGAAATGATAATCGGCAGTATGTGTGTAGATGTCTGAAGATGGCTTCACTTCAGGAAGCATCGCTTTCGGAACACCTAAAATGTCAAGCAATTCATCATCCCATTTAAGCTCATAAATGTTATACATAAGCGTTCTTGACGCATTAGAATAATCCGTTACATGAGCCCGTCCCCCTGACAGCTTCCAAATGAGCCAAGTATCAATCGTCCCAAACAATAGCTCTCCTTTTTCTGCCTTCTCGCGCGCTCCATCGACATGATCTAATATCCACTTTACTTTTGTTCCCGAAAAATAGGCATCAATTAAAAGTCCTGTTTTTTCACGAAAAATTTGATCATAGCCTTTTGCTTTTAAGTCTTCGCAAATTTCTGCTGTTTGCCGCGACTGCCAGACAATTGCATTGTAAATAGGTGTACCTGTTTTTTTATCCCAAATCACCGTTGTCTCCCGTTGATTTGTAATGCCGATCCCTGCCACTTGCTCTGCCTTAACGTTTGCTTCTGATAAGCAAGAAGCAATTACTGCTAGAATCGATCCCCAAATTTCATTAGCATGATGTTCAACCCAGCCTGGTTTTGGGAAAATTTGAGTAAATTCTTTTTGCGCAACATGAACAACCCTGCCCGCCTTATTAAACAAAATTGCTCGTGAGCTTGTTGTTCCTTGATCAAGTGCTAACATATATTTCTCCATCTTTATTTCCCCCTAGAAACATGTTTTTCGAAGCAGCATTAGTTGAAACGTAATCAGCTGGCAGTCGTCTCCCCTGGTCACCACTGTTCGTATTTTTATTTAGGGGCGGATCTGCCAATATTCCATGTCAACTTTAAATGCCGTTTATTTGTAAGCAACAGTTTTTTTGTGAGAAGCTATCCTTGGTTTACTTGCAAAATAGGAAATCAGCAATACAACAATGATAACGGACAGTACATACCATAAATGATTTGTCCACTTCCCTTCAAAAATTGCCTTATAAAATAACCCTCCAAAAGCACCTCCTAGAAGTGGACCAACAATCGGAATCCATGCATACGGCCAGTTAGACCCTCCCTTTCCTGCTATCGGCAAAATAAAATGAGCAATTCGCGGTCCAAGGTCTCGAGCAGGGTTAATGGCATAGCCAGTTGTGCCGCCAAGCGACATACCGATTACAACAATTAAAAGTCCAATAATCAATGGATTTAATCCATCTGTAAATGTATTCGCACCAATTGCTAATATACCTAATACAAGAATAAAAGTACCGATCATCTCACTGATTAAATTTGAAAAGAAATGCGGAATTGCAGGCGCCGTAGCAAAAGCGCTCAATTTCAGAGCTGGGTCCTTCGTTTCCTTCCAATGCGGTAAATAATGTAAGTATACAATAGCTCCACCAATAATAGCACCCATTATTTGTGCAATCATGTAAGAAAGTACATTTTCCCAAGGAAATGAACCATGAAAAGCGAGTCCAAGTGTCACGGCTGGATTCAAATGAGCGCCACTAAATTGGCCAACGGTATAAACGCCAACGGCAACTGCTAATCCCCAGGCAAATGTAATAACGATCCAGCCGCTTCCATTTGAATAAGTTTTTTTTAGATTGGCACCAGCAACAACCCCACATCCCAACGTAATTAAAATCATTGTACCGATAAGTTCACCAACAAATGCTGTCATGTATAAATGCTCCTTTCTTTATCGAAATTTTTCGCAAAGAAAATAAAAAGAGATCCATACAAAACAAGCCTTATGATAATAAAGGTGTTCTGTGTGGATCTCTTATTCTCCGTCCTCCATATTAACTTATGCTACATCTTAGCAAATGATGAAAACGCTGTCAACTATTGGTCCCTTTAAAAAAGTTGCAGCTGTATGAACATCCATCGCTATGATATGTCTTCTTTCAGTTTATGAAGCTTCTCCTAATTCATCATCTACTTTAATCGGTTCCCCTTTATTTAAACGTTTTTTCAAACCATTTATAAAGGCAAACATTGCTGCAATCGTAATGAGTGCTGCACCAGCATAAGAAATCGGTTTTGACAGGTGAAAGCCAATTGGTGCATGGAGAATATAGGTAAAGGTTACCATCGTTATAAAGAGCGCTGGAATAGTAGCAATCCAATGGTTTTTCCGCTGCAAACCTAAATACATCGCTCCTACCCATAAAGCAATCATTGCTGTCGATTGATTTGCCCATGAAAAGTAGCGCCATAAAATATTAAAATCAATTTGTGTCAACCCAACAGAAATGACGAACATTGGTAGCGCTATCCATAAACGGCTGCTAAATTTTTTCTGGCCAACTCTCACATAATCAGCAATGATCATTCGTGCGCTTCGAAACGCAGTATCACCAGAAGTAATTGGAAGCACGATCACACCTAATATTGCCAACGTTCCGCCAAATGCACCTAGTGACATGATAGACAATTCACTTACAACGGCAGCGGGCCCGCTTTCCTTTAGGATTGTATTCAATTCATTTGCATCAAATAAACTCATCGCTGCTGCTGCCCAAATCATGGCGATAATTGCTTCTGTTATCATCATCCCATAAAAAATTTTTCGCCCCTGCTTTTCATTTTGTGTCGTCCGCGAAATGATTGGTGATTGTGTAGCATGAAAACCTGATAATGCCCCGCAAGAAATCGTTAAAAAAAGCAGTGGAAAAATCGCTAATCCATCTGGATGTAAATTTTCCAGCGTAAGTTCTGGAATTGGTGCTCCCTTTACGATAAGAGCGCCTCCAATTCCAACTGCACTAATAAGCAAAAGTAAACCAAAAATCGGATAAAGTCTCCCAATAATTTTATCAATCGGTAAAATTGTCGCAACAATATAGTACAAAAATATAATGGCAACAATTGTACCTAGCGTAATCACTTCCGGCGTCAGCCCGTCCAACAAAGAAGCAGGCGCCGAAACAAATACGGTTCCCACTAAAACAAGCAGCAGAATTGAAAAGGCGTTAACAGCATGTTTCATCGTTTTCCCAAGAAATTTACCTGCTAATTCCGGTAAATGAGCACCTCGGTTGCGGATAGATATCATCCCCGTTAAATAATCATGGACACCGCCCGCAAAAATCGCTCCTAAGACAATCCAGAGAAAAGCCACTGGTCCATAAAGTGCGCCCATAATAGGGCCAAAAATCGGACCAACTCCTGCAATATTCAAAAGCTGAATCATTGCATTCCGCTTCGTATTCATCGGAACATAATCTACGCCATCTGCCAATGTATAAGCTGGCGTTGTTCGCTCCTGCCTGCTTCCAAAAATGTTTTCAACTAATTTTCCATAAGTAAAATAGCCAGCAACTAAGATAATAATAGCCACAAAAAATGTAATCAACGTACTCTCCCCCTTTCATTCAATTATAAGGAGTTTACGCCAAATTGCCATAATTTTGTCTAAACTGGCGAATATATGTAATAACGGTCTCCTAACACTAAATGCAATTAGACAACGTTATTTTAACTGGATCTCCGAAAAGAATTCTCCCACTTCTAAATATGAAGGGCATAGCTAGCCCAATGAAAGTGGGAGATGAATTTTCGGTTGCCGTAAGCCAAAAGATTGTTCTATGATATAGTCTATACAATATGGAGTTTGATAGCACTATAAAAAACCATGTACATGTTTATAGGCACATCCGAATAGTAAGTTATCAAAGTTTCTAAATGTGCATAAGCGTGCAAGTTCTCTTCTAATAAAACGTGACTTTCCCATTGTTCGCAAAAAACTTTGGATAGATAGCTAACAAAAGTATCTAGTTCCCAAGAAGCTCCCACTTCAGTCAGACCGCAAGGTCGATAAGTGGTGAGTGGTTCACAACATCCTTCATCAAATCCACATCCTAACTCTCATTACATTTTTTTTGATAATAGTCAAAATATATCAGGTTATTTACAAAAAAACACGGAAATATAAAGGATTTTTTTTACGGGACTCGAATACTATTTAATGAAAGTAGAATTTCACCAGGAAGGGGACTTCTTTCCCCCTTCCCGGGTGTTAGCTTACAGGTTTCAACGATATTTAAAGTGAGATATGAGAAACAAGAGATCGGGGATTGGGCATGTTCATTTGCTATTTCCAGTCAACTCACCTCGATAACATGCTAGACGCTCGATAGGCCTTGAGGCAGGGGTCTAACAACAGGATCGTTTTTTCATGGAGGGGATAATAGTCATGAATATAAGAAAAGGGAACATAGCCGATATAAAAGGCATTGCCAAAGTTCATGTTGATAGTTGGAAATCAACATACGACGGCATCGTTTCGCGAAATTATCTCGATGGGCTCTCCTATGGAGAACGAGAAGAAAAATGGAGACATGTTTTTAAGCAAGGCTTTTCCTCATCCTCGCTCTTTGTAGCTGAGAATGAGCATGGTGAGATTATCGGATTTGCCAATGGCGGCAAAGAGCGAACTGGCAAATATAAATATGATGGTGAATTATATGCCATTTATCTTTTAAAAAAATATGCAAGACAACAGATAGGCAAATATCTACTAAAACAAGTTGCTTTGGATCTTTTTACAAAAGGCTACCAATCGATGCTCGTTTGGGTGCTAGCTGAAAATCCATCGAGACACTTTTATGAAGCTTTTAATCCAGTAGAAGTGGATACACAGCAAATTAAAATTGGCAGCGATACCTTTGAAGAAATTGCCTATGGATGGGAACATTTGCAAAATTTGCTCAATTAGCCAGCCACATTTGGACAATGCATTCCCTTTCATGTTTCATCATACATACCTTCGTTCATAACCGCCATACTGGGATGGGGCATTGTATCAAAGTAAGATGTGTTCGCTCATTTCTCACTAAACGTAAGCTAGCATTCTCAATGAAGTTAGAAATCTAAAAATTTGCCCGTAGCGCATGATAAAAAGGAGGAAACATCATTGAAATCAAACATATCATTCTCCAAAAATATCTCATTCCAACTGCTAGTGCTCACGATGGCAGTGATGCTTGCTGTCGGTGGAACGATAGGGTCTGTTAGCTATTTCTATGCCAAAAAAGCATTGAATAACAGCAGCAAGGTAAATGTAGAACAGCTGATGAGTTCAGGAATTCCAGCTCTTGAACAGCTGCAAGAAGAAGTAGAGACTGGCAATATCAGTAGCAAAGAAGCTCAAGAAAAAGCTGAAACAGCCATTTACGGTTCTAAAGGCTCTGATACATCAATACATACAATGAAATGGCTGCTTCTTTTGATGACAATAGCAACGGCAATTGTTGGGGCATTATTAATCTTTATTGCAGCAAGAAACAAATTGCAATTCTTAAAAAAAGTGTCAGCAAATTACTTGCAGTTGGCGAACGGCGATTTAACAGAAGAAAAATTGAAAGAGTCTAGAGATGAAATTGGACAAATAAGTATTTCGTTTAATCAAATAATTGGCAAGCTCCGCACTTTATTTCATGAGCTTCAAGATACAAGCTCAAGCCTTCTTGCAACAACCAATGAACTTACTGCTGCGTTTTCAGAAACTGCTGCAAGCAGCCAAGAAGTCGGAAGTGCAATGAATGAAATTACGAAAGGAGCTGTTTCTCAAGCAACTGATCTAGAAGAAACGAATGGGCATGTTCAAGAATTAACAGAATCGATCTTAAAAATGAACAAAGAAAATGAAGCGATGAAAAAAATTACTGCTATTTCCGAGAATGCCACCTTAACAGGCAAAGAAATGATGGTCGCATTAAAAACAGCTAACGATGAGGCGATTCAAGCCTCTGATCAAATTAGTCTTGGCATCACTAGTCTTTATAATAAAATACAAGATATTTCAAACATTACGGATACAATCAACAACATCTCTCAGCAGACTAATTTGTTGGCATTAAACGCTAGCATTGAAGCTGCTAGAGCTGGCGAGCATGGCAAAGGATTCGCTGTTGTTGCCGATGAAGTTAGGAAACTAGCTGAAGAATCAAACCATGCAACTCAACAAATACAAGAGATGATTGCTGGAATAGAACAAGAAACAGAAGGTACAGTGACCGCGATGGCTACTACAATTTCAATTTCAGAACAATTAAGTCAAGCGGTCGGCAATACAGAGTCGGAATTTAATAAAATCTCTAGCACTGTCCAACAGCTGGCAGAAGCTATTGAGAAATTGAATGATGAAATTCAACATGTCACAGAGCAAAGTAATAAAATTATTCATGCGGTTCATAATGTTTCTTCTGTTTCTGAAGAAACAGCGGCTTCTGCGGAACAAGTGACAGCATCCGTCACTGAACAATCACATTCCATTTCAAAGATAGAAACGCTAACAGGAAGCTTAACAGCATTAAGCAAAAAGATCGATGCAGCTCTTCAAAAATATCGTTTATAATCGTGATCGGAAAAAGATATGAAGAAAAACAGGCTAAAAGTTTTTTAGCCTGTTTTTCATTTTTCGTAATTCAGTTACGAACGATAGCAGCACGAATAAATGCGCATCACATTCTAGTGTTAGGAATCAGCTTTTTTCCCATATGTTTTTTTCATTTCCATAATCGATACAATTTCAGTCTTATCCCGCTTAGAGAGCTGGCGAAAAAGAAGCAGCAGATGCTGTTCATCAGAAGATGGATAACATTCTTGTTCTGGTTTATAAAGTTGAGTTTGTTCGGCAATATTTGGTTGTATCTTTTCACTCGCAGCCTTATGACGATGTACAAAAGTCAAAAGTAAATAGTATAAATACTCAAGGGATTCCTTATTTATTGAAACAGAAGCATTTTCTGCTTTCATCCACTGACAAAAATATGAGACGGCCTTCTTAAATAACAATGGGTCTTCAATCTCATTCCGTTCAACTATCGAGTGGATAAGTGCTTCCTCCTCATTTGTTAAATCTCCCATCTTTGAAACGGCAAGATACTCATCAAATTCTACTCCGGTTAATAACCAATCAATTGACACGTTGAAATATCGAGCAATACGAACAATAAAAACAGAAGATGGGTGAGTTTTTTCATTTTCCCAATCACTTATTCGACTAGAAGAGGTGCCGATATGGCTTCCTAATGATGCCATTGAAATGCCTTCTAACTTTCTTAACTGTTTTAAACGTTTACCAAAACTCATGTCACTCACTCCATTTTAAAACAATTTTACTATCTCACTCCATTTTCGTAACAAAA
This sequence comes from Bacillus chungangensis, assembly GCF_030812995.1. Lineage (GTDB taxonomy): Bacteria > Bacillota > Bacilli > Bacillales > Bacillaceae_C > Bacillus_CF > Bacillus_CF chungangensis. Next base: position 7,492 of record NZ_JAUSTT010000012.1, on the reverse strand, counting down.
AGGTTGCTTTTACTCCTAATTCGTAGTAAAATAGAATTAATCAAAAGCATAGTCTCGGTTTCATTTCATCATGGAAACATCTCTCATTTCTGTAAACGCTTTTTATGCTTTTGATAGATGGAAATAAATCAGCCAATGTTGGTGGATCATCTTCTAGTATTGAGAGACAGCATATTACTATTCTACTTTTTCAACATAGAGATGAACGGCGTTTAGGTGATAGAACACAGCTTCCCTTCCGTTTCTTAAACATTGGGCATCACACAGAGTGATGATAGGCATCTGCATATAACAAACTCATAAATAGCCTCTTCTTTTATTCTTACGTACACGCACGATCTGGACATAACAAAAAGAATATGTGTGACTAAAAAGAAAAGGTCTACTAAACAATGCTATTTCATGCTATCCCTGGTGTCGCATGAAGTCATTTATTAAGTTTGCATTTATCAGAGACGCATATGAAACGGCAGAAACGCTTACAAAAAGAAGAGGAGCCCAATACAAGTTATAACATCAGCACAGCTTGTTTCTTATCCCGCCGTCATTTCCATCACCTTAAAAACACTGGGCATACCACTACTACTATCAAAAAATTGAATTGAAACCGAGGAAACCATTTTAAAGCGAGGATCAGCTAGCATCTACTTGCCTACTTCTGCAAGAAGTATATAAAATCAGCTTTGTATAAGTACTTTCCCTGCTTATACTCCGACTGAAACAAGACACACGGACACGTTTATCCCATTACCCTAAGCCCAAAGGGTTCGTGCTTTCGTCATTCTTTTCCATGTGCATGGAGATGTCTGCTGGTCTTCGCAATTTTTTAAAAACAATTGAACTTATACATCCAAGGCAATGCGTTCGTTATTTGTATGAAGACAGTAATCAATTTCAAATGACCCAAGTTTGAGATGATCAAATCGTAACTTGATTACGTATACTTTTAGGATATCAAAAACAAGTGAGAAGTGGAACTTTCATTCATACAAGTAAAGAAAATGTGCAGAGTTTGTTTCTTTCTACAGCTAAACAGGAGGGTTTACATGCGTATTTTTCAATATACATATGGTTATGTTTTAAGACAAGCAGGCTATGCGCTGATAAAAAGTGCAGATACTTTTGATTTCAAAGCAACAACTGATATTGATGAAGCAAATCACTATGCGCTGCAGACTTTTATCCGTTTTAAACAAATCTTTGAAGGATTGCAGCAAGAACAAAAGTCCCAATATTCAGCTAAATTTATAGAGTTAAAATAAACCAGTCTGATTCATTTTACTATTTTATCTTACAAACGGTGGCATTACGTTCTTAATGGAGAGATTTCTGTCCATAGATTGCGAAAGGTAAGCGGCATAAGGGATGTTTCTCAACCAATTGATCTTAAATACAAAATCACAGTGTAAAATGACCCACACAGCACTCCATACACATTTAAAAACAGATCACATATCCTTATAGTAAGCGTCACACAAATATTTATGCCTTAAAAAGGGAAAGGAGATACAGCCATGGGGTAAGAAAACGACCGATTACTCCGCTTGGATGGGAAATCAAACGCCGTCTTGCTGAGTTGCAGCTTACGCAGAAAGAATTTTGTGAAAAAAACCAAATCCCTATGACGCGCTTATCTGAAATAATTTCTGGTACACAGCCAAACAAAAAAATTCGTGAACGAGTCTTAAAACTTCTCCATATATCTTCCTAATTCAAATTCAAAACCCTTCACAATGGGGTTTTTCTTTTCTTCCAATCGCTTTTGAGTATTGAAGCGGACCCATTTACTCCCTTGCCTTTTTAAAATGTGAAGCAACCTTCTTTTTTATCATTTAACTCGCTAAGCTTTTTATAAAGTCTTTTCCTTGAACCCTAATCGAAAAAACGTCTCCCCATGGCATTTTGTCTAATCCTAAATTTTAGGTTTAATGACGCGTCTCAGCAAACCCTCACTGTATAGCATTCATCTTTTTTGGTTTCCACCCTTTTAACTTAGACTGTTCATTTAGACTTGCTTCTGTTTGTCCCATTTTTTCATAAAAACAATGTAGACAAAAATAGAAGCAATTACGATCAATACCAGGAAGATTCCGATCACCGGGTATCCAAGCCGAAAAGCAAAAATTGAAAAAATAATCAATGCAAGCGTAATAAAGGTGCCAAAAAACAAAGTGGCATAGTAATAAACTTTTTCCACAATCATCCCTGCCTATTATTCATTTTCTCTAAGCGTATCATATTCACTCTGTTTAATGCTATTTTATGAGAATGTTTTTTCTTTACTAGTGAAGACTTTACGCGATACACTATATAAAGTGAAACTTCCATGAGCGGGAGTTTTCTTTTATCCCCCACTCATAAAGAGTAGAACAAAGGCTAAGATCGAAAGCGTCCTAAAAAAAGAAAACCGCTATTTCTTCGTGCGATGCTGCTTATCCAGGGCGACCCGAACCAATCGGACATTCGACCTTCAGTTATCCCCTACCTAGCGCTTCTGACTCCTCTTCCCCCCTAAGGTGGGGATGTTGACTTGCCAGTTAGATGGGGATAAAGATAGGAAAGATCATATATAAGGAGTGTGATAGTATGAATGTGTTGAAAAAAGAAAAGTTTATTGCTAGTTTTTCAGCAACCCACTCGCCTGCCTATACGGTGGAACTTAATGAAACGTTTTGTGTCGAAACATTCGATTGCTATGGCGGGGCAATAACAAGTGAAAAACAGCTTCGCAAAGAAGTGCAAATTGATCATCTGAATCCAGCTACTGGCCCAATTTACATCAATGGTCTAAAGGAAAAAGAAACACTTTGTGTGGAAATCATAAAAATAGAAACAGAAGCGTTTGGCGTCATGGTGCTTTACCCTGGGATGGGGCCGCTTGGAAAACACGTTGACGTGATGGATACAAGAATCTTGCCTGTCCGAGATGGAAAAGTTATCTTTCGTGATGACTTGCAAATAGAAGCAAATCCAATGATCGGTGTGATTGGAACCGCCCCAAAAATTGGAGAAGTAAAATGTGAATCACCTGGCGACCATGGCGGCAATTTGGATACAAAATATATCACAGCAGGCAGCAAAGTATATTTGCCTGTTTTTCATGACGGCGGCCTGCTGGCACTTGGCGACTTACATGCTGCAATGGGAGATGGCGAACTAAACGGTTCTGGCGTCGAAATTGGCGGGAGAGTCACAATGAAAGCAACGAGTTTCCAGCAGGAAATTTCGATGCCGATTGTAGAAACGGATACAGCCTATATGATTGTTGCTTCAGATGAAACATTAGATCAAGCGATTGAGAAAGGGTTGGAGACCGCGGTCTTCACCATTCAAAAACAGCTTTCCTTATCCTATAATGATGCGTATCGGCTTTTAAGTGCAGTTTGTGATTTGCAGATTAGTCAAATCGTCAATCCACTCGTTACTGTACGAGTTTCAATCCCTAAAAGTTTGTTAAAGCAGCCGCTTTTTACTTCGTAATTTTTAACGAATGGCATCAGCCTCCAACTTCTAATCGCAAGAAGCGAAAGAGGCAGGAGGCTGTTTGTTTGGAGTTTAGGTTTACACTTGAGTATTTACGTCGATTTTCACATCTTTAGGCACTTTTCTCTTTGCTGTGCCATTCCAAGAGAAATTTGTCCACATTCGCAGAATTTTTTCTACTGGTCCCGTACGCCAGCGTTTTAAGTACCAATGGCTAGCTGCAACTTGAATGGCGAATATAATGATCGCTAAGAAAAATCCGCCGATTACTCCTACTTTACCGAATAATCCAAAGCCATATCCATAAAATATCGTCGTACAAATGATTGTTTGCATTAAATAGTTCGTTAACGAAATCTTGCCCATGCTTTCAAACCATCTTAACATGAATGTCAGCTTCCCGCTTGCATAAATAGCTGCTAATCCAAAAATGTAGCCAATTGCCAACACATCTCCTCCTATTGTTCCGATAACCTTAAATAATACATGTTTGGAAACAAATGCAGGCAAACATTTAAAAATGATTCCGATTGGAATCAAAAGGAACGCCAGTCGCCGATACAAGGAATGATGTTTATTCGGTTCATGAAACCACTCACTTTTTGCAGCATACATGCCAAATAAAAACATTGGCATCGATAAAATCGGTATAAGCAATAGGCTAAGTAGAATGAAATATTCAGGCATTTCAATCGGATCTGCATTATTGCGATGATCCATTATCTCCATATAACTGCCGCTTCCATAAATAGTAATTGTCTCTTTCGCATAATTTTCTATTTTGGTTTTCTCATCTTTTGTTACCCCTACATTAGCAAATCCGATTAAAGAAGCAAGAATATAAGCGATAGACATCCAAATAAGCATCGTTTTCTTTTTTCGCTTTAAAAACATTAGCAAGAAAAGTCCATTAATGCCGTAATAAAGTAAAATATCTCCTTCCCATAGGAAAGTGCCATGTAGTAATCCAAGTATCAATAATAAAATAGAGCGGCGGGCAAAATATCTTTTGACCTTTAAATCTTTCCTCTCCAAACTCTCTTTCATTTTGATCATCCCGTAGCCAAACAAAAAAGTAAAGATTGGGATGAAGCTAGATTCAAACACAATTTTTATTACTTGAAAAGCTTTCTCTTCTATAATAGGAAGTGAATATAATGGAAGCTGTTCCTTTCCCCAGATGCCAAATTGAAAAATCAGCATATTAGCCATTAAAATTCCTATTAAACTAAAGCCTCTAATACCATCGATTACTTGTATTCTTGTTCCACTTTTATTCATTCTTTGTTCCACCTTTGTTTAACACTTAAGTTATCGTACTTATCGTAAAATACAAGAATTACTGGAATGAAACCGAAGGCTTACGAACACATAAATTCCCACAAAATTGTTAAGTACACGTTAAGGTTTATATGCTATTCTAACAAGGAGGTGTCAAAAACAATGGAAAATGCAAAAATCTTACTCGTTGATGATGAAAAATCGATCGTTAAAATGATTGAAACTGTACTTAGAAAAGAAGGATTTCAGCATATATATACAGCATATACAGCCAAGGACGCGCTAGAGATCGTGGAAGAGCATGCACCAACAATGATTATCTTAGACGTGATGCTGCCAGATCAAAGTGGATTTGATATTTGTCCGAAAATCCGCGAAACATCTGATGCTCATATTTTATTTTTAACAGCGAGAATCTCTGACCTAGATGTTTTAACAGGGTTTGCGATTGGCGCAGATGATTATGTAACGAAGCCTTTTAATCCTTTAGAAATTGCTGCGAGAATTAAAGCGCGGCTTCGAAGAGGAACGATAACACAAACGGAAATAAGAGAAGAAAATAGAAAAAAACGCTACGATTTCGGCAGATTTGTCGTTGATGAAGATGCTGGAGAATTGATCGTCAATGGAGAGGTTGTTTCCTGTCCGGCACAAGTGTTTTTACTGCTGCTCTTTTTTTGCAAGCATCCTAATCGTGTCTTTTCAAAAATACAATTGCTGGAGCATGTATGGGGATTCGATAATTATGTAGACGATAACACTGTTATGGTTCATATTAGACGAATCCGCGAACGAATTGAACCGAACCCTAGCCAACCAACCTATCTTTTAACGATTAGAGGTTTAGGCTACAAGCTTGTAAAGGAGCGATAATAGGGTGAAGTCTATTAAAAGAAAAATTGCCCTCCAATTCACCATGCAGTTTTTTATCGTTTCTGTTTTTGTATTTTGTCTCTTTCTTTTCTTGCTCTTTCTCCTTGTTCATTACTTAGTAATAGACGAGATGAAGCGCAATTTTCCGGTAGGAGCCATCGACTTGATTGTTTCTGAAACAGATGTTTCTAACGGAGTCGCCACCGTTCCTTCCGATTTGCAGAAACAAATAAAAGAAAATAATATGTGGCTGCAAATTGTCGATAAAGAAGGAAATGTCATTTATTCGATTGCTGCACCGGCTGAATTACCAAATACATATACAGCCCCTGAATTAATTAAGATAGAAGAAACAAATCGTTTCAAAACATTTCATGTACAAGCACAAATCGACACCATGTTTAATGATACAAGTCTATTTCTATTAGGCTATGAAGATCATTTTGCTAAGAAACTAGAAGAATGGGCAAATGAATTTGGCACGAATGGCGTACTCACACCTGAATTCACCGCTGAAATAGAAAAAAAAGTAAGTGATATTGACGGTTACTTGCACATTATGGATAAAAACGGAAATATCATTCAAGCAATTGGTGATCAAAATAATATGGATAACTTCTCCCCTCTTGATGTCTTAAAGAGTAAAGTTTCACCTGAAAAAGAAGATCCGAGTATTTCTATTTATCATGATCCAATCCATAATCAAACATGGATGCTTTATCGTTTGAAAAGTGAAAAGCAGCCTATCATGCAGCCAATTATGATTAAAAAAATGATCTTGGTGCTCCTTGTATTTTGTTTAATTGTTCTTCTGATGAGCATTGGCTTTTCAGCGTGGAATGCTTTTCGATATGGACAGCCGCTGCTCCTTTTCATTGGTTGGATGGAAAGAATGGAACAAGGGCTGTATGAGGAAGTACTAACAAAAAAAGAACGGAAAAAAGTATTTAAAAAAAATGGAAAGATTCGTATGAGATATCGTTTATACGAAGAAGTTATTAATACTTTCTATCTGATGGCCGAAAAGCTCGATAGGTCAGACAAAGAAAGACAATTGCTTGAAAAAACGCGTGAAGAATGGATGACAGGCATCTCTCATGACTTGCGGACACCTTTGTCTACCATTCAAGGCTATGGCCATCTTCTTGAAAGTGGACAATACGAGTGGACGAAGGAAGAGCTTCAAGAAATGGGCGAGACGATTCGTGAAAAAGGCACGTATATGGTTCAACTTGCTACCGATTTCACACTTGCCTTTCAATTAAAAAACAGTACACTGCCTCTCTCTATGAAGAAGCTTGATTTAGTAAAGATTGTTCAAGAGCAAGTATTAAAGTTTGCAAATGATGTAACAATGCAGCATGTCTCCTTTACTTTTATGGATAAAACAGAGGAGATTACCAATATCATGGCAGACCAAAAATGGTTTGAGCGAATGCTAGACAATTTTTTGTATAATGCCGTTAAGCATAATCCTGCTGGTACAGAAGTTTCTGCAATAGTAAAGCAGAGAAATCAACAAGCAATATTAATCATCACAGATAATGGCATTGGGATAGATGAAGAAACAAAGGATCATTTTTTTGATCGGTACTATCGAGGCACCAATACAGATGAAACAACAGAAGGTGCAGGCTTAGGAATGAGCATTGCCAAAGCAATCGTCGAAGCGCATCAAGGTGAAATACAATTAGAATCAACAGTTGGAAAAGGAACGACCATTACGATCAGCTTTCCACTCTATCATACAAATTAATCGTAAAGAGGTTGGGACAAAACCCACCTCTGACATGAAAAAGCCGGTGAAATTTTACGACGAGTAAAATTTCACCGGCTTTGATAACTTTTGCATTAA
>NZ_JAUSTT010000011.1 GCF_030812995.1 Bacillus chungangensis | reverse complement strand
TGTATTAGGCACGCCGCCAGCGTTCGTCCTGAGCCAGGATCAAACTCTCCAAAAAAGTTCAATGAGCTTCGAATCTCTGCGTCAGTTTCGGCTCGGCGCATCCTTACGTACTTTTGTACGCTCCGGTGCTTCTCACCAAAACTTCCTTGACCTTCTCGCTCCTTGAACTTTTTACGTTCTAAACGAGGGTCATCGAGTTCAAAACATCATGCACTATTATTTAGAAGCTTGAATAGCTCATGTTTAATAATAATTTTAGAATTAATATTGACGTTTTGTTTTGTTCAGTTTTCAAGGTTCAAGTTGTCTAATAGCGACTTTTCTATAGTATCATAGATTTTCTTAAGCGTCAAATGTTTTTTTATTCTTTCTTGACGACGCTTTTAATCATAACACCAGATTAATTATGTGTCAATAACTATTTCAATGTTTTTTTAAAAAGATACGCTTTTAGATAGTTAACATTCTATCCATCTATTATTTACGGGCGTAGCAATAAAAGAAGCACCCGCTAATCAGGATGCTTACGGAAGGATGAAGCGTTGGATTGCGACTAAAGCAAGTACGCCAGGGATGCCTAAAAAACCAGAAACAACAGATGTTGCAAAGTTGATCGGAACATGAATCCCAATTTTGCTTCCCGCTAAATTTAAAAAGAAAAGCAGCAATGCTCCAATCAACAATTTCATCATTGATTGCCCTACTATGCGCAAAGGTTTCTTAGTAGCGCCAAAAGCTAACAAAATGAAAATTAATCCAACAAAAATAGAGATAATGATTATTGGACTCACACTCTTCCTCCTATCTCTTCACTTTTCTATTCATTATATGAAGAGAATAAATTGAAAAGAACTGATTGTCCGCTTCATCTTTTCTTTTTGCCAGAAAGATGTATCATGAACACCTATTTCATATAAAATTGGTTCTGTACCGTTTAAGTACAATTTGCGCTGCTGAAAAATTATTTAGCAAATATTTTTCGCTTTTTAACTTCTCTTAATAAAAAAAAGTATGTTGCTTGCACAACTTTTGTTTCGTTTGAAAGCTGTTCATGATGGCCAAAGCTTAATTCCATTAATTTCTTTTTTTGAAGCCATGTTTCTTTTGTATCTTCTATAAGCTCCATTAAATGATCATCATATGTGCGGCGAAGCTTTCTTTTTTTTGAAAACATCTTAAGCACCCCGTTCATTTTAGACTTCTCTTCTTCCTTCTAATGCTTTCGAAAGTGTGACTTCATCTGCATATTCTAAGTCACCGCCAACTGGCAAACCATGAGCAATTCGCGTAATTTTAATACCAGACGGTTTTATTAAACGTGAAATATACATTGCAGTCGCTTCACCTTCAATATTTGGGTTCGTTGCTAAAATTACTTCCTGAACCGTCTCATCCTGAAGTCTCTTTAATAAATCAGGCACATTGATATCCTCAGGACCAATGCCATCCATAGGTGAAATCGCCCCATGAAGCACATGGTATAGTCCATTATATTCTTTCATCTTTTCCATGGCGATCACATCTTTTGGTTCTTGTACGACACAAATGATACTGCGATCACGTCTCGGTTCTTCACAAATATAGCAAGGATCTTGATCAGTAATATGTCCACATACTGAACAAAATCCTAAATCTCTTTTGGCATTAACAAGTGCTTTTGCAAAATCAAGCACCGTATCTTCTTTCATATTCAACACAAAAAATGCCAGTCGAGCAGCAGTTTTTGGCCCGATTCCTGGCAATTTCATGAAGCTATCTATCAGCTTAGCTATCGGTTCAGGATAATGCATTCGTTATCTGCCTCCTAAAAGCCTGGGAGGTTCATCCCTTTAGTAAATTGTCCCATTGTTTGATTAGATAATTCATCCGCTTTTTTTAGAGCATCGTTTGTAGCTAATAGTACTAAATCTTGAAGCATTTCAATATCTTCAGGATCTACTACATCTTCATTAATGGTAACATCCAGTACTTCTTTATGACCCGAAACAACAACTTTGACCATACCGCCTCCAGCTGTTCCCTCGATTCGTTTTTCACCCAACTCTTCTTGTGCTTGCGCCATCTTTTTTTGCATTTTTTGCATTTGCTTCATCATACCTTGCATGTTTCCCATTCCTCGCATCTTGTTCAACCTCCATAGATTCTTTTTATTTTTATTCTTATTCCTTAAATTCAACTAATTTAGAACCAACGAGCTTTATTGCTTCAGCAACGACTGGATCTTCTTCTTGTACTTCTTCGTGTTCTTGATTTTTCCCTGAAGAAGATTGATCTTTTGTTTGATGAATAAATTCTTCGCGAATATTTAGCCATTGCTCTTCTGGAACACCTAACAAGATGTAATGATTCCCTGTGATGGCTTGAAGAGCCTCGGCCATTGTTTTTGTAAATGTTTGATTATCCATTGCCATCTGACAATGAATATCGTACTTGAATTTTAGCACAAAACCATTTGCAGATGCAGCAACAGGCTCAGCATCATTTAGCAGTGCTGCTTGAGAACGATTGAGCCTTTCTAACATCTTACCCCAACTGTTCTTAACCTTATTTAATTCCTCTCTTGTTGCTTCTCTTAAAACTTCACGTATTTTGCCAATTTGCGGTTTAAACGTTTTTGTTGCTCGTGAAGTCTTTTTTGGTGATATTTGTTTGCTTTCTGTATTGCTTTGAACGCCACGTTCTTGTAATTCTATTATTTTTTTTTCTAATTCGTGTATTTTAGCATACAATTGTTGAACTTGATCTGCTTCTATCGTTTGTTTATTAACCTCTATTTGACAAAGCTTTACGATCGTTATTTCCAAATATACTTGACCTTGATTGGAAAAGCGCATGTCTTGCTGCGTTTTATTTAAAATATCGATGTATGTATACAGTTGTTCTGACGGTATTTTTTCAGCAAGTGTTTTAAAGTCTTCATCCAACATAACGCGTTCCAATGCTTCATCCAAGTTAGGAGCGGTTTGATAAAGGAGCATGTCTCGATAATATAAAATAAAATCTTCTGTAAAACGGGTTGGATCTTTCCCTTCCATTAGCAATTGTTCTAATGAATGTAAGGCACTTGCAAGATCTTGCTCATAAATTGCTGCAGCAAGTTTATTAAGCAATGCTTGAGATACTGATCCTGTTATCGTTAACGCATCTTCCAGCGTAATTTTTTCTTGACTAAACGATATTGCTTGGTCTAATAAGCTTAAAGCATCCCGCAACCCACCTTCGGCTGCTCGGGCAATGACTTCAAAAGCTTGTTCTTCAAACAGTAAATGTGCTTCTTTAGCAATCTGTTTCATGCGCTTTATCGTATCATGTGCTGTAATTCGTTTAAAATCGAAACGCTGACAACGAGAAATAACAGTAAGAGGCAATTTATGTGGTTCTGTTGTAGCTAAAATAAAAATAACATGTTTAGGCGGTTCTTCTAGTGTTTTTAATAATGCGTTAAAAGCGCTCGTTGTGAGCATATGGACTTCATCGATAATATATACTTTGTAAGTCGACGAATTCGGTGCAAATTTTACTTTATCACGAATGTCGCGAATTTCTTCAACACCGTTGTTGGATGCAGCGTCCATTTCAATCACATCTGTATTAGAACCATCCATTATCCCTCTGCAAGTTTCACACTCGTTGCATGGATCAGAGATGGGCGCTTTTTCACAGTTTACTGCTTTGGCAAATATTTTTGCTGCACTTGTCTTTCCTGTTCCCCTAGGACCAGAAAAAAGATAAGCATGAGATATTTTTTGACGTATGAGGGCATTTTGCAACGTTTTAGTGACATGCTCTTGTCCGACTACATCAGCAAAGGTCTGTGGCCGCCAAACACGATATAAAGCTTGATAACTCATGTCACTCCCCCATTTAACTGATTGTTTGTAAAAAGTAGTAATACGTTATTGGTCTAATCCTTGATTTGTGTAAAAATCTTCTGTTTCCATTATAAGTTTTTAACATGAATATTTCAAAGTGAAACAACGGATCATCTAAAAGATATTTTCACTGCGAAAAAGAAAAAACCCACCCGCATTGGATGAGTTTGTATTGTATAAGGAAACTGCCGTGCACCTTCCTTCGACTGCCACCCATAAGCGTTACTCATGCAGTTAGCTCAGTTCAGGCTGCCCTACGGCACATGGAAGCGTCCACTTAATGCTGCTTCCTTCCGGACCTGACATGGTTCATGGATTTCCATTGCGCAGGACCCAAACGTCAACACCACTTACATGAGGCAGACCAAACAAATGAACAGCCTCTGGAAGGGATTCAACCCCGCTAGAGCGGATTGCGGGTACAGGGCACCGCTACCTCCCCGTCTAGCACGGCAAAGTTGATACCTTATGGAAAGTGTCTATCCGACACTTCTTATAGTATACTCGGCTTATAACAAAAAATCAATGCGTTTTAACAGTAATTTTATTCCATTTTTTACTATGACAGCTTTTTGCCATAGTATATGCTAATGTTTTTCCATTTATTTAAACAATAGCAAAAAATTCTTGAACAACCTCTTCAATCTTTCTTTTTCGTTTTTTGTTTTAAACGCAATTTACGAAAAAAATCACGAAGCAATTCTCCACACTCATCTTTCATTACACCACCTACTACTTGACTTTGATGGTTAAAACGATCGTCTTCTAGTAGATTCATCAACGTTCCCGCACAACCAGCCTTGGGATCAGCAGCTCCAAAATAAACCTTCTCAATTCGCGATAAAATAATTGCACCACTGCACATCGGACATGGCTCCAACGTTACATATAACTCGGCTCCTTCTAATCTCCATGTTCCAAGCCTTTCACAGGCTTGTTGGATTGCCAGTAATTCTGCATGTGTCACGGCATTTTGTGTTGTTTCTCTTAAATTGTGTGCACGAGCAATCACTTCACCATTCAAAACAATAACAGCTCCAATCGGAACTTCGTCTTTTTCCCTTGCTTTTTTAGCTTCTATGATAGCAAGCCTCATCCAATCTTTGTGCATCATCATCATTTCCTTTCATTTTTTATAACCGAAGGATAAGGAAAGAAGCCTGCGGCTGATATTGAAATCCTATTGTATGAAATTTTGTTGAAAGACCTTTACGTTAAACAAAACCCTTATAGTGAAAATAAGAAACATTTCTTCCATACATCTTCATATACTCATAATAGTTCCGACTCTGGAATGTATCAGCATCTAATAAGAGTACTTGCGCAATGAGCAAAGAGTATGAAGGAGAAATGGGAGGGGTTATGCATTCAAATGTGAAATCGAGAATGCTAATGAAATTCGGCTATTATATTCCTAAGCTTCTTAAAGAGCCTCGTATGGATAATTAGATCATAATTGGAGGGATGAATTCTTGCAAATCCATGTTGTGCAACCTAACGAAACAATTCAACAAATTGCTTATGCTTATGGAACCACTGTCGAAGATCTAGTGACAGCCAATGAATTAGAAAACCAAAAGAATTTAGTAATTGGGCAAGCACTTGTTATCCCCATCCTGGGATGCTTTTATACAGTAAGGGCTGGTGACAGTCTTTGGTTAATCGGACAAAAATTCCGGATTCCATATCAAAAGATTGCTCAGATCAATCGAATACCTATAAACCAACCACTGCAAATAGGAATGAATCTTTATATTCCCAGCAGGAAAAAAAGATTGGGTGTATTTAATGCGTATGTACAGCCGACAGGAGATACTGTTTCCGAATCATTAGAAAATGATGTTAGGAAAGCAGCACCTTACTTAACTTATCTAGCTCCAGCTTCTTTCAAAGCTAAACGAGATGGATCGTTATCGATGCCGCCGCTTGGAGCCATTCCTGCTATTGCTAAAGCAAACCAAAATATCTTGATGATGGTCATCACAAACCAAGAGGGGGATCAATTTAGTGATGAGCTAGGACGGATTATTTTAAATGATACAGAAGTGCAAAATCGACTAATAGAAAATATTATTTCTACAGCTAAAAAAAATGGTTTCGGTGATATTCACATTGATTTTGAATTCTTGCGTCCAGCTGATCGAGAAGCATATGGAGAATTTTTACGTAAATTAAAACAAATTGTTTCAAAAGAGGGATTAACGCTTTCCACCGCATTAGCTCCGAAAACAAGTGCAACGCAAAAAGGGCAATGGTATGAAGCTCATGATTATCGGATGCATGGAGAAATTGCCGACTTTGTCGTGATAATGACATATGAATGGGGATATACTGGCGGTCCCCCAATGCCTGTATCACCAATTGGACCCGTCCGAGAAGTATTAGAATATGCGTTAACAGAAATTCCATCCGAAAAAATTTTAATGGGACAAAACCTTTACGGATACGACTGGACATTGCCATTTGTTAAAGGCGAAAGCAGAGCTAAATCAATTAGTCCTCAACAGGCCATTCTATTAGCAGAAAAATACGGTGTTGACATCCAATATGACGAAAAAGAGCAAGCTCCTTTTTTTGATTATGTAGATGAAGAAAATAAAGAACATAAAGTTTGGTTTGAAGATGCCAGGTCCATTCAAGCTAAGTTTAATCTTTTAAAAGAATTAAACTTGCGAGGAATGAGTTATTGGAAGCTTGGGATTTCCTTTCCGCAAAACTGGCTATTGTTGCAAGATAATTTTGAAATAGTGAAAGGTTGAAGTGAGGAGAATTGCACTACGATGGGAGCTGAAATCCTGAAGACAAGTATGCGCCTAATAATGAAAAGTCACAAGTATGAGGAAGATTGCGAAGTCTTTCTTGAGGTCTTTTCTCCGTATACCAACACCAATTGTAGTGAAGAAACGTGAAAATAAAAAAATCCGCCACCAAAAATGGGACGAATGTACAATGTATATAATGGCGGAGGAAGAGGGATTCGAACCCCCGCGCGGTGTAACCCGCCTGTCGGTTTTCAAGACCGATCCCTTCAGCCGGACTTGGGTATTCCTCCATATCGTCAAGAAATAATTTATCACGTTTTTTATAGCTTGTCAATAAAAATCTTTTCGCACATATTCGTTTCATTTAAAAAAACAATTATCCATTATTAGAAACGGCCAGAAAAATGAGCTGTATAGCAGCATTTTTCTAGCCATCATGTACAAACAACATCTTTAAAGTGGCTTGATTACTTCCATATTTCTCATATATGGACGAATTGCTTTCGGAATAATAACACTGCCATCAGCTTGCTGATAATTTTCTAAGATGGCAGCAACAGTTCTTCCAATCGCTAGCCCAGAGCCATTCAACGTATGGACATGCTCTGGCTTTGCATTTGCTTCACGACGGAAGCGAATATTGGCTCTTCTCGCTTGGAAGGCTTCAAAATTACTGCAAGATGAAATTTCTCGATAAGTTCCATAGCTTGGAATCCATACCTCTAAATCATATTTTTTTGCAGCTGTAAAACCTAAATCAGCCGTACACATACTCATGACCCGATATGGAAGCTCCAACAATTGCAAAACTCTCTCTGCCTGATTTGTCAAATTTTCTAATTCTTGATAGGAATCCTCTGGCTTAACAAACTTAACAAGCTCCACTTTGTTAAATTGGTGCTGGCGAATTAATCCTCTTGTATCACGTCCGGCAGAGCCCGCTTCTGAACGAAAGCAAGCACTATATGCTACATAGTTCAACGGTAAATTGCTGCCATTCAGAATTTCGTCACGATGGTAGTTTGTAACTGGTACTTCGGCAGTTGGAATTAAAAAATAATCTTCATTTTCAATAAGAAAAGCATCTTCTTCAAATTTTGGCAGCTGTCCCGTACCAGTCATACTTTGGCGATTCACTAAAAATGGCGGCATCATTTCAACACATCCATGCTCTTCAATATGCAAATCTAGCATGAAATTGATGAGCGCCCGCTCTAATCGTGCACCCACTCCTTTATAAAAAACAAAGCGGCTGCCGGTTACCTTTGAAGCACGTTCAAAATCTAAAATATTTAGATCAGTTGCTAAATCCCAATGAGGCTTCGGTTCAAAATCAAACTGCCGAACATTCCCCCATTGCCGAACCTCGACATTATCATCTTCTGTTTCTCCAACTGGTACTGTTTCATGTGGAACATTTGGAATAGATAGAAGCAATTGTTCCAAAACAGCCTCCACTTCACGCAACTGATCATCAATTATTTTAATGTCATCTCCAACTTTGCGCATTTCAATAATAAGATGATCTGCATCTTGTTTTTCACGCTTCATCTTGGCGATTTGTTGAGAAACTTCATTTCGCTTACTTTTTAATTTTTCCGTTTCTATAATATATTCACGTCTTTTTTGATCCAAATCCTCAAACTTTTCTAAATCAGTTAAATCTTCGCCGCGATATTGCAGCTTTGCACGAATTTCAGTAATGTTATCACGCAAATACTTCATGTCTAACATTTTTCTTCCTCCTTTTTGATAATGATGACAATCAGCAAAAGGTGAATCCATCTGTCTTACTATCATCTGTGTTTTATTAAACAAGTAAAACTTGGCGTTGCCATAAAGTGTACAGCGGAGATTAGATTACACAAGAAAAATTTTCTTTTTCCAAGTGTTTCCTACATAAAAAAATGCCCTCATCCCCCAAACAAAGGGACGAGAGCATTCGCGTTGCCACCCTAATTAAAAGCAATTTCATCATTGCTTTTCACTTCATGTTCATAACGGTTTTTTGCCGAAAATGCTTACTAATCTCTTGATATTCAGCATTTTACTCAAAGATGGATTCATAAGCGCTATTCATCGGTTCGCACCAACCACCGACTCTCTTTGAATAGGAAGCTTATTACTAATTCTTCTCATCGATTTGGTTATTTCGTTTTTTTAAAAAGCAAGACAGTTACCTTTACTTTAAGTTATCTTTCAATGTACTATATTCATGTGCTTATTGCAACTGTTTTATTCAGAAGCAGCTGCTTTAGGTAAGCTTATTCGCTTCGATCCTGCATTCTCTCTCCCGCTGAAAGTGTATTGATGTCAATACCTTTCATTGCAGTGCCAAGATCTTTAGAAAGCTCTGCAATCAGTTTGTAATCTTCATAATGCTTTGTTGCTTCAACGATCGCTTTGGCAAATTTTGCTGGGTTTTCTGATTTAAAAATTCCCGAACCAACGAAAACTCCGTCTGCCCCAAGCTGCATCATCAGTGCAGCATCTGCAGGAGTAGCTACTCCACCAGCGGCAAAATTAGCAACTGGCAAGCGTCCTTCTTTTTTAATTGCTAATAATACTTCATACGGTGCACCTAGTTGTTTTGCTTCCGTCATAATTTCGTCCTCGCTCATATGAACAAGTTTTCGAACTTGGGCTTGCACCTTCCGAAGATGTCGAACTGCCTCGACAATGTTGCCAGTACCCGGCTCTCCTTTTGTCCTTAACATCGATACACCTTCACCGATACGGCGGGCTGCTTCTCCTAAATCTCTGCATCCACAGACGAATGGAACGTTATAGGCGCTTTTATTAAGATGAAACTCTTCATCCGCTGGTGTCAAGACTTCACTTTCATCAATATAATCTACACCCATCGCTTCTAGCACACGAGCTTCCACAATATGTCCGATTCTTACTTTTGCCATCACTGGTATACGAACAGCACCCATCACTTCTTCTACAATACGCGGGTCAGCCATTCTAGCAACGCCCCCAGCAGCACGAATATCAGAAGGAACACGCTCTAAAGCCATTACAGCAATCGCGCCGGCTTCTTCAGCAACCTTTGCCTGTTCAGCATTAATAACGTCCATAATGACGCCGCCGTTTGGAATGATTGTCTCTTTATTTGCAAAGCTTGCCATCTTTATTACCTCTTTCTATCAGCATTTTAAATTAACTTACTATTTAAATAAACACATAAAAATAGCATTGTCAAGCATGTCCTATTAAAACCAATTCGTTACGCTTTTCCAAAGGTCAGAAAAGAATCCTCCGATTCCTCTCATCGTTAAAACAAACCAATTTGCTTTTTTCGCTTCGTCTGCAACTACTACATTAACTGCTGGTTCGCCCATAATATATCCAAGTTCTTCGCCATTCTTATATTGGGCCGTTAACGTGCCTATTACTTGGCCTTTTTTCACTGGGGCTGTTAATCCACCATCCTTGTTCAGTGCTTTTTTATCTAATGTTAGCACTGGATCATAGGAATCCTTTTCACTATTTTTAATGATCATTGAAAGAGGTTTATCTGTATGGATTTTCACCTTTTTTTCTTTTCCTTTAGCCAATGAAAGGGTCGATTGTTTTTTTACTTGATAGTTTGCTGGAAACAATTCTACAAGTGAATAATTATTAAATGCATAGTTCATCATTTTTTTCGTTGCATCAAAGCGTGCTTCATATGTTCCTTGGCCTTTTTCATTTTTCGCATTCATGACAACCGTAATGACGCGCATTCCATTAATATTAGCTGTTCCAGTAAAACAATAGCCAGCAAAGTCAGTAGTACCAGTTTTTAAACCATCGACACCTTCCATGCCAAAAATAAGGGATGGAAGCATAAAGTTCCAATTTTGCATTGGAAGTGCATCCTCCGTGCCTTCTCGAAATGTAAGCTTCGGAATACTCGTTGTTTCCAGCACTTCTGGATAATCCTCTAATAAACGCATTGCCAGCATAGCGGTTGATCGTGCCGACATCACATTTTCATCTTCAGGACCGGTGCCTTCGGGATGCATTCCTTTTAAATCATGATTATTTAAACCTGTTGAATTAACAAACTTGTAATCTTTTAAGCCAAGTTCTGCAGCTTTATCGTTCATCATTTTTACGAAGTTTGTTTCTGAACCTGCAATAGTTTCTGCGATTGCAATGGTTGCTCCATTTGCTGAATAAATAGCCAATGCTTCATACAACTCACGAATCGTATACACGCCATCTCTTCGTAAGGGAACGTTTGATAAAGATAGGTCTTGGGAAATTTGATATGTATAATCGTTAACATGATATTCCTGATCCCAGCTAATCTTTTTCTCCGCAATAGCTTCAAACAATAAATACTCTGTCATCATTTTTGTCATGGAAGCAATACCTAACGTCGTATCCGGATTTTTTGCATATAAAATTTTCCCAGTACTTGCTTCTACTAAAATGGCAGCATCTGCATTTATGTTAAGTGGATCTTGTGCATAAACAGGCCGAGAAAAAAGAACGCTGCTCATCAATAGCCAAACAGCTGCTAAGCACGTCATATACTTCAATATCAACTTCTTTTTCACATGTTAGCCCTCCATCATTCAAATATACAAACCTTTTGTTATTTTAACATAGTTGAATAAGGTTGAGTAGATAAAGTAAAACTTCCATAGTAGAGGTTTGCTTTCTTCCCCTATATAGAGCATCTCATACTAAGTTTTTTATAAAATGGAGAAGTAAATTTACTTCTTATTTCCCACTTTTAGCGAAAAAAACAAAAAAAAGAGGGCATCTCACCCTCTCTTTTTTATTATAAAGTACTATAATTCGGTGCTTCTTTCGTAATTTGAATGTCGTGAGGATGGCTTTCTCTTAAGCCCGCCCCAGTCATTCGTATGAACTGTGACTTTTCGCGAAGATCGAATAGGTCTTTCGCTCCACAATATCCCATGCCTGCACGAAGTCCGCCAGTTAACTGATAAATTGTATCTGAAAGCGGTCCTTTATAAGGCACACGCCCCTCGATGCCTTCCGGAACAAATTTCTTTGCATCTTCTTGAAAATAACGATCTTTAGAGCCTTTTTCCATCGCAGCAACAGAACCCATGCCACGATAGGTTTTAAAGCGGCGCCCTTGATATATTTCCGTATCGCCAGGGCTCTCTGAAGTGCCTGCAAGCAAACTGCCAAGCATTACTGCATGTCCACCGCTCGCCAAGGCTTTTACTATGTCTCCAGAAAATTTAATCCCACCGTCAGCAATGATGGCTTTTCCTTGCTTTCTTGCTTCTGCTGCGCAATCGTAAATCGCAGTTATTTGTGGAACACCTACACCAGCAACAACCCTAGTCGTACAAATAGAGCCAGGACCAATTCCAACTTTTACGATATCTGCACCAGCAGCAAATAATTCCCTAGTTGCTTCTGCAGTAGCAACATTTCCAGCAATGATATTTAGATCAGGATAAGCGTCTCTAATTGATTTAACGGTGCCAATGACGCCTTTATGATGTCCATGAGCCGTATCAATTACAATCACGTCGACACCAGCCTTCACAAGGCCCTCTATCCGTTTCATCGTATCACCTGTAACGCCGACTGCCGCCCCAACTAATAATCTGCCCTTGCTATCCTTTGCTGAGTTCGGAAACTCAATTACTTTCTCAATATCCTTAATCGTAATAAGTCCTTTTAATACACCTTTTTCATCTACTAGCGGCAGCTTCTCAATTCTATGTTTTTGAAGAATGCTTTCTGCTTCTGCTAATGTTGTTCCGACTGGAGCCGTCACAAGGTTATCCTTCGTCATCACATCTGCAATTGGAATCGAGTAGTCTTGAATAAAACGCAAATCGCGGTTCGTAATAATCCCAACTAGCTTCAGCTCTTTTTCGTTATTAACGAGCGGCACCCCAGAAATACGATATTTGCCCATTAAATGCTCTGCGTCAAAAACTTGATGTTCTGGAGTTAAGTAAAATGGGTTTGTAATAACGCCACTTTCTGATCGTTTTACCTTATCCACCTGCTCTGCCTGATCTTCAATGCTCATATTCTTATGAATAATTCCGATTCCGCCTTGGCGAGCCATGGCAATCGCCATTTGTGCTTCTGTTATCGTGTCCATACCTGCACTGATTAAAGGAATTTTTAGTTTTAAAGTACTGGTCAATTCGACACTTAAATCTACATCTTTCGGTAAGATGTCTGATTTCGCTGGCATTAATAAAACATCATCAAAAGTAAGTCCTTCTTTTACAAACTTCGATTCCCACATTTTTTTTCCTCCCGGCTCAAATATTATTAGTAGGTTATCAATTGGTTAAAATACTGTCAAGATAAACAATATTTATTGCATTTTTCAAATAATTGGAGGGCAATTGTCATGGTCAATTATTCAAATATATGGAAACAACTTTGCTTTTTTCAATCAGCATCTGCGACGCAAAAATTCTTAAAAAAGCAGTATGAGCAGCGACAGATTGAGCAAAACAGTGCAAAAAGCACTGAAAATTGCTACCCATTTATGTATTATTTGGAGCAAGCTGAAATTTATTACAACCAAGCAGCTGCTGCACCATTTTCGATTAGACCACTGCTTCTGTTTTATGGGTTGACACATTTATTCAAAGCACTCTTATTAGCTGTCGATCCGGATTATCCAGAAAACACGTCTGTATTGGCTCATGGAGTATCATCCAGAAAAAGAAAAAAACAAGCTTTTCATTTTTTTCAAGATGAAATTAAAATTCAAAAGCACGGACTATTCCCACACTTTACCAAAAAATGTTTTAACTTACCGAGTTTGGAAGGAGAAAAAGTCCAGATGTCTGATTTGTTTTTAAATATCCCTGAGTTGGACGATACTTATCTTTTTTTAAAAAAGGAAAGCCATATAATGGAAATCATTGAAGAGCAGCCTCA
Source organism: Bacillus chungangensis (assembly GCF_030812995.1). GTDB lineage: Bacteria > Bacillota > Bacilli > Bacillales > Bacillaceae_C > Bacillus_CF > Bacillus_CF chungangensis. Next base: position 137,098 of record NZ_JAUSTT010000011.1, on the reverse strand, counting down.
CATTTTCTTCATACCTAATCTAACAAAAATGGAAGAAATAAAAGATTACTTGCAAAAATACTTCGCTAATAAAGTAACATGGCTAGAAAATAAAAAAGAGGAGGCGCTTCTTTTTCGTCTTGATTGTCAGAAACCATTAGCTGCGCCATTTCGCTATCATCTTTATAAAAAGCATTATTGCCTCCCAGCGAAACAAAATAAGCTAAGTCTGTACCCAGAGCTATTGAGTCATTATTTAATGTTATATAATTTAAGTATGATTGCGAGATATGAAACAAGTTGGTGGTGTCGATTTTTGAAATCAACGCCAACGAACGACTATCCACTAATCCATTCATTTTTACAAATAACGTTGGAAAAAACACCGTTTTTAGCATTTCAATACTTAACAGCCGATTAGCAGCTGAGGCAAAATCAAATTAAAAACATAGAGTAGATAATGTTGAACACGTTAGATCAAATAATGAAAAAGAATTTGATGGCCTCGTTTTAAAACACAATATTATTTAACGACATTTTTGACGTATTAAAATAAAAAAAGACAAACACATATAGCCTATGTGTTTGTCTTTTTTTATTTCATTGCTTGGCAGTGTTCTACTCTCACAGAGGGAAATCCTCCACTACCATTGACGCTGAAAAGCTTAACTTCCGTGTTCGGGATGGGAACGGGTGTGTCCTTCTCGCCATTACTGCCAAACAAGTATGGTGGAGCCTAGCGGGATCGAACCGCTGACCTCCTGCGTGCAAGGCAGGCGCTCTCCCAGCTGAGCTAAGGCCCCATTTTTTCAAGTGGGAATGGTGGGCCTGAGTGGACTCGAACCACCGACCTCACGCTTATCAGGCGTGCGCTCTAACCAGCTGAGCTACAGGCCCACATTGAACAACGACTTCATTAATATATCATAGAAAATTGGTAGAGGTCAATCACTTTTTATAAAAAAAACAAAAAGAAAGGAACGACACGAAAAACCGCTTATCAAAAAGGGCTCTTCATGTCGTTTTCTATAGGATTATTTGTTCAATAAACAAATCTCGTTTTTCTTCTAAATTAATCATTTCTTTCGTACGGCATACTTTCACTAAAGGCCTTGTTAATGCTTCTGCTTTCACGAATAATACTTCCGCCTGCTCTCCATTTGAAAGCTTTAGTTGTGTTCCTTGCTTAAAATTAGCGATTAAAGACGAAAGTGCACGTAGCACGATAAAGTCAAATTTTCCAAAATGATCTTCGAATAATTGCTGAATTACTCTAAAAGGCGACTGTTCCTGATTCATCGTATAGTAGGCATCAGCAACTGCAATAACTTTAGCTAGATCATGAATTTGATCAGCTTTTAAACCTTCTGGGTAGCCGCTTCCGTCCAGTCTTTCCTGATGTTGATAGATAGCGAGCTTTGTATCTGTTGTTAAGAATGGTGAAGCTTTTACCATTTGATAACTAAGAGCAGGATGCTTCTTTACTTCCGTATACACTTCTGTTGTCAGTTCCTGAGCTTGATTCAACCATTTTTCTGGCATTTTCGCCATCCCACAATCCATTAAACAGCCTGCTAAAACAGCTTGCACGTATCTTCCTTGTTCGAGCCCAAGTTTTTTGGCAAGCATTCCACTAATAATCCCGGTGCTAATTGCATGGTGGGCGACATAATCTTTCTTATTAGCTTGTTGGGATAGAGAATAAATGATTGTTATATCTTTTATTGCTTCTTCCGCTATTGGAAGAACTAGCTTTCTCACTGCAGCAATATCAACAGGTGCTCCTGACTGCCAGTTTTTAAATTCTTGTTGATACATATCGACAGCTTTTTTATATTTGATGTGAAAGGATGAAGCCGGATCGTCTAATCGTTCATTTTTTGCCAAAAGAGCAGCCTGTTTCGTTGGCGTTCTATCTCCGAGTTTTAGCTTCACCTTTACATCCGTAATAAAAAATGCTTTTAATACCTCGATATGCTTCTCAGTCAAAACGGTTTCCTTTCGAATGAGCGGATATTGCGTTAACCCCATGACATCCTCGTTTAATATACAGCCTGCTTGCAAATCTTCAACTTTCGTTTTCATTAGCCCCACCTCAGTACAATCAGTTGCTATACATTTCTAGTTTACAAAGCGAGCCAATATTTGGCAAGCCCTACAATGATTGACATCAGTGAGGATATGAATATAATTATCAGAGACGTAAAACGAATGAAGCATTATTCTTCCTCATTCTCGCTTTGTTCCGCTTCTGTTTCTATTTGCTCGGATTCAGGAATTTCCTCTTCTTCCTCTTCTTCTTTTTCCACTTTGGTAACAGTAGCAACATACTCATCTTCATCTAACCGTATTAACTTCACACCTTGGGCATATCTTCCAAGTTGGGAAATAGCACCAACATCCATACGGATTAACACGCCGCCAGCAGTAATTAACATAAGATCTTCTTCTCCTGTTACGGTTTCCATCGCCACTAGCTCGCCCGTTTTTTCCGTAATTGTACAAGTTTTTAATCCTTTTCCGCCTCTTGTCTGAGGACGATATTGTGATGCTGATGTCCGTTTTCCATAGCCATTCTTCGTTACAACTAACACATCTTCATGTTCTTCTAATGTTTCCATCCCGATCACTTCATCATCTTGATTTAACGAGATTCCTTTCACTCCAGTAGCGGTTCTGCCCATTTCACGCACATTTTCTTCAGGAAAATGAATGAGCATTCCGTCCTTCGTTCCAATAATAATATGCTTGTTGCCATCGGTTAACTTAACAGAAATCAGTTCATCTTCTTCACGTAAATTAATGGCGATCAAGCCGCTCGTCCGAATGTTGGCAAATGCAGAAACGGATGTCCGCTTTGAAATACCGCGTTTTGTAGTAAAGAAAAAGAATGCATCTCCTACAAATTTTTCCACACATATCATCGTATTGACTTCTTCATCTTGCTCAATACCAAGCAAATTAATAATCGGAATTCCTTTTGCCGTCCTGCTATACTCTGGTATTTCATACCCTTTTGCTTTATACACTTTTCCTTTGTTCGTAAAAAACAAAATCGTATCATGGGTAGAAGTCGTTAATAAGTGTTGGACAAAATCATCTTCATTTGTCCCCATTCCCTGTACACCGCGTCCACCCCTGCGTTGACTGCGATAAGTAGAGATAGGCAGACGTTTAATGTAGCCGTTATGTGTCAATGTAACAACGATATTTTCTTGAGGAATCAAGTCCTCATCCTCAATTTGTCCAAGACCGCCTGCTACAATTTCAGTTTTGCGGACATCGTTGAAGCGCGCTTTTATCTCTAAAAGTTCTTCACGAATAATTTCCAAGATTTTCTCTTGATCAGCAAGAATGCCCTTCAATTCTGTAATTAACTGTACAAGCCCTTGATATTCTTCTTCAATTTTTTCTCTCTCTAAGCCAGTAAGACGCTGCAAGCGCATATCTAAAATAGCTTGTGCTTGTTTTTCTGACAAAGAGAAGTTCTCTATGAGCCCATTTCGTGCAATTTCCGTCGTTTGTGAACCTCTAATTAAGCTAATAATAGCATCAATATGATCGAGAGCAGTCCGCAAACCTTCTAAAATATGAGCGCGCGCTTCGGCTTTTCGAAGCTCAAATTCTGTTCTCCGTCGAATAACGACCTTTTGATGTTCTAAATAATAGTACAAGCATTCCTTTAAATTTAAGACTTTTGGCTGTTCGTCTACTAACGCAAGCATATTGATGCCGAAGCTTGTTTGCAATGCTGTAAGTTTATATAAATTATTTAATACGACATTCGCATTCGCATCCCTGCGAACTTCCATTACAATTCTCATCCCATTGCGATCTGATTCATCGCGCAAGTCTGTAATCCCTTCAATTTTCTTTTCACGGACAAGTTCAGCGATTCTTTCAATCAGCCTTGCTTTATTCACTTGGTAAGGCAATTCATGAACGAGGATCGTTTCTCTGCCATTTGCATGTTGTTCAATTTCTACACGTGCTCGCAATGTAATGGAGCCTCGTCCTGTCTCATAAGCACGTCGAATTCCGCTTCTCCCGACAATCAACCCAGCTGTAGGAAAATCTGGACCTACAATATACTCCATTAATTCCTGAATCGTAATATCTGGGTCTTTGCTTAAAGCTAAAAGGCCATCAATGACTTCTCCAAGCTGATGTGGAGGAATATTCGTTGCCATCCCAACAGCGATGCCTGAAGTCCCATTTACAAGCAGGTTAGGGTATCGTGAAGGAAGGACAACCGGCTCATTCTCCGACTCATCATAATTAGGTTTATAATCGATTGTATCTTTATTAATATCACGAAGCAGCTCCATCGATATTTTCGACATCCGGGCTTCTGTATATCGCATCGCAGCTGCGGAGTCGCCATCGACAGAACCGAAGTTTCCATGTCCATCAATAAGCATATAACGATAACTGAAATCTTGTGCCATCCTTACCATCGTTTCATATACAGCTGAATCGCCATGAGGATGATATTTTCCGATGACATCTCCGACAATACGAGCTGATTTTTTATATGCCTTATCTGATGTCATACCTAATTCATTCATTGCATACAAAATTCGACGATGGACAGGTTTTAAACCATCCCTTACATCTGGTAATGCCCTCGAAACAATCACACTCATTGCATAATCTAAAAAAGATGAACGCATCTCTTTACTAATATTGACTTCTATTACATTATTGTTTGGTGTTTCCGCCATTACAGGAACCTCCTTTTAGAAAACTTGCCAATTGTCATCAAGCTTGACAGCGGCTTCGTTTTTGTGAAAAGAAAACTTTTCCCTTGCGTGTGATTGGCGTTGCAATCTAATCAGCTCTTTGTTTCTTTACTTCCATGAGGGCTTTATTTTATGTAAATAAAGTGAAACTTCCATCAGTGGGGGTTTTCTTTCATCCCCCATACAAAGGATCTCAAGCTAAAAGCGCGACGTCCTGTCGCAACGCTTGAGTGACCTACGTCCTGTAGGCCCGAACCAATCGGACATTTGACTTTCAGTTATCCCCACCTAGCGCTTCTGATTCCTCTAACTCTTGAGGTGGGGGTCTTACTGCCAGTTAGATGTGGGATAAAACGAATGAAGCAACCGGCTTCATCCGATTGCTCTCGCCTTATTTAAAAGAAAGACAACGAATTGGCTCTTCCACATGCAGATGCGGATGCATGAAGGGAACAGAGAAAAAGGAGCCTATTCTCCTTCGCTGTTAACGTCATCTTTAAATATCTAAGTTTTTCACAGATAAAGCATTTTCTTCAATAAATTGACGTCTTGGCTCCACCTTATCACCCATCAAAATTTCAAATGTTTCATCTGCTTCTATCGCATCTTTTAAGCTTACTTGCAATAATGTCCTTGTTGATGGATCCATCGTTGTTTCCCAAAGCTGTTCTGGATTCATCTCACCTAAACCTTTATAGCGTTGAATGCCAGGTTTTGGCTGCTGCGGCATTTCTGACATTATCTTTTCAAGATCTGGGTCGTCATAAGCATAAACCACTTTCTTCCCTTGCGTAATTTTATATAGAGGAGGCTGTGCAATATATATATAGCCTGCTTCAATAATTGGACGCATATAACGGTAAAATAGCGTCAATAATAATGTGCGAATATGAGCGCCATCAACATCAGCATCCGTCATAATGATGAGCTTATGGTAGCGAGCTTTGGAAATATCAAATTCATCGCCGACCCCGGTTCCAAGCGCTGTAATAATTGTTCTAACTTCATCATTTGAGAGCACTTTATCTAAGCGGGCCTTCTCTACATTAATGATTTTCCCTTTAAGTGGGAGGATCGCTTGAAAATGACGATCACGGCCTTGCTTAGCAGAACCGCCAGCTGAATCTCCCTCTACCACGTATAACTCACTTACAGATGGGTCTCTGGAGGAGCAATCTGCTAATTTACCTGGCAAACTAGATATTTCCAAAGCGCTTTTTCGCCTTGTCATTTCCCGAGCTTTTTTCGCTGCCATTCGTGCTCTTGCAGCCATCATTCCTTTTTCGACAACTTTCCGAGCTACCTTTGGATTTTCCAGCATATATCTTTCCAAATGCTCTGAGAAAATAGAATCTGTCACAGTCCGAGCTTCCGAATTGCCAAGCTTTGTCTTTGTTTGCCCTTCAAACTGGGGATCAGGGTGCTTAATTGATAAAATCGCTGTCAAACCTTCGCGAACATCTTCACCGGTCAGGTTTGCATCATTTTCTTTAAAAATGTTATGCTTGCGCCCATAATCATTGATCACACGCGTCAAAGCTGTTTTAAAGCCGAATTCATGCGTACCGCCTTCATACGTATTGATATTATTAGCAAAAGAGTAAAGATTGCTGGCAAAACCTTCGTTATATTGCATCGCAATTTCTACAACAATCTCATCTTTCTCTCCTTCTATATAAATCGGTTCGTCATGAACAAGTTCTTTTGAACGATTTAAATGCTCAACATATGACTTAATACCGCCCTCGTAGTGATACTCCTGCTCTTTTATCTCTTCTCCGCGTTTATCTTGAAGAGAAATTTTTAAACCCCGATTTAAAAAAGCGAGCTCTCGAATTCGGGTCGCAAGGATATCATACTCAAATTCTACCGTCTCCGTAAAAATTTCCTTATCAGGAACAAAATGAATAATCGTTCCTGTTTTTTCTGTATCTCCGATTACCTTCAAATCGAAGCAAGGTACGCCCCGTTCATATTTTTGATAATGGATCTTCCCATCTCGATGAACGTAAACTTCCAACTCTTTAGAAAGTGCATTCACAACAGATGATCCAACACCATGAAGCCCTCCAGAAACCTTATAGCCGCCGCCCCCAAACTTTCCGCCAGCATGCAGAACCGTTAATATTACTTCAACCGCTGGTCTGCCTACTTTCTCTTGAATTCCCACTGGGATGCCCCGGCCATTATCTGTCACAGTAATACTATTATCTTCTTCAATAATTACGTTGATCTCATCACAATAGCCTGCTAATGCTTCATCAATACTATTATCAACAATTTCCCAGACGAGATGATGCAAGCCTTTTCCACTTGTAGAACCAATATACATACCAGGACGTTTTCGAACAGCGTCCAATCCTTCTAGGACTTGTATCTGGTTTTCATCATATGTTTGTTCTTCTACATCTGGTTGTTCCATTACCATACAGATTCACCTGCACTTTCTTGACCTTTAATTATCAAATCGCGGCAATGTTAGTGATTTTACCTAGAATCTTCGCAGCTAAAATGGAGTCAAGTAGATGCTTGACTGCTCCATTTTTTTGATCGTTTTTTCAATGTATTTGAAGCAAGTGGTGAGAGAAAAATATGCTGATTTGTAATAACTAGAGACTTATATGCTCCTTTTGAAAGATTAGAAACAGAGGATGCTGCACTTTCTAAGTATCGTCGAACTGAAAGGGACTCGTTAGCCGTTTTGCTGTCTAGAATAGCAATAATATCGTGTGTCCTTATCATCCTATCTGCTCCAACATGAATATACATGCTCTCACCTCATTTCAACCTCGTGATTGAACCGTTTTCTACATAAAAAGTTGAAGCTTCTTTCAATGCTTGATGATCAATTCCATCAACACTTGTCGTTGTGACAAACGTTTGCACTTTATCTCTAATGGTATTTAGCAAATGAGATTGACGAAAATCATCAAGCTCAGATAAAACATCATCTAATAATAATATCGGGTACTCGCCAATCTCTGCATGGATCAATTCAATTTCCGCAAGCTTGACTGAAAGTGCAGTCGTGCGTTGCTGGCCTTGAGAGCCGAATTGTTGTACATCATGGCCGTTAACAAAAAATAAGAGATCGTCGCGATGAGGTCCAATAAGAGTCACCCCACGGTCGATTTCTCTTTTTCTTATTGATAAAAATTTTTCCTCGAATATATTTATTAGTTTTGACCAATCAAAACGATCTGATACGTCCACAAAAGGTTTGTATACAAGCCGTAATGTTTCCTGATTGCGCGTGATGCTGCTTTGGATCGGCTGGGCCCATTCTTCTAAGAGCTGTACAAATTCATAACGTTTTTGGATAATTTTGACAGATATTTCAATAAATTGCTCTGTCAAAACATCAAGCATCGTATGATCCTTTTGTTTATTGATTTGCAGTTGCTTTAAATAATGATTTCGCTGCTGCAATATTTTTTGGAATTGACTCATTTCATACAAATACACTGGGGAAATCTGACCCATTTCCATATCAATAAAACGCCTTCTCACCCGAGGATTGCCTTTAACAAGGTGTAAATCTTCCGGTGCAAACATGACGATATTCATATTGCCTACATACTGACTGAGTCGCTTTTGTTCTAGGTGATTGACTTTTGCCTTTTTCCCCTTCCTCGAAATCACTAACTCCATTGGAAATTCACCGTTTGATTTATGAACCCTACCTTCTATTTTAGCATATTCTGACTTCCAGCGTATTAAATCTTTATCATTGGAGGTTCGATGTGATTTTGCCATTGCCAAAACATAGACCGCTTCCATCATATTTGTTTTTCCTTGAGCATTTTCACCAAGAATGACATTTACATGATTTTCAAAAGAAATATCCAATGATTCATAATTTCGATAGTTTCCTAAACGCAATTCCTTTATATGCATCTTCGTAACACCCTTTAATATTTATCCCGCTTAATCGCTGTCCGCAAGCCTTCAAGCTGCCGAATGTCAACAGAAGCCTCACAAAGAAGCCAGCATTTTTAGTGCTTGCACGCAGATGTAGCTCTTCCTAGAGTTGTTCCAAAGATGTAATGTAATCAATTCTAACCAACATCTAAAGAGCAGAAAGTCCTTTCTAGAACTTTTCTAGAGGAAAGGGAGCGTTTTTCATACATCTTACTGCTAAAATAAACTCCTTAAAAGTTGAAGCTCAAACTGGAGACTATTTATTTTCTAAATCTTTTTCAATTTTCGATGTTATGATAAATTCCCCTATTTCTGGTATCCGAATTCGATCTCCATGAACTAATTTTCTTCCGCGCCTTTGATCTTGTTCATCATTAATAAAAACGATGTATTCATTTAAAAACCATTTCGCCATACCGCCTGAAGGAATTAAATCTGCTAATTTCAAAAATTGCCCTAACGTAATGATATCCGTTTCAATGTTCATTTCTTTTTCCACGTTCTCACTCTTTCATTGCTATTTGTTTTTCCGCTTACGATCGCTCATTGTTGTCTCTTTATTTTACTAAAGTTTTGGAACAAACACAAAGTTTAGCAAGAACAGTAGGGTAGACTGCAATTACAATGGAGTAAGATATGGTTGGGAGAAAAAAAGTAAAACTTCTTATCCAGTGAATTTTCTCTCATCCTTCACTAGATAAGAAGCTGAACAAAGATTAAGAGTACGGCGTCTTACTGATTAGATATAAATATGAATTTACAACAACAGGAAAAATAATCGATGACGCCCGCAGATTAATATGTGCGAACTGGCAGTATGAGCTGGAGAATGGAATCATCATTAGTAGGCTGAATAATAAAAGGACTCATTGCTCCAGTAAACTTGATATTCATTTCCGTCCCTTCTAATACTTTTAATGCCTCCATCATGTATTTAGGGCTAAACGATATTTTGAGATCTTCTCCCTCAATAGACTTGCTTTTTAGCTGCTCTATGACTTTTCCGATCTCCGGCGTATTAGAGGATATTTCTATGTGATTATTTTCCAGCGTAGACAATTTTACAACATTATTTTGTCCATCTCTCGCTAATAATGAAGCACGATCAATTGATTGCAAAAATTCTTTCGTGTCAATGATCATTTCCGTTTTATTATGAGTTGGAATGAGCTGAGAAGTATTTGGATAATTCCCTTCTAGTAAACGCGATAAGAACAGTAAGTTTTTAGATTTAAAAAGTACTTGATTATCCGTAATAACAATATCGACTGTCTCTTTGGAATCATCTAATATTTTACTTAATTCACTCAGACTTTTCCCAGGAATAACAATATTGTACTCAGCTGGATTATTTGTCTCAATTTGGATTTTCCTCATTGCCAAACGATAGCTATCTGTTGCAACACAGGTCAGCTTATCATTTTCGACTTGCCAGTTTACACCTGTCAAGATTGGGCGTGTTTCTGAGGTGGACACTGCAAAGACAGTTTGCCGAACAATTGTTTTAAAAAGATCGTTCGCAATAGAGAACATGTTCCCTTCAGTAATTTGCGGCAAATGTGGATATTCATCTGGATCTAATCCATTTAAATTAAATTCTGATTGACCAGAACGAATGATTGTTTGTAAGTGATTACTCACTTGAATTTCAACAAGGTCTGTCGGGAGTTTTTTGATAATATCATTGAAAAATCTTGCTTGCAGAACGATTCCGCCACTTTCTATCACTTCTACAATTTCATTTCCGTCCTCTTCTTTAGGAATAAAGGATTCAATGGAAATGTCTGAGTCGCTTCCTGTTAATGTCACACCTTCCTCTGTTACCATTATTTTGATTCCTGTTAATATTGGAATTGTTGTTCTTGAAGTAATTGCTCGCATTACATCTTGTACGCTTTGAACAAGACGATCTCGTTGAATAATAAATCGCATGATATTCCCCTCCGTTTGTAATCTTATATATTTATTATATTTAAAAATAATAGTAGTAATAGTAATAGTGCTTGTGATTATGTGGATAACTAAGAAAAAGAAAGGAAACACAGTCTATCCACTTGTGGATAGACTGTGTATAAGCTTGTCTCTATTATGCACAGAATCCCCGATATGCTAAAGACTTTTTAATGTTTCTTTAATCGCTGCAATCTCTTTCTCTAATTGCGGATCTGTTTGAACGAGCTTTGAAATTTTATCGTGAGCATGAATCACTGTTGTATGATCGCGTCCACCGAATTCATCCCCAATTTTAGGGAGAGAAAAATCGGTTAACTCTCTTGATAGATACATAGCTATTTGTCGAGGATAGGCAATAGATTTTGTTCTTTTCTTTGCCTTAAAATCTTCTAATTTCACATTATATTGATCCCCAACTATTTTTTGAATGTCATGAATAGTGATGACTTTTGGCTTGGAGCTCGGAATAATATCTTTTAATGCTTCCGCAGCTAAATCAGCATTAATATCTTTATTAATAAGAGAAGAAAATGCGACAACTCTAATAAGTGCACCTTCAAGCTCCCGAATATTAGAGTCGATTTGATTGGCAATATAAAGCATGACTTCATTCGGAATATCAAGACCATCTGCTTTTGCTTTTTTTCGTAAAATTGCAATCCTCGTCTCTAAATCAGGCGGCGTAATATCTGTAATTAATCCCCATTCAAAACGAGATCTTAATCGATCCTCTAAAGTTGGAATTTCTTTCGGGGGTCTATCACTAGAAATAATAATTTGCTTTTGCTCTTCATGCAATGTATTGAATGTATGGAAAAATTCTTCCTGTGTTTGTTCTTTTCCAGCTAGAAATTGAATATCATCTATTAAAAGCACGTCCACATTACGATATTTATTGCGAAATTCCCCTGCTTTATTGTCACGAATAGAATTAATAAATTCGTTTGTAAATTTTTCCGAAGAAAGATACACGACTTTTGCATTCGGAGTGTGTTCAAGAACATAATGGCCGATAGCATGCATTAAGTGGGTTTTTCCTAGCCCAACGCCCCCATAAATAAATAATGGATTGTAAGCTTTAGCAGGTGCTTCTGCCACAGCTAAAGAAGCAGCATGAGCAAAACGGTTGCCTGATCCGATTACAAATGTGTCAAATGTGTACTTGCCATTTAACATATTTTTCATCGAGTCAACTGGTTCTTCAAGTATTTTCTTCTCCTGGACATTAGTTTTCATCGAATCTTCTTCGCTGTTTTGTGGAATAATGAATTTTGTATTTAGTTCTTCACCTGTTATTTCATATAAAACACCAGATATTAATTTAGAGTAGCGACCTTCTAACCAATCACGCGCAAAATCATTTGGAACGGAAATAATAAAAGTATCTCCTTGTATGGAGTGAGCTTCAGTCGCTTTTAACCATGTATCAAAACTTGGTTTACTGATCTTTTTTTCAATACTTGAAAGAGCTTTATTCCAAAGATCAGCGATATTCTCCAATGTTAATCCCCCCTTTAACTTTTCAATTCCTATCATGCTGCGAAGGTGTTATATAACAAAAATGCTATTAGTACTTAGGGTATTTATAAATATTCATTAACATGAATGTGGAAAAGTATATAATAAAGAAGAAAAGCGGATTTCGACACTATCCACCGGCTGTGGACAACTCTATCCAAAAAGTCCATAAAATTTATCCACACGTTATCAACAGTTTGTGGATAAATGATGAATTGATATTAAGATGTTCAGTGTAAAACACAATAAGCATAACAAAAATAATCTGAACTAGCAATGGTTTTTAAAAATTACCCACAAGATAAAGAGGGTGTGGAAAATAAATGTCCACAGGCTTTTAATTTGTGAAAAACTTGTCGATAAAGGCTGTGGACAAAAAAATAATTGTCGAAAGCTATCCACAGGTTATGTGGAAGGGGCTCTTCAAGTTAGTTAAAAAATAAAAACAAGTCTTTTTCGAAAAAAAGTTGACAATCTTTTGTAGTCGTCTATATAATTATAAAGACTGTCTGATAGTGATTGATTTGTTATCCTCGAAAGACTCAGGGAGGTGTCATAAATGAAAAGAACGTTTCAACCGAATAAACGTAAAAGAAGCAAAGTACATGGTTTCCGTGCGCGAATGAGTACCAAGAACGGACGTAAAATTTTGGCTAACCGTCGCCGTAAAGGAAGAAAAGTATTGTCAGCGTAGGCCACTGAACCGTCTCAGTGGTCTTTTTTCGCATTAGGATAAAGGAAGGCGGCTCTAACAACCCCAAAAAAATATCATGCTCACTATAAAGGCAGTTAAGTGAGGGAAAACGAAAGATGCACTTGCTTTATCCTACTAAGTATATAAATCCTCTCTTCGGAGTCTTGACGGATGGGATTCTCACTATTTGTTTACAATGCAGGTGGATATATGAGGAAAGCATGGCGAATTAAAAGGAACGATGAATTTCAAGCCGTTTTTAAAAACGGCAAGTCTTTTGCAAATAGACAATTTATCGTTTATATGTTAGAAAAAGAAGGACAAGCGCATTTTAGAATTGGTTTATCTGTAAGCAAAAAAATTGGAAATGCAGTAGTAAGGAACCGAATAAAACGGTACTTGCGCCAAGTGTTTTTCGAATTAGAGACAGATATAGCAAAAGAAAAAGATTATGTGATCATCGCCAGAAAACCGGCGGCCAAAATGGATTTTCATGAAGTGAAAAAAAGTATGCAGCATGTATTGACATTGGCAAAAGTATTAAAAGTGCGTGTTCAAAAAGGCAGAAAGAAAGAACCAAGAGTTTCAAAAAACTAAGCATGCAAGTGAGCAGCAGAGTCAAACTGAAATTCGACTGTTCTTTTTCTTAGTCTTTTTTGAACAATCTAAAAGAACACAAACGTTATCATGGCCATTACTGTCATGCCGAACGTTCAAAGTCGTTAAAAAACCTCTGCATACCTCTATGTTACAGCAGTTCACCTGTATTTTACAGGTTTGAATACTATTTCTTGGTTTTTATCTATCAAGACAAGCAATCACTTTTTTTCCGATAAAGCCAATGATGTCATCTTTAACAGATAGTTGGGAGGAAGCTTCGGTTGAAAAAGCGAATACTATTATTTATTGGAATCATTGGGTTGTTAGCAGTGCTTTCAGGGTGTACCCAGGTTAATGAACCGATTACGTCAGAAAGTACAGGGATTTGGAACCAATACTTTGTATATCCACTTTCTTGGTTAATTACAAAAGTAGCCGAATTCTTTGGGAATAGTTATGGATTAGCAATTGTCATCGTAACGCTCCTTATTCGTTTTGCAATTTTGCCATTAATGATTAAACAGACAAAAAGTTCAAAAGCAATGCAGGCTCTTCAGCCAGAAATGCAAAAACTGCGTGAAAAATATAGTTCTAAAGATGCCCAAACACAGCAGAAGCTGCAGCAAGAAACAATGGAGCTCTTTAGCAAACATGGTGTAAACCCATTGGCGGGCTGTTTTCCATTGCTTATTCAAATGCCGATTTTAATTGGATTTTATCATGCAATTATGAGGACAGAAGCGATTAAGCATTATTCTTTTCTATGGTTTGATTTGGGATCACCGGATCCACTATTTCTTTTGCCACTTATCGCAGGATCAACAACATTTTTACAACAAAAAATGATGATGGCAGGAACAGAAGGCCAGAATCCTCAAATGGCAATGATGCTCTGGATCATGCCGATTATGATTATTGTCTTTGCAATTAATTTGCCAGCTGCACTTTCTTTGTACTGGGTAGTAGGTAATATCTTTATGATTATTCAAACATATTTTATTAAAGGCCCAGATTTAAAGAAAACGAATGTGAAAGCTGGAGGTACGGGGGGAGCTAAAAAGTGAAAGAAGTAACTGCTAAAGGACAGACAGTCGAAGAAGCAGTCAATTCAGCTCTAGCTCAGCTTCAGACATCAAGAGAGCAAGTGGATATCGAAGTGATAGACGAGGGGAAAAGGGGATTGCTTGGAATTTTTGGAAACCGTTCTGCAATCGTCAATGTCAAAATAAAAGCAGATCCCATTAAAGAAGCGAAGCTATTTTTGCTGGATGTCATGGACAAGATGGGAATTCAAGCAAGTATTCAAACTGTACAAGAGGGACGGATCGTAGAATTTAAAATATCAGGAGACAAGCTTGGATTAATGATTGGAAAAAGAGGACAAACATTGAATTCGCTTCAATACTTGACTCAACTTGCAGCCAATCGTCATGCAGAGCATTTTCTTACTTTTATTTTAAATCCTGAGGGCTATCGTGAAAGACGAGAAGCAACTTTAAAGCAGCTCGCGGAAAGATTGGCAGACAAAGCAATCTATACAAAAACTGCTGTACGATTAGAACCAATGCCGTCTTTTGAACGAAAAATTATTCATACGGTTCTTGCTGAAAATGAGCAGATTGAAACGATTTCCGAAGGAGAAGAACCACACCGTTATCTCGTTATTAAACCAAGCTAATGATGAACTAAAACCCTTCTAGGCAATGTTGCCTGAAGGGTTTTTTGTATTGTAAATGCTAGAAAGTGACCTAATTTATCCCACATCTAACTGGTAGTAAAAAAGTGAGAGAAGGAATAGAGAAATCTAGGCGACCACTAAATGAAAAATCAAATGTCCGATTAGACCAAACATACAGGTCGTTCTCGTTTTTAGCATAAGATCCTCTATGTAAAGGCATTGAGAAAAACTCCTCTGCTGGAAGTTTCACTTTGTATAGTCGTCAAAGATATAAAGGGTGCCAGTGCTTTTTTATTTTGATAAGTAGAGAATCCTTATTCGCCAGTCGTTCACATGTGGATAAAATAATATAGATTAGCAAAATCAGTTTATTGTTATTCACTTGTGGATAAGTTAAAATATAAGTATATTCCGCCTGACTGTGGATATTTTATTTTTAGTCAACGGAATAGGAAAAAAGCATTTTCTCTTTAAGAGTTTATTGTTCAGTAGACCGGCAAGTTGGAACGTTGCTGTTTTTAGGTAGAGGATACTATAGAGCAGCAAGCTAAGGAGTGGCATAAGCAGTCTTTTGGACAATTTTATATCATATAGATTGGGAAGAAAGTGGTGTAGAGAGTGAAAGGTGATACAATTGCTGCAATTTCGACTCCACTTGGCGAAGGAGCCATTGCAATCGTACGATTAAGTGGAGAGCAAGCCATTTCAATTGCAGATAAATTATTTAAAAGTGGTTCTAAACGGTTGCAAGAGGTGGCTTCACACACTATTCATTATGGGCATATTGTTGATCCGAAATCAGAGCAAGTTGTTGAAGAAGTGATGATGAGTGTGATGAGAAGTCCAAAAACATTTACGAAAGAAGATGTGGTCGAAATCAATTGCCATGGCGGCATTGTTACAGTCAATCGTGTGTTGCAGTTAGTTTTACAAAATGGCGCCCGCTTAGCCGAGCCTGGTGAGTTTACGAAGCGGGCATTTTTGAATGGCCGTATCGACCTATCTCAAGCTGAAGCAGTAATGGACTTAATTCGAGCAAAGACAGATCAGGCTATGAATGTGGCTTTAGGGCAAATGGAAGGAAAATTATCAGCACTCATCAAAAAACTTCGCCAGGAAATCTTAGAAACGTTGGCACATGTAGAAGTAAATATTGATTATCCTGAATATGATGATGTCGAAGAGATGACCCATCGCATGTTAATTGAAAAGGCCACATTTGTTCGAACAGAGATAAAAAAGCTGCTGCAAACCGCACAGCAAGGGAAAATATTGCGGGAAGGATTATCGACTGTTATCATTGGAAGGCCAAATGTTGGGAAATCTTCGTTATTAAATAGTCTTGTTCAAGAAAATAAAGCAATTGTAACGGATATTGCTGGAACGACACGTGATATTATTGAGGAATATGTCAATGTGAGAGGCGTTCCTCTTCGTTTAGTAGATACAGCAGGCATTCGGGAAACAGAAGACATTGTTGAACGGATTGGTGTTGAACGCTCGCGCAAAGTTTTAAAAGAAGCAGATATGATACTGTTTGTTATCAATAGTGCAGAACCATTAACAAAAGAAGACGAACAACTATTTGAAGCGGTAAAAGATATGGATGTTATCGTTATTCTGAATAAAACAGATTTGCCGACGAAAGTAAACATGGAGAAGGTGTATGAACTTGCTAAAGATCATCAAGTAGTAGCGACATCTTTGCTGGAGGAAAAAGGTGTAGACGAATTAGAGGAAGCAATTGCTGCAATGTTTTTTGCTGGTTCTATTGAAGCTGGTGATCTAACATACGTTTCCAATAATCGCCATGTTGCTTTATTGCACCAATCATTAGAAGCAATTGAAGATGCTTTAGAAGGGATAGAAAATGGTATCCCGATAGATATTGTCCAAATCGATTTAACAAGGACTTGGGAGCTATTAGGGGAAATTATCGGCGATAGTGTACACGAAAGTTTAATTGATCAGCTTTTCTCTCAATTCTGTTTAGGAAAATAAGCAAGAGAAGCGGAATGATAAGGCCTCCAAGCTTCTTGGTTGGCTATTTCTACGATAAAAAGAAAAGAATGGGTAATGGAAAACCCCTTGAAGAGAAGCAGCAAAAAAAGGAGGAGATTGTGATGCAACAATATGAAGCAGGAAAATACGATGTTATAGTCATCGGTGCTGGTCATGCAGGATGTGAAGCTGGGTTAGCTGCCGCTCGGATAGGTGTTAAAACATTGATAATTACTCTAAACCTTGACATGGTTGCCTTTATGCCTTGCAATCCATCTATAGGCGGACCAGCAAAAGGAGTTGTCGTCAGAGAAATTGATGCACTTGGCGGCGAAATGGGGAAAAATATCGATAAAACGCATATTCAAATGAGAATGCTAAACACTGGCAAAGGGCCAGCTGTCCAAGCATTGAGAGCGCAAGCAGATAAATTCCAATATCAACATGAAATGAAAAAAACACTAGAGAATGAACCAAATATTACGCTGCTGCAAGGAAAAGTCGATCAATTACTAGTTAAAGATGGGGTATGCTACGGAGTAGCGACCCATACAGGAGCTATTTATTATGCAAATACCGTTGTTCTTACGACCGGAACATTTTTGCGCGGTGAAATTATCCTTGGAGAATTAAAATATTCAAGCGGTCCGAATAATCAACAGCCATCTATTTCACTCTCAGAAAATCTTGAGGAACTAGGTTTTGAATTAGTTCGCTTTAAAACAGGTACACCGCCAAGAGTAAATGGCAATACTGTAGACTATAGCAAAACAGAGATACAACCTGGCGATGAGCATCCGCGGGCATTTAGCTATGAAACAACAACATTTATTACGGATCAGCTCCCATGTTGGCTGACATATACAAACGAAAAAACACATCGAATTATCGATGAAAATCTTCATCGCTCCCCAATGTTTTCTGGAGCGATCAAAGGAACTGGCGCCCGCTATTGTCCATCTATAGAAGATAAAGTGGTGCGCTTTAATGATAAACCGCGTCATCAAATCTTCCTTGAACCAGAAGGCCGGAATACGCAGGAAGTATATGTACAAGGACTGTCAACAAGCTTGCCAGAAGACATCCAACAGCAGCTTGTTGCAACAGTGCCAGGATTAGAGAATGCTCAAATGATGAGAGCAGGCTACGCCATTGAATATGATTCCTTCGTTCCAACACAGCTTTGGCCGACATTAGAAACAAAAAGAATCAAAAACCTATATTCTGCTGGACAAATCAATGGTACTTCTGGTTACGAAGAAGCAGCTTGCCAAGGATTATTAGCCGGCATTAATGCGGCAAGAAAAGTACAAGGCAAAGAGGGAATTATCCTCAGCCGCTCAGATGGCTATATTGGTGTCTTGATAGATGATTTAGTAACAAAAGGCACAAATGAGCCATATAGACTGTTAACTTCCCGAGCTGAATATCGTCTTTTGCTGCGGCATGATAATGCAGATTTGCGTTTGACGGAACTTGGATATGAGACAGGTCTTATTTCAGAGTCAAGATATCAATCATTTTTGCGGAAAAAAGCTGCTATTGCTGCGGAAATTAAACGCCTAAAATCAACAATCATTAAACCAAGTGAAACGGTGCAAGCCCTCATCCGCGAAGTTGGCGGCAGTGAATTAAAAGATGGAATCCGTGCATCTGATTTGCTAAAACGTCCAGAAATGAACTATAAACATATCCTGCAGCTCTTGCCTTTGGAAGAAGAGCTTCCTGCTGATGTGAAAGAACAAGTAGAAATTCAAGTGAAATATGAAGGATATATAGAAAAATCATTGCAACAAGTGGAAAAACTCAAAAAAATGGAAGACAAAAAAATTCCTGATAAAATAGATTATAACGCTATTCATGGCCTTGCAACGGAAGCGAAACAAAAACTTGACGCAGTTAGACCGCTGTCAATTGCTCAAGCTGCTCGTATTTCTGGAGTGAACCCTGCAGATATTTCCATTTTGCTTGTTTATATTGAGCAAGGACGAATTGCGAAAGTGTCTGGAAATGATGCATAGAAAGGGATTCAGCTAAATGAATATAGAACAATTTACAAAGCAGCTTGCTACGAAGCAAATTGAGCTTTCTTCGCAGCAGCTTGCTCAATTTGAAACTTATTATGAAATGTTGATCGAGTGGAACAACAAAATTAATTTAACTGCGATTACGGATAAAAAAGAAGTATACTTGAAGCACTTTTATGATTCTATATCTGCCGCTTTTTATATAGATGCTGCTAAGCCTTTGCAAATATGTGACGTCGGTGCTGGAGCTGGATTTCCAAGCATTCCTATGAAAATTTGTTTTCCGCATTTGCAGCTGACGATTGTCGATTCTTTACAGAAAAGAATCTTGTTTTTGAATGCATTAGCAGAGGCACTATCGTTAAAAAATGTTTCTTTTTTTCACGATCGAGCTGAAACATTTGCACAAAACGATGCACATCGAGAGCAGTATGATCTTGTTACAGCACGGGCTGTAGCCAGAATGTCAGTGCTTAGTGAACTTTGCCTTCCACTTGTAAAGAAAAACGGATCTTTTGTAGCGATGAAGGCCGCAAGTGCGAATGAAGAATTAGCAGCAGCTAAAAAAGCGATTGCCGTCTTAGGAGGAAAGGTTGATAGTATACATTCCTTTAAACTCCCTTTAGAAGAAAGTGAACGTAATATCATCGTCATTCGGAAAGTAAAGAATACGCCAAAAAAGTTTCCTCGTAAACCAGGAATACCGAATAAAACACCAATAGAGTAATCTCCATATACATGCTTACTATTGGAGATGAGAAGAAAATGCTGCCTGATTGCGCTTCTCTTACATAAGTGAAGCGCAATCGTTAAGCTATTATCAGAAAAAGAAATGGCTTTTCATTGCAGGAACTTGCTGCTAGAGAGAGAATAAGTATTAATATGGGGATTTCTTAAAGGGGGTGGAGGACGATGAAGCATCCTTTCTCTCGTTTTTTTGGCATAGGAGAAAAAGATAATCAAGTGGAGAAAGATATTGTGGAGGAACAAGGAGAAGCAGTTAAAAAAATCGAGATCTCACGTATTGTTCCGAATCGTTTTCAACCAAGAACTATTTTTAATCAAGAAAAAATTGATGAATTGGCCAGAACTATTCATACTCATGGAATTATACAACCTATTGTTGTTCGAGAAATAGACGAAGAACAATTTGAAATTATTGCAGGAGAACGACGTTTTCGTGCTATTCAACAGTTAGGCTGGGAGACCATTCCTGCAATTGTGAAAAACTTAAATGATACTGAAACGGCTTCGATTGCCCTAATCGAAAATTTGCAGCGGGAAGAATTATCACCAATTGAAGAAGCTGTAGCATATGCCAAGTTAATAGATTTACATCAATTAACACAAGAGGCTTTAGCACAGCGGCTTGGAAAGGGGCAGTCAACAGTAGCAAACAAACTTCGTCTTCTGAAACTTCCAGAAGAAATTCAAGAAGGCATGATACAAAAGAAAATTACCGAGCGCCATGCTCGATCGCTTATTCCACTAAAAGATCCACAATTGCAGATAAAGCTAATGAATGAGGTCATTGAAAAAAACCTCAATGTTAAGCAGACGGAAGAACAAGTTGTCAAGCTGCTAAATAAAACAAAAAGCAAGCCCCGACCCAAACGACGCGCTATTAGCAAAGATATGAGAATTGCTGTAAATACGATCAAGCAATCGTTAAACATGGTCTCTAACAGTGGAATTAAACTGGATACTGAAGAAGAGGATTTTGAAGATTTTTATCGAATAACGATTAAGATACCTAAAAAATGAACCTAAACCTCATATTAAATAAAAAAATGAGAAGCCAGCTAGCAGGTTTTCTCATTTTTTTTTGAGGTAAAAATCCCCTAAAATAGGAAGAAAATAAATTTTCATATAAAAAAACAAACCTAAGAGTCATTTTTTTGCTAAAATAGAATACATGATTGCAATTTAAAAGGAAGTTGAAAGTAGGTGACATGTTGGGAAAAATAATTTCCATTGCCAACCAAAAAGGAGGAGTCGGAAAAACGACTACTTCCGTCAATTTGGGTGCCTGCTTAGCTCATATTGGAAAAAAAGTATTGTTGGTAGATATTGACCCACAAGGCAATGCCACAAGCGGTGTTGGCATTGATAAGGGGGATGTCCAACACTGTATATATGATGTGCTTGTAGATGACACAGAACTAAAAGATGTCATTATCTCTACAAAGGTCGAGCATCTTCATGCAATTCCAGCTACAATCCAATTAGCGGGAGCGGAAATTGAGCTTGTTCCAACCATTTCTAGGGAAGTCCGTTTAAAAAGGGCATTAGATTCGGTGAAAAGTGATTATGATTATATTATTGTAGATTGTCCACCATCGCTAGGACTCTTAACAATCAATGCTTTAACTGCCTCTGACTCTGTACTAATCCCAGTTCAATGCGAATATTATGCATTAGAAGGATTAAGCCAACTTTTAAATACAGTACGATTGGTACAAAAGCATTTAAACAATACGCTCATGATTGAAGGAGTATTATTAACGATGCTGGATGCTCGTACAAATCTTGGTATTCAAGTGATAGAGGAAGTAAAAAAATATTTTCAAAACAAAGTCTTTCGAACCATTATTCCAAGAAATATTCGTTTAAGTGAGGCGCCAAGCCATGGAGAACCAATCATTGTATATGATCCTAAGTCACGAGGTGCAGAAGTGTATTTAGATTTAGCAAAGGAAGTGGCAGCCAATGGCTAAAGGTCTAGGTAAAGGAATAAACGCTTTGTTTGCGAATATCGATGTGGAAAGCGAAGAAACGATCCAAGAATTAAACATAAAAGAATTACGTCCAAACCCTTATCAACCACGTAAAGTATTCGATGAGGAATCAATCGAAGAATTAACAAAGTCTATTGAACAGCATGGTATCCTACAGCCAATAATCGTCAGAAAAAGTATTAAAGGATATGAGATCGTCGTTGGAGAAAGAAGATACCGAGCGGCAAAGGCTGCCAAATTAAAAACAATTCCTGTCGTTGTAAGAGAACTGGATGAGCAGCAAATGATGGAGCTTGCCGTCTTAGAAAACCTGCAAAGAGAGGACTTAACCCCTGTAGAAGAAGCGTTAGCATATCACATGTTAATGGAGCGATTGAAATTAACTCAAGAAGAACTAGCACAGAGGCTCGGAAAAAGCAGGCCGCATATCGCGAACCATCTTCGACTTCTATCTTTGCCAACAAATATCCAAGATATGATAACAGATGGGAAAATCTCCATGGGACATGGACGAGCATTGCTTGGCTTAAAACAAAAAGAAAAAATGAATGCAGTTGTCCAAAAAATAATAAAAGAAAGCTTAAATGTTCGCCAACTAGAAAAGTTAGTTCAGCAATTAAACAACAATGTTCCACGTGAAACAAAAAAGCCTAAGCAGGCGAAAGATATATTCATAAGAGAACGTGAGGATATACTTCGAGAGAAGTTTGGCACAACGGTTACAATAAAACAAACGAGCAACAAAGGAAAAATTGAAATCGAGTTCATGTCAAAGGACGATTTAGAAAGAATACTAGAAATAATCGATCATGGCAGTGTATGAGAAAACTAATTAAATTCAAAAATCAGGCAGGTAGAGTCATGAATCTACCTGCTTTATTTTTTGGTGCTGCTGCTTTTAGGATAAATGCTCTTTTTGATTTTTTAACATAGGTAAAACCGAATACTTTCGACGATAATCAATACTTGCCGCATGAATTCCGTCTGCGATTCTCTTTGCCATTTTCATGACAATATTAAGACGAGTATTTTGCAAAACCAAAAATTCCATAAAACCACTCATATTGACGATGCCAGTAATATGCATATCACCGACAAATGGCAATTCTTTTTTCACTCCAGCTCCCGGCTTAACTGGACCTTCCCCAATTTGAATAATACCAACATTTTTTAAGCGTCCAAGACAGGCATCAATAGCAATGATAAAAGGGTTTTCGTGTTCTTTTTCAATCAAAGCTAATTTATCTTTTAGGTTGACCGCATGTACAGGCTCTTCTAGCGTTCCATATATATGGAAGGAACAAATTTTCTTTTCTTCTAACATCATTCCAACTAGCGGGCCTAAAGCATCTCCAGTAGAGCGATCTGTACCAATGCAGACAAAAACAATTGGTCTGTTTTCTTCATGAGGGAGCATTTGTAATAAATATTCCGATAGCTTTCTTGCTATTTGTTTATCATGATAATCGATTCTGAACGGTGTGCATACTGGGTCATGAGAAGAACATTCTTTTTCCATATTCCATTCCTCCAATCCCTTCAATTCGTATTAAACAGTATACGGACAGATCAGATTTTCTATACATGTTTACGATCTATTATTTTTAATTTTCATTTTAAGTGCAAAAACAAGAACATTATTGATAAAATAGGAATTGATTGAGAAAAACTTATAAAAAAGTACGCTTAGATCGCGCTTTAGAATGGTACTTTTAATCAGTTGATTTAAGTCATCCTTCCAACACATAAAAACGAATTAGATTAACTCTCACAACTAAATTCTTAGATAAAGGACAAGATACAGTGAATGAAGACTACTTTCTGCATAGCTATTTTTATGGAGAAAGAATGGGAATCCGTTTATGATAGTAAAAACAGGAGGGGGCGGAATTGTTGCAAAAGGAATTTGATTTACATGACATTGTTGAAATGAAAAAACAACATCCATGTGGCACAAACCGTTGGAAAATTATTCGTATGGGAATGGATATTCGAATAAAATGTGAAGGATGTCAACATAGTGTCTTAATACCGAGGAAAGAATTTACTAGAAAGCTAAAGCGGGTTTTAGAGAAGCATGAGGAGTAAACTCATGCTGTTTTTTTATCCCATAACAAATGTCCTTAAATAAAGTACAGATTTTCAAGGATGCAGTTTTTTTTAGCTTGAGGGTCTCATTCTAATAAATAGAAATGCAATACTATTTACAAGGTTACATGAAACGAAGTACAAGTTGAGAAGAAATCTAGAAACCTGTGCTTCAATTTCGACATTTTATTAGCTCGGTAATCAAGGCGTCGCTTGTTTTTTTTATCTTTAAAATCTATAATGATCAATGGTCTATTATTTTTTAAAAGTGAAGTTTTGTTGTTTTTTTATGTATAGAAATGGCTAATTTTTAAGTAAAATTCAAAATGAAATAAGTGATGGCAACGGAGGGCTGTTAATATAAGCAGCCGAAGTTGGAGTGTACGCTTGTACCAAAATGCCTTTACATAGGGAGAAAATAGAAGGAGTGAATAGATAGATGGCTCTTACCGCTGGAATTGTAGGTTTGCCAAACG
Source organism: Bacillus chungangensis (assembly GCF_030812995.1). Taxonomy (GTDB): domain Bacteria; phylum Bacillota; class Bacilli; order Bacillales; family Bacillaceae_C; genus Bacillus_CF; species Bacillus_CF chungangensis. The sequence goes on along the minus strand of NZ_JAUSTT010000011.1, from coordinate 112,683 downwards.
TTGGAAAGTCCACTTTATTTAATGCGATTACAAAAGCAGGTGCGGAATCAGCGAATTATCCTTTTTGTACGATTGATCCAAATGTTGGGATCGTAGAGGTTCCTGATCAGCGATTATTAAAATTAACAGAGCTAGTTGTTCCGAAAAAAACTGTTCCGACAGCATTTGAGTTTACAGATATTGCAGGAATTGTAAAGGGAGCAAGTAAAGGAGAAGGCTTAGGAAATAAATTTTTATCCCATATCCGTCAGGTAGATGCGATCTGTCATGTTGTACGCTGTTTTTCAGATGGGAATATTACTCATGTTTCTGGAAAAGTCGATCCAATAGATGATATAGAAACGATTAATCTTGAATTAATTCTGGCTGATCTTGAATCAGTAGACAAACGGATTGGCCGTGTAGAGAAAATGGCGAAACAGAAAGATAAAGCTGCAATGGCAGAATTTGAAGTACTGGCTAAATTAAAGGAAGCATTTGAGGCGGAGCAGCCTGCTCGTGCGATTTCATTCACAGAAGAACAAATGAAAATTGTAAAAGGACTACATTTGTTAACGAGCAAGCCAGTTTTATATGTAGCGAATGTGTCGGAAGAAGATGTTGTCGACCCATCAGCAAATGAATTTGTTCAGCAGGTGCGTGATTTCGCAGCAAAAGAACATGCAGAGGTTATTGTAGTTTGTGCGAAAATTGAAGAAGAAATCGCGGAACTAGACGATGATGAAAAAGCAATGTTTTTGGAAGAGCTGGGAATTGAAGAATCAGGTTTAGATCAATTGATTCGGGCGACTTATCGCTTGCTGGGACTTGCAACTTATTTTACGGCTGGAGTCCAAGAAGTGCGAGCTTGGACATTCCGTACAGGGATGAAAGCGCCACAATGTGCTGGCATCATTCATACTGACTTTGAACGAGGATTTATTCGGGCAGAAACAGTATCCTATGATGATTTAGTAGCAGCGGGATCAATGACTGCCGCCCGTGAAGCTGGAAAAGTCCGTTTAGAGGGCAAGGATTACTTAGTGCAGGACGGCGATGTTATCCATTTCCGTTTTAATGTTTAATAAACCCGGATAAGAATAAAGGAGTTAAAGGTAGGAAAACATCGTATAAAACTCGATAGATAGATGAATGAGACATTGCATCTTGACAATGATTATGCTATAATTACGACTTGTGAGTAATGAATAATTGCTCCTTGCTCTATTGCAGTATTTAATAGAGCCGCATAGTCCATAAGGAGGTGACGAAAAGATGAATAAGTACGAAATCATGTACATTATCCGCCCGAACATTGAAGAGGAAGCGAAAAAATCAGTAATCGAACGATTTGATAATGTTTTCACTTCTGAGGGAGCGGAAATCATCGAATCAAAAGACTGGGGTAAGCGTCGTCTTGCATATGAAATCGAAGACTTCCGTGATGGTTTTTACCGTCTCGTAACTCTAACATCTCAAAATGCTGAAGCGGTTCAAGAATTTGACCGTCTTGCTAAAATTAGCGACGATATCATCCGTCATATGGTTATTAAAGTAGAAGCTTAATGGATAGATAACGAATATTGTTTCACGTGAAACATGAAATGAAATGGAAGGGGTTGATTCTGATGATGAACCGTGTTGTATTAGTTGGCCGATTAACAAAAGATCCTGATTTGCGTTATACACCGAACGGAGTGCCTGTTGCCTCTTTTACACTTGCAGTAAATCGTACTTTTTCGAATCAGCAAGGTGAGAGAGAAGCAGACTTTATTAATTGTGTTGTATGGCGCAGGCCTGCTGAAAACGTAGCAAACTTTTTGAAAAAAGGAAGTATGGCAGGTGTTGATGGCCGGATTCAGACGCGTAATTATGAAGGACAAGATGGCAGACGTGTATATGTCACTGAAGTTGTAGCGGAAAGTGTTCAATTTCTAGAGCCAAGAAACGCTGCATCAGGTCGTGGTGAAGACTACCAACCATATGGAGATAGTCAGAGATCGCAAAATCCTCCATATAATCAACAACAGAATCAGCAGCAGAATCAACAAAGTTATACACGGATGGATGAAGATCCGTTTATGAAGGATGGCCAGCCAATCGATATTTCCGATGATGATTTGCCATTCTAATGACCCGAAATGCTTCATGTACGTGATTGCTAAGGAAGCGATGCAGCATCACTGTCATTACATACAGTGTATGAGTCGCCATTCTATGTAACTTTTTATACAAAATGAATAAAGAAAGGAGGAGAATTTCATGGCTGGTGGACGAAGAGGTGGTCGTAAACGCCGTAAAGTGTGTTATTTCACAGCAAATGGCATTACACATATTGACTATAAAGATGTAGATCTTTTGAAAAAATTCATCTCTGAACGTGGGAAAATTCTTCCTCGTCGAGTAACAGGAACAAGTGCAAAATATCAACGTAAATTGACAGTGGCAATTAAACGTGCTCGTCAAATGGCACTTTTACCTTTCGTTTCTGGTGAATAATATAGTCTAAAGGACAATTTCTATACCTTTAAAAAAACATCCACTAAGAGTATAAATCTTAGTGGATGTTTTTTTTTGGAAAATATTAAGAAAGAAAATTTTCTCTATTACAATAGAAGTAATGATGTTCTTCGATTTCTTCTACATTGTTCACGCTGCTGTTATGCGTTTGCATCTTCACACAAACCCGCCTATGAAACGATCTTTCTTCAGTTGTTAGAACGAGTAATCAGACTATTATTTACTCTAGATAGATAAAAAAACAGTTATATGATTCTATCATGACATTAGTAAAAAACGTAGTTTTAATACTGCTTTTTTATTGTTTATGCAGTGGATAAAATCACCTATATTGGGGGAATTTAAAAGCGTAGCACTTAGGATTTTTTAAATCATTAGGAGGAGAAAATGGATAGTGTCATCATATCTCGTTCATTGTTTGGATCATCGTTAGCATTTCATATTATATTCGCTACATTAGGGGTCGGTATTCCTTTTATGATTCTGATTGTAGAGATACTTAGAAAAATAACAGGTGATGAGGATTATGGCGTGATGGCAAAGCGTTGGACAAAAGGCTTTGCCGTCCTTTTAGGTGTGGCAATTCCATCCGGAACAATCGTTGGGGTGCAGATGAATTTACTCTGGCCTGGGTTTATGGAATTGGTCGGACAAACCATTGCTTTGCCGTTTCAAATTGAGATCTATGCATTTTTTCTTGAAGCGATCTTTATGTCTATTTATGTGTATGCTGCCGATCGTTTATCGCCGAATATTCGTATCATTACTGTTTTCTTTGTTGCGTTGGGGGCAAGTGCCTCAGCAGTATTAATTACCGCTGCCAATACATTTATGAACACACCTGCTGGCTTCACTTATGAAAATGGAGAGATTATTGATGTCGATCCATGGGCTGCTTTTTTCAATCCAAGCTATGTTACTTCAGCTATACATGTACTATTATCAGCCCTCATGACAGGTGCATTTGCGATTACGTCTGTGGCAGCATATAAATTACTAAAAACGAGGAACAAGCCTCGTGAAGCAATTTTTCATCATAAGGCTTTTATATTATCGTTAATTATCGGCGGCATCATGTCAGTAGGAACCGCTGTTAATGGCCATCAGGCAGCACAGGAGCTTCACCAATATCAGCCTGAAAAATTGGCGGCAGCAGAAGGTTTATTTGAATCACAAACGAACGCGCCACTCGTTTTAGGAGGCTTTGCGGACCCAAAAACACACACTGTGAAGTACGGAATCGAAATTCCTGGAATGCTAAGCTTACTTGCCGGCAATTCATTTGATGAATATGTGAGAGGACTGTATGAATTTCCAGAAGAAAATTGGCCGCCTTTATATACACATACGTTATTTAATATAATGGTCGGAATTGGAACTTTTTTAATTTTTCTAGTTGGATTTGTATTTGTCGTTTATTTTGTTCGAAAAAAGAAAGGCTTGCCGCGTTGGCTTTTTCGACTTTTAGTGCTAGTTGGCCCATTGTCAATGCTCGGCATTGAAGCAGGGTGGGTGTTTAGCTGCAGCGGCCGTCAGCCTTGGACTGTGTATCATATCCAAAGAGTAGAGGATGCGGCAACGGCTTCTGCAAATACAATGCTCTTAGTATTATTTCTCTCCCTCTACCTCTTATTGGCGATCATTGTCGTCATTGTCTTACTGGCATATTTTAAACGAAAACCATTAGCAAACGATCTAAATAACGTAAAAAGAAAGGGCTTGGAAACATGACAAATACATTCATTGCGACGACATTATTATGGGTCTTTATATATGTGTACGCCATTCTTGGTTCCATTGACTTTGGTGCAGGTTTTTGGGCAATGGTGTTTGAAACAAGAAAAAAAACGAAAGCAGGCTTGTTAGCCAATCGCTTTCTTTCGCCATCATGGGAGGTTACGAATGTTTTTCTCGTACTTCTCGTGATTTCCGTCTTTAGTTTTTTTCCGAGTGCCGCCTATACGCTTGGAACTGTCCTTCTAATTCCAGGAAGCCTCATTTTGATTTTTTTAACGCTGCGGAGCGCTTTTATGGTGTTTTCATTTACAACAGAAAGCTATCGAACAACGTTAAAATATATTTCTGGCATATCTGGACTTTTAGTTCCCGCTCTGTTAGTCAGCGTCCTTCCAATTACTTCTGGAGGTTTTATTGAAATAATCAATGGACAGGAGCAATTACTGTTAGGAAAGTTGTTTCGGAGTCCATCAGAATATACTTATTTGGCATTTGGCCTTTCTAGCCAACTTTTTTTATCGGCTTTATTTTTATCTGATTACGCACGTGAAGCACTAGAGGAAGCTGCGTATCGCACTTATCGATCACTAGCGATTTGGCTTGGACCGATGACGCTCGCAGCAGCGGTATTAACCGTTATTTTTATGGAGCCTGAAGCTCAATGGCTAAAGGTTAATATAATGGAACAGCGCGGTTGGTTTAGTTTGTCAGTGGCTGCTTTTATCATTGGATATAGTGCATTATGGTGGCCTGCAAAGCAGAAAACTCATTCAAAAGGAAGACCAAGAATAGCAGTATTAGGGATTGTGGCTCAATACGGTCTTGCCACCTTCGCTTATGCATCTGCTCATTGGCCTTATATCGTTTATCCGATGATTTCAATAGAGGAAAGCATTACGAACTCCCCGATGCTGCAAGCCCTGCTTATTTCCTTTATCGTTGGTTCCCTTTTGCTGCTGCCTTTCTTTATCTATTTTTGGCGTTTATTTATGAAAGATCGTTCTTATTTGAGACAAAAATAATCATGCACTCTTTTTTTAAAAAATTAGTACCAAGTACTAATACTTGATGTTATAATTAACTAAAAAGGAGTGGCCATATGGATTTTGCAACGAAATCGAGAGCACAGATTACAGCGATTGGCGCTTATGTTCCAAGACGGGTGTTGACAAATGCCGATTTAGCAAAATTAGTTGAAACAAATAACGAATGGATTGTACAAAGAACAGGTATAAGAGAAAGACGAGTAGCAGATAAAAAAGAATATACGTCTCATTTATGTATAAAAGCTGTGGAAAATCTTGTACGGACCTATAAGAAACGAGTCGACGATGTTGATCTGATCATTGTGGCAACGACTACGGCCGATTATCCGTTTCCAAGTACAGCTGCTCAAGTGCAAAAAGCATTTCACATGAAACAGACTGGTGCAATCGATGTAAATGCCACCTGTGCTGGATTCGCTTATGGCTTGCATCTAGCGAATGGCATGATCACTGCAGGATTGCACAAGAAAGTGTTAGTCATTGGCGGGGAAACACTATCAAAAGCAACCGATTATACGGATCGTTCTACATGTATTCTATTCGGGGATGGTGCTGGTGCCGTACTCATCGAGAAGGATGACGAAAACCCAGGTTTTCTCGCTTCTTTACTCGGAACAAATGGGGAAGGCGGTATACACCTTTATCGGGCAGGAGTCGCAGATGAAATGGATGGAGAGAAGCTTCGCGGCAATGGCTTCATTGTCCAAAATGGCCGGGAAGTATATAAGTGGGCAGTCCGTACCGTTTCAAGCGGCATCCAGACGGTATTAAATAAAGCAAACATGACGACTGCAAATATCGATTGGTTTGCCCCCCATAGCGTTAATTTAAGAATGATTGAATCCATCTGTGAAAAAGCAAGGATGCCATTAGAGCGAACATTAACGAGTGTGGAATACTTTGGAAACACTTCATCCGCATCCATCCCACTGTCGCTTTATCTTGGCGTGAAAGAAAAGAAGCTAGAACAAGGAGATACAGTATTGATTTATGGATTTGGCGGCGGGCTGACACACGCTGGACTTATAGTGAGATGGGGCGTGCCAGCTATAAAGTAAATTAGTCTAGCATAAGAAAGGGGAGGAAACAGATGTATCATGTTGCGGCTTATCTGTTAAAATTTCTGCTTAGTTTATTTGGAAGATTACAAGTGGAGCAGAAGGAAAAACTGCCAGCGAACGGCGGCTTTGTGATTGCATGTACCCATATAGGCTGGGTAGATGTACTTTGGCTAGGAATTGCGATTTTACCAATGAAAATTCACTATATGGCAAAAAAAGAACTCTTTCAGAAACGATGGTCTAAATGGCTAATGGGAAAACTAAATGCCTTTCCAGTTGATCGTGAAAATCCAGGGCCAAGTTCGTTAAAAATTCCTCGCAAACTATTAAATGAAGGCAAAATCGTTGGTATTTTTCCAAGCGGCACAAGAACCAGTGAAGAAGCGCCGTTAAAAAGAGGAGCAGTAACAATCGCTTGCAGCTCAAATGTACCATTAGTGCCAGCGGTATATATTGGACCAAGTAATTTTCGGGAACTTTTGCAAAGAAAAAAGCCCCGTCTTATTTTCGGAGATCCAATCTTGCTCAAAGATGACGAACAGCCAAAGAAAATTCAAATTCAACAAATGATGGACGAGCTGAATGGGCAGCTAAATACAATACAAATAAATACTAAAAAAGAGCTTCATTAAAATGTTGAGAAGGAGACTGCTTCATGAATGGAGCAGTCTCTTACTCTTATTATATAGGGATGTAAACTTTCACAAGAAAACGATACACTAAGGAATGAGTTATCAACCATAAGCCTCCAAGATAAAACTCATTCTTTCCGGAAGCTGAAGTGGATGCTTTCAACGGAAGTTAGTGGTATACATGATTTTACGGATAGTGTCGCCATAGTCCCAAAGAGCTGCTCGACATGGTCAAAGTTTCTCGTCCATACGTCAATGGTTCCTGGATTGGATAGGCCGTCCATTGTTGTTTGAAGGATTCAAAGGCAACTCTGGCAAGCCTTCATGCTTGAAGCACTGTATACCTTTCTTAATCGAAAAAGAAAGGTATCTTGAACGGTAGCACACGCTTTTTTGTAGTTGGCCATCTATCAAATTATCATATTATAAATCTAATGCTTGGTGTGAACATCCTCTATATAGTCGAGTGAATTTTAGTGAGATTATTGCTTACATATTCATGATAAAAGTACCTATGAGTAGGTGCTTTTTTTATAGAGAAAGTGCAAGGTTCCGCTAAAGTAATAGAGTAGCGTTTTGGGAAATATATGTAATTCACCACGCTACTCTATAAGTTTTTATGTTGGGAATTAATCAAAGATAACGTCTAAATCAGTGTTACCATCAATAGTACTATCTGCACTCCAAATTCCTGTAACCTTGTCTGCTACCCAGTCACCTACTTTAGCGCCTGCAGCAGATGCAGCCCCTGTAACGAAAGCTGTTACCACTATAGCAGGTACAGCATTTGGTTCAACTGATTCAGTTGCCTGTCCTACTAAGTTTTCTTTCGATGGTACTACAACATTACTAGAAGCCCCAGCAGTAGAAACACCGGTTGCCGTCAGTAAAGTACCTGCAAAAATGAATGCCATAAGTTTTTTCCTAACCATTTTCTCACCACCTTTTTCTTAATAATTACATCATAAGCAATAATTGCTAATTGTCAATAAAAAAATCCAAAATTGGATCTTTTCTCACAATTCTCACAAAACACTTTACATTTACAAGTAGTACAGGTAAAATTAGTAATGTTTATATTTTCTAAGTAACCAATAAATGTTTTTGTAGTTAATGAGTGGGAGGTAGTTAACTTGTCCAAGTACGCCAAAGTTTTGCTAATATTTTTTATTAGTACATTTATGATTTTTCATTTCTCTATGATTTTTTTACAAACAGGGCCAAAAAATCCATTATCAATTTATTTAAGAGATCTTTCAAAAGGTTATACAGAACCATTATTTGTGCAAACTTGGAATTTGTTCGCACCTGATCCTGTTCAAATGACAACAAATGTTTTAATACAATACAGAACAGAATCGGGGGAAATCTCAGACTGGTATAATATAACATCGCCAATTAATCAAGCCAATAGAGATAATATTATAAGTGCTTATAATAAAGCGGCACGAATAACTTCAGGAGTTTATTATGGAATCTTCAATATGGATGAAGTTGTTAGGTCATATAAAGATAAAACAACTGAAGAAGAATTTGACAAAAATGTAGATACCGAATTGATTGAACAGGGTAAATCGAAACAAATTGATATTTTGTATCGATTTGCATTTTCAGCTGTTCCAATAATAACGGATAAAGATGTAAAAGATGTTAGGGTACGAATTATGAATGTAAATAGTGTACCTTTTTCTGAAAGATATAATGAAGATTACGAGAACACTAGAGAGTACATAGATTTTGATTGGAAAAAGTACAAGTGGGTAGAAGGGTATTTATAAAAGTGAAGGGAAGTATAAAAAATGTTTGGGAAATTTTATAAGTGGTTACAAGAACCTCACTATTTAATCGGAGCAAGCGTACTTAGAATATTATTGGGATGTATTATTCTATACACATATATTGTTAATTACCCTCTACGGCACTTCTTTTGGGGGAATACGGGCATAATAGATAATCAAACATATAGTGAAATGAACCGAATTTTCTTCTCTGTTTATGGTTGGACTGATAGTGTTATTATCTTTGAAATTACTTACCATCTAGGAATATTAATTACTCTATTATTTACAATTGGTATGGGTGGGAAAATTGTTCAAATTTTTAATTATATTTTTACTTTATCTCTTTTTAATCGTAACGGCCTAATTAGTGATGGTGGAGAAAATTTATTATACCTTGTATTGTTTTACATGTTGTTTATGAACGTCACTGCATATTTTACATGGAGTAAAAAAACAAATAAAGCTAAATTATTAGAAAAGTTTAGAATAAAGCATAAAGACTATATAAGCATTTTTCATAATTTTGGATTTATATTTATTATTGTTCAACTGTGTACTATGTATTTGCTATCAGGATTATATCAAGTAATGGGCGAAAGATGGAATAGTGGTACAGCTGTATATTACATACTTCAAGTCGAGCAATATTCTTTAAACATTATTCCGGAATTTCTTTTAAATAATTCAATATTTATTGTATTAGCAACATATGCTTCCATTCTTATAAAGATAGCGTTCCCTTTTGCTATATTTAATAAATACACAAAATACATAGTAATAATGGGAATTATTGGTTTCCATTTAGGTATATTAGTAGAAATGGGATTGGTAACTTTTTCCCTAACTATGATTGCAGTGGATTCACTTTTAATTACGGATAAAGAATATAGATATATAGCATTAAAAATTAAAAAGTCTATTGGGAAGTTTGGAGGAAAACGATACGAAAGGAAGTCAGCATGAGTACAAATAAAATTAAATTTGAATATAAAAATAAAAGTAATGATTTAGTGAAGGTTTGGTTGTCTACAGCCCCCAATACAAGCCAGATTCAATTTAATCTTTCACCTGTTATAGAAAAGGACGACTCCTATCTTGGAAAAATCTATTATTTTGAAATTCCTAAAAAGAAAAAGCTTATTTACAAGGCAAAATATACTTACAGCTGTATGGATAAGATAACTGAAAGGGAGAAAGAATATTTTTTGAGGGATTGTAAATTAATTCCTGTTAATGAGTCAACCATAAAAAAGGCTAAAGATATTACAACAGGTATTCAAGATGAAATTGAAAAAGCTAAAGCGATATTTTTATATATTGTTAAGAATTATAAATATACATCTCGAATAAAAGAAAGAGGATTCAATGCTTGTACGACTAACAAAAAAGGCGATTGTGGTGAATTATCTGCTGTTTTTGCTTCTTATTGTAGATCATTGGGTATCCCTTGTAGGGTGATGGTCGGAGCATTTCGAGGGAGAAGTAAACATCATGCTTGGAACGAGGCCTATTTTGAGGGAATTGGATGGATACCAATTGATGTATCAATTGCAATGTTTAAATTTTTCCGTATGCCATTAGCCAATATCGGTACTACAATAAATGTGGGAGCACTTAGAAATAAAGAAAGATATTTTGGAGAAGTCGAAAGTGGAAGGGTTGTATTTTCAATAGATCCAGAAAGGGAACTGACCCCTTTCTATGATGATATAAAGAGTCCAGTAGATGATATGACATTCTCTGTAGGAGATAAAAACCTATCTTGGGGTTATCAGAGTTTAGATGGTAAAGCACCATACATGCAGCCTATCTATCCTCAATTAAATCAAACATATAAAAAAATAAAAATTCAAGATGTTGTTGGAAGTTTTAATAATAACCCAAATAATATCGTTGATCATTATTCGTTAAGAATGAAGATTAACTCATTTTTAATCGCAGCTGTACTTGTATACTTTTCGATCATAACTAGTTTATTCAATGTAGAAGTACATCATGTAGTAGAAATGTTGGTACAGGGTGCTTATAGTGTGTTACTTGGTATTTTTGGTGTATTGTCCTTAATTCGAAGAGAATATAATGCTCCGATTCTAATATTATCTTTACTCTTTTCATTAAGTTTATTTGGATTTGTATATCAGTTAATAAAGATTGCAATTGCGTAAAACCTTCAAATTAAAAAGGAGGGAATAGAATATGGAGATATTGATTTATGATGGTGAATGTAATATGTGCAGCCGATTTATTAGATTTATTTCAAAAGTAAACAAGAATCCTAACTTGCATATAACTGATTTTAATAGTAATTGGACAAATAAAAATGTTAAGCTAGACCCTAATGTGGATAGCATGATCTTTATAAAGAAAAATAAAAAATATATATATTCTGATTCAATAATTGAATTATTATCTAGTACAAATAGGATTTTTATTCCTTTAAAAATAGCAAAAATAATCCCAAAATCATGTAGAGATAGAGGGTATAAATTTTTAGCTAAAAATAGAAGGAAAATGATGAATAACAATGCATGTCCGTTACCTACAGATAAATTAAAGAGCATGTATCTTGAATAACTTAGATATCCATAATCAATATCTTATATTAATATTAGAAGCCTTCTATATTTATTAAGTAAACATTTTATTTGTAATTTTTAGGTTTGTCAAATAAAGTGTGTAAGTCCACTTTACTCAAGGTATTTTAAAATCCTATCTTTCAGCTTATCATGAAGGAGCAGTTGGTTCCTGACAATAGCCCAGTTTTGGATACGACCGCCATCCCACTTTGTTTCCAGTTCCTTAATGCACAAATACAATACTTTTAACAGGGTATTCTCATTGGGGAATGCTCCTTTTTTGGTCACTCTCCTGAAGCTGGAGTGGATGCTCTCAACGGCATTAGTGGCATACATGATTTTACGGATAGCGTTGCCATAGTCAAAGAGTTGCTCGACATGGTCAAAGTTTCTCGTCCATACGTCAATGGCTCCTAGATAGGCCGTCCATTGTTGTTTGAAGGATTCAAAGGCACGCTGGCAAGCCCTTCAGGCTTGGAGCACTGTATACCTTTCTTACTGCCTGCGTGAATGCTTTATAATCCTTGCTTGGTACGTATTTGATGAAATGACGGATCAAATGGACGATGCAGCGCTGCACGATGACTTAAGGAAAAATAGCCTTGATATCTTCCTCTAATCCACTGACTCCATCCATTGAGAGAAAGAAGATGTTTCCACGCCTCGTGCCTTAATTTCATCAAGATCTGTATCCATTTATGCTTGCTTTCCGTCTCGTTCAGCCAAAGACCAAGAATTTCCTTCTTGCCTTCCATGGTATATCCAAAATCGTATAAACAACATATTTCTTTGTTTCATACTGATTCCGGATGGTTGTAAACATCTACAAAGATAAACGCATAGCAGTTGCTTAACGGACCCGTTTGCCAAATTCATCAGCAATCTCCTCCAAAAAAAGAGTCAATACAGGCAAGTACACAGACGATTTATCCAAGTTTTAAGTCGTTATAGAGTGAAACCCTTACCAATAGGAATAATAATAACGTCCTTTCCATAACATTTAATCATGCTTCATAGCATTTCCTTATATATGGAAAATAATAAATGATTCCTTCTTTCTTATTCATGATAAGGGTACACATTGTTTAACAAAAACAGAAAAACAATCAGTTAGCCAAGATTGAATATAACTTCTTAAGTTGAATGCAGATTCCATCATCGTTAAAATAGAATCATGAAGAATGAAGTTTATATGAGAGGTGAAGCTGTGAAAAATAGCAAAGCAATAACAGAAGGCGCATTGATGCTCGCTATTTTTATGACAATGATTGTCATTTCTGTTTATATTCCATTTATTTATATCATCGTTCATCTTCTCCTGCCATTGCCAATATTAATCTATAGTGTGAAGCATTCCAGTAAAGCTTCGCTTCTGTTAGTAGTTGCAAGTATTTTAGCGACTGCCTTTATAGGATTATGGGCTTTTATCCCGGTCACATTGGCGTATAGTGCAGCAGGTTTTGCGATGGGCATTTGTATCAAGAAAGGCAAAAGTAATATCCAGCTATACATATCCATTAGCTTAATCTTTTTAATGAATATTATCTTGCTATATGTTACATCAAATGTCATTTTCAAAATCGATATCTTAGAAGGTGCAATGAATACTTTTCAAGCATCATTTGAACAATCAGTCGAAATGTTGGAATCAATGGGACAGACAATGGATGGAACACTGCAAGATAATGTAAATCATATGTTTTCCCTCATCCAGACATTGACGCCAAGTTTAATGGTTTGCTTCGCTTTTTTAAGTGCACTGCCAGTTGTGCTAGTCAATCTGCCTATCGCTAAGCGTTTAGGAATGAAAGTAAGGAAATGGGAGCCTTTTCGAAATTGGTGTCTACCAAAAAGCTTATTGTGGTATTATTTAATTACCCTTCTTATATCACTTCTTTTTAAAATGGAGGAAGGGACATATTTGTTCACAGCCTTAGTGAATATTTCCTTTGTTTTACAATTATTGATGTTTATTCAAGGCATTTCATTTATTTATTTCTATAGCAATTGGAAAAAGTGGTCGAAAACAATCCCAATTATTGCAACATTACTATCTATGTTGTTATTTCCATTTATAAGGATTTTAGGGATCATTGACTTAGGATTTGATTTACGGCAGCGTCTTGGAAAAAATCGTTAATGGTCGATATTCAAAAAGAGTTGGTATCAGGACGCCAAGTTTAAAAGGTCTGATGTGGAGCCCAGTTAAGCAAAGGGTATGTACGCTGCATCATCACAAAATCACAAAATGTAGAACCAACTAAAAGGGGAATTGGCACATGTTTGTTTAAAGAAATGGGGAATCGAACAATGAAAAAGCTTGAGTGATTGAACGTTCGATCCCCTCGTTTTTCAAAGGGATTTTTGCAGGGAACCTAAAGGTCATGATGATAATGAGTTCACTGTTTGGGAGCTGAAGCAATGCCAACTTTTGTTGAAAAAAGAATGTTACGCTATTCCCTATATGGGCTAATGGCAGTATCGTGCGTTTTACTAATTGTCATTTATTTTTTTTATTGGTGGATGACGGTGATTGGGATTGTTGTACTCAGCGGTTTATTTTATATGCTATTTTATGCTGAGCAAAAAATCCATTTAGAAATGGAGCATTATATCACAACTTTATCGCATCGAATAAATAAGGTTGGCGAAGAAGCGGTGATGAATCTGCCTGTAGGCATCATGCTCCTGAATGATCATCTTGATATTGAATGGGCAAATCCTTACATGATTTCTTGCTTTAAAGTATCAACACTTATCGGACGATCTTTATATGAAGTCGGCGAACCGTTAGTACCAGTAGTAAAAAATGATGTAGATACGGAGATCATTACACTGCATAAGCGCAAGTTTCGTACTATTTTTAAACGTGAGGAAAAGCTGCTTTATCTTTTTGATGTAACAGAACAAAGAGAAATCGAAACACGCTACCAAGAGGAACGAACTGTAATCGCTATTATTTATCTCGATAATTATGATGAATGGACGCAAGGAATGGATGATCAGACGAAAAGCAGCTTGAATAGCTTAGTAACGTCCATGCTTATTAACTGGGCTCAAGCTCACGATTTGTTCCTCAAAAGAGTGTCATCTGATCGTTTTATTGCAGTTTTAAAAGAAAAAACTTTGCGAGAGCTAGAAAAAAATAAATTTTCCATTTTAGACGCCGTTCGTGAAACAACCGCAAAGCAAAATGTGCCGCTAACCCTTAGTATTGGTATTGGGTGCGAGGTTGCTTCCTTGCCGGAGCTTGGAGCACTTGCACAATCAAGTTTGGATCTCGCATTGGGACGCGGCGGCGACCAAGTCGCCATCAAGCGTCCTAGCGGCAAAGTTCAATTTTATGGCGGCAAAACAAATCCAATGGAGAAAAGAACGAGAGTAAGAGCGCGTGTTATTTCACATGCATTAAAGGAATTAATGATTCAAAGTGATAAAGTGTTCGTAATGGGACATAAATTTCCTGACATGGATGCAATTGGCGCTGCCATAGGGATACGAAAAGTGGCTCAAATGAATCAAAAGGAAGGCTATATTGTATTAAATTTTGACGAATTAAATAAAGGCGTCGAAAGGCTCGTAGAGAAGACGAAGCAATATCCTGAATTATACTCTCGTATTATTACACCAGAGGAAGCGTTTAACATTGTGACAGAAAATACATTAATTGTTGTTGTTGATACGCATAAGCCTTCCATGGTGATGGAGGAAAGATTGTTAGGTAAAGTTAACCATGTTGTTGTCATCGATCATCACCGCCGTGGTGAAGAATTCATTCAAAACCCAGTCCTAGTCTATATGGAGCCTTATGCTTCATCAACAGCTGAGTTAGTAACAGAGCTGCTTGAATATCAGCCTAAGCATGATAAAATTAATATGTTGGAAGCAACCGCTTTGTTGGCTGGAATTATTGTCGATACGAAAAGCTTTACTCTACGCACCGGATCACGAACGTTTGATGCTGCTTCCTATTTAAGATCATTTGGAGCAGATACAGTGCTTATCCAGCAATTCCTCAAGGAAGACATTAAGACTTTCATGAAACGAGCAGCATTAATTGAAACTGTTGCTTTTTATCGAGAAGGAATTGCGATTGCAAAAGGTGATAATAAGACAATTTATCATCCAGTCATGATTGCCCAAGCAGCCGATACACTGCTTTCAATGGATCGTGTCAGTGCTTCTTTTGTCATTTCAAAGCGCGAGGAGAATGTGGTTGGCATCAGTGCCCGCTCCTTAGGAGAGATTAATGTCCAGATCATTATGGAAACACTTGGCGGCGGCGGACATTTATCTAATGCAGCGGTTCAACTTAAGGATATTACAATTGAAGAAGCTGAGCTTCAATTACAACAAGCAATTGAAGATTATGTTGAAGGAGGAAAAAAAGAATGAAGGTTATCTTCCTAAAAGATGTAAAAGGGAAAGGAAAAAAAGGTGAAATTAAAAATGTTGCTGATGGATATGCCAACAATTTTCTTATTAAAAATGGCCATGCTGTCGAAGCAACACCTGGAAATATAAAAAGTTTAGAAGCACAAAAGAAAAAAGAACAGCATATTGCAGCTGAAGAACTTGCAGAAGCGAAAAAGCTAAAAGAAAAGCTTGATGCTTTAACAGTGGAGTTAAAGGCGAAATCTGGTGCAGGCGGACGTCTCTTCGGCTCTATCACAAGCAAGCAAATTTCAGATGCATTGCACAAAAGCCATGGAATTAAAATCGATAAGCGCAAAATGGAAATGGATGCCATTCGTGCTTTAGGCTATACAAAGGTTCCAGTAAAACTTCATACTGAAGTTACCGCAACATTAAATGTCCATGTAACAGAAGAACAATAACGAAGCCTTGCCAGCACTTATTTTTAAACATACAATAAAGCAACAGGACGAAAAAGAAAAAAATGTGATCTACTTCATGTCGGTCACATTTTTTCTGTGAATATGATATTTCTAAAAGCATATAAAGAAATAAAATGAATCAGGCTCTTAAATTACAGTCTATCTTTCTATAGGAAGGGGGTTCAATCATGAGCGATTATCTTGCTGATCGAGTGCCGCCGCAAAATATTGAAGCGGAGCAGGCTGTACTTGGAGCGATTTTTTTAGAGCCCGCTTCTTTAATATTAGTTTCTGAGATTCTGATTCCAGAAGATTTTTATCGAAATAGCCATCAACTGCTTTTCGATGTCATGTTAAAGCTCAATGAGGATGGGAAAGCAGTTGATGTCATTACTGTAACGGAGGAGCTGTCATCTGCAAAACAGCTTGAGGATGTAGGTGGACTTAGCTATTTAAGTGAATTAGCTGGTGCTGTTCCTACTGCAGCCAACATCGAATATTATGCGCGAATCGTCGAAGAAAAATCATTGCTGCGCAGACTCATTAAAACTGCTACAACAATCGCCCAAGACGGCTATGCCCGTCAAGATGAAGTAGAAGAAGTCTTGGATGAGGCAGAGCGCAATATAATGGAGGTTGCAAACCGCAAGAATACGAGTGCTTTTCAAAATATAAAAGATGTACTCGTCAAAACCTATGACAATATTGAATTGCTTCATCATCGCAAAGGTGATGTAACTGGCATTCCGAGCGGCTTCTCTGAATTAGATAGAATGACAGCAGGGTTTCAACGAAACGATTTAATCATTGTAGCTGCAAGGCCTTCTGTTGGTAAAACAGCTTTTGCGTTAAATATTGCCCAAAATGTGGCTACGAAAACAGAGGAGAATGTGGCTATTTTTAGCTTAGAGATGGGAGCAGAACAGCTTGTAATGAGGATGCTTTGCTCCGAGGGCAATATCAATGCCCAGAATTTACGGACAGGAACATTGACGAGTGAAGATTGGCGGAAGCTGACAATGGCAATGGGAAGCCTTTCTAATTCAGGAATTTTTATCGATGATACACCAGGCATTCGCATTAGTGAAATTCGCTCGAAATGCCGAAGGCTAAAACAAGAACATGGCCTAGGCATGATTCTTATTGATTATTTGCAGCTCATTCAAGGGAGCGGACGTATGAAGGAGAACCGGCAGCAAGAAGTATCAGAGATTTCTCGTTCTTTAAAAGCACTTGCTCGGGAACTGGAAGTGCCGGTCATCGCCTTGTCACAGCTCTCCCGTGGAGTGGAGCAAAGACAGGATAAGCGGCCAATGATGTCTGATATTCGGGAATCTGGGAGTATCGAGCAGGATGCCGATATCGTCGCATTCTTGTATCGGGATGATTATTATGACAGCGAGTCAGAAAATAAGAACATTATTGAGATCATCATTGCCAAGCAGCGGAATGGCCCTGTTGGCACCGTTCAGCTTGCATTTGTAAAGGAATATAATAAATTTGTTAATTTAGAGCGGCGCATGGATGATGTATCCATTCCGCCTGGTGCATAATAGAGAATATTGCAAGCTTCGTTCTTATCTGCGTCTGAAAGCCATTTTCAGGCGTTTTTTTTGTCTTAAAAAAATGAAACATTTACCAGCAATGAACGTAAGAGAATAAAGGAGGTGGGAAGATGATGAATATCATTTTCTGGATTATCGTAAGCATCCTGCTTGTGATCGGAAGTATTTTTGGAATCGGCATTTGGTTATATCATAGAGACATTACAAAGGAAGATCCCGAATATGTGCTTCAATTTTTAAAGGGTCAACGTCAATCGAACGATGTATCTTTCTATGTACGATTCAATGGAGAACCGTTAGTGAAACGCAATCCGCATACGAAACTCCCTCTCGCCAGTACAGTAAAATATATGGTGGCAGTTGAATTTGCCCGGCAAGCGGCTGAACGTGAAATAGACACGAAGCAAAAAGTCAGTTTGGAAGAGCTGGATCATTATTATATTCCTAAAACAGATGGTGGTGCTCATGAAGCTTGGTTAGAGCAAATAAAAAAAGACAATCTCACAGATGGGAAGAGTGTCGCTTTACTTGAAGCAGTAAAAGGGATGATGTTATTCAGCTCAAATGCAAATACGGATTATCTGATCCGCGTGCTTGGGCAGGAAAAAATCAATGCAACGGTAAAAGCGATGCATAAAGATGCGCATGATCCATTGTATCCAATAGTAGGTGCATTATTTGTACCACTATATATAAAAGAAAAGCAGCAGCTTTCGAATAAAGAATTGCTGACTGTTATTCAAAACATATCGATGGAAGAATATCGCGAGCTTGCGATTGCCATCCATGAGAAGTGGACGACAGAGCCGCCTACAGAAGAAAAAAAGAAAGCGCTGCTAAAAATCATGAATATGAAGATGCAAAAGGTATGGTCGGATCGTTTGCCAGCAGCAACAACAAGTGCATATATTGACATGCTTCAAAAGCTTAACAGCAAAGCAGATTTCAGCAAGGAGATGTATCAATATCTGAAAGAGTCTATTGAACATTTAATGAAAAGTCCAGCAAATCAAGAATGGCTGCAGCATGCAGGTACTAAAGGGGGCTCCACTGCATTTGTTAGTACAGATGCTACTTATGCTACTGATAAAAAAGGGAATACGACAGAATTTGCTTTGTTTGCCAATAATTTGAAATTAAAGGAACAAATGAAGCTGACCCGAAACATGAACGGATTCAAATTAAAAATATTAACAGATGCTACGTTTAGAGAAAAAGTGAAAGCAGCACTGACAGAATAAAAAACGAACAAATTAAGATTACCATTCATAAATGTTCGTGTTTTACATTGACCTTTTATAGGAGAAGCTGATAAAATGAAATTGTTCATAGGTTCATTACGTCATTCGCCAAAAATAAAAAGCGGATACAAAACTTCGTGATGAAAGTAAAGCAGCCATGATGAAACCAAATTTTTCTAAAAATGATAAATCTAGCGGAGGTGCTTTCAATGTCTTCAGTTGTTGTTGTAGGTACACAATGGGGAGATGAAGGGAAAGGCAAGATCACAGATTTTTTATCCGAAAATGCAGAAGTAATTGCACGTTACCAAGGTGGAAACAATGCCGGGCATACGATTCGTTTTAATGGTGTTACATATAAGCTCCACTTAATTCCTTCTGGTATTTTTTACAAGGAAAAAATCAGTGTTATTGGAAATGGGATGGTTGTCGATCCGAAAGCACTTATTCAAGAATTAAAGTATCTTTATGATCAGTCCGTTTCTACAGATAATTTGCGCATAAGCAATCGTGCTCATGTTATTCTTCCTTACCACTTAAAAATTGATGAAGTGGAAGAAGATCGTAAAGGCGCAAATAAAATTGGCACAACAAAAAAAGGAATCGGTCCAGCTTATATGGATAAGGCTGCTCGTGTCGGCATTCGAATTGCAGACCTTTTAGACCGCGAAGTATTCGAGGAAAAGCTGGCTCGCAACCTTGAAGAGAAGAATCGTCTTTTAGAACGTTTTTATGAAACAGAAGGCTTTACATTAGAAGAAATATTAGATGAGTACTATGAGTACGGCCAGCAAATTAGAAAATATGTTTGCGATACGTCCGTTGTGCTAAACGATGCTCTAGATGAAGGCCGTCGTGTGTTATTCGAAGGAGCACAAGGTGTTATGCTTGATATTGACCAGGGCACTTACCCATTTGTCACTTCTTCTAATCCGGTTGCAGGCGGCGTGACGATCGGTTCAGGAGTTGGCCCATCGAAAATAAACCATGTGGTAGGAGTATCAAAAGCATATACAAGCCGTGTCGGTGATGGCCCATTCCCAACAGAATTACAAGATGAAATCGGAGATCAAATTCGCGAAGTAGGCCGTGAATATGGAACGACTACTGGCCGGCCACGCCGCGTTGGCTGGTTCGACAGCGTCGTTGTTCGCCACGCACGCCGTGTGAGCGGCCTGACAGATCTCTCTTTAAATTCAATCGATGTTTTAACAGGGATTGAAACACTCAAAATCTGTACATCATATCGCTATAAAGGAACCGTTTTAGAAGAATTTCCTGCAAGCTTGAAAGTCTTGTCTCAATGTGAGCCTATTTATGAGGAACTTCCAGGGTGGACGGAAGATATTACAGGCTGCCGTTCCCTAGATGAGCTGCCAGCTAATGCCCGCCATTATGTAGAGCGTGTGTCACAGCTGACTGGCATTCCAATATCCATATTCTCTGTCGGACCTGATCGTTCACAAACGAATGTCGTCCGCAGTGTCTGGAGACAGTCTTAGTAGCGTAGAGGCTAGCCCAATTGACCAATTAATCGGTTGGGCCGCCTCTTATTTTTCTTTTTATGAAAGGGGATAAGTCACATGACAGAAGCTATTACAATCAACTTGCCAATTTTAGCACATGAAGTACCTGATTTAAGGGAATCAATCGGTTGGGAGCGTCGCAAGCATGATTATCCAATCCTATTTGAACGCTGCCAATTTTGGGCTGGGAAGCGTGACAATAATGGTATTTTAATTGCGTTTGGCTATTTAGCTGGCATGGGGCTGCAGCATGGATATATGGAAGATATCATGGTCCATCCTAGCGTTCAGGGAAAGGGAATTGGTACCGCATTAGTAAAAACGCTGTTAGCGGAAGCGGAGCGAACTGGAATAGAAATTGTCACCTTGACTTATGATAGCAAGCATACAGATTTTTATAAAAAATGTGGTTTTACATTCTGCCACGGAGGAGTGTGGCGTCCAAATCATATGTAGCGGAGAGAGAATGATGTAGATTTTTACTTAGCAAAACTGGTAAAATCAATAGTCTTCAGCGTTATCGTTGTAAATGTTGTAGAAAGACGTTTTAGGATACAACAAATACGGTTCTTTACCGTACTCGAAAAGGGAACGAATGAATTACTTTCGTAGAATGTATGTTAAAAGGCTATTGCCTGTGTAAATCTGCTAAAATCATAGGGGTTGTTGGGTTGCGCTTTTTTATTGGAGACAAAAGTTGCTAAATGCTCTCACTTGGTTCTTGTTAGTAGTAAGCCGCAGTAACGAGAGTACAAAACATAATATAAAAGAATTTTCAATTGTCATCATTTATATTTGAAATGACAGACACTTATGATAGCTAACGTTTGTGAACATTCAATTTGCAGCCCTTTTTCCCATAATCGGGCAGAGTAGTTAGCCCTTATTGAAAGGTGTGTATTTTGTGGAACTGAAGGAACTAATCAATTTTCTAAATCAATTAGAAAGCAGTCATATATTTTATAAGCTCAATAAAGTGAGAAATGAAGCAATTATGGTTGAAATTGCTGTTCCAGGACAACGTTGGGAAGTTGAATTTATGGAGGATGGTACAGTAGAAATCGAGAAATTCATAAGCGATAAAGATATGTATGATGTTAGAGAGTTAGAAACACTTTTTAAGTACTTTAATCATTAATCATACATATATTAAAATGACATATACGTTTTTCTAATGGGAACAGGGAAACTCGAAATAAAATGTGTTTCCCTTCATATCTTTCAATTTTCAACATTAAATTTTAGCACAGTCATCAGAAAAACAAAAAATGATAATTTTTGTCGAAAAGTATTGCTTTTTATCGCTGTAATATGATAATATAAATCTCGTTGTTACAAAAATAACTGGTCCCGTGGTGTAGCGGTTAACATGCCTGCCTGTCACGCAGGAGATCGCGGGTTCGATTCCCGTCGGGACCGCCATTGTTTTATAATAAGTTTCACGGCTCGGTAGCTCAGTCGGTAGAGCAATGGACTGAAAATCCATGTGTCGGCGGTTCGATTCCGTCCCGAGCCATATAAAAAAGTCCTGCGACGACATCGACTCTCGCAGGGCTTTTTCTTTTTATCCCACATCTAACTGGCAGTAAGACCCCCACCACAAGAAGAATCAAGCAGTC
Source organism: Bacillus chungangensis (assembly GCF_030812995.1). GTDB lineage: Bacteria > Bacillota > Bacilli > Bacillales > Bacillaceae_C > Bacillus_CF > Bacillus_CF chungangensis. Next base: position 90,562 of record NZ_JAUSTT010000011.1, on the reverse strand, counting down.
TAGGTGGGGGATAACTGAAAGTCAAATGTCCGATTGGTTCGGGCCTACGGGATAAGGAAAGCTTCTTGAATCAACATCGCACGAAGAAAAAGTGAACTTCTTTTTCGAGGACGTCGCGCTTTTAGCTTGAGATCCTTTGTATGGGGGACGAAAGAAAAACCCCACTCATAGAAGTTTCACTTTATCTAGGACTGGCAGCTGGAAGTATTTTAATATGTTGACTTGTGATTTTCTTATCGGAAAATGAATAATAATCCCTATTGTTTGTTACAAAAACGAAAAGAAAAGTCCATTTTATACCAAATAATGCTTTTTCCATTTCTCTCCTTCTAAAGATGCGATCATGGCGTGTTTATTCGTTTTCAACGACTTTTAATGAATTACAATTCATTACAATAAGATAGTAAAATGTCACTAATTATACATTTCTGTTACATTGTGACTACCAGTCTAAATAAATCTTTGTTTTATGTTATTGTATTATAGAGATTTGCTAAATAGAGAGAAAGTTATTAGGAATAGGGAGTTACTTTATCCCACATCTAACTGGCAGTAAGACCCCTATCTCAAGAGTAAGAGGAATTGAAGAAGCGCTAGTGGGGATAACTGCCAGTAAATGTCCGATTGGTTCAACTAACCATCAGTGGGGGATGAGAGAAAACCCCACTGATGGAAGTTTCACTTTATTTTTTAGGAGGAAATTTTAGATGAATTGGAGAGGCAACATTTCCAATAGAACATGCAGTTTTCCAAAAGAAGGCAGGATGAAACGAACAGCCGATTTAGCGAAAAAATTAGTGATTACCGGAATTCTTCTTTCCTCAATAACAATGACGGCTGAGGCATCTGCAACAGCTTTAGAAAAAGATTTGTCAACTGTGTATCACGTATATATCGGCAAGGAGTATATGGGAGCAGTGACAGATCAAAACCTTGTAGAAGATTTGCTTCAGCAAAAAGTAAGCAATACTGAAAAAGAATTTGAAGGACTACATATAGATATTAATAAAAAACTTACATATGTACCGGAACAGGTTTTCCGTCCGATTGCAAACAATGAAGAAACGATTGAAAAAATTGAACAAAGCATTGTCATTCAAGCAGATGCGATTGCGATAAAAATCAACAATCAGCCAGTGGTATATGTAAAGGATGAAAGTGAAGCAAAAGCTGTTTTAGACAAGCTTCAATACGAGTACGTTTCAGAAGCGGATATAAGAGCTTTCGAGATGCAAAAAGAGCTGGATGCTTCTCTGCCAGCACTAGCTGAAAATGAATCGCGCATCGTAAACGTAAAATGGAAAGAAAACGTTTCCTTGGAACCTGCAAGAGTGGAGCCTAATAAAATATATACACTAGAAAAAGCGTTATCGTTTTTTAGTGGAGCATCACAAGAAGCGGTTCATACCGTTGTTGAAGGAGACGGATTTGAAAAAATTGCCAACAAATATAGTCTCAGCTCTGAGCAATTGAAAGCATTAAATCCAGGCATTAATGAAGAATCAATTGAAATCGGCCAAACCTTCCGTGTTGCTGTTTCTGACCCAATGCTTCATGTATTAGTTGAAAAAGAAGCTTATACTGTTGAAACGCTCGCCTACGAAAAGGAAGTTGTAGAAGATAGCACGATGTATAAAGGCGAGACAAAAATCGTTCAAGAAGGAAAAGAAGGAAAAGTTGCTCATACTTATATCATTAAGGAAGAGAACGGCATCCAAAGAGAAAAAAATATCATAAAAGAAGAAATTTTACAAGAGCCGGTAAAGCATATTGTGCATAAAGGGACGATGGAAGTGCCAGCTGAAAATGGAACGGGAACTGGCAGCTTTACTTGGCCAGCCAATGGAGGCTATATTTCCAGCAAACAAGGCTACCGCTGGGGGAAGATGCATAAAGGAATCGATATTGCCCGCCCAGACAGCTACGAAATTAAAGCTGCTGATAACGGGGTTGTCGTATCAGCTGGTTTTGACAATGGAGGCTACGGAAACCAAATTATCATTGATCATCATAATGGCTATAAAACAATGTACGCACATTTAGATTCCATTGCCGTAAGTGTTGGAGATACAGTTACCCAAGGCCAGCAAATCGGGATTATGGGACAAACAGGCGACTCAACAGGCACACACCTCCATTTTGAGGTTTACAAAGACGGAGCATTACAAAATCCATTAGATTATCTATAAGAATGGTGTTGTTCAAGGAGACGTCATAAGCGCAGACGCTTGATCGCTGAATTGATCAAGGCGTCAACGTTAAATATTGCTCTGTAGACATAAAGAAAACATCTCTAATATTTGATAGAGGTGTTTTTTTTCATAAAAGAACATTTTACCATTCCGATAAGAATGGATTTTCAAGGAACGAAAGAGGCGTTTTTATCTTTTATCTAACGATTCGATTTAGCGGAAAAAGCGGTTTTTTTTCGAGGATCGTTTGGAGTTTAGAGAAGAGGTCCAGTGATGAACTACGTATAATAGAAAGCGGAAAAAAATGATAAATTCATAGCAGCAATGCTTATGTTATGATTAGGAGAGATAGGATAGGATGAATCCGTTCCATTGTTTAATCGATGTTGGCAGGAACGATAGATGTTTTTCTTGCCTACTCACAATCAGACAAATGCCTACTTCCATCAGAAGTTATGGGAGTTGTAAATAATGGTTTTTTAGGAAAGCATTTTCAAAAATTAGCTCTTACTAGGTTCAGCAGTATCTTACTATTTTTAGACGTTTTACTAAGCAAAAATGGCGCTGCAGAAAAGATAAATAAGAAGCGGTATGGTAAAATGGGAAACCAAAGGAGATCTAAATGATGAATAAAAAAATCTTAGTTGTTGATGATGAAAAGCCAATTGCAGACATTTTGCAATTTAACTTAAAAAAAGAAGGATATGAGGTTTACTGTGCCTATGACGGTGAGGAAGCATTGCAGCTTGTCGAGGAGATTAAGCCTGACTTGATTTTACTAGATATTATGCTTCCTAAACGTGATGGGATGGAAGTATGCCGCGAAGTGCGAAAAAAATACGAAATGCCGATTATTATGTTGACAGCAAAGGATTCTGAAATTGACAAAGTATTAGGATTGGAGCTTGGCGCTGATGATTATGTGACGAAGCCATTTAGCAACCGTGAATTAATTGCCCGCGTTAAAGCGAATATTCGTCGCCACCAACATGTTGCGAATCAAACCGAGCAAGAAGAAAATGGTGAAATCGAAGTTGGCTCTCTTGTCATACATCCTGAAGCCTACGTTGCCTCAAAACGAGGGGAAACGATTGAACTGACACATAGGGAATTTGAATTGCTGCACTACCTTGCTAAACATCTAGGACAAGTAATGACCCGTGAGCATCTTTTACAAACTGTTTGGGGATACGATTATTTTGGCGATGTTCGAACCGTTGATGTAACTGTTCGTCGGCTGCGGGAAAAAATTGAGGATAATCCAAGCCATCCGGGCTGGCTTGTAACAAGAAGAGGAGTAGGCTACTATTTGCGCAATCCTGAACAGGAGTAATGAAACATGAACAAAGTAGGTTTTTTTCGCTCTATTCACTTAAAATTTGTTTTAATCTATTTGCTGCTGATTATTTTAGCTGTGCAAATTATAGGCGTCTATTTTGTTAGAAAGCTTGAAGATCAACTCGTCAGCAATTTTAAACAATCCATAGAAGGCCACATCAATTTACTTGAATATAACTTGCGTGAAGAAATGACAAAAGAGCGAGATGAGAGCGATCCATCCCTTGGAACGGAAGTTAAAAGTATTTTATCTGACTTTATTAGTTCGGGGATTGCCGAGGTTCGTGTTATTGATAATCGAAGTATCATTGTCGGCACTTCGGATCCAAACAATCAAGGAATTGTTGGGCAAAGAACGACTGAGTTTATGGTAAAGCGCGCTCTTGCCTTAGGATCAAAAGAAGATAAGATTTATATAGAGAAGAAAACAGGACATCGAATTTGGGTTCTTACGTCACCGATCAAATCCAAGGGGGAAGTAATCGGTGTCATCTATCTCGTTGGGACAATTGAAAATGTTTTTAAACAAATGAACGAAATTAACGGAATCTTTATCACTGGTACGGCTATCTCAATGGTGATTACAGCCTTGCTTGGAGTGCTTCTGGCTCAAACGATTACAAGGCCGATATCGGATATGAGAAGACAGGCATTAGCGATGGCAAAAGGGAACTTTTCTCGAAAAGTAAAAGTATATGGCCACGATGAAATTGGACAGCTTGCTTTTTCGTTTAATCACTTGACAAAGAAATTGCAAGAAGCCCAAGCAACAACGGAAGGAGAAAGGCGCAAGCTATCAACAGTGCTTGCCTTTATGACTGATGGCGTCATTGCAACAGATCGAAGAGGTCGTGTCATTTTAATAAACACGCCAGCTGAAGAGATGCTGAATGTTCCACGTGAAACAGGTTTATCACAGCCGCTTGTGTCGCTTTTGGAACTCGATGATCGTTATACGTTCGAAGATTTGCTTACAGAGCAGGAATCTGTCATTTTGGATTACAGTACGAAAGAGCGGCATTATATTTTAAGAGCCAATTTTTCCGTAATGCAAAGAGATACTGGTTTTGTCAATGGCGTCATTGCGGTGCTCCATGATATTACCGAGCAGGAAAAAATTGAAATGGAACGACGTGAGTTTGTAGCTAATGTTTCTCATGAACTGCGGACACCATTAACGACGATGCGAAGCTACTTAGAGGCATTAGCTGAAGGTGCTTGGCAAGATAAAGAAATTGCTCCTCAGTTTTTAAATGTGACGCAAAATGAAACGGAACGAATGATTCGGCTCGTAAACGATTTGTTGAAACTGTCAAAAATGGATAATGCTGATTATACATTAAAGAAAAACTGGGTGGACTTTGGTGAATTCTTTAGCCAAATTATTGATCGCTTTGAAATGACAAAACAGCAGGATGTTACGTTTAAACGGGAGCTGCCTAAACATTCCATTTTAATGGAGATTGATGAAGATAAATTGACACAAGTAATTGATAACATTATTTCTAATGCTTTAAAATATTCCCCAGAAGGTGGACAAGTCTCATTTAAAGTAAAAGAAAAGGCAGAAGAGATTGAAGTGAGCATTTCAGACCAAGGGATGGGGATACCAAAAGAAAATCTTGATAAGATATTTGAACGGTTTTATCGTGTTGATCGTGCACGTTCACGACAAATGGGAGGAACAGGGCTCGGTCTTGCAATCGCAAAAGAAATGGTTGCAGCCCATGGTGGGCAAATTTGGGCGAAGAGTGTGGAAGGGTGCGGAACGACTATTTATATCACCCTTCCATATGACCGTTCACAAGAGGATGATTGGTCATGAAGTATGAAAACATCAAAAACCTGATATTAACCATTCTTGTCGCCATTAGTGCTGTGTTGTCATGGGCGATTTGGACATACCAGCCCCATTATGACACGATTGAAAGTGAACTTGTTCACGAAGTATCTATTTCGGATCAAAAAGATGTTTCTGCTTTAATAAAACCAATGAAAGTATTGTATCATCAACCAGAAAATCACTATGGTACTGTAAAAGAAGAAAAAATTGGAAAATGGCTGACAGAAATACAGAGATGGAATTTTTATGATATTGAAGATGGAAAAGTGTTAAATGCACACGATTTGAAGCAATTGGTGCAAGGAAGAAATACGGTTGAAATTGTGTATCCAAATGTCATCCCTTTTGATTTATATAAAAATGTTCTCCACTTTGATGGAAAAAGCAATCCTTCTTTTGAATTTAATCGGATTTTGATTCAATTTCCAAATGAAGCATACAAAGACTCTGCAGTATATTTCCTTCACGATGAAGAGCGTAAAATATATGAGGGGCATGTAAATTCAGACATTGCGAATTTAGAACCGCAATTGCTTGCCGAAATTGGCGACTATGAACCTTATATCGCTCATACAATCAATGAAACACAGACAATTTACTTGCCAGAGGCAGAAATAAAAATGACACGCTATAAATACTTGCCGGATTTTATTGATCCAGATAAGTTCAAGTATGCTTTGTTCGGTGATCCGAGCTCAGTAAAAAGAGATAAATTGCCATATTCAGATGAATATAAAAATGATACAAGTTTAATGACAGCAGATCACATTTACAATAAGATCTTATATGTAAATCCTGACCGAGAACCAGATCTTTCAATTGAGAAAGAATTTTTAATTAGCAGTAAAGATCTCTTGAAAAAAAGCATTGACTTCGTAAATGAACATGGAGGATGGACAGATAATTACCATTATTTTTCACTAGATTTATTTGAACAAAAAGTAATTTTTAGACTGTTCCTAGAAGGCTATCCTGTCTTTAATGAAGACGAAATGGCCGAGATTAAGCAGTATTGGGGGAAAGAAGAGGTCTTTAAATATACACGGCCTTATTTTACTTTAAATATTCCGCTGCCGTCTGAGTCAGAGGAAGTGACACTTCCAGATGGAGAAACGGCGTTGAATATGCTGCTTGCTGATGATGCGTTTGAAGCAGAAATGCTTCATGATATGGTGATTGGTTACAAAATGTCGAAGGATTCTCAACATGATAAAGTACTCATGCTTGAACCGTCATGGTACTATAACTATGCAGGCTCATGGGTTCGTCTTTCAACGGATGATATAGGAGGGCTGTCACATGGATTGGAATAAAACTAAAACGATTTTTATTATTGTGTTTCTCATCCTAGATTCGTTTTTAATGTACCAATTCATGAAAAAACACTCCACGAATCAATATGAAGTGATCGCAGATTTATCATTTGAAGAAAAGCTGAAAGTCGATGGCATAGAATACGTTGAGCTTCCGAAAGATTTGATTCAGGATCAATATATGAGTGCAAAAAGCAAAATTTTTACTGACGAAGAAGTCAATAAATTATCAAAACAAAAAGTGAAGGTAACAGAAGAAACTGTTCTCAAATCTAAACTAGACGTGCCATTGGAAATCAAGGATGATTTTGATCCTGAGCAGATTGATGATTTTGTTAAGGACAATGTTATTAACGGAGAGCAATATCGTTTTTGGAAGTATGATGAAGAGGAACAGCTGATTATCTATTATCAGGAATATAAGGATCGTCCCTTTTTCAAAAATCTTAGTGGCCATTTAGTTTTTCAATTAAATGAAGACAAAGAAATTACTGAGTATGAGCAAACAATGCTTGATTCTATTGAGCCTTTGCGTAATAAAGAAGAGGTTCTACCTGCCTTCAAAGCGATTGAAACTCTTCATCAAAAAGGAATGTTAAAGCCAGATAGTAAAATTACTGAGATAGGGCTTGGCTACTCTACCCTTGTCTATTTAGGAACATCACAAGTCTTAACGCCAACATGGCATGTTGTTGTCGAAAGAAAAGGAACAAAAGAAAACCTGCTTGTCAACGCTTTTGAAGGGCAAATCATTCAAACAAATAATGAAATAGAATTGCAAGCTAAAAGTGGAAGGGAGATCGATCTTGAACAATGAGGAAGAAACGAGCATCGTTAGCACTTCCTTCTTATTCGTGAAAGCTCCCTTTCACTTTTGTAGTGACATTCCTCGCGCCAGCATGTATAGAAAAGGAAGAGTGAGAGGTGATAAATAATGACGATGTATTTTAGTGTTCTTGCCAGTGGAAGTACGGGGAATGCAATGTATGTAGAATATGGTGAGCATGCTTTTTTAGTTGATTGCGGTTTAAGCGGCAAACAATTAGAGGCGCTTTTTCAAAAAATTGACCGCAAGCTGAATCAGTTAAGCGGCATATTAGTAACACATGAGCATACTGACCATATTAAAGGATTAGGTGTCATAGCACGAAAATATAAACTTCCCATCTATGCGAATGAAAAAACGTGGCGAGCGATGGAAGGGGCAATCGGTGTAGTAGATTCAGAGCAAAAATTCCACTTCGAAATGGAAACGGTCAAATCATTTGGCGCCCTCGATATTGAGTCATTTGGAGTATCGCACGATGCTGTCGAGCCAATGTTCTACGTTTTCCATGCGAATGGGAAGAAGCTCGTTCTTATGACAGATACCGGTTATGTGAGTGATCGGATGAAGGGGATTATTTCCAATGCGGGCGCCTTTGTATTTGAAAGCAACCATGATGTAAGAATGCTGCAAATGGGACGCTACCCTTGGAATATTAAGCGGCGGATATTAAGCGATGTTGGCCATATTTCTAATGAGGACGCAGCGATCGCACTGAGTGAAATTATTGGCGAAGAGACGAAACGTGTTTACTTAGCTCATTTAAGCCAAGATAATAATATGAAGGAACTCGCACGGATGAGCGTCACGCAAACACTAGCTTCACGTGATATTATCGTTGGAGAGCAATTTGATTTATATGATACCGATCCGAAAATCCCAACTCCATTAACAGCAGTGTAAAAATACATACTTAAAAGCGGCTCAAAGAGAACCTAATGTGTTGTTTTTGAGCCGCTTCTTTATTTTTCCCAACCCCAAGAGTTAGATAATTTCTCGACTGCTGGATAGGCACTTATAGATGTTTCCAGATGACTCCATTTTGAATATTTTCTCATAGAAGAAAGTGCGAGTTTATGGAAAATCTTATTTCTTTTTCATCAAATTTTAATGAATGGCAATTATAATAATGACTATAAGAGATACACTATAATAGGTTGTTCAAAAAGTCTGAGAAAATGCTGATATAGCATCATTTTTGAACACTTAGACATATCAGCTCTAATCTAATACTTGCATTTGAGACTCGTTTGCAAGCAGACTTTTACTGCTTATGATAGACCCGTCAGGAGATGTTTTAGAAAGAAAGTATATAGAAAGGAATGATATCGATGGGTTATTATAATCAATTTGACGAGGAAAAAACCAAAAAACAATCAGGGAATAAGTTAGGCTATTTCTTTTCCGGCTTTATTGGAGCTATCATTGGTGCAATGCTATTTGCTATTATTTTTCCTCATATCTCAGGCGGATTCTTGAACCAAAACGGGATGTCGGAAAAGAATATCGAACAATCGAATGAGGCAGCCAGCGAAAAGAATTTACAAAATGTAAGTCTTGATGTGACAACCGACGTTACGGAAGCAGTTGCAAAATCGAGCAATGCCGTTGTAGGGATTACGAACATTCGTGCACAAAGCTTCTGGTCACAAACGCAGGAAGCAGGTACAGGCTCTGGCGTTATTTATAAAAAAACGGATGGCAAAGCATTTATTGTAACAAACAATCACGTCATCCAACAAGCCGATCAATTAGAAGTAACATTGGCTGACGGTACGAAAGAACCTGCGAAGCTTCTCGGTAAAGACGAATGGACGGATTTAGCAGTGGTTGAGATTGACGGAAAAAATGTTGATACTGTTGCTGAATTTGGCGATTCAGATGCATTAAAGGCCGGTGAACCAGTGATTGCAATCGGAAATCCCCTAGGGTTACAATTTTCCGGCTCTGTTACCCAGGGAATTGTTTCCGCAACAGAACGTACGGTTCCAATCGACGTAAACAATGACGGACTAGTCGATTGGCAAGCAGAAGTAATCCAAACAGATGCAGCCATCAATCCAGGAAATAGCGGCGGTGCTCTTATTAATATCGCAGGTCAAGTAGTTGGGATTAACTCGATGAAAATTGCGCAGAGTGCAGTTGAAGGCATCGGCTTCTCCATTCCAATCAATTATGCCCAGCCGATCATTCAGGATCTCGAAACATATGGAGAGATTAAAAGGCCATCGATCGGAGTTGCCCTTCGTAACGTCAATGAAATACCAGCATACCACCAACAAGAAACATTAAAACTACCAAAAGACATTACCGAAGGTGTCATGGTTGAACGAGTATTCTCTGGATCAGCAGCACAACAGGCAGGGTTACAAGAATTTGACGTCATTGTGGAACTAGATGGAAATCCAGTCAACAATGCGATTGAGTTAAAAAAATATCTATATGATAAGAAAAAAATCGGCGATGATCTAAATATGAAAATCTATCGTGCAGGCAAATTACAGGAAATAACCGTGAAACTCACTACTGAAGGACAGGTATAAAACATCCTGATGTGGATAAATGACCGATACTTTTGTGGATAATGTGAATAGATCATTGGGAATATTCTTTTTGGGGATAAATTAAAAAGCAGGCATCTAGTAATAGATGAACCTGCTTTTTTTCTTGTATTGTTCATTGCTAATGGTTAAAATGTGGATAAGTAACGTTTGTGCAAATCAAAAAGGAAGTTGTGTGACAACAAATGAAAGATGAACATATCTCTATTTATTGCTGTAAAGAGCACATAGAACTAGGATTAGATGACATTGTCAATAAATATGAAACGCCGCCAATATTACAGGCGTGTAAAACAGAAAAAGAATTATCCACAACCTGTGAATACTGTGAGGATAAGTCAGCATATATTGTGACGAACGCACATTCTCACACAAAATCTAGCTCAGTGTTGTGAATATGTGGATAACTTTTGTGGATATCATGTTTGTAGAGTGAGGATAAACTGTGAATATAACCATTATAGCGGTAGGAAAATTAAAAGAAAAATATTTAAAACAAGGAATCGACGAATACGTAAAACGACTATCAGCCTATGCCAAAATCCAAATCATCGAAATCCCCGATGAGAAAGCCCCGGAAGAACTAAGCGAAACCGAAATGCGCCTCGTCAAACAAAAAGAAGGCCAACGAATCATCGCTAAAATCCCGACCGACGCCCACGTGATCGCACTAGCTATCGAAGGCAAAATGAAAACCTCCGAACAGCTGGCAGCAGACCTAGAGCGGCTCATGACATACGGAAAAAGCAAAATCGCGCTTGTCATCGGCGGCTCACTCGGCCTAAGCGAAGACGTACTCGCAAGAGCCAACGAGCAGCTATCATTTTCAAAAATGACCTTCCCACACCAATTGATGCGGTTGGTGCTTGTGGAGCAAGTGTATCGGGCGTTTCGGATAATGAGGGGGGAGCCGTATCATAAGTAACTGCAAACCTTTATTAAAGTTTAAATATAAAATTATTTGATAAGAGACGATCAGATATTAATATGCAGGAACGCAGTAAATAGTATTTCAAGGGTAAGATTTTAAATCGTTTGGTATGTTCTAATATAAGAATGTAAACTTATTATTGCTAAAAGGAAACAGGTATAATGAAAACACAGTTAACAGTGATTATGGAGACTTATAGAAATAATTCGCTTACAGATTATATAAAGCCACAGAAATTTTTTATGCCATTTGAATATATAGAGGACCAGGAATACAAACGTCGCACTACTGTTGAGCGTGTAAATGCTTATTTAAAGGAATACTTCCAACTAGATAATGTTTGATACCGTTCCAGTAAACGAGCCAAAGTCCACTTCGATTTAGTGGTACTAGTTTATAATGTATCAAGGTTAGCTACAGATAGAATCAATGCCATTTTAAACCAACAACAAGTCGCATAAACTAAAAAAATTTTTAAAAAAAGTCTGTGTTTCTTTAAAAAAAGTAATTATGAAATTATTCAAATAATAAGAATAAAAATTAAATTAGAGAAATAAAAAAGTCATCCATCTACAAAAGGTGACTTTTTTATTTTCCCTTTTTTCCACTAGGTCAATGATTTCTCTAATTCATCTATCTCTAAAGTATCAGCGATTGATATGGCTAAAGTTTATATTTTGTCTTTTTTGATTAGCTAATTTCTTCTGCCTCGTGTCCCCAATATGGCAAGCGTACCTTTAAACGTTACAGCACTTATATGCGTATGATTTCAGTCCTTCCTTTGGAAGCACGTTAGGTCTTTATTTATGTAAAATCTCATAAATGGAAGGATATGTAATGAGAAATGAAAGTAGCGGTGTGGAGATAACTTGTACCGAAAAATTGTGAAGTCTTTAGTAAGGAGAAGAACGGCAGATGCATTTTGCAATAGAAAAGTGGCTCTTACATAATGTTGGGGAAAGTCAATTTTTTGTGGTTAGATAGAAGCAATTTCGCATTTTATCCTGTTTTTCGAGCAGGGGAAGTCCGTAAAAACCGAATAATTTACATTTATTCATTTTGATTATAAGTTCTTTCATCAAAAGAACGTAAGAGCCATTTCTATTTAGCAATAAACAAATTTAATCTAAATTTCGTACACCCCTCTATGATTTGTGATTCAACATTGCTTCTGGTTAAAATTAAGATGACAACATGTGTCTCAAAGTATTGATTGTAGTTATCAAATTGCGTGACTTTTGTGTAATAATTAAATATACAAAAAAGGAATACCTTTTCTTGATATAATTAAGTTACCACAAAAAATTCATAAGAAAAGAAGTCTTCCTATTATTCACGTATGCTAAGAAGTACGAAGATTTACTCACTGAAATTCCTCGTGATTATAATGGTGGTTTAGACAACCGCCCTTTTACACGATTTAAAAAGTCTTTAGGTAATTAAATAGGAATATAATATGATTTATAAAAATTTAAAATTGCCAACGGTATTTATTGTAAATAAAGGATGATACATGTATATTCTTAATATACATATGTATTTCAAGGCCAATATGAAAAGGGTATGGGGTGTAATAAATGGATAAATTAACTAAAGGGACATGGATTGTAAATACTGTCAAACATCTTGGGGAATTAAAACAAAATACGACAGAACTCTCTTTTTTTGAAGCAACAGAGCAGGCCGGAAAAGCAGGCGCCTTCTTGGGACGTTTAGTAGCTGATCAACAGGAAATAGTAGATATTAATAGTGCAAAGATATTTGCACGTCAATCTAGTATTTCCCCTGCTGAGTTAGTAACATATTTAGATTATCTAAAAAAAGAGGAGAAGGTTGATTATAATGTTGATGTATTGGGGAGACCTAAAGAAATTGAAGTTTACTGTTTTTCAGGTAAAGAGGCACTCGAGACTGTCTCCTCATTATATGATAAACTTAGTCCACACGATGAGGAGCAAGCTAGCTTACTTGGTCTAAATGAAACCTTTATACTACCTCGTTATCCAGTAGAGTTAAAAGAAGCTCTTACGAAAAAAGGGATAGGCGAGGAATGTGCTGACACTACTATAAAGCTTCAGGAAATCTTTGGATTGGTAAAGTCTAGTGGTAAGGGTGAAGAAATAGTTTTATATAATGAATATTCTTTTAGTGGTGATCCCCATCGAGTAACAAAGGCTTTATCATCATTAAAAGACTCTGAACGAGAGATGGTACAAGAAATACAAAAACTAATAACTGATAATCAGGGTTTTCTAGCAGATAGTATTCCTACAAATATTAAGCCAGAAATAATATTAATGATGGAAGGTGTTGGATTATTAGATGGAGTCACAGTTCAATCTCCTATTGGTTCAGCAACATTCTTTACAACTCCCCACTTAAAGGGACAGGGGGTAGGTAATTTTAATTTATCAGAAGATGTCTTCCATAAGGCTAAGGTGTTATTGAGCTGTTTGCGATTTGGGCAAACAAAATCAACTTGGGGAAGAGGAAAAATTTCCACTCTCGACAAAATGTTAAATATCATAAATAAATTATTAAGAGGTCAATGGGTGGGGCCGGCTACTGCGATTGGACAAGACTATGCATTACTCGAGATAGATGGAGTTATCCAGACTAGGTCGGCTACCCCTTATGGATTCGAGATGAAATTACGCCAACAAGAGGTAGGAGAACTTGTCCGTCAAATGATTACATATAATAAAGTAACTCTTGAGGTGGGAGAAAATATTGGAGATTTGTTAAATTATCAGCCAACAGGATGTATTATACCTGAAACAAGAAAAAATCAAATTTTAGCAAAGTCAACTGCTCCTGTTGAATCTATGCGAAATAAATTGCTTTTGACTTTAAGGACGGGAGGGGAAGTAAGGTGAACATTTCTAGTAAAACAGATAGAAAAGGCTTTGGATTTGAGTATACTATCTCAGATATGTTTCAAAGTCAGGGTTACCTTGTCCGAAGGAGTGTACCATTACAATTTGGTACGACAAATCAAGATGCCACGGATATTGATGTTTTGGGAATAATGTTTACAGGACTGTTTCAAAAACATAGAATAGTGTGTGATTGTAAAAATAAAGCTAGGGCTAAACCATATGAAAGAATCTTTTGGGCAAAGGGACTTGGTGAGTTCGTAAATACCTCAAATGTATTTGTAGCTCTAAATAAAACTCAATCAGAAATAATTCGTTTTGCAGGTACTGGTGGTGTAAAGGTATTAACTAGTGATATAATTTCTAAATATACGAGCTCTAATTCTCCCCATGGGTTAGCAGATGCATCATATTATGAGGCATATGAAAAAACTCTGGAAAAAATTTCCAAAAGAAATAGGGTAATAAATAATATATTTTCAAATTTTAAGAAGCTTTATCTAAATGAGAATCCCTACCTTGCATTAAATATTGCTCTTGCTTACTTAGAAGAGGTTTCAAAAGAGCTTCAGTTGTACACAGATAGTAATGATGAATTTAATAAAGCACTAAGATTCCTTGCCTGCGAACTAACCACTATTGTTGGTCTCCAACTACTTTGTATTTGTTCTGATGTTCTTAGTCTTCCTGAAAACGTTAGAAGGGAGCATATTATAAACAAATTAACATTTGGTGAAATGGAACCAAGAGCTGTAAAGGGTATAATAAAAAATGCTAAGGACTTGGCTAATGAGATTGTTAAGTCATCAGTACCGAAGTCTGTTGCACCAAAGGAAGTAGATTTTGGTGAAATCACAGTTCCCCCATATACTGATAGTTTAATTGGTTTAGTAGAGAGGGCTTTATTAAGACCACAAATGTATTTAAGAATGCCTCAACTTCTTGACTTTTTGTTATTCGAGCAAGGATTTAAAGGTAAAGAGTATACAGACGAAGAATTTATAAAAATTTTTGGACACAGTATGTCTGATGAAAGAATGAAGGCATCTCGAAATGTATTGGCATTTGTTAAAAGTTTTTGTGGAATTGATTGGAAACATATTTGGGAAAAATCTAACAATAACGAAAGTATCCAACCAAAAGCTACAATTGTTAAAACAGAGTCAGTAGTAACGGAGGAAAAAAACGAGACAATATCAACAACTGAGGCACAAGTATTAACTTCAAGTAGAGATGTATCTAATCAATCTATTAATGGAAAGGCTAATACTATCAGTGATGAAAAAGGGTAGGAGCAGTTAGTTAATGAGCAACAAATTAAGTCTCATAATAAAAAAATTGATAGCAGAGATAAGCGAGACAATACCATTTACTATAAAGATTAGTGGTATTGTCTTTCTTTTATATTTTAATAAATACTTTTAACTTGATTTCTTGTCTTGAAGATATACTGTGAACTGTACAAAAGTAATCACATAGTTATTTTTCTTAGAAACGTCAAAGTACGACTTAATGTCTCTAAAGTTTCTTTGTTTAGTCTTATAAGTTATAATGAGTGTCTTTTTTTATATAAGGTCTAGTTTACAACATTTTAAGAGTTGGTATTTTTAGGGGAATTGTTAGTACCCCAAAAGCTCAACTCAATATTAAAATTTAATCAATATTTATAAAAATTTGTATAATGAGGTGAGTTGACATGTCTTTATGATGTATAATAACTAGAGTTTTCTTGAAAAGGGGTTGAGTGAGTTGAGTATTGAAAAATTATTTATTAAAAGGGTTGCAGTAGATGAGGGGGTTGATTATAAGGCTCTTTACAACGATAGTAGAGGAGCGGTGTATAAAGATGAATATAAGTCATTAATAAAAGAAGCTATCAAAAAGAATATTATAACTATCGAGAAATTTATCATTGCTGAAAATGTTCAAGATGAACTTTACCAAATATGTGACATAAAAGGTATTCAATATACTTTGATTCAGTGCCTAAAGGATTATCATAATGAATCTGATTATGTAATTGCGCCGATAATTTATTTATTAAAGATATTAGACCCTCAATTTACACTTAATACTAATGAAGAAAAACTAAAAATTGTATCCAAGGTAAATGAAGTTGAGGTTCGTTCAAGAATTGATGGTAGGAATGCAATGCCTCGAATTTTTTTACCTAAGGAAAATACTGCAATTGCTTCAACAAATGAAAACATTGAAAATCTAGGGGATATATTAGCTGTTAAAGATGTAAGGGTATATGTCATCGGTACAGATGACTGCTCAAACAATATTTATGCATATAAGGTAAATAGAAATGATAGGTTTTTTGAGGTATCAAAAGGATTTAAAGAACGATTAATAAATAAAATCTTTAAATCCTGATATCATTTTTACATATGGAAGAAGGGCTATATGAGGAACTGTCAAAAATTGCTTCAACTATTTATATTCCATTAGATTTCGCAAACGTTTAACAGAGATTGGAAAAGCGTTAAATAAAGAAGACGAGGCTAAAGAGTGAATCAAGGCATTTGATAAAAAAGCCGAAGAAAAGAAAACAGAACTTTTTTCTAAAATGGATCAAAACACGAAAGTAGCCATCGTTGAATTAAGTCAAAAAGAAATTTACTTAATGGGAAAAACAAAAACGTATGGTTATAATGTATTAGGACTTCAAGCTCCAAAAAGAGTAGAGGAAGAGGCATTTGAAAAAGGATGGGCGAGCATCTCTCAAGAAGCGATTCCTGATATTCTTGGAGAAGCGGATCATATCTTCTTAGGAGTTCGTTCCAATGCATCAGCAGAAGAAAATGCCGGCGATTCAGCCGAAAAAGCGATCACTTCTAGTTCTTTGTGGAACAATTTTCCTGCTGTTAAAAATGGAAATTTTCACAACTATAATGTTGACGCCTTCTACTATAGCGACGTAGTTGCTTTAAGATATGCAGATCGATAAAATTGTAGACATGTTGACATCTAAATAATCAGAACAGCAAAAGACCTTGTCTAGATGACCTGGTCTTTTTTGTGTAAGAAAGATAATTTTTCTCTTTCAACCGTCACACCTATCCTAACCAAAAGAAAATGTGGTTTTTTTAGAAAAAAGGAAATACTTATAGTTGGAATCCAAAAAAAGAGTTTTGTCACAAAAAGCTCATATTTTAAGTTGTTTTTTATGATACGATTTTTCTATGGAGTTACTGAATACAACCTTTACACAGAGCAAAATGTTTTTTTAATAGATAGTATGAGGGACTTATGAAAGGGGGCAAAGAAATGATTGAACTAATCGCAACAGCAGAATCAGTTGATCAAGTAAAATCTTTAGTTTCTGCAGGCGTTGATACCCTATATATAGGGGAAGAATCTTTCGGGCTGCGTTTGCCAGCATCATTTTCGCATGAAGAAATGGAAGCCATTACCACATATGCACACGAACATCAGAAGCGGGTTTGTGTCGCTGTAAATGCGATCATGCATAATGAACAAATTGAGAAAATTGTACCTTATTTGGAGTTTTTACAAGAAATCGGTGTTGATTTGATTACTGTTGGTGATCCTGGAGTCATTCATCTTTTAAAAACAAAGCAAATTCAGTTGCCTTTCGTCTATGATGCGCAAACGATGGTGACAAGCGCCAATCAAATTAATTTTTGGGTAAAACGTGGTGCGCAAGGGGCTGTTCTTGCTAGAGAATTAACCTTTAAAGAATTAGAAGCTATTCAGCCGCAAGTTAAGGTTCCAATTGAAGTACTCGTTTACGGAGCAACATGTATTCACCATTCTAAACGGCCGCTAGTCGAAAACTATTTTAATTTTACAAATCAAGCAGAATCGTTCACAAAAGATCGGGGCTTATTTTTATCAGAACCTAAAGATAAAGATACCCACTACTCTGTTTACGAAGATAGAAATGGAACGCACATTTTTGCTACAAATGATATCAATCTTTTGCCGCATTTAGATAAATTGGTTTATACAGGATTAAAACAGTGGAAATTAGATGGCATCTTTACAAAAGGAGAACATTTTATCGCTATCGCTAGGCTTTTTGTTGAAGCGAAAAAAGCTTTTGCTGAAGGTACGTGGACACCAGCATTAATGGAGCGTTTAAACGAACAGCTCATCGCGCATCATCCACCAGAAAGATCACTAGACGAAGGCTTTTTCTTAAAAGACCCAAGCGATATACAATAGGGAGGTGAACAACAGTGAGAAAAATAACAAAAAAACCAGAAGTTTTAGCACCAGCAGGGACGCTTGAAAAGTTAAAAATGGCTATTCACTACGGTGCAGATGCTGTATATATTGGCGGCAATGCTTACGGGTTAAGAAGTCGAGCGGGAAACTTTTCATTCGATGAAATGCGAGAAGGCGTAGCATTTGCTAAAAAACACAACGCCAAGGTGTATGTAGCCTCAAATATGGTTACTCATGAAGAAGATGCGGAAGGCGCAGGAGACTTTTTCCGGACATTGCGAGATATTGGCATCAATGCGGTGATTGTATCAGACCCAGCTTTAATTGAAATCTGTGCAACCGAAGCACCGGGATTGCCAATTCACTTATCAACGCAAGCTTCTGCAACTAATTATGAAACACTCAATTTTTGGCATCAAGAAGGGCTAGAGCGTGTTGTCTTGGCTAGAGAAGTCGGCATGGATGAGATTAAAGAAATTCGCCAAAAAACAGACGTTGAAATTGAGGCGTTTATTCATGGAGCAATGTGTATTTCTTATTCAGGAAGATGTGTGTTATCTAATCACATGTCAGCACGTGACGCAAATCGCGGCGGCTGCTCACAGTCTTGCCGCTGGAAATATGATTTATTTGAGATGCCGGAGTCGGGCGAACATGAATCACTATTGGAAGGCGACCCTGTAGAGGCGTTTTCCATGAGTGCGGTTGATATGTCGATGATTCACCATATTCCAGATTTAGTTGAAAACGGTGTAGACAGTTTGAAAATTGAAGGACGTATGAAGTCGATTCATTATGTGTCGACCGTTTCGAATGTATATCGGCAAGCAGTTGATGCTTATTGCAACGATCCAGATCATTATGAATTTAAGCAAGAGTGGGAAGATGAATTATGGAAAGTCGCGCAACGAGAATTATCGACTGGTTTTTATTACGGTATACCAAGTGAGGACCAGCAACTATTTGGAAAACGTCGTAAAATCCCAGCGTATGTATTTATAGGCCAAGTGTTAGCTTATGATGAAGAAACGAAAATGGCAACGATCCAACAACGTAATCATTTTGGTGTTGGAGATGAAGTCGAGTTTTATGGACCTGGTTTCACCCATTTACGTCAAACAATCGATTCGTTATGGGATGAGAATGATGCACCGATTGACCGAGCAGCACATGCCATGATGATTGTGAAAACAAAAGTAAATGCTCCAGTTAAACCATTTGATATGATGAGAAAAAAGAAATAGCTCTATTTTGTCTACCCCATTAAGATTTCTTAATGGGGTTTTTGTTAAATTCAACAATCACTAGTTCATCGTAGACTCTCGCAGTTTCTTTACCTCTTCGAGACTTAATTCTGTCAACTGAGCAACATAATCCTCGGAAAACTGCTCTTGTAATAATTTCAAGGCTAGCCTTTTTTTCGTCTGAAACTCTCCTTCTCCTTTTCCTTCTTCTCTTTCCACCCTCATCCAATGCCCAAATGTTGGCGGCAAATTATTACGGTCTAAGTACATCATGTCAATTTTCTCCTTGGAAATTTATCATTTCGTAGTTTTATTTTAATTCACAAAAATGCATAAATTCAGCTTTGGATACTTAATTCATCACAGAATCCCGTAGCTTCTTTACCTCCTCTAAATGTAATTCTGTCAACTGAGCAACATAATCCTCAGAAAACTGCTCCTGAATTAATTTATAGGCCAGTCTTTTTTTCGCTTGAAGCTCTCCTTCTCCTTTACCCGCTTTTCTCCCTTCCATTATTCCTTCTCTTCTTCCTTCTCTCCTACCCTCTTTTCTCCCTTCTTCTTTTCCTTCTTCTCTTTCCAGCCTCATCCAATGCCCAAATGTTGGCGGGAGATTATTTCTATCTAAGTACATCATGTCGATTTCCTCCTTGGAAATTTTTATTTCTTTTCGCAGTTTTGTCGTTAAATCTTCTGGAATTTGTAATAAGTAGTCAATAAAATAGATGAGAGTAGATACGTAGATGCGCTGTTCTTTTGGGGGAAAGTCAGTTTTTTCTAAAATCATTTTTATTAATTTCCGTTTGAAGTGATAACGTTTCTTGTCATCCTTTTTCGATTTATTAGCTAAGATTCCAGCTAACAAACCAATGGCAAATGGGTTTTTGGATTGTGTAAGCTTTGTTTCATGGTGATCCATTATTTTACATACATTATATTCATACGTCAACTTCGTCCCAAATAACGATTTTTGAAACATATGAGGTCGAAAACGATTCGAAGAATCTGTAAAAAGCGCAATTGCTACAATATCTCGATCATATTGATCAAAGATACGGTAGTAATAACGAAACATTCTTTTAGAAAAGTCAGGATCACGATCTCCTTGTACTTCAATATGGATCAGAATCCATTGTTCTTGTCCATCTTTTAAAAAAACTTTAACAATTTGATCTGCTATCTTTTTCCCTTTCTTTTCCTTTATCACCTCTTTAAATAGTTCCTGCTGCAAGAAATCCGGTGTGTGTGTAAAATCAATCTCTTTATACAAATCAGGGGCAACGAACAGAACAAATTCTTCAAATAATTCGATAATTAACTTTTTCCAAAGACCATCATAGTCAATAGATGCATAATGAACTGGTTTCTCTAATACGAATATCTTTAACATATTTTATCACATCCTTCCGTTTCTCACTCCCATTATAACAAAAAACGAATGTATGTTCTATATTGCATTTTGTTTAGTAGTCCCGTACAATGAATCTTAATATTTATCCCACATCTAACTGGCAGTAGACCCCTACCTCAGGGAGTAAGAGGAATCAGAAGCGCTAGGTGGGGGATACTGCCAGTAAATGTCCGATTGGTTCAACTAACCATGAGTAGGGGATGAAAGAAAACCCCCACTCATGGAAGTTTCACTTTATTACCTAAATATTTTAAAAACGGTGAAGAGGGAAAGTAGGATAAAGTTATTTTTTACAGAGAGCTTCGGGAGCTGAAAAGAAGCAAAAATACGAATCTGAACAATGGCCTCTAAGTTTCGTGCTGAAAACATTTGATAGGATGTTCAAAAAGTTGCTGAAAATCTATACGCATTTCGTCAATGTAAAAACATAGTGACAACGATGCACGCTTATTCAACTTCTTTTTGAATAGACCTTATAGGTGTGATTAGGTTCCGACGAGATTTGGTACTCGTTATCAATACCACAGTATAAGGAGTATGATACTCTTGTACTGGCAAAGGCTGTTTGTCGTGAGCAAACAGCGAAATAAGGTGGTACCACGTATTCAACCACGTCCTTATCGTATTCGATAGGGGCGTGGTTTTTTTGTTTTTAACGACATTATTTATCCCACATCTAACTGGCAGTAAGACCCCCACCTCAAGATTAAGAGGAATCGAAGAAGTCAAGGTGGGGGATAACTGCCAGTAAATGTCCGATTGGTTCGGGCCGACAGGATGTCGGTCACAAAGGCGTTGCAACAGGACGTTGCGACCTTAGCCTTTGTTCTACTTCTCATCAGTGGGGGATGAGAGAAAACCCCCACTGATAGAAGTTTCACTTTATAAATGAATGGAGGAGAGAATGGTGAATAGTAGATTGGTATTACAAACTGATTTTGGCACGAGTGATGGGGCTGTATGTGCGATGTATGGAGTGGCAATGTCGGTTGATCCATCACTCAGGATTTTTGATTTAACACATGACATTCCGCAGTATAATGTTTGGGAGGCTTCCTATCGTCTTTATCAGACAATGTCCTATTGGCCGGAAGAGACCGTATTTATATCTGTCGTCGACCCTGGTGTCGGTTCTGAAAGGAGAAGTATTGTTGCTAAGACAGCTGCAAACCAATATATCATTACACCAGACAACGGTACGCTGACACATATGAAGAACAATAGCGGCATCATTGAAGCGAGAATCATTGATGAATCTATTAATCGGCTTCCGCATTCTGGAGAATCATATACTTTTCACGGCCGTGACGTATACGCTTATACAGGGGCTAGACTGGCATCAAAGGTGATTACTTTCGAACAGGCAGGACCAGTAATTGCAGTAGATTCTATCATTGAACTGCCAAAATCGGAAGCTTGCATGAAAAATGGAGTCATCATGGGAAATATTGATATTCTCGATATCCGTTTTGGGAATCTATGGACGAATATCGATCGATCCCTTTTTAAAGAATTAGAAGTGCAGTATGGTGATTCATTTGAAGTGACCATAGAAGATGAAAAACGTCAATTATATCAAAATGTGATGACGTTTGGCCGTTCCTTCGCTGATAGTCATGTAGGAGAGCCATTAATCTTTGTCAATTCACTTGAAAAGCTTGGGATTGCTATTAATCAAGGTTCATTTGCGGAAATGTATCATATTGAGCCTGGTAGTATCAATAGAAAGATAATAATCTGTAAATGTTAAATAACTTAGCACCATGAATTTAAACCGTTTGGCTTATGGCAGACGGTTTTTTCTTTTAATCTTCGTATTTTTAAACTTTTTTGGTAAAATAGACACATCTGCCTTTTTTACCATGTATCATTAAAAAGCGCGTGCGATCTAATGTCATAGACAAGTTCTTTCCTTTTCCATTATATTAATAGGGAGAAGGTGAAAATCAAGTTGACACGCTAAGACAAAACATTTATTATTACGCTAATAGCGTCTATTATACGACAATTAAAAATAGTCAAAAAATGTAAAGTCTTCAAGGAGGAAAAGTATGGAAAAAAAGATCCCGTTTTGGAGCGCTATTATTCCGCTCGTCATCATGATTACAGTAATGTATCTCAGCGTTGTGAAATTCGAACAAGGCCCACATATTCCACTTATTGTCGGAACGACTGTTGCTTCACTTGTTGCGCTTCGATACGGATTTAAATGGAAAGAAATTGAGGACGCGATGTATAAAGGAATTCGCCTTGCACTGCCAGCAGTAGTCATCATTATCCTTGTTGGATTAACTATTGGTGCTTGGATAGGCGGCGGAATCGTCGCAACAATGATTTACTACGGATTAAAAATGATTACACCTTCCTTTTTCTTAATATCTATTACTCTAATATGTGCGATTGTTTCATTAGCGGTTGGAAGTTCATGGTCAACGATGGGGACGATCGGTGTCGCTGGCATGGGGATTGGTCTGAGCATGGGAATTCCCGCACCAATGGTTGCAGGTGCGATCATTTCTGGTGCTTATTTTGGAGATAAAATGTCACCGCTTTCAGATACAACTAACTTAGCAGCTGGACTAACGAATACGAATTTATTTGAACATATTCGCCATATGCTTTATACAACTGTTCCAGGGCTGGTCATTGCTTTGACCGTATACTGGTTTTTAGGGAAAAATTTTGGCAAAAGTGGAGTAGACACGACGGATATTGAACAAACGATTCATGCATTGCAAAATAACTTTGTTATTTCACCATTTCTACTCATTATCCCATTGTTTGTTATTGTCCTCGTAGCCAAAAAAGTGCCCGCAATTCCTGCACTTATTATTGGGATTTTTCTTGGATTTCTTTCTCATGTTTTCATACAAGGAGGCTCTTTTGCTGAAGCAATTAGCGCTTTGCAAAATGGCTATGTGATTAATACAGGGAATGAAATGGTTGATAATTTGTTTAATAGCGGCGGTCTAGAATCAATGATGAATACGGTTTCAATGACAATTGTAGCGATGACATTTGGCGGTGTCTTGGAACAGACAGGCATGCTGAAAGCAATTGTCAATCAAATTTTGAAGCTTGCAAAAACAGCAAAAGGACTTATTGTATCAACGATTGCATCTTGTTTTGCAACGAATGCTACATGCTCTGAGCAATACATTTCCATTGTGATTCCGTCGCGCATGTATGTAAAGGCTTACAGAGATAACGGTCTCCATTCAAAAAACTTATCGCGTGCACTTGAAGACGGCGGAACGTTGACATCTGTCTTTATCCCATGGAATACGTGCGGTGTCTTTATATTTGGTACGTTAGGCGTGCATGCGTTTGAATATGCTCCATATGCAGTGCTGAACTTCGTTGTTCCCATTATATCTATGATCTATGCGTTTACTGGAATCACGATTACAAAATTAACAGAATCAGAAATAATCGCATTAAATAAAGCAGAAGAGATGACTTTGAATGAATAAAAAAGCGAAAAGTCTGCTAAAAGCACTTTTCACTTTTTACTGATAGATTGGTATATTGAGCTCATATACTGAACGAGGGCGGCCTTGCTGATAGGTCATTTCTTGACCGACAATTTTGGCGTATCCATGATCAACTAATTTTTTTAAAATGCGTTCGGTGGAGCGGCGTGTCACTTGCAAATAACTGGACAGATCGGCAGCGGTAAATTGCAGCGTCTGGCGAGACTTGCTAAACTGAATGATTTTTGACAGGTTTGCAGGGCTCAGTTTTATTTGTTTTGCAATTTGCAGCAATTCAGGATGGTCATTTTTTAGACGTTGTGTTTTCTTTTCTTTTGGAAAAGGACCAAGCAGTTCTTTTTCTTCCGTTAAAATATATCCGCAGCTTTCGGTTTTGTGATCAGCTGCAAAGCTCCGAGCAATTTTTGCGTTTTGTTCGGCTTCGGCAGCAGTAGTCCCATAGCCAAAACCAGCTACAACTGTATCTTGCCATTTTAATAGAAAGTGATGAAATTCGCCGCTTTCCATAAGTGCTTCAATACGCCCGCGTGTACTATAAAGTGTGAAAGTACATTCATCTATTTGTTGAACAGAAGCATGTAAAAGATGAGCGAAAACATCGACATATTGATGTTGAAACTCATCCTGCTTCGTTAACGACAAATAGCAGACTGCAACTGTGGCAGCGTGGTGTTTCGCTAATTCAGCACGTGCTTTGGCATCTTGCAAACCGCGAATGACTGCTTTAGTTGGATCAATCATTCGCTTGGCCGGCACTTGAAGTGCTTGTAGTTGATCATATACTGCATGGACACTCGTTAATGCCAAATCAATTGCGCCCGATTTAAAGCGGGAAAGGTGAAAGTCAACGATTGCTGCTGTGTCAAATTTGTCTGGCAGCATGCTCGTATAATCCATTACATGAACAGGTGAACGCTCAATACCAATGTCTGTTAATACATTAGCAACAAAGGAAGCATCGGTTAAATCGATTGAAATTCGTTCAATCGGAATGTTATGATGATGGACAATAGAAAGTAGTGTTGAAGCAATTGCCATTTCATCCTGCTCCAGATAGAGCGCCGGAATCGGCAGCTGTTCTCGCAAGTTTTTGGAAAAATAGAATGGCAATGCACCTGAATAAAAGATAACATCACATGGCTTTAAATGTTTGATCAGCTCCGCTGCTTCTTGTGGCTCTTTATACACATATGGTTCGACTTCGATGTCTTTTATTTGAGGTGCAACAGACAAAATATGAGCGATAAAATCTGCTGAACCGATAACCGCAATTTTTGTCATGAGTGCTACAACTCCTCTATTTTGCGTCTATTTTACGACAACTATATCAAAATAAACCATGATTGTAAACAGAAAGGAATGAACTTTTTGAAAATTAAAGCGATTGACCTATATGCCATTCACTTGCCTCTTCATGTACCATTTGTGATCAGTTATCACTCTTATCAATATATGCCATCTGTTA
Source organism: Bacillus chungangensis (assembly GCF_030812995.1). Lineage (GTDB taxonomy): Bacteria > Bacillota > Bacilli > Bacillales > Bacillaceae_C > Bacillus_CF > Bacillus_CF chungangensis. The sequence goes on along the minus strand of NZ_JAUSTT010000011.1, from coordinate 64,871 downwards.
TTGTCAAAATTGAAACAGACGAAGGGATTGTCGGTTATGGGGAAAGTGTTGCAGATGAACATGTAACTGGAGAAACGTGGGAAGGCATTTTTCATACGTTGAAAAATACGTTGGGTCCAGCAGTAATAGGGCAAAACCCAATGGAAATGGAGAAATTACATGAAATCATGAATCGTACGATCTATGGAGCACCAACAGCAAAAGCCGCTATTGACATTGCTTGCTTTGACATAATGGGGAAAAAGCTTGGCCAACCTGTCTACCAATTGATTGGCGGCCGCTATCATGATAAATTTCCAATCACACATGTGTTGAGCATAGCGGAGCCAGAACAAATGGCTGAAGAAGCAGCTGCTATGATGGCTAAAGGTTATGATTCTTTTAAAATGAAAGTTGGCACAGATATTAAAAAGGATGTTAAAAGAATTGAGGCTGTACGAAAACGAATAGGAAATAATCCAGCAATTCGCGTCGACGTAAACCAAGGCTGGAAAAACAGCGCTGCAACATTAACTGCCATTCGTTCTTTGCGCGATCTTGAAATTGACTGGCTGGAGCAGCCTGTTCTTGCCGATGATATTGATGGGATGGCGTTTATTAGATCAAAGACAGATATTCCGCTTATGATTGATGAGGGATTAAAAGGAATACGGGAAATGCGGGAAATTATTCAGAAAAACGCAGCTGATAAAGTGAATATTAAACTCATGAAATGTGGGGGTATTTATCCTGCTGTAAAATTAGCGCATCAAGCAGAAATGGTTGGTATCGAATGTCAAGTTGGTTCCATGGTGGAGTCATCAGTTGGTTCTGCGGCAGGATTTCATGTCGCCTTTTCGAAAAAGATTATTACAAGTGTGGAACTGACTGGACCGTTGAAGTTTTCGAAAGACGTTGGCAATCTGCATTATGATGTTCCTTTTATACAACTGACCGAGCAACCAGGGTTAGGAATTGACATCAATGATGAACACTTACAAGAAATGACCGTTTTTCAAGATGCAATTAGATAACGCACAAAATAAAAGTAAGGAGGGATAAGCAGTGAAACTGATTGAGAGAGGAATATTGCTGCACTCGATGCAGCCATTTGAGGTTCATCTATTATCTTTAACAGATTTGGATGCCATTTTAACGTTGCAAGGTAAAGTTGTTGCCTCTCTGGAAGATAAAGCAGTATTAGCGCCGCTTACGAGAGACGATTTTCAATATATATTGGAAGGAAACGGCCTCATGATCGGAGCGTTCGTAGACGAACAACTCATTGCCTTTCGGGCGTTGATGGTTCCTTTGATAGATGAAGATCATTTAGGCAGAGATATTGGCTTAACAAAAGAAGAGTTAGCCAGTGTCATCTATCAAGAAATATCCAATGTGCATCCCGCTTATCGCGGAAATCGTTTGCAGCAAACTTTGGCAACGATTATCATGAAAGAGCTCGCAAAACAAAACAAGACATACGCCTATGTATGCTGTACAGTTGCACCTTTTAATATTCCGAGCCTGAAGGATAAATTTGCTCAAGGAATGGAAATCGCAGCGTTGAAAGAAAAATACGGCGGCAAATTGCGCTATATTTTCGTGAAGGAACTAAAGGAAGGAAGACAAAAAACGGAAGCGGCAGTTCGAACACTTCGCATGGACGACACAGCTGGTCAACAGGCGCTGCTTGCAGATGGCTGGCGCTGCTTTCAAATGGCAAACCGCAATGGCGACTATTGGGTTGATTTTAGGAAATAAAGCAAGTGAAATACTAGGGAGTTGTTCCAAAATCAGGTAAACTGATAGATGGGACAACTCTTTTGTATTTTTCCGGCCAATACATATTTTGGGGGAGGATTAAGATGGATTGGATAAAATGGATTGTTCTGTCATTAAAAATATAGATGATCATGATTTTAATACAGTATTTGAATATGTATGCTTGGCTTCTCAGAGCAAGGAAGAAAAAATTTTTTTCCCGAAAAACTGGATGTTAGATGGTAGCTTGAAACATTCTTTGGCAATAAGATATTTTGCAAATCACCCAAAAACAAAAGCGTTATATGTATTAGTCAATGATGATACGAACGTTGTTTTGCAGATGATTATTACATTTTAAGAGTACAAAAGGCTAAGTTAAAGGGTCGTTAAGTGGGGACTCTTTTAACTTAGCCTTGTTCTCATAATTGAAATAAAAGTAAGGTATGAAAGAATTCTGATGAAAAATGAACAAGGGAACCCTTTGTTTTAGGATTCATTTTGTTATTACCAGCCTGTAGGTGTCTCCCCATGAAATTGTAGAATAACCTTGCTATGGGATGGGGTAGGATGTTCTTGTTTTTGGTTTATAATTGACAGTCCACTTATTAAAACAACAGTCATTAATAGTCCTATTACTTTTTTCTTCATATTTATCTCCCTTTCTGAAATTGTTTTTCTCTCTTTTTATGAACTAAGTAAAAATAGTTGCTTGCTTTTGAATAATTTCCCTCTTCGTGAAATCGGATTGCTAATGTTTCAGCATACTCCCGGACATATTCATGTAAGCCTTCATGTTCAAAATAAGTAAATGCATCCAATACAGATTTTTCAAGAACCTTTGCAGGAGCATTTTCGTTTAGATCTTGTAAAATGTTAAAATGATATTTATATTGTTTGTTGTTTAATTCCTGGCATATTTTTAATCCTCTTTCAATTAACCTAGCAGCATCCTCTGTTTCTTTTAATTTCACTCGTTCTCTCGCTTCTAAAAATACCGATTTAAAATGGTTAGGTATTCTCGCTGATATTTTAGAAAAATATTTAATTGCTTCTATAGGCTGGTTTTTTTCTGCATAAAGCATCCCTAAATTATGATGAAATCTTAAAAGAATTAGTTCTTCGCTTTTTTTATTTCGTCTTTTTAAAATCTCGATTGCTTCCATTATTAAGGTTTCCGCTTGATCAAATTGTTTTAAGGATATCCAAGCTACTCCTAACATATTTTTGCAACAAGCAATATTAAAATCATATCCGAATTGTTCAGAAAAAATTTTTTCTGACTTTGAGGTATATTTAATCACCAAAAGAGGTTGTTGGATACAGTAACAATATGCAGCATATTTAAAATAAAAATCAGCTTTCTCCACTTCATCAGGGATTTGTGTTAAAAGGATTTCCGCTTGTTTGTAAAGTTTACCTGCATATCGATAGTTACCTAGAGCAGTTTCATTGGAAGCTTTAAAAAAATAATAATAATAGTTTAAAAGATCATTCGTTGGTGAACCAAATGATTCAATAGCCTGGAAATTATCTTTTGTTAAATGAAGACCGGTAGAAAAATCTTCTGTGAAAGCTTTGTACCGATAATCTAATAGGGAATAGTATAGAAGAACTGATTGATCTTCTTCCATATGATGAATTTTGTTGTCAATTTCTTTTTTTAACTCCTGTGACTTTGTATAATTTCGAAACCGAATTTCTTGATGCCAATCATTTAAAAGGCTAGTAACTTCTGTTTTTGGAATGACTTTTACATTCATTCAAGACTCCTCTCCTTTGTAGTTTTAACCTAATACTATAATACCAAGTATAGAAATATAATACAACAAATACTAAAATTACCAATGGCGCAACAATGAAACTGTCAATTTATAAGAGTTAATCATACTATTCGTACTATTATGGTTTAAATCATTCGAGGATAAAGAAAACCTGGCACTCGGCCAGGTGATTAAAGTAAGTTTAAGCCAGTACGTTTTGTGCGTGCATATATCCAGTAAACACATCTTTTAATAGTATTGCGGAGAAATAGAGCTTGTGATCCCTCTTTATGCAATGTACATGCTAGGCAACTGAGCTAGTAATCGCTCTTTCCGCTAAATGCATATTAGGAACGGAACTAGTAATCGCTCTTTCCGCCAGCTGCATATTAGGAATGGAGCTAGTAATCGCTCTTTCTGCCAGATGCATACGAGGAACAGAGCTAGTAATCGCTCTTTCCGCTAGATGCATGCTAGGAACAGAACTAGTAATCGCTCTTTCTGCAAGGTACATATTAGGAACAGAACTAGTAATCGCTCTTTCTGCCAGATGCATACGAGGAACAGAACTAGTAATTGCTCTTTCCGCCAGATGCATATTAGGAATGGAGCTAGTAATCGCTCTTTCTGCCAGATGCATACGAGGAACAGAACTAGTAATTGCTCTTTCCGCCAGATGCATGCGAGGAACCGAGCTAGTAATCGCTCTTTCCGCCAGATACATGCTAGGAACAGAACTAGTAATCGCTCTTTCCGCCAGCTGAATATTAGGAACCGAGCTAGTAATCGCTCTTTCCGCTAGATACATGCTAGGAACAGAACTAGTAATCGCTCTTTCCGCCAGCTGCATATTAGGAACGGAGCTGGTAATCGCTCTTTCCGCAACATGCATTTGAGCGTTACTGCTTTTTGTTTGAATCATTCCACTAGTTGGTGCTGCCAATACGACTAACAAAATGAGTAATCCTAACAGATACTTAACCTTCATGCACTTCATCTCCCTTTTGAATTTTTTGTCTAGCTTTAATATTTTTGTTGAAATAATACACCGATTCTTCAAAGAGTCTATTTTCTGAATAATATTTAGCCGCTTCAATCGATAATTCTTCCACAGCTTCATATAGATTTTTTGATTCTAAGTAATCAAATTCTAGTTCGATGATTTCATTGTTGCCTTCTCCTAAGTACAATTCATTTAAAATAGTCAATTTTGCGATGTACTCTTCATTGTTTAACGAATGAGCTGCACGCATACCTTGCTTATAGAGGATGCTTGCTTTTTCGTTGTTCCTTTGCTTTACTTTTATAAACATTAAAGTGTACAACACCTTTGGTACATAAGAAGAGGTTTCTTGTCCAAAAATATCAAGTGCTTCTTCCATATACTTAGCAGCCTTGTCTAATTCATGACGGTAAAAATAGCAAATACCGACATTATAGCAAGCTGAAGCAATTAAGTTTTTATTGTTGGTTTTACTTGCAGCAAATAGTGCTTGTGTATACTTTTCTAAAGCTTCATCATATTTCAAACTGTCTTTTAAGTTTCCAGCAATAATGAAATCACAATATATTTTTTTCTCTTCTAATCCTTTGTGGGCACTAAATATGTTACTAGCGAGGTGGGCATAATGCATAGAGTAATAGTTTTGTTTCATGTGATAATAAATTTCAGAAAGTTTGTAATAAAATTCTGCTTTTTCTACATCATCAACTACCATCGTTATCTTTTTCTCTGCTTTCTTATAAAAAGAAATTGCGGTAGGAAAATTATTTCTTCTAAATTCATACATGCCTTTAAAAAACCAAAAGTAGTATTGAATGATGTCGCCTAGCTGGTGGTTGACAATGACTTCTTTTTTCTCTTCTATTAATGCTAGTGAACCATTTATTTCTGTAGCCAAATGAGGTTTTACATAACTGAGCATAAGTTGGTGGCGAAAATCTAGCAAGGAGTAATACAACAAGACGTTTTGGTCTTCCTCCATATGATCAAGTTCTGTTTCAATTTGAGCTTTTATGTGCTGTGCTTCTGAGACTTGATTTTTTCGAATGAAAGCGTACCAGTTGTTTAGCTTTGTTGCAACGGTTTCTGAAGAAATTAACTGTTTCACTGATCCATCTCCTTTCATTAGCATAACATCGCCATTTATAGCTAGGTGATCAATGTTGCCTCAAAAAAATAGCAATGCACTGGAACACCTCAAATGTTTTATTTCAGAAGATGTCAGTTTAAAGGGGATATAGAGATGTTTAACCATTTTATACTAATATTACATATTTTTATTATAATAGGGTTTAGTTTACAAATAAAGAGGTCTAATTACCCAATTTGCTCGAATGATGTAAAATAATACTGGTAAAAGCAATTTTGTTGATTATTTTCAGAGATGTATAATGATTATGTCGATTTATTAGCTACAATGATGTTCTGAAGGTTTTTTTACATCACTTCGAATATATTGATGCCTGAATAAGAACATTTGGAATGGTAGTATGTTCTAAATGATAAAGATCATATGAATTTTCTTGTCGATAATAAGCATAGGTCATCTTCCAAATAGACCGAATTGTTTTGTCATTATACTCATTTCGACATGTAGGGGAGATATTCCTTTTTCATTTTGAAAGCTTTGTTGGGAAGGATTTAAAAATAGCTGTCTAGTGTCTAGTGTACAGAAAAAGAACAGAGTTATGAAGGGAAATGATGTAGAACCTAGCGACATAAAAACAAACCTTGAGACGTATAAATTCCTGCCACTAGACTTTTAACCTTTTTACTACAAAAAGGCTTATTCCTCTTTAATCGTTCAAGTTGGAATAAGCCTTATAAGTTAACCTTATGGTTGTAAAATTGTTTAGTGTTTAGTTTGATTGGTTGTATGTACGACTTTGTTATTAAAATGAAAACCCGTTTTATTTAAATTATTTTTACTTTTGGTTCGTATACGGTTATAACATCCACAATTTGATCTTTATCTAAACAACCTATGTAAACATAAAAATATAGCGAAAGGATTTCATATTTCAACTTGTAAAAACGAACTTTAATCCCAATGTAGAAAAGTCTATTCGATGAAGGCTGGCTAGGAAACGAAGAAATCTACTGCTGGGCTTGTTTTAAAGTTTCGATAAAAGTGTGCAGCGTTTGAGTATATAATGTTGGCTGTTCTCTATGAACTAAATGTCCTGCAAAAGGAATGATTGCGATATGAATAGTAGGATTTAATTGTTTAAAAGACACAGCAGCTGAAAATTCAAGTTCTGATGCTCCGCCAACGATACATAAAGCGGGAACTGCAAGGCCGCCAATGTTGCCGGTCTCATGAAAAGGATACCAATTAGGCTGAGTCGATGATCTAAGCAGTACTTTCCAATTATTTTTCCCGTGCATTTGATTTAATTGAGAAACTATTTTTTCATTTTCAAACAACGTTTCAAAACGTTCCTCTTCTTCCTTCATTAAGGTTTCCCAATGATCTGGTTTTTTTGGAAAGATGCCAGAGAAAGTCAATGACTTCACTTTACTTGGATATTGCTTAGCAAACAATAATGCAGCTAAACCACCAAGTGATACGCCCGCAATATGACAGCTATCAACATGTAAAGTTGCTAATGTTTCATTAATATCATTTGCACAATGGGCAAAAAAGTAATCAGTGTCATTAACTGATTTGCCATGACCTCTTAAATCTGGACATATAACTTTAAAGTTGTGTGAAGAAAAAAATTCAGCTTGTTCCGTATATTCAGTTAGCCCAGTCATGCCTCCAGAATGAATCAGCATGATCGGTTCCCCTTCACCAGAAATGTGTGTATGAAGTATCATTATCATTCCTCCCATAAATGATCTTTATTTCCTATCTTACTTTATTATACCAATGTACTGAACCTCAAGTCTTTTGAAAAAGTTTTAAAATTGATAAAAAGGAAGTCTTATTATAGACTTACATTCGTTTTGAATAAAAAGCTAAGGCGGTTGGAGGATATGATAGAAACAGTATTTTAAATTAAGAACGGAAATACTGGATTATTTGGTAAATGAATAAAGAAAAAGAATCACGATCATACAAGTTACCAGTTCATTTCTTCACATGAAAAATGGCGTTAAAGTCCGTCTTTAGAAACATCCTCGAAACTTGACTTATTTAAACCTTAAAAGGGAGCTTCATTACTTCACTAGACATTTTTATTACAGTGAGAAGTTACTTTTAAGCATATAGCAATACAGATTTGTAAAGATTTTAGGGTCACGGTATCTTTAAGAAGTTAGAGGAAATGTTTCATATGAAACAATTTATTCAGTCCGTTTTTCTAATTCGTGCATCCAACCATTTTATGAGATAATATTTTAAGAAATAAATGAAGTCCATCAACATTTAACGGAGGGTCTTTTATGACATTAGATGTCAAAATTACAAAAAGCGACGAAAACGAAAGCAAGTATATAAGAAAAAAGTTAATTGAATATAATAATGAGCATGTGTCGGATGATCTTAAATCAATCTATGAAGAAGTCAATCTTACGGTAAAAGATGAGGCAGGAAAAGTCATCGCAGGATTATTAAGTGTTGTTTGTTGGAACTGGCTAGAGGTTGATATTCTATGGGTTGATAAAGATTGTAGAGGGATGGGATTAGGTGCTCAATTGCTTTCAGAAGTGGAAGACATTGCGAAACAAAAGGGATGTACTTTTATTCAGTTGAATACCTTCAGTTTTCAAGCGCCAGATTTTTATGTAAAGCAAGGGTATAAAGAAATAGCTGTAATCGATGGTGCACCAAGAGGATTTAAGCACTACTACTTTAAGAAAGATTTAGTATAGATATTTCATAGAGGCGAAAACTTGATTTTATCGAATGATAGGCTGAGCCCTTCAAGTATCGACATTCTGCCATCTCTTGAGAAAGTTTAAAAGATGGCAGGAGGCCGATTTGAACGTAGGGTTTTACATGGTCAAGTTTAAATTGGCAGGTGGGGTTTAACAAATCTAATTGCCATCTTGGAATATAGTGATCTTTTTCGCCTGCGAGTAACAGCACATTTTGATCAATACTGTTAAGCAAACCTTTTAGTGTATGCTTCTCAATGGAACGGTAGAAATCATAAGGAGATTCGGTTCCCGTAATATACATGCCATGGGAAATGCCCCAATTGGCTAACGTATCTTTTTTCATTTTTGTTTGAACAAGGGCATTGATGATTCCCTTGGCTTTCATACGATATAGCAGGTAAAATAAGGTTCTCACTGCCTTCTTCATTAAGTTTAGCTGCACATCTAGCCCGTCATAGCAAACACCGAAACAGACGACATGTGCGATTCGTTTTTCCAAAGCAGCCGCTCTTAAAGCAAAAAAACCGCCCCAAGATATCCCGATTGATGCAACTTGGTCAAGTTTGAAATAATCTAAAATTGCTCCAACTGAGTTCTCCCATTTCTCATTGAATTTCATCCCTTGTCTTAGTGTACCCCCTTGTCCTTCACCTTCAAATATGAGTACGTTGTATCCAGCCTGAGCAAATCGGTCGCATATAGGATAAAATTCTTCAATAAAGGAATCATAGCCGCCATGAATGAGCACCGTCTTGTCTGAAGTTGCTGATTCAATAGATAAACAGGTCAAATAGCCTCCGTTATAGGGCACTCGATGCTTAGCGACTGAGGGGATCGCTTTCTTGAACATCTCCACGCATTTGTGATACATGACATCCTTCTCTATATCGATGTCTGCTAGCATGAACTCTGCCATTCGGTAATAGTACATGCTGTGCAGATATCTGCCTTCCTGTTCAGCAATCTGTGCAATATTTCGCCATTCCTGATACCACGTCTCAAAATCGTATATTTTTGCAGCTGCGTCATATACTTCCTCTTTCTTGCATGCGATATCACCGTAGGACAATAATCGATTCACCTGAAAGTTAAAATGAACATCTTCAAAAACTGTTTCAAACGCCATCATCTCAACTCCTTCATGCTTAGCTTACGAGATGTTCACTGTAAATACATTACTATCAATCAATTATCAAGTATAAGAAAATTAATATTTAAAACCAAACTTAATTTAAGAATCTAGACAGCATATTAGAGATACTACAGATGCAAAAATACATCATATTCAGCTAAGCATAATCCTATTGCAAATGCGCTTTTAACGATGTACAAAAACGCTCGTTTAAACATGTACATTTTTGATTTCTTCTGTTATTACGACTTTACGTGGAGTGGCGGGCATGATAGCCTCTATTGGCTAGCCAATCCTTGATATAGCTGGCTTCTTGGCTGTATAGTCATGCCTGCAGAGGCTCCATGTCACTGTGTGGAAAGAAGAATAATAAGCAAAAATGTACATATGTGGACATTTATATCCTATTCTAGGTCTATCGTAATATATATAATAACTTTTGTCATTGATATTAGGGGTGGTCAAGTACTCTCTTAATATTTACCGTCTATATTATAATAGTAATATTTTTTTTAATATATCCAGCGTTTTTCATGACTTTTTCTCCATACTCTTTCAAACCTTACTCAGTATCATTCAGATAATTAAAAAAAGAGAAGTAAATAACTTTAATTCTTGTCCTATTTTTAATGATTTCTCTTTTTTATTTTTTCACCAAATGAATATTTTAATAGATGTAATATTTTAATAGGTAAAACTAATTTAATTTTTCTCATTATTTCAATTTTTCTTATTGACAAAGATAATCCATTGATTTAAAATAATGGTTAAAAGGGAAAGGGGTGTTAAATATGTTAAAAAAGGTAAAGAAAGCTGCTGTAACTAAACCAGTTGCATTAACATGTTTTTGCAGAAAATCAACTACTCTATAATTAACAGAAAAGGAAGATTAAGTATTATTAAACTTAATCTTCCTATAAAATTTTTATGGGAGCTGAATTCAATGAGCCAACAAATTTGTGGAATAGGGATTGGATATCAACCAGATCTACATGAGGATACTATGGCGAATCTATCTAAGTATGACTTTATAGAAGTTGCTCCAGAAAATTTCATAGGTATGAACTCCTTAAAAGACAATTTAAAAGCTAACGAAATTAGGGGGCAATTGCCAATTAGTTTACACGGAATTAATTTATCTCTAGCAAGTTCGAGGAATTTTGAAAAAAAAAATGAGTTACTTAGAGGTGTAAAGGAAATAGCAAACTGGTTCGATTCTCCTTTTTACAGTGAGCATTTATCATATACCACTGAAAAAGAAATAGACTTAGATTTATACATGCCACCAATTTTTAACGAAGCCTCTGTGGAAAATGTTATTAAAAATATTAAACATGTTAAAAATGAACTTGGGTTAGATTTCCATATAGAAAATGTTGCTTCATTGGTTAATTATACATTAGAAGCAGATATGACTGAGGGAGAGTATGTTTCAAAAGTTTGTGAAGCATCTGATTCAGGAATTATATTGAACTTAGATAGTATTGCTATAAGCTCTCATACTTATAAAATAGATTCAGTTGAATTACTAAATAGTTATCCATTACACCGTGTAATTAGTATAACTGTAGTACCCGAATCTTGCATGAATCCCATGTTAAGAAAATTTTATGGTACAAACATAGATCAATTGATGTGGTCAATGCTTGAATATGTATTTAAAAATTCTCCAGCAAATTCTGTTCTTATTCAAAGAAGGTTTCCTCGGAACACTACTGATTCTTTGAAAAATGAATTAGCTATAGCAAAAGAAATTTTTAAAAGTACAAAAGAAATAATTGTAAAATAAAATAAGGAGACTTTTAAAATGGATGTTGGAAAAATACAGTATTTTATAGCGAAATTAACAATTGATTATAAACTGTTCGAGGAATTTAAAGATAACTCAGAATCATTATTAAGAAAGTGGGAATTCGCCAAAGAAGAGACTGAATATCTCAAAAATTTAAACATAGAAGATCTCAATGTATTTAGAGAAGTTGTAAATGGAACAAGAGAATATAGATTCAAAGAGCTATTTCCTTTATTGGCAAATTCCATGGACAACGAGTGGTCTTCATTGATTCATGATTTTCATAAAAACACTATAATAAATTCATCTAAAAACGATAATGATTTAAAAACTTTTATTAATTATTTAAAAACTTTCTACCCTAAGTCATTCATCGCAAACATAGGTTTGTATGAATATATTTTATATTCATATAATAGGGTTAATTCTCAAAAAAACCCATCATCTAATGAAAAAAATAAATTTGTTATCTCTCATAATGCTAAGTTGATGAATTTAGATTATAATTTAGATGATTTATTAGAAAAGACAAAAAATAAAGACAGGGATTTACTAGAGAGAGAATCCTACTATGTATTATTGAAAAATCAAGACGATGAAATTGATATTTTTGAAATTGAAAATTATGTATTTAACATTTTAAAAGAATGTTCTATCCCTACTACTAAAGAATTAATAGCCATTAATCTCAAAAAAGATTTAGAGGATATAGAAGAAGTATTACAAGAGTTATTTGATAATAACTTATTAAAAGAATGTGGGTAATAAAATGAATTCTAGAAATAAAACCGACCTTAAACTATTAATTTCTTCTAGTGCAGCATTAACATTAGGTAGCTCTATAATTTGGACTGGTCTGCCGGTGTATGTTTCAAAAATTACTGATAATTACACTCATACCGGCATGTTATTTATAGCACAAACTATTGGCAGTTTGTTATTGACTTTAATAGGTGGATATTTTGCGGATAGGTTTTCAAAAAAATATATATCGATATCTTGTTTTGCAATGAATGCGATTTTATTATTTTATCTTTGGTATATTATATCTCCTGGGAATATAGAATTAATATATACTATCGCTATTTTTGAATCTTGTATTAACGCTCTAGGGTTAATTTCATTAGGTACATGGTTTAATGGGATTGCAGATAAACTCAACGATCTTGAATCGAATATTGGAAAAAAGGGCTTTATTTCTTCAGGAGCTAAGCTGATCGGCATGAGTCTGGGACCTACATTATTTTTAATATTTGAAGAAAAAGCTATAATCTACAATGCAATAGCTTATCTACTAGCGGTAGTAATTCTTATTTTTGTTAGAAACCCTTCTATCCTTTTCTCTAAGAATAATAAAAACCTTATTAAAGAGGTTGGGGAAGGTTTTGTACAGATTATTACACAAAAAAAATTTCATAACCTTTTAGTTATTTCAATTATCACAGGTATTTTTACATTTCCGCTGATTAATATATCATTATATACATTAAAAACAGAATTTTCGTCTTCTGATTATTTAATCTCTGTGTTTTGGTTTGTGGGGAGTACAGGTTCTTTGATAGGTAACTTAATGTTAGCCAAAAGAATTTTTATATATATATCGAAAAGAACCCTTTTTATATTATCTAATTTAATTATGGCTGTTGGTCTTTTTAGTATGTCCGTTTCATCAACTCCCCTTAGTTTTATTGCTTTTTTTGCTCTATATACAGTAACTAATCCTATCATAAACAACCTAGTTATTTCTGAGCTATATAGACGTATGGATAAAGCATATCAAGGAAGAATAACAGCCGCAGAGTTTACAATAACAGATTTAGTTACTATTAGTGTTTTGTTCTTGTTCAATTTTTATGCAGATATACTTCCTATGCCTTTAATTATTTTGGTTGGATTACCATTAGTGTTTATAAGAACATTAATAGGTATTAAAACTTTTACACAGCAAAAAGATAAAAAATTGGATGTTACGTTTTAAAAAATTAAAATTACAGTAGGTGGTCTATATTGAATGAAGGAGTTGGAGTAGCTTATAGGCCTGAGTTTGAAAGTTATTTAACAGAACTATCAAGCTGGGTTGATGCTTTTGAAATAATAAGTGAAAACTACTTAAATGATATTGAGTCTGAAGAACTGGACATACTACTAAAACTAAAACCTTTACTGGCTCATTCTGTTTCATTATCCATCGGTTCAACAACTTTACCTAAAGACAAAAAATTAGATAAATTTAATAAATTAATTAAAAAATGCAATTTAGATAGTATCAGCGATCATCTTAGCTTTAGTGAGATAGAAGATATACAGATTAATAATTTTATTAACCTCCCTTTTACAGAGGAAATGTTAGATATTGTTTGTCAGAACATTCAATATGTACAAAATAAAACAGAAAAAAAATTCTTATTTGAAAATATTGTTTATTTCTTATCTTGGCCCCAAAATGATTATAGTGAGATCGAATTTATATCGAAGCTAGTTAAAAAAGCTGACTGTGGAATTTTGCTTGATATCAGTAATCTGTATATCAATTCTGAAAATAACAAATATTGTCCGTATAATTTTATTGATCATTTACCTAAAGATTTTGTTGGTTACTACCATGTAAGCGGGTTTGACAAAGAAGGAGATATTTTAGTAGATAGTCATGATAAAAATGTAGATCCAGAAGTTTGGAAATTGGTTGAATACTCCTTAAGGAAGACATCTGGTAATGTATTAATCATTGAACGTGATAACAATTCTACGAATAAAGAAGAACTTCACAGTGAAATATCTATTGCTAAAGATATTTGGAACAAAACAAAGAATTATAAAGTAATGAGTAAACTATAATTTTATTTCTTATTTAGAAGAACTGAAAAACCTTTTAAAATATGCAATAATTACAATTTTGAATAATTTAAAGTTATTCCTTAAATATTATTATCTGATTCTATATAGGAGATGTAATCATGGATTTTTGGACTGATAGCAACGATATGTAAATCCCATGGTAATTCACCGAGCATAGCTATTCTAATCTCTTTTATCGAGCCAATTCGCTATTCACATAGTTAATCATTAACCAATGATTATTTCAACAATGCCCGCAACATAAACCAAACTCTATAGGAATCGGGTTCCTGAAGAAAAGAACGCTAACCATCGTTGTACCTATAGACCCGATCCCTGTTCAACCGAATTAGGACATCAAGTAAAATCAGTTCATAAAAGCAAATAACAACACCTACATAAAATTGCTGAAAGAATATCTATCTACTTAACTTTTTTGTGTCAAAATATTGACTCAGATCTATTCTTTTAGATTCTAATTTTAAATAAAGCACCATATTTATTAATATGTTATTTTGTTTCAGTTTAATAAAAAAAAGGGTGAGATCATGGATATTACACAATTTTATAATACTTATGAAATTGAAAATTTTTATGTAAGTGATAAAGAAGAAAAAATTATTTTTAGTACAAATTTAACTGGGAGCTTCAATCTATGGGCTCTAGATATGCCTAACAAGTTTCCATATCCACTAACATTTATTGATCAAAATAATTATGGAATTGTTCTAAACGAAAATAAAAAAAGCATAATTGCTAGCTTTGATTCACATGGAAATGAAAACATTGAGATTCATACACTTCCAATAGAAGGTGGTAAATCGTCTATTCTATTTGGTGAAGAAAATGAATGTTTTTACTTAAACTATTTATCTAATAATGGAGAAAAGCTGTATTATACTACCACTAAAGGTAATGACCTATTTTTAGATGCATATGTCTATGATTTAAAGAACATGACAAATAAAAAAATATATGAAGGGAGAGATTACCCTATAACTATAGCAGCAGTAAGTTCAAGTGAAGATAAGATAGTAATTACTAAGCAAGTCAGTAATACTCATATTACTGGTCATTTATTATATAATGATCATTTAATCTCTATTGTTCCTGAAGAATCTAAAGATTACATTATTAACGATATAGATTTTATAAATAACGATGACATTTATCTAGTAACAAACTATTGCTCTGATTTCGCATTTTTATCTAAATACTCCGTTTTATTGAATGAATTTTCATGCGAATTAATTATTCATGGAGAAGATATGCAATCATTTCAATATAATAAAGTAAGTGAATCGCTTTTCATAGTTACTACAAAGGGAGTAGTAGATAAATTATACGAGTACTCTTTAATAAAAAAAGCACTTTATGAGATTGACATACCAGTTGATGTAATAGAACAAACATTTATAACTAAGAAGGGTAACTTATACATATTAGGTAGATCAGCTGTTACACCTCAAAACATATATTATAGAGACTATGCAACTGGAAAATGGGATTATATAACGAACAATAAAGTAATGGGAATAAATAAAAAGGAGTTAGTGGATCCAGAAATAATAACATATGAATCTTTTGATGGTTTAGAGATTGAATCATTATTTTATATGGCTAATCCTAAAAATACTAACAACCATACTATTGTGTGGATTCACGGAGGTCCACAATCATGTGAACAAAAACTTTTTATTCCTTTATTTCAATTTCTACTTAGCAAAGGATATAGTCTATTTGCACCTAATTATAGAGGGTCTACTGGATACGGTCTGAATTTCACTAAATTAGTTGAAAAAAATTGGGGGAATGGTCCAAGACTAGACATAATTTCAGGATTAGATTATTTAATAAAAAACAAAATTGTAGATAAAGAAAAAATTTTCACGCTAGGTGGTAGCTATGGTGGATATATGGCATTATTGTTGTTAGGCAAGCATCCTAATTATTTCAAAGCAGGAGTTGACTTATTTGGACCGGTCAACCTAATTTCATTTATAGAAAGAAGTCCGAGAGTATGGAAAAATGCCCTGATAGAATTAATAGGAGATCCCATTACAAACCGTGATAGTCTTATAGAACAATCCCCTATTACATATATTGATCAAATAAATAAGCCATTGCTAGTTATTCAAGGTGTAAATGACCCTAGAGTAGATGTAGAAGAATCTGAAAATTTAATCCATTCCTTAAAAAACAAAAATATAGATATAGATTTTCTTTTTTTAGAAAATGAAGGTCATGGATTTTCAAAAAAATCAAATCAAATCAAAGCACATAAAACAATTTACTCTTTTTTAAAGAAAAATACTTATTAATAAAATTGGAAGTATACTCTTCAAACATTAAAAAGATTAACTGACATCCAATTTAAAAAAGCTTTAAATGTCAAGGTAAACGTTTAGACTTTTGAATGTTTATAATTTTAAACGGTAAGAGTACCTAATAATAGTAATATTTGGTATGTAATTGTAAGGCTAGTCCAATATGGTATTAGCTATTTAGAGTCTTGGAACACTACATTTCAAGCTTTGAGACTAACATTTTGGAAAGAGTGTACCCCCTTGTCCTTCACCTTCAAATATGAGTACGTTGTATCCAGCCTGAGCAAATCGGTCGCATATAGGATAAAATTCTTCAATAAAGGAATCATAGTTTAATCTAATCATACACAGATTAATAGGGAAGGGGGCATTCGGCTGCCTCCTTCGAACATAGAAGGGCAAGTATTCTGAACCATTGTGATTCGTCTTTGCATGTCAAATATGCCATATCTTTTATAGGGGAAGGTTCATGAAAAGGATGGCAACGTTTACAATGAAATTCCTATATCGGTTCAAATAGCATAACTAAAAATAAAAAACCCTCAGGAAGACCTGGAGGGTTAAGAAACGAAATATTGAATTTACTGCTCTCCTTGCTCGAGTTTTAGTACTATACAACGTAAAGGAAACGAGTCCGTTTCCTTAGTCAGGCTGTCTATTTGACAGGGGGGGAGTTCATTCACTCTTTCAGTTATTAACAGTTTTCGCCTTCTGTGGTGATCTGGTAACGCTTAATTGAACCAAGTCGCTCGTCACTACGTTCAGGGTCAATAACTGTAAGTGTTACAGAATGTGTTGCTGCTGTCTGACGTGCGGCATCTAATGTAAAGTTAGATTTTACACGACAAGCGTATAATTCTGTTTGGTATCCTTGGACAGTTCCATCTTTTTGTTCGAACTGTCCGTCATGTACGACATGGACAGTAAGAGGGAAGTCTTTTGAACCGATAGCCATCACATCAACAACCTCAGGGCGTTTATAGTTAACATAAACTTGGTCACCTTCAATGTAAGAATTAAACGTGATTTCGCCTGTAGTAGGATCTACACTATACTCATCTTTAGCAGGAGTTCCTGAGACTTTCTTTAACAGCTTGTTCTCTTTAGTAAGACGTACGGATACGTGTTCAGTCTTACTACTTGAAGAACCTAAAGTTCCTCCAAATAGTGGATAGTTTAGAGTGATTAATCCACCCTTGATGTCATGTTTCTCTTCTAGTACCCAAACGAATCCGTCAGGGTCAATGGCAGAGGCTGAGACAGGGTAGTAAATGATTACCTCGTCACCCTGAGAAACTCCACTAGCAAATGTAATATTTTTCCCATTAACCATAATATCACTTGCAGCAACAAATGCTCCTATTGACTGGTTAAAGGCCTGTACTTTAGGTGCACTATGTCCTGTAAGGATATTGTTTGTTACACTAACTTCAATTGATCCACCATTGTCTACAGCAGTTAAAGATTGGTTCTTTAACTCATATGGTAGACCTGAAACACCTTCACGTAGTTTTGAACCAAGTACTAATCGAACTAGGTTCAAATCGAATTTAGCGTCTTCCGCTGTAATATCAATTACTTTTTTACGTAATAGTGTATCAATCGGTGCTGCTGTATCTCCACCTTCGATGTCAACCATTTCCAACTGAATATCTAGTCGCATATTGGTCATGTGACCAAGAGTGATTAATTCATCACACCCTGGGATTTTAGCCATAAACTTACCGGCACCCTTGATAATCATTTTTTTGTTTTTCGTAGAAAACTTATCAAATTTTGACATAACTTTCTCCCCTTTAGAATTACTGTATATATAGTGATTATTAACTAGGATCAGAATACTTCTCTGCTGATTTATGGTACTGACCTTTTAATAAATTTCCTTTTGGTAAGTTTAAAAACTTGTCATTAACAAATAGCTGATTATACGATAAATGGAATCTCGTAGCATGTGATTATATTCCTTTGACCAGGTAGCTTTGTAAAACAATTAATGTAGATCCTAAAACGATACTGAAAGGAGTTTATCGTTTTTAGATTCTTATGCTAAATACCTCTGCTATCATTCATCGACTCAATCAATGCAAGAATAACCTTCTTCTTTCTCACCAAAGTTAGTACCTCCAAAAAGCTACCTACAATAAGATTCGATGTAACCTACTCGGTAAGTTAACGATAACGATCCGACTAACCGGTGCTAAGTCGAGCATTGGATTGAGAATCTTAATTTTTTATACCCATCTTTGTGTTAATCTGGTTTCTGATTAAGTTTTTAATCAACTTTTATTAATAAATTCATTCATTTCATGTGTGCAAATTTGTTTACTGATCACATCGTTTATGATAATCACTATACTTTCATTTTTAGGCAAGTTAACTAATGAGAAAAACTCATATTATTCACCGCCTTTCTAATTCGAATGCAATGTATAAACAAGAAAATGATAAATACTAGTAAAAATTATCCATGTATTTCCCTGTACCAACATTATAAGTTAGTGATTTATTGAAATAACAACAGACGAAATTTAAAAGTGTTAGGTAGAATTCTCGAAATTTACAATAAGGTAGATAGCTTTAGGTAGGAGATATTACTCTGTTAAATTACCTAGAATCAAGAGAGGATAAGATATTTTTTCGTTGCTTTAACAAAGAGGAGCGAATGGATTCTCAAACAGGTAAAAGGAATTGTGATGAGCGGTGAAACGTTTATTTTTTTTCTTCGTTATTTTACCGAAAATGTATTCCGTTAAGTGTTACCATAACGGTATTTATATAAATCAAAAGAGGTCACTCACTTCGCAACTATTTTGAGAGATAGAACGATTGGTATACGAGGGAGGTGAGAGACGTGGACCTTGGATTAGGTATTCTAGTTCTTTTGATGATTTCCTTAGCTGTTCGTGCTTTCTTATTTGAGATAAAATTTCAATACATTCGTAAAATATTAAAAGATAAACACGAAATGTTTGAGATTTTTTTAGATTGCCCTTTTTGTAATGGGTTTTGGACAGGTCTTTTCGGTTACTTGATTACCTATGGAATTGACTTAGTCATGATACCTTTTGCGATATTGGTAGGTTCTTCAGCCTACTATTTTACACTCTTTACAAACAATTTAAAAAACAAAGGCTAAAATATAGTGGACGTAATGGTATTTTTAACAAGTGAGTATAGAGTAAAAAAGTTACCTTGTTATCAGAAGTTATGGATGTATCCAATAGCGTATATTCTTAAATATATCGCAATTGGAGTTACATTCATGGCTGATAAGTTTGATGAGAGAGTAACCTATGAAATACTAACTAAAACGACTTATGAAGGGAAAGTTCGATCACATATTAAACTATTAACAAAGTTAAGATGAATGCTGCCATCGCTCTCTTCGCAGTAAAAATAATCTACAAGATTGTATAGTTTTGAAGGAAGGCTATATAGAGTAACGGTTAAAAGGTATACAAGAAGTACTACAGCCTAAAAATAAATTAAAATGACATAATCTACGTACCATTGGTTTTTTAAATACTTTTGAAACAAGGAGATGTTTAATAATGAAAGTAGGATTCATTTATCACACAGAAGATTATCACAAGCTCATAGAGAGGATGGCCTGGGAATATTATCAATCTTATCCAAAACGAGAAGAACAATTTCATACATTTATTCGAGATACGATTGAAATGAGTCCCAATTCTGTTACAAGTGTAGGTAATATAGTGTTAGGAGTAACTGCTTTCACAGGGCTTGAGGAATACTCAGGAGTTATGACAGACTTAATGACGTTTAAGGAAATTAATAACTTTATTCGTTGGACATTTCCTGATGCTAAGAAGAATCCTGATTCCAAAATCGGATTAATTGTTTCGATGAATATGTCGACATTCATAGACATCGACAAGAATATTAAAGATTACGATGTCAATACAGCACTTTGGAAATCTATTAAACGTTTGGTTCATCGTGTCCCAGAGCTAAGATGGATTTCTGTAGAGATGGGTAATACTGATTTAAAATTCAAAGAAAACTCAGATACCGCAATAGAAGAGCCTGAATTATATTCGCCTATCATCTTATCGGAGGATTATACGGTACTAAAAGAGAGAGGCTTAACAAACTATGAATTAGATGTCCATGCCACAATTACCATGAACTTAAAGATAGATAGAACAACAGTAATTCAAATGTATAGACAAGTTGGCATGGTAGGGGGGAGTGAACTGCCTCAACCATATGTAGAAAAAGGATGCATTTTCCCAAACGCCATCATAACTAAGTTAATAAACTGCCGACCACTTCGACAATGGAAACACTTCCTTAACCTTAGTATTACAAAAGATGCTCAAAAAGAAATTCAACTTAACATCAACTCAATAAAAAAAGTGTTTAATAAAGCTGGAATTCAATACTGGGAAGAAAAAGTAAATAACAAGCACCCTTAAAGGGTGCATTTGTAGTGAAAGAGGTTTTTTTCTCTACAAAATAAGATGTCTATTTATATTTTTATTGTTGAAATCAAGTATTCTTACTTTATTAAATTTGCTCGTATGGTGCTGTTTTGGATCAAGAAACCTGCAGTAAAGTCAGTATATTGATTACTGTTTGTAGAAGTACTTCATTCCAACATAATATAGTTTTACTGTTTAGGACACTTAAGTACGTATTCCCATGCAGAGCTATCCCCTCGACTTGACGTAATTGTAACCTTCACTTTTTTCCCATTAATTAAAGGATCATAGTAAAACTGCAATACACCGTTATGTGATACTGCCTTGGTTGTAGTCGCTACAATAGTTGTAGGGTCATTCACGTAAATAACATCCATTTTATCAGGGTATCCGTACATATCAAAGATGATTTTCACGTTACCTGTGACTGGAGGGAGAATATGAAATATCTCTTGAGAACCGAATCCGCTAGAGATGTCGTAATCACCGCAAGGATAAGGGTCTACAATTGTGCCAGATCCTGGAATAGGGTTTTCATATCCTCCTTCTACTTCCATATCCCCAGGATCCGCCGGAACTCCACAAAAGAATGTACCATCTTCAAAGAAGAATAGTAAAAGGTACATCTTGTCTTCTCCATCATAATGACCATAAGCAGATTCATCCTTCATTACTTCGTAAAGTACTTCTCTTCGCTTTGGATAAATTATTCCTTTTAAACCTTGATAAGTCCCTGATTTCATAGATGCTCTTTTTCCTATGTTTGGGTCATTAGGTGAAGGTGGTGGTGATGGAGCAAAGAATGGTGATATCCTATCTTTAGTCGTTTGGTCTAATACAATCATATTAATACCTCCGCTATATATAACTCCGTGAGATCACTCTCTAACATCTTACGTCCAATAGACAGTACCTCACCCTCACCAACTTCTATATCAATATCCATTTCAGTAATATTTTTAAGTCCTCCGGTATAAGCACCTTCTTCGCAAATAATCATAATAGTGTAACCGATTAAATCTCCTAAATCACTAAGTGGACGAGGACTCCAAGTAATATTCATGTTATCTACCTCCCAAATGTTCGTCATTTTCCCTATACACTGATAGTGACGTAAGTAAACGAAGAAATCTTTGTTATCATTTCAGCTAATACGTCCATAATTGATATGGTTATTACTTTAATCCCAGCACAGTCTACAACTTATCTAAGCAAAAGCCACAACCTAGATTTTTCCCGTCAAATAGGAGAATTAAATCTTCGTGACTTTCTTTCAAACTAGCATATGAATCATGTCTTATTCCACCTTCTGTGTATTTATTGTAATTACTATAATAATCTTTCAGGACCACTCATAATTACGGCTGCGACCACTTTGATTGACCATTATTTATCCCACATCTAACTGGCAGTAAGACCCCCACCTCAAGGTTAAGAGAATCGAAGAAGTCTAGGTGGGGGATAACTGAAAGTCAAATGTCCGATTGGTTCGGACCGACAGGATGTCGGTCACAAAGGCGTTGCAACAGGACGTTGCGTCCTTAGCCTTTGTTCTACTTCCCACCAGTGGGGGATGAGAGAAAACCCCCTCTCATGGAAGTTTCACTTTATCCTAAAATCTATAGGGTTATCAGAGTCGCTTCGTTCAATGTAAAGTACTCCTTTTTAGCAATGTTAATTATTGATAAGAACCATTTTTTTTAGCTATCAGGTTAGGAACAAATAATGTTATCTACTCCATTCGTTACTACATGCATTCATTATAGGTAGGCGATCGACTTTCACATCTAAAGGAGTGTAAATGAAATCCTTCAGTAAAAAATGTAGATCTTTAAACTTGTCTATTTTTAGTAGTATGTGAGAAATTTTAGATATTTTCATTCATAATCAACGGCTTACTTAGCAAGGATTGTGCCAGTGTAGTGAATAAATTCCTTCACAAAATATAGTTAATCTCTTTAAAGCATTACTTTTTCTAACTAAAACTAGTGAGCACTGGATGTTAAAGATACTTCCTCTCTCAAAAGGCTTGTCTATTTTTCTACAATAATGATGGATCTTGATCGAACCTATTCAACACGTAGTGGTTATTAAAACTACCAGGGCAGTGAGAAATTTACAACCTTATCTCAATGATTTACCAACATAACAATTTTCTAATTGGAGCAGTACAATGCTTAGGTGACCTACTTCAATGAATAACTAAGATCATGATTTTAACTCAAAAGTTAATAATACTTTTTCCCTATAAACATCACTCGAAATTATTAGTTATTTAGACATGAATTATTGCTATTATTGTTTAATGATGGTAGAATTTGAAAATATTAAGATATCTTTTTTACTTGATCTTCCTATATTTATGCCTATTTACAGAACATACGTTCACTATAATTGTTTTAAAAAAGGTTTTTAGAAATAATTTAAAAATAAATCGCAACAATTCCAGTACTTGTTACGATTACTAAAGTGGTCAATGTATAAATAGGTTATTTAGAACTTGAAGTACAGTACTAAAGAACTATAGTAACTGAATTACGTAATTAATGAAAAAGAATGGGGCTTTGTTGGTGCAAATGTATCAATGATGAATACTTTCTAGTTTATAAAGATTATTTTATATTCAAAAGTCAAAAAATAATAGGGGGAATTTCTAGATACTTTCAAGAACAAGTTTAAAAAAGAATTCTATCTGTAAATCCGGAATTCCAAGTCGATTATGAAAGAGACATGCTGTACAGACAGTAAACCATTCTTAAATAGGATAGTAGAAATACTGTTGCTAAAAGAAAAGTAAATACAATGTAGGAAAAGTAACATTTTATGGTTACTACAATATCTAACTAATTGAATTAAACACCACTACTTTTTTAAGCGGTAGATAAACAAGAAAGCGATTACTTCTAGTATTCACTCTATCCAGATACATGTTTTCAAGAATTGTAGTAACACTTGAGGTCAAGAACCTCTTAGTTCGTTACAACTTTAAAAGGGGGCGTGTTAATTATTCCGTGATGAAATAGGCGAAGGTTATTTTCAGGAGGTGAAATGAATGACCAACAATAATTATAAATTCCATATAATGTAAACATTTCTTAATTATGTTTGGAAGGTATACGTTGACCTCCACTTTGAGTACTAAGATTTTTTTAACTATGGTATAAACCCTACTACTCTTAGTAGGATAAAAATCACAGGAGTGGAGATGTTCTTATATAACTAAAGAAACCACTATTTAATTGTAAAAAACAATTATTTTTATGTGCATTATATAGGTAATAAAGACTAATTACTAGGAGGTTCATTTAGTTCCGACGATGATGAGGGGATCAATAAAGGGAGAGAAACATAATAAATTATGCCAAGCGATGATGACTTAACTCAGTTCGATTCATCTTTTAATGAGAAGAATGAATACAAGGAGTTGTTATGGCTTATTTAGTCAATTTTCAAAAAATACCATCATCTTAGATAAAGAAAACGTAGAATGGTAGCAATTAACAAGATGCTAAGTTTATCAATAAAGACTTCTCAATTCTCAAGGTCGCTATATTTGGGCTGTACTTTATTAACAAACTTAAAACCTTGAATCATTTTATTTAAAGAATACATAAGTTGAACGACTTCTACTTCAATATTGATTGACATTGGAAGAGACGCTACTAAGAAGTTAATCAAGGTAGGATTTATAGTCAATCACACTATTATCTACCTCAGTTTAGTCATGTCTCATAAGTTAATTTTAACAATCTATTGAGTTGATTGAATCAGTATTGATGAATCTAAACAGTAAGTCTACTAATCTTAGAAGATTAAATATCTCAAATTTCAATCGACTACAATATTTCAACATGATATAAGGGGAAATGGCAAATGACAACGGTTACTAATTCTACTAGCTTAACTATGGAAATTTTAAATTCTCAATCTCTTAAGAAAATCTTTAATTTTGAACTATTTAAAGTAAAGCCACAAGATAAGGAAGATGTTAAGCAAGATTGCATTATTCGTATTCTTAAGGCTCTAAAAACTCTAGAAGTCCCTGAGGATAAGATACCTTCTTTTTGTCAAACAATTATTAAGCGTACTGTAGTAGATTACTACCGTCAAAATAATAGAAAGATAGAACAAAACTCAATATCTGTCTTCTTTTGTGATGGTTTTGGCGATGAAGAAGGTTTTAATGATACAAACGGTATAGCTACATACACTCATGCTACTAAAGATTATGGATACGACATTTCAGATATTCGAGTAGAATTTGAAATGAATCGTACTAGATTTACACCTATAGAGCAAGACGTATTAGTGTTCATGTTGTATCACAAAGAGGGGCTTGACAAGAACTTATCTGAGATTGCAAAAGAACTACAAGTCAATAAGTCTCATACAACACGAGCGTTTAAAAAACTTCGTGAGGTGTGCAGCACTTGACTGTACATCTATCCCTACTAATAGAAACCATACCCTTTTCATTGATTATACATCTTTTCATATTCCCTGTAAATCAATGTCATGAAAAAAGTTAAAAATTATCGCAACTTTTATGATGTATGGAACGATTACTACTAATTGTACTATCAACCACAAATTACATTATACAGTATGTATTTTTTTAAATCAACCTTTTTTATTTTTATGTATTGACTTTTTATTTTTAAAGTGGTAATGAGAACTATCCCCCTCATTTCTTATATTACTATTTCATAAGCGACGCTTGTACGTACTCTCGCGCTTAAATGATTTCACTTGAATAGAATAACAAAAACTTCTTTTGATTAACGTAATTTCTACCGATTACAATCTCATGAATAGAAAAATCTCCTGCTTCATAAGAAAAAAGCGAACTTATATAGAACCCACGAAGGATAAATAATCACTGTGGGTTTTTTTAACTTTAAAGGGGCTTTTGGGGCATACCTCTTTTCCATGATTTTGTTAGTTTTGTATGCTACCTTCTTATATTGTTCATGAGGGCTAAAGGAATCCCCAACCTTTTTGTTCTCAGATTAATTTTTCATGGGGGAATATCGAGTAATAGGGGGAAACGAATATGAGTGAAAGAGAATTGAAAATTCCTC
Organism: Bacillus chungangensis; assembly: GCF_030812995.1. Lineage (GTDB taxonomy): Bacteria > Bacillota > Bacilli > Bacillales > Bacillaceae_C > Bacillus_CF > Bacillus_CF chungangensis. The sequence continues at coordinate 38,925 of NZ_JAUSTT010000011.1, read as the reverse complement.
ATATAGGGCAAGAAAATGATATGTCTAATATGAAGGTTGAAGATGAGGCAGAAACGAGAGAAATAAAGCAAGAACAGAATAAAGAGAAGAGACCGTTGACGAAAGAAGAATCGGATTACATGGAGAAAGTCTTTTTCGAGGAAGATGACACTGTTCGACTTCGTGACGGGATTACTTATAAAATACCTCCTCTAGGTTTACTAGATGGGAAGAATTTAATGAAGAAACTAAACACGATTGATACAGGTATTATTATTTCCAACCTGATTGCTGACGAATCAGGTGAGGATCATTTTGAGGAGTTATTAGAAGTTTTATTAATGGCTTTTAAACCATATTACAAAGAGATCACGGCTGATTATTTAGCGAATTATGTGGACATTCATACAGCTAAACAAATTATCGATATTATGATTGGATTAAATGGTATAAAAAAGTCTTTATAGACTCAAAGGAAGAAGAGAAAAAGTACGATGAAAATGCCTTTATAGATTGGGCTGATATCTTCTTTAATTTGGGTCATTACCTTGGAATGAAGAAACAGGATATATGGGAACTAACTTTACCTCAGTTAAACTACTATTTAAAAAAGTGTCATAAGCACATAGAGTTTACGGTAAAGGTTCATTCAATGGCGTTTTCCGGATTGTTTGGAAGTGGGGCATCATTTAGCGAATCTCAGGGAGATGTATCTATCAACGGAGATGGTAAAGAAGTAATTGATGGATATGAGGTAGCTGATTCTGATGATATGGAATGGTTAGCAGGTATCTTGTAATAATGATCCTGCCCGTTCCTATTTATCCCACATCTAACTGGCAGTAAGACCCCCACCTTAAGAGTAAGAGGGATCGAAGAAGTCTAGGTGGGGGATAACTGAAAGTCAAATGTCCGATTGGTTCAACTAACCATCAGTGGGGGATGAGAGAAAACCCCCACTGATGGAAGTTTCACTTTATTTGTTAGGTGCAGGATTGAGTATTTTAAGGTTGGTGAGGGTAATGTCAAGAGATGTTCTAAGACAATCAGCTGGAACAACTACTAACATATTTGAGAAGTCTATAAGGAATATACTAGCATTAGGGGAACAGCTGGAACTAATTGACGGAAGATTCGGTAAGCTAGAGCAACGTATTATTGCTATAAAGAGTTCTTTATTTAATTTGACTTCACAAACTACCAAGAGTAGAGGCAACGACGTACCTATTAAAGATTTGACAAAGAGGTTGCAACAAAACATTACAAAGGGTTTAAGAGTCACGGAAGATCATTTAGAAAAGACTTTTGGCAGTATGTATAATGGGTCTTTTAATGGAAACGGAATAAAAAAGGATTTCTCTAGTTTGGAATATGTTATGAATAATAAACTATTCTTAGGTACTAGAGAAATGATGACTGAACTTAAAAATTTAGTACAAGAAGTGAAGGTAGAGCCAGACTCTACCTTTAAACATTATTTAATTGACGAGATTAGTAAACTGAATCATGACATCGTTAGAAAAGTGATAGAACAAATTAACAACCAATTTACACATATAAAAGCCGAAGTCGACTCTCCACTATCTTCTCATCATAACAAAAAAGATCCTCTCGTTTTCAATACTAAACGTGATCATCAATTTAAGAGTTTAGGGATAGAAGAAGCAGTAATGGACATGCTGCTTCGATCAAGTGGTAGGTCTGAAATACCAATAACGGCAATTCTTCAAGCAATGAAAACTTTTAAGGCGTCTCAACCAGAAAAGTTAAAGGTCTTTCAAAACTTTATGCAAAAGGACGGCTATCAGATGAAAGATAGTCAAGGAAATATGACTCCTGATATTGAAAAAGTAGAAAAAGAAGTTGGAGAAGTGATGCTTGGTGTCAAACAGAAAGCAGGCTTGTATGCTATTGATTATGCCGACATGTCTAAGGTTTCTTCTATTGCATCTCGTGTAGCCGAGAATAAAGAAGAAGCACTTACCTTTATGGACTTTGCCTCTATGATTCATAGGTTGGATAACGAAGGAGACTTAGTCAATACAATCGCACTTGGACTAGAGTCATTAATGAAACAATTTGGGCTCTCGATTTGGCACATGGATGAAGTTGTAAAATCTTTCGGGTTGGCTACCAACATTTCTAAGACAACGACAGAAGATCTAATGAAAGTACTGATGGAGTCCGGAGCAACATTCGCTGCAAATAAAATCGGCATTACTGAGGCGAGTATGATGGTAACGAATGCATTACAATCGTTAGGACTCAGTGGAGAGGACATTGCTAATATGTTCAAAACCATTAACACACGTCTTGGTATGTCGACAGTCCATGAAAAACTATCACACTATGGTATAGATGTTTATGAACAGGATGGATCCGGTAGAAACGTGAAGCGTAAAGGGCTTGACGTTTATACCGGTATTGGAAATCTTGTTGCTAGAAATAAAATAGAAGATAAGACACTTGATGATATTTTCCAACTATCTGCTAACGGATTTCGAATAGATAAATTCCGATCTTATATTCAATCTTTTAATGACGTTGGTGTGGAAATTGGAAATGGGCAAAATATTCACGATATGATAAAAAAAGCGCTAAATATTCAGCTAGATGTAATCTTTAAGACATTATCAAAATCTTTAAGTTCAAACATCATAGATATAGAAAGAGCAAAAGTTGATTTTAACGTATCATTAACAAATGTCTTTGAGTCCATCACACCATTAATTAAGCATTTAGCTGATGTTATTGGTCATGGATCTCATTGGGTAGAAAAGAACTCAGAGGTCATGAGCGAACTAGTAGCTGCAATTAACAATACTTTTATAGGTTCAGTTCTATCTTGTTTAAATAAATCTAATGTTCATTTATCGGAAGAAGGAATGGCTAGTCAAGGCTTGTCAGGTGAGGAGCATAAAGGAGCTAAACCTGCAACACTTTTGTCTAAGGGGAAGACTCTTGGTAAAACCATTGGACGTTTTGGATGGCAAATGGCGTTATCATATGGAGAAAATTTAATTGATAATACGATCTCTGATGTCGTGAAAGATGCAGAACTTAGTCCCATTGAGCGAAAGATTCGCGACAAGACAACAGAAATAGATGTTGTGGATGAATTTACAAAAATGAAAGAGTTGACTAATGAAGGCAAGTGGGCCGGAGTCATTTATAAGGTTTTGCAGCATAGCGATAACACAATCCAAGATATATTTAGTCCTGGTAATCAATACGTAGGATATAATGATTTAGCCAATTTTCAACGCGACTTTGATAAATGGGCTTTGGAAAAATACAAGACCACAGATATAAACAAAATCGTAGAAAAACACAACGCTAACCTCAAAGAGGGCGATAGAGAGTGGACGATAGCAGATGTTACTAAACAATACAAGAAAGACTCAGGATTGTATGAAGAATTAGATGCGCTGAATGACGAAAAATTTCGGAAAGAATACGAAAAAATGAATGTAGAACAAGGGAAAAAGGATGATATGAAACGTAAATATCATCATGACAAGTCAAAGTCAGATTTAAAAAAATGGTCGAATGGCGAAGAAATTGAGTTCATATCCGACACCCTTGGGACAATGAAAAACAAACTACAAGAACTAAGAACCGAAAATGTCAAAGAACAAACAGCTGCTCTGCTTAGTGGGGTAAAATCAAATTCCGTAGAATTCTTAGCGTTAAAAAGGGAACAACTTCAAGAAGAAATGAAAGTTTATGAACACCAAAAGGAACTTTCTAAGAGAAGTATTGAAACGTATCGAGAGCAGCTTGCTGAGATGGAACGAACAGGTGAACAGTTCGAAAAGGACAAGAATGGGAGGAAAGTAACATCTAAAAAATACAAAAGTTTGCAGAGCAAACTTAAAAAAGAAGCGTTGAGAGATTTTGAGGTCGAGAAGGAATTCAGCGAGTACTATGATAACTTGAAAGTTGCTGACCGTAGAATGGCATTCCAAATCGCCAAAAGACCGATTGATGATAGGCTAGAGGATACGAGATATAATCGTCAAATTGCTGATATGAAAACGATACTGGGGACTGTAGAGAACTCTCGTCAACAATACGATGAAAAGATTCGTAATGCTCAGACAGAATTAGCCTCATTACAGAGTGAGCTAGTTTCATACCAAGACTTAGCTTCAAGCCAAAATAATGAGCCTTCTTTAGATGTTGACGGTGAGTTAAAAAATATCATTAGAAATCTAGAAAAATCAATTCTTGATCAAACTATTGAATTAAAGAACCTTCGATTAAGCAGGGCGTTGGCTTACAGAGAGGATTTAAAAGAGTTCGATGACAACCAAGAAATCGCTATGTTAAGACAACGGCTTTCTTTTGGGGGAGTGGACGCAAGAGATCCAATAATGAAACCGTTCCGAATGAATCAACTGAATAAAGAAAGGTCCCAATTAAATAAATATATTGCAGATTTAAAAGTAGCCCAACAAGATCCTAAAGCAACCGCTGATGATATTGATAAAATTAATGCAGAAATTAGGGAACTAACGAAAAAGTCTTTACTTACTCAGTTGAACATTTATCAAGAATTAAAAAACCAGGGAGGTTCGTTTAATCTTCCTGAGGGAGTTCATCCAATGTCACAGTACGACTACATGGTAAGTAAGGGTACTCATTCTAACATGACGATCCAATCGGGAATAGGCGACACTTACGTCAATATTACTTTACCTAATATTAATGGTGATACAGGAAGCAAGCAACTATCTGATATCGGTTTTCAATTAGGTCAAGGAATTGCAGCAGGCAGAAATGCAAATATGCGTACACAACTAAACGGTAACCCTTTTGGATACCGAACATTCTAATTACAAGACCCCATCTAATCATTAGGTGGGGTTTACTATAATAATTAGGGGTGAAAAGGATGGCACAACAAAAGCCGAACAAAACGAATGATGATGTTTTTAAACGTAAATTATTCTATGACAATGGAATACGTTTCGTACAAGTGAGAGGGAGAATGACGAATGAGTATAAACCACCTACTCCAAACCTAATGACTCACGCCAATATTAATTTACAATCATCAGCAGGAATCATTAGCAAAGGGACATCTCATTACTCTGTGACAATACAATTGTTGTTCACAAGTAAGAATGAATATGCTGACTGGTTACAGTTTATAGGTGCAGAGCATAAGTTCTATGACGAAAAAGGCACTATTTTTCTTGGTGTTGTAAACGGTGATTTAGATATCCGAGCGGTAGAGTTTGAGACAAAGTATCTTATTACAGTTAATTTGCTGATGATTAGAAAACAAGATTTTGAGTTTAGGCATCAGTACCCTTTCATCGACATAGAAAATCATTGGGCTCAAACTTACATTGACGAAATGCAACAAAGAGGTCTCATTTCCACTTACGCTGCTGATGGAACTCCTGTACAGTATTTCCATCCTGAGAAATGGATAACAAGAGCAGAAACAACTGCTTTTATGACAAGGACGTATAAACATATAGATAAAATGTTAAGGGGGTATTAACATGGGGGGGACTGTAAGATGGTTAGACGTCAACACTACTCAATGGTTCTATAGGAACGTATTAGAAGCAGAAAGAATATTCCTAGATTCCAAGAAGGAGGAAAAACTGTACAGTGGTAAATTGTACAATAAATTTGTAACAGGTAAAACACGTAGTGTACATAATTTCACGACAACGGAAGGACAAACAAGGTTTAACATTAGTGGTTACAAACCTGATTCAAGAGAAATAGTTATTGTTTATATTGATGGAGTTCCGACAAAACCAAGTAAGTTGGAGACGGATTTTGTCTACATCGGTCATCCAATAGCAGGTGGTAAAGAGGTAAGTGTCTACTTATCAGGCGTTCTCGATATGCACCAAGGAGATGAAACCTCTGAAAATTGTCATATTTATCCGAAAACAATCGGATGTCAAGTTCTCTATCCAAACAAGAAACTGGATATGGCTGATAAGTACGAGTTTGATTTACGATACGGACTTAATGAGATGGCTGTTTGTATGGGACAGAAACTGAGACGAGTGAATGTAGATGTTCAAGTGGGGGAGTCTATACACTCTGCTCTGATGAGGACGATAGGATATAAGCATAACTGTTTTACTATTATAAATGGAGTACTCTACGTTTCCTTTCATTTAAATCAGTTTCCGATACTTGTGAACTATAATTATAAATCAGGTGCGGTCATAAAAAATCGTCAAAGAGAAAAAGTAGTACCCTCTTCAACTTGTGCGATATACAATGATAGGTTTTTTCCGAATATTACTATACCAAGATTTGAGTTCTTTTCATTACTACAGCGTATGAGAAAGAATTTTTACAATAGGTACACTGACAGAGGATATCAACCTAAAGTGATCGATAAAACAGAAAGATATATTAAAGATAGAGAGAAATTCGTAGGTAAGTGGTACGAAGAAGATGTAGTCAACATACTTGACGAAAAGTTCAATGACGGTTGTTACGTTTTTCCACTCTACGAGGATAACACATTCCAGCCGGACGTTTGTGTAACAAGGGCTGAGGCGATTGTCTACTTGCACCGTTTTACAGAGTGGGCGTTAGAACAATTTAGATAGGAGCGGGTATTCATGACGTTTATATATGACCATCAAACTCCTTCTGTAAGTCTGATGGAAGATATTCTACGTAAAGTAAATGCTCTTGGGCACGAACCTAGAGTTGTTATCGAATTAGACAAACTATCTTACGTCCCAGGAATGAAAAGTCGGTTCGATGTAGTAGACAGAATTAGGCACTCTACCTTAGAGATTCTTAAACCAAGTATATCGATAAACGCTCCTTTAGGTGCAGAGCCGAGTGGCATGACACCGGGAGGGGAGTCAGGAGAAAGGTTTGAGTATATCAAATGTGCTTTTAGTAAAAAAGTAAAAGAATTTAGCCTTCCGAAACAAGCCTACTATTTCATGTTAGCTATAGCGAAACATGAAACAGGATTTGGGACTTTAGGACAAGGTAGGCCGGAGAAAGGAAGTTTCATTGTTGGGTATGGTTGTCCGAACAAATGTGATTTTACTTATTCGGGGATAGAGACTCAGGCACATTGGGCGTGCAAACGATATGCAGATGCAATGAAGAGCAAATACAATGGAATAAACGCTAGAGGCTATATGGATGAAAATGACATTGATTATTTTCATCAAGGTGGAGATAAGGGCTATAACAAATGGGTATGGTCAGCAGATGGGGCGAATTGGAAAAGTAAAGTAAAAAGTTATTACGATGCTATACGCACGGAAAACTCTCATAAGTGGAATTGTGGGACAGACGCGTTAGGGCTTATCAGCAAGCATTCTCAAACTTTAGTAAAAGATGACTGTGGATGTGACAAGGAAGAAGTGTACACTGTCCAAGAACAAAAGATGGCGATAAGCGCCAACTCATCTCCGTCAAGTATCGTGTTCCCAATAGAGAGTATCAACCTTCAAAACGGTGCGAAAGTCTCGTCACATCATATGAAACATAAAGGTGGTCGCCGCAATCATAAAGGAATAGACCTTGTCCACACGACACAAGGAAAGGTGAACGGGATGTGGGTTGTGGCAGCTTATGGAGGACTCGTAACAAAAGCCTATAAAAGTCCTTCTTACGGTAATTGTGTCATGATTCAACATGAAAATGGGTATATGACGGTTTATGCACATATGCAAGATGACTCCTTGCAGGTACGCGGTGGACAATATGTTAATGCTGGTACTCGGTTAGGTAAAGTAGGGAATACAGGGAACTCTTATGGGGCTCACCTTCATTTCGAGCTTTGGAAAGGCAAGTGGGTGTATGGAGGAAATAACCATATAGACCCTTACCCTGTTTTAACAGGTGAACAGAAAATAGGCATTGTTTCAGGAGATACTGTTGGTGGCCCCGTTCAAATCATCCCTAACGTAAAATTTAATAAGTGTTTTGATAAGGATGCAACGCTTGATGGTAATTGGATTGATCGCTCAAACCTTAAACACTTCACTTCAGTAAAAACAGCAGAGAAGTACTTAGGCTTTAGTGGGAATGTTCCGAAAGGTTCTGTTGCAGGATTTGGGTACAAGCATCATTTTTCTACTGATGGTTACTTTGAATATTCCTTTTATGCAGATCTTGGTGAAGGAGATTCAGTTACGGTTGCTTATGATGGAGAGATTGTCAAAACTTATACAAATAAGGATAATACGACCCATCCTACATTTGAACCGCCAATCCATGGAAAATTTCATTTAGATGGACAAGCAGGGATTAACTCTCATATTCTTTCGTTTACTTTTGAAAATGTTAGTGGAAAAGGAGAGTTTGGATTAAAGTGTTTTAAGGTCACAGAGGTGGAGGCAACTTACGGAACAAATGTTTCAGAGGAATATACTACTCGTAAGAGAGATGTATGGTTGGAAACGGGGGCATTTGTCTACGATACAACTTTTACCATCGAGGATGATATTAAACAGTGGGAAGTGAATCACCATTTTGACATGAGAGTTGCAACGGCTCGATTTACGTTAAACAACCAATATGGCATCTACTCCCCGCATTATGAAAGGACAACCATTTTTCCTGATAATCTGAAGGAGTCCGAGATGTCTTATTATGAAGGTGGATCTATCCAACATGTACTTAGTGAAGCTACTCCAGTGCGCATCTATGCAGGTTATGGAGATAACTTAGTCCGAGTATTTACAGGGAGAATTAAAGGAGAAATTGAACAGGACTCAGAGGAACGTACGATCACTGTTAATTGTGTAGATATGTACAATACCTTAGAGGAGCATGTGTTTGACAGAGAATTAACCTTCCCTAGAAGAGATGAGATTCATGGAGATGAAGTAACCCCTTTAACAGCGTGGGTTAAATCTGCTATCGTTCACAATATCGTGAATGAATCAGGGCTTATTGGTTGGCGATTGCATGAGGATGATATCCAATATCCTGATGCTATTATTGAAGAAACATACTACATTGACATCGACAGGGGAGGGAAAAGGGCAGTTGTATGGGACGCAAAGAGCCAGCAATATATAGAAAAAAGTATCGACACTGTCCAGGATCCCCATGGATATAAAAACCCTTATGTACAGGCAATCGACTTTGAAGAAGGGACGAGAGCATCTGACGCAATCGAAGAAATAATCGGCGATATTATGTATCGTGCTTATTGTGACAGGTACGGAACTTTCCGATTAGAGAATATTAGAAATCTAGCGGTAAGTAATGATAAATGGGAGTTCATTGATGGAGAGAATTTGCAGTCCCTTACTTCATCTATCGACCATTCACGTGTTCGCAATCATTTGATTATTGAAGGAAATCGAGGTCAAGTTGAACACTTTCTTGACCAAGAACTATATATAGCCTTAAAGGGGAATATAAGGACTGCTAAGATTGTAGCTGATTGGATTGACGAATCAAATGGTGCTTCAGCTAGAGGAGTAAAAGAAGATGTAGTAAATAAACTATTCTTCGATATGAAACGACAAGCGCGTAATTTTAACGTAGTGGTAAAAGGCAATCCAATGATTGATGTGCTTGATGGTTGTTATATTTATGATAAGAGTACTTCCTCAGCAGGTTACTTTATTGTGAAAGGCAATCGATTAGTAGGCAGTAAAGAAGGGATGGTCAATTTCTTAGAATTAACTTGGGAAGATACAGTTACACACAAAGTGACATCATAACAGTAATGAAGAGAGTATTCCGCCATGGCGTTAGGAATACTCTCTTTTTCTTATAATGAAGTCAGAAAAGCAGGTGATTCTATGACACAGCGAAATTTTATGAACGTAAACGAAGTGTATCCCATCCTCGATATGATTAACCGTAAAGTGGGACAAATTAAAAGAGGTTCTTCTCACAACTTTGAGAGTCCACTGTTGAATGATGGGAATACTTTAGACTCTTCACAATGGCAAGTAGAATCTTTTGAGGTGATGAGGGATCATGAAAACGATATTGACCCAAATGTGATTAAACAAGTGATGATTATTTATCGCAATGGGGCAATTGACACAATCACGCTAACGAGAGGACTTACTCCTCCTGTAGGAGCGGATATACCAGACCATGAGTACATCAATCACCTTATGATTGTCGAAGTGATGATTGCTACGCAATATATGGGGAAATATCAAGAAGTAATTGCCAAAATATTCAAAGAACATGGATATGGTAACTTCCAACGAATTGAACTAACGTACGACGACGCAGATTGGTTCGTGGATGAACAACCTCCAGCTATTGACGACGGGTACGAAAATCCTAATGACTTCTATGACGGCGGTGGTTACAGCTCAGGCCATGATCCAGAGGTAGATGAGGCCGAGGACTATGCAGACAGTCATTATACTGCGAGTGATGAAGTTACACCACCTGAGAGTGGATGGGCAGATGGTTACAATCCGTCAGACCCTACAGATTATGTGATACAGTGAAACGTTTATCCCACATCTAACTGGCAGTAAGACCCCCACCTCAAGAGTAAGAGGAACGAGGAGGTCTAGGTGGGAGATAACGATAACTGAAAGTCAAATGTCCGATTGGTTCAACTAACCATGAGTAGGGGATGAGAGAAAACCCCTACTCATGGAAGTTTCACTTTATCAGTGGGGTTTCCACTAACTTCTTTGCTCTCGCACTGTCCATCAATGGCGGGATAAATAATGGAAAAGGGATCGTGAGGTGGCAACATGAGTTTTGGTGCAAATGTAGTTGTTGGTGGTGAGTTAGATAGGGTTGGTCAGGTGGGGCGCTTAAACAGTGGTAGACTTGACTATCCTTTCATGCCGACCATGACTGAGCCTTACATCAAAGGGAAGATGTTAGAAGTTTTAGGTAGGATAGACAAATTCGATGTACAGTTTATTCCTGAGTTTGATATAGAGCTCGTTTCCGTTGCTGTAGGTGCTTCAAGATACCATGCAACAGATAATTGGAGTCTCTTTATTGGCGATGATCATCAGAACAATTACATTTTTGACGAAATTTATACGAAAGACTTGCCTGAAGGTGCTTATCTCATGGCAGTAAAAACGGTCGAGAGAGGAACCCCAATTACCTTTAGGTTTGATAATCGGGGTGGACAAGCAAAATATGTTTGGGTTAATTTCCAATGTTTAAGGAATAATCCGAAACTGCAGGAGAGTGAATACAATGCCTTGGATTGAAGAAACACTTAGACATGATCGTTTCCTAGATGATCTGTTTCATAAGGTATTTAGGAGATTCAAAGATAAAAAAGATAACTATTGGTGGCAGGACTTTAATACCAAGGTTAAAAAAGTAGATGTATATAAAATCACTTTTGAGAAAGGCCTATTAGTGAAAGATGAAAATGGCTACAGACTTCCAAGCATACCTCAGGAAGGTATGATATGTATTACTCGTCATATTATTTTGAGACGCTGGGATAATGAATATTTAGCGTTTGCACAATCAACGGGTGCATTTAAAATCTCTACTATCGATTTACCTACTGATAAGGGCGCACTAATGAAGAGATTCGTAGAAATATATAAAGCATTTTTGAACTATACAACGGTTTATAGCTATACGTTAGATAGTTATGATGGATACACACACGCCCAGACGAGCGATGGAAAAGCGACGCCAATTACAATTCTTTGCGACGATAATGGAGAAGGAGTTTTAAAGGCTAGTCTTGATATAGAGTTTTACAGTGAGAATGAATACTACGAAGATATGAAACAATCTCCTATCATTACGATGAATCTAAAAGCGGATACAGGTGACATGATAGGATCTATCGGAAAATTAAATTACCGCACAAATACAAATTGGTGGGCTGATTCCCTTATTCAATTACGTGGAGTGTTCGATGAGACGAGCTGTTTTTTTACTTTAAAAGTAGATTCGGCACCTACTTGGGAAGACAACAATGTCACCCTTGTTCCATTTTTTTTCGGAAATCTTGTTATGAAGGACTCTACTAAACGGAATGAAGGCCCGATAGCTTTGTTAGGTGGAACACAAGTAGGTAAATTTTTTGACTTCGACAGTATCGATGAAAAGGTTGAAACGTTACAACCGATTACAAGAAATTACGTCCATCACCCTTCTAACGGTATAGATTCTATTATGTTAAAAAAGACAAAGTATGGTGCAAGATACCAGGCGCATTATTTAAAATGGAATGTCCCTTCTAATTTTATGCCCCCGACTCGTGAAGAAATTAGACTGATGAAGAATGCTATTGGTACAGAGAAAGAAGAGGAGTTTGCACGTAAATATCCACGGGCATGGAACTATTTACGGTTCGGTTACTACCAGTATGATTTCCATCCTTCTAGATACAGCGAGAAGGTTCATGCTTCAAGAGCACATGTGATACATCCTGAAGATGGCTCTGTTGGCTATATTCCAAATATCGTCTTACTACCAACCATAAATGTAATGGAAGGTGATAACCTACGATTCCCTTATTGGTGTGAAACATGTGATGAAGAACCATATCATCCTGAAGCACCAGAAGATATTCCAGAGGATGAATGGACTCCATTCCCACCTGGAACAGGAGACAATGATGGAAACCCAGATGAGGAAAAGCCATATACCCCACCTTCGCCTGATAGATTCTCATATCATTGTGACTATTCAATAGATGCGAATACGGTTAATGACGATTATTGGGAAATGACAGAATTAGCACAACAATTTATGATTCAGCATCGACAAGGATTAGGGAGAAGATTAAATAAAGGATTTTGGGAAGGACGGAATGATTGGATCGAGTTTTTCACAGATGGAAGTAATTTTAAAATAGAAAGATCGAAAGTGATAATAGAGGATTTTCATCAATTTTTGTGGATGTCTTTACAAGAAGTACAAAGTGGTAAAGAAAATGTACAGGATACATGGGGTCAATTCAAGAAGTGGTGTGACACGGAATTGAACTGCCTGACAGATTTACAAAAAGCATCTCTGTTCATGACAACTAAACTAATGAAACCAGTTCTTTTTCATCATAGTTCTGAAGGTTTTTTACAAGGTGATATTTTAGATAAAATGGCCTCATTTATAAAAATGATCCCTAACGTCGTATATGATTGGATCGATTTTAATGATGTGGAAGAGGAAAGTGATAGTGGAGGTATCACAGGGGCGTGGGCACTAGACCAAAACCATCTGGTAGAACTAGAAGATGGTAGTAAAGAAAACATTTTTAAGGCGCTCAGTTCAATCGTTAATTTCGAGCCTCAGATGTTGCTGTACACAATCACATCGGCAAATGCCCATAGACCATATGATTATATGAAACCAAGTACAGGTTTTGGAAGTAGGGTGATTGGTGGAGAGTATATGGAATATTACAAACCAGAATTTAATGAAGAAAATTATTTGCCGTATGTTGCAGCAGAAATAGCTATCCACGAATTGGGACACTCAGTTTCTTATTATGGTTTTGACAAGTTTGGCAGTATACTACACGATATGCCGGAATGGCTAGATATAAGTGGATGGAAAAAGAAAAGTAACGGTCAGTATATTGAACTAACAAAGAGTAAACCAGGAACAACGCTAGATAATGGAAAACTGGCACCTGTCTCTGATTACGGATGTTTCAAACCTTCTGAAGATTTTGCAGAAGCATTTACAATGTACGTTATGAATAGACGTTATCTGAGAGACAAGTTTAAAGCTAAACATGATTTTATTTATAAACAATTAGAAGCGTTAGGATTTACCAACTTATTATAAAGGGGCAAAAGACATGATTCTAAAGGTAGCAAAAGGTGATGATGTTGTTTTTATAGATAATGAGGGAGAAGTATTAGGAAAAGTGAAGGTGAGTGGAGATCAACCACTTGCCGAAAATATTTCCTTTGTATTGAATCAGGCGACGGAAATCAAGTACAGAGGGTTCTTAAAAGGGATTCCCGAAGAGTTAGTGGTAAGAGACGAGAAAAAGCCGCCAAAAATGAATAAAGCAAAAGACTTGTATTTGAAAGATTACTTTATTCGTGACTTAAAGCTACAAGGATTTGAAGTAGAAGTGATAAAAGAATAGAGGTGAAAGAGTATGGCGTTAACACCAATTCCTGAGTTGGATATGGAACAGAACGTTGGATTTGACGGTGACGACACAGCTCCAATTATTCATTCGATTAGATGGAGGCACTTACCTTCAAGATACATGTTTAAAGATGTTAACGATGTAATTTCCTACCATCAGCATCATCCACTCGTGATTGACATTAAAGCACATAGTGTTTCCTATTTAGATATTCATTTTCTTAAAGGGATAGGGATTGCGTCTGCTAAAGCCTACTTGCGCTTTTCTAGGGCTACTGATGCAGTTCTTATAGAAGAACCATTGCAGTATGGAGAAAAAGGGACCCTCTTATCAATAAAAGATGATCCAAACAACGAATCTTTACTGACCATGAAAGGAATATCCTTTACCCAAAAAGACTTAGGCGATGGGACACCACTATACGACTTTATGAGCATGGCTGAGGAAGGGATTTATGAGGTTTGGATTGAGGTAAAAACAAACACAGGTAATGAACTACATCTAAGGATTCCCTTTCAGTGGTCTAATTTAATCGCTACCAATCCTGAGGAAGAACCCTCTGAAGGCGAGGAACACCCTGAGGAAGAAAATCCGCCTTTAGAGGAAGAGGAAAAAACCGAGACTGTCGATGAATACTACGTAACGATTATTGAAGGTGACTCCCCTTTTACAAAAAGACCATCCACCCATTTCCGTATGGCGGGTGTAGGAATGTTGATGAACCCAGCCTGTTTCAAAAGGATTGAAACACCTAAGCAGCCACCGATTGGGAAACCTTCTGATGATGTCGTTATTGGTGACACGCCGGTTCCCTCATGTTCGTTAAAGATCCATCCTCAAAGTACTACAAAGTCAATCGGTGAGTCAGTAACGTTTACTCTTAAACATGCGAACAATTCTGGCATATTAAGTATCGAGTCCTCTTTCGACGCAGCATCATTGGAAGAAATAGGCGAGGGTACATACAACATTTTAAAAGAAGGAACATTTCCTATTACATTTACGGTTGTTTATCAAGATGGACAGGAATGTGTTGTGGCAGGAACGGTCGTTGGAAAGTTTACGTGTGATTTGACGGTAGATATGGTAACAGGTCCCACAGTGGAAGTTGGCGAGACGATTGAAATGAACTTCAATCACGGAATGAATATAGAGCATGTGACAGACATTACTGTCGATACTCCTCCAGAAGTCACTCAAAATGGAGATAACCAATTCACTAGCAACACAGCAGGTGTCTATTCTGTTAAGGTGATTGCTACATATGGTGAACATGTTTGTGAGAAAACAGTAACGTTGGAGTTCAAGGAGAAAGAACCGGATAATGTCGTCGCTTGTGGAGACCAAACGAATGGAAGTAAAGGATATGCTGAGTTTTTTCATCCTTCTACTGAGGAAGGGATTTACTATATTGAATACGATTTCGATGGTGCGCCAGACACTATGAGAGTGTTTGCAGGAGATACTTTAATTTACAACACAGGATCTAAGGTTTATAAGGACGGCAGTCCATTCGCCTTTTATTACAAGCCTTCTTTTGGCAAGCTGCGAGTCGTGATGAATGAAGAAGGAAAAATAGATTCTATATGGCGATATACAATGTATTGTCCAAGTAGTGATATACCAACAGAAGTAATTGAACATGCACCGATCGTAAACGAAGACATGATGAAGAAACCGACCGCAACTAAATGAACAGATGAAACGATAACTATGTGTAAGAGGCGGGGGAATAACCCCCGTCCTTCGTTATCATGAAAAATGAGAAGAGAGGTGTTGTGAATGCCTTATATCGACAGTACTCCTGCTCTTTCCCCTTACAAGATTCGTGAAGGCGATTTGCAGGGTGGATTTAAGGATATCTTGATTAAGAATGGTTGGACATTAGCACGAGAATTTAAAAAAGCCGTCACATCTACTCATTTCGTTACTGAGCATGATGAAACAGCACGACACGACGACGATTTTGTCGTCGCCAAGCATCAAATTTTACGTAATGCTCGTGGCGATTTGTTGGGAGTGGCAGTTGTCGCAGAATGGTCTGACTTTACCGACCATAGTAACGGTTTTCCTTTCTATAACTGGTTTACATCAGACGAAACTAAAAAAGAAGCGCTACTTGACTATCTCGAAAAAGAATTCGAAAAACGTAAAACGAATACCTCGCTTTACTTCTATATGTTAGATAAACTACCTAACATGAAGGACGGTTCAGTTATATTGACTCCATGGTCCGATGAATCTAAGGAAGATGAAAGATTACGGATGGCGTTAGATGTAGAAGTTACAGTTATCGACTTTAAAGATACGACAGCGGCATCAGCCTTTGTGAAGGTAGCAAATATTACGGTGATGCAGTCACCAATTGTGGAAAGTTCTTTGCGAGCTAAGTTCTTAGAAAATGTCGACTACCCTTACATGGACACGAATTGGTGGGCTGACTCCGAAGTGTCTATCAAAGGCCATATTGACAGTAACAACATTTTTATTACGATCCAAACAGACAATACTCCAATGTGGGAAAACAATACGATACCGATTGTACCTCTTTACTTTGGTGACATTGTACCACTCGATGAAGGTGACCCTGCTATCGTATTATTTGCAGGTACCGTCCCTAATGGAGAAACATCTGATAAAGTGGCTACGTTTGATTATAGTGATATTACAACTAAGGGCGGCCGAAAGTTAATGCCAATCTTAAAGAAGTATCCTGCTTACCCATCAAATGGAATTGACTCAGTGATGGTAAATAGAACGAAGCTAGGTGCTCGTTATCAGAATTACTTCTTGTCTTTTAATACCGTTTCACAAGAAATGCCTCCTGCACGAAAAAGTGATGACCAAGCGATAGGTGATGGAGACAAACAGTATCCTCGTTCATGGGAAGGGATAAAGAAATACCAATTCAACCCATCTAGGTATTCGGGAAAGGTTCAAACATCGCGAATTTATCTTTTGCACCCTGAGGAAGGAAATAGGGGATACCTTAAGCGATCCGTAGGGCTAAATTCAGCTAACTTAAATGCTAGTGAGTTAAGAATTCGTAAGGAAGACTGCCCAGAGAAGGTTTTTGATGTATACCAATGTGTTCCTGTCAGTAGTGTATCCCCGCTAACAAAGCGGCCATCCACTCATTTTAATCCAATGGGGTTAGGCATATATAAGGAAGAATTGAACCCTGCAGCAGTAACGAATCCTGCTTCAGTGAATGACACTGAACCGGCGTCAGTCACAAATTTAAGCTATACAAAGTTATCAGATAATAAGTTTAACCTTACGTGGGAAAATCCTCATGATGAAAATTTTGATAGTGTTACTATTTATCTCAATGGCGAGGTATTTGTTTTCGGTGTTAGGGAAGTATCTGCTTATTGTTTAGAAGGGTTAAAAGAAACACCGACCGAAATTGAAGTTGTTGCGGTCAGCAAAACAGGGAAAAAATCGAAAGTGGTAAAACTCACATTACAATGACGTGAGAACGTTATATCTAAATGATCGCTGCTTATAATAAGTGTAGTTGTTAAACCGCTAGTGTAAGTAAAAAATAAGAGAAGAAGGTGATTGAATGCCGTATATTGATTCGACCCCTAAAGATTATCCAATCGTCTTTGAGGAAGATAACTTCCATGATGTTTTTGGAAACATGTTAATAGATAATGGTTGGACTTATGCGCGAAAATTCTATAAAGCTGCAGTAGATACGAGAGCATATTACAAACTAACTGATCGAGTGAATTACGCTGTGGCAAAACATACGATCTATCGAAATGCTGATGGACAGTTGCTAGGGATTGCCGAGGTAGGACAGTTCCCACTATACTACCGAAAAAACGACATTATACGCAGACCTTACGATGACCAGGACCCTAATGATGAAAACTATCAAATGTCGCCGACATGGGATGAATGGATTAAACAACGTTTCGCTTCTACTAGAACAAAGACGCACGTCTATTTCTATATGTTAGAGAAGCTGCCTAACGAAGCCTTAGCACCTGAAGGTGGAGTCGTATCCATTACGACAATGCCAGGAATGAGTGGTACATCTTTTCAACTAGAAAGGGACCGAGACAGAGAAGATTGGTACAGATATTGGTATGGCTACTATTACTATTATTATCGCCACCACTATGAAATCTTCGAGACTGATAATCCTGACATGGAGTTCGATGGCAAGATTTTAAGTGCTTCGCCATTTCATATGCTACGATCTGTATTAGATGTAGAAGTACTAGGAACAAAGTGGTCAGAAGAATACAAAGAAGTGAATATTACGCATACTGAACCGAGGGCAATGCAGTCACCGATTGTAAAGACGACATTAAGAGCAGAGTTCTTGGAACATAAAGACCATCCAATTTGGCATACGAACTGGTGGTCAGACTCAGAAGTAAACATCAAAGGGCACGTAGACAGTACCAGTTTCTTCCTCGTTCTACAAGCCGATAATGCTCCTGCTTGGGAGAACAACTTAATTCCTACCATTCCGCTTTATTTTGGTAAAGTGAAGTCGATGGATGGCAAGAGTGACAACGGATACGCATTGTTTGCAGGAACGATACCACCTTCAAAACGGAAGGATACAACGAGGTGGGAATCCACGTATAATGCTAGTAAAATTTATGCTGGTACAACTACTTTTCTAGTTGCTGATGGCGATAATCTTCCTGCACCACCTGCTTTGTTAACCATTGGTGGGAACGAGATAGTGAAATTAGTAGAAAAAGAAGGTAATTTAATCACTGTAGAGCGTGAGCAACAAGGGACAGAGGCATCTAGTAGTAATTCAAGAGGTACGACTATTGCTAGACTTTCTACGAACAATAGGGAAGTAAATAATGAAAAGGTTGTTTCATTGTTTGATTTTGATGATCCTGGTGCTACTGTAGGGGAGACAATCTTTCCGCTTCTTAAATTATACCCTCATCATGCGTCGAACGGAGTAGACTCTGTGATGGTGTCTCGCTCCCGATTTGGTGCACGATACCAAGCGCATTATCTATCTTGGGGAGCACCTCCTAACCAACTGCCTCCAGTGCGGATGACTGAGGAAGGGAAGAAATACCCTAGGGCTTATGAAAGCATGGAGAACACGAAAAACTATAAATACCAATTTAATAGTTCAAGATATTCGAACAAAGTACACTCTTCACGTATTTTTGTCATCCATCCGGAGGAAGGGGTAAGAGGATATTTAGATAAGTCTATTGGATTCAATGCACAAAGTCTGAACACTTCTAACCTGCGCGTAAGAAAACAAGATTGTCCAACACCTGTTTACGAAATGTACAAGTATCAAAGTCTTGGAGCAGTTTCTCCATTAACAAAGAAACCTGCTACAACCTTTAGACCTATAGGATTAGGAATCTACTCGGATGATTTTGACCCTAATAAGGAACCTTACGATCCGGAGAACGATACGACACCGCCTGGAGATGTAACCATCACTAAAGTAGTCTGTCCGTTTACACAAACGATTGATGTTGAATGGGAACTACCAGACGACGAAGACTTAAAGCATGTTAATTTGTACGTTGATGATGAACTGTATGCCAAAGGGATTACCCGAACAAACTTCTATAGAATTACAGGGTTAACCATAGGCTTTACACCTAAAATCAAATTAACGACTGTCGATATGGCAGATAATGAGTCTAGCGGAGTGATTGCTGAGGCAGTCACAGTGATCTAAAAATGCTAAGAGGTGAAATCAATAATGGAAAACATAAATAAAGATGGATTCTTCGATGTTGATTTGTCCATTCAACTTCTGCCCGAACAGTTAGAGAAGTTGTACAATGAGGGTGGGTGGCAGACCTTAGGTAAGTATCGATCTGTAGCACCTCTTGTCATTGATAAAGCGACAAATACAAAAGATCCATATCGAAAGACATTTGCAGAAACTTATTTGATGCAGTCAAAAGGTAGCGATAATCAAACTCGATACTTTGGTTACACTGTAGGGTATGGTGGGAAAATTCGAGATTACGGTGAAGAGCCGATCATCTCAAAAGAAACATTCCTCGGTTTAATGAAGGACATTACAAAAGCACCTGGTAAAGGGAAGGTATTCCAATTTATGGTATATCCTGTAGTTCCTTCGAGTATTTTACTCTATCGTGAGGATGGTAGTTTGATTCATCCTGTTGATACTCCTTATGTCGTAGATGGTGAAAAAGGAACCATCACTTTTAACGATGAACAGGAAGGTGAAATCAGAGCCACTTATGCGTTGACTGACAATGCACCTGACCTTGTCAAACGATTATGGTACTTTACTTTTGAAGGGTTTATTCCAACACGTCTAGTGCTTAGAAGTGAAACGCCACAATTGGCAGAATTGGATGATCTCCCTGGAGCTGTTTTCAAATTTCGCATTCAGCCTGGAAATCAACGTATCCGCGAAAATTCGTATCGTTTTTATGACTCTATTGATGGGACTGTCCCTGTGGACCCATCTGAATATACTGTTGATCATGATGCAGGGACTGTTACGTTTCAGGAAGGTACAGAGCCATTAATCCTCTTCGCAGACTATGAAATTGAGTATGTAAAGGATGCAAATGGAAGTTATGGAGATATTGACGTACCGCCGTTTGATCCTAGTAATCCAAAGGAACTGATGGGGGCAGCTTATGATGCTGTACGTTACATTTACCCTTCTATTCCAACTGCTGTTTCGTATATCCCTCAGGATGAAATTGGATTAGGTTGGGGACGTGACTCACAAGTTTATTATTGGGGTAACATTACAAAAGACAGAATTGTGTCATATTTCCGACTAGACCCTGCGCCAGATCCTGAAAGCACGTTCTTTGCTCCTTTGTATATAGGTCGTCTTTCTACTATTGGTAAAACACCTCGAATGAACAACGTACTAATTGGAGGTTCTCGCCAAGAGGATGAAATCGACTATGAAGCAGGTTTGAAGCTCGGACGAAATGTGCTTGATTATGGGGTAAATACATCTAATGGAAATAGTTCCGTTATGATTCAACGTACTGTCGGTGGAGCGATGTACCAAAAACACTACCTAGCGTTCATTACACATGATGCTGATGTAGATCCGTCTCATGAATCCAGATTCAATCCATCGGTATACTCAGGTAAATATCATATCTCTCCTATGTATATTGTTCACCCTGCTGACGGTTATGTAGGACGGTTAGATGAAGTTTACGCGATCCATCCTAAAAATATCGCTCAGCTTGATGAATTAGAGGTGAAGGAAAATTCAATCAATGAGCATGTAGGTACAGGAGACGGGGAGCGTAACTCCTTCCATCTATTCCACTCACCTCTAATTGATGACGACTTCGAGATTCGTTTAGTGACGCCTACAGGATGTGAGACACTCACGAAGGACGACTTTGTTGAAGATGCACAACCTGGTGCAGGTCAATTCACTGTAGATAGTGATAAAAAATTAACTTTAGGGGACGTTCCTGGGTTTGGTGTGGAAGTGCTTTTAGACTATAACTATGCACAAACGTATCGCTATACGTTAGCTGACACACCTAGAACTCCATACCGTTTAGCGAACATGACCCCTTATGCTCCGATCGGCTTAGGATTCCTGAAAGAGAATCTATAAAAATAAAATGCAACAAAATAGTGCCTTGTCCCGACTACTAGGGTACAAGGTTTCACTATTTGTAGAAAGGTTGGGTGGTGGATAATGAGTAATGGTAAAAAGTACCTTCTCAGTTTCACTGCCCTTTTTTATTCTAAAAAGGGTTATGTACTCATGTTCAATCAGCATGAGAAGGTAAAGCATTTAGATAAATTTCCAATGTCCTTTGACCCTTGGAATAGGTATAGAGCGCTTATCATGCGAGACGTTCGTGAGGGTACGAAAGTGAAACATGCCACAGGTGTGTTGCAAACGACACCTACTGATTTAAGTACCGTGTTTGAAGGTGACGCTCCCCTTGATTTGGTGAAAGGGAGTTTTATTTACCTGTCAAATTTAAACAAAGTTCTTACGAATGCGAAGTTAATAGAGCAAGGAGACACTGAACATAGTGAGTTGGGAAGTATTGTTGGCTTTTATGACGAATTAGGTGAAATATTAAAAAATATGAATGCTAAAGTGATCACTACTACTAATAAATTAAACCTGTTAGATGATGCTAAAGTATTCGAAAACGGTAAAGAAATAATTGGGTTAGATCAATCATTAGCGTTTAATCTAGGTGGCAAGGACTCATTAGATGTTTCTGACATACTTAGTCACTACGGAATCAATCAAGATATGTTGCATGAAACACTTAAACTGATACCGGAATTTGGTTACAACCAAGCAACTGAATTAGCAGAAAAAGTATTTAAAGGTATAAGTGAACCTGATTCAATGGAAAGGTTAATGACTATCATGTACGGTGAGAAAACACTTGACATGGCGAAGGCAACCTTTTTAAAAGCCCTGATAGCAACATTTAACGGTCATATCACTAATGGTAAGAAAGTAGAAGTTATTAACCTTGATGCTGATACATCTAAGAGCGAAGCCTTTACGTCGGTCGGTTTTGGTTACTTAGATGAGATCGAGAATGTAGATATAACAATGACTGGTAATAGACCTGTAACTTTTGTGGACGTACCTGAGACACTGCTCTACAGCCGCATTCAAGGGAATGACTTAACGGCAGCGTATAAGAGTCAGATAGATGCTGGGTCTGTCAATGCTGAAGCAGGTCGAAAGTATGTTGGGGAATCGAACGAACGCATTTCATATGTAGAGAACACTTTAGCTGAATCTGCAGTTAAACTATTCCCAGAAGGAGAATTGACTCAATTAGGGAACAGTGATACAGAGGCAAGATACGATGCTGAGGTAGATGCACAATCTCAACAACACCTTACATCTTATGCAGAATTTGATGGCTTGGAGAGTTCAACTACAACATCAATCGTACAAGGTGATATAGACTACTTAAGTGGATTAACTGTGTACGATAATAATTCTCATCTAATGGAAAACATATCTTCCACAACTTATAAAGATGGTTTATTAGAAGGTTTCGATACAACGACAGGATCATACATTGTCTATTCGGATGTTGTCAATTTAGAATTCTTAGGCGAAGGTGTTGACCTAGGAGTAATATTAGAAGTCCCTAATCCGAATGTTTATTCACGCCTTGAAGCAACAGTGGATGATTCGCCAGCAGCTGGTATCACGATTTCCGACTTTTTCATGGAAAATCTAGCAGCAGATACTACACTAACTAGGAAAGTGAACGCTGAAATAAACGAACTCCACTATTCTAACAAATTATTTAAATATGGGGACGTACAGGAAATGTTAAGTGCAGTTGACCAACCTATCTATGGGAATATTGGCGATATTTTGGATAGTGAAAGCTCGCCATTCGCTGAAAGTGAGATTAGTTGGTCTACCATCGTAGAACATAACGATAACGATGAAAAAGAGGTAATGCTCCACGAACATCTATCAAGTACATTCAAAGATGCTACCTATCATGTTGAACTTACTAAATTTGTGGATGATGTAGAACAAGAGGAAGATTTAGAACTACATTTCTCTCCTCAACTTTTAACCACTCTCCTATCCACTACTGATGTCGAGATGAATGGTGGAAGTACAGGTGAACAGAAGACCTTTACAATAGAAACAGACGTGAATATAGGTAATCAAGGCAACTTCATTAGTCAAAATAACGAAGTAGTGGACGATTATACAGAAGACGCAGTAAGGCTTATTGATCATGTAGATACGAGCTTAGTTTTAGATACTACCGGATTCAAAGAGGAAAATATCCTCGATGTCGTTTTTTCAGGAGAAGAATCCGTAGATGTCATCGAAAACGATGACGAAGTGGATGTAAATAACTACACGAAAGCCGTTCTAGAAGCATTTACTTATGATGCAATGAATGACGGTATGAAAGACGGTAGAAAAGAAATACATGATATTGACACGTACTTACAACAACTTAATACCTCTCATAAGCTTGACGAAGTGATCAATATTTATTTCGATAACCAAGGAAAAGCTAATTTGGAGAATACTTTGTACGATGTCGGATTTGAGCGTGCATCCTTGGCTATCATCGGAGATACCGACTATGAGACGCTTTTGGAAATTTCTGAACATGGAATGGACTTAAATAAAGAAAACGATGCTGTCATCGAATGGAGTATTGACTTTGAGGTAGCAGGATATTCAGAAGACGTATCGGTAGAAACTACTGACGATGCTGTATTAGGTAACGATGACAAACACGTGGAGATAGAGTCTACTGATAAGACCACGATTGATAGGCAGATTGACATGGAGTTAGGAGTGGTAGATTCTGCTGATTACTCAATGGAAACAGACATCACTTTAGAGAGTCAAAATGTCACTGAAATAAGTGGTGAAAAGGACGTATTGATGGAAGAACATAACGAAGCTGATAACAGGAATACGTTCTATGATGTCTTCTTCAATGGTTCAGATTTTGGAGAGAATGGAAGTTCCATTGATATATCAATGATAACAACCTCCCCTTCATCTACAAATAGTAACGAAACCGATACTTTATTGGATAAGTACGAACTGGTAGAAATTGATGGTGAAACGGATGTTGAAATCAAACGCCTTAAAATAGGCAGTACTGATAGCAATATGGATGTAGCTTTAGATGTATCACAGTTTGGTGAATGGGGTATCGATATTGATGTTATGTTGGAAGACACAGAAGTTACAAATAGTCATAAGGACCAAGATGTAGAAATTGCATCTAGTACAATGGCTGACAAAGGACAACATGTTGTCAACGCTGACGTACATGCAGACAAAACTGCCGAGCAAATATCTATACAAGATACTGTATTGGAAGTACCTTACTTTGTAGTAACAGGCAATGAGATGGACGTGCATGTTGAGGACAGCGACTTTGCTAATAATGACTCCACTACTGATGTTGCAATAGAAGTCCCTCACGTTGCGGATAGAGATAGTACTACTGATGTATCGGTAGAAAATTCTGATTTAGTTGATAGTAACTTTACTACGGATGTTGTGCTGGAAGATAAAGTTTTAGCAGATAGTGACTCTACTACTGATATTGTAATAGAGGTCCCTCATGTTGCTGATACAGATAGCATTACTGATGTAACGTTAGAATCTAGCGATTTATTTGAAAGTAGCTTTACCACCGATGTTGTGCTGGAGGATAAAGTGTTAGCAGATAGTGGCTCCACTACTGATATTGCAATAGAAGTCCCTCATGTTGCTGATTCAGATAGTACAACTGATGTAGCGATAGAAGATGTCGACTTAGTTGACAGTAGCTATACTACCGATGTTGTGGTAGAGGATGGCGTTTTAGCAGACAGTGACTCCATTACTGATGTAACGTTAGAATCTAGCGATTTATTTGAAAGTAGCTTTACCACCACCGATGTTGTGCTTGAGGATAAAGTGTTAGCAGATAGTGGCTCCACTGCTGATATTGCAATAGAAGTCCCTCATATTGCTGATTCAGATAGTACAACTGATGTAGCGATAGAAGGAGATGTCGACTTGGTTGACAGTAGCTATACTACCGATGTTGTGTTAGAGGATAAAGTGTTAGCAGATAGTGGCTCCACTGCTGATGTTGCAATAGAAGTCCCTCATGTTGCTGATACAGATAGCATTACTGATATTGCGGTAGAAGATATCGACTTAGTTGAAAGTAGCTTTACCACTGATGTTGTAGTAGAGGATAGCGTTTTAGCCAATACTGACTCCACTACTAATGTTGTGCTAGAGGATACAAACCTAGCTGAGGAAGAATCTACTTCAGACATAGTGATCTTCGTCCCTAACTTAGCAGAGGCAGGAAACGAGATAGAAACTGTGATTGAAGGCATTGACTTGGGTGACAAAGATTCTGTTACTGATGTTATGTTAGAAGGTATTGACCAAGCTAAAACTAATTCAAATCTTGAAGTAGCCATAGAGGGTATGGATTTGGTGACAATCAGTCCAGAAATAGAAGTAGTAATAGAAAGCCAAGATTTGGTTGATAGTGAGTCTACTACCGACCTTATGATTGAGATTCCTGACTTCGCTGATAGTCATTTTACTACGGATATAAAAATTGAGGGCTTTGACTTCGCTAACTCCGGTAATAAAAAAGACGTAGAAATTGATTGGCAAGCGGTAGCAACTTCTGATAACGAAGTTGATGTAGAAATAGATGAACAAGACTTTGTTAACACAAGCAGCGAAACGGAAGTAGTTCTGGAAGACATTGACAATGCGGAACCGTCAAATACATTCCAAGATATCGTATTAGAAGTGTTCGAACCATTTGGTAGAGGAAGAACCCGCATCCTAGGATTGATCGAGGAAGAACAGGTAGATAAGACCTCTAATCGACAAGTAGATATTTTCGATGAGGATAAAGGAAGTCCGAAAAGTGCAACTATCATAGAGATAGTTGAAGACGAACAGTCTATAAAGGATGGTACTAGACAACTAGAAATAATAGAGGAATCATTACCTGAAAAGATAAACACTCGTTACATGAATATAGATGAAGAAGAGTCAGCTAACATTGGTTCAGGATACATGACGATAGAGGAAGACGAAACTACGACAAATGTTACAAGTAATGTGATTAAAATAGATGAAGACGATGGTGGGGATAGAATCAGCATCTTCGAGATCGTTGTTGATGAACAAGACGATGGACTTCGCGACAGGGAGCATAACATCTCTATTGGTTTCGAGGATGTAGGCGAGCGTAAGAAAGGCTTTACAGGAAATATGAGTGCTGATGATACCGGCGTCGGACAACTTCCACCTACACCACCTTGGGAAGAACCAGACGATCCAACACCACCAGGTAAGAAAAAGATTTGGTTGATTATGGGTAAACCGTACCCTGCCTGGAATGGGTGGAATCCTAAGAAAACTAGATAGGAGGAAACAGATGTGAGTATTCATAGGGTACAGAGTGGACTTATCTTTGATGATAGATTTGACACGCTCGACTCACGTTGGGTCGTGTCGCCTTCTGACTCCTATTATATAAATGAAGAGGAAAAGACATTATCCCTTAGCCATAACCCTACAGACAGTAGTACGAATGCCTTGTTTCTATTACCTCAGGACGAGGAGGAACTGCTATTACAGGTACAGGCGAACTATACACCTACTCGCTTAGGTGACGAGGGTGGTATTGTCATATGGAAGAACGCCTTGGAAAAAGTAGAGTTTTTAGAGAGTGAGGACAGTACTAACAATAGTGATTACAGTTTATGGAGAGCGGTAAAGAAACAGAACCTGTGGACATTCTTTGCTAAACGTAACTTTGCCTGGGAGTTATTTGATTCCACTATTTGTATAGACCCTGTTATGGCAGGGATCGTTCTAAAGGGTGTAAATAGAGATGGGTATGTACCCATTGATGTAGAAAGAGTGATCCTCTGTAGAGGGTCATCCATTAGTGTTGGGAATGTTAACAGCCACTACAAGATAAGGTTACTTAGTGAAGACGGAAAGGTAGTTAGTGAACAGATTGTTCCCGCTGGTTATTCGGGAATAGATGTAGAGTTGCCAAGTATTCCGTTTAAAGGAAAGCTAGAGTTATATGACCGTCATGACGATGGATCATACGTACTCATAGATGAGCAAAAAGAGATGACCGATATGTATGGTGGAGACCTGTTTATGCGGGGAACTGACCTGACAGTGGTTTGGAATGGGAAAGAACTAAGTGAAGTGACACCGACACATTTAGGGGCATTAAAGCAAGATGGTATATCCCAAAAAATGACTGCCGTTAATGCGACGACAGGAAATGTTGCCGAGAACATTGGAATTAAAATCGCAATGTACAATGAAGAATTTGGCTGGGAGTGGTGTAGTCTTGCAAATGATCATGAAGGTGTTCCCGCTACTTTTACTGACAAGTCTATCAAAATAGGTACGCTCCATCCAGGAGAGTCAAAGGATTTTTGGGTACGTGTTGTCAAGATGGTTGCTAATGATCTAGATAACAGGAAATTGTTTATGCGTCCTACCCATTTTTACTTAGATCTAACCAATGACTAGGGAGGTGTACGAATGGGCACTAAAATGATGTTGCATCGGTATAGTCCTGTTACGATGGATTGGGACGAGACTGAATACGTCATCGATCAAGAGTTTCTGGATAAATACGGGAGCATAGACACCATTGTTCCTGTAGGCTATGTGTATGAACCTGATAAAGGTTCACTAGACGTTTATCTTAATGGTCAGAGGTTAAGTGCAGGTGGTGGATATGCAGAGATTGATGACTATCATATTCAACTAGACTTAGGTAAGGATGAAGAAGGAAACCCCTATGAACTCCAAGAAGGGGAGGAAATCTTCATTAAGGTCTGGAAGAATCAATACTGTAGTAGAGGGCAATCGACAATCAGTGGGACTCAGTTCTATGAGTTACAGAAAGAGATTGTTGACGCTCGGAAGTTTAGAGAGACAGATAAACCATACAAGTCGCTTGATGCGAGATTGGATGAAATTCAACGGCAGCTAGAAGTGGTGCATGGTGGGAATGCGAACGTAGATATTAAATATGAATATAACGTGAGAGGGCAGATCATCCGTGAGGTGATCACAGGTGATTACATCATCGTCAGAGAGTTTACTTACTATGAGGATGAGAAACCTACCTTACGTGGGGAAATGAAAACGGAAACGGTTTATTATACGGGAGAAGAAGGTAACCTCTCTCATCAAGTAACGAAAGAGTATTCTTATGATCCTGTAACGAGAAGACTCTTACAGACTGCGGTTCGTGGAGATATGTAAAAACCTATAATGAATAGTGCAATGGGCCAATAAGTCCATTGCACTTATTTCATCAAGGAGGTAGTAAAAAATGGCAGGTACAAGAGGAATTGCGATGTTACGAGGAAGGCAGTTAAATAATCAGATCATGCGAGATAGGCACTTTGACGCTGAGCACAAGATCAATGAGAAGTTTATTGACATTGATTTTAGTGCACATAGGGAAATTCTTGAAAATACAAAGATAGATGTATTTTCCCAAGTGAATAATAAAGTCATCGCAGGACTAAATCAATTAGATATTACTGAAGTGTTAGTAGGGAAAAAGGTTGCCACTGCGGAAACGGAGGGAGTTGTAACAGGGGAACGGGTTGACATACGTGTAAGTGGGACAGAGGACTTCCCATTCATTGATTCAGATGGAGACAGAGTGTATGGACGTATTGAGTTCGAAGCGTCTCCTGACGGTGGAGTGACTCCTGATGCCTTCAAACTGCACTTCTTTTCTATTGAAGATGGTGTAGAGACACGCTATACATTTGCAGATGACGCGCCAAATATGGATTTCCGCTATATTTTACGTACGAACATGTCGGTAATTCCTGTCGACTCTATTATTAAAGGTGGCGCAGGTTTTGTAGAGGGAGCTACGGATGCGAATGCATATATGAACCTCATCCAGCTAATGAAGGACATCTACGGTAATACAGGTACGCTTGATAATGATGGTAACGCTAATCTTGCTACTAGTTTAGTTGAACAAATTGCTGACGAAATAAACGCCCGTACTCAAGCTGACCAGGACCTTTTAGATAACTTTGCTTCGCAAACTGAACAGAAAGGCGCTAATTTGGTTGGGGTTGAGGTCGACTCTAACGGGAACTATGTTGGCACAACAGTACAAGAAGTTCTCACTGAGTTGGCTAATAAATTAACTGAATTTTATAGACATTTTGACAGTAAACTTACTGAGTTAGATAATGAATACGAAGAGGAAGTATTCGAATCTGTAGGTGGTGAAAGTCAATACCTATTGCAGAACGGAAAAGCAAAACCTAAGTCTGTCATGTTAGCGCTAAATGGTCAAATACAAGCACCTGGAATTAACTATGAGTACATTAAAGATAATGACGGTAACATCATTGGATTTAATTTTGCCCCTGACGTTTTAGAAGTGATTGATGATGTTCCTGATGTGCTGTTCGTCCAATACCGAAAAGTACAATAAAAATGCCCCTCCGATTAGGAGGGCTTTTTATGTCAACGTTAATTTCGTTAGGTTCATTCTTATAATAGGTGTAGTTGAATGAGGGGGAATAGTAAATGGATTATCTATCGTATAATAGAGCACACCTCAACAATAGAAGAATCCATCATGTGGACGATAAAATAATGATTTTTATTGTCCCTTCTATTGTCCAAGTCGGAGTCGTACGAACAGAATTACGTTTCCCATATAGAGGCACAATTTTCGATGCTTATGTTACATGTGGTACGACAGGAGCGACAAGAACGGTTGTAGATATTGAAAAATGTAGTCAAACCGATTACGACTCAAACCCTGTATGGGAGAGTATTTTTACCAATAAGTTAATTGTGGACGGTAACCATAAATCTAATAGAACTTCTTTACATCCTTACGCCATTAAGGCAAAGTACGTAAAGGTTCATGAAGATGACCATTTTCGGCTCAATATTAAAGAGGTTGGCGCAAATGTGAAAGACATAACTGTTGAGTTAGTAGTTAAGCTGGAAATTGAAGAAACATAGAAGTCCACGCAACTTTATCGCAGACTAAAACGATTACTAGAGTGTGCAACCAAACACTTTATACAGGAGGTAGATTGACTATGGCAGCACCACAAGTCAACTGGAGAAAAAACGATAACTCAGGAGCAGTTCCTTCTTGGAATATTGGAACGATTGATGCAGGTACGCCATCCGAAGATTTTGGCGTATTGATCTGGAATAACTTTGCCGGTACTACCGATTTATCTACAATGACAAACTGTACGATTACGACAAAGGATAGCGCTGGACAGAATACAGGAGAACTTGTTACGAATACTTGGATTCAAGTATTGGTAGTAAGTAAACAAGGTGGTTCTGAAACAGGACGCACTAATATTGGTGGGAACACTACACACCCAATCGAAGCGAACGGAACGACAGTAAATGGAGCAGGTTCATTCTCACCGTCTGCACAAGAGATCTTAGGGGTTAAAAATGACGGTAGTAAATCAAAATCACAAGGCAACTTTGCAGAGTTAATGTTACGGGCGGATGTTCCTGGTAATGCGACAGCAGGTAACGTAGCCTTTCTCACTCGGGTAGCTTACCAATATGTTTGATGATTCTAGATATTCACAACTCCATACAATGAGGGGGAAGTAACATGGGCGAATTCATTCGTGGAAAAGTTCACTCTCCTGTCGCACAAGATTTCATCTGGGTTGCTGAGTACCCTGACGGTACTTACCTCTCAGAGTTTGATTTTGAGACGAAGCAGGAAAATAGTTTTTACGAAATTAAGAGAAACCAAGTATTCCGATTTGGCTTGATCGGACATGGGGTTAACATCTACTTCGAAAGAGATGGTGTGCTGAACGTTGCAGGTCGCCGATTATTCATTTCTTATCTTCACGATGGGAAAGAGCTTCCTTTGAATGGTAGTTTCAAATTCAACGTGAAAGATAATGACCTGATTACGTATAAAGATGCTCACGCTGCTGGGTTGGTATCAGGATACGAGACTAGAGGTGGAATGTCTAGTACCATCGTTCAATATAACATTGGCTATAAAGTAAATCTCCAACACGACGGCATTCACTTTCATTTTAAGCCGATCATAAAGATTCCATTGAATCAACCTATGATGCTATCAATGAGGCTAGTGGCTGACGAAAAGTTGGACGGTCAGTTAATGATTAGGAGTAACGGACAGACAGTATTTAAAGCTCAAGCTCCACTAGAACCGAATATCGGAGGTGAGTTGAATTGGATCATTCGGTAAAAATAACGAGAGAAGCATTACTTCATTTACTAAATGGTGTTTCGTACAACGTTGATGGTAGTGTAGTCAAAGGGACAGAAGTTGTCCGTAACTATCGAATGAAACTAAATGACGAAGGTAAGGTAGAAATCAATGTTTTCAATGTACCTGTCGAAATCAAGTGGAACGGAAATTGGGTCGATATTGAAGACGCTTTAGCAGAAGAGGACCTACTATTTATTAGAGAGATGTTCTCAGAAGTGCACCTAGAAGGGCGTATCGTATTAGATACGGACAACATGGATGGGCTGTCAATTAGAGGGCGTGACCGCGTCAGACAACTGTCTGAACGGTTTGCGGAAAACAGTGTCAACTATCCGAGGGAATTTACTTGGGTAGATGGCGCTTCTGACATTAGCGGCGTTATTGAACTACCTTATGACGACTACTCTCAAGTATATATTGTAACTGATCCTGACGACGAGGGAATCCCTCAATTATTATTCATCCCAACGAAAGCAGATAGTGGCGGTGAAAGACCTTACTATGTGAAGGAAGACGGCAAAACTTTGATCTATGTGAACCACTTTTCTGGTGGTGGTGGAACACAAAGAGATCCGTACATCGTCTCTAATGAAGATGACCTGAACAAAGTCAGGAATAACCTAGGTGCGTACTACATCCAAGATGCGGACATCGTCTTGACAAAGTGGCAAACAGGGGCAGGATTCACGCCTATTACCGACTTTAAAGGCTACTACGATGGGCGTGGATTTGAGATAAAGAATTTATATATCAACAAGAGTGGCTCTTATACAGGGTTATTTGGATACCAAACAGGTGGCATCATTCAACGAGTGAGACTTGTGAACGTTAACATTACTAGTAGTGGTGGAGGGTATGTTGGGTCTTTAGTAGGGAGACAAAGTGGGCATGTATACGATTGTCAAGTTTCCTCAGGAACTGTAAATGAGACAGGGCGTATATATTATGTAGGGGGCTTAGTCGGATACAAGGATGCAAATAAAAACTTGCATAGAAGTTGCTCACACGCGGATGTAAGCAGTAATGGTTCCAATGTCGGTGGGTTAGTTGGACGCAATGCCGGATCGAATGAAGGGGAGATTAGCCAGTGCCTTGCGACAGGTAAAGTTAAAGACATTTCGATTGCCCAAACTGGGACTGGCTTCGGAGGATTCCTAGGTTATGGTGTGTGTAGTAACGATAACTTCTTTGATACTGATACGACAGGGATGCAAGTATCGGCAGGGAGTGCCCAAGGGCTCCCTACACATGACCTCAAGAAAGAAGGTACTTATGCCGACACAGGGTGGGATTTTGACCTCTTTTTTTATATGAAGATAAAAAAGTTGAATAGAGGGTATCCAGAAAATAGGAAATTTATTCGTTATGCAAAAGGGAAAGGGACAGAAGCAGACCCGTTCTTAATCTACGATTTCGAGGACCTAAACCAAGTACGCCACTTCCCTTGGGCATCCTTTAGAATGGAAAACGATATTACGGTAGACTATCCTCGGACGGGTGAAGGGTTTGTCGGTATAGGTTTCGGTAGTGCCGTAGGGTGGGCGGCTAACTCAGAAGCATTTTATGGGGTATTCGATGGTAATGGAATGACGATAGGGGGGTTATTTCAAAATAGACCTAGAAGTTCTTATCAGGGGTTGTTTCGAATTTTCCGCGGTGTATTGAAGAACCTAAATCTCGTTGACGCTGATGTAACGGGTAATTCATATTCAGGTGCCGTTATTGGGTGGAGTGATTCCAAGATAGACGGAAGTAAATCAGAAATAACGAATGTCCATGTTAAATCGTTTAATGGGACGAAGATAAGAGGTAGTAATAATTACGTAGGCGGATTTATTGGATACTCGTACCAAGTGATGATTACTGATTGTTCTGTTGACGCAGAGGTAATTAGTTCATCGAACTATATAGGTGGTTTTGCTGGAAGGATTTTAACTGGGACTTGGTTAAGGCGTGTCAGGGTAAAAGGGAAAGCTGAAGGATTAGGTGATTATGTAGGGGGGGCAGTTGGAGAAGTAGCTTCGAATAATAGTGACATAAAATTGTATGACGTTCTTGTAAGGGTAGATGTGACAGGAAGAAACAACTGTGCCGGGGTGTTTGGTTATGTTTACTACACAACTAATTCATTATGTCTCGACATGGAGAATGTCATATCGCTTTGCTATACTACTGGAATGTCATCTTTGAATGGTATTTTCGGGATTTTTACTATTTCCAACAGTTCTGCAGTTGTAGGGAAAGAAGTATACTTCGATAGGCAGTCACACAATTCTACCACCAGCGGAGGGCGAGGATCCGCTAAATACACGGCTGAGTTAAAGCACGAAAGTACTTATGTTAATAACGCTTGGGATTTTGAGAACGTTTGGATTTTGGACGAGGAAGTGAATGACGGCTATCCCGAGTTACGTTTTAGTATCCCGACATCAGCTCCAATACTAGGATTTCGCAATCAATTTGGAGACTACTACACGGATGCGCAAGGGAATGTGCTGCGGCATTTAGAGTACGGAACATTGGTCGCAGGTAGCGTAGCAGACCCTCGCCCTGTGTGGTTACAGAATAATGCCGATTTCCCAGTGACTAATATGAGGACTTGGGTTGATCTTGCCAGTGTCAAACCAGGTATTACGGTAGAGTTGAGCCTGACGAATAACCCATTTGTACCTATGGATGAAATCGTCTTCCCTGGCACTGTCCCTGCTAAAGATGCCCGAAAGTTCTTCGTGAGATTCAGTTCAAATGTAGATGTAACAGAGGGTGGCACATTTGACCTGAGAGCAAAAGCTAGCCCGTTATAAGGCAGCTTACATCTCAATACAATGGGATAGGACGTGATTAGATGGCATATACGAAACAAGGTTTACTTTTCCATCTCCACGCTGCTTTAGCCAACGAAGGACAGACAAATGGCACGAACAACGACCCTACCGTAGAAAAATGGTACGATCTATCCCACAACGGAAGATGTGCTAAATTAGTCGGCTATGATTTTAAAGCCGATTTAGGTTGGAGAGGGAGTAACATTCAGGGTGATCCCTACTCTTTACATTTTAACGGATTAAACAATCGGTTAGAGGTAGATGATACGGATTCTTTGTGGCCTCATTCTGACTTCTCGTATGAGGTGCAGTTTAGACCAATAGGTGGAACAAGTATATTAACGCTCGGAAGGGAGAACGAACAAGGTTTCTCCCTTTCTTTGAATAAAGATTTTGAACTGATCGCTTCCATTAGAACAAGTGACAAACGTGCAGACTTTCATTTTGGGATGATATCGGCCAATGCGTGGCAGTATGTAACGGTTACCTATGATCATGCTAGTGGCAGGTTATGGGGATTTCTAAACGGAGCACCGCAAGGCTTTTCTTTAGCACAGGAAGGTAACTTCTCTAGACCGACGAGTAAGCTCGTAATTGGTGAAGGCTTCAGGGGCTTTATCAATACTGTCCGACTGTACGACTATCACCTTGATTTTGATGGAGTCGCTTTCAACGTAGAGCATTCTTCCCTTTATATCGAAGACGATTTTACCGACTTGCCTATTAAAGGGATCGTGCCTTGGCGGAATGACTTAGCGTCAAGTCTTCATATTAGTATTTCAGGCACGATGTCCGCTAAGTACGACATCATGCATACGTCTCGTAACGACCTATCCAGTGAAATTAATATTACGACATCCAATGACTTAGAAAGTAGTATGGATGTCAATTCGATTGCTTTTATAAAAGGTAGGTATGACACTTTAGCCACAGGAAGTAGTAATCTGGAAGCTACTATTGCGGTAAAACATGCACATGATTTAAGGAGCAGCGCTCAAGTAAATCCTTCTATAATGATGAGAGCGTCTTATGATATAGAACACTTCCATTTAGAGGACTTACCAGCAGCGGTTCATATTCTTTCAGATTATGTTCCCGAAGAAGTGGTGATTGATTACCCGGATGTAGTGTTTTTCAGGGCTTCCTACCAAACACATAACAAGAAGCTAGTGGATTTAGACGGAAGTATACATGTAAAGAAACCTAGTGACTTGCAATCAGGGATCAAGGTGGCTTTGAAAAGCTATATGATCGGAAAGTATGATATAGATGAACGACAAGTCGAAGATTTATTTTCACATGTGACTGTAAAATCGACTAATAACTTACTTGCGATCATAAAAGTGCCGTCTACATCCAACATGACAGCAAAGTACGGGACGAATGGTATTATGATTGATGACTTCCCTGCAAACATCATCGTTCCTCATACAGCGGATTTATCATCGATGTTACACATAGAGATCAGGTCGATTATGACAGCTAAGTATGATGTGTCTCCTATATTTGGCTTTGATATGCGTTCCGTACTAGGTATCAAAGAGTTTTACGACCTTCCTTCTAGCTTCTTTATTAACTTAAAGACAAACATGTCAGGGCGGTATGTGGTAGAGCCACTCTACTTTGACCTTTTACCTTCTACCCTTACGATCAATGAGACGAGTAATTTACCTTCTAGTATTGGTATTACCCCTGAAACGCGAATGGTCGGTAGTTACGGTGTCATGCAACGGCAAAAAGCGACGATGACACTTACTGTAAACAAGGACGCCTATGTTCGAGAGTTCTTCCCAAGGCTCAACTACGGGACGGATTCTCAAATGTACGTAGGACGAACGGATTTACCATTTCCTGAGAGATTTCGGGCATACTTAGGTTTTGATTTAAGCAGGATACCGATAGACAACACAGAGATAGGGAAAGCTGTCCTTAAAATTTACTATGATGGTAGAGGGAACGATTACTTAAATATCTTTATTTTAGAGCCGACAGCTAATTGGGAAGAGACGAGTATTACGTGGGCTGGACAACCTGCACCTAACTTTAACGAATCTTATGATGGCAATATTGCAACGAAGTTGGTGGGCGGTAAGGCGGGAATTGTCGAGATAGATGTTTCCCATTTCGTTAAGAATTGGCATGAAGGCAAACCGAACTTCGGTTTTGTCCTACAGGCTGTAGACGAGCGTGTGGAAATCACGAAAGGGTTCGCGACGAAGGAAAGTATTGAGAGGCGACCTGAGTTAGAAGTTACTTATTATGACATGCACATCTATTCAATGGATACTTCCTCTCTACTTGGTCGAACAGTAGTACAGGCAGGAGGGCAAAGTGACCTAAAAGGGAAGCTGTATGTTAGGGATAATAAGGGGACGTTCGACATTCCTGCAAACCTATTTGTGCATAACCATAAAGAACTTTATACAACGATTTGGATTAATAAGCCGCAATTAGCGTCATCATTAACCGTATCGACGAAAGACTTTTATAGCCTATCAAGTGTGGTGTCTGTTAGACAAAAAGGTTCCAATGATTTAGATATTGACATCAAAATCCATGAGCGAAATAAACCTTCAGATATTTATGTACTCTATCGTTCGAATTTACCTACAGATATTTCAATAAGGAGATGGGGGAATCCTGCCACTGAGGGCGGACAGATCGCGGCAACGCTCGCGATTTCTGAAGCCAATAAAAATGGTAGTCTCTACGTCAAGCATCGAATAGATATAGCATCCTCTCTTGACGTCAGACGTTGGTCAGATAGTAATGACCCTCGTTTGAATTTAACCTCTGAAATGGAAATTACCCGACGATTTGAATTGCCTTGTCGTTTAGAGGTAATGGAGAAAGTGCAGTTGGATGGAACGATTGCGGTTAACGTTTGGGGGAATGTGGATCAACCATCAGATGTATACGTACTTTATAGGGATGACTTATCATCATCTGGTAATATCGGGAACCCTAACTTAAAGGCTGCTATTGAAGTATGGGAAAAGTCTTTACTAGATGGTGAGATGACAGTACGCAAGAGTGATACAGATTCATTAGTCTCTACCATCAAAATCCCTGTTGGTGATGTATCACTATTACCTTCGCGCATGAACCTGCGGCTATACAAAGATGTTCCAGGTATTGTTACTGTCTTGTCAGGTAACTTGGCAAGTAGCATCTCAGTTCCGAGAGATGGAAAAAGAGATGTCTTATCAAACGTTGCAGTAAGTGTTAGGCGCTCATCCGACCTAGAATCTTCTATCAACATAGTTTCTAAAAACTTAGCGTGTCATATCACTGTCCGTAGAATTGGTGGAGATAATAAAGTTTCTTCCCTCATAGTACGAAGAGGTGGAGATGATGATTTATCTTCAGATGTGTTTGTAAGGTCATACTACAGCATCAGTAGCTTCATTACTGTAAGGCGTTCTTGGTTCTCTAACGTAGGTGGGGAATTAAGCGTTCGCGTTAACGGATTGGATGACCATGAGTCTCACATGTCAGTTAGGCGTTGGAATGAGCCATTCACTGACGGAGGTCAGCTAGAAAGTAATCTCACAGTACGTGTGTGGAGCGAAGCCTACCAATCTTCTACAATCACGATTCGTAGAACCGATGAGGACGATTTAGATGGTCGTATGGATATATGGTATGCGAATAACCTTCCAGCCAGGTTGAACATTAGACAGACCGGTTTCGACGATCTTCCTAGTGTCATCGCTGTTTACGAGTTGAACGAATTGTTTGGGGATATTACCGTCAGGAAATGGGGCGACTCTAGCACGGATGGTGGCCAAATAGATGCCAACATCACTGTAAGACAGTATCATGAATCAATAATTGTCGGTAGAATAGCCATATATGAACACGATAGTATAACGACACAGCTTACAGTTAGACAGGTAGGAACATCTGACCTTCCAAGCACGATTGCTATCCAGAAATGGAGTCAACACAATCAACCTTCGACGATCATTTTACGACAGAAAGAGAAAAGTAACCTACGTTCTTATCTTTCTGTCAGACGAAGCGACAGGTATGATTTACCTGTTGATGTGTGCATAAAGCGAGTAAGTGACCTTGAGGGACATATATTGGTCGTTACTGCTTATCCTTACGCTTATATGATGTAATACAAGCCTACCCAGTTTTGTTGGGTAGGCTGATTTTAACTGGATTTCCGAAAAGAATTCTCCCACTTCTAAATGTGAAGGGCATAGCCCAATGAAAGTGGGAGATGAATTTTCGGTTGGCGTAAGCC
>NZ_JAUSTT010000010.1 GCF_030812995.1 Bacillus chungangensis | reverse complement strand
ATCATAACAAGTAACACATGGGTAAGCCGTATGCCTTAGTAGGGCACGTACGGTTTGATGAGGGAGTAACCTCGAAAGAGGTTACTCTACTCTATACTCATACAAAAAGTTCCAAACTAAAACA
Organism: Bacillus chungangensis; assembly: GCF_030812995.1. Classification (GTDB taxonomy): domain Bacteria; phylum Bacillota; class Bacilli; order Bacillales; family Bacillaceae_C; genus Bacillus_CF; species Bacillus_CF chungangensis. The sequence continues at coordinate 151,540 of NZ_JAUSTT010000010.1, read as the reverse complement.
ACCATGTTCTCGTAGTACTTGAGTGGACTGTTTTTCGAACGATGTATCGCTAAAGTTTTCTTCGTTGCGCCCGAACAAACTAGATAAATGCTATATTTATCCCATCAAAATTTCCCTCGACTATGCTAAGCGGTAAAATTTTTCGAAGCAGATGATTAAATAAACGAAAATCCTCCTATACTTGAAAAATGGGAGGTGAAATATAATGGCTGGAACTATTTTTTTATGGTGTATGTGGGCTGTCTGGATCATAGCAACTTTTTTATTGCCAAAACAAACGCAGCCTCGTTTATTTCTAGCGATTTTTTCTTTATTGCTCATCATATTTGTTCCTTTTACTTTTTCTATTTTATTTTTAAAAATCCAATTGACAGCAGTTGTGCTTTTACTCCTTGCTTATTTAGCCATTTCGCGCTTTGATATAAGAAAAAGATTGTATAACTTCATTTCGATTTGCATTGTTTCACTAGGATATACAGGCTTTTTATTGTTTGAAATCATTGATCCCGTCTGGTTGATGCTAGATCGCCGCATCCTTATATGCGCTTATATGTTTTTGCTTATTTGGCTATTAGAAAACAAGGATATATTTTCTCAACTTAGTATGATGACTGCTGGAATGATTCATGGCGAAATCCTTTTTGCAATGATTTTATCAAAATGGGGAATGCCTTATTTAGCAGGATCCCCAGAATTTTTAGATACGCTTATGATTTCAAGTTTTCCTTTCCTCAGTTTTTATTTTTTTCGGAGACTTCCACGCATCATTTTACAAAAAATAACATTAAACAACATGAAGGGCATGAGGCATTAACTTAAAAAATAATCATGCTATTTCGCTGTTTTCGGCAATGAATACAGCATAAAATTGCTTGCAGAAAAAATAACTGTTAAAATGAAAGAGCTTCCCCTTTTCTCTAAAAGGGTTTTTCTATTTGATTCGCATTTTTTAATAAATCACTTAGGGATGCTAATCACATCATATAAATATTCTCATCATAAAATATTTAAAAATCAGTAAACAAAAGCAAATTCAGATAAAGTAGCAGGTGAAGGATGATGACAAAACCGGTAATTGCAATTGTCGGGAGACCGAATGTAGGGAAATCGACGATTTTTAACCGTATAGTAGGAGAACGAATCTCGATTGTTGAAGATATTCCAGGAGTAACGAGAGATAGAATTTATAGCTCTGCCGAATGGTTGACTCATGAATTTAATCTCATCGATACTGGTGGAATTGATATTGGTGATGAACCATTCTTGGAACAAATTCGACAACAAGCGGAAATAGCAATTGAAGAAGCAGATGTGATCATCTTTATCACAAATGGCCGTGAAGGAGTAACAACAGCAGATGAGCAGGTGGCAAAAATATTATATAGATCTAAAAAGCCCGTTGTCTTGGCTGTTAATAAAGTAGACAATCCAGAAATGCGTGATCAGATTTATGATTTTTATGCTTTGGGCTTTGGCGAACCATTTCCAATTTCAGGTGCACATGGACTAGGTTTAGGCGACCTGCTTGATGAAGCAGTAAAACATTTTCCGAATGAAGAGGCAATTGATTATAACGAAGATGTTATTAAGTTTTGTCTAATTGGACGTCCAAATGTTGGGAAGTCTTCGTTGGTGAATGCTATTTTGGGGGAAGAGCGTGTCATCGTTAGTGATATTGCCGGCACAACAAGAGATGCAATTGATTCACCTTATACATATGGAGAAAAGGAATATGTGATTATTGATACCGCTGGAATGAGAAAAAAAGGAAAAGTATATGAGAGTACAGAGAAATATAGTGTACTTCGAGCGTTAAGAGCGATTGAACGTTCAGATGTTGTACTTGTTGTATTAAACGCTGAAGAAGGAATAAGAGAACAGGATAAGAAGATAGCCGGCTATGCCGATGAAGCTGGCCGTGCTGTGATTATTGTCGTTAATAAGTGGGATACGATTGAAAAAGATGATAGAACAATGAAATTATTTGAAGAGCAGATTCGTGATCATTTTCAATTTTTAAGCTATGCACCAATCGTGTTTTTATCTGCAGTGACAAAAAAAAGATTGAAGACACTCTTGCCTGTCATTAATACTGTTAGTGAAAATCATGCAATGCGGATACAATCAAGTGTATTAAATGAAGTAATTCAAGATGCGGTCGCCATGAATCCTACACCAACTGACCGTGGAAGACGGTTGCGCATTTATTACGCTACACAGGTAGCAGTGAAGCCGCCTACGTTTGTCATTTTTGTCAATGATACCGAGCTGATGCATTTTTCCTATCAAAGGTTTTTAGAAAATCGAATACGAGATGCTTTTATGTTTGAAGGCACTCCTATTCGTATTATTGCTAGAAAAAGAAGCTAAATGTTTGTAATGAGATTTTGATGATAAATAAAGCAGGTGAAATAGTTGACGAAGCAAAAAAAAACCTTAACTGTTATCGGAGCTGGAAGCTGGGGAACAGCATTAGCGATCGTACTAGCAGATAACGGGCATGATGTACGTCTATGGGGACATAAAAAGGACCAAATAGAGGAAATAAATAATAATCATACCAATGAACACTACTTGCCAGGCATTTCATTGCCAAAAACGATCAAAGGCTATCATGCTTTAGAGAAATCATTAGAGGGAATTGATACAATTGTGCTTGCAGTTCCGACAAAAGCGATTCGTGAAGTAACAGCCAACATTGCTGCTGTTCAACAAACCCCTTTAACAGTTGTCCATGTTAGTAAAGGCATTGAACCAGACACGCATTTGCGGATTTCGGAAATGATTGAGGAGACAATGCCTTTAGAATTACTGAAAGATATTGTTGTGCTGTCCGGACCCAGCCACGCTGAAGAAGTGAGTCTGAGACATCCAACTACAGTAACTGTAGCTTCAAAAAACAGAGAGGCTGCCGAGGCGATCCAGGATATATTTATGAATCAGCATTTTCGAGTCTACACGAATCCTGATATTGTCGGAGTGGAAATTGGGGGCGCTTTGAAAAATATCATTGCATTAGCTGCAGGAGTTTCAGATGGGATTGGTTATGGGGATAATGCAAAAGCAGCACTCATGACACGTGGACTAGCCGAAATTGCACGACTCGGAATAAAAATGGGAGCTAATCCTTTTACTTTTTCAGGTCTTACTGGAATTGGAGATCTAATTGTTACTTGCACAAGTGTACATTCGCGAAATTGGCGGGCGGGGAATATGCTTGGTAAAGGAAAAACGCTTGATGAAGTGTTGAATAGTATGGGCATGGTAGTAGAAGGCGTTCGGACAACAAAGGCTGCCTACCAGCTCAGTAAGAAATATGGCGCAACAATGCCAATTACAGATGCACTCTATCATATCTTATTCAAAGACACACATCCAAAAGACGCTGTAGATCAACTCATGGGCAGAATTAAAACGCATGAAATGGAAGATTTAATGGATTTGCGGCAAGCATTTACAGATTGCAGTTCTTAACATCAATCCAGCGTCTTTGCTGGATTCTGATGAGAAGAGACTGACTTTGATGGGGGTTGTTGCCGCTATTAAATAGCGATGTATTTATGTGAGAACAAAACAGAACAAATTACTTATCTTCTTTTCATATGCTATAATATTGTTGCCTATTAATAGGCATGAACAATAGACAGATTGGGGGTTTTTAAATGTCTTTATCCATGTTCAATATGTGGGTTTCCATCTTAGGAATGGCCCTATTGTTTATTGCCTTTGTAACGATTTATGTCAGTAGATTTAAGCTTAAAAATCGAGTCTTAAAATTTTTTACAACATTTATAGCTTATATATGTTTGATTTCTGGAAGTGTAATGATGATTTATATCGTTTTTTCTGGCCCCACAAGCTAAAACTAAGCAGGCAGCGACGAGAAGAGATGGAATTGTCTAGCGGAAGTCTGTTGCTTATTAGATTAGATTGTATGACTGTTTAGAAAGGAATTTTAATAGATGGCAAGGAAAAAACATACATTAAGACGGACTTTTTTTACTTTTTTGTTTATGATTATTGTTAGCTTATTAAGCGGTTGTTTGTATCCTCAAGAGAAAAGAGTAGAAAATCAGATTCCATATGAAACACAGATTTTGTCAGTCCAAACAGCTGTTGAGGCATTTCAAAAAGACAAAGGCGGCATCCTTCCCATTAAGACGAAAGATAATGATACGTCTATCTACATGAAGTACGTAATTGATTTTCAAAAACTTGTCCCCGCCTATTTGCCGGATTACCCAGGGAACGCATATGAAAATGGCGGCCCCTTTCAATATGTTTTAATTGATGTCGAAACAGAGCCGAAAGTAAAATTATTAGATTTAAGAATAACTGAGGAGATTCGTGAATTAAGATTGCGTCTTCATACGCAAGGGTATCCTCCATTTAAGGAACAGGTAGCCAATAATGTCTATACATTAGACTACTCGCGTCTTGGCTATGAAGAGGAGCCTTATGTTGTTTCTCCATATACGAACCATCACCTGCCGTTATTAATAACGGGTTCTGGTGAAGTGCAAGTGGACTATAGCAGCGATCTTTATCTAACTTTACAAGAAAAGAACTATTCCTATCAGCCTGGTGATGATATTCGACCAATCTTGACAGATAATTCGTTCTTTGTTCCTGCTTATTCTTTGCCGTATACAATAGATGAAAAAAATGAGCCTGTCTTTATGACTAAATAAGCATAACGCTTCTTCTATTAAATATACTTATAGAAGAAGCGTTTTTTTAATTAAAACGTCTCCAATCAAATAGATTGCTTTTTTATTTCACATGACTGAAAATAAAGTGCTTTTTTAGATGAGAAAATTTTCAACTAGTCACAATTTAGATTGGTTTTAAGGCTGACTAAAATAAGATGTCGGCTGCAAGGAGACGCTGCAACAAATAAGGAACGCTTCACTATATATTCATCGCACGAAGAAAAAAGTGAACAACGATGACCCAAGACTTTGTTCTACTTCTCATTAGTCAAGGACGAATGAAAACACCTGCTAATGAAAGTTTCACTTTAAAATTTGTATGAATGAATAAAATTTTGTGGCATAACGGAATAGGACAACATCATAACATATATTGTCCAATCATTTACGGATGATGTGCCCGAGGAACTTAATGATGGGAGGGTATGCATTGGAGAAGGTGGATATTTTTAAAGATATTGCCGAGAGAACAGGCGGCGATATTTATTTAGGAGTTGTTGGTGCAGTCCGCACTGGTAAATCAACTTTTATTAAAAAGTTCATGGAACTCGTCGTATTGCCTAATATTAGCAATGAGGGAGAGCGGGTAAGAGCACAGGATGAACTACCGCAAAGTGCGGCCGGCAAAACAATTATGACGACCGAACCTAAATTCGTCCCAAATCAAGCTGCTACTGTTCAAGTGGACGAAGGCTTAGAAGTGAATGTTCGTCTCGTGGACTGTGTAGGTTATACAGTGCCAGGAGCTAAGGGATATGAAGATGAAAACGGACCACGAATGATTCATACTCCTTGGTATGAAGAACCTATTTCTTTTCATGAAGCGGCTGAAATAGGAACGAGAAAAGTGATTCAAGAACATTCGGTTTTAGGAGTTGTTGTGACAACGGATGGAACAATTGGAGAGATTCCTCGCCAGGATTATGTAGAGGCAGAGGAAAGAGTAATTGCTGAATTAAAGGAAGTAGGCAAGCCATTTATCGTAGTAATTAATTCTGCGCGGCCTCATCATTCCGAAACAGAAATGCTTCGTAATGAATTAACTGAAAAATATGATATTCCTGTTTTAGCAATGTCTGTGGAAAATATGCGGGAAGCGGATGTACTTAATGTACTGCGGGAAGCTCTCTACGAATTTCCAGTCGTTGAGGTGAATGTCAATTTGCCGAGCTGGGTGATGGTTCTCCGCGAAAATCATTGGCTGCAAGTTCATTATCAAGATGCAGTAAAGGAAACAGTAAAAGATATTAAAAGACTTCGTGATGTCGACCGTGTAGTTCATCATTTTAATGATTTTGATTTTATCGAAGATGCAGGGTTAGCTGGTGTTGACATGGGGCAAGGAATTGCAGAAATAGATCTCCACGCTCCTGACGAACTATATGATCAAGTCTTAAAAGAAATTGTTGGGGTTGAAATTCGGGGCAAGGATCATTTACTAGAGCTGATGCAAGAATTTGCACACGCAAAAGGAGAATATGATCACATTTCAGATGCAATTAAAATGGTGAGGCAAACGGGATATGGCATTGCCGCACCATCATTGGAAGATATGAGTCTTGATGAGCCTGAAATCATACGCCAAGGGGCTCGATTCGGTGTTAGACTGCGGGCTGTTGCTCCATCTATTCACATGATCAAGGTCGATGTCGAGTCAGAGTTTGCTCCAATCATTGGAACAGAAAAACAAAGTGAAGAGCTCGTTCGCTATTTGATGCAAGATTTCGAAGATGATCCGCTGTCAATTTGGAATTCTGATATATTCGGTAGAAGTTTGAGCTCCATTGTTCGCGAAGGCATCCAGGCAAAACTAGCGTTGATGCCAGAAAACGCTAGATATAAGCTAAAGGAGACGCTGGAACGAATTATTAACGAAGGATCGGGTGGGTTAATTGCAATTATTCTGTAGAAAAAATGCCAAGCATAGAGGTGCTTGGCATTTTTTTTTCGCGAACAATAGAAAACTTATGAATAAATCATGAATTAATCTTGCTAAGCGAATTTTAATATGATAATCTTTTAAACAGAAATGCTGTTAAGACAATGTTTTTCTGCATTTCATGCCTATTTTTGAGTTCAAATGTATAGAAACCGACAGAAATGTTTACAAATGTTAATAACGGAAATAGGTTAAGTAACCACACTTTCTTTGGGAGGAGGTGAATGGCATGAACAAGACAGACCTAATTAATGGTGTTGCTGAGGCAACTGAACTATCTAAGAAGGATGCAACAAAAGCAGTTGATGCTGTTTTTGATACAATTCAAAAAGCCCTATCAAATGGAGATAAAGTACAACTAATTGGTTTTGGCAACTTCGAAGTTCGCGAGCGTGCTGCAAGAAAAGGACGCAACCCGCAAACTGGAGAAGAAATTGATATCGCAGCTAGCAAGGTACCTGCATTTAAACCAGGTAAGGCGCTTAAAGACGCTGTAAAGTAGTACATACTTTTAGCGTATGGGAGGACTGTCTCAATCAGGCAGTCCTCTTCTTTTGCCCACTAATAGTACATGTGCTAAGATTAGAAATGTTATTATCTTTTTTTTATATAAAAAGTAATGAGACCCTACATCTGATAATAGAGTATATGAAAAATAACATGCTTAACGAAAAAATGTTATATTTATAAGCTTCTATAAAATAAACCACGATTTCATCAACAGTCTTAGGGGCTGAGTTAAATTCAGCAAGACATGAGACATGATTAGGAGGAAGTAGGATGTTAGAAGTGAATCGCATACAAATAGAACAAGCGGTGCGCTTAATTTTAGAAGCAATAGGAGAGGACCCAAATCGCGAAGGCTTAGTGGATACTCCTAAACGTGTCGCCAAAATGTATGAAGAAGTTTTTTCTGGATTAAAGCAAGATCCTGGGGAATATTTTGAAACAATTTTTGGTGAAGAACATGAAGAGCTTGTCTTAGTAAAGGACATTCCATTTTTCTCGATGTGTGAGCATCACCTTGTTCCTTTTTTCGGAAAGGCACATGTTGCCTACATTCCGAGAAATGGAAGAGTAACAGGCCTTAGTAAATTAGCTCGAGCTGTTGAAGCGGTTTCACGCCGTCCTCAACTACAAGAACGGATTACGTCAGTAATTGCAGATACAATCATGGAAAAATTAGATCCGCACGGCACAATGGTTGTTGTAGAAGCTGAACATATGTGTATGACTATGAGAGGCGTTAAAAAGCCAGGCGCCAAAACAGTTACTACTGCTGTTAGAGGAATATTGTCAGATAATCATCTGATGCGATCAGAAGTGCTTGCATTTATTAAAGCTTAATTTGTATGATGAGATAGAAGAGAATGAATACCAGCAAGATTATTAAGAATATTGATAGAAAAAAACGAGAAATGCAGATAACAACGATAATTAATGTTATAATGTTCACTATGCTCTTTTATCGTTTATTCAAGAAGCCGCTATCAAAAAAAATCGACATTCATTTGTCGGTATTGCCTGAAAAACTTTGCTCATGCTTGCCGGTTTTTCAGGCGATGGATAAGGTTGCGACACTGTTTGATACAACAAAGAGTAATAAATAAAGAAATGGGGATTAAGGGTCATGACTTTGCAAGCAAGCAGACAGCAAATTAGCTCAATTAAGAAAATCATCAAACAGAAAATCTCTCATGACTATATAAACAAGTTTATCAAAGCTCCTATTATAGATGAGGATTTGATCCTGTTATTCATTAATAGTCTGAATGAGCAAGAGGTTTCAAAGAAAGATGCTGAAACCTTAATTGCAACAGCCATGTTTGTTAATATTGCCCTTGATACTCATGAGCAAGTGTCGAATCATCATGGGATATTAAAGCAACGCCAGCTTACTGTTTTAGCAGGCGACTATTTTAGTGGACTTTATTATAAAATTTTAGCCGAAACAGAAAATATCCCTTTGATTCGCACGCTAGCGAAAGGCATTAAAGCTGTTAATGAGCACAAGGTTGCTGTCTATCAGCTTCAAAGTAAAGATTTGGATTGTTTTTTTCACAGTCTGCAGGAAATAGAATCTGCAATACTACGTCAATTTTGTTTGTTTTTTAATGCTTCAACAACCTACCTGCTAGGAAAAGAAATGCTATTTTTAAAAAGATTGCAGACCGAAAAAACACTTTTTATGAGAGGGGAAACGTCCATCCTATTTGAAGCGTTTAAAAAATTTGCCGTACATGCATTGCCAAGACCAAGGAAGGAAGAGCCATGGGATCAAAAACGGCTGCTGGATATCTGCGAACAGTATATTAAACATGCTAAAACCAGAGTGGATGAAGCCATGAGACATATACCCCTTCCACATCTATTACTGGTGAATCGAGTTTCTGAATTGCTTGATGATCGGCATGTAGGAAGAACGAAACTCTACGTAGAAGAGGGATAAATATGCCATCGAAAGAGGAACGTGTACATAACGTATTTGAAAAGATTTCAACTGATTACGATAAGATGAACGCTGTCATCAGCTTTCAACAACATATAAAATGGCGAAAAGATACGATGAACAGGATGTCTGTTAAAGAGGGGGCATCTGCTTTAGATGTCTGTTGCGGGACAGCTGATTGGACGATTGCTTTAGCTGAAACTGTCGGCGCTGAAGGCAAAGTAATTGGACTCGATTTTAGCAGCAACATGCTTGAGGTGGGAAAACAAAAGGTGCACCAATTAGGGCTGCAGCAAGTAGAATTAATCCAAGGAAATGCCATGGATATACCTTTTGACGATAATACCTTCGATTATGTAACGATCGGTTTTGGACTTCGAAATGTGCCTGATTATATGCATGTGCTAAAAGAAATGCACCGTGTATTAAAACCGGGGGGGATGGCTGTTTGTTTAGAAACATCTCAACCAACTTTAATAGGATATCGCCAGCTTTTTTATTTTTATTTTCGTTTTATTATGCCGATTTTTGGGAAGCTCTTTGCTAAAAGCTATAATGAATATTCATGGCTGCAAGAATCTGCACGCGAATTCCCAGACATGAAAGAGTTGGCTGGCATGTTTGAAGCCGTTGGATTTCAGCAAGTTCGCTACAAATCGTATAGTGGTGGTGCTGCGGCCACACATATTGGGATGAAGAAGAAACAACACTAGGCTGGGTGGATATGATGATGAAACTAAAAAGAATGTATTCGTATTTAAAGGCGGATATTGATTTAATAGAAAAGGAATTAAAAGCAGCTACTGAATCGGAATCAAGGCTATTGGAAGAAGCGTCGCAGCATTTACTTCAAGCTGGGGGAAAAAGAATTCGTCCAGTTTTTGTCCTCTTAGCCGCTAAATTTGGCGACTATAATATTCAAGTAATCAAACAAGTTGCGGTGGCATTAGAACTCATTCATATGGCTTCTTTAGTACACGATGATGTTATTGATGATTCCGAGCTTCGCCGCGGCCAACCAACAATTAAGGCGAAATGGGACAACAAAATAGCGATGTATGCAGGAGACTATATTTTTGCTCGTTCTTTAGAATATATAACAAAAATTGAGAATCCAACAGCACACAAGATTTTATCTAGTACGATTGTAGAGGTTTGTATTGGAGAAATTGAACAAATTAAAGATAAGTATCGATTCGATCAACATTATCGTGATTATTTGCGAAGAATAAAAAGGAAAACAGCGTTATTAATTGCCGTAAGCTGTCAACTCGGGGCAATCGCAGCAGGGGCAAGCGCAAACATACATAAAAAATTATTTGAATTCGGTTATTATGTTGGTCTATCTTATCAAATTACGGACGATATTCTTGATTTTACATCGACAGAAAAAGAGTTGGGAAAGCCGGCTGGCGATGACTTATTGCAAGGAAATATCACATTGCCCGCTTTATTTGCGATGAGAACTCCTGCTGTTAAATGTGTAATCGAACAGGTGCATGAAAAAACAACAAAAGAAGAAATGACTCATATTATTAAGTTGATTAAAGAAACGGGAGCCATTGAAAAATCCCATCAAATAAGTCAACGATATTTACAGAAAGCATTGCTTGCTTTACAAACTTTACCAGACAGGCGAGAAAAAAAGTCACTTATTGATATTGCAAATTATATCGGGAAACGTAAATACTAGCATTCTAAAAAAGAGCAGTATGATATTCATTGCCAAATATTAAAATAAGTGGTAATATTCTCGGTGGATTAATGGCAAACTTTAGATAGATATAGTAGGAGTGGTTGAAAATGGAGAAAACTTTTTTGATGGTAAAGCCAGATGGCGTACAAAGAGAATTAATTGGAGAGATTGTCTCCCGTTTTGAAAAAAAAGGTTTTCAGCTCGTCGGAGCAAAATTGATGGCGATTCCAACTGCACTAGCTGAAAAGCATTATGCAGAACATAAAGAACGTCCTTTCTTTGGAGAACTAGTTGATTTCATTACATCTGGCCCTGTTTTTGCGATGGTTTGGCAAGGTGAAAACGTGATTAGTACTGCTCGTCAAATGATGGGGGCAACAAACCCGAAAGATGCTGCAACTGGCACAGTAAGAGGGGATTTTGGAGTGACAGTTGGAAAAAATATTATCCACGGTTCAGATTCACTAGAAAGCGCTGAAAGAGAAATTGGGCTGTTCTTTAAAACCGACGAACTTGTTGATTATTCAAAATTAAACAATCAATGGATTTATTAAGAAAAATGTCTGCAAATGCAGACATTTTTTTACGTGCGCCCAGCATGGGCGCACGTATATTTATCCAAACCATAACAAAGAGAGCAGGAAGCGGGGGTATGGATTCCATCATTCATATTTAGAAGGAAAACTTATAAGTTGCTATATCCAAATTTAAGCGCTTTCCATATTGAAATTAATAAGGCTACCTCTTCTCGGTTGAGAAGCACTTTTTCGTCTATTTCGCCAAATCGAAAAGCTTGAGAATTAGCTTAGATGTTCCTTCTTTGTGAAATACCCTCATCATCATTAAAAATCCTCTCATTGGGTCTATTTGATCATTTTTTTCAAGCATTCTTTTCCTACTTTCGTTATACTTAATATATATAAATTGTGAGTCCAAATGGAGAAGGATTTCTGTCATCCCTCAAAGAAGCAAATACACTTTTTTCCGAGAATTTTTTTGTAATTGATTTGAGTAAGTTTTTTCACTATTTATCCCACATCTAACTAGCGAGTCAAGTCCCCCACCTCGGGGAGTAAGAGGAATCAGAAACGCTAGGTGTGGAATAACTGAAAATCAAATGTCCGATTGGCTCGGGTCTCAGCAGTGAGATATCGCACGAAAGATTTCGAGGACGCGCGCGATCTTAGCCTTAGTAGGGGATGAGAGAACCCCCACTAATGGAAGTTTCACTTAATCATTTATTATTGGTAGATGGAGGAACGGAAATGAATCAAGATTATGAACAATTTACGTTAAAAATAAAACAGAAAACGGGAATTGACTTGGCCTTCTATAAAGAAGCACAGATGAAACGAAGGCTCACTTCCTTATATGAGAAAAAAGGTTTTCATTCCTTCATGGACTTTTTTCAAGCAATAAATAAAGATGCACAATTAATGAATGAATTCTTAGATAGAATGACGATTAATGTTTCCGAGTTTTATCGCAATGCGAAAAGATGGGATGTGTTAGAGAAAAAAGTGCTTCCTCGTCTTTTAACGACCAAAAAAAAGTTGAAAATTTGGAGTGCAGCATCTTCAACGGGTGAAGAACCATATACGATTGCTATGATCTTATCTCATTTTATGCCATTATCAGCAATTTCAATTTTAGCGACAGATATCGATGAAAAAGCAATACAAAGAGCGAAGCTGGGCGTATATCCTGAACGGTCTCTAAATGAAGTGCCATTGGAAATAAAGAAAAAGTATTTCACAAAAGATGGCGACTTTTTTAAAGTAGATGAAAACATTCAGAAGACGGTCACTTTCCGAAAGCATAATTTGTTGGCTGATTCATACGGTTCGGGTTATGATTTAATCGTTTGTCGAAATGTGCTTATTTATTTTACAGAAGAGGCAAAGGAAGAAATTTATCATAAATTTAGTAGCGCCCTGACTTCAGGTGGTGTATTATTTGTAGGAAGTACAGAACAAATTTTTAATCCAACTGTCTATGGATTTGAAACAGAAGATACTTTTTTTTATAGAAAGATGTAAAAAAATGGAGAAAGGGACCGCTTAAGTTGTTAACCTGGTTTCTTTCTCTTTTCCATACTAATGAAAATTAGAAGAGAAAAGATTTTTTTGTCAGATAAACGATGAACCAAAAAAGAAATTATGTTATAGTGTTACATAAATCCTTTAAAGTACTGAAGGGGGAGGCAAAATGAGATACTTAACAGCAGGAGAGTCGCATGGCCCACAACTAACGACCATTATTGAGGGTTTGCCAGCTGGAATGCCATTAATAGCTGAGGATATAAATATCGAGCTTGCTAGACGACAAAAAGGCCATGGCCGGGGCCGAAGAATGCAAATTGAGAAAGATCAGGCCAACATATTAAGCGGTGTTCGACATGGATATACACTTGGATCACCGGTTACACTTGCAGTTGTAAATAACGACTGGAAACATTGGACAAAAATTATGGGAATCGAACCAATTGCCGAAGAAGCAGAGGAAGAGATAAAAAGGAAGGTCACTCGTCCTCGTCCAGGTCATGCAGATTTAATCGGGGGCATGAAATATGGGCATCGCGATATGAGGAATGTGCTTGAGCGTTCTTCCGCAAGAGAAACAACAGTTAGAGTGGCTGCAGGAGCTGTTGCCAAAAAACTGCTTAAATTATTGGGAATTGAAATTGCAGGCCATGTTACTGAAATCGGTGGCGTGCAATCAAAAGTCGATACCTATCCATCCATTAAAGAAATACAGCAAATAACAGAACAGTCGCCTGTCAGATGTTTGGATGATGAAGCAGGACAAAAAATGATGGACGCGATCGATCTTGCAAAGAAAAATGGCGACTCTATTGGTGGGATTGTAGAAGTTATTGTAGAAGGAATGCCGCCAGGAGTAGGAAGCTATGTCCATTATGATCGCAAATTAGATGCGAAGCTTGCACGGGCAATCGTTAGTATTAATGCATTTAAAGGAGTCGAATTTGGTTTAGGCTTTGAAATGGCACGAAAACCAGGCAGTGAAGTACATGATGAAATTGTTTGGAATAAAGATAACGGATACGAACGCAGTACGAATCGTTTAGGTGGATTAGAGGGAGGAATGTCAAACGGCATGCCAATCATCATCCGTGGTGTCATGAAGCCAATCCCTACTTTGTATAAACCATTAAAGAGTGTGGATATAGATTCTAAAGAAGCGTTTACTGCAAGTATCGAAAGGTCAGATAGCTGTGCTGTACCAGCTGCTAGTGTTGTTGCGGAGGCAGCAGTAGCTTGGGAACTAGCTGCTGCAATCGTCGAACAGTTCTACAGTGACCGCTTAGAAACGCTAAAAGCAACTATTGATGAATATCGCGAATATGCAGGGAAGTTTTAAGATGGAAAAAATAAAAATTAATACATTATCAAAACAATATCATGTTTATGTAGGAGCTGGCGCAATCCAGCAAGTCGACCAAGATTTACGTCACATGTTTAATCATTATTCGAAGCTCATGGTTATAACAGATGAAACAGTTCTAAGTCTGCATATAGAACAATTAAAACAAGCATTGCCTGCAAGCTTAGAGGTGCTTGTGTATGCAGTTCCAGCTAGTGAGCAAGCAAAGACATTTGCTATTTATGAGAAATGCATGACTTTTGCTTTGCAAAATGGATTGGATCGCAAATCTTGTGTTTTGGCCTTTGGCGGCGGAGTGGTCGGTGATCTTGCTGGTTTTGTTGCAGCAACATTTATGCGTGGGGTGCCATTTATACAAATTCCAACAACCATTTTAGCTCATGATAGTGCTGTTGGAGGCAAAGTGGCGATAAACCATCCACTTGGGAAAAATATGGTTGGAGCTTTTTACCAACCTGAAGCTGTTTTGTATGATACAAGCTTTTTGTCTACATTGCCGGAACGAGAAATCCGATCAGGTTTTGCAGAAGTAGTAAAGCATGCATTCATTGCTGATGAAGAGTTTTTGGAAAATTTAATGAACCAGATTACCTCTTTTGAGCAGCTTAGCGGCGAAAAACTCACGATGATTTTAAAGAGAGGAATCGAAATTAAACGCGACATTGTTAGCCAAGATGAGAAAGAGAATGGCATTCGAGCGTATTTAAATTTTGGACATACACTTGGACATGCACTTGAAACATATTTAGGCTATGGAAAAACTACCCATGGAGAAGCAGTGATGACCGGGATGATTTTCGCTTTATATCTAAGTATGAAACAATGTCAATTATCCTTTCCATTAAATAACTTTATTCAATGGATCGAAAAACTTGGCTATGACTGGAAAATTCCTTCTTCGATTGTATTTGATGAGATTATTGAGGTGATGAAAAGGGATAAAAAATCCGTTTCGCAGAAGCCTCAATTTGTTCTCTTGACCAATATTGGCCATCCGATATTGGTAGAAGTTGAGGAGCCCCTTTTAAAAGCAGCGTTCCATAACATATCCAGAACAGACTGCCAATAAGTACTCTCTTTCACTGTCCTGATTCATGCTTTCAGCAGGTGTTCCCCGTTTAAGAACGGGAAAGACAGCTAAGAAAAATAGCCAGGCGTCATGGAGTAATACATTTTTCAAAAAGTGAGAGAAAAATAGAGGAGCATTTCTTTTTTTTCTTAGTCTCTCCGTGTTGAGACTGTTCGTTTCTTGAAATTCTTTGCTTTTTTTCTCCTTTTTGAAAGCATACTAAACGAGATATAACAAAAGGGGAGATGACAATGATTCGAGGAATACGAGGGGCTACAACGGTCACTGATAATGATGAACAAGAAATTTTAAAGGCGTCAGAAGAACTAATAGGTGTATTGATTGAAAAAAATAATATTAGTCCTGATAATGTTGTTTCTGTTTTTATTTCATTAACACCAGGGCTTGACGCAGCTTTTCCAGCTAAAGCTTTAAGGATGTTCCCAAATTGGACATATGTTCCGGTTATGTGTATGCAGGAAATTCCAGTTAAGGGGAGTTTGCCTCATTGTATTAGAATCATGATGCATGTTCAGACAGAGACGAGCCAAGCTGATATTCAACATGTTTACTTGCGGGGAGCTATTTCATTACGCCCTGATTTAAGTATAAAATAACATGTTGCCTTCAAGTCTTTAGTTTTCATTTTGTGCCAAGTGGTTTAGTTTTAAGAAATTTGCGTCTTGGCTTGAAGGCAGGATAAAAGAAGCTTCCACTGATAGGAATTTCACTTTATCCCACATCTAACTGGCAGTAAGACCCCACCTCAATAGTGAGAGGAATCAGAAGTGCTAGGTGGGGGATAACTGAAAGTCAAATGTCCGATTGGTTCGGGCCGACAGGATAAGGAAAACTTCTTGAATCAACATCGCACGAAGAAAAAGTGCGCTTCTTTTTCGAGGATGTCGGTCACAAAGGCGTTGCAACAGGACAAGGAAAGCTTCGGCAGCGATACATCGCACGAAGAAAAGCGGGTTTCCTTTTCGAGGACGTTGCGACCTTAGCCTTTGTTCTACTTCCCATGAGTAGGGGATGAGAGAAAACCCCCACTCATGGAAGTTTCACTTTATAAAAAAACAGCGCAAAAAAGGAAATTGAGGTGAATAATTGTGAAATGGAAAGAACAAGTACTACCATTAAAACCTTACCAACCAGGAAAATCAATTGAAGAGGTTAGAAAAGAATTAGGGCTCGAACAAATCGTTAAGCTTGCTTCTAATGAAAATCCGTATGGACAATCACCAAAAGTACGAGAGGCATTAGCTAATATAATGTTTAATTATGCTATTTATCCTGATGGCTATGCTGCAGACTTTCGTCAAGCTTTGGCCTCTTTTTTACAGGTAGATAGTAAGCAGCTTATTTTTGGAAATGGAACGGATGAAGTAATTGAAATTATTTCCAGGTCCTTGTTAGAAGAGAATAAAAATACCGTCATGGCGGAAAGAACATTCCCGCAATATAAACATAATGCAATCTTAGATGGTGCAGAAATTAGAGAAGTTCCTATTGTAGACGGAGCACATGACCTTGAAGGAATGCTCGCTGCTATCGATGATAATACAGCAATTGTATGGTTGTGTAGTCCTAATAACCCGACAGGGACATATATTCCACAACAACAGCTGGAAGACTTTCTAGCAAAGGTGCCAAAGGATGTACTCGTTGTTTTGGATGAAGCATATCGTGAATATGTAACAGCAGATGATTATGGCGATACGATCGCATTGCTTGCACTTTATCCTAACTTAATGATTACAAGAACCTTCTCGAAAATATATGGACTTGCTGGATTCCGTGTTGGTTATGGCATTGCAGCTGAAGCTATTATAACGAAGCTCGAGTCAGTAAGGCAGCCATTTAATACAAATGTATTAGGACAACGCGCTGCTGCAATTGCACTTTCCGATCAGGATTTCGTTGCAGAATGCCGGCGCTTAAATCGAGAGGGAATGGAACGGCTCTATGCATTTTGTGATGAACATCAATTAAGCTATTATCCATCTCAAGGTAATTTTATTTTGATCGATTTTGGCTGTGATGGCGAAGTGGTCTTTCAATATTTATTAAAACAGGGCTATATTGTTCGCTCTGGTCCAGCTTTAGGTTTTCCTACGTGTGTTCGAATAACGGTAGGGAATGAAGAACAAATAACAGGGTTAATCGAAGCGATAACTCGATTTTTACAGGAAAATAAATAACGAATCTTCATTGAATTCATTTAGATCTTCACAGTGTTCAATTTCAGATGGAATGTTATGAAAGGATAAAGACCGCCATTTTTTGCGAAGTAAATTGCTTTTATAAAAATGAATTTGAAAATAACAAAAATTCCCGTATAGGAAAACTTTTATAAAGAAAGAGGAGATGGTTGCTCTTGCAAGGAAATGTTTTTATTGTTGGAATGGGGTTGATCGGAGGTTCATTAGCCCTGTCTATAAAGAGCAGGCATCCACATGCAGCCATTATCGGATATGATATTAATAATGAACAGCTTCAGTTAGCAAAAACTCTCGGTGTAATAGATGAGCAAGCTGCTTCTTTTCGAGACGCTGCTGAAAAAGCAGATGTGATCATATTAGCATGTCCTGTAAAAGAAACGGAGAAAATGATTAATCAACTTTGTCAACTCTCGTTAAAAAAAGATGTAATTGTAACAGATACTGGGAGTACGAAAGCGAAGATTATGAAAAAAGCAGTTTTGCTGAAAGAGAAAGGGATCACATTTATTGGCGGACATCCAATGGCAGGCTCCCATAAAAGCGGTGTTGCTGCTGCTAAAACGTTATTATTTGAAAATGCTTTTTATTTACTCACTCCATTTCAAGGAGAAGAAAAGGCGCAGATTGAGAAACTGAAAGTTTGGCTTGCTGGTACAAGAGCAAAAATATTAATGATAAGTCCTGAAGAACATGATCAAGTGACAGGAGTGATTAGTCATTTTCCTCACATTATCGCTGCATCCCTCGTTCATCAAGTAGAGCATGTGGAACATACTCTTCCACTGGTTACTAGGCTAGCGGCAGGAGGATTTGGAGATATTACAAGGATCGCATCTTCAAGTCCACAAATGTGGACGGAAATACTCTTACATAACCGAGAGACACTATTATCGCTTTTAGAGCATTGGAAAAAAGAGATGGGACGAGTTCGGCAGCTATTGATAGAGAAAAATGAAGCAGAGATTTCTGCTTATTTTACAAAAGCAAAAGTATTTCGCGATCAAATTCCAATTCACAAAAGAGGCGCTATTCCTTCTTTTTATGATTTATATGTCGATGTACCTGACTATCCAGGGGTGATTTCGGAAATCACAGGCTATTTAGCAGAAGAAAGGATTAGCATTACCAATATAAAAATTATCGAGACACGGGAAGATATATACGGTGTTTTAGTCATTAGTTTTCAAAATGAAAACGATCAGAGAAGAGCTATTGACTGCTTGAATCGTAATACAGACTATGAAACATTTTTACCGTAGAGAGGGTGTATTACTTTGACACAAAAGCTGTTATCGAACGTAAAAACTGCCTTGCAAGGAACGATTCCTATTCCTGGAGATAAATCCATTTCTCATCGTGCCATTATGTTTGGAGCGGCCGCACATGGAAAAACAGTCATCCACAATTTTTTAAAGGGAAATGACTGCTTAGACACGATTGCTTGTTTTCGCAAGCTTGGAGTAAAAATAGAGGATGCCGCGGATGAAATCATTGTTTATGGTAATGGATGGGAAGGACTAAAGGAACCAAAAGAAGTGTTGGATGTTGGAAACTCAGGTACATTAATTCGCCTGCTCTTGGGATATCTAGCTGGGTGTTCTTTCCATACGGTGGTAATAGGAGATGAAACGATTAGCAAGCGGCCTATGAGACGAGTTGTCAATCCGCTTCGAGAGATGGGAGCGAATATTGCTGGCCGAAATGATGGAGAGTTTACTCCGCTTTCGATTAGAGGAGGCTTGCTAAAAGGCATAGAATATGAACTGCCCGTTGCAAGTGCACAAGTTAAGTCGGCATTATTATTAGCAGGATTACAGGCACAAGGTAAAACAACGATCATAGAGCCTGAGGCAACTCGAGATCATACGGAGCATATGATTCGTCAATTCGGCGGTGCGATCGAGGTCAATGGCCAAAAGATATTAATAGAGGGTGGACAACAATTAAAAGGGACAACGGTACATGTTCCTGGAGATATTTCATCCGCAGCTTTCTTTATGGCAGCAGCCGCTGTTATGCCAAATAGTGAGATTGTGATGCCTCATGTCGGATTAAATGAGCGTAGAACAGGAATAATTGATGTTATGAGACAAATGGGAGCAAATGTAGAGGTAGTACCTGATGAAATAATTGCTTCAGAGCCGCAAGGGACAATTATCGTTCGTTCCTCTTCATTAAAGGGCATAGAAATTGGCGGTGCTATCATTCCACGCTTAATTGATGAAATTCCTATTATTGCTTTTTTGGCAACACAAGCAGAAGGAACGACTGTCATTAAAGATGCTGCAGAATTAAAAGTAAAGGAAACAAATCGAATTGACGCGGTTGTTCGTGAGCTAAAGACATTAGGTGCTCATATTGAAGCAACAGATGATGGAATGATTATTCATGGCAAAGCAGCTTTAAAAGGCGGGCATGTTCGAAGCCATCATGATCATCGAATTGGGATGATGCTAGGAATTGCAGCCCTTGCTTGTTCGGATCCTGTCTATTTAAAAGGAGCGGACGCTGTTACAATTTCTTATCCTAACTTTTTCGATCACCTTCAAAAAGTCGTACAGCCTAAGTAAGTAAAATACATTAAAAAGGCGGCTCAAAAGAATGTTACATCCTTTTGAACCGCCTTTTTACCTAACATCCCACTTTAAGTCTACTTTTACGTTGTTTTTGTCATGTTTGTTTCTTTTTCCACATAGCATGTCTTTAAAAAGATGATGTGGAGGGAGAAGCAATGACAGCATATATTATTGATAAAGCGCTGTTGCGTTCTGATAACAAAGAAAAATCGTTGCTAATACAGGACAATGTGATCCGTGAAATTAAAGACAGTTTAGCGAGATTCCCATATATACGAATGGATGTAGCAGGTTTTCGAATGGAAGCTGCTCATGTTATGTTGGATCTATCTATACCTATTGATGCCGGTGTACAAGTAATGAAAGATTACTTCATAAAACATTTTTTAAATAGTGGGTGCAGTACTCTTATAACTGCCTTCTCCATACAATATGAGTTCCAATGCAAAAGTGAATTCAAAAAAATGGAGCAAGCATTGCTGATGAGTCCAATTGATTATGTCATTGGCATAAAAATTCCAATCGAAAAACTTTCTCTTAATCTAATCCGTTTTTGCAACCGCAATAAGCTTCCGATTATTTTTGTCTGCATGAAGGATGATAGTCACTTATCTCAACTTCCATGGGGATGGATTCGAGAAGCGATGTTTCCTTATCAACCGATACTCTCACCAGTCATTGATTCAATGCTATCTGAGGAAGAAAAAAGCTTATTAATAAAAAAATGGCAAAAAATAATGCAAGTAGAAAAAATACCGCATTTATCTAACGAGCTTCCAGAACATCAGCCACTTGAGGATTCACACTTAAAAAAAATTGGATTGTATCCGAAAAGAGGAAAATTACATGTTGGTGGCGAAGTAAGTTATAATTTGTATCAGACAAACAGGAAAGTTGAAGATCAAAATAATTTTTTTTATGATAAGAAAAGATTAGCAATCATGGTTCACAAAGGAGAACTTATTAAAGTGAATCAGCATATTTGTTTCAAAGAAGGGTTTGGGGAGAAGCTATTAATTAAACGGCCTTCTCTTTTTGTTTAAGTCTACAGTGTATGTGGACAAGTCATTTCATTCAAACGAAGAAATGAATCGAAGATACCCTTTTTCCGAAGTCATTCTTCACACAGCGAATGACGCCATTTTGAATAATCTCTAAAGTACAAAGAAGGGACACTGTCAATGAATGACCATAAACGAATGATTGAATACCTTGAAATGGATCGGATCGAAGAGGCAGAGAAATGTTACAAAAGGATAAAAGAAACGGGATCCGCTGAAACCTTTTATCTGTTAGCAGCGGATTTGTCTCAATTAGGATTTCTATCATATGCAAAAGAACTATATGAACATATTCTCCACGCATACCCCGAGGAGAGTGAAATAAAAATATTGTTAGCAGAGCTTTTAGTAGAGATGGGGGAGGAAGAAAAAGCGATTCTTTATCTTGACTCCATTCAAGAAGAGGACGAATCATATCCACAGGCATTGTTGGTCTTAGCAGACCTTTATCAATTACAAGGTTTATTTGAGGTAAGTGAACAGAAGCTGTTAAAAGCAAATGAATTGCTCCCTCATGAGCCAATCATCTACTATGCACTTGGGGAATTTTATGCTTCGCAAGGCCGCTTGTTAGAAGCTGTTAGATACTATCAAAAACTCTTAGAAGAAGGACATACTTCCATCGCTGGAGCGGACTTACGTGAACGGTTAGCAGCAGCATACAGTGCAGGCGGCGCTTTTGAGGAAGCTATTCCATTTTTTGAACAGGCGCTGGAAGAAAAAACAAGTTTACAAACACTATTTGGTTTAGCAATAACAGCTTATCAGGCAAAGATGTATCCTAAGGCAATCGAAGCATTCGAGAAGCTGAAAGCTCTAGACCCTGAATATCACTCCCTTTATCGTTATTTAGCTGAAAGCTATGAACAGGAAGGAGCATTGGAAGCTTCATTAGCAGTTGTGGAGGAAGGCTTAGCAGCGGACTCATATCAAAAAGAATTATACCATTTAGGTGGAAAAATCGCGTTAAAGCTTGGCAAGAAAGAGCTTTCTGAAGATTATCATCGCCAAGCATTGGCGCTCGACCCGAGTTATTTGGAAGCCGCATTGCATCTAAATCAATTGCTTCTTTCACAAGAAAGATACGAAGAAGTGATAGAAATTATAGAGATATTAAAGCGTGAAGGAGAAACAGATCCTCAACTGCATTGGGATGCTGCTCATGCTTTTCGAATGATAGAACGTTATAAAGAGGCTTTGCAGCATTACGAATATGCGTACGAAGATTTACAGCATCATGTTGATTTTTTAATGGAATACGGATATTTTTTAAGAGAGGAAGGAGAACAGCAGAAATCATTTTACATTTTTAACCAAGTGTTAAAGCTAGATCCAGTTAATGATGAAGTGATATATTTAATACAAGAATGGGAGAATTGAGGCAATTTGAACGATTAACGAATGCGAAAACGTGCCTGCTTCAACAGTTCATTTTCATGTATGAGAAGGTCTGTATACTGCATATGTTACAGAAAGACGATAATATTTTCGAAGGCGGCATTGTGTTTTAAGTGATGACAAGGCTTGTGATCGATAATGGATTGCGAAGGAGGGATTTACTTGACCACCCCTGTGTCTGTCAACGAGAAAAAAGATTTTATCCGTTGGTTTTTGAATCATTTTCAACTAAAGAGAAGAGAATCTGTCTGGATTCTAAATTATTTAATGAGTCATGATCAGCTGATGAAAAAAGTTCATTTTGTTGAAGAAGCACAGTATTGTCCACGTGGCTTGATTATGTCTACTCATTGTGTCGACGATGTTCCATTTCGTTTTTATAAACAGCATATTATGACAACTGATGCAGAAAAATCCTTTCACGACATTCGCTTAAATCGGAATGAGGATATTTTTATTCAGTTAAACTTTCGGGGAGCATATCTTTCTCCTCACTATGTGGCAGTAATGGAGGAAAATCCCTATATGCCGGAGCGGATTGTGATCAGTGAACAAGATCGGGAGCTGGCAGAGAAGTTTTTACTAGAAAGCATGAAAAAATTTCAGAAAGAACGGCTTTTAGAAGCGATTGATCAAGCTTTAGAACGAGGAGACCGCCAAGCCTTTTATCATTTGACACAACAATTAAAGAAACTAGATTCGGAATAAACCACTTGAGATTGATGCAAGTGGTTTTTACATGCTAAAGATGAAGCACTAAAGAAGCTTTTTTCTCAACAATATAGTGTAAAACGTGTTATGATAGTAGCAATACATGTTGAGGGGTGCAAGAATGGATTGGAATAGCAAAGATATTGGTTTATATTTGCAAGAAAAGCAATATGTAGATACAGTAGTCATCCCATTATTGCCAGTGGCTTTCGGAGAAGACATGAAACAAACAGCAAGTCAGGGCGAGTTTATTCAGCTTTTGGGAAGTCACCTTGAGAGGCAATTTAAAGGCAGGCTGCTGCTGCTTCCACCTATTTCCTACTTATCGCATTTAGGAAGTGAAACGAATACAGCAGTTGTTCAACAATGGGAGACCGTTTTGAAAGCGGAAGGCTTTCAACATATTTTCTACTTAACCTCTGATGCAATGTGGAGAAATAACGAATCTGCTTTCAGGGGAAATGTTGTCTGGATGCCTGCAATTCCATTAGAACATGTGGAAGATAGCTATAAGCATTCGATAATGGAGGATCAAGTGAAGCAATTATTGAATATTTTTGTCCATCAGTGGCAAACTTCCAAATAATTCAGAAGATCGTCACATTCTTGACACGTTTGCAAACACTCTCATATTGCCTTTTATTAAAGATTGATATATCATAATAATGTCCTAGTTTGTAATTGTGCGAAAAAATGAATGTCCGATGGACTGACCTTACTGAAAGAGGGGGGAAAAGGATGAGCAAACAACCTGTAACAAGGCGGCAATTTCTTACCTATACGCTTACAGGTGTGGGGGGATTCATGGGGGCCGCTGCGTTAATGCCGATGGTCCGTTTCGCTGTTGATCCGGTGTTGAAAGGGAAGCCAAAGGGAGAATTTCGCCCAACAACGGAAAAAGTAGCAGATTTAAGCGAAGTTCCAAAGCGTGTTGACTTTTCATATGAGCAGGTCGATGCTTGGTACACATCACAGGTGACGGAGACAGCATGGGTGTACTTGAATAAAAACAAGGAAATCGTTGCACTTTCTCCAATTTGTAAGCACTTAGGCTGTGTCGTTAACTGGGAGAATAACGGTGAATTTCCAGATCAGTTCTATTGCCCTTGTCATGCAGGACTGTATACGAAAGATGGAAATAACGTACCCGGAACACCACCGCGAGGACCGTTAGATGCTTACAAGACGAAAGTAGTCGACGGTATCTTATATTTAGGGAAACCTGGGCCAAATCCATTTGTGAAGTAAAGGAGGCGTAATCATTGCTGAACAAACTGTATGACTGGGTTGACGAGCGTATTGACATTACGCCTATGTGGCGAGATATTGCTGATCACGAAGTCCCTGAGCATGTAAATCCTGCGCATCATTTTTCTGCGTTCGTTTATTGCTTTGGAGGGCTTACATTTTTTGTGACAGTAATTCAAATCCTTTCTGGAATGTTTTTAACGATGTATTACGTTCCGGATATTAAAAACGCTTGGGAATCTGTCTATTATTTACAAAATGAAGTGGCATTTGGGCAAATTGTCCGAGGAATGCACCATTGGGGCGCTAGTCTTGTTATTGTTATGATGTTTTTACATACGTTACGTGTATTTTTCCAAGGCGCATACAAGAAGCCTCGTGAACTGAATTGGATTGTTGGAGTACTTATATTCTTCGTTATGCTTGGTCTAGGCTTAACAGGGTATTTATTGCCATGGGATATGAAAGCGTTATTTGCAACAAAAGTTACGCTTAATATTGTGGAGTCTGTACCGCTAATTGGACCATATCTGAAAACACTAGTTGGCGGACACCCTGACATTATAGGAGCACAAACGATTACTCGTTTCTTTGCTATTCATGTCTTTTTCTTGCCTGCTGCATTATTAGGATTGATGGCAGCTCACTTTATCATGATTAGAAAACAAGGAATCTCTGGTCCATTGTAAAATAGTAGAATACTAAACAAAGAGAGTCATTTTATATAAAAGGAGGGGACCTAATGAAGCGCGGTAAGGGAATGAAATTTGTTGGGGACTCGCGTATTCCTGCTAAAGAGCTCCGGATGAAGAATGTTCCGAAAGATTACTCGGAATATCCAGGAAAAACAGAGGCATTCTGGCCGGACTACTTATTGAAGGAATGGATGGTTGGAGCAGTTTTCTTAATTGGCTATTTAATTTTAACAGCTGTTATTCCACCACCGCTTGAGCGGATGGCAGATCCAACGGATACGGGATATCAGGCCTTGCCTGACTGGTACTTTTTATTCCTATATCAACTGTTGAAATACTCATATGCGTCTGGTCCATATAATGTGATTGGAACGTTGGTTATTCCTGGGTTGGCATTCGGTGCCATGATGCTTGCGCCGTTTATTGATCGCGGACCTGAGCGTCATCCATTAAAGCGTCCTTTCGCAACAGGGTTTATGCTTTTGGCATTTGCTTCTATTTTTTATTTAACATGGGAAGCGGTGGATAAACATGACTGGGAGGCTGCAGCACAACAAGGGAAAATTGTAGACACAGTAGAGATTGATAAGGAAAATGAAGGCTATGAAATCTATGCAGGCCAGTCATGTATCAATTGTCATGGTGAGAATTTAGAAGGAACAGCTGCCCCAGCTCTAACTAATCTGGATTTAACAGTAGAAGAAATTGCTGATATTTCGAAGAATGGTACAGAGAGCGGAAAAATGCCTCCAGGACAATTTGAAGGGTCTGACGAAGACTTACAAAAGCTATCAGAGTTTATTGAAAGCTTAAAATCTAAATAAAATACAAAAAGCTGGCATATTTTGCCAGCTTTTTGTTCATCATTTCGTATAGAACCGTTTTTAAAACAATGACAGATTTTCTCACATTTTAAGCACATACGAAAATGTTCGTTTCTTACTAAAAAGGATGGTGAGTAGATGTATTGGATTTACACATTTTTTGGGAACAGAACGGTTTTATGGCTTCTGTTTCTTGGTAATGTTGGTGGGACGATTTATGGATATATTTGGTATAAGCCGCAATTAGCAGAAACACCAATTCACTTTATTCCATTTGTTCCAGATAGTCCTACTGCCAGTTTGTTTTTTGTCTTTGTACTTCTAGCATTTTTATTAAATAGAAATTGGCCTTTGATGGAAGCATTGGCAATCGTAACCTTATTTAAATATGGTATATGGGCAGTTGTGATGAATTTGCTGACGTTGAAAATGGCGGGATATTTGCCTTGGCAAGGTTATATGCTCATTGCTTCTCATGCAGGGATGGCTATTCAAGGATTACTGTATTCACCTTTTTATCGAATGAAGGTCAGACATTTGCTTTTTGCGGGAATTTGGACGTTACATAACGATGTCATTGACTATGTCTATATGCAATACCCTAAGTATGCAGAGCTTGACCAATTTGCCCGTGGTATTGGCTATTTCACTTTTTGGTTAAGCATTGCTTCATTAGCAGCGGCATATTACTTCTCCATTCGCAAACAGCGTGTCATTTGGAAGCTGCCGTTTCAATAAACATTTTAGGGCACACATAAGTACATAAATGATGAAATAATGGTTATACTCTTGTCTACCCTCTCATACATTTAAATCAAAGAGGTTGTCCATGTCCTTGTTGAAAAAGTATGAGAGGGGGTTATAAAGATTAAGAAATATTCGATCTTGCTTTTGGTGATAGTACTGTTGTTTGTACCATATATAGAAGTTCAAGCCGAATCCTCCCTTCAAAAGCTCGATCAGCTTGCAGATGAAGCGTTGCAAATGACGAAGATTGGACGCTATGAAGAAGCGAAAAAGCTATTAAAAATATTTGAAAAAGAATTTACAGATGCTGCCGTGAAGGAGCGGTCTTTTTCAATGGATGAACTCCGTGTTTTAACTGCGGTTCATAACCAAGCAGTTGAAGCTGTTACTAGCGTGGAAATGCTTCCAGATAAGCGAATTAATAGACTTACAACGTTTCGTCTCGTCATGGATGCATTTCTCTCAGAGTATCAGCCGCTTTGGACAGGAATGGAAGCTCCGGTTATGGAAGCATTTCAACAAATAAAAGCAGCGGCTTTGCATGATGATCAGGACGCCTATCATTTTTCTTTGAACCGTTTCTTGGAAAAATATGCGATTATTCAGCCAAGCTTAAAAATAGATCTCCCTGTAGAAAAAATGCAGCAGCTCGATGCAAAAATTATGTATATTGATCGCTATCGAGCGCAAATGTTAGAGAAAAACACTGCAGTCAAGGAACTGGAAAAATTAGAAACAGATCTTGTCAAGCTTTTCCAACAATCGGATGAAAACGAAACAGACCCATCTTTATTCCTTGTCATGATCACGACAGGCAGTATTATTTTTTTAACATTGTCTTATGTTAGTTGGCGCAAGTATAGAGGGCAGAAAGAAAAAAAAGAGCGTACAAAGCAAAAGGACGAACGATAGTGTACAGATGGAGAATGAAAAATATGCAAAAAGTCTCTCTTGAAACATATAGTTCGAATGATTTTGCCGATATAGAAAAAAGTAGTTGTCCATTGTAGTCAACTACTTTTTAGTCATGTAAAGGTTTCTTATCCTCATCTAATGTAAACCCCTCGCCAAGCACATCATGGACAACGGTGACAGAAACAAAAGCATGAGGATCGATTGCATGAATGATGTTTTTTAATCGAACAATTTCATTTTTTCCGACAACACAATACAGCACGTCTTTCTGTTGCTTAGTAAATGAACCATGTCCATGTAGGACAGTAATGCCCCTATTCATTTCTTCGAGAATTTTATCAGAAATTTCTTGGTGATATTCAGAAATAATCATTGCACCTCTTGCTGCATAAGCACCCTCCTGCATAAAGTCAATCACTCGTGCCCCAACAAAGACAGCTACAAGTGTGTACATAGCTTGGCGATAATCTAAGTAGGTGAGCAATGAAAGAAGAATCACACATGCATCAAAAAGAAACATCGTTCTTCCCATACTCCAGCCTCGATAACGATGGATAAGACGGGCGATAATATCTACTCCCCCTGTAGTACCGCCATAGCGAAAAATAATGCCCAACCCGATTCCAATAAAGATGCCCGCAAATAAAGCAGCAAGAAAAAGGTCATTTTCTAAAGGGATTGCTATTTCATAAATTTGAAAAATCCATAAGAAAATCGATACTGCTATCGTTCCAATCATCGTATACAGAAAAGCCTTAGTTCCTAAAATTTTCCACCCGACAAAAAATACAGGGATATTAAGTACAATGTTTGAAATGGCCGGATTTATTTGAAAAATAAAATACAAAAGCAGGTTAATCCCTGTAAATCCACCTTCTGCCAAATTATTTTGCATATTGAAATGGACAACTCCAAATGAAAAAATAGCTGCGCCTATTAAAATAAAGAGGATATTTTTTACCTTTAATTTAATGATTATTTTTTTCCTCCTCTCATTCATTTTATTACCTACATCAACTAGCGAGTTAAACCCCGACTTCAAGTTTTAAAGGAAGCAAAGAAGTCCAGTATTGGATGACTGAACTGAAAGTCAAATGTCTGATGGCTGCAGGATAAAGAAAGCGTATACAATGCGAGGCTTAGTTTAATCATTATATATAAACTAATTGCTTCACGCAATCTTCATGAAATTTGCAGGGCTGCTCTCACACTGGAAAATAACGCCATCCCTGTTGAGGTTTTAATTGTTTTATGCATTTATTCAAATGCTACCTGAACACTATCCTTTCATCTTATGATAATATTTTGTTAAGAAATTTGATGGTTAGACAAAAAGCTTGATTTTTTTAAATAAAATTATTTGTAAATAAAAATATAATTAGCTAACATGAAGAAGAGGAAAGAAGGGATGTTTCAATGGGATCACAAAAAACGATTCAGCAAATGCAGCAAGAAGTGGATGCATATATTAGCCAATTTAAAGAAGGTTATTTTAGTCCACTAGCAATGACTGCTCGTTTAACAGAAGAGTTAGGAGAGCTTGCAAGAGAAGTGAACCATTATTACGGAGAAAAACCAAAAAAGAAAACAGAGGCAGACGGCACTATCAAGGAAGAGCTAGGCGATCTCCTTTTTGTCCTCATTTGTATGGCCAATTCACTGCAAATTGACTTAGCTGATGCCCACCAGCAGGTGATGCAGAAATTTCAGACTAGAGATAAAGATCGCTGGACAAAGAAAGAAGGAGAGACTCACCATGAAAAAAATTAAAGTAATAATCGCAGGAGCTCGAGGCAGAATGGGAAGAGAAGCAGTAAAGCTTGTTCATGAGACGGAAAACTTTGAATTAGTCAGTGTATTGGACATTAAATATGATGGAAAAAGTTTATCTGATATTGAAGGCTTCTCACATATTGATGTTCCTATTTACACAGATGCTTTATCATGTATACATAATAGTCAAGCAGATGTTTTTGTCGACTTGACAACTCCGGCTGTCGGCTATTTTCATACAAAAATGGCGCTGGAAAATGGGGTGCGGCCTGTCGTTGGAACAACAGGCTTTACGATGGAACAGTTGGCAGAATTAAAGCACCTGGCAAATGAGAAAAAAATCGGCTGTATTATTGCGCCTAACTTTGCAATCGGGGCAGTATTAATGATGAAATTTGCCCAAATGGCAGCAAAATATTTTTCAGATGTCGAAATTATCGAAATGCACCATGATCAAAAGTTAGATGCTCCTTCTGGAACGGCAGTTAAGACAGCAGAAATGATTGCCGCAGTTCGGGAACAAAAACAGCAGGGCCATCCTGATGAAGAAGAAACACTAGCGGGAGCTCGAGGAGCCGACTACAATGGCATGCATATTCATAGTGTTCGGCTGCCAGGACTTGTTGCGCATCAGAAAGTATTATTTGGCTTGCCAGGCCAAACGCTGACAATTCGCCACGATTCCTTTAACCGAGCATCATTCATGTCTGGAGTGAAAATCTCCATTGAGACAGTTTTACATCTTGATACGCTTGTCTATGGATTAGAAAATATTTTAGATTAACAGGGAGGATAAAGATTGATGAATATTGCATTGATTGCCCATGATAAAAAGAAGGATGATATCATTCGTTTCGTACTTGCTTATCAGCATATTTTTCAAGCTCATTCTCTCTATGCTACAGGAACAACTGGCTCCTTGATTCAGGAGGCAACAGGTTTGCCTGTCCATCGCTTTCAATCTGGGCCGCTTGGAGGCGACCAAGAAATCGGTGCATTGATTGCAAAAAATGCTATTGATCTTGTGCTCTTTTTCCGTGATCCTTTAACAGCACAGCCTCATGAGCCAGATGTGTCGGCGCTCCTTCGTCTTTGCGATGTGTATTCAGTGCCATTAGCGACAAATATGGGAACAGCTGAAGTGCTAGTAAGGGGCATGGAGCGGGGCGATATTGATTGGAGAACACTGCAGCAAAGAAAGGATGGATAAAGTGAAGTCAGCAAGAATACTTGCAATTGGCGCTCATGCAGATGATGTTGAAATCGGAATGGGCGGCTCTATTTCGAAATGGACAGATGAAGGTGCGACTGTCATCATTTGCGACCTAACAGAAGCAGAATTATCTTCTAATGGCACCGTTCAACAAAGGAAAAAAGAAGCAAAAAAAGCGGCCGCAATACTTGGTGTTAAAGAACGAATTTCTTTATCAATTCCTGACCGCGGTTTATATTTACAAGAATCTTTTATAAAAGAAGTGACGGCTGTTATTCGAACATATCAGCCTCAAATCGTATTTGCACCTTACCATCTTGATCGGCATCCTGATCATGGGAATTGCAGCAGATTAGTCGAGGAAGCGTTTTTCAACGCTGGAATTCGTCATTATCAGACAGAGGGCGCACTTGATGCTTTTAAGCCCGAGCGTTTATTTTATTATATGATTAACGGCTTTCATCAGCCAGACTTTGTCATCGATATTACTGCATATATGGAGAAAAAAATTGCCGGTTTACATGCTTATGAAAGCCAATTTACAATCGGAGAACACGGTGTTACGACACCATTAACCGATGGTTATATTGAAGCGGTTTCCGCTCGTGAACGTTTATTTGGGAAAGAAGTAGGAGTGCGGTATGCAGAAGGCTTTAAGACGAAGAAACCACTGTTGCTGCGTAATCTCATAGGAGAGTCAACATGAAATTAAGAATTGGGATTATATGTTATCCTACCGTTGGGGGATCTGGGGTTGTTGCCACTGAACTAGGAAAAATGCTTGCAGAACGCGGCCACGATATTCATTTTATTACATCCAGTATGCCGTTTCGACTAAATAAGATGTATCATAATATTTTTTATCATCAAGTGGAAGTGAACCAATACTCCGTTTTTCAATATGCTCCTTATGATATTGCGTTAGCAAGCAAAATTGCAGAGGTAATTAAGAGAGAAAATTTACATATTCTTCATGCCCATTATGCAATGCCGCATGCTATTTGTGCAATCCTTGGCAAGCAAATGGCGGGAGAGAAGGTGAAAATAATTACAACTCTCCACGGTACAGATATTACAGTATTAGGATATGATCCAACGTTAACAAATGCAATCCGTTTTGGGATAGAACATTCTGATGCAGTGACTGCAGTGTCTAATGCACTAATTAATCAAACACATGCACTTATTGCACCAAATAAAAACATAGAAACAGTCTATAATTTTGTTGATGAACGTGTCTATCATCGGCGTCATGTTCAGCGTTTAAAATCGGAATATGAAATTGGAGACGACGAGAAGGTTATTATTCATGTGTCTAATTTCCGTTCTGTCAAAAGAGTACCAGATGTTGTGCGTGCGTTTTCACTAATTGCCGAACAGTTGTCCGCAAGGCTTTTACTTGTAGGGGATGGGCCTGAGATGACTATTGTTTGCCAACTAGTAAAGAAGCTGGGACTTCAAGACAAAGTACTCTTTTTAGGAAAGCAAGATAATCTTGAAGCGTTATATTCTATTAGTGATTTAATGCTGCTTTTATCTGAAAAGGAAAGCTTTGGCCTCGCTGCTTTAGAAGCGATGGCATGCGGGGTTCCTTGCATTGGTACAACGGTAGGAGGCATACCTGAAGTGATCGAGGATGGCTATAATGGCTTTCTTTGTCCTTTAGGTGATGTAGTGCAAGTGGCAGCAAAAGCGCTTATCCTATTTCAACAGCCCACCTTATTTCAAACCATTTCTAAAAACGCAATTGCCACTGTACAAGAACGGTTTCGCGGCGAAAAAATCGTTGGAAAATACGAAAGCATTTATTATAATGTGATGCAAGATTAATGTAAAGGACGTTTCTTTATGATAGCACCATTTAAGAAAGCAATACCAGTTATAGAACGTATAGAAAATGCTGGATTTGAAGCATATTTTGTTGGCGGTGCGATTCGAGATTATGTATTGAATCGCCCAATTGCAGATGTTGATATAGCAACATCTGCACTTCCAAGTGAATTGAAAGCAATCTTTTCCAAAACAGTAGATGTTGGTGTTGAACATGGAACCATTCTTATTCTCTATGACGGTGAAAGCTACGAGGCAACAACGTTTCGAACAGAATCGTCTTACCAAGATTACCGTCGGCCTACATCAGTTACTTTTGTACGGTCTTTACACGAGGATTTACAACGCCGCGATTTCACGATGAATGCTATTGCTATGACAAAGACGGGAACACTTATTGATCCATTCAATGGATATAAGGCAATTCAACAAAAGCTGATCCAAACAGTCGGCGCCCCCGAAGAGCGATTTCAAGAAGATGCACTTAGAATGATGCGGGCTATTCGTTTTGTCAGTCAGCTAGGATTTCAACTCCATGAAGAAACGAAAACAGCGTTAACTCACTTCGCACCATTATTACAGCATATTGCTGTTGAACGAATCGGGATGGAATTTTCCAAGTTGCTGGCAGGCGTCTATAAAAAAACGGCGTTTGAATTACTCATTCAGACCAAACTTTATCAGCAGCTTCCTGACTTGATAACGAAGGAAGAAGCTATAAAAAAATGTTACCAGCTCAATCTTGCTCCCCTTAATGAAATACAGATGTGGCTTTTGCTCCTGTACTTGCTAGAACTAAAAAATGCACAAGATTTTTTATGGAAATGGAAGCTTCCAGGGAAGAAAGTGAAATATCTTGTGCGTGCTTTGCTATTATTGCAGGAAAGAATGCAGCAAAATTGGTCGCTGACAAGTCTCTATTATGCTAAGGAAGAAACTGCTATTGATGTAGAAATTGTTTATCAAACTTTAAGTGGAAATTCAGTTGATCAGACAGCTAATAACATGAAAGCAAGCTTTAAGGATATGGTCATTACAGATCGAAACGAGCTCGCCGTGACAGGAAATGATGTAATGAAATGGCTTGGTAAAAGCGGAGGGCCTTGGCTAAAATCCATGCTTCAGCACATCGAAATCGCTGTCCTTCACAAACAATTAGAAAATAATAAAGATTCGATAAAGGAGTGGGTGCAGACATGCAATCTCCAATTAGAAAAAGACTGTTAGAAGCATTCACCGCCGCTGAAGGCGAATTTTTATCAGGACAAGCGTTAGCAGATATACTTCAGTGTTCACGAACAGCTGTATGGAAGCATATGGAGGAGCTTCGCAAGGAAGGATTTGAAATTGAAGCCATTCGAAAAAAAGGCTATCGCATCAATAAAATTACTGATAAAGTAACTGAAAATGAAATCCAGCTTGGCTTACATACAAATGTACTTGGGAAAGTGATTCATTATGTTGAAACAGTTGATTCAACACAAAAGGTAGCACATCAGCTTGCCCAGGATGGCTTTCCAGAAGGGACAATTGTTATTGCTGAAGAACAGAATCATGGAAGAGGAAGATTGATGAGGCAATGGCATTCTCCTAAAGCATCAGGCATTTGGATGAGTGTGATTCTACGGCCTAATCTACCACCTTTTAAAGCGCCCCAATTTACATTAATTACGGCTGCAGCTGTTGCCCAGGCAATAGCTGATACATGTTATGTAAAGCCAGAAATTAAATGGCCGAACGATATTTTGTTGAATGGCAAGAAAGTAACTGGCATCCTGACTGAACTGCAAGCAGAATCAGATAAAATTAATGCGATTATTATTGGCATAGGAATAAATGTAAATCATACAGTAGAAGATTTTCCTAAAAACCTTCGTTCAACAGCAACTTCTCTTGCAATTGCTACTGGCAAAAAGCAATTACGGGCGCAAATTGTTCAAGCAATCCTTGAAAGATTAGAAGCATACTATCAGCTTTATATAGAAAAAGGATTTGCCCCTTTAAAATTACTATGGGAAAACTTTGAAGTATCTATAGGGAAGAAAATTATCGCGCATACGATTGCTGGCAGTATTAGTGGAATTGCCAGAGGGATTTCTGAGGATGGCATCTTAAAGCTTGAGGATGAAGATGGAAAGATTCACGAAATTTATTCAGCAGATATAGAAGTTCAGTGATTTTGTTATCTTTTTGCCATATTGCATTTAACATCATCTCGTTGAAATTCAAACATTTGTTTTAACTGGATTTCCGAAAAGAATTCTCCCACTTCTAAATTGAAGGGCATAGCCCAATGAAAGTGGGAGATGAATTTTCGTGTGTAAGCCAAAATATTGTTCTATCATCAACCTATATACTATGGAAGGTTGATGACAGGAATGTGAATGCAAGTAAGAACTTGCTGAAACTAGCCATGTAGTTGGTATTTTCTCTAGGGGCAGGGACTGCCCTTATAGCTAGGTAAATATAGATAGCTAACAAAAGTAGCTAGTTCCCAAGAAGCTCCTACTTTAATCAGACCGTAAGGTCGATAAGTGGTGAGTAGTTCACAGTATAAAACAAAAAATGATAGGCAAGTGAATGCATTTTTGATATACTTTTGATGGGCGGTATCGAAAGAGCTGCACCTGTAATACAGCATATGAATAAGCATTATCTGCCTTGATCCAAATAAGGACTAGGACAGAGGACCGAAACAACTCTTAAAATGAATGTGTTCAAATGAAGGTTAAAAATAGCTCACTAATGGTGCAAAATACGTCAGAGCAATACATTTTTTTCCGAATTTTTTGAACGATCATTTAAACGAATGCTAAATCCAAAGCTTATTTGGAGTCCTTCTGTCTTTTCAGAAGGGCTCTTTTTAGCTTTTAGTACTTGTTTCGTCTCCTCTAAGAAGAAAGGGGAAAAGAAAAAATGAAGCAAACAACGGATTTTATACACATGAAAACAGCTGGTGAAAAAATCGCGATGCTTACAGCTTACGATTATCCAACAGCGAAATTAGCTGAGCAAGCAGGAGTGGACATGATTTTAGTTGGCGATTCATTAGGCATGGTCGTTCTCGGCTATGAATCAACGATTCCAGTGACGATTGATGACATGATCCACCATACTAAAGCCGTTAAAAGGGGCGCAAAAGACACATTCATTGTTACTGATATGCCATTTATGACGTATCATCTAAGTAGAGAACAAACATTGGAAGCAGCTGTTAAGCTGATGCAAATAGGCGGCGCTCATGCTGTAAAAGTAGAAGGCGGCGGTGAAGTAAATAAGATGATCAAAGCATTGACGACGGCTGGGGTCCCTGTAGTTGGACACTTAGGATTAACACCACAATCGGTCGGTGTACTTGGCGGCTATAAAGTACAAGGAAAAACTACGGCTGCAGCACAAGCACTTATAGATGATGCTTTACAGTGCCAAGAAGCAGGCGCATTTGCTTTAGTACTGGAATGCGTCCCATGGCAGCTTGCAGAACAAGTTCGCAAAATAGTAAAGATTCCAACGATTGGAATCGGTGCTGGTGCAGGTACTGACGGTCAGGTACTTGTTTTTCATGACGTAGTTTCCTATGGAGTAGAGAGAGTACCAAAGTTTGTAAAGCAATATGCTCAAGTAAACGATGAGATAAAGAAAGGAATTTCCCAGTATGTCCAGGATGTAAAAAATGGTGAATTTCCACAGCAGCAGCACACGTTTACGATGAAAACGGAGGAGCTGCAAGCTCTTTATGGAGGAGTATAAAAATGCGAGTAGTAACAACAAAGGCGGAATTACAACAGTTATTAAAAATTGAAAAAAAACAGCAAAAAACAATTGGCTTTGTACCAACAATGGGTTACCTTCATGAAGGACATCTTGCTCTCGTTAAGCATGCTTGTCAAGAAAATGACATTGTTGTCATGAGTATTTTTGTCAATCCTTTACAATTTGGGCCGAAAGAAGATTTTGATGCCTATCCTCGAAATCAAAAAAGAGATGAACAGCTTGCAGCCGATGCAGAAGTAGATTATCTTTTTGTTCCATCTGTTGAGGAAATGTATCCCTATCCGTTATCTATTAAGCTTTCAGTTGAGCAACGTGTAAATGTTCTTTGTGGTAATAACCGTCCTGGACATTTTGACGGTGTTGCTACAGTCTTAACAAAGCTTTTTCATATCATTATGCCTGATCGCGCCTACTTTGGACGTAAAGATGCTCAACAATTGGCTGTAGTGGATGGATTAATACAAGATTTAGATTTTCCAATCAAATTAGTAGGTGTCGAAACAGTCCGTGAAGCAGATGGATTGGCGAAGAGCTCACGTAATGTATATTTAACGGACACAGAAAGAAAAGAAGCTGCAGTACTTTACAAGAGCTTAAAGCAGGCCGAAAAGGCAATCTTAGAAGGTGAAAGGAAGCCTGCACAAATTATCCATCTTGTTAAAAATTGTTTGAACAAGCATACAAATGCACAAGTTGAATATGTTGAAATTTACCAATACCCAACATTGAAAGAAGCGGCTTCTCTTCACGGAATGATATTGATTGCAATTGCTGTCAGGTTCAAGAAAGCGCGATTAATCGATAACTTGATTTTGGAGATTCCATAAGCAGGCTGAATTAACTGCTGCTGTAAATAAAGATAATACAACCTTTCAAATACTATGAAGAGAGAGAAATTGGTCAAAAAGGAGAGACATACATGTTTCGAACGATGATGAATGGCAAAATCCATTGCGCAACAGTAACAGAAGCGAACTTGCATTATGTTGGCAGCATCACGATTGATGAAGATATATTAGATGCGGTGGATATGGCAGCTAACGAAAAAGTACAAGTTGTCAATAATAACAATGGTACCCGTTTTGAGACATATATCATACCTGGCGAACGAGGCAGTGGTGTTGTTTGTTTAAATGGTGCAGCTGCTAGATTAGTACAGGTGGGAGATATTGTTATTATCATCTCTTATGCATTAGTCGAAGCAGAAAAGGCTAAAGCACATCAACCAAAGATTGCACTCATGGATCAAAACAATCGTGTGAAAAAGATGATTGCTTTAGAGCCAGAAGCAACGGTTATTTAAAAAAATAAAAATCTTTATGAGACTGATGCAAAAAAGGAATCAGTCTCTTTTTTATCCCACATCTAACTGGCAGTAAGACCCTCCTCAAGAGTAAGAGGAATCAGAAGCGCTAGGTGGGGGGATAACTGAAAGTCAAATGTCCGATTGGTTCGGGCCAACAGGATAAGGAAAGCTTCTACCAGCATCGCACGAAGAAAAAGTGCTCTTCTTTTTCGAGGACGTCGCGCTTTTAGCTTAAGATCCTTTGTATAGGGGATAAGAGAAAACCCCCACTGATGGAAATTTCACTTTATCTTTTTAGGCTGTCAATACTAGCCTAACATTCTGAAAAAATATCAAGTAGAGTAATGAAGTTGCATAGTCACATAAAATATAGTTAAAAAATAGGATGCTAAGACAGTAAACGAAAAGAATGGGTTTAGAAGCAGTAGAAGAAAATGAATGTTCTATGATACACTGGAAAAGAAGAAAATTTGCATTTTTTGTCCCACATTTAACAGTTTTAAAGTCGAAGTGGCAAACAAATTCCCTGAAGTAACATTGTCCGGAAAACGTGTCCTTCTAAATCGAAGGAAACTCAATTGTTACAATAGGATAGGAAGCTTGTACGAGCAACAAATCGCACAGAAAAAACGGTTTTCTTTTTTGAGGATGTTGTGTTTTTATTTGAAATCCTATTTATAAGGATGAAAAAAATCACTACTAATGCAAGTAGACATTGCTTTTCATTGGAGGGCTGAGTATCCTCATTAGTAGAAGTGGACGAGGCAATAATCGTTCACTAATGGAAAAGGTGGAGAATGATGACACATCGCTTTGTCGTCGTTGATATAGAAACGACTGGAAATGCACCAGATAAAGGGGATCGTATTATTCAAATTTCTGCTGTCTTAATTGAAAATCAAACAATTGTGGATCAGTTTACTTCTTTTGTGAATCCGGAAATTCCAATCCCTATTTTCATTGAAGAGTTAACTGGTATTCATAGCGGCATGGTGAAAGATGCACCGCTATTTGCAGAAATTGCCCCACATCTATTTAAAATGCTCGAAAATGCAATCTTTGTAGCACATAATGTCAAGTTTGACTATTATTTTTTACAGAAAGAACTGAAGAATGCGGGTTTTGATCACTTTCAGCCTGCAAAGATGGATACAGTAGAATTAGCTTGGTTTGTTTTGCCGACTGCGGAAAGTTATAAATTGGTTGACTTGACAGAAGCATTTCAGTTTACCCATGAGCGTCCGCATCAAGCAGATAGCGACGCACTTGCTACAGCACAATTGTTCTTAATGTTTTGGCGTCAATTGGAAGAACTTCCATCCGTTACATTGGAAAAATTGTTAAAGCTATCTCATCATCTACAAAGTGATCTGTATTTATTATTACATCATATTTTACAGGAAAAAAAGACTAAAGTAGAACAAATTTCGGCAGATTTAGAAATATATCGCGGTATTGCCCTCAAAAGAAAAGGGATGACCCGCAAAACTGCTGCTGTAATAGAGACGAGCGAATATCCAAATACAAACGAAGCGAAAGAACAGCTGTTTAAAGAAAAGCTGCCGCAATTTGAATTGCGTGAAGGACAGTTTGAGATGATGGATGCTGTCTTTTCTTCCTTCGAGGACAAAAAACATGCGCTAATCGAGGCGGGAACAGGTATTGGAAAATCGTTGGGATATTTACTGCCAAGCATTTTTTATGCAATGAAACAAAAAACCCCTGTTATTGTAAGTACGCATACAATTTTATTGCAAGATCAGCTGCTGCAAAAAGAAATACAAACGCTGCACGCACTTGTTCCTTTTTCCTTTCGAACTGTGTTGTTAAAAGGACGATCCCATTATCTTCATCTGTTCAAATTTGAACAAACATTGTACGAGGCAGATGAACAGTATGATCATGTCGTAGCTAAAATGAAGATTCTTGTTTGGCTTACACAAACAACAACTGGAGATATTGACGAATTGCATTTATCAAGCGGAGGGAAATTGTTTTGGGAGCGTATTAAACATGAAGGTTGGCATGTTTCAAAGCAAAAAGACCCATGGCTTGCTTATGATTTTTATATGCATGCTCGCCAGGAGGCACAAGCGGCTGATTTAGTAATTACAAACCATGCAATGCTATTGCAAGATCTTGTGGAAAAAAATACATTTTTCCCGAACTATGATTATGCCATTATTGATGAAGCACATCATTTAGAACAAGCAGCACGCACACATTTTGCAAGCAAAATTGCTTATAGCAATAGCAAATACTTGCTTAGTCAAATAGGAATAATGGAAAAGCAGCAGTTGTTTGGCAAATTGCAATATTTATTGGATAAAAAAGGTATTTCGACTACTACGGAAGCACGAACGATCGATGAAGCAATTACTGCCTTAGAATTGGAAATGGATGATCTTTTTATGATCATGGCGCAAATAATGATGAGACATTCGAAACAGAAGCATCATAAATGCCAATTTCGGGTTGATTCTTTGTTTCGCAAAAGTAAAGAATGGCAGCCGCTCGTGGATTGTGCAGAACGTAATATAGCGTTCCTAAAACGGGTTTATACGGGAATAGCAGAAAGATTAAAAGTTGTAAAAGTAAAAGAACTAAAAGATCATGAAAAAGCATTGATAGCAGAGTGTTTCAGTTTTTTGGACCGCATTGAACAATTATCTGAACAAATATACTCCTTAATCATTTCTCCTCAGCTGACAGATGTCGTATGGGTAGAAGGAGATGCAAGGGCATTGCCAAACAGCATGGTCATTCAAGCATTGCCTGTAACGGTGAAGGAAAAATTAGAAAAGTCGTTTTTTGCCAAAAAAAAGAGTATTGTCATGACGTCTTCTACTTTAACGGTTCAGCATTCCTTTCGGTATATGCGGGAAGCAATAGGACTGCAATCATTTTCTATTCTGACAAAGCGAATTGCTTCTCCTTTTGAATATGATAAAATGGTTAAACTCCTGATTCCGAGTGAAGTGCCGGAAATTCGTGACGCTTCACAAGATGCCTACGTAGAATCACTCGCTAATCATTTAATTGGAATTGCTCAGGCAACGAAAGGGCGCATGCTCGTCCTTTTCACTTCTCATGAGATGCTGCGAAAAACATATTATTTAATTAAGGAAAGTGAGTTGCTGCATGATTTTATGCTAATTGCACAAGGCATTTCAAATGGAAGCCGTGCCCGCTTAACAAAAAACTTTCAACTATTTGAGAAAGCAATTTTATTCGGCACAAATAGTTTTTGGGAGGGGATAGATATTCCCGGAGATGATTTAAGTTGTTTGGTGATGGTTAGATTGCCTTTTACGCCCCCAGACGAGCCGATGACGGAGGCTAAACATGATTATTTAAGAAAACAAGGCGAAAATCCTTTCACAGCTAATGCACTTCCCGAAGCAATTATCCGCTTTAAACAAGGCTTTGGCCGTTTAATTAGAAGCAGTAAAGACCGGGGAATCGTGATTGTTTTTGACCGACGTATTGAAACAACGAGTTATGGCAAGGCTTTTCTCTATTCACTTCCAAAGTTAACAATTGAACGGGGATCACTAGAGGAAATGGTGGACAGCATTGAAAAATGGCTTTCTCTTTCAAGAGATTGAAAATAAAGTGAAACTTCCCTAAGTAGGGATTTTCTCTTATCTCCTATTACAAAGGATCTCAAGCTAAAAGCGCGACGTCCTCGAAAAAGAAGAGCACTTTTTCTTTATGCGATGTATCACTGCCGAAGCCTTCCTTGTCCTGTCGCAACGCTTGAGTGACCGACATCCTCGAAAAAGGAGAACACTTTTTCTTCGTGCGATGCTGATTCAAGAAGCTTTCCTTATCCTGTTGCCTCGAACCGATCGGACATTTGACTTTCAGTCATCTCCCACCTAGCGCGCTTCTGATTCTCTTACTCCTTGAGGTGGGGGTGTCTGCCCCAATTAGATGTGGGATAAAGCACGCCATGAGTGAGTGGCTTTTGCCCCCCACTCATGGTGGTGTACATGATGTGTGGACTAGAAAATATGGTCTTTTTCATCATTTTATCAGTCATTTCTTTAGTCAACTTTGTGACTTCTGAAGTTTTTGCGAAGTAAAAAGCATTCACCAGCTTTAAACCTTGCTATAATGATGTAGAAGGTTTTCTAGTACTTTTATTTTGACCATAAACAGCATCACTATGATTAACAATTTTTAGAGGAGGATTTACAGTGGAAAGTAAAGTGGAAGTTCTTTCCAGGTTGCGCATCCCACATAATGGGGATTTATACAAAGTGGTGGATGTGCTCAATCGAACGTTAAAAGAAAAAGATCTGATGTTTGGACTTGCATTAGATCCAGATGATAAAGAAACGGCTATTTTTACAATATATCGAACATAAATGAGTGATGATAGATGAAAAAATGGATCATTAGTATGATATTATTATTAGTGGTTTTAACAGGTTTTTCGATTTTTATTTACATAGAGGCAAGAAAACCAATCCAGGATGCGGAGATACTTGCCGTTCAAAAAGCGAAGGAGGTCGCTGGATTACAAACAACAGATAAGTTTTATTTATACCATGGTACCGAAACATATTTTGTTGTAATTGGGGACGATAAAAAGAAGGAAAAAAAAGTTGTGTGGATACCTGAAAAAGCAGATGAAGAAGTGATTGTGAAAAGCTATAATAAAGGTATTTCAGAAGAGCAAGCTCGGAAGAAATTGCAAGCAGAAAAAAAACCGAAAGAAATTTTAGGAATCCATTTGGGGATAGAAAAAAATATTCCGATTTGGGAAATTTCTTATTTAGATAAAAACGAGCGTTTAAATTATTATTACATTGATTTTGCTTCAGGAGACTGGTGGCGTAAAATTGAAAATTTGTAAAAGAAATGGAGGATACAATGATGGAAATCAGTTTAGCGAAAAAAATGCAATCTTTAACACCCTCTACAACGTTAGCCATTACTGCAAAAGCAAAAGAAATGAAAGCAAAAGGGATTGATGTGATCGGCTTAGGGGCGGGTGAACCTGATTTCAATACTCCAGACCATATTATTGAAGCAGCTTGTACATCTATGAAAGAAGGACAGACGAAATATACTGCATCTGGTGGATTGCCTGCACTAAAGGAGGCAATTATTGAAAAGTTCCAACACGACCAAGGTTTACAATATTCTCCTAAGGAAATAATCGTTACAAGTGGAGCGAAGCATGCCCTTTATACATTATTTCAAGTCCTGCTTAATGATGGAGATGAAGTCATCATTCCGACTCCATATTGGGTAAGCTACCCAGAGCAAGTAAAGTTAGCCGGTGGAACTCCTATCTATGTTGAAGGAAAAGAAGAAAATCAATTCAAAATCAATGCCGAACAATTAGAAAGAGCGATCACGGTCCGAACCAAAGCTGTCGTCATAAATTCTCCAAGCAACCCAACAGGAATGGTTTATACAAAGGATGAATTATATGAACTCGGTAAGGTTTGTTTGGCGCATAACATCCTCATTATTTCTGATGAAATTTATGAAAAACTTATTTATGATGAACATGTTCATTATTCAATTGCTCAACTATCTCCGGAGCTAAAAAAACAAACAGTCATTATAAATGGTGTGTCCAAATCACATTCGATGACTGGATGGCGGATTGGTTATGCAGCTGGTGAAGAGCAGATTATTAAGGCAATGACTGATTTAGCTAGTCATTCCACATCAAATCCAACAACACCTGCTCAATATGGTTCGATAGCAGCTTATCAGGGCTCACAGGAGCCGGTCGAAATAATGCGCAAAGCGTTTGAGCAAAGATTGCATCAAATATATGAAAAATTATTGGCAATCCCGGGTGTTACTTGCTTAAAGCCACAGGGAGCTTTTTATCTATTTGCAAATGTAAAAAACGCAGCAGCATTAAGTGGATTTGCATCTGTTGATCAATTCGCTGGGGCATTGTTAGAAGAAGCGAAGGTAGCCGTTATTCCAGGATCAGGCTTTGGTGCGCCAAATTATATTCGGCTTTCCTATGCAACATCCATGGAATTGTTGGAAAAAGCTGTGGAACGCATTCATTTATTTGTTGAGCAGCATAGATAAAAATAGATAGTTTTTATTTGTTATGAGGATGGAGCATGATTTCTCCATCTGCTTTTTTGAAAATGAGTTCATTGGAAGGAAGATGAAGATGAAAGTAACAATTGCAGAAGTAAAGGATTACGTAGGCAAGGAAGTGACAATAGGGGTTTGGTTAACAAATAAACGAGCAAGTGGAAAGATCGCTTTTCTTCAGCTGCGTGATGGTTCTGGATTTATGCAGGCGGTCGTAACGAAAAGTGATGTTGACGAAAGCGTCTTTCAGCAAGCGAAATCTCTTTCACAAGAAACAGCATTTTATGCTACTGGCATCATCCAAGAAGATGCACGTTCACCATTTGGCTATGAAATGCTTTTAACTAATCTTCAAGTCATTAAGGAAGCAGTAGATTTTCCGATTACTCCAAAACAGCATGGAACAGAATTTTTAATGGATCATCGTCATTTATGGCTGCGTTCTAGAAAGCAGCATGCTGTTATGAAAATTCGTAATGAAATCATTCGTGCTACTTACGAATTTTTTAATGAAAATGGTTTTGTAAAAATCGACCCTCCAATATTAACAAGTAGTGCTCCTGAAGGAACGACAGAGCTCTTTCATACGAAGTACTTTGATGAGCATGCTTATTTATCTCAAAGTGGACAGCTATACTTGGAAGCAGCGGCAATGGCCTTCGGAAAAGTATTTTCATTTGGACCAACTTTTCGTGCAGAAAAATCAAAAACTCGTCGGCATTTAATCGAATTTTGGATGATCGAACCGGAAATGGCTTTTTATGAGTTTGAAGACAGCTTAGTCGTTCAAGAACAATACGTGGCCCATATTGTGCAATCAGTCGTTAAAAATTGCCGCTTAGAGTTAGATCGTTTAGGTAGAGATGTTGCAAAACTGGAAAAAATAACGGCACCATTTCCACGTATTACATATGATGAAGCGATTGAGTTTTTACATGAAAAGGGCTTTGACGATATTCAATGGGGAGACGATTTTGGCGCTCCTCATGAAACCGCGATTGCTGAAAATAACGAGAAGCCAATTTTCATTACCCATTATCCAACTGCAATTAAGCCATTTTACATGCAGACAGCTAAAGATAGGCCAGAGGTTGCGTTATGCGCTGATCTAATTGCCCCTGAAGGCTATGGAGAGATCATTGGGGGATCTGAACGGATTCATGACTATAAGCTGATGAAACAACGCATGGAAGAACACAATTTGCCACTAGAAGCATATCAATGGTACTTAGATTTATCAAAATACGGATCAGTTC
Organism: Bacillus chungangensis; assembly: GCF_030812995.1. GTDB lineage: Bacteria > Bacillota > Bacilli > Bacillales > Bacillaceae_C > Bacillus_CF > Bacillus_CF chungangensis. Next base: position 106,637 of record NZ_JAUSTT010000010.1, on the reverse strand, counting down.
CACACTCAGGATTCGGACTTGGTTTAGAAAGAACTGTGGCATGGATTTCTGGTGTCGAACATGTTCGCGAGACAATTCCATTTCCTAGACTTTTAAATCGCCTCTACCCATAATGTTATAACGAGGCCGTTGCTAAGAACGCATTATCTTCGTGTGAGATAATGCGTTCTTCTTTCTGGAAGAGATGAATGGACGAATGTTTACAGTAATAAAGTGAGGATAGAAGTTTTATCCCACATCTAACTGGCAGTAGACCCCCACCTCGGGGAGTAAGAGGAATCAAAGAAGTCTAGGTAGGGGATAACTGCCAATAAATGTCCGATTGGTTCGGGCTGACAGAATAAGGAAAGCATCTTGAACATCGCACGAAGAAAAAGTAATCTTCTGTTTCGAGGACGCCTGCGATCTTAGCATTTGTTCTACTTCTTATCAGTGGGGGATGAAAGAAAACCCCACTGATAGAAGTGTCTCTTTATGATGTGACAAGCTGGAAGCTCCTTTTCAAAACGTCATCATGATATACTAGAGTGGAGGTGGACAAGATGAAAAAGGATATGATGGTAGCTTGGATGGAAGAAGGAATGCTAGTTGTTCCGCAAATGCTAATGGCTAATTATCATAAGCTCGGCTTAAATGAAACAGAGCTTGTCATATTGCTGCAAATATTTTCTTTCATTGAAGAAGGAAAACATTTCCCGACATTAGAGGAAATTTCAGGAAGAATGACGATATCTTCGAGTGAGTGCTCGGATATTTTACGAAGATTGATTCAGAAGCAGTGTCTGACGATTGAAGAGGGCTATTCATCAGATCATATTCGATTTGAGAGCTATTCTTTAAAACCTTTATGGCATAAATTAGTAGATGAAATGATGTTATCTAAAAAAGAAAAACAATTTGAAGAGCAGTTAAAAAATGAAGAAAACTTATATACTACATTTGAACAAGAATTTGGCAGGCCATTATCTCCACTAGAATGTGAAACGTTAGCGATGTGGGTTGACCAAGATTTCCATGATGCAGCAATGATAAAATCAGCATTAAGAGAAGCGGTAATTGCTGGAAAACTAAACTTTCGCTACATAGATAGAATTTTATTTGAATGGAAAAAGAACGGAATTAAAACGATTGAACAAGCAAGACAATACGGAAAAAAATTTCATCAACAGCGTGTAAAATCGTCTGAAGTGAAAAAAAGTTCCAATATGGTACCGTTCTACAATTGGTTGGAGCAATAGACACTTTTGTTTGAAAAGGTTGTACAAATGTTCCTTTTAAAGAACACCATAGTGTTTTTTGCACTTCGTTCTTATCGGATATTTGCACACCACGTATTTAAGAGGGGGAAATTAAGTTGCTGACGAAATCGCAAATTCGTTATTGCTTGGATGAAATGGGGAAAATGTTTCCTCATGCGCACTGTGAGCTGCATCATTCCAATCCATTCGAGCTAGTTGTTGCTGTCTCGCTTTCTGCGCAATGCACAGACGCTTTAGTCAACAAAGTAACAGCTGCATTGTTTCAAAAATATCAAAAGCCAGAAGATTATTTAGCTGTATCATTAGAGGAACTACAAAACGATATCCGTTCTATCGGACTTTTTCGCAATAAAGCCAAAAACATTCGCAATATGTCACAAATGCTTATTGAAGAATATGGCGGTATCGTGCCTAATGACCGCGATGAGTTAATGAAGCTGCCAGGGGTGGGGAGGAAAACGGCGAATGTTGTCGTGTCTGTAGCTTTTGGAACACCAGCAATTCCAGTTGATACTCATGTCGAAAGGGTAAGTAAAAGGCTGGGATTCTGTCGTTGGAAAGATAGCGTTCTTGAAGTAGAAAAAACATTAATGAAGAAAATTCCGAAAGATGAATGGTCGATCACCCATCATCGTATGATTTTTTTTGGACGTTATCATTGTAAAGCGCAAAATCCTCAATGCGAAATTTGCCCGTTATTAGAAGTTTGTCGAGAAGGAAAAAAAAGAATGAAAAGGAAAGGGTAAAATGCTGAAAAAACCGATCACAATAAATATACCTGTTGAACTACAGGATCGGTTGTTTTATAAGGAAAACCAAACAACGATTCATCATAAGGGTATCTTTGAACCTCCTTATTTTAAGGAGGAGCTGCTTTTTTATCAAGGTCTTGACCATGTGGATTATTGGAATGATTTTCACCAGGTGCTTCCACAGCTGACAGCTGAGTGGGACAAAATAGATTCAGCATTAACGGAGCTGTTTGCTTCAAGACATCCAAATAGTCAATTTCGAATGGTAGATGGCATCGCTTTATTTTTTATGTTTTTGTTCTGGAGCAATGAGGAACCAGTACACTTGCAGGGATGGATGGAAAAAACGAAGCATTATGCAGTGAAGCCTGTTAACTTAGAGGAAAGATTACAGTTTATTTTAGCCCGGCCATTTTCCTATCCTGCTTTTCGACAGCTTTCGGCTCTCATGCTTGAACAACAAAAACGCATCGCAGTGAAAAGAACAAAAGAGAAACATCTACTGAACAACAAAAAGCCGTAGCACTATTCAGTGTTTACGGCTTTTTGTATTCAATAAAGCTGCTATTCGTTGTTTTCTGTTTCTCCTGAAGGAGTATCTTCTATATTAGAAGAACCATCTTCTTGATCGCCATTATTTCCCTCATTATCATTACCAGTATTTTGTTCTTCTTCATCTTCAGGTCTAGTAATAGGCGGACCTTCAGGCACCTCTATTGTTTCATCATCTGTTTCTTCTTCTCCCTCATCATCTTCAATCAAAGGAATTGTAATACTTGTACTAGCTGGATCGCTTTGCATATCGCCATCAATAGCAGCAACTGTAAAGGTATAGGTACTGCCTCTTTCTATGCTAGTAAATACGATAGATGTATCGCTTGTTCTTCCTATTTCCGGCAATTCTGTACCATCAACGGTTCCACTAACTTCGAACTCAATATCGCCTTCATCTGGATGGCTCCATTCTAACGTAATTTCCTCACGTTCTTCATCAAAAGTAGCAGTGACATTTGACGGTGCTTCCAACGTTTCAAATGTTTCCGATACGGCTGTTGGTTCTGTTCCTTTTACAAATAGTTCGGTAGAAATGCGGTCTTTTGGTGTATAGTCACTTGGTTTTTTAGGTGGATCAGTTCCAATTTCAATAGGGACTTCAACAACACTTTTTGGCATTTTAAAATCACGTGTTTCGATATTTTGTGAAATGTGACTAAATAAATTTTTAAAGAGTTGCTGAGCAATTTTTTGATCCTTTGATTTTATTGGTGTTGCTTTCTTATCATACCCAGTCCAAATCGCTGCTGTATAGTTTGTATTATAGCCTGCAAACCATGAATCAGGAACATCTCCATTTTGAATATTGTATTCTTTTTTTTCTTTTGTAGTGTAATTAGTCGTTCCCGTTTTGCCTGCAATATGGAGTCCAGGTACATTCGCTGTTTTACCTGTACCTTTTGTTAAAACATCTTTTAACATGTCGGTAACCATATAAGCTGTATAATCTTTCATAGCACTTTTTGCTTCTGGCGCTGTTTTAATTTCTGTTTCACCATCTCGAAGAACAATTTTTACAACCGCATGCGGCTCTGTATAAATCCCATTATTTCCGAATGCTGCATATGCCCCTGCCAACTCTAGCGGCGAAGCGCCTTCTCCACCACCAATGGAATAGGATTCATACATGTTTTTAAAGTGAATACCAATGTTGGCAGCAAAATCTTTCGCTTTTTCAGGCCCAACTTCTTGAAACGCCTTTAAGGCAGGAATATTTCTTGATTTATATAATGCTTCACGAATTGACATTGGACCTTGAGACTTGTTGTCATGGTTATTGATCTTAGTCCCATCAGAATAAGTATACGGTTCATCTACGATCCGCTGGCCTGTAGACCATTTTAAATGTTCAATTGCTGGCCCATAGTCTAACAATGGCTTCACTGTCGAACCAAGCTGACGGCTTTTTAGATCAGTTGCATAATTAAACCCTCTTTTTACTTCTTGATTTCGTCCGCCCCCTAGAGCGCGAATTTCTCCTGTTCCCGTTTCGATGAGCGCAATACCCGCCTGAAATTCATCGTCAGGGAATGCCACGATCTCATTAGAGTTCAGCATTTCTTCGGTATATTGTTGGGCATTCTGATCAAGCGTTGTATAAATTTTTAATCCATCACTATAAACATTATATTTCCCTGATTTTTCTACTTCGTGAATAACATGATCGACGAAGGAGTCATATTTGTATGGAGTCCCTTTTCGTTGATCTTCACTTAATAGTGTTTGTTCTACAGGAATTTGTTTCGCTTTTTCCATCTCTTCTTTTGTGATCTTTTTATGCTTATACATTAATGACAGTACAATATTCCTGCGTTTTTCAGCATTCTCTGGATTTTTAAAAGGGTTATATCTATTTGGACTTTGCGGCATTCCGGCTATTTGGGCAATCTCATGAAGTTCTAGATCTTTCAGTTCCCTTCCATAAAAATACTTGGCAGCAGTCTCCATTCCATATATATTACCGGACATCAATATTTTGTTAACGTACATTTCAAAAATTTCTTCCTTCGTATATTTCCTCTCTAATTGAAATGCCAGCCATGCTTCCTGGGCTTTGCGTTTCAATGTTTTTTCTGGATCCAAGAAAGAATTTTTTATTACTTGTTGCGTTAGTGTACTAGCACCTTCAGATCCGTATCCGCGTGTAATATTAGCAAGCACAGCCCCGGCAAAACGAATGATATCGAGGCCGTTATGTTTGTAAAAACGAGAATCTTCAGTAGCAAGCACTGCATCCTCAAGTAATTTCGGAATTTGATCATATTCAATATAGTCGCGGTTTTCAATTGCTAGGACAGTGAACAATTCTCCGTCTTTATCGTAAAGCTCAGAAGAGACAGGATCTATCAGTAGTGCATCGTCTAGTTTAGGTGCACTGCTTGCGTAATAAGCGAACAATCCAATTCCAGAAAGAAAGCACGCTAATCCAAGAAAAAAAACGGTTAGAAAAATTCTTTTAAAAATTGTTCCTGCCTTCGTTCTTTTTTTCTTTTTTGATTTCCCTGCTTGTTGTTGGCGTCTGCGTTCTTCACGACTTTTATAATTACTAGCCATCTCGCATTCCTCTCTTTCAAAAAATCAAATCAAGGTCTCATCACCACTTTAAGTGGTTCACAATTATTTGAAACCCTCGATGTCTTCGCTCGTTATCAGAGATGAATTGCAATCTTCATAATGAGCATTCTAATCAAGAAACATTTTGGTCGCTAAGGTTTTTCTAAACGAATGAAAACCAACTACCTTTCTTGTTGACTGGTCTAGAAAAGTGTTATCTATACCCAGCCTCTTTACAGCTGTGTTTCATATGCACGTGCTCATCCATTACTTTTTTGAACGTATAAAAGTACCGAATCTAACGATATTGTCCTCTAGTATTCTCCCATTATCAATGAATAACTACTTCTACAAGCGTTAGCCTTTAGTGACATTCTATTAATTTTACTAGCCTAAAAGAATATCAAAAATTATTTTAAGCGAAAAGTTTCTGCTTGACAATTTTTAAATAATCTAAACGGGGGTGGAATCCAATCGGAATGAGATGCCCTAATGTTTCTATCTCTGTTTTTTTTATAGATTTTCGTCCACCCATCTGCATTCTTTCCCAAAAAGCAATGACATGTTTGCCTTCCAGTAAATAAATTTCTTCCAACATCACAAACCTGACAATGACGAAGCAAATGCCATCTTGTTTTATTACTTGTTTCATATGCTCCATTTGGTGTGCATGAAAATTTTTTAAAGGAAAAGATGTCTTGTTTTTTGTTTCTTTTGCTTCAAAATCAATATATTTACCTTGATACACGCCATTATAGTCTGTTGTAGAAGGCTGCTTAAAATAAGCTTCTTTTATTACCGCACTGCTTCTTTGCGGGTAATCAACATGGACAATTTGTACAGGCGTTGGTTTCTTGTAAATAACAGCAATCCCATGTTGCAAATAATACTGATTTGTTTCATTTAAATCATCCTCTAATATCATGCCGCGATTACTGTAGGACATGTTTCTAGCTGTGGAAGATATTGTTTTGTTTTCCCTTGTTGGAATGTATTTTTTCCCATTGGGATAATGTAAGCTCATGAATGATCCACCTCACAAGCTAAATTATATCATAGCAGAAAAAAAGCAAGTTAGGTGATTAAAAAATTTCCATGAAGTTTACATCAATTATTTGGACGAATAATCGTTTTGTGAAGTTTCATTTCCTTTCTTGGAAAGTAGTTCGCTTAACGTTTAAAGATTGTCGAAACAATTAGGAGCGTCACTTTCTTTGGCGAATTGCTTCTAGTTTTGTCAAGCAAGCAGGTTGTACAAAAAGAAAAGCGAATATGTATGTTGAGATATAGTGAAACTTTTATCTTTTTCTATTAAAGAATCTCAAACTAAGAACACAACGTCCTTGAAAAACAAGTACTTTCTCTTCGTGAAATGTCTTCAATGAAGCTTTTCTTGTTTTATTGCAGTGATTAATGGATTAACTTTTAATCGACCTTGCCATTGGAAACTTATTTGCAGTTGGTAGCTAGCTGAAAAATAAGGAGGAGAGTTTATTGATTTCTAAAGAAGAAATGCTTTGTAGATTGACAAACATGCAGTTGCAGATAGGAGAAGTGGAGGCAAAAATGAAAACTTTGAGCACTGGCAGGAGGGAGAGTAGACAAATAAACGAATGGAAAAGGTATTATGTAATGGAGAAGCAAATTTCTGCCTTGGAGAAAGCGCTGTTGCAAAGTTCTTTTATGACAAAACGTTCGGAAATTGTAAGAAGAAGGGATGTTAGACTTGAAGTTAGCACCTAATATTTTTAAACTATAGAAGAATACAACTTTAAAGTGGCTTGACCAGCTACTTTTTTTTGTGCGAGAAAGGATGAGGCGATTGAAGAGTAAGGAGCCATTATATCACTATACATTGGCGCTCATACAATATAATCAAGATGCGATAAGCAAAAATAAAGTCGTTAGGGAAACGAAGGAAAAGGCTGATTTCTATAAGGAGGTGCATCCTTTTGTTACCGAAGTGAGAGAAGTATGTAGGAAATGGGAACCAATGGCAATAACGTGGGTGGAAAAATATCAACCAAAGCATTTACATCCAATCCAATTAAAAAATACAGCGGAAAATATGCAATTGATTGCTGTTCAAAGTTTTTTCCCGGAAACAAGCTTAAAAAGATTTCAAAATTATGTACGATCTGTCGATTACGTTCTTAAGCGCTTATTAGAAGAATTGCATAAGGAAAAGTAGCCCCACTTCTTGATGGAGGCAGGGCAAAAGTCTGTCTTTTATGTTTCTAACATTAACATAGTAAAAATAAAAATTATTCCGCTGATGTGATAGACTTTTGTGATTCAAGCTCACGAACAATACTGCGATATTCGTTTACATTGATTTCGTTACGAATATAAGCCTGTTTTGCAAACACCAATAATTCATTCAAACTTTCAACAGCATATTGTTTTTTTTGCATAAATTTTTCTTTAAGTTCGTGAACATTCATTTCTTTTTCCCCCTTTGCCTTTTTCCTATGTTAACATAAAAATACTTATTTTCTTTTTTTAAGAAAAGTTAGACTTTCGTCACAATTATGGGTTGATTTTTCAGGGAAATTACGTTAATGGTGTTCCTTAAATAAAGTAGAGAAAGATAAAACAACATCTAAAGGGATGAATATTTAATATTTTCAATGTAAAGCTACATAGAACTTTCTCTTTAGATGTTTTTTACTCTTAGGCTTTCACCCTTTTTTTCATGGAACATATTTTAGTAGTAGTGATATTTATAGTGAAGGAGTTGAGGAAGTGAATAATCTGCCCATAAATTATCAGCAATGGAATTGGCGCCCACCTTTGGATCGATGGCCTCAGGAAGCAGCGATTGTTCATCCCCATACACCATATTATCCATCACAATTTCCGATCCACCCCCCTTACCAAGGCTATCTAGCACCTGGGCAGCCACCTAATAACGGTCAATTTTACCAACCTAATCCGTCGCCTTATCATTATGGTCATCTATCTGCACCTGACATTTTTCAAAACCCGCTTCAACAAACAAAAAAACTGCCAATGGATAAGGGGGGAAATGAGCAGCTCTATCATCCGCAAATAAATCCGTATCCAAAACCGAACTATCCTCCGAAGCCAGCATTAAGTGGATGGAGCAGTGTGATGAATTCATTTAAAACACAAGATGGGACAATTGATTTTAATAAAATGGCTAATACTGCAGGCCAAATGATGAATGCTGTTACACAGGTTTCCTCAGTATTTAAAGGGATAGGCGGACTTTTTAAAACGTAGAGGCTGCCCGAAACGTATGTGTTATATAAGGGTCTACCTTCTCTTTTTACAATGGCACTGTATGAATCGATGGAGCTGTTTTCAATCAGCAGCACAATATTTAATGGCTGGAGTAATGAAAGTGGCCAGGGAGAATGTAAACATACTTAAAAGAGTGTCCCAATTTTATTTAGGGACACCCTTCTTTTAGCAAGGTGTTTAATAAATGTCAATACTTTTTCCTTTTAACTTTGGCAACACCAAAGTAAGCAGTCCATTTGTATAGTTCGCTTTTGCACGATTTTCATCAACAGGCACGTGGAGGGGAATCGTACGAGAAGTTTTTTGATAAGACTGTTTTTTTGCAAGGGTAGTATCTGTTTGATCCTTTTTCGTCATTATTTCACGATGTTGGACGGTAATGGCTACGGATCTTTGAAAAATGTCTATTTTAATTTGGTCTTTATTGATGCCTGGCAATTTTGCTGTAATAATATATTTTTCGTCAAGATTCTGCACATCGACGGGAAATCCATTAAGGAATGGAGCATGAAAAAAATCATCGATACTTTCCATAAAACCTCGTATCGGAGGCTCCGCAAAAAAATGCTGGATGGATTCCTTCCATTGTTGAAACAGATCATGTTCGGAAGGGGGGTGTCTTTTTTCTGGCAAGTTCTCTGACATTGCCCATCACTCCTTTTCTGTTATTTATCCCACTTCAAGCTACCTCAAGAGTGAAAGTAACTTGGAATGATATGAACAATTAGGAATAAACTTCATTCACATTTCTAATTTCTCATATCGTTACTCTTTCTCTAGTAAATAACCGACTATTCGGGAATACGACAAAGAAATACGAAGAAAAAGTGCACTTCTGTTCAATGACGCTGGATTTTTATCCTTGATACGCTTTTCATTAATAAGAAAAATCGCTGCTGATGAAAGTTTAAGCTTCTACCTATTTACTCGTACTGATTTCACACTATTCGCCATTCTAATCATGATTGTCCGGGCAATGCTTGATAAGACACAGGATGGGAAAGCATCGCTAGATTTTTAAGAACGCTTGTGTCAGCTGCAATTCTCTCCATATTGCATTGATGGTAGTGTCACTTTATTCTATGTAAAATAGAAAAATAAGTATCTTGTCTATATATAATATATAGTTTGTGCTATCTTCTTTAAACAATTGAAACGTTTGTTTCTGTAAGGTTGCTAGTATCATTAGATTAGAAATAGACTTGTAAGCATCGTTGCACTGCGAACATATGTTTATTATACTAATGTTATAGAGAGGAACGGAAATAATCCTGACGATTTAACATATCTAACTGGCGAGTCAAGACCCCCATCTCGGGGAGTAAGAGGAATCAGAAGCGCTAGGTGTGGGATAACTGAAAGTCAAATGTCCGATTGTATCGGGCTGACAGGATAAGGAAAACTTCTTGAATTAGCATCGCACGAAGAAAAAGCGGTTTTCTCTTTTTTCGAGGACGTTTTGATCTTAGCCTTTGTTCTACTTCTTATCAGTAGGGTATGAGAGATCTCCACTGATGGAAGTTTCACTTTATCGTTCATGTAGGATAAATGAGGTTGGTGGTGTTCTTATGCATAAGAGGGATCGAATAGATACATTAATAGAGAGGTTAAAGCAAGATGAACATGTCGTTTACTGGAGAGAAATTGCACCTGTAGCTGCAAATACAGTTCCATTTCCAGATGATCTTGACGAAAGGATAAAAGCAGCTCTACATAAAAAGGGGGTAGAAGCGCTTTATACACATCAGTTTAGCGCCTATAAAGCTGCAACATCAGGGAAACATGTTACAGCTGTTACCCCAACAGCTTCTGGAAAAACGCTTTGTTACCATTTACCTGTTCTGAATGAAATCACTCAGGACGAGACAAGCCGTGCACTGTATCTATTTCCTACAAAAGCATTGGCCCAAGATCAGAAATCAGACTTGAATGAGTTAATTAATGAGATGGGGATTTCCATCAAAAGTTATACGTACGATGGCGATACTTCTCCTAATATACGGCAAATTGTACGTAAAGCTGGCCATGTTGTGATTACAAATCCTGATATGCTTCATACAGCGATTTTGCCTCATCATACAAAATGGATATCACTCTTTGAGAATTTAAAATACATTGTAATTGATGAACTGCATACATATCGAGGAGTATTTGGAAGCCATGTTGCAAATGTAATAAGAAGATTAAAAAGAATTTGTGCATTTTATGGCAGTAAACCAACATTTATATGCACTTCAGCAACGATTGCAAATCCTAAAGAGCTTGCAGAACAATTAACTGGTGAAGAAATCACGCTTATTTCTAATAATGGTGCTCCTAGAGGCAAAAAGCATTTTGTATTTTATAATCCGCCTCTTGTCAATCGCGCTCTGAACATAAGGAAGAGTGCAACTGTAGAGGTTAATCGTTTAGCAAAAGAATTTCTCCGTAACAATATTCAAACGATTGTTTTTGCCCGCAGTCGTGTTCGAGTAGAGGTGATTTTAAGCCATTTGCAGGATTTGATCAAAAAAGATATTGGAAATGCAACGATTCGTGGATACCGAGGAGGCTATTTACCAAAACAAAGGCGAGAAATTGAAAAAGGACTGCGAGAAGGTTCGATAATTGGTGTCGTCAGTACAAATGCCTTAGAATTAGGGGTTGATATCGGCCAATTACAAGTTTGCATCATGACAGGATACCCTGGCACAATTGCAAGTACATGGCAGCAAGCAGGAAGAGCAGGACGCAGACAAGAGGAGTCTTTAACGATCATGGTCGCATCCTCAACACCAATTGATCAGTATATTGTCCAACATCCGGCTTACTTTTTTGATAAAAATCCAGAGTCTGCCCGCATCAATCCCGATAATTTAATTATCTTAGTGGATCACGTGAAATGTGCTGCATATGAACTGCCGTTTCAAGCTGGGGATCAATTCGGAAATGAACCCGTCGAAGAAATTCTTACTTTTTTAACGGAAGAAAAGGTGCTGCATCGTAAAAGTGATAGATGGTTTTGGGCAAACGAATCTTTTCCTGCACATCAAATCAGCTTGCGGTCAGCTTCTCAAGAAAACGTTGTAATCATTGATCAAACAATTACTGGCAGCCATCAGGTGATTGGAGAAATGGATCGTTTTAGTGCAATGACCCTGCTGCATAAAGAAGCGATTTATTTACATGAGGGAACGCAATATCAAGTTGAGTTGCTTGATTGGGAAGAGAAAAAAGCGTTTGTCCGCAAAGTAAATGTCGATTATTTTACAGATGCTAACCTTGCTGTCCAATTAAAAGTGCTAGAAATCGATAAATCACTGGAAAAAGAAACGGTGGCGGTTCATTATGGAGACGTTACTGTAAATGCACTTGCCACTATTTTTAAAAAAATAAAATTATCTACATTCGAGAATATTGGCTCCGGTCCCATACATTTGCCTGAAGAAGAACTGCATACGAGCAGTACTTGGCTTACTATTAAAGTACAAGAATTTGAACTTAAAAAACTTGAACAATTACTTGGCGGCATTTCCAACCTATTTAGAAATGTGATTCCACTTATTGTGATGTGTGATCGAAATGACGTACATGTAGTCCCACAAGTAAAAGCTGTTCATCATGGGCTGCCTACGATTTTTATGTATGACCGATATCCTGGTGGAATTGGCCTCGCAAAAGAAATATTTCATCGTATAGATGAAGTAGTCGCTATGGCAAATGACCTTGTCGTACATTGTCCATGTGAAGATGGCTGCCCATCTTGTATCGGCACAGAAATAGATATACCCGAGGCCAAAAAAACATGCACCTCACTTTTGCAAAACTTCTTTGCTTGTTAGCATAATTGAATGAGAAGAAAGATATAAAGTTTTTCCCACAACTTATATACATATGTTCAAGCTAAGAATGCAATGTCCTCAAAAACTTGTGATGTACGGCTGCTGAAGCTTTGGTTATCCTGTCGTCTCGAATGAATAGAAGTGAGAGGCGAAAAAGAATCTCATTTCTAGTAAAATGAGAATGTGAAACACAGATAAAAAGTGGCTTTTATCTTTGTACAGGTTAATTGTTTTCATTTTTGCTGTATGAAAAAATGAGGTGAATCGTGATGTCACTTAAACATAAATTGAATCGTTTTAAACAGCATATTATTCCTAAAAAACAAGAACTTTTATCGGAAATGGAGATTCCCCTGCAAGAAACAAATGATATTCCATTTCTAGAAGTGTGGCAAGAAGCGAATGTTATACCTTATTATGTCGGTCATGATTATTGTTTTATTCGGGAAAAACGCTACCATATCTCAGAACAGTATGGAAAATACAGCTTTCAAGACTATATACATGTCATGCAGCAATGGGATGATTTTGTAGGAGATCACCCACTATCAGCAAAAGGATTTGCATCAAGTGATTTATTTTTTTTTGATATTGAAACAACAGGACTAGGAGGCGGGGCAGGCAATACAATTTTTTTATTAGGGTATGCTAGGTGCGTTGATCAAGAAATCATTGTGAGACAGCACTTGCTGCCAGAGCCAGGACTAGAAATTCCGCTTTACGCAAGCTTTTTAGAACAAGTTGATTATACCACCCTCGTTACTTATAATGGGAAAAGTTTTGATTGGCCGCAAGTAAAGACGCAGCATACGCTAATTCGTGAACATGTACCAAAGCTGCCTGCTTTTGGACATTTTGACTTATATCATGCAGCAAGACGATTATGGAAACACCAGCTTTCATCAGTAAAACTTGCACATGTTGAAAAAGAGATTCTTGGCATTACTAGAAAAGACGATGTTCCTGGATATTTAGCACCGATGATCTATTTTGATTTTGTAGACAGAAAAAATCCTGAAGGAATCTTAAAGATAATGGAACATAATGAAAAGGACATTTTGGCTTTAATGACTCTATACACACATTTGTCCTTACAAATTCAGCAAACTGATCCTCAGCAAACGACAGAACAAAAAGTGTTAATTGGCAAATGGTTTCAAGCGATCGGAGAGAATAAAACGGCGATTTATACTTTTCAGGAAGCCGCCAAAGCAGAAAATATCGAAGCAAAGCATCAGCTGGCTTTTTATTATAAACAGAATAAAAGATATGAAGAAGCGCGAAGACTATGGGAAGAAGTTGCGGAAAAAGGAAGTTTGTCTTTCCAAAAGCAGGCAAGCATAGAACTTGCTAAACTAATGGAACACCAATTTAAGCAAATTGATCTTGCAATTAAATGGACAGAAAAAGGAATAGCTATTGAGAAATTATCCCCAATGAAAACAAGAAAGCAGCAAGAACGTTTTATCCAGCAAGCATCTAAACGTTTAAACAGATTACAAAAAAAGTCTGCCAAAAGGGGATGAATCATTATCAATGCTAGGAATGTCAAGTTTTTTAGTCTCTCCATTAGGAAAGAAAATATGAAGTAAAGTATCGTAAAAGAAAGCCACTTTTTTTTGCGATCTACGTTAAGAAGATATCCTTATGATGTAGACCAAGCAATGAGAAAGTTAGAGGGTGAAAAAGCTTATTTCCTTTTCGAAGTGAAAGTGGGAAATAGACAAATTGATTATTTCCTGGGCAAGCGCAAAAAGCGACGATTTCTTTCTCTATTTTAAAAAAGAGTGTCGACTCTTGAAAAAACAGAAGGAGAAAATACGATAGCGTATGTCTGGTTAAAATACATCAATAGTTGGGTTCAAAAATAGGTTTTTTCATTAGTACATGTTGTATAGAAAAGTCATAGGCTATTATTGAATCTGATAAATCTGTCATGAAAGGAGAACAAAATAATGTATTCTCACTGTGGACCGACTGTTCTGCCTGCTGTTGTACATCCAACTAAATGCTGTGTTAATAATACGTATCAAAAATTTATTGTTCCACATATACATCCAAGCCATACAACAAATGTAAATCACACTCTTTATCAACATCAACATTATTTCCCTCATACAGAATCTGCTGTAAGTGATGTGAAGAGTCAACATTTGCTGTGTGGGCCTAGACCGAAGTGTCCTCCGTATGGATGGGGCAGGTAAAAAAAGGTTGTCGTATTAAATGTCATGCAAGGGTGAATAGTTTATATCACCCTTGTTTTATTTTAAACTGCCACTAATGATGAGGAAGTGTTTATGTGAAAAAAGTCGCCTTCGTTACAGGATATAAACCTTATGAGATCGGTATATTTAAAAATACACAACCGGAAGTTTATTATATTAAAAAAGCAATTGAAAAGGAATTAAAACAATTATGCGAAGAAGGTTTGGAATGGGTTATTATTTCTGGTCAATTAGGTACAGAGCTTTGGGCTGCAGAAGTTGTAATGGAGCTTCAAGCGGAGTATAGACAGCTCAAGCTAGCTGTGTTAACCCCATTTCTAGACCAAGAAAAGAGATGGAATGAGGACAACCAATCACTGTATGAAACCGTTATTGCCCATGCTGATTATGTGGATGCTATTTCAAAACGCCCTTACGAAGGGCCGCAGCAATTTCGCAACAAAAATAATTTTTTACTGCAAAAAAGCGATTGTCTTGTTATTGTCTATGATGAGGAGCATGAGGGACATGTAAAATACTTATTAGAAAGCGCTAAAAAACAACAGTATCATGCTGATTATACAATTCATATGATTGATTTTTATAGCTTGCAAATGATTGCTGAGGAAGAAGCATGGATGAAGGAGCTTCAACAAGATACAAGTATGTGAGCATTTTGTGAACAATTTATCCCACATCTAACTGGCAAAATCAAGCCCCCCATTTTGGTAGTAAGAGAAATAAAAGAAGTCTAAGTAGGGGTAACTGAAAGCTAAATGTCCGATTGGTTCGAGCCGACAGGATAAGGAAAGCTTCGGCAGTGTTTCATCGCACGAAGAAAAAGGAAGAAAAAGCGGGTTTCCTTTTTCGAGGACGACGCGCTTTTAGCTTGAGATCCTTTGTATAGGGGATGAAGAAAACCCCCACTCATGGAAGCTTCAATTTATTTTTTAAACAATACGGCAGAAAATCATTTGAAAAATGGAGATGAAAATTGACAAAACAACGTTTTTTTGAAAGAATACTATATAAGGTTTTGTAAATGTTGAGGTGATGTCTTGGATGTTATCTGATAAAATAAATTTAACAGCAAAAGATATTTTGGAAAAAGAATTTAAAACAAGTATGCGTGGGTATAATCAAGAAGAAGTGGATAAGTATTTAGATCTTATCATTCAGGATTATGAAAGTTTTTATCAAATAGTTGAAGAACTAAAACAGGAAAATGCTCGTTTAAAAAAATCAGCGGAAGAAACAGTGCGCCGCCAGCCTCCACAGCCGGCAGGTACAACAAATTTTGATATTTTAAAACGGTTATCAAATTTAGAGAAGCATGTTTTCGGCAATAAATTGTATGAGTGAGGAATCCTCTATTTTTAAATGGAGGAGTATGAGTTCTGTCTAATTTTGTTAAAGAAGTTAAATGATTACCCTTGATATATTGAATGCTTTTGCATATAATAGATCTTTGGGAAGTGAAAATAACGTTTGGGTAATCGCTGCGGCAGCAATGCCGTAGAGGAAAGTCCATGCTCGCACGGTGCTGAGATGCCCGTAGTGTTCGTGCCTAGCCAAATCATAAGCTAGGGCAGTCTGGTTTTATTACTGGATTGACGGCAGAAAAAACACCTAAGTTCTTTGGAATATGGTGTCAGTATCTTGAAAGTGCCACAGTGACGAAGCTTTGAAAGAAATTTCAAAGGTGGAACGAGGTAAACCCCGCGAGCGAGAAACTCAAATAATGGTAGAGGCATTCTTCCTGAGGAATTCAACAATGGAAGAGACAGGCTGACTTTTCAACCTGTAGATAGATGATTACCGCCGGAGTACGAGATTATCCTATATCGCTTGAAGTACAATGGAACAGAACATGGCTTATAAAACGTTATTTTAGGACAAACTAACAACAAATGCTCTCCTTAAAAAAAGGAGAGCATTTGTTGTTAGATTTCTACATATATAAAACGGTTAGCATTAGGCTTGCTATTTACTGGGCACGTGAGGGCACATGGAAGCATTACTTACATAAATAGAAAAATATATCATTCGAAAGACAAATGCATGTACCGTTCAACGGATTTCTCATATATACTGTTCAATTTTTTTTGCCAATCAGAAGATTGAGAAAAATGTTATCTCTTATCTTCATAAATACTTATTGCTTTTGATTTCACTTGAATTCAGGTTTATAATCGTCGATTAAATATGGGATATAGGGAGGTAAAGATGGGAAATTATACAATAGTCGCAACTGCTGCGATGGGGCTAGAAGCATTGGTTGCAAAGGAAGTAAGGGATCTTGGCTATGAATGTCAAGTGGATAATGGAAAGATTGTTTTTCAAGGAGATGAAAAAGCAATTGCCCGCTGTAATTTATGGCTGCGAACAGCGGATAGAGTGAAAATCATCATAGGTTCATTTAAGGCCACTACTTTTGATCAGCTTTTTGAACAGACAAAGGCGTTGGCTTGGGAAAATTTTTTACCTGAAAATGCAACTTTTCCTGTGCAGGGTAAATCTGTGAAATCAACGCTTTATAGCGTATCTGATTGCCAAGGCATTGTGAAGAAAGCGATTGTCAACCGTTTACAATCAAGCTATCGGCGACATACTTGGCTAGAGGAAACGGGGCCGCTTTTTAAAATTGAAGTAGCTCTTTTAAAGGACATTGTTACTTTAACACTAGATACGAGTGGTGCTGGGCTGCATAAACGCGGTTATCGGGTTGGACAAGGGGAGGCGCCAATCAAGGAAACATTAGCTGCTGCTCTAGTTCAGCTTACGAATTGGCATCCTGATCGACCTTTTATTGATCCCGTTTGCGGTTCTGGGACTATTGCGATAGAAGCTGCTCTTTTAGGACAAAATATTGCTCCAGGATTCAACCGTTCTTTTGTCTCAGAAACATGGCCATGGATACATAGGGAAATATGGGATGAAGCAAGGCAAGAAGCAGAGGATTTAGCAAATTATGATCAACCGCTTACGATTCAAGGGTCAGATATTGATCATCACATGGTTGAAATTTCTAAAGCAAATGCAAGTGAAGCAGGATTAAGTGATTTAATTGATTTTAAACAGATGCAGGTAAAAGACCTTCGCTCACATTTGGAATATGGCGTTATTGTTGGCAATCCACCATATGGGGAGAGAATCGGAGATCGACCCCAAGTAGAACAACTGTATAAAGATATGGGAACAACTTTCGCTAAACTCGAAACATGGTCTATTTATATTTTGACTGCATATGAAGCGTTTGAAAAATGCTACGGAAAAAAAGCAACAAAAAAACGCAAGCTATTCAATGGTTTTTTACGAACAGATTTATACCAATATTGGGGGCCAAGGCCTCCAAGGCAACAGTAATATAGGTGAATAAAGCTCCTTCCCTCTGTATATAATGAATATCATATCTATTCAAAAAGGGCTGAAACAGGGCCGAACTTTTTGAACTAATCGAACAGAGAAGGAGTTTTCTAATGGGAAGATCAATGATGGAATTCGAACGTATTTTAAAAGCACTTCACCATACTGCACAAATATTACAACAAGACGCCGAACAATCCGAAGCTGCAGCTGTACGACTTGGTGAAGCACAATTATCTTTTCAACAAGCGATGGACTATGTGTTAAAACAAGGGAATCTTTATTAGGTTATTATTTTCTTCGCAGCTACTAGTTAGAAGCAAACTTGAAAAAACGGATATGTAAGAACATGAGGGTAACCTTAGTGAAAGGTTACCCTCCATGTATTTTTAATGTGACAAATTCCCACTGAACAGATTTTGTTTATAAATGTACAGATATGGCTTATACCCACCGCATTTCGGCTTATAAGAGTAGACTCTGTAAATAACTGCAGCAACTTGGCTTATAAAAACGTTATTTCGGCTTATAACCGCAGCGACCGCTTATACCTGAATAGATTTGACTTATAATGGACACATTTCACTAGAACTATATCAACAGACACATTCTGGATTGAATGAGGAGGAAAAGTAAAGAATGCAGCAGTCATTGCCGTTTCCTATTACAAAAGCAAATTCTTTTTATCAAAGTATGGCAAATTGGATTGCCGATGTATTTTATGATATTTTACCAGAAAAAGGTTTCGAATTAAGAGATGAACAAATATTTATGGCTTTTCAATTAGAAAAAGCCTTTAAGGATAAGAAGGTGATATTTGCTGAGGCAGGTGTTGGAACTGGAAAAACGATCGTTTATCTTCTTTATGCACTTAGCTACGCACGATACGTTGGCAAGCCGGCAATCATTGCTTGTGCGGACGAAACGCTTATTGAGCAGCTTGTAAAAAAAGAGGGTGACATTCAAAAATTAGAGAAAGCTCTAAATCTCGAAATCGATGTTAGACTTGCCAAATCAAGAGATCAATATGTATGTTTAAAAAAACTAGAACGTGCGATGTTGGATTCTGACGATGCATGGTTAAAAAACGTCTATGCTAAGATTCCAGATTTCGTCTATCAAACGCATTCTATGACAAGCTACGAAAAGTATGGGGATCGAAAGGATTATCCTTTATTAACAGAGAAGGAATGGCAGCGTATTTCCTGGGACTCATTACAAGATTGTTTTACTTGTGATATTCGTCACCGATGTGGTCAAACATTACATCGGGATGCTTATCGCAAAGCAACTGATTTTATTATTTGTTCTCAAGATTTCTATATGGAACATATTTGGACGAAAGAATCTCGAAAGCGTGAAGGGCAGTTGCCGCTACTGCCTGAGGAAAGCTGTGTTGTATTTGATGAAGGGCATTTATTAGAATTTGCTAGTCAAAAAGCAATGACCTATCGGATCAAGGTGCAGACAGTTGAAACTTTACTGACTAATTTCATGCAAAACGACATGCGTGAAGAGACACTGAATTTGATTGAGCAAGTACTAGAGTTAAATAACATTTGGTTTCAATTGCTCATGAAAGCAACAGTACCAGTGGATGGCTCCAATCGACTGAAACTGAAAAAAACACCATCAATCATTAATGTAACAAAGCAGCTATACGATAGCATACAGCAGTTAACAGAAGCACTTGTTTTTGAATCTGAACTATTTCAAATTGATCATTATGATTTACATATTGTGGAGGAATATTTAGAGCAAATGCTATATTCCCTGCAACTCCTAATTGTAGAGAATAAAGGGATTCATTGGATGGAGGAGGAAGGAGAAGAACGAACACTTGTCATGATGCCGAGATTAGTCGAAGAAGTATTAGAAGAAAAAGTATTCTCGAAAAAGATTCCCTTTATTTTCTCTTCTGCAACATTATCAACAGACAATAATTTTACATATTTAGCCCAAAGCCTTGGCATTCATGAATATGAAAGTTTTTCTGTTGATTCGCCATTCGATTATGAGAAGCAAATGGAGGTTTATCTACATAAAAATAAGGAAAGTAAAGTTGAAAAGTGGGACACATTTATAGATATCATGCTTGCAGCTGGCGGGCGGACTTTAGTACTTTTTCGTTCTGAAGCAGACATGATGGCATTTCAAGCATATGCCAAAGAAAAGCAAGTCCATCAACTTGTTCTATTATTTGAAGGAGAAAGAGAAATAAGCAATCTTGTCAAGCAGTTTCAAGAACAGGAAGAAACAGTTCTGTGTGCGTATCACCTTTGGGAGGGGCTGGACATTCCTGGATCAACCTTGTCTAATGTTATAATCGATTCTTTGCCATACCCACCATCTGATCCAGTTTTTGAAGCAAAGCGAAGCGGGTACTCATCTCCATTTACAGAAGTGGACATTCCTTACATGCTTTTAAAGCTTCGACAAGGAATGGGACGGTTAATTCGAACGTCAACAGATACTGGCACCATTCATCTTTGGTTGACGGAGTACGAAAGCACGGTGCTTTTGCCAACGATACAAACATCATTTTTTAAAGCAGCTCAATTTGTATCATCATGACTATCTTTTTAACTGTAAAATATGGTAAAATTTCAGTATAATGCAGTTTTTAGATTTAATGAATGGAGGTTAGTACATGGAAGAGCAAATAAAAGAAATCGAAAAAGCATTTTTAACCTATGTAAAAAAAATGAGTGCTTATCAGGAAGCACTCGCATTAATATATTGGGATTTAAGAACAGGCGCTCCTAAAAAAGGAATTGGTCAACGTTCCCAAGTCATCGGCCTTTTGTCATCTGAAGTATTCCAGATGTCAACATCAGAGGAAATGGCAGCATTTATAGCAAATTTATCTGGTGCAGAAAATGAGCTGTCTGACATAACAAAGAAGACGCTACAAGAATGTAAGAAGGAATACGATCGCAATAAAAAAATTCCTCGTGAAGAGTATGAAGAATATGTTGTCTTACAATCTCAAGCAGAGAGTGTTTGGGAGGAAGCACGCGAAAAAAGTGATTTTAGCCTATTTCAGCCTTATCTGGAAAAGCTAGTGGCATTTAATAAAAAGTTTATTGACTATTGGGGATACGAAGGCAATAAGTATAATACACTGCTTGATATGTATGAACCTGGTGTGACGGTTGAGATGCTGGATCAAGTATTTGGACAGCTGCGCGAAGAAATTGTTGCGCTCGTAAAAGAAATTGCTGCTTCGCCGAATAAACCAGATACATCATTTTTGCATAAGCCATTCCCTAAAGAACAACAAAAAGCATTTAGTTTAAAAGTGATTGAAAAGTTGGGCTATGATTTTCAAGCTGGCCGCTTAGACGACACTGTTCATCCTTTTGCTATCGGTATTAATCCTGGTGATGTACGAATTACAACAAGATATGACGAGAACGATTGGCGTATGGCAGTATTCGGTACAATTCATGAATGTGGGCATGCACTTTACGAACAGCATATCTCTAAAGAATTGATTGGCACACCGCTTTGTACTGGAACGTCAATGGGAATTCATGAATCACAATCTTTATTCTATGAAAATATACTTGGCAGAGACTACTCTTTCTGGAAGCATCATTATGATAGCTTAAAAGCTCATGCAGCAGGTCAATTTGATCATGTCTCTCTTGAAGAATTTTATCGTGGAATCAACGAATCAAAAGCTTCATTGATTCGCATAGAGGCAGATGAATTAACGTATCCACTTCATATCATTATTCGCTATGAAATCGAAAAAGGTTTATTTAATGATGAGATTGAGGTGAAAGATTTACCAAAGATTTGGAATGACAAATACGAAGAGTATTTAGGCATTAGGCCAACAACCGATAAAGAAGGCGTCCTTCAAGATGTTCATTGGGCCGGCGGCAGTTTTGGCTATTTTCCATCTTATGCACTTGGCTATATGTATGCAATGCAATTTAAAAATAAAATGCTAGAGGATCTGCCTCATTATGATGAACTTCTAGAGAACGGGGATTATGGTCCGATTCGTGAATGGTTATCAAACCATATTCACCAGTACGGCAAACTAAAAAAACCATTGGAAATTTTAGAGAGTGTCACTGGTGAGGGATTGAATGCTAGTCATTTGATTACATATCTAAAAGATAAATTTCAAAAAATTTATCGTTTATAGATGCAATTTCTTGTATCATCATGGACTACTAGCACTTACGAAGAAAGGGTGGCACAATCGATTGCCATCCTTTTTTATAAAGGGAAAGGGGGATGCATTTGCCACAAGTAATGGTCATTATCGCAGCTTTATGCTGGGGTTTTATAGCTGTGTTTGTTAAAAAACTAACAAGCTATGGTTTTACAGAAATGGAAATTGTCACGATAAGAACAACGAGCGCACTTATTCTAACAATCCCACTTGTACTAGTACAAAAAGATCCAACAATATTAAAGATAAGTCCCAAACATATACCATATTTTTTTGGAACAGGAGTGTTAAGCATTGCTTTTTTTAACTGGTGTTATTTTACCGCAATGAACAAAATGTCGATTTCATTGGCAGTGATGTTATTGTATACATCTCCGGCATTTGTCGCGATTCTTTCAGTCTTTTTTTTAAAAGAACATATGAATCAACGTAAAATAGCAGCTATTGCTGCAACAATCATTGGCTGTTCTATGATTGCGCTGGCAGGCGGCTCTACGGATAATGAGTGGAGCTTTATCGGATTTATGATTGGGCTCGGAGCAGGTTTGGGATATGCATTGTATAGTATTTTTGGAAAATTAGCGCTTCAATATTATGAATCTTTTACGATTACTTTCTATACATTTGTCGTTGCGACAGCCTGTTTGCTTCCTTTTTTTCCGTTTTGGAAAAAACTGCATGGCCTGCCTTTGGAAGCGTGGGTATATATGATTGGACTAGGATTTGTTCCAACTGTACTAGCTTACTTGCTTTATACTGTCGGGCTTCGAAAGATGGAAAGCAGCAAAGCGGCAATTTTAGCAACCGTTGAACCGATTGCTGCAGTAATGGTAGGAGTGCTTTTATTTTCAGAAACAATTTTACTTGTACAAGTAATTGGCGCTCTCTTTATTTTATCTTCAGTAGTCATTGTAAGTAATGTAAGAAAGCCAAGCCAACAATGGTACGAAAAGAGAACTAGCTAGAAATATTGTGAAAAAGGGGACACAAAAGACGGATTATCGTTCTTTTGTGTCCCCCAAAATGCTGATTCATTTTACTACCACAATTTAAACCCTTTCGAACCAGGAGGTCCGTCTTGAATCATTTCCATAATCGGAACTGTATAAGCAATTAAAATTAATGCTACTAAAATAGTTACCCAAATTTTCCAGTTTTCAAATACCATCGGTGTACGCTCTGCCTTATCAGCAACTTCTGCAACTGGAAATTCCTCTTCACCTTTTGGAGCAAAGAATGTGAGATTGATAAAGATAATAATCATTAAGATAATACCTAGAAAGAGGATAGAACCGCCAATTGCTTGTGCAACTTGATAAGGAATCCAATCTATTGCTTGTGGTGCATCTCCATAAGTTGAAAATGAAGAACGGCGCGGAGCTCCTAATAAACCTGCAATGTGCATAGCGCTTGACATAATGAGCATCCCGACTCCCCAAACAATTCCTTGAATGATAGCAAGTTGATTCATTGCTTTCGTTAAGACACGGCCTGTTAAATGGGGTACTAGCCAATAAGTAATACCAAAAAAAGTTAGGATGACTGCTGTAGCGACAGTTAAATGAAAATGGCCGGTTACCCAAATGGTATTGTGAACGACTTGGTTCATTTGAAATGAAGCGTTAATAATTCCTCCAGCGCCTCCAGGAATAAAGGCGATCATTCCGATAAACGGAACAACGAAGCGTGCATCTTTCCAAGGCAGCATTTTAAACCAACCAAAGAGGCCAGTTGCACCTTTAGAGCGTCCAAACATTTCAAAGTTGGCAAACAGAGAAAATGCAGTCATTAAAGATGGAATAACAACTAAGAATGTAAGTACCACCTGAATATATTTCCAAAAGGCATCAATGCCTGGCTCTGTAAGCTGATGGTGCAGTCCAACTGGTATTGAAAAAAGTAAGAAAAGAATAAACGATAGCCTTGCCATTGAATCAGAGAACATTTTACCGCCGATTACTTTAGGAATAATGACATACCAAGCCATATAAGCTGGCAATAACCAGAAGTATACAAGCGGGTGGCCGAAATACCAGAATAAAGTGCGGGTCACGAGCACATTAACGGTATCAATCCAACCGAGAGACCATGGAAGCAATTGGAATAAGACAGATACTGCAACTCCAAGCGTTGCCACAAACCACATCAACATATTAATCACAGTCATAAACGTTAATATCGGACTTGGTTTGCCAGGATTTGCCTTTCGCCATCTTACATAGTTGGCAATCATGGCGCCTCCACCAATCCAGCTTCCAACGATGACAAGCGTTAAGCCAAGATAAAATAACGCGTGTGCTTGTAATGGTGCATAGAACGTATAAAGAACACTTGCTTCATTTAATAAAATCATAATCGTTGTCATGATCGTTCCAACTGTCATGACAACAAAACCAATCCATCCTGCTATTCTTGCTTTTTTCGTAAATGTTCCAGAAGTTCGGCTAACAGCAGCGAATTGAAAGCCCATAATGAAAAACGTTGTTAAGACAAGTCCCAATAAAACACCATGTGTTGTAAGTACTTGGTAATAATCAATGCCTAAAGGGAGCTCAAAACGACCTGAACGAACGAGTGTTTGTAAAAGTCCAGCTAAGCCGCCCAATGCTAACGCAATAAACGCAACATACAGATGTGCCATCGCAAGCTTCCCATCACGGCGATCTACTTTTATCATCGTTTGTGACATCTTAGTCCACCACCTTAATCATGGATTTCATTGTGTGATGACCTACTCCACAATATTCATTGCAAACAGTAAGGAATTCACCTGTTTTATTCATGGTTGTCACATACTCACTAATATATCCTGGCTCTAGCATCATATTGATATTTGTCCCAGCAATTTGAAATCCATGGATCACATCTTTTGTTGTTGCAATAATTTTTACGCGTGAATTTTTTGGTATCTCTACTTCTCCAGGATCATAATAAAAGGCAGAAGCTACAACGACAAGCTCATAGTCCCAATCTTTTCCTTCTACTTTTTTTAAACCTGGTTCATCGAATGGTGCTGTTTCTGATACTAATTCTGGATCTATAAATGCTTTTGCTGATGGCGGCTGATGTCCTTGATGAAAGGCACCAATGCCTACGACAATAAGAAAGACAATAAGTGAACCTGTACCAAATATAAGCCACCATTTTTCATACTTATGAATATGCATGAAATGTTCGACTCCTCTCCATTAAAAACGAATTGAAAATAATATAAATACACCTACCCAGGCAACAATAAGAAAGATGCCGAGGGAAAAAACAGAAATCAACGTACCTTTTAATGATGATGACTCTTCTACTTTCACGTTTGCCTTTTGATTAAGCGGTGTCTTAGCCAAAAAAATCACTCCTTTCCAAAAATAAACATAGACAAATAATGTTATTAACACCATCATAAGGATGGAAACTATCCTTATCTGTGATAAAAATCACTTTATACCATTTATATTGTGAAGAATGTGTGAAAGGGCTTTTATAACAAGCAACATACTTATCAAAGTGTGAGAAACGTAATGGGAAGTGAGTAATGATGCCTATTCATTCATTCGTTCTCAATAGAAAAAGCGAAAAACTTAAAATAGCTGTTTTTTACAATTCCCCTACAATGAAAAACAAGATGAGCGAGGACAAAATAATAAGCTTCATTGCTAGGCATTATTACTTATGTAAAAGTAGAATAATGAAGCAGTAGGTAAAAAAAGAAGGGAAACCATTTATTTTGTGGTTTTCCCTTCTTTTTTAGACAGCGAATGTATTGTTTTCTTTTTGCAGTTCAAGCATTAACACAACTGTAAGTGTACCAATGTTTTCAAGCTTTACTGGAAGACGAAGCGCCTTATCGAATCCGTATAGTTTTGTGTCGCCTACAATGACAGTTGGAGGCGTTATATCAATGGTTACTCCTTTTTGTGACACAAATGTAGATAAATTACCAGCAATCATATTGCCGAGCTCGCCAGCAAAGGAATCAAGCATCTCATTACTGATTGGCATTCCGAACATAGCAGCGCCAACCTGTGAAAAAAGCTCCTCATCGCCATCGAAAAGAATTCTTCCACGAATGTTTCCTGTTACTCCAATTAAGACACTCATTGTTTCTTGATTAAATGGTGCTGTGACAAGAGTCGGCTGATCAACAACAACTGGTATTGGCAAAACTGTTTTCAATGAATCTATTGCACTATTCAGCATAATTGTAACATGTTCATTTAGTGACATATTCCTAACACCCCTCAATTAGTCCTAATAAAAATGATACCATAATAATAGTAATAAAGATATAAGTTAATTGTGAATAAAAGAAGAAATTTAGGAAAAAATAACAGTAATATGTCGTAAAGGGATGTCAAAATGGCTAAAATAATTTCTATTGGTACGGGAATTCCTCCCTATCATATCTCTCAAGATATGGCGATGGAATTTGCTCGCCGCCAGTTTTCCTCTTCATTTAAGGATATTGAACGGCTGTTAAAAGTATTTGTAAATAGTGAGATTTCATCTCGAAACCTTGTTAAACCGGTAGATTGGTATGGTGAGAAACGTACATTCGCAGAGAAAAACGACATTTTTTTGTATGAAGCAGTACACCTTGGCAAGAAAGCAATTCAACAATGCATGGCAGCTAACCCATCTATCTCTTATGAAGAAATTGAAGCGATCTTCATGATTAACACAACAGGAATAGCCACTCCAAGTTTAGATGCATATATCATGAACCACCTGCCTTTTTCATCAAATTTGAAAAGAATTCCAATATGGGGCCTTGGTTGTGCTGGTGGTGCTTCAGGTCTATCTAGAGCAGGGGAGTATTGTAAGGCATTTCCAAACGCTAAAGTATTAGTCTTATCTATTGAATTGTGCAGTTTAACATTTCAAAAGGATGATGTATCGAAAAGCAACTTAATTGGAACTTCTTTATTTGGGGATGGTGCCGCTTGTGCATTAGTTGTTGGTGATGAGGCAGGACAGAATTGGACAACAAAAACGTATCCAACAATCATTTGTTCACAATCAACATTCATGAAAGATACGTTGGATGTAATGGGGTGGAGGCTGCAAGATACTGGTCTGCATGTTGTTTTTTCAAAAAATATTCCTTCCATTGTAAAGCAATGGCTAAGACCAATGATTGATAAATTATTGCAGCAATACCACATCACAATTCATGATATTGCTCATTTTATTGCTCATCCTGGAGGAAAAAAAGTCATTCAAGCATATGAAGAAGCTTTAGGGTTGACTAAGACAATGACGAGTGATGCGAAAGAAGTGTTGAAAGCATATGGGAATATGTCATCTGCAACCATTTTTTATGTTTTACAACGCTTTTTATTGAAAGATATTTCACAAGGAGATTGGGGGGTTGCAACAGCATTGGGCCCGGGTTTTAGTTCCGAATTATTGCTGTTGAAATGGCAATGACATTTTTTTATTTATTTTTGTGTCTCATTGTTGCTCAAAGGCTGACGGAATTATGGATCGCGAGAAGAAATGAACAGTGGATGAAGGAGAAAGGAGCACGAGAATTTGGGCAAAGTCATTATCCATTGATGATTTTGGTCCATTGCAGCTTTTTCATTTTTTTAGTATTAGAAGTACTGCTTTTAAATAAACAGCTAACTGGATTAAGCTATATCTTTTTTACACTCTTTCTGATGGCACAGCTTGTTCGGATTTGGATTATCGCTACATTAGGCAAGTATTGGAATACGAAAATTATTGTCCTTCCTAATACTTCTCTTGTCGCAAAGGGACCGTATAAATATATGAAACATCCCAATTATCTGATAGTGACAATTGAATTTATCCTAATTCCACTTATGTTTCACGCATATTATACACTTATCCTTTTTTCACTATTAAACATGGTTATTTTGCGAGTCAGAATTCCTTTAGAGGAAAAAGTGTTAAGAGAATGGACAAATCAGGAAGATGGGATTATTTGAACTACTCACCACTTAACACCCTTACGGGTTGTTTGAAGTGGGAGATTCCTAAGTACGGGATTCTTAAACAGACAATTCCGCTCTATCAAAGACCATGTACAGTTGACATGCAAGATCGGGGTGAACGATCAACACTTCAAGTGCAGCTCTTACTACATACTAATTGTGAGTGCCGCTTTTCGGTAACATATATTTGAAATATCGTTTACTTTAGAAAATGGATTACGGTGAAAGCACATCGTAATCTTTACACGATTTAAAAATAATGTGGAAAAATAAAAAAATCATTTGAAAATGATTATCGTTGATGATACTATAAAAATGAATATGATTCTCACTATCATAGATATAAAATGCGTGGCTAAAAACTAGTTTGTTCATTATATAACTTCCAAAGTGAAGTCGGACTTTTTTTAAAAAATAAGTAGACAAAATCATAAAGGGTGGTAAAATCAAATGGTATGGCTATTCGTAATTCTCACAGTCGTTGTATACAGCTTGTTAATGAAAGTTGTATTCAACAATATTTTACAACCGATTAAGATAGAAAAAAAGGAACAAAAACATGCAATAGAAGAGCAAAACCATCGGCTTGTTCTTTTAAATCAACCAAGATAATCTATCCAAATGAAACTTAAAAACGTTCGCTTATGAAGCGGGCGTTTTTTTTATGATAGGAAAAATCAGTGAATTCAGGTAAAATAGGAGCATATTAATATGACAGGGAGAATGGAAGCAACATGACGACAATAAGGGATTTAACGATAGCGAATAGGTATACAGAAAAAGCGCTTCAAATGTATGAGCGTTTTCGAGTAGTAGGCGACAATGAGCGAGCGGAAAAGATGGAGAAGTTATTGAAAAAGCTTCATGAAAATACACTTATTATTGCATTTAGCGGCCATTTTTCTGCAGGGAAGTCTACAATGATCAATACACTGATTGGGAGTAACATTTTACCATCGAGCCCAATTCCGACTAGTGCTAATCTCGTTCGCATTCAGCGGGCAGAAAACGAGTATGCAACAGTCTATTACGATAACGATGCACCACTTCGATTTGAAGCTCCTTATGATTTTCAAAAGGTGAAGGAATATTGCAAAGATGGCGATGTCAACGAAATTGAAATCGGGCACGTTCATACTGCTCTTCCAGCAGGTATTACGCTAATGGATACACCAGGAGTCGATTCTACAGATGACGCTCATCGAATTGCTACAGAATCTGCTATTCATTTGGCAGATATTGTATTTTATGTCATGGATTATAATCATGTTCAATCCGAACTGAATTTTACCTATACGAAGGAACTGCTTGAACATGGAGCGCAGCTATACTTAATTATTAATCAAATTGATAAACACCGGGAAGAGGAGCTATCTTTTCAAACATTCAAACAGTCAGTTCACACCTCTTTTTCCTCTTGGAATGTGGCTCCAGTTGACATTTTTTATACAACTTTGAAGGAGCCGAATCATCCCGATAACCAGTACGAAGATGTAAAAGGTTTAGTAAATTCTGTACTGCATCAGCAAGAAAAATGGATGAAAATAACGGTACAAGCTGCTTTTAAACGGTTAGAAAGCGAGCATGGCAAATGGCTTCAAGATCAAGAGGAAGAGGAAGCAGCACCATATGAGGAGTTGTTGGGTAAACGTAATGAAGAAGAAAAATCACAATTGCTATGGAAAGAACAGCAGTTAATAGCAGATAAACAGGAGCTCGAAGAAAAAGGTGCAATCTGGAAAAAAAGCTTTGAAGAAAAACGCCTGCAAGTGATAGAAAGTGCCTATTTGATGCCATATCAAACGAGAGAGCTGGCTGAGCAATATTTAACAAGTGTCCAGCCTGACTTTAAGGTTGGTTTCTTATTTGGAAAAAAGAAGACTAAACAAGAGCGTGAAACTCGTTTAACTGCATTCTTGGATGATTTGCAGAAGCAAGTTGAATCACAGCTGGAATGGCACCTCAGACAATTTGTTTCTGAAAGGCTGCTGGAGGCAGGGATATATCAAGAGGAGCTGCAGGTAGAAGCGCAGCAGTTGAGGGTAGAAGTGAAAAAGGACTTATTGGAAAGTGCGGTAAAGCAAGGTGCACGAATAAGTGGAGAATACGTACTGCACTATTGTGAAGAGGTAAGAAGACAGCTGCTGCAATTAGCAATCCGGAAAAGCGATGAACTGAAAGAAAAGGCGCTGGCACTGTTAGAATCACAAATAGCGATAAAAATACAGCAATTAGATACTGAGCTAATTAGAATACAGCCAGCAGCGAATGCGATTCGTTCGCTACAAGAAATAGCATGCTTGTGGCAAGAAAAAAGAAATTATTCACCAACTCAAACTGAGGCTGCAAAAGCATATGAAGCAATGCAAGCAGAATGGCGCAAAGAAAAGCAAAACATTAGAATTTTTACTGAAGAACAGCATGATACACAACAGCATAAGGAGAAACAGCTTGCAATTGTTAGAGAAATTGATGATATGAGTGAGCAAACAAATAGAGTACCGCTTTCGAAGGTGGTAAATGTATTAGAAGAAGCCGTTTCTTTATTCAATCATATCAATGGTTTTCAGCGCTTAACGGCACATTTAATTCAAAAGCTCGATAGATTAAAAAACCAAGCCTTCACGATATCGCTTTTTGGTGCATTTAGTGCAGGTAAATCGTCTTTTGCTAATGCACTTTTAGGAGAAAAAGTGCTGCCTGTATCACCAAACCCGACGACTGCGGCAATTAACCGTATTTGTCCGCCAAATCAAACATATATCCACGGAACGGCAGCAGTACATTTGAAATCAGAAGCACAAATGTTAGAGGATTTAAGACGGTCGCTTCAACTGTTTCAAATGGATTGCTATACATTATCCGAAGCTTATGAGAAAGTGCCAACGATACTAAATCAACATAACGTTGAAGGGAAGGAAAAGGTTCACTTGGCCTTTTTACAAGCATTTCACAGTGGTTACCTTCAATTCGGAAAAAAGCTTGGTACAACGATCGTTGCAAATCTTGAACAATTCCAAGGCTTTGTTGCTCATGAATCACAATCTTGTTTTGTCGAAGCAATTGATTTGTACTATGATTCTCCATTGACGAAAAAAGGTATTACGTTAGTGGACACACCTGGAGCGGATTCTATCAATGCTAGGCATACAGATGTTGCTTTTGAATATATAAAAAATGCAGATGCAATTTTATTTGTTACCTATTATAATCACGCCTTTTCAAAGGCTGATCGCGAATTTTTGATGCAGCTGGGGCGAGTGAAGGATGCGTTTGAGCTCGATAAAATGTTCTTTATTATAAATGCAATTGATTTAGCGGAATCGCAAGATGATCTAACAGCAGTGCTCACATATGTAAATGAACAGCTATCGTCTTACGGCATTCGCTTTCCACGGCTTTTCGGCGTATCAAGTTTGTTAGCCTTAAATGAAAAAACAAGGGCCGAATCACAGTTAGCATCATTTGAGCAATCATTCTATCCTTTTTTAGAAAAAGATTTGACAGACATGGCCATTCAATCTGCCGAAGCAGAAATTCATCGTGGTTTATCGATGTTGGAAACATATATTGCTGCAGCAAATGAAAGCCAGGAACAGAAAGAGTTGAAACGGGCACTCCTGCAGCAAAAGCAAAGCGCGGTTATAAATAGATTAGAACAGATGTCTATTTCACTCCTTGCTGCAAAGATGCAGCAGGAATTACAGGAATTAATTTTTTATATAAAGCAGCGGGCCTTTTATCGTTTTCCTGATTTTTTTAGAGAAGCTTTTAACCCTTCCGTGTTGCAAACTAGTCATAAGCAGGCGTTAAGATCAGCACTTACGGAGCTTTTAACATCATTTGGTTTTGAATTCTCACAAGAACTGCGTGCAACCTCTTTACGTATCGAAAAGCTTATCCAAACGATGATGCAGCAGCAATTTATTCAATATGAAAAAGAACTACAAGCAATTCAAGATCATTTAACGTTTACAGCTTTTGAAATGGAAAGCATAGAGACGCCGTCGTTCCCACCAGCTTTTACAAACATTGCCTTGCAGCCTTTAGAACAGTCTTTCAAGTATTTTAAAAACGCGAAGTCTTTTTTTGAAAAAAATGAAAAGCAATATATGCAAGCAGATTTAGAGCAGTTATTATCGCCCTTGGCAGATGCTTATTTAGAGGAACAGTCGACAATGATAACGGCTCACTATGAAACAATGATTGAACATGCATTTCAACAGTTGATTGTTGGAATGAAGGCTGATTGTACAGAACAGTTTGCAGGCTGGTTGGATGCTTTAGTGAAAACTGAAAATGTTGATGAATGGGTGAAAGTCTACGATTTAATAACGGAAAAAATGAACAATTAGCATGAAAATAATTAGTTAGATATTGATATAATTAGAAGTAAAGAAGGATGTGATGTGATGATGAAATATATAAAGGAAAAAGAATGGCTAAGGGAACAGCTTGGCACTGCATCTGTTTGTGTAATCGATTGTCGTTTTCAACTAGGCAGTCCAAATGCAGGCAGAGAGGCATATGAACAAGATCATATCCCAGGCGCTGTCTATCTTGATCTCGAAAAAGAATTATCTGGTAAAGTGCAGTCTCATGGAGGCAGACATCCGCTTCCTGATCTACGTGTATTCAAAGCGGTGATTGAAAAAGCGGGAATTGATAATAAGAAGCCAGTCATTGTCTACGATGGGGGAGAAGGCTGCTTTGCTGCTCGTTGTTGGTGGCTGCTTACTTATCTTGGACATCCAAGTGTTTTTATATTGGATGGGGGATACCAAGAATGGAAAAACGCAAATTTTCCAATTACTACAGAAATTCCAAATCCTCAAGCTGTATCGTTCAAGATAAATGTGCAATCAACGATGCTTGCCAACTTTGATTTGGTTAAGAAAGTGACGGAAGTAGGCGGCGCAGCACTTATTGATTCACGAGCACGTGAACGGTTTTTAGGTTTAGAGGAACCGATAGACCGAATCCCTGGTCATATCCCAACAGCGTGCAACATTGTATGGATGGAAGCAATAGAAGGAGGAAAGTGGAAAAATGTAGAACTGCAAGCACAGCGTTTTTCGGCATTTTCAAAAACAGAGCCAATTATCGTCTACTGTGGTTCAGGCGTTTCAGCTGCACCCAATGTGCTTGCTCTAAAAGCAGCTGGCTATGAAAATGTGAAGCTTTATATTGGAAGTTATTCAGACTGGATTTCATATGAAGAGAATCCGGTCGAAACAGGGGAGTAAATATATTAGACTTATAAATTTATAGAAAAAGCAAAGGAAAGTGTTTTTCTACTATACATGAAGCCATGTAAGAGAGAGTAAATCATCTATAAGGTAACCCACCTATTGACCAATCATAGGTGGGTTTATTAAGAGAGGAGGAAGTTTTCTATTCTGTTTTTAAATCATTTAACAGATTTAATTCATATAGGAAAGCCTTTCGATATACTTGTTGTTCTTTCATTGCTTCTTGCAGCGTAGAGAGGGAGACTCATTTAATAATGAAGCATCTCCTTTTTCATTGTTGTTGTCACGATCCAAGAGATTGAGGAGGAATGTATATACGAGCAGCAAGATAGAATAGTTATCTACATAAGTGAGACTGATTGCACGTCCGCCTTTACCCCCTTGGGCGCTCGAATGAACAGATGGTGTTGGTGCATTTGCAATTTTCTCTATTATGTCCTCTGGAATACCTAGCTCTGCTAATTCAGTATGCTTGCTCTTTCGCTCAACCATTCCACTTCTTTCTATTGGACGTTTTCATTGTTATCTATCATTTTTTATCTTTATCAATACAAGCTTTAGAATCATTGTCATCACCGCTTTGTGCGTTGTTCGTTTGACACGTCTTGTTTCTGTTTACAGCAACAGCGTTAGCATCACCACCGACAGCAACGTTTACAATACTTTCAGCCATAAACATAGTGGCTTCGATAGTAGCATTGGCATCACCGCCATTTGCTTCAGCATAAGCATATTGATTCGTCGTATTTGTATTGTTTTGATCTGCAGTAACAGTGTTTTCATCATTATCTTTCTTTTTACGAGGGTGTTTGCGGCAAGGGCAATCATCTTTACATTTCTTTTTTGGATGGTAATTATCGTCTTTCCATTTTTTATAATGGCCATGATCCTCTTCCCAATATTCATCATAGTAGGTCATTATTTTTCACCTCCTTAGTTATTAATAGATTATGATTGAGTGTTATCTTCTGCTTTGGCGTTTGTACGAGACGATTCGTTTGTTTTTTATCATCATTTTCTAGAGATCTAAACTGGATAAATCTATATCTAATATTGTTTTTCCATCAAACTTAACTTTTATTTTCTTATCTTCTTCGATAGCTTCTACTACCGGATGATCCTCCTTTAATACATTGTTTAGTTTTGCTTTGTCAATGAGGTTATTATTTGCTAGTAAATCTTCAAGATTTACATTTTCTATCGTCTGTTGTATATTACTGCTTAATTTATTCATGATATTTCCTAATCCAAGATTTAGCTGATTAAGTAGTTCCCTCATTTGTTCTTCACTAAGGTCAGATTCATTCTGAAATGAGTTTATTTTAAAATCTCCATTTGACTTCTTCACCATTTCTCCTTCACCTCCTTACTTTCTCTATACTGTATGGAAGAGTTGAATAAACTGTTTACGCTCTTATCTTAGGAAATTCGCATATTTTAATAGAATTCGAAATAAATAGCTGTCCCCATCCGCTAGATTCCCATTGTTTTAGTCTAGATTCAAGATGATCTAATGGAAAAACTTTATTCACATTTAATGGAACTATTTAGACAACATAACTTAGTTATAGGATGAAGACAAAGTATATTGAGTAAAAATATATCTGTTTTCAGGAGTTAGATTCTAACACTTTCTAAAAAAACGCAAGTAATCCCACCTATTGATCGACCATAGGTGGGGCATAAAGAAGGAAGATTGTTATTCTGTTTTTAAATCATTTAACAAACTCACTGTATCTAGGAAAGATTTTCGATAATTCTGTTGTTCTTTCATTGCTGTTTGCAGTGTAGAGAGGAGAGACTCGTTTAATAATGCAGTTTCTTCTTTTTCATTATGTTTATCACGATCTAAGAGATTGAGGAGGAAGGTGTAAACGAGCAGTAAAGTAGAATAATTATCAACATAAGTGAGACTAATTGCACGTCCGCCTTTACCTCCTTGGGCACTCGAATGAACAGAAGGTGTTGGTGCCTTTTCCACTTTCTCTATTATGTCCTCTGGAATACCTAGCTCTGCTAATTCAATATGCTTGCTTTTTTCGCTCAACCATTTCACTCCTTTCTATTGGACGTTTACATTGATAGACATTTACATGATTGTTTTCTCCATTTACTTTTTATCTTTATTAGTACATGCTTTAGAATCATTATCATCACCACTTTGTGCGTTGTTCGTTTGACACGTCTTGTTTCTGTTTACGGCAACAGCGTCAGCATCACCACCGACAGCAACGTTTACAATGCTTTCAGCCATAAATAAAGCGGTATTGAGGGTAGCATTGGCATCACCGCCATTTGCTTCAGCATAAGCATATTGATCCGTCGTATTTGTATTGTTTTGATCTGCAGCAACATTGTTTTTATCATGATCAAAATCGTGCTTTTCATGAGGGGGCATGCAGCAATGACTTTCGTCTTTATATTTCCTTTTTGGATCGTGATGATATTCGTCCTTCCATTTTTTAAAGTGGTCATCATCTTTCCAATGTTCGTCATAGTAATTCATTATTTTTTCACCTCCTTAGATACTAATAGATGATGAATAAATATTTATCTTCTGCTTTATTATTTATACGAGACGATTCGTTTGTTTTTGATTATCATTTTTTTAGGTCTTCTACATTGGGCAAATCAAATTCTAATAATGTTTCTCCATCCAAATTCACTTTAATTTTCCCATCTTGTTTTAAGGTTTCTACTACCGGACGATCCTTTAGTACTTTTTTTAATTTTGTTTTTTCAACGCTATTTTTTTCCATCAAGTTATCAGCATTCACATCTTCCATCACCCGATGTAAATTGCCGTTAATTTTGTTCATCATTTTTCCCAGTCCGTGATTCAGCTGACCAAGGAACTCATTCATTTGTTCTTTTTTAATGTTAGAGTCATTCCCAAAAGAGTTTATTTTAAAATCTCCATTTGATTTCTTAACCATTTCGCCTTCACCTCCTTACTTTCTCTATACTGTATGGGGAGATTGAACAAACTGTTTACGCTCTTATCTTAGGAAATTCGCATATTTTATAAAATTCTAAGTAAATAGCTGTATCCATCCGCTATTTCACATTATTTTTTAACTATATTGTAATTAAATCGATGATTCACCTTTGCCAAATTGCCAGTATTCAAAATAATCGAATGTTAATTTTTATCCGCATTTAGGCGAAACAGTTTAGCCCTTCTATGACTTTCGTTTATAGGATAAGACTTATTCGTCAGTAAACATGTAGTTCTCAAGGGCATTGAAATTTAACACTTCCTAAAAAACGTAAATAATCCCACCTACTGAACGGCCATAGGTGGGGAATGATATAAAAAAGGAAGATTGTTATTCTGTTTTTAAATCATTTAACAAATCCACTGCATCTAGGAAAGATTTTCGATAAGCCTGTTGTTCTTTCATTGCTGTTTGCAGCGTAGAGAGGAGAGACTCGTTTAATAATGCAGTTTCTCCTTTTTCATTGTTTTTATCATGATCCAAGAGATGAAGGAGGAAGGTATAAACGAGAAGCAAAGCAGAATAGTTATCGACATAAGTGAGACTGATTGCACGTCCACCTTTACCCCCTTGGGCGCTCGAATGAACAGAAGGTGTTGGTGCCTCTTCCACTTTCTCTATTATGTCCTCTGGAATACCTAGCTCTGCTAATTTAGTATACTTGCTCTTTTCACTCACCATTTCACTCCTTTCTATTGGAGGGTTGCATTGATAGACATTTACATGATCGTTTTATCCATTATTTTTTATCTTTATTGATACACGTTCTAGCATCATTGTCATCGCCGCTTTGAGCGTTGTTCGTTTGACAAGTTTTGTTTCTGTTTACGGCAACAGCATCAGCATCACCGCCGACAGCGACGTTCACAATTCTTTCTGCTGCAAACATAGCGGCATTAATAGCAGCATCTGCATTGCCGCCATTTGCTTCAGCAAAAGCATATTGATTCGTCGTATTTGTATTGTTTTGATCTGCAACAACAACGTTTTCATCTTTATCCTCTTTCTTTTTCCGAGGATGTTTCCAAGAATGACAATCGTCTTTATGTTTCTTTTTTGGATAATCGTCTTTCCACTTTTTATAGTGGTTATATTCATTTTCCCAATGTTCGTCATAGTAATTCATTATTTTACATCTCCTTAGATATTAATAGATGATGAATAAATGTTATTTTCTGCTTTGGCACTGTACGGGACGATTCGTTTGTTTTTTAATGATCGTTTTCTTGAGGTTCTACATTGGATAAATCAAGGTCTAATAATGTTTCTCCATCCAAATTCACTTTAATTTTCCCATTTTGTTTTAACGTTTCTACTACCGGACGATTATTTACTTCATTTTTTAAGTTTGCTTTGTCATCACCATTTTTCCCCATCGAATTATTGGAATTTTCTTGCATCACTTGATGTAAATTGCCGCCCATTTTGTTCATCATTTTTCCTAGTCCGTGATTCAGCTGACTAAGCAGCTCATTCATTTGTTCTTTGCTAAGGTTAGAGTCATTTCCATAAGATTTTCCATTTATATTCATATTAATGTCCTCATTCTCGTTATGATTCGATTTTTTTACCATTTACCTTCACCTCCTTATTTTCTCTATACTATATGGAATGATAAACAAACTGTTTACGCTCTTATCTTAGGGAATTCGCATATTTTAATAGAATTCTAGGTAAGAAACGATAAGCATTGTAGAAAATCCACTGTCGTCTTTGTTCAAAAAAACGTATTTGGATAATTAGATGAAGAAGTTATCCCTCTATGAATAGTTTGTTTATTCCATAGAATGGCAGGCTAGTTATAAAATTTGAAGACTTTATCCCACATCTAACTAGCAGTAAGACCCCCACCTCAAGAGTAAGAGGAATCAGAAGCGCTGGGTGGGGGATAACTGAAAGTCAAATGTCCGATTGGTTCAACTAACCATGAGTGGGGATGAGAGAAAACCCCCACTCATGGAAGTTTCACTTTATCATATTTTCATATAAACGTGAAAACTCCCCACCAAAATGTGCGATCTCATAGGTAGGGAGTTTTTATAAAGGAGTAAGTTTGTTATTTATTTTTAGTCATTTCATCAGTTCACTGCATCCAGGAAAGATTTTCGATAAGCCTGTTCTTCTTTCACTGCTGTCTGCAGTTTGTAGAGAGGAGAAACTCGTTCAATAAGACGGTTTCTCCTTTTCTATTACGTTTACACGATCCAAGAGATGAAGGAGTAAGGTATTGACGAGCATCGTTATCCCACATAAATGTGGCTGATTACACATCCACACATAGCTCTTTAGGTGACTGGTATGATGAGGTGGTGTGGTATATTTTTAACTATCATTTGAACGTTTTCATTTATATTATTTTTTCTTCTTATCTTTGTTGACACATGATTGAGAATCATTGTCATTACCGCTTTGAGCGTTGTTGCTTTGACAAGTTTTGTTTCTGTTTACGGCAACAGCGTTAGCATCACCACCGACAGCGACGTTCACAATTCTTTCTGCTGCAAACATAGCGGCATTAATGGTAGCATCTGCATTACCGCCATTTGCTTCCGCAAAAGCATATTGATTCGTAGTGTTTGTATTGTTTTGATTTGCATCAACCATGTTATTATCATTATCTTTTTTTCTACGTCGATGCTTAACGCAATCGTCTTTGCCTTTTTTATGATGATGGAAATCTTCCCAATGTTCGTCATAGTAATTCATTATTCTTCACCTCCTTAGTTAATAATAGTTTATGAATGAATGTTATTTTCTGCTTTGGCATTTGTACGAGACGATTCGTTTGTTTTTTAATCATCATTATCTTGGGATTCTACATTGGATAAATCAAGGTCTAATAATGTTTCTCCATCAAAATTAACTTTAATTTTCCCATCTTGTTTTAAGGTTTCTACCACCGGACGATCCTTTGCTATTTTTTTTAAGTTTGCTATGTCAGCGCTATTTTTATCCATCAAGTGATTGGTATTCGCATCTTGCATCACCTGATGTAAATTTCCGCCCA
The DNA here is from genome assembly GCF_030812995.1 of Bacillus chungangensis. GTDB lineage: Bacteria > Bacillota > Bacilli > Bacillales > Bacillaceae_C > Bacillus_CF > Bacillus_CF chungangensis. Next base: position 67,459 of record NZ_JAUSTT010000010.1, on the reverse strand, counting down.
TTTTGTTCATCATTTTTTCCAATCCGTAATTCAGCTTGCCAAACATATTATTCATTTGTTCATTGCTAAGGTTAGAGTCTTTGTCGAAAGACTTTCCATTTAGATTAATATTAAAGTTCTCATTCTCGTTGTTATTTGATTTTTTAACCATACCTTCACCTCCTTATCTTCTTTTTACTATATGGAAGGATCAAACATACTGTTTACGCTCTTATCTTAGGAAGTTCGCATATTTTAATGAATTCTAGGTAAAGAAAAGATAAGAATTGTAAGAAAATCCACTTTCGTCTTTCACCTAAAAGAACGTATTAGGATAATCCGATGACGATATTAGCTTTATTTATCCCATATCTAACTAGCGAGTCAAGACCCCCACTTCGGGGAGTAAGAGGAATCAGAAGCGCTAGGTGTGGGATAACTGAAAGTCAAATGTCCGATTGGTTCAGGCCGACAGGATAAGGAAAGTTTCTTGAATCAACATCGCACGAAGAAAAAGTGCTCTTCTTTTTCGAGGATGTTGCGATCTTATTCTACTTCTTATCAGTGGGGGATAAGAGAACCCTCCCCACTGATGGAAGTTTCACTTTATTAATGGTCATGAAGAAGTCAACACCCTATCATTTAGCTTATCTACTTTAGGACGGCAGCTAATTAGAAGATGTTACACTCTATATACTCTCTCATAAACGTGAACAATCCCCGCCTAATATGTGATCTCATAGGTGGGGAATTTTTATTAAGGAGTAAGTTTGTTATTTATTTTTAGTTATTTCATTAGTTCAATACATCTAGGAAAGATTTTCGATAGCCTGTTTTTCTTTCATTGTTGTCTGCAGTGTGTAGAGAGGAGAAACCGTTCAATAAGACGGTTTCTCCTTTTTTATCACGATTCAAGAGATGAAGGATGAAGGTATAAACGAGCATCGTTAGCAAACATAAATAAATGTGGCTGATTGCACGTCCACCTATAGCTCCTTGGGTGACTGGTATAATGAGATGGTGTTGGTGTATTTTCTAACGATCATTTGGACGTTTCATTTACATTATTTTTTCTTTATTGATACATGATTTAGCATTTTTTCTTTTCTTCTTTTTTGACACATGATTCAGCATTATTGTCATCACCGCTTTGAGCGTTGTTGCTTTGACAAGTTTTGTTTCTATTTACAGCAACAGCGTCAGCATCACCACCAACAGCGACGTTCACAATTCTTCCTGCTGCAAATGCTTCTGCAGTAAAGGTAGCAGTTGCATTGCCGCCATTTGCTTCCGCAAAAGCATATTGATTTGTAGTATTTGTATTGTTTTGTTCTGCATTAACAACGTTATTATCATTATCTTCTTTTCTACGTCTATGCTTATTGCAATCGTCTTTGCCTTTTTTATGATGATGGAAATCTTCCCATTGTTCGTCATAGTAATTCATTATTCTTTCACCTCCTTAGATAGTAATAGTTTATGAATGAATGCTATTTTCTGCTTTGGCATTTGTACGAGACGATTCGTTTGTTTTTTAATGATCGTTTTCTAGGGCGTCTACATTGGATAGATCAATGTCTAATAATGTTTCACCATCCAACTTAACCTTCATTTTCCCATCTTGTTTTAAGGTTTCTACTACCGGACGATCCTTTGCTGCTTTAAATTTTACTTTGTCAGCGCTATTTTTTTCCATCAAGTGATTATTCGTATCTTGTATCACCTGATGTAAATTGACACCCATTTTGTTCATCATTTTTCCGAGTCCGTGATTCAACTGAGTAAGCAACTCATTCATTTCTTCTTTGCTGAGTTTAGAATCTTTGTCGAAAGGCTTTCCATTTAGATTAATATTAAAGCTCTCTTTTTCGTTGTTATATGATTTTTTAACCATACCATCACCTCCTTCTCCTTATCTTCTTTTTACTATATGGAAGGATCGAACAAACTGTTTACGCTCTTATCTTAGGAAGTTCGCATATTTTTAATAGAATACTAAAACTTAGCAGCCATTTATCCCACGTCTAATTGGCAAGTCAAGACGATCGCTTCAAGCGTAAGAGACGGGCACGAAATTCAATTATCCGAATGATATTCTAGACTGTAGGATTTAAAAATTCTTATCATATGAAGAAAAAATGATTTCCTTTTTCTAGGTCGTTACTGGAAGGGGGCTCCCGTAACATATAATCAGATTCCTCTTTCTGCAGCAAAGATAGTGTATTGTTATAAATCTCTTTCGATTCGTCGACCAAATACATGATCGTACAAAATGATGCTAGATCTGCTATAATAAGGTGAAATAGATTGGAGTTGTTAAGATGGATAATAAGCAATCTCTCATGATTGTAGATGGAATGTCATTATTATTCAGAGGTTTTTACGCTACAGCATCCCGGGGCTATATCATGAAAACAAGATCAGGACTTCCGACTAATGCTGTGTATGGATTTATTAAATATTTATGGGATGCAATGAATACATTTAAGCCAACACATTTACTATGCTGTTGGGATATGGGGAATAAAACGTTTCGAAATGACCTTTATAGCGAATATAAGGCTAATAGAATGGCTCCACCACCTGAGTTAGTGCCACAATTTGAGCTTGTCAAAGATGTCGTTGCAAGTCTTGATATTCCTAATGTCGGTATGGAAGGGTTTGAGGCTGACGATTGTATCGGTACACTTGTTCGGATGTGTAGTGATAAGATTTACATACAAATTTTAACTGGAGACGCCGATAGCTTGCAATTAATTAACGAGCGAACGGAATCGATTCTTATGAAAAGAGGAATGTCTCATTACAAGGTGTATACTCCGGAGAAATTATATCAAGAAAAACGATTGAGACCACGGCAAATCATTGATTTAAAAGGTCTAATGGGTGATGCGAGTGATTGTTATCCAGGTGTTAAAGGAATTGGAGAAAAAACAGCATTGAAATTATTGTATGAGTATGATACGGTTGATAACATTTTAGCAAATCTTTCATCCCTCCCTAAAGGAATTCGCCATAAGATAGAGGCACATTTTGATATGCTCCAACTATCATTGCAATTAGCAGAGATACGCTGTGACGTACCAATTCAATTAAATTTAGCTGATTGTAAAATAACAATTAATAAACAGAAAATGCAGCAGCAGTTTGAGAAACTTGAATTTCATCATTTATTCGCACAAATCAGCTAGCTATAAGAAATGACTATAAACGTCTGCTATACAATCTCATTTGCAGACTAATGATCATATATGCTGAGTTTGTAATGGACTATCATCAAATGGAGAGAGTAGATGTTGAAAACCACTAATAGTCTGGAAGACTTTTTAATATTTTTAGAGGACAAAGGCTTTAAGTTTCAAGAGGATGTAATTGCTTTTATTTATTTTGGAAAACGATATACGGAATTGCCAGATCACCTTATCATCATTGCAATCGAGTTTACTTTAAAAAGTCAAATAAAATTTGACGGCAGTTTTTATCTTTCACTCTTAGAAGCAATAAAAGAAAAAAAGATTAATAGCCGTAAAGAAGCTTATCATTTTGTAAAAGAGATTGGGCTAGCTATTTAGTTTTAAGCGGGTTCGTATCTAGTTGATGTCAAGTTGAGTAATTATTACTTCCGTCAGCTTGTACTGACGGAAGAATGACGATTTTTTCGGTATTTCATGCATCTAATAATCATTTAACATAATGGCTTTCTTTGCTAAGGCATCAGCATTTTTATTTTGTTTGCTTGGAATCCACTTGATAAAAAATAAATCGAACTGTTTAGATAATGCCAGTGCCTCATCTAAAAGCAAGCGATATTTTTCATTTTTTGCATATTCTTTTTCAATTGCACTGACAACTGCTTGAGAATCAGTGCGGACAGAAACGGACGTTATCTTTTGCTCCAAACATATTTGAAGCCCTTTAATAAGTGCAATGTATTCAGCCTCATGATTGTCCTTCAAGCCAATTGGAATAGCATATTGTTTCACGCTGCCATGTATTTTCAGGAAAATACCTGCCCCACTCCAGCCAGAGTCGCCAGCACTAGCCCCATCAATATACAGTTCAATCATTTTGTACCCCCTTCAAATAAAACAGCCTTTATATAAAAATAGTTAAAAACTTGAGGAGGGGAGTTTGCAAATGCTGCAATAACGAATCTCCCCTGTAAGGCAGCCATTATTTTTCTGGAAATTTTTTAGCAAGATAGAAAAATGGTGTATCAATCACTGCAACAAGAAACTTCAGTAGATACGTGGTCAGGAAAATTTCAAACCAAATTGGTGCAGGAAATTGACCGATAAATGCTACTGAAGTAAAAATGAATGTATCCAATAATTGACTAATCATCGTACTGCCATTATTGCGAATCCAAAAGTGTGAATCTTTAGGGAATTTTTTTCTTAAATAGGAAAAAATATGAACATCTGCAAATTGTCCTAAAAGGTAAGCAAGTAAGCTGCCGGCAGCAATTCTTGGAATCATATTAAAGATTGTTTCTAACGATTCTTGGGCTTTATCATCAGGACCTGGTTCAAATACGAGCGCCATTTGCATAAGAAGCGTCATCGTGAGCAACGTAAAAAAACCAATCCATACTGCTTTTTTAGCTTCTTCCTTCCCATATCGTTCATTAATAATATCGGTAACGAGAAAAGCTGTTCCATACATCGCATTTCCTAACGTAGCAGTTAAGCCAAAGATTTCGATTGTTTTTACTACTTGCAAATTTGCAATCACGGTCGAAAAACCAATCCAAACAAAAAGGCCTGTCTTTCCAAAAATGCGATACATTGCCAATACAATAATGAAGTTGACTAAAACAAAAATAAGACCAAACCATTCATTAAACATTTGTTTCCTCCTGTAGTTTTGATAACGCGGGAGTTCTCGAACCGCGTAAGGATTTATGAAATTGACAATGTCCATTATAGCGGTCAAAGCTTTATTGAACAACCCTAGATAAGATAAATAAAAAAATAAAGTGAGAATGAGAATGGAGGAGAGGAGATGGGGGAACAACAAAAAGGCTGACGTTCACACATCAGCCTTGCGCATTTTATCATTATTATTATTGTGGATTTTTCTCTACATTTGCAGCTTGTGGACCACGGTTTCCTTCAACAATTTCAAAAGTTACTGATTCGCCTTCTTCTAACGTTTTGAAGCCTTCACCTTGGATAGCAGTAAAGTGTACGAATACATCGTCTCCGCCTTCAACTTCAATAAATCCGTAACCTTTTTCATTGTTAAACCATTTTACTTTACCGTTTTGCATATTTCTTAATCCTCCTAGATCTTAAAAGCACAAAGTGCTAAGAAAAAATATTGTTCATTAAACGGAAGATATTTCAGCTTTAAAAAACTGGAAAATAAATTCAACTTAATGATAGGTACAATATACACTAAACAATAGCTATAGTCAAGGATACACAATGCTTTTCACGTTATTTTTTGTTGTATTCCATATTTTTCAAATTAGGAAGCGGACTTATGGCATATTTTGCTTATAAATAAAAGGCGAAAACAAGAATAAATGCGGTTTTCCCTATGTCTGTATGATATTTTAAGAGCAAGTAACGGTCTTTTCCGTCAAATTTAGTTTATCCCACAGTGAAATGGCAGTAAAAATACCATCAGTTAAAGAGGAATGAGAAGGTTTAGAGAGGGAACGACCGAAAAAAGTACATGATAAGGAAAACCTCTAGTAGCAGCATCGTACGAAAAAAAAAGATTTACTTTTTGCTTGTGATTCTTGTACGAGGATGAGCGAATTGCACCATCTTATAATCAGTAAAGCATGCAAAACGGTGTAATAGTGACGTTTACTTGTTTATTTATGCCAACTATAGTACACTTTTAATCATTACCGCAATTATTTTATTGGGGGGTATGGAATGCCAACACCAAGTATGGAAGATTATATCGAGCAAATTTATTTACTCATTGAAAATAAAGGCTATGCACGCGTTTCAGATATTGCTCAAGCTCTCTCTGTTCATCCATCGTCTGTTACAAAAATGGTACAAAAGCTGGATAAGGATGAATACCTTGTTTATGAAAAATATCGTGGTCTTACTTTAACCCCGAAAGGGAAAAAAATCGGCAAGCGTCTCGTAGATCGCCATGATTTACTAGAAAAGTTTCTTAAAATCATCGGAGTAAAAAAAGAGAACATCTATGAAGATGTAGAGGGAATAGAACACCACCTAAGTTGGAACTCTATTGATCGCATTGGCGACTTGGTTCAATTCTTCGAAGAAGATCCTACCCGAAAAAACGCATTAAAATTACTACAAGAACGCAATGAAAAGAAAAAGCAAGAAGATTTGCCGCAATGATACCTTTATATCGCTGCTAACATTACTTATCTTGAGAGCGCGTTCAAAGCGAGAAACAGATAATCAATATTCGAAAACGTTGTAAGGAACGGATGCCGTTCAACATGAATAGCAAAAAAGCAAGCTGGCACTGGCAATTTATTAGTGTCCTTACTAAAGGAAGGCATAGTAAAAGGATGGAATCATCGGAATCATCCTTTTGTTATGTCTTTATTTTGATCTTCTCGTTCTTTGAGGAGACCTTTCTGGGTTTCATCTGCCAGCAACACCACGCAACATACAATTCAATTATAAAGTAACTTTTATCATCATTATTTCCATATATATTTAAAAATCTTGCTTTAGAGTAAAGAGATCAAAGAAGAATGATTTTCTCTCTCACCTTTAGCGTCTATTCTATGTCTATTGATTTGAGTCAACAGGATAGGAAGACTTCTTGAAAACATCGCACGAAGAAAAAATCCCTCCTCTTTTCTGATACATTCCGTTTTTTGAGCTAGTACTTCTGTATTTGGTGTTGAAAGAAAAATTTAAAAGTTGTGCAGTTTTTAAAAATCAATGCAGGGAAAATAGGGTGAACGTGGAAATCATCTTATAGTGTACCATTTAATGCATTACTAACGTTGAAATAATATAAGAAAAATTTTTATACGGGAGGAATGGAATGAAACAGTTTTCATGGAGTGAAGAAACGAAAATCCAATGGAATATGCGGGCTGATTATTGGCATAAACATAGTATCGAAATGTGGGATCAAGGCAGCCGTAAAGACATTATTCCGTTTTTCCGACAGCATGTTCCGATTGGCCATTCCATTGCTGACTTAGGGTGTGGGGATGGCTACGGTTCTTTTCTATTTTGGAAAGAAGGATACGATGTAACAGGAATGGATATTTCCGAAGAGATGGTGAAAATTGCGAAAAAACATGAGCAATTGGGGTTGGCATTTGTCCTTGGAGATCTTAACAATCCGCCATTTTCAGACAATCAATTCGATGGGATCGTTGCAATTAATTCATTGGAATGGGTGGAACAGCCATTACATGCATTAAATGAGTGCAAACGAATTGTCAAACCTAATGGCTGTGCATGCTTCGGTATTCTCGGACCGACAGCGCAGCCGCGAAAGAATAGTTATGCAAGATTAACCGGTGAACATGTTATTTGTAATACAATGATGCCTTGGGAGTTTGAAGCATTGGCAGTTGATCATGGCTGGGAGAAAATCGCCGAACATGGCGTCTATAAACGAGGGGTTGCTTCTCAGCATTTACAAGGGCTATCTCGCGAATTAAAGCAAGCGCTTACTTTTCTAACTCTTTTCATGATGAAGAATATCGGGAAGGAAGTGTAGCCAGATGAATAATCAGCGCTACTCCATTCAAGAATTTGTTCAACAAACAAAACAGAAAGATAAACATCAAGGCATATTTGAATTAGAAACACCCCGTTTCTTGGAAGTGAATTTAAATGGGCAAATTTGGGCAAAAATGGGGACAATGGTGGCTTACCATGGTGAGATAAAGTTTGAACGAGAAGGAATCTTAGAGCACGGTTTCGGAAGATTGTTTAAAAAAGCTTTTACAGGTGAAGGTACGCCTTTAATGAAGGCAACAGGTAAAGGAAAGCTGTACTTAGCCGAACAAGGAAAGAAGATATCGATTCTTTCCTTGCAACATGATGCTCTGTTTGTTAATGGCAATAATCTTCTATCCTTTGAACCATCTATTCATTGGGATATCAAGCTCATGCGCAAAATTGCCGGTATGGTTGCTGGCGGCTTGTTTAATGTTCGGCTGGAGGGGAATGGGTTAGTCGCTATTACAACCTATTATGAACCACTTACATTAATCGTTACACCAGACAGCCCTGTTTTTACAGACCCAAATGCAACAGTCGCTTGGTCAGGAAGTTTGCAGCCAGATTTTGCAACAGATATTTCTTTCAAGACTTTTTTAGGAAGAGGCAGCGGCGAATCGATCCAAATGAAGTTTGTCGGCGAAGGTTTCGTTGTCGTGCAGCCGCTTGAGGAAGCTTACTTTTCAGAAGAGCCCAGCAAATCTTGAAAAGATGTATGCTAAACTAACATTCCTTCGGCAAGCGTGATACAATAGAATAGCATTAGGATGCACGTTTCTCTTACTTCTTTTCATTAGCTGAATACATATCATAGTGGAGGTCAAATATGAAAACAGACATTGAAATTGCCCAACAAGCTACCATTGTTCCGATTAAAGACATTGCCGCAAAGATGGCATTAACAGAAGCTGATTTTGACTACTATGGAAAATATAAAGCAAAGCTAACCTATGATAAAATCGAGTCTTTGCAGCAAGAGCCTGATGGCAAGATTATATTAGTGACTGCGATTAATCCAACTGCTGCCGGCGAAGGGAAGTCAACAGTGACAGTTGGTTTAGGAGACGCTCTCAACCGTTTAGGGAAAAAGACGATGATTGCCCTTCGCGAACCATCTCTTGGACCAACGATGGGAATTAAAGGTGGAGCGACAGGCGGCGGCTATGCCCAAGCGTTGCCAATGGAAGATATCAACCTTCATTTTACAGGCGATTTACATGCGATAACAACTGCGAACAATGCCCTTGCAGCTCTACTTGATAATCATTTGCAACAAGGCAATGAACTGCACATTGATCAACGTCGCGTTGTCTGGAAACGAGCGGTTGATTTAAATGATCGAGCGTTGAGACAAGTGGTCATTGGTTTAGGAGGTCCATTCCAAGGAGTTCCACGACAAGATGGCTTTGATATTACCGTTGCTTCAGAAGTGATGGCCGTCTTATGTTTAGCTACAGATCTACAAGATCTAAAAAAGAGGCTATCTCGAATGGTAATCGCTTACAATGTGGAAAAAAAGCCTGTTACTGTTGGTGATTTAGGTGTTGAAGGCGCCTTAACTTTATTATTAAAAGATGCGCTGCGGCCTAATCTTGTTCAAACATTAGAACAAACACCTGCTCTCGTACATGGCGGCCCTTTTGCAAATATTGCTCATGGCTGCAATAGTATTATGGCAACAAAAACTGCTGCTAAATTAGCAGATTATGTCGTAACCGAAGCAGGTTTTGGTGCAGATTTAGGTGCGGAAAAATTCTTGAATATAAAAGCGAGATCCGGAAATTTAAAACCGGCTGCCGTTGTCATTGTTGCGACAATCCGTGCTTTGAAAATGCATGGCGGTGTTGGAAAAGATGAATTGAATCAAGAAAACATACAAGCTTTAGAGAACGGTCTCGCAAATATTAAAAAACATGTAGAAACGATTGAAGCATTCGGACTTCCTTATGTCGTAGGCATCAACCGCTTCACAGCTGATACAGAAGCAGAAATCGCTGCCCTGCAAAAGTGGTGTGAAACGCATGACATTCCAGTTGCATTAACAGAAGTATGGGAAAAAGGCGGAGAAGGCGGGCTGGATCTTGCTGAAAAAGTATTACAAGTGATCGAAGAGAAAGAAAATCAGTTCCATTATTTATACGATGATGCTGATACAATTGACGAAAAAATACGCACGATTGTCGAAAAGGTTTACGGTGGAGCCTCAGTAGAATTTTCTTCCCAAGCAGAAAAACAATTGCAGCAATTTCATGCACTTGGCTGGGGAAGCCTTCCTGTTTGTATGGCAAAAACGCAATACTCCTTATCGGATGATCCAAAGCGGCTTGGACGTCCAGAAGGCTTTACCATTCATGTCCGCGAATTAAAGCCAAAGCTTGGTGCAGGCTTTATTGTCGCCCTCACAGGTGACGTAATGACAATGCCAGGCCTTCCGAAAGTACCAGCAGCAAATAAAATGGATGTAGATGAACATGGAAATGCTGTTGGATTGTTTTAAAGCAGCTTTTTAAAGCGAACACCCATTAGTCGAAGAGAAAACTTCGCTAATGGGTGTTTTTTGTTTTTATCCCACATCTAACTGGCAGTAAGACCCCCACCTCAAGAGTAAGAGGAACCAGAAGCGCTGGGTGGGGGATAACTGAAAGTCAAATGTCCGATTGGTTCAGGGCGACAGGATGTCGGTCAGAAAGGCGTTGCAACAGGACGTTGCGATCTCTAGCCTTTGTTCTACTTCTCAGTGGGGGATGAGAGAAAACCCCCACTGAAGGAAGTTTCACTTTATCCAAGGTCTATTTTTACATGAAGCTCCATATCTAAAAAAAGAGACTACGAACGTCAGGATGAAGAAAGGCTTCCTGCTGATAGGTTTATGGGAGATTAAAATGCTGAGTTATGTAAGCGGATGAAATGGCAGTCGAAAATGAGAGAATGAATTCGGTGATGATAAATTCATTCAGTGGAGAGCATTCTCCTTCAACATCATAAAAAATGCCGAAAACGGAACGATAATTGAAAAAAGCTATTGCTATCGTTATTTCTAAATATTAGCATTTGTATGATATAATTAACATTGTTCATATATTATGGTAAAAATGGTAATTTCATTGTTTGTCTCGTATTCACCTAGGAGCAAGACTTCCATCAAAAGCTAGGAACCGAAGAATAGGAGGGAAAGGATTGATTCGGCTATTAGTTATTGATAATCATGCATCAGCCGGAAAAAGAACAAAGAAGCTTCTTGAACAGGAAAAAGATTTTCATGTGACGGTTCTTCATTCTGGCAAGGATGCACTAGCACTAATACGCGAACAAAAATTTGATATTCTTTTATTTGATTTAAGGATGCCAATATTAAGCTGGCAAGTATTAGTGAAGAAAGCTACAGAAAATGATTCTGAAACAATCGTTATTCTTTATACAAACGATGATATTGAGCCGTATTTCAATCTAATAATAGAATCAGGAGTCTCAAGCTTTGTCAGCAAAACAGCATCAAAAGCACAATTAATTGCAACAATTCGGGCAGCATTACAGGGGGATGCTGTTATCCCAATTAAATTCTTGCCTCAACTAAGAAAAATAAAAACAAGAAAGTTAGGTACAATCTATTTTAATAGAAAAGAAATCAATATTCTTAAACAAGTTTCGTATGGAAAAACAAATAAAGAAATAGCTGATGTTGTTTTCCTTAGTCCCAGAACTGTCGAATACCACCTTACAAACATTTTTAAAAAACTCGGTGTAGATTCCCGCACGAAAGCGGTAATGAAGGCTAGCGAACTTGGTTATATTGAAGCAATCAGGTAACCCCGTTATCTTACTTGATCATCTTACATTATTTTACGGAGAGAAATCGTATTGACTATGTTTTAGACTGAAAATAAGTTGGTAAAAAAACTTTATTTAGTTACTGACGATTTTTATGAAGTGTTGCATTAAAACTCATTGTTTAAATCAACTATCAAACAATGAGTTTTGGTTAAAAAATGCTAGTAAGAATTAAATAAATCTGAAAATCGAATATCATTTTTACGGTAACCGTCAAAAAAACTCCGGTTTTATTGCGGGAAATTTGCGGTGTTACGTTTCACTTTCTATGATACAGTATTGGTAAGCGCTTGTAATAAATTGGATTTCCCTTAATAAATTAGGGGTCACAAAAAAATTTCTGTTTGGTACCATCAGAAAAAGAAAAAATGGAATGAAAAGGGAGGAATTCTGATGCTTAAGAAAAAATTGCTAGGGACAGTTATGATTGCGATGCTTGCTTTACCAGCTGGTGCAATGGCTGAAAACAATGAAACTAGTGGTGAGGTCGATCTTACTGATGTATTAACAAATGAAATGGTTACACCGTTTGCAAATGAAAACGTAGGTGGAGGAAACTGGGATTACGGTACAAGACTTGTCTTACCGTTAAAAAAGGAGGTTTATTCCAATTATTATCATCCAGATAAAGTGCATGGATCTTCATGTTCGATAGGAACCCGCAAGAGTGATAGCGGTAGGACAAAAGCAGGGGTTACCTCCTATTCAAGTGCAGTTGGTGGTATTAATGATAAAACAAAAGCAAATTGGAAAATCTATTAAGAAATAGTTGAATTACTGAAATAGTTTTTCTACATTAAAAGTATCATCATGGATTCTAACAAGATTCATGATGATACTTCTATTTCATCACAACCATTAAAGGAGCATTTTATTTTGAAGAAAATTGTGATCCTCTTTCTTATCCTAGCTTCTCTTTGTTCATTTTACATGACCTTTCAACAAACAGATCATACAGAATTTGAAAAAATTGATAATCTTGAGAAGCAGATAGCGTATAAGTTTACTATCCCAAATCACCTTTTATTAGCTGATCCAGAAGAGATTTATCCCTTTTTAGTAGAAATAGCAAAAGCGTATAAGGTGAATATATTTAGACCGAGCTTGCACCATAAAGAAGATCAAACGGTGGAAATTGTAAAATACATTTTACTAACGAATGACACAACTTTCTTTCATCATATCAAGCTAAAAAGCGGACAAGTATTAAGCGCTGAAGAAACACAAGAGGGTGAGCATTTTTTAACGACAAAAAATACTCATCAAAAGCTACAAAAAGGACAGATTCAGAGCTTCAGAGGGAAGCATCTTATCACAATTCATCCGCTTAAAAAATCATATGACTATTTACCGGTTGATGGTCATTATTTTGTAGAAGCATCAAATGAACAGACATTCAACGATTTTATTGCAACTTTTGCAGACAAGATCAATCAATATTATGCAGAATATGGAGCTGACTATACACGAGATGATTTTGTAGTCGATGATCACCAGAGTCAGGCGGAAACGACTGCGTCTATTGATCATTTGACAATGATTTATAGTGTCATTTTAGTGATTTTATTATTATTAATGATCTACTATGTTTTTACTATCTCGAAAAACATTGGCACAATGAAAATGCATGGGTTATCAAACTTTCATATATGGTGGCTGATTGTTGGCAGGCTGATTGTTATCACTTTTGTAGTGCTGACCATCATCACAACCGCTTGTGGATTATTAGTGGAGAACACAACCTTTCGCTTTGTTTTTCGGGTTATTTTCAATCAATTTTTCACGTATTTCGCTATTGCTATCCTATCTTTAGGAGCGTATATATACACAGCGAAAATCAGCATTAGTCAAGCAATAAAAAATAGAAAAGATACAAATGGAATTTTGGCATTAAATTTACTACTCAAAATCGTATGTTCCGTTATCCTCGTATTAATTGGGCTCAATATTTTTAAAGAGTATGTAGTGCTAACCGAAAAACAAGCAAGCTTAAAAAACTGGGAACAAAGTAAGGATTACGGGATTTTTTATCCTTTGTATATCGGACATGATCATGATGACGACTCGCTGCTACGATACCGAGCCGCCTTTAGTTCAGAATTATACCCAGTTTTGAATCAGATGGGTTCCATTTTTATTGATGCTAGAGAATATGAAGCGCTTTCTTTATCGCTAAATAGAAATTATGATGGGATTTTTTCAATAAGGGTCAACAATAATTATTTACAAGCTTACCCTGTGTATGACGAACATCATGTGCCTATCAGCGTATCCGAAGAAAATGAAGACTTGATTTTACTTGTACCTGAAAAATATCGTCATCGTGAAAAAGAAATACGAACTTTTTTTGAGAATGAAGGACGATCGAGAATGGAGTTTGCAGAACAGCAACTGCAACTAGAAATACCAGACTATGTAGATGATCAAGCACTTGATATTATATGGACAGCGAATGATCAGGAGATATTTAGCTTTAATCCAGATGTTTTTCCAGATCAGCATCAAATGATCATAGATCCAATTATCGAAGTCTTAACCGAAAAGAATGATCTCATAAAGGATTTCGCTGCACTTGGTAACGGTAGCAGAGATGCAATGAAAGTTAAATTGATTGATAGAGATCCTGCGCTCACCTATAAAACATTGAAACCAACATTAGAAAGACTGAAAATAGATGATAATTTAAAATATCTCGTCACAATTGATCAATATATATTGGAAGAGATCTATCATTTGAAAAAGTACCTAAAGTTGCTTTTGATTGTTGGTGTTGCGATCTTGACTGGATTATTGATATTGATCGTACAAAATCTGATTGTGTTTTTTAATAAACATCAACAGAAGTATGTGGTCAATCGCCTATTCGGAATCGGTTTTTTTAGAACATATAAGAATTACATGATGTTGCTATTATCGACGTGGATTGTGCAGCTCATCATTTGTGCAATTGTCAATGGTAGTGTTGGGTACGAATTATTCAGTGTAGCAGCGCTATTCATGATCATGGAATTTATTGCTTCAATAATTGCTCTCATCATCATCGAACGGCGGAACAAGCTAAAGGTAATAAAGGGAGGATAATTTACGGTATGGGGAATATTTGTGAACTGATCAATATCAAAAAGAGCTATGCTGATCATGTCGTACTAGAGGATATTAATATAACAGTCAATGCAGGGGAAATGGTTGCAATTACAGGGAAAAGTGGTTCAGGTAAAACAACGATACTCAATATTATCGGGATGCTTGAAAAGCCAGATAGCGGTACGGTTAAACTCTTTCATGAGAACACCCCCCGCATTGGTTCAATGAAGGCCAATAAATTACTTAGAACAAAACTGTCTTATTTATTTCAAAATTACGCATTAATCGACAATGCCACTGTCAACGCCAATTTGGAAATCCCGCTTATCTATTCAAAAAAAACAAAAAAAGAAAAGCAGGAAATGAAAAGAGCTGCCCTGGAGAGGGTAGGTTTGAATATTAATCTTAAGCAGAAAATTCATGAGCTTTCAGGAGGAGAGCAGCAGCGAGTTGCGATCGCAAGAATCCTTTTAAAACCTTGTGATCTAATCCTTGCTGATGAACCGACAGGCTCTCTTGATACAGAAAATAGAAATGAGATTATGGGTATTTTAAAAGAACTCCATATTGAAGGCAAAACGATCATTATCGTCACTCACGACCCATACATAGCGGAAGCATGCAATCGAGTAATCGAGTTATGATATGATAGTTGCTGCAAATATAGTAAATAAGAGGTGGTTTTAAAAGATAATCCATACGATTATCTTTTAAACTTTTGATGATCAAATATAAACGTAATAGATATGACAAGAGATTTTATATTTTTGCCTTTATTCTCAATCTAGTTTGTATAGGCATGATTTGGGGTATTTTCTATTTTGATTATATCAATATGATCAACAATGGATATATAAACAAAAATGCAATCACTTTTACAATGGAACAAAAGGAAAAGCCCTTAAAAAGAAGTAATAGTAAGTTTATTTTATTACAAGTTAGTGATGAAAATCCTCGCTTAAAGTATGTCTGGTTCAATGGGAACGTAACACTTCCACCTATTAAGTATGAGTTCAAAACAGATATTCACCATCCAAATGAAAAAATCGCCATTATTGGCAGGAACGTCAATATACATAACGTTCCTCCAGACTACAAAGTGGTTGGATATTTTGATACTCCCAATTCTTATAAATTAAATTCAGAAATTTGGCTAATTCCTGATTCCTTTCAATTTGACTTTACCATAGGAAACTTATTTATCTTTCATACACCAAACAGTAATAAATTAGAGATTATACATAAGATTATCAATCAAAATCCAATCAATATGATCACTCAGGAAAATGCAGGGACATACCTTTTACATTCTAATAAGTATTTCATGATTTCTATCAATATAGGCCTATTGTTTACTATTGCGATATTTATGTTAATAGGAATGATTTGGTTATCTAAAGAAAAATACTTTATTAGAATTATGTATCTGCACGGGTATTCGAGAAATGAAATTTTTTTAAAGTTATTGACATATAAACTGCTGCCATATGTATTCATTACAATCCCCTTGCTATTAATAGCTTTGGTTGTTCAACATGCTATCTTTCCGCTTTGGTCTCATTATTGGATAAACAACTCCATTTATTTATTTAGTGGGTTGGTGTTGTATTTAATCGTCAGCTGTTTTGCAGTCGTGAAATGGAATACGGTTGAAAAAGGTGGTAGATAGGATTGAAGGTTACTTGGATTCTCTTTAAGCAAAATAAGCTTTTAAACTTTTTAAATATTTTTGCCTCAACGATACTTTTTTTACTTGTGCTAACGTTCATCGTCAATGTCTCTTTTTCACATATAGAGATAAAGACAACAAACCATTTTAAAGATAAAAATATGTTTAAATTATCAGATGGTTTATATGACGAAAAAGAAGTTGAATTTTTTTCAAAAAAAGAAGGTTATGACACATTAAGTCGATTCGAAAGAAATATATCTTCTTCTTCAGAATTTGCGTATTATCATGCAATTAGCCAGCCAATCTATGTGATGGATTTTAAGGAAGGTCCTATTTTTGACCCCCTTTATGAAAGAGGTGGACAGCGCCCTCCTATTGAAAGAAATAATAAGGTATATAGTGCAGTAAAATCAATGCAACTCAATAAAACTGCTTTTGAGTTGAATGAACTTAGATTAAAAACAGGAAGTGGATTTACAGATAAGGATTACATATATACTGAGAAGCAAAATGAATTTCCGATTCTTTTAGGAGCAGCGTTTTCTCATGTATACGAGCTAGGAGACCAAATTGAATTTAACGTATACAAAAAAGACCTGATAGGAACTGTCATCGGTTTTTTTGAACCAACTCAGAAAGTCATGACAGCGTTCGATCCAGAAATACAAATAGATCGCTATATCATTTTGCCATCATGGTATTATGAAAAATTTCCATCTCTTGTCATGAAAAAAGAGGATAAGTTATTTTTCATGGCTTCATTACTTAATCTAGTTAATGGTACGATCGTCACAGATTTATCTCCACTAGAGGCGAGAAGAGTTGTAAATAAAATTGGTAAAGAAGTAGGCTTTACTGATTTTCAATTAATAGGTGCTAATAGCTTAGCTATTGATGCACTAATTGGTATGACGGAGATGAATCGAACCTATCTTTTGGTCAGCACCTGTTTGATGTTTGTGATGACAATGATGCTCTTTTTATATGCAACAATCACAAAAATCAGAAAAAATATCGATATTTTTAAAGTCTTATTGATAAGCGGAGTGAATTCAAAACAAATTTATCAATATGTCCGCTACGAATTATTATTGACATGTTTCATGGGTTCCAGTCTTTCCATTTTTGTACTTTTCATGTTAATGGATGATCCATTCATGTTTTTCGTCAATTATTTGTTTGTCATTATTGCAATAATAGCGGGAATGGTATTAATAGTAAACATGTTTATTGTTAAAACTTTCAAGGAAATCGATTTGGTTCAAAAATTGAAAGGATGATGAAATTGTCTACCGTACTGGTGTTGAAAGACATAAAAAAAGAATTTCACGGTGCAACTATCTTTGAAAATATACATTTATCGATCTTAACTAGTCAAATGATTGCGATAAAAGGTAAAAGTGGTATTGGAAAAAGTACGTTATTAAATATCATTGCTGGCTTGGAACGTCCGTCTTCCGGCACATATTTTCTTGGGGATATCAAGATGGAGACAAAGAACTTAAATCAATTAAGTGAAATTCGGAAAAAGAAAATTGGATACATTTCACAACATAGTCCAATGATTCCTGGATTAAGTGCTTTTGAGAATATATGCGTTCCTTTGTGGTTTGAAAAAAATATGAACATTAAGAATAAAGCAATGAAAGAAATAACCGAATTAAGCCGGGTTTTTGAAGTCGATCATTTGCTTCATAAAAGGATAGAAAAACTATCAGGTGGAGAAACGCAGCGGATTGGTATTATTCGGTCTCTCATTCATCATCCTGAAGTAGTTGTAGCTGATGAGCCAACAGCTGCTTTAGACGAAGAGACCGCTTCAAAAGTATTGGATTATTTTAAAAAGTTAAAGTCAAAAGGAATTGCGATTATTTTAGCAACTCATAGTAGTTTTGTAGCAGAACATTGTGATGAAACGTACCTATTAACGAAGAATGAGTTATCACACGTAAACACTTCGGAGAAGGATAGAAAAGTAGGGATGAATAAATGAAACAACAGTTCTACTTGGAAGTAGTGTGAAAAAAAGCGGTAAATGGTTATCAGGTTCGGCCTGTATATTTTGTTTTTATCCGTATAGCAAGCTCTAATGGATGATAAACATCTATGAGAGCTTGTTTTTTGTTGTTTTTAATACTTTACATTTTACCATCAAAAATTGCGGTATTTTTGCGGTGTTAAGATTGGTTTTATATGGTAAGGTAGTAGTATATGGAATTTTAAAGCGGAATTTCCATAATAAGATAAATGATTTTGGAAACTGTGAAACGAGGTGAGCTGCTATTTAAGGTTATGTAGAGTCTCTATAAAAACAATTTTAGCATTATTTCTCGTTCGAGGAGCTTTATATTTTGTTAGTGGCTTAATGAGAGGGACTTCTAAAGGTAAGGGTACGAAAGGAGAAAAAATGAAAAAAATTATAGGTTTTGTTCTAAGTCTAGCAATTTTTTCAATCCTTAGCGTACCAGCATTTGCACAAGGATTTGACATTTCAACTCAACCAACTTCAGGCGACGGAGATATCCAATTAGCAGCATCTTGGGGGCATATTAAATTAAAATCTGACCCTGAATTTGCATATGCAACAATGAGCACTTTTGCAGGAAAAGCATACTATTTAAGTGCTGAAGTTACTGGTTTCGATGAACTTGGATCTATTCCGTCAAGTACAAACTATGCATTTAATGCATCTTCAACAACAACAGGTAAAATCTTCAAAAGATCCGGCTCTGTCACTTGGACAGGATATGGAACAATTCAAGATACTAAAACATCAGGTACACAATACGCAACGATATCAAAAAGTTATTAATGAATGAAAATTAAAAATTGACCCTTCCTGATTAGAAGTCCTTCTCCTTAAGCAACAAACCGTATTAAAT
Source organism: Bacillus chungangensis (assembly GCF_030812995.1). Lineage (GTDB taxonomy): Bacteria > Bacillota > Bacilli > Bacillales > Bacillaceae_C > Bacillus_CF > Bacillus_CF chungangensis. The sequence continues at coordinate 48,320 of NZ_JAUSTT010000010.1, read as the reverse complement.
AGTAGACAGCTTTCTATTAGGAATAAGAGGAGATCCACTATGAGAAGAAAAATGACAAATTGTATCAGACTTTTCTTTATAATCTTCATGATCATTCATCTCGCAAGCTGTGATAATAACGATAACAAACAAGTAAATATACATCCTGATATGAAAGTAGCGAAATGGGATAATACTAAATATGCGGATTGGGAAAGCAGCGTTGGTCTTGATGTATATAACGCGAATAGCTTTAATACTGAAGATGAAAATAGTAATAAAGCAAATAAAATACTCTATATTGAAAATTTAAATGACCCGATAACACTTAAATTTAACAATAATGGAAAGAAAAGAAATTTTATTGTTACAGTATATTATGACTATGAACAAATACCGTTCAAAATATCTGAAACCAACGACTATGATCTTCATTACAAATTTGAGTTAGATGATGGCTATGAGGCAGAACTGCTATTATATCTTCCTCGTGATCTTAAAATGGAGGGGAATCACAAACTACTCATATCGTTTACGATCGGTCATGATATTAATGCAAAAGATATTAGTGGCCAATCAGATTGGTATGGCATGAATGCAGTATATGACATCGTATACGATATCAATGATGTGGAATTTATCGATTATCATACATATGAGAAAGCGACAAAGACGATAGACCAAACGTATAGATTTACCTTAAATGAAGATTTTCATTACAGCATACTTGATACAAATATCTTGCCTCATGTAAATAAAGTTATCACAATAAAGCCAGGAGAAAAACTGAATCTAATGTATCATGCATCTACATTAGGAAGTGATGCAGAAAAAATATTATTATTAGCAACAATTGGATTTGAGCAAGTAAACATTGATGGTAAGAAATATAAACTTTTAGAGATCCCAACAGGCGAAACAGGCATTGGTGAAATAGCATTAACTGCTCCGGAACAACCTGGATTTTATGAAGTGATCGCTTTGGCAGTCTCTAATCCATTTGCAAAAATAAATGATGAATCGAATTTTGAAGTATACTCAAGTGTCCGCTTTACTTTAGAAGTAAAATAGGCCAATTTTACACTAAAATTTAGAATGATGAATGCTGTTCTCGCCCCTAAAAATTCTGGCTCTATGATGTGTGAAATCTGACTATCTCTTCAAGAAAAGGCCTTCGTTCTGAAGGTTTTTTCTTTAAGTCTATTATCTGTGTACAATAATTTAATTATGTCAACTAAAATTCTAAGCTAGTTCCCTTGTCCTAGGTAGGCATAAAGTCTATAATCAAGGAGAATAGTGAACTTGAATGATCGAAAAGGAGCTAGGTAAGATGTTAAATATTGGGGAAAAAGCACCGAGTTTTAAATTAGATACGGTTTCGAGTCTATCCAGCTTGCCAATCCCAACTACTTTAGAAGATTACAAGGGAAAGTGGCTATTGTTATTTTTTTACCCATTTGATTTTTCTATCGTTTGTCCTACGGAAATGAAAAGTTTAAGCAGTAGAGTGGAAGCATTTCGAGAAATAAATACAGAAGTGTTGGCAGTAAGTACAGATAGCATTTATACACATCGGGCTTGGTTGAAAAATGAAGGAGGAAATGGGATTGGTGATCTACAATTCCCACTAGCATCTGATTTTTCGAAGAAGGTCGCAGAAGCTTACGGTGTGCTTCATCCACAAACAACTTCAGCTCATCGGGCTACATTTATTATTGATCCAGAAGGCATTATTCAATATGCTGTCATGACAAATATGAATGTAGGCAGAAGTGCAGATGAGACGCTGCGTGTTTTAGCTGCATTGCAAAGCGGCGGGATGTGTCCGATGGATTGGAAAATAGGCGACGACGTGCTGCAATCCAAAAGCTCATATTGATCTCGAAGGGGCTGTTTCCAAAAGTCATTTTTATCACTTTTGGAAACAGCCCCTTCCGTTTTATTGGATTCAGCTAACATGAAACGGAAGTGAGCAGGCGAGTTATTAGCCAAATCAAGCTGATATCGTCCGAGGTACTAGCTTATCTATGTGAACTTGCTTTAAACTGCATGAACATCTATCTTGTTTAAAACGTGAAATAATATGGTAAGATGTCATTATCTTAAGAAATCCTCAAGCAGGATGCACTGCTTCTAATCTGAAGAAGCAGGAAGACAAAAGGAGCGAAGTAATGATGTTTGATCCAACTGCTTTTGATAACTTAAAAGTAGTGCTCGAAGGCGCCATTTATGATTTAGATTTGAGCGGTGACATCCGAGTCCTTGATCGGAAGGATTTAGTTGATTTAGCAACAATGTCAAGACGCTATGAAATAAAGTTTGCTCTTAGAAACCATACATTGCCGTCGCTTTATACTCAATTTACACTGGAAGCGACAATGGAACAATTAGCGGCAGAATTAATCAAAAAAAGTGGATTCCAGCAGCCAGGCGCTTATGTGTCCATTGATTTCGGCTGGCAAAGCGAACACAATATAAACATAGAGCAGGTAAAAGAGCTGTGGGGAGAAACTCGAACATATGATGAAAAGAAAATAATTTCTTCTCAACATGGAACGCGGATGGTCGTTAGCATTGATTTTCATCGTTTCATTACAGAAAACATGATCGACGATTGTATTGCAATGATTCATCATATGGTAAAAACATTGTACGAGCTAGATGAAGGTTATATTTAAGCGCAGCGAATAAATGTAGCCGAACGAAATAGAAAGAATACCGATTATGCTAATATTCAGTTGCCGTAAAAGGAATATGATAAAGGAAAAGGCGGGAGAGTCGTGAAAATGATGTCTGTAGAAAACGTAACAAAAACATATGGGGAAAAGCAATTATTTCAAGCGATTTCTTTTCATATCAAGGAAAAGGACCGCATTGGCTTGATTGGCGTAAATGGAACAGGCAAATCATCGCTATTAAAAATAATTGCTGGGATGGATGATCCTGATAGAGGTTCCTTAGTAAAGCCAAATGACTACTCAATTGCTTATTTGCCGCAGCATCCGCCACTCTCTTCACACTTCACCATATTAGAGCAAGTTTTCGAAGGGAACGCCCAGATTATAAAATTGATGAATGAGTATGAGCAAGCAGTGCAGCAGCTTGAAAAAGCGCCGGAAAATGAAGTTTTTCAAGAAACTTTATTTCAGCTTCAAAAACGAATGGATGCACACAATGCATGGGATGTTAGTACAAATGCAAAGACGATTTTATCTAAACTCGGCATCCATGATGTGCATCAGCAGATTGCCGAGCTTTCCGGCGGCCAAAAGAAACGGGTAGCACTAGCACAAGTGTTGTTGGAAACACCTGACTTGCTCATCTTAGATGAACCAACAAACCACTTAGATTACTCATCTATTAAATGGTTAGAGGACTACCTTGGAAAATATCAGGGCGCTATTTTGCTCGTAACACATGATCGCTATTTTCTTGATCAAGTAACGAATCGAATTTTTGAACTTGATCACGGTCATTTATATGAATATGATGGGAATTATCAAACATTTATTGAAGCGAAAGCGCAGCGAGAGGAAGAAGCGGTACAGAGAGAGATCAAAAAGCGGAACATCTATCGAAAGGAATTAGCATGGATAAAAAGAGGAGCGAAAGCACGTTCGACAAAACAAAAGGCGCGCATCCAACGGTTTGATCAATTACAGTCTGAATTAGGAAAAGTTCCTGAGAAAGAAGCTATTGATATGAGTCTTCAAGGAAGTCGTCTTGGCAGACAAGTTTTTGAATTGGTTGATGCAGAAAAATCATTTGGCAATCGCTCGATTCTAACCTCGTTTCAATTACTTATTAAGCCAGGGGATCGGTACGGAATCGTTGGAAAAAATGGGAGCGGAAAATCGACCTTTTTACATTTGCTTGCAGGCAGGCTCCCGCTTGATAACGGTGAGCTAGTCGTTGGTCAAACGGTTAATATTGCATATTACACACAAGAAGTGGAAGATATGGATGAAAGCAAGCGAATGATTGCTTATATTCGTGAAGCTGGAGAGGTTGTTGAAACGAGAGATGGCGAATCGTTGTCAGCAACCCAAATGCTAGAACGCTTCCTTTTCCCTGCTTCGAGCCATGGTACACCGATTGGAAAGCTGTCAGGCGGTGAAAAGCGCCGGCTCTATTTACTAAAGCTGCTCATGTCAAAGCCTAACGTTCTTTTACTTGATGAGCCGACAAATGATTTAGATACAGAGACGTTAACGGTATTGGAAGATTATATCGAAGAATTTCAAGGAGTTGTCATTTCTGTTTCTCATGATCGCTATTTTTTAGATAAAACGGCAGAACAGCTCCTTGTTTTTCAAGGCGAGGGCGTGATTGACCGGTTTTACGGGACATATAGTGAATACTTAGAAGCAAAACAACATGAAGAAGCAGAAAAAACAGCAGTAGCCAAAACGCCCCGAAGTGAACAAGAAGAGCCGGTCAAAAAGAAAAAGATCAGTTATTTAGAGAAAAAAGAATGGGAAGAAATAGAAGATAAAATTGCCGAAACAGAAGAAAAGCTGGAAAGCTATCAAACCGAGTTAAACAATATTGATAGTGATTTTGAACAAGCGCAAATCTTAATGGAAAAAATAGAACAGGTAGACAATGAATTAGAACATTTAATTACTAGATGGAGTTATTTGTCGGAACTAATGGAATAGAGAGTATCGTTTATGACTTATAAAGGGTATAGCCAATTAAAAAGATAAATTGGCTATACCCAAGAGAGGTTATTATGCCCGCCTCTCCAAATAAAGGGCACGTCTCTACTGGAAAATGCAATCTATTCAGCCAACGTGTTTATTTCTACTTGGCGGTTGCAGGTCTCTTAAAAAAGGGTATAAACATAATATACGAGGGGGTGTCTATCTATGAAAAAAGGCAATCAAAAACTATCAAAGAAATTAGTACCAACTGAAGGGTCAGTAGAAGCGCTACAAGCCGAATTAGAGCAATTACGTATGGAGAATGCTTATTTAAAAAAGTTGAATGCCTTAGTTCAAAGCAAGGAAAAATCACCAAACAAGACAAAGCACAAATAGTCAATGAATGAAGGTATGAATTTCCGGTGAAATCATTGGTGAAGCTGGCAGGATTCCACGCAGTACATACTACTATTTAGTGAAAAGAATGGATCGTCCTGAGCCAGATCCTGATTTAAAAGAAGCGATTAAAGCGATTTATGACAAACATGAAGGACGTTACGGCTAACGGCTATCGTCGTATTCGCGAGGAATTGGAGAACCGTGGTCAAAAAGTGAATCATAAAAAAATACAGCGAGTGATGAAATTACATATGAAAAAATATCGCTCTTACAAAGGAACGGTTGGCAAGATTACCCCGAATGTTTTAGATCATTTTAAATTAGAATTAGCGAAATACATCGAGTACTACAACAACAAACGAATAAAGGCAAAATTAAAAGGTATAAGTCCGATATAATTTCGAACTCATACCCAACCCGTTGCTTAATAAAATAACCGTGTCTAACTTTTAGGGTTACTCCCCGAGGTGGGGGCCTTGACTCGCCAGTTAGATGTGGGATAAAAAATGATGACATTCTCCCATTTGCGTGCAGTCAAGATATTAGAGGTCGATAAGCCCATATGCTAAAATAGGATGTACGTTTAGTAAGGGGGATGTAAATGAAGATAAAATCTATTGAGCCTACACCGAGTCCGAATACGATGAAAGTGACATTAGATGAAGCACTTCCTGCTGGAAAAAGCAATAACTATAAACGAGAAGATGCTGCATCAGCATCGCCTTTAATAAAGGCAATCTTGGAAATAGATGGTGTAAAAGGTGTATATCATGTAGCTGATTTCATTGCTGTGGAACGAAATGGCCGTTTTACATGGCAAGAAATCTTACCGCAAGTAAGGGCAGTTTTTGGTGAAAGCGATATGAATAATGAAAAAAACAGTTTGGCAGATGAACATTTCGGTGAAGTGAATGTTTTTGTGCAAATGTTTAAGGATATTCCTCTGCAAGTAAAGCTGACAACGAATGAAGAGGAAAAGCGGTTTGGATTGCCGGAAGAATTTACAAACGCAATGGAGGCAGTACAGCTTGATGGAGAAAATTATGTACTTCTCCGTAAATGGAAAGATGTTGGCGTCCGCTATGGAGAATTAGAACAAATAGGCCATGATGTTGTAGAAGAGTTGATTGCTGCCTATCCAAGCGACCGCCTAAACGTATTAGTAGAGAGAGGAAGAAACCCACAGCAGGTTCACCATACGCCGATTAAAAAAATAAAGGTTACGGAAGAAATGTTTCAACATCCGGATTGGCAGGAGCGATATCGATTATTAGAACAAATGGATGATCCGACAATTGAAGATATTCCTGTCCTGAAAAAAGCACTGCAAGATGAAAAAGCTTCGATTCGAAGATTAGCTGTTGTATATTTGGGCATGATTGAAGACAAAGCAGTGCTGCCAATTTTGGCAGAAGCACTAAAGGACAAAGCAGTAACTGTTAGAAGAACAGCAGGGGATTGCTTTTCTGATCTAGGTTTTGCTGAGGGAATGGATGCTATGATTGACTCTTTAAAGGATAAGAGTAAAATTGTACGCTGGCGGGCGGCCATGTTTCTTTACGAAGTAGGAGATGAACAGGCTCTCCCCGCTTTAAAAGCAGCAGCCAATGATCCAGAATTTGAAGTGCAATTACAAGTGAAAATGGCAATAGAGCGCATTGAAGGCGGAGAAGAAGCAAAAGGCTCTGTTTGGAAACAAATGACGGAAGCAAGACAAGGTAACTAAAAGCATTTGTTCAGTGTCGACTCTTGTAATAGACGATCAAAATGACGACACTCTGTATTATTCAGTCTTTGGGAGTCTTGTTGCAATGACTTTTTAAAACGTACGAGAAATGGAGGAAACGGATATGTCTATGGCATATGAAGATTATATGAGACAGCTCGTAAAGCCTATGAGAGAAGAGCTGACTAATGCAAACTTTAAAGAATTGCTGACAGCCGATGAGGTAGAAGCTTTTATGGAAGGCGTCAAAGGAACAACGCTTGTTGTCATTAATTCAGTATGCGGTTGTGCTGCTGGACTTGCTCGTCCTGCTGCGATTACTGCTGTAAGTACAAGCGAGAAAAAGCCTGATCATCTTGTCACTGTTTTTGCAGGACAAGATAAGGAAGCAACAGAAAAAATGCGCGCGTATTTTAAAGAATTGCCGCCTTCTTCTCCGTCAATGGCATTATTAAATGGCCAGAAAGTAGTGCATTTTATTCCACGAGAACAGATTGAGGATGAAGAAGCTGAAGTAATTGTAGACAATTTAAGAGAAGCATTTGCAAAGTATTGTTAATTTACAATAATAGGCATGAAAAACGAGCATCGTTTTTCATGCCATTCGTATGAGTGTTGACAAGACTAGGTGTTCAATCAGTAATGCCTAAATAAATGAAGTAAGCGAGTAGAAAGAAAAATCCGATAGTAACAAGAATTGCATTCATTTAAAATCCACCTTTCTTCACATTTTATCTAGCAAACTGGTTGAATGGTATGTTCAATAAGAAGGGAGAAGATTTTAAGATTTCGGCAAGTAAAAGTTGAAATCTTTTCCCAAACTTTTTGAACAACCTCTTATATGATGATTATTTCCATTGTATAATAAAATAAACTTCAATAGTCTGAAACTTTTTTTAAAAAAACTCGTACTAATTAGTATGTATCTAAAATCGAGAGAAAACAGCAATGTAGATTGATTGTGAAAGAAGGGTATGGCAAAGATGAAAAAATGGATGCGAAAATCGTTAATCGTCATTGTTTCTTTATTAACTTTTGGCATTGTGACCCCTTCACATGCACTATGGTCCGAAAATCAAGAGGCGGATCATGCAGCAGAAGGAAGGCAATTCTCTAGTAATCGCCAACTATCAGATCCAGTTGAAGAGACTGTTGTCGAAAACGAAGAGGAACAGGGCAGAGAAGCATTTATGGCAATGATGATGGAGGAAGCAGTAAAACAATCATTTACTAAATTTGGAAAGAGGATATCCCCAGTGATTGCAGATGAATTTCGTCAAGTAATCTTGCCAAATATTCAACATGCAATCGAAATGACAGCTTCGCAATACCCAGATGAAGAGCTGTCTGCACTAGCAATTACGGAAGCACCAGGTGGAGGGATGAGTGAGAAGATTTTTAATATTTACCACGTTGAGACGATGGAGGACATTATTAAATTCCATGTTCGAAGAGATCATCCTCCATTAGACGGGTATTATTTTAACTTTCACTATCATACTTATCATGATCAATTTCAAACCCACTATGAGCTTGGAACGATTTTCTGGGATAAAAACACCCCGCCGCAATGGATGTCAGGAGAACATTGATAAAAAATAATAATATGAAAAGAGGAAGATTCAGCATCGATGAGGAAAGATTTTCTCGATCATTTTACGGTTTTTTCCTGCCGATCACAAATGCTGCTATGTTATAATGAATCTACTATAATATGAATTCATTTGTGAAGGAAGTGCACCGAGAATGCGCAAACTACTGATTATCTTCCTCACTTGCATGATTGTTCTTCTTCTTGGCGGCCACTCATCGTTAAAACTTGATGGCATTCCTTTATACAAAAGCCCGCTATTTGCTAAACTGCAGCTGCGTTCAGGTGATAGTTTGAAAGATATTATTGTGCTGCCTGTACACGAAGTTTTTAATCAGACGAGTGTCATTCAATTGATTGAACAGCTTGATCAATTGCCTCCTGACATGCTGAAGAAAATTAAAGCAGCAGATATCAAGATTCAGTTATTTACAGGCAAGCTGACAGACTATCGGCATACTGCTCATTTAAAAGGGATCAAACCGCGTGGTTATCAAGATAGCTCAATTACATGGGATGACGTGCCCGGAATTGGTGGTGGAAAAACAGTCTTTGTGAAAATAGGCCACAGTGAAAGAGGCAGCGGACATGGCTCGGTTAATTTAGAGTTGCATGAATTAGCACATTCTCTTCACCATTTCGTGTACAGCACACAATTATCCACTAAAGAATATAAACAAATTTGGCGTACAGAAGCAGATAAGCTTTTTCCCGGCAACTTTTATTTTCTTCATTATGAAGAGGAATATTTTGCTGAAGCGTTTGCAATGTTTTATTATAACGATTCAACTAAAGAGAGGCTAAAAAAAGATGCACCGGCTACTTTCGCTTTTATTTCTCATTTAGATTGATATTTTTGCTAAATATCGTATGATGATATAGTTGTTAAAAAACACTTTTTTGACAGACTGGGTTATTTTCCATCTGTCATTTTTTCTGTTACTCGCATACAACAAATTTGATATAGTTAGCTTAATTCCAATTCATTGTTGGAGAAAATTAAATAATGTTAATAATAAGGATGGATGCAGGAAATGGAACAATATTTGGCTCTTTGTAAACACGTACTAGAATCAGGTGTCAAAAAATCAGATCGAACAGGTACTGGAACCATTAGTACATTTGGCTATCAAATGAGGTTTGATTTAAGCAAAGGCTTTCCTTTGATGACAACAAAAAGGATGCCTTTTCGTACCATTACAAGTGAATTGCTTTGGTTTATAAAAGGGGATACAAACATTAAATATCTTTTACAACATAAAAATAATATTTGGAACGAATGGGCTTTTAAAAATTGGATTGAAAGTCCAGACTATCAAGGACCGGATATGACTAATTTTGGACTTCGCGCTCAATGTGACGAAGCATTCGCACGCCAATATCAAGAAGAAATGGAAACCTTTAAGCATCGAATATTAACAGAGGAGGCCTTTGCAGAAAAATACGGACATTTAGGAGATGTTTATGGCAAGCAATGGAGAAAGTGGAGGACTTCAACGGGAAACACGATTGATCAGTTGAAGGAAGTGATTGCAGCGATAAAAGAAAATCCATCTTCAAGAAGGCTTATTGTATCCGCTTGGAACCCTGAAGATATACCGAGCATGGCGCTGCCGCCTTGCCATACCCTTTTTCAATTTTATGTATTAGATAATAAGCTATCCTGCCAGCTTTATCAACGAAGTGGTGATATATTCCTTGGCATCCCTTTCAATATAGCCAGCTATTCTCTATTGACCCATTTTATCGCCCATGAGTGCGGACTGGAGGTTGGCGAATTCATTCACACTTTAGGAGATGCACATATTTATCTCAATCATCTTGAGCAAATTGAAGTACAATTAAAACGAGAGACGCGAAAACTGCCTACGATTGCGATTAACCCTGATGTCCAATCAATTTTTGATATTAAGATTGACGATATTACACTTGAAGGGTACGATCCGCACCCAGCGATTCCCGCACCTGTTGCAGTATAGTGGATAATAGTGGCGCTAATTTAAGACGAACGAAGAGAAGGAGTAGGTAAAGAGATGATTTCGTACCTTTGGGCACAAGATCTTCATGGCGTGATTGGGAAAGACAATCGAATTCCATGGAGATTGCCAGGAGAATTACAATATTTTAAAGAAACGACAATGGGGCATCCGATTGTCATGGGAAGAAAAACGTATGATTCACTTCCTAAAAAGCCTCTTCCAGGCAGACAAAATATCATTTTAACGAGAGATCAAGATTTTAAAGCAGAAGATTGTTTGGTTTTTCATTCAAAAGAAACACTGCTAGCATGGATAGAAAATCAAGGCGGAGAAGTATTTGTCATTGGGGGAGCGGAGATATTTCGTTTACTCATGGACGAAGTGGATCGATTATACGTTACAAAGATTCAAGAAGCCTTTAAAGGGGATGTCTACTTTCCAGACATTGATTGGTCACAATGGAAGCTGCTCTCTAGCAAAAGAAAGCGGAAAGACGAAAAAAATCCACATGACTATGACATACAAGTATATGAAAGAAATGAAAAACAGCGAATCCACTAGCAATGTGGGTTCGCTGTTTTTTGTATACTGTATCTTGTTATACATAAAATAAGATACAAAAATACATGCTGGCATTGCCTGCTATGACAAATAAGTGCCAGATCGCATGAGAATAAGGAAGTTTTTTCCATAGGTAAAATATGGTGCCGACAGAATAAAGGATTCCTCCGGTTAAAAGAAGCATGAACCCTTTTCCAGTCAAGTTTTGATATAGAGGCTGAAAGGCAATAATGACAAGCCAGCCCATTATTAAATAAAATATAGTAGATAGAATCTTAAATTTATGAATTAGAAAGCATTTGAAAGCAACGCCAATAATCGCTAACCCCCAAACAATCCCAAACAATGTCCAGCCAAGTGCTCCATTTAAAGTTACAAGTGCTAGAGGTGTGTAAGTACCTGCTATCAGAATATAGATCGCAGAATGATCCAAAATCGCGAATAAGTTTTTTACTTTTGATGGTTTAAAGCTATGGAGCATCGTTGAAAATAAATACAACAGAAGCATTGATACACCAAAAATAATGAAGCTTACCATATGCAGTACACTGTTCTTTTGAGCAGCAAACACAATCAGCATCACTAACGCAGGAATACTGAGTAAAAAGCCAATTCCATGTGTAATCGCATTAGCCAATTCATCTTTCCAATCATAGCCATAGGTGGATGTCACTTTTAAGAACCTCCTTTTCAACTCCTTCCATCATAGCCTTTTCAGAAATATTTGGCAATGTAAAATCATGTCTAGAAGAGGTTGTTCAAAAATCCGTCATTGTTGCTCGTCTAAAAAGAATGATGCTTTGGAAAAAAATCCATGTTTTCTTGCTCTCATGGGCTTCGTTTTTAAACCGAGGGAAAATCCGATCAGTTCAAAAAGCTTCTTGAGTTGGCATCGGACAAAGAAAAAGCAAATTTCTTTTTTCCGAGGTGGAGGATTTGCTAAAACCGCTACCACCTAACACATTAAAAAAAGATGCTGTAACGCCGTTAATAAATAATGCGAGCAATGATTTTCCTGAATTGTTAATAAAAAAATAGATTCATTAAAAATCATATGATACTGGTGAACATTTCAGAAAATATTAGAAACTGATTGTCCTTATGTTTGTTATATCAATCTTACTAAATTATCGTTATAATACATGTATAAGACATACAGGATGTGAACAAATGACTAATATTAAGATTGTAACAGACTCTACTGCTGATTTATCTGTTGAAACAGTAGAAGAACTAAGTATCCATGTAGTGCCCTTATCTATTTTTATTGATGGAACTACTTATTTGGATCGAGTTGATTTGACGCCGCAAGACTTCATGGAAAAGATGCGCTCTGCGAAAGAATTGCCTAAAAGCTCTCAGCCTGCTGTAGGGAAATTTGTTGAATTATATGATGAATTAGGGAAAGATGGCAGTGAAGTGCTTTCGATTCATATGACTGGGAATATGAGCGGTACAGTAGAGGCAGCGAGAAGTGCTGCCAAAATGACGACAACAAAAGTAACTGTTGTAGATTCACGTTTTATTTCGCAAGCATTGGCTTACCAAGTCATTGCTGCTGCAAAGTTGGCTAAAGAAGGTTTGCCAATGGAAGCAATTTTAAAAGAAATTGATCAAATACGAGAAAATACGAAGCTTTATGTCGTTGTAGATACATTAGAAAATTTAGTGAAGGGTGGAAGGATTGGGAAAGGAAGGGCACTTATCGGTTCATTGCTAAAAATAAAACCGATTGCAAATCTTGATAATGGCGAATATACACCGATTGCAAAGGTTAGAAGCCATTCGCAAGTAGTTAAGTATTTGGCTAAGCAATTTGTTGAGGATGTAAAAGGAAAGACAATTAAAAAAGTCGGGCTTAGTCATGCAGATGGACTTGAGCTTGCATATAAGTTAAGAGACTGTATTAAAGAATTGACTGGATATGATCTCATTGATATAGCTTATACAACTCCAATTATTAGTACCCATACAGGCGCCGGCGCCATTGGATTCATGTATTACACAGAGTAAAGAAACATCCCTCCACTTTGTGGGGGGATGGCGAATATGCTCTCTAGAAAGCATTTATAAAGGCATTGGTGTATTCGTTGGAGCTACACATATTGTTGTTTGTATTTATCATCGATATCGTTTCGAATTGTTTCCATTTTTGTCATTTTTATTGTCTCTGCAGCAATCTCTAAACAAACAGAAATTTCGTATCATGATCCTTTCATACGATATGATCTTGTTAGTTTTTATGATAAACAATCATCATTGCTTTCATGGTACTCTATACATATTGGTGCTGTGCTGCCATGAAGTAATAAATAACCTGTATATTCATCTTCTTTTCTAAAAAGCTGACAATACATTAAGAGAAGCAGTTGTATCTCTTACATCTCCATTTACAACTACTGTTTTTCATCTTCTCTCATTCAATTGTCGAACATCCTCCTGTGAACAGAAGCAAGAACATAGATAAAATCGGAATAAAGATTATTTTTTCATTTATCCCACATCTAACTAGTAGTAAGACCTCCACCTCAGGAATTAGAGGAATCAGAAGCGCTAGGTGGGGGATAACTGAAAGTCAAATGTCCGATTGGTTCGAGCCGACAGGATAAGGAAAGCTTCTTGAATCAGCATCGCACGAAGAAAAAGTGCTCTTCTTTTTCGAGGATGTCGGTCACAAAGGCGTTGCAACAGGACAAGGAAAGCTTCGGCAGCGATACACCGCACGAAGAAAAGCGGTTTCCTTTTCGAGGACGCCTGAGATCTTAGCCTTTGTTCTCCTTCTTATCAGTGGAGGATGAGAGAAAACCCCCACAACAAACTGTTACAAAGCAAGTACTGTGTGAAAACTTGAATATTGGTCATTATCTCTAAGTTATCATTGTAATGTCCTTCTGAATGAGGGGCTTCATCTTCTTTATCTTATAAACAAAAATGTTTCGTCCTCATTTTTGCGTGATATAATAAAAACAATGATTGATGTTGAATAACTAGAACTGAATATCCATCAGGACAAAAGTTTTCCCCAGTACGAAAAAACGAGATTAATTTGTGATATCCTGTTCTCTTATCATTGTGATGGACATCATCAGGTCATAATAAAAGCGGGGTGAGGACAAATGAAAAAAAAATTCACCTTTCTTTTTGCCGCTTTGTTGTTTTTAACAGGCTGCTCTACAACAGTGCAAAAACATACAGTAAAATTAGTAGAAATGGACGAAAAAAAAGAGCTATCTAAGCATTTTATTCCGCAGGAGCTTTCTATCGTCTCCTTAGGCGACTCGTTAACACAAGGTGTAGGCGATAGTAGAGATGCGGGCGGTTATATTCCCTATTTAAAGGAACAGCTAGAGATGCTTAAAGACATTCGTACGGCAAAAATTGAAAATTATGGTGTAAGCGGCAATCGAACAGATCAATTATTAAAAAGACTAAAGAAGCCAGAGGTAAAAAAAGCAATTGAACATACAGATATGGTTATGATAACAATAGGCGGCAACGATGTCATGAAAGTATTTCGTGAACATTTTGCTAACCTTGATTTATCCGTTTTTGAAAAAGCAAAAAAAGGATATGAGAAAAGACTTCAAGAAATTTTGCACACAATTCGCAACTATAACCCAGATGTTTACATTGTTTTAATCGGCATTTATAATCCTTTTGAGAAATGGTTTGAAATTGAGGAGTTAGATCATATTATTTTGGATTGGAATAAGACAAGTGAAAAAATTATTTCACAATTTGAACAAGCTGCGTACATTCCTATCATCGATATTTTTGAAAATAAAGAAGAGGAGTTATTATATAATGATCAATTCCACCCAAATGATCGCGGATACGAATTGATTTCCAACCGTTTATTTATACATGTTAGGGAATACTTAGAAATGAATGAGTAAAAAGGGAGTAAGGAGTTATGATAAAAAATAAGTGGAAGGCGGCTTTCTTTCTTTTACTAGCTGTCGTAATCGCTATAATCATCTTCGTCGTGTTTTTGTTGTTTTCGCCGGCAAATAAAGAGCCATTGCCAACAACTGAACATGACTTAAAGGAACATGTCGCTTTCCAGGTATCTTCAAATAAAGCTGATTTAAATAAAATCATCAATTATTATTTAGAAAAAGAAGGTTTGAATGGTCCTATCGAGTATAATGTTTATTTAAACGATGAATCTGTCGTTTTACAAGGAAAAATGAAAGTATTTACCCAGATGATTGATATGGAAATGACCTTTGAGCCTGAGGCCTTAGAAAATGGGGATCTAGTGTTGCATCAAAAATCGATTTCAGTTGGGAAATTAAGATTGCCTGTTTCTTATATTTTAAAATTTATCCGTGATACTTATCAATTGCCTAGCTGGGTAAACATTCAACCGGAAGATCAACTCGTTTACGTTTCCCTGCAGGATATGGAGTTAAAAGGGGATATGAAGGTAAGGGCGGATGAATTTAATCTGAAAGAAGATGATATTAAATTTACGCTTATGGTATTAACGGAATCATGATTTCTAAAAAACAATTAAAAAGTGTTTGGAGGAAAAGATGAAGTGGAAGAAAAGCATTTAGAAAAAGCAACATTTGCTGGCGGCTGTTTTTGGTGTATGGTGAAACCGTTTGATGAACAGCCCGGGATTGAGAAAGTCATTTCTGGTTATACTGGAGGAACGAAAAAGAATCCCACCTATGAAGAAGTATGTGCTGGTCACACTGGCCATACAGAGGCAGTGCAAATTACCTATGATTCAAACCAATTTAGCTATGAAAAGCTATTAGATATTTTTTGGCAGCAAATTGATCCAACTGACGCTGCTGGCCAATTCTATGATAGAGGAAGCTCCTATCGTCCGGCGATCTTTTATCATAATGAACAGCAGCGGCGTCTAGCAGAAGCATCGAAACATGCATTAGCAGCGAGCGGTCGGTTTCAAAAGCCAATTGTTGTTAATATCGAACCAGCAGCGGCTTTTTATCCTGCTGAGGATTATCATCAAAGTTTTTACGAAAAGAACCCAGAGAGGTATGCATCCTATCACGAAGGCTCAGGCAGAGCAGCTTTTATTAGAGTGTATTGGGGGGATAAGCATGAAAAAAACTGATTTAAAAAAGAAACTGACAACAATGCAATATGAAGTTACACAATGCAACGGGACAGAACCGCCCTTTCAAAACGAATATTGGGATGCGACAGATGAAGGGATCTATGTAGATATTATTTCAGGAAAGCCCTTATTTAGTTCGAAGGATAAGTATGATGCTGGCTGTGGATGGCCTAGCTTTACGAAACCAATAGAGGCAGCAGAAATTACCGAACACAAAGATTCATCACATGGAATGGTGAGAACAGAAGTAAGAAGTAAAACGGCTGATGCTCATTTAGGACATGTATTTCCTGACGGACCCGAACCGACAAAACTTCGATATTGCATTAATTCAGCTGCTTTAAGATTTATCGCGAAAGAAAATCTTGAGGAAGAAGGCTACGGAGAATATAAAGCGTTGTTTGATAAGCCATAACTTTTTTATTCGTTTTTTAACAAATAAAAAACGTTAATTTAAATAAAATATTCATCATATGGGCGAATACACATACAGCCTATGGGGTAATTACATAGCTTATTATGAACGGAGAAATATTGAGAATGAGGAGTTGAGCAGTATGTACTATGGAGGTTATGACAGCAGTTGTTATCCCGTTGGATATGGTGGATACGGTGGTTATGGAGGAGTACGAAGTGGATTCGCACTAATCGTCGTCCTGTTTGTTCTCTTAATTATTATCGGCGCTTGTTGGTGCTATCCAAAATAATGCATGATAGAAATGCCTTGTTTCATGATGGATGATGACTAATGGGGAAC
Organism: Bacillus chungangensis; assembly: GCF_030812995.1. GTDB lineage: Bacteria > Bacillota > Bacilli > Bacillales > Bacillaceae_C > Bacillus_CF > Bacillus_CF chungangensis. The sequence continues at coordinate 31,587 of NZ_JAUSTT010000010.1, read as the reverse complement.
AGATTCCCCACTGGTCATCAATTGCAGAATGAGCATCAGCCAGTCATGGTTGGTGTTTTTTTATCCCACATCTAACTGGCGAGTCCAAGACCCCAACCAAAGGTGGGGGGGATAACTGAAAGTGAAATGTTTGATTCGAGTCGGACTAACAGGATAAGGAAAGCTTCTGAATCAGCATGCACGAAGAAAAAGCGGTATCCTTTTTTGGGGACGCTCGCGATCCTAGCCTTTGTTCTACTCCTCATGAGTGGAGGATGAAAGAAAACCTCCACTCATGGAAGTTTCACTTATCTCGCCTTTCATTTATTGATAGGTTGGAAAAGGGGTGATAGCTTTATTTTTTTGTAAATGTTCCCTTGGTTAGAAAAGTTTCATCATCCATGGTAGGAAGAAAAATTTCCTCTTTGCTGCGGTAGGGTTCATCAAAACGTATCATTTTTTAGATATCCCGGTTTTCGTAAGCAGCATATACCAAGTTTGTCGATAAACATATGTTAAATATTAAAATTGGAAACAAGATTCCGCAGATTTTCAGCTTGCTTTGATAATTCACACGCAGATGCCGTCACTTCTTCCATCGCTGCTGAACCTTCTTCAGATGCTGAAGCAGTTCTCTCTGTATTCATAGCAGTTAGATCAGAAATTTCACTTACAGTAGCAAAGGAAGCTGCTACATCTCTACTCAAATGAAGTGTTTCAGTAATTTGAGCAATCATTTCATTTATAATGTCCGTTGTTGTATTTGTTTGCCGTAATATTTTCTCAAGAGATGCATTCGTTTCATTAGAGATTTCAACACCAGCGATAACTGCTTGCATACCTTCTTTATTTTGTTCAATAACGGTGCTGACTTCGTCTTGAATAGAGTAGACAATAGCTGTCACTTCTTTTGCTGCTTCTTGCGATTCCTCCGCAAGTTTTCGAACTTCATCAGCAACGACTGCAAATCCTCGTCCATGCTCGCCTGCTCTAGCTGCTTCAATCGCTGCATTTAATGCAAGCAAGTTAGTTTGTTCGGAAATACCAGTAATCGTATTGATCATTTTTGTAATCTCTTGTGATTTTTCACCAAGTATTTGAACCGTTTTACTCGTTTTAGCCATCGTTTCTTCAATACTCATGATTTTTAAAGAGGAAGTTTTGACAGATTCTCCACCTTCTCCAGCAGCTGTCTTCATGTTTTCCGCCGCCTGTTTTACTTTATCTGTATACTCATTTAAAAGGATCGCTGCTTTCTCCAAGGTGGACATTTTTTTAAAAGAAAAATCCATTTGCGAGGATGTTTTTTCACTTCCTACTGCAATTTCTCCTGTTGTTTCTGCAATTGATAAAATGGTTTTGGATGTTTCTTCTGCTGATGCAAGTAGCTCCTCACTGCTTGCAGATACATTTTCAGCCATGTTGGCAACTTCTTTTACAAGTTTTGCAATTCCTTCAATTAAGAGATTCGTATCGTTGGCTAATTCTCCAATCTCATCTTTGTTCTTAATTCGAATTCTTTTCGTTAAATCACCTCCTGCATTAGCAATTTCTAAAATAGATGTACTAATTTTGCGAAGGTTTGTTTTGATATTTTTGGAGAGGCCAAAACCAAAAACGAGTGCAAGCAGAACACCTAGAGAAGATAGTCCTACAGTAGCAATTTGGGAAGTATTTACTTGACGATGCAAGCTCGCTATCCTTTGATCTAAACTTGCCGTTTCTTCTTCACTAAGTTCTTGTAATTGTGTATGCAATTGTTTCATATAGATCGTCACTTGAGAGGACTGTACAAGATCAGTCGCATTCTGACCAAAATTGTTTCTAGTTTTAATCGCTCTATCAATCCAGCTAATCCAAAAATCAAATGATGTTTCTAGCGAGTCAACTTTTTCCAATTGCTCTGGTTGATCTTTCATTAGTGTATTTATTTCTTCAAATAGAATGTTTACTTCTTCTTTGCCTTCTGTGTAGGTTTGCAGGAAAGTATCATCTCCAGTTAAGACAAAACCCCGTTGTCCTACTTCAATGTCAGAAATAGCCTTTGATAGTGCTTCCACATGATTGTGCACTTCCATATCGTGATGAACTAAATAGTTGATTTCTTTATCAAGCGTATCCATCGTTTGATAAGCAGTGAAAGTAATACCGATAAGAAGTAAGCTTAATAGTCCAAAAGATAAGAGGACTTTTCCCCTAATGGTATGAAAATAAAACCTTTTGTTCTCGCTTTTTTGCTTTGGCGACGTGTCTTTTTTCTGGCTTTTTTTTCGGTTCAAATATACTAGCATTCGCTTGCTTTTCTTGATCACATTATTCCCCCCTTGTCAAATAAAACTTTCTTTACCTCACTACAAGCCTATTTTCCTTTTAGTGTGAAGTTTTGCCCATGTATTGAACATGTATTCACTATTATTGTAAACATAATAGCCAAAATTATCTAGTATTCTGTCATTATTTTGTCATAAATATAGTGAAAACTTCCAAACTGGGTATTTTTTTCTGTTTTTTAAGAAATTTAATTGGGAGAAATTTAGGGGGGGAACTTGAAAAGGAAGAAAGAAACCTCCATCAGTAGAAAATTACTACAACTGATGGAAGTCCAATTACATATGGCTGCGACAGATCGGGAGTTATGTCCTAAATAAAATGATCTGTAGACATACTAAAAGGGGAAGAATATTTGGTGTGTTTATTTTTATCCTACATCTAACTAGCAAGTCAAGACCTTCACCTCAAGCGTAAGAGGAATAAGAAGCACTGGAGGAAATAACTGAAAGTCCAATGTCCAATTAGTTTGGGCCTACAAGACGTCTCGCTTTTATCCTTTGTATGGGGGGATGAGAGAAAATCCCACCTTGGAAGTTTCACTTTATCTAGTCTATAGTCAGCATTCGTGGAGTTGTTGTTTTAACAATGTTAGAGGCAATCCATGCACCAATTACAGCTGCTAATACACTGCAAACAACTGCTGCAGTTACACCGCTCCAGTGTAATATCAAAGGAATTTTAACGATTCCATAATCAGCAAGAATGAAGGGGAGAATCAGCGGAAGTCCAAACAGCCCGATTGGTACTCCTACAATTACTCCAATCATTGAAAGAATGAAAATCTTTAATGCAATAGACATTTTAGCCTTAAATATCGTCACTCCAATAGATTGATAAATTCCATATGTTCGACTTTCTTTTTTGATTTGAATCCGGCAAATACTATAAATAATAACTAAAGTAACAATAACAAATAACAGCCCCATTACTGTTATTGGCATGATTAAAATAGCTGTAGCTTGAGAAAAAACTTCATCAACTAAAGTCCGCTGTGTTGCTGCCCAAATAGAATGTCCGTACTTTTCTTTTAATTCTTTTATAAAACTTTCAGGCGAGATGTTCTCATGGACATTTAAAAAAATATCTTCCATATCGTTATATGATGGATCTATTTTCAATACGGCATCAGAAGAAATCCTGGCAGTGTAAGCCATGTTTGCGATTGCTTGATATATTCCAGTAACAGTAAATTGTAATTGTTGCCCTTTCATATAGACGATCACTGGATCGCCAACTTTTTTATTCAGTGATTTAGCAATATTGATGCCAATAGCAATCTCATCGTTGGATTGTGGGTTACGTCCTTCAAGATTTACGTAGCCGATATCATCATAATTTCCTTCAACAGCCATTATGAGTACATTTGTTGTTCCTTTTTTTAAATCATGGTCGTCAATGGGAATGACACCATTAAGTTCGCCAAATCTACTATAGTTTTTCACTCTTTTATCTAAAAGAACTTGCTTTTCTAAGTCTTGATAAGATAGTGTTGATGGGTTGTCAATGCGTAGTGAAAGGTCGGCTGCATCATAGCCCCATAAAGAAATCGTTTCTTTAATGGAAAAAATACTGAAAACAAAAATGAATCCAAAGACGAGCACAGCGGTTGTCATCGTCGATAGGAGCACTATTAATAAGGAACTTTGATTATTTCTCCGTATGTCTCTCAAACTAATCATGAATGGGAATGGAAAGCGTTCAAAACGAATGATCCTATTTTTAGGCGTTTGTTTTTGTCTGCCTTTAGCATTGTTTTTTTCAGTCATCCCACTGCGAATTGCTTGAGCGGGTTTGATAAAACGAGTTTTATAGGATAATAAGAAAGACGTTCCACCGATAAGCAGTACCATCATTAGTCCTGTAATCAAAGCGGTTTGGAAAAAGTGAATCTGCATCTCGGTGCTATTCGTATTTAAAAAAGAAAGGGAGCTTTTCACAATTTTATTTGAAAGAAAATAACTGATGCTGATTCCTGGTATGACAGCTGTGAAAGCCAGCAGCGTATATTGGATTGTGTAAACGATAGTAATATATCGTGACGGGAAGCCTATTGATTGTAAGATCCCGATTGTTTTGTAGTTGGACAAAATTGTATCAGATATCGTAAATCCGAGTGTAAAAATGGCAATTCCAATCATGATAACTGCTAGAAAAATCATTATAAAACCAATCATTTTATTTGTAATCATGTAGTATGAAGAGATGCCTTCAAAATCAGTTATTGATTCCAGATAAGGGGATCTGAGCGTCTCTTCCAGTGATTCCCAATACTCTCTGTTTTCACTATAGTCATCGAATCTTAAACCCATCATGTACATATCTGTTCCTTGCATATTGGTAAAATGCTGTTGAAAGTCTGTATGATTCATCCAGATTCTTCCACTTGTCGCAAAAGGGGAACAGTAGGAGATATCTACAACGATTGCTGCGACTTTCAATTGAAATGTACCTTTCTCAGTGCTAAAAATGAGAGGATCACCAATCGATATATTTTGTGTATAAGCTAAGGCAGTTGGAATCCAAACAGTTCCAGGCACTGGGTCTTGGCTTTCGCTGCCCTTCGCAAATATAAGCTGATCAACCGAAAAAGGAGCATCAGGAGTATCCATCATATACGCATAGAAATTTGATATCTCTTTTTCGTTGTGGGAGATCCCAGTTAAAGTACGATAGCGCATCAGCTCTGATGTCGTGACATTTTCCTGCTGCTGCCACCATTGCTTTATCTCTTCAGGATGATGGAGGCCATTTTCAAGCTGAATCAATTGATGAGCACCTTTTACTTTATCATGCATATCTAAATAGATGCTTCCAGTATTATTTATTACTAATACTGCTGTTGAAAGTAACAGCGTAGACAACATCATAATCAAGGCAATAAAACCATTTTGTGTTTTTTTATTTTTAAAACTAGACAAGCATAACAACCAAATAGGATACATGGTCTTTACTCCTTTCTAGATAGATAAGAATAGATCGTTTTTTCACGAGCTGATATCTCTTCTGGTTGATATTTTTCTAATTCTAGGCTGCCATGAATTTCACCATCTTTGACAAGAATGAGACGATCTGCTCTACATGCAGCCTTTAAATCATGGGTGACCATGACGATTGACTGTCCATTTCTATTCATTTCTGTCAGAATGTCGAGTACATCGATTCCTTGCTTTTGGCTTAGTGCACCAGTTGGCTCATCGGCAAAAATCACATCAGGATCATTGATCAGCGCTCTTGCAATAGCAGCTCTTTGCTGTTGGCCGCCGGAGACTTGGGAAGGGAGACGGTCTTGCTGTTTCTCAATCCCCATTAAATTCAACAATGAAAGTGCCTTTTTCTTCACATGCTTCTTTTTCCTGCCGGCAATATAACCAGGAAAAGCAATATTTTCAAAGAGGGTAAAGTCGGGAATTAAGTTGATTGCTTGGTACACATATCCAATATTTTTGGCTCTAAATAGACTCATTTCTTTTTCGGTATAACGATCCATTCGTTCCCCTTTAAAATAAACTTTTCCAGAAGTGATACTATCGAGGCCGCTTAGCATGTAAAGCAGCGTTGATTTTCCTGAACCGGAACTCCCCATAATAACCGTGAAATCCCCCTCGTATAAAGTCAAATTGATATTTTTAGCTGCATGAACGTCTTCAGTTCCTAATACGTATGTTTTACATACATTTACTGTTTTTAATAGCTCATTTTTTCTCATTGCTTATGCCTCCTTGCAATTGACGAAGTGAAATTTCTATCGTATCTGCATGTAACTAGCAGATATATTTAAATCACGTTAGGATAGCTGTAATCTAAGCTCTAATAACGTCTTCCAAGATAAAGATTCATCCCCATCAGCCAATTTTTTTTCAAAGCAGTTGCGCTTAGCTTGGGACTTGTTCTAACGAAAATTTGAATCCCTGCCAACGTAATTTCACTTTATCCCACATCTAACTGGCAGTAAGACCCCCACCTCGGGAAGTAAGAGGAATCAGAAGCGCTAGGTGGGAGATAACTGAAAGTCAAATGTCCGATTGGTTTGGGCCTACAGGACGTAGGTCACTCAAGCGTTGCGACAGGACAAGGAAAGCTTCGGCAGTGATACATCGCACGAAGAAAAAGCGGTTTCCTTTTTCGAGGACGTCGCGCTTTTAGCTTGAGATCCTTTGTATGGGGGATAAAAGAAAACCCCCACTGATGGAAGTTTCACTTTATTTTAAACAATGAAATATGCTTTTTTTCTAACGAACTTCTTACAAAATTCTTATATGATAAAGGAATCGAAAGATCAGAAAGTGTTAAATCTATATAACGGACTGAGAGGGATGACTAGGTGGAAGCCTAGATTGGTTTATAGGGGATCCTACAAGCAATGAAGTGAACGTTTTTAATTCTCTTTTCTAATCATCAATTGTCTTATCATGAAGACCATAGAAACATTTCGTGAAGCTGCAAGTAAAGATACATTTTAGTCTTGTTTAAGGCAAAAAAGTAGTTGCATTATAATACAAATCCAATTAGGATGAAGAGTGAGTTTGGACTAGTTATCTTCACAATCATTTTGATGGGTGTTTATAAACTGTTTCTGTATGCTTGTTTGTGAATATTTGTAACAATAGAAGAGACTAAATATAAAGGATGTGATCATATTGAGCAAATCATTTTACCAATTTCTCATGACCCATAGAGATCCAAAAGAAGTTGATGACATAACAAAGTTTGCCAATGCAGCCCATGACGATCACAGTTTTCCAAAACATTCGTCCGACTATCATGAAATTAGTCAATATCTAGAATTAAATGGGGACTATTTAGCTAGTATGGTCATTTTTGATGAAGCATGGGAAAAATATCTGAGTGAGGTTGTGAAACAACGAACGCGATGATGCATTTTTAAAAGTATGTTTGAAGTTTCAACGATCGCTTGCAAGCTTGTTTGGAAAGTCTTAAACTGGTGATAGAATAGAAGTTGATGTAAATGGGAGGATTTATATGAGTATTCATATTGGTGCAAAAGAAAATGAAATTGCGGAAACGGTGCTGCTTCCTGGAGACCCTTTACGTGCAAAATATATAGCGAAAACATTTCTCGAAAATGTAACATGCTACAATGAAGTTCGCAATATGTTTGGTTTTACAGGTACATACAAAGGCAATCGCATTTCTGTTCAAGGAACGGGTATGGGGGTGCCATCGATTTCTATCTATATTCATGAATTGATGGAAAGCTATCATGTGCAGCGCTTGATTAGAGTAGGCACTTGCGGCGCAATTCAAAAAGATGTAAAAGTAAGAGATGTTATACTTGCTATGAGTGCTTCTACAGATTCGCAAATGAACCGCTTGACTTTTGGTGGTGTGGACTATGCGCCGACAGCGAACTTTGAGCTTTTGAAAAAAGCATATGATTCTGGTCTAGAAAAGGGTTTGAATCTAAAGGTTGGAAATGTATTTACAGCCGATTCGTTTTATAATGAAAATGCAGAACATGAAAAATGGGCGAGATACGGCATTTTAGCAATTGAAATGGAAACGGCAGCACTTTATACATTAGCTGCTAAATTTGGCCGCAAAGCACTTTCCGTATTGACAGTGAGCGATCATATTCTAACTGGGGAAGAAACAACTTCGTTTGAAAGGCAGACCACTTTTCATGACATGATAGAAGTTTCTCTAGAAGCTGCTATCAAATAAAAAAGTTAAATAGCGAGTGGACGATAACAGTCGTCTGCTCGCTTTTTTATTCTTATTATATGATGACATTGTAAATGTTCAATACAGGACTTTTGCGGAGAGAGACCTATACTTAAAAAAAGAGGTTAATTGTTTGAACTTTTTCAATTCATTTTTTTTACCACAATCTCTGGATTTTTTGGTACACTTTTCATTGGAAAGGTAGATTTTCAATGAAATGGAGGGTTTCATCATTGCAACTTTACATGTTCTCTATCCTTTAGGATTGTGCTATGTGATAAAGCAATGAACACGCATTTTAAAGGGAAAAGGTGAAGGGTTGAATGAAACGACTAATATCGGTCACTGCTGCATTATGCTTGCTTTGTGCCTGTAGTTTAAATGAAGCACAAGGAGAAAAAAATACAGCCAAAAAGGAAAATCCACCGAAAGAAGTAAAGAAAGAGAAAGAGGATGCCGCTCAGGACGATTTAGTATTGGAAGCCGCATATTTTAATGAAATCAATGAGGTCGACGGAAAAAAAGTGATTTTGAATCCAGAGAATATCCTTTCTTTAATGAATAAGGAATTTTATTTGCCAGCCGACTATGCTCCGAATGATTTAGTTCGTCCAAATGTTGCATTTTCTTTTGGTGATGAGGATGTTGAAAAAAGCTACATGCGCAGAGAGGCAGCCGAAGCATTAGAAAATATGTTTGCTGCTGCAAAGGAGGAAGGTGTGATTCTTTATGCAGTTTCCGGATACCGTTCTTATGATCGTCAAAAGGCGGTTTTGGCAGCAGAAATCAATCGTGTTGGCAAGGAAAAGGCTGAACAAGCTGTAGCTATTCCAGGAACGAGTGAACATCAATCAGGATTAGCTATGGATATTAGCAGTGAAAGTGAAGGCTATTTGCTAACAGAAAACTTTGGATTGCAAGCTGAAGGAATATGGCTGTGCGAGAATGCTCACCGATTTGGATTTATTCTCCGCTATCCAAAGGAAAAAGAAGGTATAACACAGTATCAATATGAACCATGGCATTTTCGTTATGTAGGAGAAGATGCTGCAAAAATGATGTATGAGAAAGATTGGACGTTAGAAGAATTTTTTAATCATGTGAAGAAAATTTAATACATGCTGGATACCACGAAAATGAGAGATGAGCAATTGCTCATCTTTTTTTGCGTATTCTTATGTTAACTTTTACCTCGTTTAAAACAAATTGCATGAATCTTTTTTCATTCTTTTCAATCTAAATCTTAAAGCATTAGTGGTTCGTAAGTAAGATAAATAAATGATAAATCTAATCAAATAAATATGACTATTCGAAATGTGATTTTACAGAAATGATTGAAAACTGCTTAAAACCTTGCTACAATCATGTAAAGGAAACATTGTTTCTTAGTAAGCAACGTAGTATTTTTAAAAAATCGTTGCAATAAGGTGGTTCTATTGAAGGAATAGAGAGTAAGTTTAAAAGAAAAAATATATGTAAAGGTCAAAATGCATAGAATAGCTAGGTGAAAAAATATGATTAAATCAATTGATAGAGCATTAACAATTATAAAACTTGTAAGCTCTCGAAAAGATGGTTTTGGAGTAACAGAGCTGGCCAACAAAATAGACCTGAATAAAAGTTCCGTTTTCCGTATTTTGGCTACGTTAATGAAGCATGGGTTTATTGAACAAGATTTGGAGACAAAAAAGTATCGACTTGGATATCAATATTTGGAATTAAGTGCAAAATTGCTGGATTCTATTGATATTCGGAAAGAAGCGATGCCTTTTTTAAGACAATTGGAAGAGAAGACAAACGAGGTGATACATTTAGTGATCTATTCTCAAAAAGAGGCAGTGTATATTGAAAAATTAGAAGGAAATGAAACTTTGCGCATGCATTCCCAAGTAGGAAAACGTGTACCAATGCACTGTACAAGTGCCGGGAAGACAATACTTGCTTATTTGCCAAAAGAAGAGGTTTTAAACATTATCGAACAAATGGGTTTGCCGAAGCATACCGAAAATACAATTACAAATAAGGAAGATTTGTTTAAAAATTTAGCAGAAATAAAAAATAAAGGTTATGGGATTGAAAAAGAAGAAAATGAAATTGGAATAAAGTGTGTAGCTGCTCCGATTTTTAACCATAGTGGCGAGGTTGTTGCAGCAATAAGTATTTCTGGGCCATCAATGAGAATGAGCGATGCTATAATCAACACTTTGAAAGACGAGTTAATAGCTGTATGCAGAAAAGTATCCGAACGATTAGGATATAAAAAAGCAGATTAATAAAAAAATTTTAAAGGCATGATCAGCGAGATCATGCCTTTTTAGTATTGAATAGTTAGAAAATTTATAAAAAATGCTTGCAAGGAAAAGTTTCGAATGTTATTATTTTTTTAAACAATTTAAACGAAACGACGTTGTATAATATGCAACGATATTTTTTTATCACTATATTGAAACGTTGTTTCTTAATAAGCAACAGAAAGGAAGGATTAAATGGCGTTAACAGAGGAGAAGAAAAAAGAATTGCAAGTTCTAGCAAAAAGAATTCGCCGCCACATTATCAGGATGACACATCATGCAGGCAGTGGTCATCCAGGCGGCTCATTGTCGGCAACAGAATTAATGACAGTCCTCTTCTTTGAACACTTAAATGTTGATCCAAAAAATCCAGACTGGGAAAATCGCGATTGTTTTTTCTTATCAAAAGGACACTGTACCCCAGTATACTATTCAGTGTTAGCGGAGAAAGGTTTTTTCCCTATAGAAGAGCTGATGACATTCAGGGATGTCGATGGCCGCTTGCATGGCCACCCTTGTGGTGAACATATTCCGGGGGTTGATATATCATCGGGGTCGCTTGGACAAGGTTTGTCGGTAGCCAATGGAGTTGCTCTAGCAGCAAAGTTAGACGGAAAATCAAGACATGCTTATGTCATGATTGGTGATGGCGAGTCCCAAGAAGGGCAAGTGTGGGAAGCCGCGATGACAACTGCACACTACAATTTAGATAACGTATGCGCTATTATCGATTGGAACAAAATTCAATTGGATGATTTTGTAGAAAACATAAAAGGAATGAAAGATTTTCCTGCAAAATGGAGAGCATTTGGCTGGCATGTCATTGAAATGAATGGCCATAACTTAATTGAAGTTGATGAGGCGTTCAAAGAAGCTAAGCGTACAAAAGGGAAACCAACCGCTATTTTAGCCCATACTGTAAAGGGAAAAGGCATCTCATTCATGGAGGATACACATAAGTGGCATGGTTTAGCACCAAATGATAAGGAATTAGACTTGGCGTTGAAGGAGTTGGTTTAATATGACAGAGCTAAAAGCACCACGTGAAGGATTTAGCGAGGCACTTATTCGGCTTGGAAAGCAGCATCAAAATATTGTTGTATTAGATGCAGATTGTGCGAAATCAAATATGACAAATTACTTTAATGATCATTTTCCGAATCGATTTTTTAACATTGGAATTTCAGAATGTGATCTAGTGGGAACAGCGGCGGGATTGGCCATTGCTGGAAAAATTCCTTTTGCAAATGCCTATGCGAACTTCCTTACAGGACGAGCCTATGATCAGATGCGGATTTCGGTTTGCTACTCCAATAAAAACGTAAAAATTATCGGTCATAATGCAGGCACTTCCGCAGCTCAAGAGGGAGCCACTCACTTGCCGCTTGAGGATATTTCCTTAATGCGTTCACTGCCAAGAATGACAGTAATCGTACCAGCTGACTCGCTAGAAATGGAGAAAGCAGTAGAAGCAGCCTATCACTTTGAAGGGCCAGTATACTTGCGTGTAGGCAAACTCCCTGTTCCTATCGTTACAACACAAAAAGACCATTTTGAGATTGGGAAAGCAATAAAATATCGCGATGGCACCGATGTTACACTCATCAGCACAGGTATCATGTTGGATGAAACATTCAAAGCTGCTAAACAACTAGCGCAAAAAGGAATTAAAGCCGAAGTGATTCATGTTCATACTATTAAACCAATTGACATCGGCTCTGTCGTACAATCGGCTGCCAAAACGAAATGTGTAGTCACAGTTGAGGAGCACTCGATTATCGGCGGACTGGGAAGTGCAGTTGCTGAGGTTTTAGCGGAACATCAGCCAGTTAGATTAAAAAGAATCGGTACAAACGACCGATTTGGTGTTTCAGGGAAAATGCCTGAATTATTGGATTTCTTCGAACTTAGAGCATCAAGAATCGCAGCCGCAGTGGAAGAACTTCTCGATATTGCTTTCGTAAAGTAATTTTGGGTGAACGGGATTAACTTGAAATGAACCGTGAAGGGAGGATGAATCGTGAATAAGACATTACAATCGATGTATGAAAAGTTGATCACAACAACTGAAGGGTCTCAACGAAGAGAAGACATTTTAAATCACCTTAAACAAAGTAATCATAAATTCATCGTTTTAGATGACGATCCAACAGGAGTGCAAACTGTTCATGATGTTTATGTGATAACAAGCTGGGAAAAGGAATGGATTCGAGAAGGACTATCAGATGATCGGAATGTCCTTTATATATTAACAAACACGAGAAGTTATGCACCTGAACGGACCGAAAAAATCAATCAGGAAATTATTCGTAATATCGTAGAAATCTGCAAAGAACTCCATATCGACTTTTCGATTATTAGTCGAAGTGATTCAACCTTGAGAGGCCATTACCCATTAGAAATTTCTGTTATTGAAAAAACATTAGCAGAAAAATCGAATTGGGAAATTGCTGGACACCTTATCATACCAGCTTTTTTTGAAGGAAAAAGATATACATTAGATAACACACATTATTTGTTTGAGGAAAACACGTTTGTACCAGTAAATGAAACGGAATTCGCCAATGATGCAGTCTTTGGATTTTCGACTGCAAATTTGCCAAAATGGGTGGCGGAAAAAACAGCTGGAGTATACCAAGCTAAAGATGTGTTAACCATTTCAATAAATGATATTCGCCAAGGTGGAATAGATAAAGTACGAACGATTTTATTATCAGCAAAAAAGAATCAGCCAATTGTCGTTAATGCTGCAAACTATGATGATTTGGATGTTGTTTCTTTAGCCGTCTTACAAGCTATCAGTCATGGAAAACGCTTTTTGTTTCGAACAGCCGCCTCTTTCGTAAAGTCAATTGGAGGAATAGAAAACAAACAATTTTTAACTGCTTCTAAATTGGTTGCAAAAAGTAATGGAGGGCAATATGGAGGTTTGCTTATTGTCGGGTCTCATACGAAAAAAACCACAAACCAACTAACCGATTTATTTTCGCAATTACATGTTAGATCTATTGAAGTGAATATCGAAAAAATATTAAATCCATTAAAAAGGCAAGGGGAATTCAGAAGAGTATGTGAATTGTTAAGGCAATACATTTTAAGTGGCGAAGATACTGTTATTTACACGAGTCGGAAGGTGATAAAGACCGCAAATAAACTCGAGAACCTACATTATAGTCAAACGATTTCTAGCATACTTGTAGATGTCGTACGCTCTTTAACAGCGACGCCAAAATTTATTATGGCCAAGGGCGGCATTACTTCCAGCGATATCGCTACGAAAGCCTTGGAAATTAAAAAAGCAAAAATCTTAGGTCAAGCAGCTGCCGGTGTGCCTGTTTTACTAACAGGAAAGGAATCCCGTTTTAGAGGCATTCCGTATATCGTTTTTCCTGGGAATGTTGGTAACAGAAATACGTTAACCGATATTTTCACCAAACTACTTTCACTTACTAATGAAAAGGGGAGATCATCGTGGCAAAACAAAAAATGACAGCAGCTGAAGCAATCGCTATATATTTACAAAAAAGAGGTGTAGAGCATATTTATGGTGTTCCGGGGGCAGCGATTCTGCCATTCTATGACGCGGTTCGTGAACGAACGAATATTCAGTCTTATGTTGTACGTCATGAACAAACCGGGGCATTCATGGCCGATGGGTACTCAAGAGCAACAGGAAAAGTAGGAATTTGCGCAGCAACATCTGGACCTGGCGGAACAAACTTTTTGACTGGGCTCTACGGAGCTTGGATGGATTCTATCCCAATGATTGCTTTCACAGGTCAGCAAAAATCTTCACTAATCGGTACAATGCAATTCCAGGAAGCTCCGATTGTGGACATGGCTAAGCCAGTAACAAAAGCCGCTTTCCAATTAACAGACGGGTCAAAAGCAGCAGAATTAATTCATCAAGCTTGGGAAACAGCAACAAAAGGAAAAAAAGGTCCAATTTTAATTGATCTTCCATTAGATCAACAAAAAGTAGAAATAGAAGTAGACTTAGATGAATTGATCGCTCTTAGTGAACCTGAACAATTACCAGAAGCGACTGATGCAGATATCGAAAAAACGCTTGAGTACTTAAAAAATGCGAAAAAACCAGTATTCATTTCAGGAGGTGGAGTAAATCTTTCAAATTCAACCGCAGAATTAAAAGCACTAGCTGAAACTCTTCAAATACCTGTTGTTACAACGTGTATGGGTATTGATACATTCCCTAATGATCATCCATTATTTGCTGGACGTATGGGAACAATGCTTGATACACCATATGGCAACAAAACAATCTTAGAGTCCGATCTTATCATCAACCTTGGCGGCCGTTTCGCTGACCGCAGCACAGGCAATGTAGAAATTTTTAAACATGATGCGAAAATAATTCACGTTAACATCGATAACAAAGAAATTGGCAAAGTAGTCACAACGGAACATGGCGTTATATCCGATGTAAAATCATTCATGATTAGATTAAGAGAAAGCTATAAAAAACTTGGTTCAGGTGTAGCTGTGACAGCAGAAGTTGGTGCGAAACTAGACCTAACAGAAGAAAGAGCAAAATATGCACGCAAAACAGATTATGAAGACCTTCCAATTAAACCACAACGAGCACTGCAGGAATTGAGGGAATTTTTAGATAAAGATGCATTTGTTTCACATGACTGTGGTATTAGTCAAATATGGTCTTGCCAACTATTTGAAACCTATACGCCGCGCTCTTATTTAATAACTGGCGGTGCAGGTACGATGGGATGGGGACTTGGGGCAGCAATGGCAGCAAAGCTAGCCTTTCCAGAACGGCAAAGTGTCAATATTGTAGGCGACGGAAGCTTAGGCATGTCGCTGCAGGATCTAGCTACAGCTGCTAAACATCATATTCCAGTTATTGTGTTCTGTATGAATAATTCATTATATGGTTTAATCCGTCAACAACAAAATTGGTTCTATGGCGAGCGTGATATTTCTACTGATCTTATTTACAAAAATGAACTTTGCAACAATGAAGAGCGTGGAATTGACTTTGTTAAAACAGCTGAAGGAATGGGGGTGCGTGGAGAGCTTGTAACACATTTTGAGCAAATTAAACCAGCTCTGAAGCGTGCTATGGAAAGTGGAAAACCGTACTTAATTGAAGTCGTAGTTGATCCACGTGCTGTTTGTGGGTTTTCACATGATGGAACATTGACAGGCTTTGACTATACCGACCATTAAAAAATAAGGGAGATAAGGAAGGGAGGCGAACCGGGATTCATTTCCGGTACTCTATGAAAACAGATCTACATTATTATATGCAGGTTGGAATTGTACATTTTATGGCGTATCCAGAAACGATGAAAGGAGACGGAAGGATTACAGATACTGTAAAAAAGATTGTTACCGATGACTTTTTCTCAGCAATTGAAATTACAAGTGTAAATGATGAAGCTGAAAGAGAAAAAGTTTCAAGTTTGTTGGAATCTGGTGGAATGACGATTGGTTTTGGCGCACAACCTATTATATTAAGTAAAAAAGCAAATTTAAACTCATTTGATACGGAAGAACGCCAATTTGCTATTAATCTTGTAAAGGAGGCTATTGATCAGGCTTATGAGGTGAATGCATCAAAACTAGGATTGCTAAGTGGGCCAAAACCAGCCAAAAATGAAGATCAAGCATTACAAATCCTTGCAAATTCGCTTAAAGAACTATGTCAATATGCTAAAAGCAAAGGGGATATTGTGCTTTCACTAGAAACATTTGACGATGAAACAGATAAAAAATGTTTAATTGGATCGAATAGGCTGGCAGTGGAAGTGGCCAAGGAAGTAAGGAAGATCGATCCTACTTTTGGATTAATGCTAGATTTAAGCCACTTGCCAATGCAAAGAGAAACATCAAAAGAGGCTTTAACAATTGCGCGAGATTACATGAATCATGCACATATTGGAAATTGTTATATTAAAGATCCTTCAGACCCTGCTTTTGGCGATCAGCATCCTCGCTTCGGCTATCCAGGAAGTGAGAATGATGTAGAGGAATTAGCGGAGTATTTAAGAATCCTTTTGGAAATTGGCTACATTGGCGAGGGCAGCAGTAATGTAGTGGCATTTGAAGTAAAACCATTAGGAAATGAATCGTCTGATGTTATTATCGCTCAATCAAAACGTACGCTCATAGAAGCATGGAATCGTTTAAAGGTTGCAGTTTACTAATGTTAAATGTTTTGAAAAATGGCCTTTTCCACAATTTGGGCAAGGGTCATCCGAGGGTAATTTCCTTCATATTATATTCACTTTTACAGAAGTGACAATATTAAAAAAGTAATCTCCATACAACATCGATGAAATGAGATTTCTTGTTCACATGTTAATGACACCATCTTTTCCCATATCATTATTTTGGAGATGAGACAGGGAGTGGGAAATAAGCATTTTTCCCTAACTCCCACATGTCACTTGAAATGAATCAGCATCGCAAATAGATCGTTGCAGCAGAATGTTGCGTTCTTGGCTTTTGATTCTCCATAGAGAGGGTTGAGAGACAAAAACACAGAGGAAGATTCGTTTGATCCAGATTGAGTTTTTAATAATCAGTTAGAATCTTGGTGTCGATAATGACCAAAAGTGAAACCGTTGATTTATTTTATCCCACATCTAACTGGCAGTAAGACCCCCACCTCGGGGAGTAAGAGGAATCAGAAGCGCTAGGTGGGGGATAACTGAAAGTCAAATGTCCGATTCGTTCGGGCCGACAGGATAAGGAAAGCTCCTTGAATCAGCATCGCACGAAGAAAAAGTGTTCTTCTTTTTCGAGGATGTCGGTCACAAAGGCGTTGCAACAGGACGTTGCGATCTTAGACTTTGTTCTATTTTTTATCAGTGGGGGATAAGAGAAAACCCCCACTGATGGAAGTTTCACTTTATTTTCATAAAAAAGCATCTACTTTCATGTTAGTTTTAAGTAAAAAAAGGGGGATGAAAAATGTGGGGAAACCTATTCAGATAGTGAATTCACATCGAATTGCTGAACGAATTTATAAACTATCAACCTGTTCTGAACCGACTATTGGTGTAACAAGGTTGTCATTTACGAATGAATTTCAATTGGCTCAAAAAATGGTGGAAAAATGGATGCTCGAAGCTGGAATGACGGTTCGAAGAGATAACCTTAATAATCTTATTGGACGCTATGAAGGGAAAAATTCACATTCTCCTGTTCTAATGATCGGCTCACATTTAGATACTGTCATTGAAGGTGGTAAGTATGATGGTATGTTAGGTATCGTTGCAGGGATAGAAGTGATTGCGATTCTTTTTGAAAATGGCATTATTTTAGAAAATCCAATAGAAGTGGTTGCATTTTGTGATGAAGAGGGAGTTAGATTCCATTCTACATTTCTTGGAAGTAAAGCGATTGCCGGAACACTAACGGAACGAGATTTAGAGGCAACAGATGAACAGGGTATTACTGTAGCAGCCGCCATCAAACAATTAGGGCTAAATCCATTAGAATATCAAGAAGCGGCAAAAGAACCAAAAGATGTTTTTGGATATATTGAACTTCATATTGAACAAGGCCCCATCCTTGAAAAAGAGGGGATAGCCTGTGGTATCGCAACTGGAATTGCCGGTCTATCGAGATATTCATTTAAAGTAGAAGGTTTTGCTGGCCATGCTGGAACGGTACCGGCGGCGTTAAGAAAAGACGCACTTGTTGGTGCAGCTGAAATCATACTGGCAATAGAAAAGTTGGTAAAGAATCATGCTCCTCTCGTAGCAACAGTTGGAAAACTGTCTGTGAAGCCCGGAAGCAGCAATGTTATTCCAGGTGAAGTATTAGGAACAATAGATATTCGCGATACAAATCAGTACCGAATAAAAGAAGTGATACAAGCCATTTTCCAAACGTGTGAAGAGATTTGTACTCGACGTGGACTGACGTACCATGTTGAGAAAGTAATGGAAGCACCTCCAGTGTATTGTTGTGAAGAAATTTCCGCAGCAATTGAATCAGCTATTCAAGAAAACGGGATGCGCCCAATACACCTTGTAAGCGGTGCAGGACATGACGCTATGGCAATGGCCGATGTAACGAAGATCGGAATGATTTTCGTTCGGTGTGAAAAAGGCATTAGTCATCATCCCGATGAACATGTGATACTTGATGATCTTGGTATCGGTGCACAAGTCTTGTTAGATACTGTATTGAAAATTTCTAATTATCATACGACTGTAAAGGAGCGATTTTGATGGATACAAAAACGATAAACGCAGAAAAGCAGCAACTTATCAAATATATTGAAGATCATAAAGAAGAACTAATTGGATTTTTGCAAGAACTGGTTTCCATCCCTTCAGATAATCCACCGGGAGATACACAAAAAATTGCCGAACATATTGGCAAACGCCTCCGAGAATTTCAATTTGAAGATGTCGTTTTATATGAGGTAGAAGAAGAATTGGTTAAGGCAGCAGGAATGATTCAAGTATCCAATGTCGTTGGTTTTTCCACCTTTGGCAATGGTGAAGGTCCTGAAATTACATTAACTGCACACGGTGATGTTGTTCCTCCTGGGCTTGGTTGGACACAAGATCCATATGGTGGAAATATTGTGGATGGAAAGCTTTATGGACGCGGGGCAGCTGTCTCAAAGTCAGATATTGCTTCTTATACATTCGCAGCTTTAGCCTTGCGGCAATTTCAAAGTAAACTGAAAGGAAAAATATCGTTTGCTTTTACATTTGATGAAGAAACAGGTGGAGAAGTAGGGCCAAAGTGGCTGCTTGAGAGGAAATTCATTCATCCTGATATGGCGATTTATCCGGGGTTTACATATTCTCTAGTGAATGCACATAATGGTTGTCTTCATTTAGAAGTTAAACTAAAAGGAAAATCGGCGCATGCGGCCGAACCTCAACATGGCCATGATGCTATTGAAGCAATGACTGAAGTACTAAGTGCTATTTATAAATACCGGGACACACTAAGTACTATTCAATCTAAAGTCCCGGGAATTGATACACCAAATTTAACGGTAGGATTAATTTCTGGAGGCATAAATACGAATGTTGTACCAGATGAGTGTGTGATTCGATTGGATCGAAGGTTGATTCCAGAAGAAAATGGAGAACTTGTTGAAAAGCAATTGCGCAATTGTGTTGCTAGTGCTGTTGAGAAATACGACGGGGTGCAAGCAGAGGTCAATCGCATCTTATTGGCGAATAGCTTCGGCCCAACACCAGCACAATCCTCGTTAGTTCAAGCTATTTCTTCTAATTGGAAAGAAATAATGGAAGTAAACGAAGATTTGCCTATCAAAGGGTCGCCACTATATACTGATGCTCGATTGTTTGCCGAAGCTGGAGTTCCGATCGTGTTATTTGGAGCTGGACCACGAACATTATTAGAAGCGAACGGGCATCGCGCAGATGAACATGTGAAAATTGATGATCTTCTAAAGTCAACGAAAGTTATCGCCTTAGCTCTTTATGATCTTTTAAGCTAACATTTTAACTCGATACAACTTGAATATTTTTTAGATAAGGTTATGGGGATAGAACTCGCCATACAGAGAAATCAAGACAAGCCTGTCAATCACTTATGTGAAGTTTAAGCACAGAAGGTAATAAAAATGGTCAATGACTCCAAGAGAAGCTTCACATTGTTTTGTAAAATCAAGGAGGGGTACCATTGGAAAAATTAAGTTTATGGAAAACGATTATGTTAGGCTTTCAACATGTATTTGTGATGTACGGCGGTGCTGTTGCAGTCCCCCTTATCATTGCTCCAGCTATTGGTCTAACGCAGCAGCAGCTTGTTTATCTTATTTCATTTGATTTATTAACATGCGGATTTGTTACCTTAATTCAAGTGATAGGCGGAAAGCAAATTGGGATTGGGCTACCCGCCTTAATGGCCATTTCGTTTATTGTTGTAGAGCCTATTATAGCGATTGGGAAAATTTATAGTATAACAGGCGTATTTGGAGCGGTTATTGCATCAGGTTTGTTTATCGCCTTGATTGCCAAGTTTATAGGAAGACTTGTAAAGTACTTCCCGCCACTTGTTACAGGGTCTATTATACTCATTATCGGTGTGTCTCTAATGCCGGTTGCAATGAAGAATGCAGCGGGAGGAGATGGTTCCTCTAGCTTTGGCGACCCGCATAATTTGTTAATCGCAATATTTACATTGATTTGTTTCCTTATCATCAACACATTTTTTAAAGGATTTTTGAAAACAATTTCAATCCTTATAGCGATGGTCATTGGAACAATAGTTGCGGGTTTCATAGGGATGGTTGATATATCAGGGTTAAGTAAAGCAGATTGGTTTAATGCTGTCACCCCTTTTTATTTCGGGCTTCCTAGTTTTCACCTCTCTTCCATTATAACAATGTGTATCATCTCTTTTATTATTGCGATTGAAAGTGTAGGTGTTTTTCTAGCATTAGGAGAATTTTGTGATCGAAAAATTACAGCAAATGATATAAAAAAAGGATTGCGCGCTGAAGGTATTGGTTCAATGGTTAGTGGTATATTTAATTCCTTTAATCATTCTACGTTTTCACAGAACGTTGGACTTGTGTTCCTTACGAAGGTAAAAAGCAGATACGTTGTGGCAGCATCAGGAATGATATTAATTTTCTTAGGTTTAGTTCCTAAAGTCGCAGCACTTACAACGATGATACCGGCACCGGTTCTTGGTGGAGCAATGATCCCAATGTTTGGTATGCTCATTTCCGCTGCACTTAGAATGATCGCTAAATCTGATTTATCACAAACGACAAACCAATTGATCATTGCAGTAGGTGTTGGAGTTGGTTTGGCTGTAAAAAGTGTACCAGCAGCTTTTGCACATTTTCCAGAAACCATTCGTTTAATTTTTGGAAATGGGGTTGTGATGGGAACGCTTGTACTTTTGATATTAAATATGATGCTAAATCGAAAAGTAGAATTGCAGGGAATAGCAAACAAGTCTGATACTACCCATTCAGGAGCTGTTAATACTCATCTTGAAGTATAAGTTTGTTTATAATTAACTTAACATTAGGAAGATTCTATTTATTATAAGGGAGGCTTCTCGATATTAAAGAGAAGTTGTTCATGATAAATGAAAATGGAGGCAGTTATATGCACTTCACAGTAAAAAAGGCATTAAACATACTTGATTGCTGCAAGATTGTAGCTGGCAAGCGTGGACTCAATAGTAGTATTCGTTCAGTTAGCATTATGGATAGCCCAGATATATCTTGGTTAAAACGAGGCGATCTGCTGCTTACAACCGGTTATATTTTTAAAGATGATTCAGAAACCCAAATCAAGCTCATTCAGGATCTGGCTGAACGAGACTGTGCAGGCTTAGCTATTAAGGTGAAACGCTTTCTTTCTACTATTCCAGAACCGATGATTCAAGAGGCAAATCGATTAGGTTTTCCGATTCTCGAAATTCCGTACGAACGGCTTCTATCAGATATGTTATTTGCAGTAACTCGTGAAATTCTTAAAAGTGAAAGCATCTTTAATGAACAAGTACGACGAAGGGACTTCATTTCTAGACTTCTTCGGGGAGAGCTTGCCAACGAGACTGCCGTTTTATCGCAAGGTCATGAGTATGGAATATTGACTGGATGTGAATATGTAGTTTTGTATATTTACGAAAATGCTAGTAAAAAGAGAAAATCCTTATCAATTGATAAAAGCATATTATTCAAAGCAATGAATGAGGTGGGAAATGCTCTTCATGTAAAACTAATCGGGGAGCAATTAGATGATTTTGTGATCATCGTACAGGACTACAGAATAAATGATATGTTTCATCCCGTCTCCGAAAAAGCGAGAAAGGCTGCTTGCATGTTAGTAAAAAGCTTTGCCAAACATAATGAAAAGAAAACGATATCAATTGGGATAGGAACACGACAATCAGATGTTCGAGACATTCATACAAGTTTTCAAGAAGCGAAAGAGGCTGTTTATTTAGGATGCCGGGTGACTTCAGGTGGGAACGGAGCAATTCATGAATACACAGCACTTGAACCTGAAGCATTGTTGCAGCACTTGCCTGATCGTGAGTTAAACCGGTATTTCACAGCAACGGTAGAAAAATTGATTATATATGATGAGGAGAATGGTACAGAACTTTTTCAAACATTAGAAATTTACTTGTATTGTGGAGGAAAACTAGGCGATGCTGCTCGTATTCTGTTTGTACACAGAAACACAGTAAAATTTCGAATTGCCCGAATTGAAGAATTGCTAGGCATAAGTTTAGCAGATGGAAACGTGTCATTTCGACTCCAATTAGGCATGTGCGCCTCTAGACTTTTAGGTGTTTCATCACGATTCGCTGAACCTATACTAGATATGTTAAAAGAAGGCTAGGATAAATTTATCCCACATCTAACTGGCAGTAAGACCCCCACCTCAAGAGTAAGAGGGGAATCAAGTAGTCTAGGTGGGGGATAACTGAAAGTCAAATGTCCGATTGGTGGGCCGACAGGATGTCGGTCACAAAGGCGTTGCAACAGGACGTTGCGATCTTAGCCTTTGTTCTACTTCTTATCAGTGGGGGATAAGAGAAAACCCCCACTGATGGAAGTTTCACTTTATCAAAGATGTTTCACAAAAGAAATCTGCAGTCTAATCATTGCGATGGAACAGTTGACAAGCGATAAATACGCAGCGCCATTTGAAGACGAAAAACTGTTTCTCCATCGTTTAACTCTTTCCCTAAGAGGTCTTTGATTCTATCAATTCGAAAGTGAATCGTATTTCGGTGTACACCTAAGATACGTGCAGCTTCGGAGGAACGCCCGCAGCAAGATAGGTACACCTCAAGTGTTTTGATCAAATCGGCCTGATTCTCCTTGTCGTATTGAAGTAATGGAGCAAGTGTATGAGACAAGCAGTGCGACAAAAGATCAGTAGGAACATGCTGCAAGATAGCATACGACTCAATATCAACATAATCGTAAATCTTATGCTCGCTTGCTGAAGGATTTAATCTGCAGCCTATATTCACCGCATTTCGGGCTTGCTGAAAGCTTGTACTAATCTTCTGAACATCGTTATATCCTGTTCCAATTCCAATCGTTAAGTATTCGCAAGACATTGGCTGCTTCGGGCATGATTCAACAAGATTTCTTGCAAGTTGAAGAGCCAATGAATGCAAATCGTCTTTTTTTTGATGTTCTGTTGACTGAAGAATGATTGTGGATTTATCAAGACCTATAGTTAACCAAAAGATATTCGTATTTTTGTTTGGCAAGTTAATCATCTTCAATAAACGATCTATCGGCATATTGCGTTGGTTGTCAAGTACTGATGATGAGAAGGAAACAAATAAACAAATATATCCACACTCAGGCATCATCCCAAATTCTCTCCCTTGTGCGAGAATTGCATCTTTGCCGTGTAATTCACCATGAAGAAGCCGGGATAGGAATACATTTTTCTTTTCCTGTTCTTTATGCTTTTTCTCATGAGTCATGAGTTCGCGCATGAACGAAAGCAGCAAATCAGGCAATGAAAGGTCATTCGGGATTTCGATTAGGGGCAAGTTCCATTCATTGGCTGCTTTTAACATAGCCTTTGGCAGTTCTGGCATGAAGCGTTTCATTTGGATGGCAAGTCCAGCGCATTGTCGTTTTGCCATTTCACAGACTAGTTCAACTTGGGCAGCTGGATCATTTTTAATAACATACCCAGTTGTAAAGACTAATTCTCCTTGTTTTAGCCATGGCATCACATCGGGAGCATCAAAGCTGTTGACAGAATGAATTCTGTTTACAAGTCCTTTGTTGCCCGCCACTACCTTGCAGCGATTCAACGGCGCAACTTGGAGTGCTTCCGCTAATGTAAAATTCATCCCCTATCACACTCCTTTCAGAACATTCAACAAATTGTTTCATTAATAACATTATATCAGTTTTTTTAAAAAAACTTATCCCACATCTAACAGGCAGCAAGACATCGCACGAAGAAAAAGCGTACTTCTTTTTCGAGGACGCTGCGTTCTTAGCTTGAGATCGGGCCTACAGGACGTAGGTCACTCAAGTGTTGCAACAGGACAAGGAAAGCTTCGGCAGCAAGACATCGCACGAAGAAAAAGCGCACTTCTTTTTCGAGGACGTTGCGTTCTTAGCTTGAGATCGGGCCTACAGGACGTAGGTCACTCAAGTGTTGCAACAGGACGTTGCGTTCTTAGCTTGAGATCCTTTATATTAGCGTAAGAAAATAACTCCTATTGATAGATGAACTTTGCTTGATTATGCGCTGTGCACAATCAAGTAATCATCGAATTGTCCTGATTGTCTAATGACTGATGATATGCTGAATATTACAATGAAATCAATCTTCTTTTCCTCATATGAAAGGAGTTGGTAAATAGGTTGAATGATTGCAATGAGAAAGGATTGATTAATGGATGAATAAGAAATTGAGTCTAGAAATGATTAATCAAATGGACCGAAAATCTTTTACTGAGGCACTTGGTTGGATTTTTGAACACTCGCCATGGATTGCGGAGAGAGCATGGGCGAAACGGCCATTTTTTCGTGTCTCTTGCCTTCATCATGTAATGAAAAGTGTCGTAAACGAAGCGACTATGGAAAAAAAGCTTGCTTTACTTCGGGCCCACCCAGACTTGGCTTCACGTGTTCAAATGGCAAATGCTTCAATAAAAGAACAGTCCGATGCTAGTCTTGATCAGCTTACTGAAGAGGAGTACGAAGATTTTTTAACCCTTAACAAGGCATACACAGAGAAGTTTGGTTTTCCATTCATTATGGCTGTAAGGGGACAAAATAAGGATTCAATACGGGAATCAATACAGGAAAGATTGCAGCTTTCTCCTGAAACGGAGTTGTTAGAAGCATTATGCCAAATTTATAAAATTGCATGCTTTCGCTTATACGATTTAATAAATGAATAGGGAGGTTTACTATGATGGGTACGACAAGAACGATGTATTATGGAAAAGGTGATGTTTATGTTTTTCGTACGTATGCACAACCACTATATGGTGTAAAGGAGATTCCAGAATCTGGTTTTACTGGACGTAATAATGTTATTTTTGGTATGAATGCCAATATTTCTCTCAAGGGTGATGCCTTTTTAACTTCTTTCACTAAAGGAGATAATAGCCTAGTCGTGGCTACAGATTCTATGAAAAACTTTATGCTGCAACACGCTGGCCAATATGAAGGTTCGACAATGGAAGGTTTTCTAACGTTCGTTTGTGAACGCTTTCTTGAAACTTACTCTCATATAGATGCAGTAGAGATCAAATGCGATGAAATTACATTTGATTCCGTACAAGTTGCAAAAGAATCAGGTTTAAGTGAAAGTGAACTTGTTTATCGTCGTTCACGCAATGAGTACGGTATAACGACTGTAGAAGTAGCTAGGACAGAGAATGGCACTGAAATAATAAAGCAAAGCAGCGGTATTTCTGATTTGCAGTTAATTAAAGTTAGCGGAAGCTCGTTCTACGGTTATATTCAGGATGAATATACTACTCTTCCAGAAGCGAAGGATCGTCCGTTATTTATTTATCTTAACATTGCATGGAGATATAACGATGTAACGGACGCAATGGGAATCGATCCTTTACGCTATGTAGCAGCCGAACAAGTTCGGGATATCGCTCAATCCGTCTTTCATCAATTAGAAAATCGTTCTATTCAACAGTTAATCTATCAGATTGGCCTTCGCATCCTTGAGCGTTTTCCACAACTTGCTGATGTAGAATTTGAGTCTAATAATCGAACTTGGGAAACGATCGTTGAAATGATACCGAAATCCAAAGGCCAAGTGTTTACAGAGCCGCGTCCCCCTTATGGTTTCCAAAAATTAATTGTGACACGTGAAGATCTTAAAAAAGAGAGGAATGCAGCCGCTAATGCTGCATATACGACAAAAGTATGAAAGGACGCTTAACTACTCATGTACTAGATTTAATAAAGGGAATTCCGGCTAAGGGCCTTAAAGTAGAACTATGGTACTTAGTAGCAGAGAACACTCGTACATTCATTGGAATTGTACACACAAATAGTGATGGAAGGGTTGATTTACCCCTTCTTTCAGATCATACGTTCAAAGCAGGAAAATATGAACTTGTGTTTTATGTTGCTGACTACTTCCGAAAGGAGCATGGCAGTTTGTCCACCTCTTCGTTTCTTGACACGGTTCCGATTCGTTTCAATATTGTCGATTCAGAGGCGCACTATCACGTACCATTACTTGTAGCTCCAGGTGGATATAGTACTTATCGAGGAAGTTAAAAAGATATAGCAGATGATATACAAGGAGGGAAGTATATGATGAAAGAGCGAATTGGAATAGTGAAATTAGGAGGAAATCCCGTTACACTTATTGGACCTGAAATCAAAGTTGGCGATAAAGCACCGAATTTTGAGGTTTTGGCAAATGATCGTTCTAAAGTAACGCTTGCAGATTCTAAAGGGAAAATTCGTCTTATCAGTGTGGTTCCTTCATTGGATACTGGTGTTTGTGACGCACAAACGCGCGCATTTAATGAGGAGGCAGTCCGTCTAGGAAATAATGTAGAAATTTTGGCAATTAGTGCAGATCTTCCTTTTGCACAAAGTAGATGGTGCGGTGCAGCTGGAGTTCATTCTGTGCTAACTCTTTCCGATCATCTCAATATGTCGTTCGGAAAAGCTTTTGGAACTTATATAAAAGAACACCGTTTAGAATGCCGTGCATTATTTGTGATTGATTCAGAAGATACTGTTGTTTATGTAGAATACGTACCTGAGGTGACCGACCATCCAAATTATGAGGCAGCATTGGAAGCAGTAAAATATGCGCGTTCGTGATCTAACACGAATCCAAAGCTCATTAAAGAAGCTAATTCTTTTAAATGGTGATCCTTATCCAGAACAATTGAATAAAACTGCAGAATTAATAGCTGAAAGAGCTAATCTAAATTGGCATAATGAACTTTGAGGAATCAATTATATTACAAATTTGAATGAGGTGATTCAATGAGTATAAATAAGAAAAAGCTAACTACTAGCTGGGGGGCCCCTGTCGGCGATAACCAGAACTCCATGACAGCTGGTTCTCGTGGTCCAACGTTAATTCAGGATGTTCATCTTTTAGAAAAATTAGCTCATTTTAATCGAGAACGAGTCCCAGAGCGTGTTGTTCATGCTAAAGGTGCTGGAGCGCATGGATATTTTGAAGTAACAAATGATGTCACTAAATATACGAAAGCAAATTTTTTATCAAAAGTTGGAAAACGTACACCTGTCTTTATTCGGTTCTCTACAGTAGCTGGCGAACTTGGCTCTGCCGATACAGTACGCGACCCCCGAGGTTTTGCAGTCAAGTTCTACACGGAAGAGGGCAATTATGATTTAGTAGGGAACAACACTCCAGTATTCTTTATTCGTGATGCCATCAAGTTTCCGGATTTCATTCATACACAAAAGAGAGATCCTAAAACGCATTTGAAAAACCCTACAGCTGTCTGGGATTTCTGGTCTTTATCACCCGAATCATTACATCAGGTGACCATTTTAATGTCTGATCGCGGCATCCCTGCTACATTTCGCCACATGCATGGATTTGGGAGTCATACTTTTAAATGGACGAATGCTGATGGTCAAGGGGTATGGATTAAATATCACTTTAAAACGGAACAAGGCATTAAAAATCTTGCTGTTGATGTAGCTGGCCGTCTTGCTAGTGAAAACCCAGATTACCATACAGAGGATTTGTTTTATGCAATTGAAAATGGTGATTATCCATCATGGAAATTGTGTGTTCAAATTATGCCGCTGGAAGATGCTAATACGTATCGATTTGATCCATTTGATGTTACTAAAGTGTGGTCTCAAAAAGACTATCCGTTAATTGAAGTAGGTCGGATGGTATTAAATAGAAACCCTGAAAACTATTTTGTTGAGGTAGAACAAGCTACGTTCTCACCCGGAACGCTTGTACCTGGTATCGATGTATCACCAGATAAAATGCTGCAAGGCCGTCTATTTGCTTACCATGATGCACATCGTTATCGAGTCGGAGCTAATCACCAAATGCTGCCTATTAATCGTGCGAAGGTAGAAGTGAATCATTATCAGCGTGATGGCTCCATGCGTTTTGATGATAATGGCGGCGGTTCTGTATACTATGAACCAAACAGCTTCAGTGGTCCGGTAGAATCATATGAAGACAAGCAAGCGGCCTATCCAGTGTCAGGCATAGCAGAAAGCGCTCCTTATGATCATAGTGACCATTACACACAAGCTGGTGACTTATACCGTCTTTTAAATGATGAAGAAAGAGTGCGTCTCGTAAATAATATTGTGAATGCAATGAAACCAGTAGAAAAAGAAGAAATCAAACTTCGCCAAATTCAACATTTCTATAAAGCGGATCGAGAGTATGGAAAACGTGTTGCTGATGGTCTCGGCTTATCTGTACCACAAGAAGTGTAAGATATTCCTATAGGTAAACCTTGACGTGATGAAAGGATGAAGTACGAATTCTCGTTTATTCTCAAATTATTCTCTTTAATTAAAATATTAAATTACTTTGATACTTTAGAGAGGATCATCTTTTATGATGGTCCTTTCTACAATTGAAGTTTATTACATAATTAATGAGGTGTAAAATGAATGAATGCCGTATTAAGGAAGGTATCGCTCTTTTAAAACGAAAAGGGATGAGAATGACACCACAGCGTCTGGCAATACTAGAATATTTAGCTAACACAGATTCGCATCCTACTGCAGATGAGATTTACAAATCTCTATCCAATAAGTTTTCAAACATAACAAATGGCACTATTTATAATAATTTAAAGTGTTTTAAAAAGTACGGGATTATCAATGAGTGGACATATGGAGAAGCTTCCAGCCGCTTTGAGTGGGCATCAGATTTTCATTACCATATTGTTTGCAGCACTTGCGGGAAAATGCTTGACTTTCATTACCCTGAATTAAAAGAAATAGAGGTATATGTAGAGAGATTAACCGGATTTCAAGTGAACCGCCATCTTTTTGAGATTTATGGCACCTGTTCTGATTGTAAAGAACATGAACATTAGAATGTTAAAGGGGAGTGAAGAAATGTCGATTTACGACATAATAGTACGAAACGGAACGATTGTAACATCTAAGTCTATCTTTCAAGGTGATATCGCTATTAAAGATCATAAAATAGGGGCAATATCTAAATGTGATTCTTTACTAGAAACAGGCCATACAGAAATAGATGCAATAGGTCTCCATATCATTCCTGGAATCATTGATTCTCATGTGCATTTAAATGAACCTGGACGTACAGAGTGGGAAGGAATCTCAACTGGCAGCATGAGTTTAGCTGCAGGTGGAGTGACAACATATTTTGATATGCCTTTGAACAGTTTCCCTCCAACTATTAATAAGCAAGCTTTTCGTTTGAAAGAAACATTAGCGAAACGAAAATCAGTAATAGATTTTAGACTATGGGGAGGATTAATTCCTCATAATTTGAATGATGTAGAAGAATTGCATCGATGTGGTGCGATTGGTTTTAAAGCGTTTATGTCTCCAAGTGGAATAGAAGCATTTCAGCATATTGAAGATACAGCCCTGTATAACGGAATGGAGATAATTGCAAGCCTAGGTTCGTTGTTGGCAGTGCATGCTGAAAGTACAGTTATTACAGAAAAATTGGCAGAAAGAAAACGCTATTTTAAACAAACATCTGCTTTTGATTACTGTGAATCACGACCGATTATTTCAGAAATGGAAGCGGTTAACAGAATTCTTTCTTACGCCGAAACAACCGGCTGTAAACTCCATATTGTCCATGCAAGCAGCAGTAAAGTTGTTTCATTAGTAACAGAGGCGAAACGAAAAGGGGTTAATGTAACCGTAGAAACATGTCCACATTATCTCTCCTTGACCTCGGCTGATTTTTCAAAAATCGGGGCTGTTGCCAAATGTGCCCCTCCATTAAGAAATGGAGATGAAGTAGAAGCTTTATGGACATCATTTGCCAATGGCGAAATTGATATGATCGGCTCTGATCATTCTCCAGCTCCTCCTGAGTTAAAGCAAGTTTCAGACGGCGACATGTTCAAAGTATGGGGAGGTATTTCCGGTGCACAGACAACGTTGTCTATATTATTAGAAGAAGGGTATTGGAAACGAAATATTCCACTGCAAAGAATTGTGGAAGCAACCTCTACCAATCCAGCTAAACGATTTGGGTTATACCCTTTTAAGGGAGATATTGCTGTTGGCAGTGATGCTGATCTGGCAATATTAAATCTTAAACAATGCTATCGTCTAAGTGAAAAGGAGCTTTTTTATCGCCATCCGCATTCTCCTTATATCGGGAAAAAGTTTAGAGGTAGAAATGTTACTACCATTGTAAAAGGAAAAGTAATTTTTAAAAATGGAAGAATGATGATAAATGACAAACAAGAAATAATGCCATAGAATCGTAAAATGCTTTACTTGAAAAAACAAATCATGATATAACGCATTCTTCGAAGTAGATAAAGATTTATAAGAGAGGAGGGGGGAGGGATGTTCATATATAAATATGAAAAATAATTTCTTTCACAAAAACATTTATCCCACATCTAACTAACAGTAAGCCCCCCACCCCGGGTAGTAAGAGGAATCGAAGAAGGCTATAACTGGAAGTCAAATGTCCGATTGGTTCGGGCCGATAGAATGTCGGTAACAAAGGCGTTGCAACAGGACAAGGAAAGCTTCGGCAGCGATACATCGCACGAAGAAAAGCGTTTTCCTTTTTGAGGACGTTGCGACCTTAGCCTTTGTTCTACTTCCATCAGTGGGGGATGAGAGAAAACCCCCACTGATAGAAGTTTTATCGTGAATAGGCATCAGAAGAAAGTTCTATTGAACAGATATTTATTGCTTTCATAGAAGATTATATTGTTTCATACGATATGGCAAGTCCTCCTTTCATTTTGGACAGAATGTATGCTCATTCTGATCCTGGCATAATCGGGGGATTTTTGACATAAAAACTTATACACCCATTTTCATTGCTTTGGATAATGAAATACAAAAGATCAACTTCCTATTAAATAAGCTTGAAGTTGGAAACTGGTATTTATTCAAGAAACTTTTCTTATTTCTGTGTGCTTGATGCTTATAACTCTTGAGGTTGAGAACTCCTACTTGCAGTTTTAATTGGAGTAAACTTCCAATTATTTGTTGTATCCTATATTCTTACTACATATTACGTGAACTACTCACCACTTATCGACCTTGCGGTCTGATTGAAGTGGGAGCTTCTTGGGAACTAGATACTTTTGTTAGCTATCTATATTTACCAAG
>NZ_JAUSTT010000009.1 GCF_030812995.1 Bacillus chungangensis | reverse complement strand
GTAGTAAAAAAGGCAGAGAAACGCCTTCATCGGTTGCAGCGTCAAGTTTCTAGAAAATATCAAATGAACAAGGAGGGAAGCCGTTTCGTCAAAACAAGCAACATTATAAAACTCGAAAAAAGAATACAACGACTACACAAATATTAGAACAAATTATATTCATCAAGCGACAAACAATATCGTGAAAACCAAACCATATCGAATTGTCATGGAGACCTTGAATATTAAAGGAATGATGAAAAATAAACATTTGTCAGATGCTATCAGAAAGCAGAAACTGTATGAGTTTAAGAGACAAATTCGATATAAGTGTAAAAAATATGGAATTGAATTTATTGAAGCTGATAAATGGTATCCGTCATCAAAAATGTGTTCAAGTTGTGGAGCTATCAAAAAAGACTTGAGATTGTCTGACCGAACGTATCAATGTGAATGCGGTCATGAAATGGATAGGGACTTGAATGCATCTATCAATTTGTCACGCTATGAATTAGCAAATTAACACCTAAAAGTTATTGCTAATATGTACGATTCGTTGCATCGGAATTTACGCCCTCGGAGTGTTACACCAAACGAGAGTAGCTTCGGCAAAATCGGATACGTAGAACAGGGAAGCAAACAATTTCTTATAGAGTTTTATAAGATTTTGGCAACGGAGAAACTTATTAATCAGAATAACTATTTAAAACTTTACTTGAAGAGGCAGTCTATCAAGATAACGATTGATCGTGTATAGGGCATAACACTGCAATTTAGCATAGAAGCATTCCGTTTTCTCCTTTTTTGTTTCATTTAGTACTTATTGGTAGGGACGTAAATGCGAGGGGGATTTACCGTTTCCATCGTGCTCAAACTGTGCTGATTGCGTTGTCGGCGTATGAGGAGAAATGCTTGTGCTCTTGCTTAGTTATGCTATTTTCTGATATTATCAAAAGGATTGTAAGTGTTCGAATAATCGTGGAGGTGATTGGATTGTCAAGGATTACAAAAGAACAAGTGAAGCATGTTTCTCACTTAGCTAGACTGGAGATAAATGATGAGCAAGCTGAAGTATTTGCTGAACAGCTGGACGGTATGATTCAGCTTGCTGAAACATTAAATGAAGTAGATACGACAAACGTGGAGCCAACGTCTCATGTGATAGAGATGAAAAATGTCTTTCGAGAAGATGTTGCGGAACAAGGCTTATCATACGAAGAATTATTTAAAAATGTACCAGAGCATCAAGATGGTCAAATTAAAGTTCCATCAATTTTGGAATAAGGGGGGACAAGCATGTCATTATTCGATCATAAAGTAGCCGATCTACATGAGCTGATTCAAAAGAAAGAAGTAAAGGTATCAGAGCTTGTAGACGAGTCTTATAAAAGAATTCAAGAAGTAGATGACAAGGTGAAGGCTTTTTTGGCATTAGACGAGGAAAATGCTCGTGCGAAAGCAAAGGAGCTTGATGAACAGCAAGGAACAGAATCAGCAGATCATGTCCTGTTTGGTATGCCGATTGGCCTAAAAGATAACATCGTTACAAAGGGAATTGTTACTACTTGTGCTAGTAAAATGCTGGAAAATTTTGATCCAATTTACGATGCAACAGTTGTACAGAAGCTACATAACGCACGTACGATTACGATTGGAAAATTAAACATGGATGAATTTGCAATGGGTTCATCAACAGAGACTTCAGCATTTCATAAAACATACAACCCATGGAACTTGGAGACGATATCAGGCGGTTCTTCAGGCGGCTCTGCAGCAGCAGTAGCAGCTGGAGAAATTCCATTTTCTCTCGGTTCTGACACAGGCGGCTCGATTCGCCAGCCAGCGGCTTTCTGTGGTGTTGTTGGAATGAAACCTACATATGGAAGAGTCTCTCGCTTCGGATTAGTCGCTTTTGCATCTTCTCTTGATCAAATTGGCACAATTACAAGAAATGTGGAAGATAATGCATATTTGCTCAAAGCGATTGCTGGTGTTGATCAACATGATTCCACCTCAGCAAATATTGAGGTTCATGATTATGTAAAAGCGTTGACAGGCGACATTAAATCATTGAAGATTGCTGTTCCGAAAGAATATATTGGCGAAGGTGTTGATCCTGCAGTCCGCGAATCGGTGCTAGCTGCTTTGAAGGTGCTTGAAGGTCTAGGAGCAACGTGGGAAGAAGTATCCTTGCCGCATTCTAAATACGGAGTTGCTTCCTATTATATTATTAGTTCCTCGGAAGCCTCATCTAACTTGTCGCGTTTCGATGGCATTCGATACGGCTACCGTGCCGAAAATGTTGATAACTTAGCTGATCTTTATACAAAAACACGTTCAGAAGGGTTTGGCGATGAAGTAAAACGCCGAATTATGCTAGGTACATTTGCTTTAAGCTCAGGCTATTATGATGCTTATTATAAAAAAGCACAACAAGTGCGGACATTGATCAAAAATGATTTTGAAAATATTTTGGAAAAATATGATGTGATTATCGGACCTACAACTCCGACACCTGCTTATAAAGTTGGAGAGGCAATGGACGACCCGTTGACAATGTATGCGAACGATCTCTTAACGATTCCTGTGAACCTTGCTGGGCTGCCAGGCATCTCTGTTCCATGCGGTTTTACAAACGGGCTGCCTCTTGGCTTGCAAATCATTGGCAAGCATTTTGATGAAAGCACAGTCTATCGAGTGGCGCATGCTTTCGAACAGGCAACAGACTACCATAAACAAAAACCACAATTGTAAGGGGTGAACAGAATGAACTTTGAAACGATTATTGGTCTAGAGGTCCATGTTGAATTAAAAACAGATTCGAAAATCTTTTCTCCAGCGCCTGCTCATTTTGGCGCAGAGCCAAATAAGAATACAAGTGTCATTGATCTTGGCTACCCAGGGGTGCTGCCTGTTTTAAATAAACGAGTAGTTGATTTTGGCATGAAGGCAGCAATGGCATTAAATTGCCAAATTGCAACAGATACAAAATTCGATCGGAAAAACTATTTTTATCCTGACAATCCGAAAGCTTACCAAATCTCTCAATTTGATAAGCCTATTGGTGAACACGGCTGGATTGAAATTGAAGTAGATGGCAAGAAGAAAAAAATCGGCATCACTCGAATTCATCTAGAAGAAGATGCTGGCAAGCTGACACATACGAAGGACGGCTATTCGCTTGTCGATTTGAATAGACAAGGCACGCCGCTGATTGAAATTGTTTCGGAGCCGGATATTCGCACTCCTGAAGAAGCTTATGCTTATTTAGAAAAGCTAAAATCAATCATCCAATATACAGGGGTTTCCGATTGTAAAATGGAGGAAGGTTCTCTCCGCTGTGATGCGAACATTTCACTTCGGCCAATTGGCCAAAAGGAATTCGGCACAAAAGCTGAATTGAAAAATTTAAACTCCTTTAACTATGTGCGCAGAGGGCTGGAATTTGAGCAAAAACGCCAAGAAAAAGTATTATTAGCTGGCGGCATCATTGAGCAGGAAACACGCCGCTTTGATGAAGCGACGGGTGAAACTACTTTGATGCGTGTAAAAGAAGGGGCAGACGATTATCGCTACTTCCCAGAACCGGATTTAGTTTCTCTTTATATTGATGAAGAGTGGAAAGCACGAGTTCGTTCTGAAATTCCAGAACTTCCAGATGAACGGAAAAAACGCTATATAGAAGAACTTGGCTTGCCTGCCTATGATGCAATGGTTCTAACGTTAACAAAAGATATGTCAGATTTCTTTGAAGCAGCGATCGAAGCTGGTGCAGATGCAAAGCTTGCTTCAAACTGGCTAATGGGGGATGTATCTGCTTATTTAAATGCAGAGCAAAAAGAATTGCATGAGGTTGCCCTTACTCCAGAAAATCTAGCTGGCATGATCAAGCTTATTGAAAAGGGAACAATCTCTTCTAAAATTGCGAAGAAAGTGTTCAAGGAGCTTGTTGAAAAAGGCGGCGATCCTGAAAAAATCGTCAAAGAAAAAGGCCTTGTGCAAATTTCTGATGAAGGCGAGCTTCTAAAAATTATTACCGAAATTCTTGATAACAATCAACAATCTATTGAAGATTTTAAAAACGGAAAAGATCGTGCACTTGGCTTCCTCGTTGGTCAAGTCATGAAAGCAACACGCGGTCAAGCGAATCCGCCAATGGTGAATAAGCTGCTTCTTGAAGAAATGAACAAACGATAATTCCGTAGTAAAAATAGCCTCCTGTCAATCATTGGCAGGGAGGCTTTCACTATTTTTTAAGGGGAGGGAACAAGCATGACATTAACAGATTGGTTTGAAAAAGGAATATCGCCAGAAGCGTATCTAAAAGGAATGCAAACACATAAAGAAAACACAGCAAAAATTTATGAAGGATTCCATGTCCCTTCGGACGATCACGCATTTTTTCAAGCTTTGTGTGCAGAAAAATTACGGGTGATCGTGTTAACAGAAGATTGGTGCGGCGATGCGATGATGAATCTGCCTATTTTACTTAAAATAGCGGAGAAAAGTGAAATGGAAGTCCGCATTTTGCTTCGCGACCAAAATTTGGAGTTAATGGATCAATATTTGACAAACGGCACATCGCGATCGATTCCAATTTTTATTTTTCTTGATCAAGATGGGGAAGAAAAAGCAGTATGGGGGCCTAGAGCAAAGGAAGTTCAATCTTTTGTTGAACAAACAATGTCATCTCTGCCTGCTAAAGACGATCCGTCCTTTGACGAAAAACGCAAAGAAATGATTGCGGCAATGACGAAAAAATATGTGAATGATACACAAATGTGGACAACCGTTTATGAAAGCGTGAAAAAAACGTTAAGTAACATGAATCAGTAGCCCCGCCTTCAGCGGGTGCCTTTCCCTACCGAAGTCAAGAAAGAATCTGCCACCAAATTTTTAAAGCAGTTGCTAAAATGATAATAGATAATATCCATTGCAGAATCGTCGTATTTACTTTTTTTCCGATTGCTGCTCCCATTGGTGCAGCGATCAAACTTGCAATAATCATGATAACAGCTGGTACGAAGATAATCTGTCCAGTTACTGCCTTGCCAATGGTAGTGCCAATTGAAGAAATAAATGTGATGGCTAGTGAACTAGCAATCGTCATACGTGTTGGGATTTTGAGTATCACAAGCATGACAGGGACAAGAATAAATGCACCAGCAGCTCCGACGATGCCAGTGGCAGTCCCAATAATGAAGGCCAAAAAAGCAGCAAGTCCTTTAGGAAAAGATACTTGATCTATTGGGATCTCTTCATTGTTTTTCTTTGGTACAAGCATCATGATAACAGCAAGTGTGGCTAAGACAGCATAAATGACGTTAATGGCTCCTTCGGACAGCAAACGCGAACTATATCCGCCAATCAGCCCGCCAAGTAAAATACTCGTTCCCATGTATAGAATGAGCTGCTTATTTAAATATCCTCCTTTTCGATAAGCCCAAATACCGCCAATTGTAGCGAAAAAAACCTGTACTGCACTGATCCCAGATACATCATGAGCAGTAAAAGCAGCTAAACCAAACAATGGAGGAAGGTATAGCAACATTGGATACTTGATAATCGACCCGCCAATGCCAACCATTCCTGAGATAAAGGAACCGATAAAACCAATAAGAAAAATCACAATAAAAAATAGGATGTCCATGCCTTCCACTCCATTCGTTTACTAAATAAAAAAACCTCTAACAGCGTGATGAAAAAAAGAAGCTGCTAAAGGAATACGGTCATTTCCAAAGCTCTAAATAGCCATTATTTAGTCCATATTGGATTAATTCATGTTTATCTTTTAAACGTAGTTTTTGCATAATATTTGATTTATGATTTTCTACTGTTTTTGGACTGATCACCAATTTTTCCGACACTTGCTTATTGGTAAACCCTAAGATGGTCAAATGTACAATTTCTTGTTCACGTATTGTTAAAATAGACCGCGGCTTTTCTGCTGCAAACATTTTCTGGAGCTGCTCCTCTGGCACTCCAACTTTATAAAAACGTTTTCCGTTATATACTGATCTGATTGCTTCATACAGCTCATTTCCTTGACTCTTCTTTAAAATATAGCCATGCGCTCGAACTTGAATCGCTTTTTGGATATATACTTCTTCATCATGCATCGTTAATAAAATAATTTTTGTATGCGGGAGATCGCTTATGATATTTTTGGCTGCAGTATAGCCGTCTAATCCGCTCGGCATTGAAATATCCATCAGGATGACATCTGGATTTGTTCTGAGTGCAGTTGTAATTGCTTCATTGCCATTCCCAGCTTCCCCAATGATAGAAATCTCAGGGTAAAGCTCTAATAATAAGATAAGGCCTTTTCGTATTAAGACATGATCATCGACAACCATGACTTTTATCACTTTACTCCATCACCTCATTTGGAATGTTCACATGAATCACAGTTCCTTCACCAATAGTTGTATCAATAACAAACGTTCCATTGATTTGATCAATACGTTCGGACATATGCTTTAAACCGAGTCCTTTTAAAATCGTACTTTGATCGAAGCCCACTCCGTTATCTTGAATAAGAAGCTTTAACGCTGTTTGCTGTTGTTTTAATTCGATTGTTACTTTCGTAGCTTTGGCATATTTTATGATATTGTGCAAAGCTTCTTGGATCACACGATATAGATTAATTTCCACAGTTGAAGGAAGCTGCTGTTTGACATTAGCATCAAAGACGATATCAGGCTTATCTCTATTCAATGTCATAGTAGAAATAAGACTTTCGATGGTTGGAATCAAGCCAAGGCGATCGAGGCTTTGTGGGCGAAGCTGATAAGAATACGCTTTTACATCCTTCATCACTTTATCTAATTCTGTACGCACTTCACTTAAATAATCGGCGATTTTTTCCTCATTCACATAAGGTTCGATCGCCTGCAAGGCAACAGAAATTGTATATAATGATTGACCAACGCCATCATGCAGTTCCTGAGCAAGGCGCTTATGTTCATTTTCCTGCACTTCAATAAGCTTTTGAATCATTAATTTAGATACGTATGCTTCTTCTTCTTTTTTCTTTAAACGCTGGTCGCGGAGAACGAGCAAATATTCTTTCTTCCCGGTATATTGATCATGAAACATAAGCGCTGTACTCATCTCGACATTAATTTTTTCGCCATGGTAGGTAGGCATTTCTGATAAAAAATAAGGAACTTCATCTTTCGCAATTAAATAACATTTATCTTCATCATGCTTACGTTTTCTGTTTTGGCAAAAGGAGCAGTACGGGACTTTTCCTCCTAGTTGCCAACCAGTTAATCGTTTGGCTGACGGGTTCATCATTAAGATTGTCCGCAAGTGATCCATAATAATAATGCCATCTTGAATGCTTTCGAATATTTGCTTTAAATACTTATTCTCGATTGCTAATGTTGGATTCATCGCGCACCTCCAAATAGAATTTGTAAAGTTCAACAATAGTTTCTTTTTATCCCACATCTCACTGGCAAGTCAAGAATCCTACCTCAAGCGTTAGAAGGATTAGAAGTACTAGATGTGGAATAGATTGGCTGAGAGAGTTCACTTATTTTCTTCTAAATGGAGGAGGCGTGAATAAGACGAAAAATAAAAATCCTAGATGGATACTTGCAGGCAAGGATCTTTATGCAGTTATGCGATCTCTAAGGAATTACACACCTAATGTTTCAACTTCTGCTTGCCAACGTTCGATTCCACCATCTAAATTCAACACATTTTCAATGCCATTGGCTTGGAGAATGCTGACGCCAATAGCAGACCTGACGCCTGAAGCGCAATATACGACAATCGGCTTTTTCTGATCAGCAGGTACTTCTGTGAGTCGATTTGGCAATGTCCCTAACATGATATGGATTGCCCCCGGAAGATTCCCTTCCTTCCATTCATTTAAGCCGCGCACATCGAGAAGGTGGACGTTCTTTGCTTCTAGCTGTTTTAGCATCTCTTTTGGCGATACGGAGCGGCTGCTTTGTAAAGTAATGTTTGCTGATGCTGAAATGGCATCTGCATGTACGTAAGCAGGAATGTGATCGATTCCGACCGATCGCAATGACTGGACAATTTCTGATATTCGTTCAGAAGATGCAACAAGAGAAACGGGATGATTATAATCAACAAGCCATCCCGCCCAGTTTGGGAACGATCTTGTAAACGGAATATTGAGCGATCCTGGCAAGTGACCCTGAGCAAAATCTTCTGCAGATCTTGTATCAATCACGGTGTTTCCATTCGTTATGGACGCTTGTAATTCTTCAATGGAAATCTCTTGCGGCAAGGCAAGGTCTTTTAAGAGAGCAGGGCCAACTTTATTCACATGTTTCATGATTTTAAAATAAGTTGGCGGTTCAGGCTGGCCATCAAGCAGCTCTTTCACAAATGCCTCTTCATTAGAAAATTGCAGCGCCCAATTAAATTGCTTTTCATATCCAACGGTTGAGGTGGGAATGGCGCCCAGTGCTTTTCCACAAGCACTCCCCGCTCCATGGGCAGGCCAAACTTGTAAATAATCAGGCAGCTTTTTAAAGCGTTCAAGTGAATAATACAAATCTTTTGCGCCTGCTGCTGCGGTTCCAGTGAAACCAGCAGCTTTTTCTAACAAATCTGGTCTTCCTACGTCGCCAACAAAAACGAAGTCTCCTGTAAAAATACCCATTGGCTTGTCTGCTTTTCCGCCCCGATCAGTTAAAAGAAAAGAAATGCTTTCTGGTGTATGTCCAGGAGTATGCATCACTGTAAAATCGATATTTCCAATACTAAAAACATCGCCATCTTTGAGGAGTTGACTTTGGAGGCCGTCAAGGTTTTGATATTTCCAATTTTCATCGCCTTCATCTGATAAATAGAGTATTGCTTGAAAACGAGCTGCGATCTCTCTTGCACCTGAGACAAAGTCAGCATGAATATGTGTTTCTGTTGCAGCGACAATGTCCACTTTTTCTGCTTCGGCAGCCTTTACATATTGTTCAATATTGCGAGATGGATCGACGACAATTGCTTCCCCTGATGCTTGACAGCCCACGAGATAAGAGGCATGTGCTAATTTTTCATCATAAAAATATCGTAGAAGCATTTTTTCCTTTCTCCTTTCAATAATCATGATTTTTTTGAAAAAGAATTTTATAGCATACTGCGCGGCAATTGGATAGGCTCATTTAATGATGTATGTTAAATATGGTGTTGGTAGAAAGATTTTAGAAATTTGCTCCATTATCCTTACATGATCCCTTTCAACATGCCATTCCAATACATTGCTGGAAGAAAGTATTTTTTCATCATAAACATGCTCATGCGCTCTTTTGCTTGATTGATAGGAAACGATTCAGCAGGCTCTTTATCATAATTAAATTCTGCTAGAATAAGCCGGTTGTAGCCAGTGACAATGGGGCAAGAGCTGTATCCATCATATCGTGCATCCAGTGGTTTTCCGCTTACCATGTTCAAAAGATTTTTTACAACAACAGGAGCTTGCTTGCGAATAGCAGCGCCAGTCTTAGAAGTTGGCAGGTTGCTATTATCGCCTAATCCAAACACATTCTTATACCGTTTGTGCTGAAGCGTATATGGATGAACATCTACCCAGCCGCTGCTGTCTGCTAAAGCACTTTTTTTAATAAAGGCAGGTGCTTGCATGGGAGGAACCGCGTGAAGCATGTCGTATTTGATCACTTCCTGTTCCCCTGTTGCAAGATGTTCAAATACTGCTTCTTTTTGTGCAGCACGCACTTCAATTAAATGACAGCCAAAATTCACTGTAATACCTTTTTTTTCAATCACTTTTTCTAGGGATTGGCGATATTTTAATACATCAAAAATAGCTTCATTGGCAGAGCCGAAGATGATATTTGTTTTTTCTCTTACCCCTGCTTTGCAAAAATAGTCATCTGCTAAATACATTATTTTTTGCGGTGCCCCTCCACATTTGATAGGGGTATTTGGATGGCTAAAAACCGCTTGCCCGCCTTCAAAATCTCGAATGACTTCCCATGTATAATCAACGTGCTCATAGGAATAGTTGCTGCAAACGTTGTTTTTGCCAAGTGTTTCCTTCAGCCCTTTAATCCCATCCCAATGGACATCGATTCCAGCCGCAACGACTAAGTAGTCATAAGAAATTTTTCTCCCGCTTTCAGTAGAAATAAAATGTTGATCCGGCTCAAAGGAGTCTACGGCATCCTGAATCCAAATAGCGTCTTTAGGAATGACGGATTTCATATCACGTTCAGAGTTTTCTTTTTTGGAAATACCGCCGCCAACGAGTGTCCATAAAGGCTGATAATAGTGTTTGTCGGCTGGATCGATAATGGCTACTTTTCTCTCTAAACTTTTGGAATCTTTTACCAAGCGAGCTGCAACAGAAATGCCTGCTGAACCTCCGCCAACGATTACTACTTTGTAATGTTTATCCACCGCTTTCCCTCCCCCTTATTAAAGTAAAGATTGATCGCCCTTGACGTAAAATGCTTCGGTTCTTGTTCTCCTTTTAGAACATGGATGAAATACTTATTATTGTTTGTACTATTATATTAGGATTAAACGCTTTCATAAACCATAGGGGGTTTCCCCTATTTTGTCATGCTCCCTGTTTATAAGCAAAAGGGGACTTTAGAAGGAGGTACTGGGCCGAATAACAACATGATATAATCAACATGAATAATAATCACTCGCCAATAAATAATTGCGAGTTATTTTTTCGGAAAAAATAAGGAGTGGACGCTATAAAACTGTCTTTGTCTAACAACAAATGAGAATTTAAACCCAAATAAATTTTTACCATGATTTTTTTTATTTTTTCTGTAGGGTTTCCTGTAAGTTGCTTCGTCTATGATAGTAGAGAGGCTTGAAAGGGGGAGAGAAAGTTTGGAGAATGCGCTCATTGAAAAAATAAAGAGCGGAAATGATCATGCATTTCGGCTTTTGGTGGAAAAATATCGCACTTATATTTTTCACACCGTGTATGCTGTTCTTCGCAATCAGAAGGACGCAGAAGATGCGGCGCAGGAGGTCTTTATTAAAATCTATACTTCTCTCCCCCAATATGAGAAGCAAGGATTTAAAACATGGATCACCCGCATTGCTATTAACCACGCGATCGATATGCAGCGGAAAAAACAGCGAAGCCGTGAAGATATAATGGAAACAGAAGAGCTGCAGCAAGACAGCATCTCGCTGCAGCTTCCTGACACACCAGAGCTGCTTTTACTGGATAAAGAGAGGAAACAATTTCTCCAAGAGCGGATCAATGAGCTCCCAGACAATTATCGCGAAGTTATTATTGGTTTTTACATAATGGAAAAGTCTTATCAACAGATGGCAGAAGAACAGCAGGTACAAGTGAAAACAATTGAAACAAAATTATACCGAGCAAGACAGTGGATGAAAAAGCATTGGAAGGAGGATGATTTTTCGTGAAAACAGACCATATTTCATTAGAACATTGGCTTCGATATGTAAATAATGACTTGGATGAGCGAACCCGCGAACAATATGAAGCGCATCTTTACTCATGTGACCAATGCTTAGAGCTCTACATCACCGCTGTCGAGTCACAAGAACAAACATTGCCTGCTATGCAAAAAGAAGCAGCTTTTACTGACCTCGTTATGCAGGAAATTACTGCTCAAAATAACATAAAAAAATCGAAAAACAGAGTTATCAAGAAAAAAGAACAGCATTTTTATGAAAAAACAATCTTCCATTATTTTGCTGCGGCTGCGATGACGATATTGCTGATGTCATCAGGCGTTCTTACACAGGTAATGGATTATGTGAATACATTTGAGAAAACACCGCCGAGAGAAACAAATTCTATCGTAGAAGGATTAATTAATCATTCGTTTTCTTTGCTCGATATACTTGATGGAGAACATAAGGAGGGAAACAAGCATGACAAATAAAAATCCGCTCATCGCCTTTTTATTAGCATTTTTTCCAGGCGGCGGCATGCTCTATTTAGGGAAATTCATCCGTGGCCTGTTTTATACGGCGGCAGTTTTTGGCATACCGCTGATGGCAATTTTTTTAGGTAAAGTTATTTTTGGTCATGGTGATTTCATGTTTTTACTTGGGCTTGTCTTTGCTTTTCTGCTTTATATCATTAATTTTATCGATACTGTAATAACAGCATCTCATTTGTATCGGACAAAACAAGTACCTGCAGATATCAATGGGCATGATGAAGCGATAACAAATGCAGGCTCTAACCAGGAAATAGAAAGGTTTTTCACGATTATTTTGTCCTTTATTCCGGGACTAGGCCATTTCCAACTCGGCTTAATGATTCGCGGCGTTACATTGCTTGCCTCCTTTATAGGACTGGGGATTATGGTTATTTTTATTAGCGCCCTTTCTAGTCGCCAAGAACTGCTCATTTTCCTTGCACTTCTCCCAATTATTTGGGTGTTTGGCTTTTTTGATGTCATGCAGCAGCTAGCTAAAAAACAAAAAGGCGAAATTTTAGT
This sequence comes from Bacillus chungangensis, assembly GCF_030812995.1. Lineage (GTDB taxonomy): Bacteria > Bacillota > Bacilli > Bacillales > Bacillaceae_C > Bacillus_CF > Bacillus_CF chungangensis. Next base: position 141,313 of record NZ_JAUSTT010000009.1, on the reverse strand, counting down.
CGATCGTTCCTTATTGGAAGAACTGGAAATGAAACGAGATGATGGCAAGAAAAGTAAATCGATTGCCACTTTACTATCCATTTTTCCGGGTGCAGGCCACCTTTATCTCGGTTTGCAAAAACGCGGCATTCAATTAATGGCAGCATTCTTATTTTCTATCTATATATTGGATGCACTAAGACTAGGATTGTTCTTGTTTATCGTACCGATCATCTGGTTTTACAGCTTTTTTGACGGAATGCAAAGAGCTTCAAAATATAACGGTGAACCACAGGAGGATACACCGATTATTTCTTACTTGGTTCATCAACAAAAATGGGTGGGGATTGGTCTCATCTTTGTAGGATTTTATTATTTGTTAAAGAACCTTGTTATGCCAATCGCTGAACCTTATTTTAGCAATTTTTTCAACATGCATCTCACTAATTGGTTTGACACTTATTTTCAAACGGCAGTGATTAGCATCTTGTTCATTGTTGGCGGTATTTATTTGATGAAAGGAAAGAAACGGGAACGGAATGAGCGGGAGGAGGATACAGAATGAGAACATGGCGAGTAGGGACTTTTTCGATGGGGGCATCACTAATATTTTTAGGGGTGTTCCTGCTGTTGACAAATATTTTACGTTGGGACATGACCACAGTAATGATATCTTGGTGGCCGGTGATTTTTATCATTTTAGGTGTTGAGGTTTTGCTATATATTTATTTCTCGAAACAAGAAAGCCCTTATGTGAAGTATGATATCTTAAGCATTTTTTTCATTGGCATCATTGGCATCATGGGTATTGGCTTAACTTTGCTTCAAACGACGGGATTAATCGAAGAAGCTGTTCAAGCCATGAATACCGAAACCCGATCATTAGATTTACCTAAAGTCGAAAAGAGTATCGGTGAAGAAGTAAAAAGGATTGTAGTCGATACGAATGGGAACGGATTATCGATAGAAACATCGCCAAACAAACAAATGAACCTTTTTGGAACATATCAAGTGATGATGACGAAGAAAGAGCCGCTGTTCAAAGCAGCCGGTGATTACCTTTTAACAGAAACAAAAGGCGATACGTTATATATCACATTTAAAAATCTCCCTGATTACACACACTATGATCGGGTGAATAGTTTATCTGCCACGCTTATCGTCCCAAATGATATCAAATTAGAGGTAAATGCATCAGGAAGCTCTCTTTCTTTAAAGCCGAGAGAACTTCTTAGTAATTGGGTAGTGAATGCAGCATCAGATATAGACATTTTAACAACAGAGCAAGCCAATATGGCGATAGATGTAGAGAATATTCAAGAACTGTACGATGGAAATTGGAATTTAAATCCGGGTGCGACATTTACTAATGAACAAGCCGAATCAGGCCGCTATTGGGGAACGCTCACATTCGGAGAAGGAGCCCATCTTTTAAAAATCCTCGATGCATATTCTGTTAAAGTGAATACATTGCCGGAGTAAAGAAAGAAGGTTAGTGGAAGTTTGTTTTTCAAAGACGCAGTTACGGGATTAGAAGCGTCAATGAATCCATTGCCATTTGCAATGGATTTATTTTTGTTGTTTCACACATACTTATGTTAAACTAAATTTTCTTAGAAAAAAGGTATCCTATGTCCAATCTTCGCTATCGTCTTCTATGATCTTGTCGAATAATGTTGTAAATTGTTATTTAAGGATGAACGATGAAATTTATGCTAGAATGGACACAATAAGAAAAAGAGAGAATTCATATTAAATGAAGGATGGATGTTTGAATGAAACGGGCAAGAATAATTTATAATCCAACATCTGGCCGCGAGTTGTTTAAACGGCATCTTGCAGATGTTCTACAAAAGCTGGAAAAGGCAGGCTATGAGGCATCTTGCCATGCAACTACAAAAGAAGGGGATGCCATTCAAGCCGCAAAAGTTGCAGTGGAACGCAAATACGATGTTGTCATTGCAGCAGGTGGCGACGGCACGATCAATGAAGTTGTCAACGGCCTTGCAGAACAGCCATATCGCCCAAAACTCGGGATTATCCCAACTGGAACGACGAATGATTTCGCACGTGCATTACATATTCCACGTGACGTAGAAAAAGCAACAGATATTATTATTAAGAACGATTTAATTCCAATTGACATTGGAAGAATGAATGAGCACTATTTCATTAATATCGCTGGAGGCGGCCGCTTAACGGAGCTTACTTATGAAGTCCCTAGCAAGCTAAAAACAATGCTTGGCCAGCTTGCCTATTATTTAAAGGGCATTGAAATGCTGCCTTCGATCAAGCCATCAGAAGTAACGATTGAGTATGATGGCAAACTCTATGAGGGCGAAATCATGATGTTCCTGGTCGGTTTAACAAACTCTATTGGCGGCTTCGAAAAAATTGCTCCCGATGCATGTTTAAACGATGGATTGTTTTCGCTCATTATTTTAAAGAAAACAAACCTTGCAGAGTTCATTCGCCTTGCGACATTAGCATTGCGTGGGGAACATATCCATAATCCAAATATTATCTATGTAAAAGCAAATCGAGTAAAAGTACATTCACGAGAAAAGATGCAACTAAATATTGACGGAGAATTTGGCGGTTTATTGCCAGCGGAATTTGAAAATTTATACCGGCATTTGGAAGTGTTTGTACCAATAGATAAAATAAATCCTGTAGATATTGTCCGATAAGGATAGAAACACCAGCACAGCATCAGACAATGCTTTGCTGGTGTTTTTGATTCTACTTCTGTTTTAACAATGCAAGGCTTGCATCGAACTCTTGCTCGATGTTCTCATTGCGCCGATAGGTAAAGAGGCTTACGATGATACTAACGGCAAAGTTCATCATAAATCCGGGAATAATTTCGTAAACATCTTTTGTGAATTGCAAATCTGCATTTTTCCAAAGAATAACGGTCGCAGCACCTGCGATCATGCCGAAAATCGCACCCCAATTCGTCATTTTCCTCCAATAGAGGCTTAAAAGGATAATTGGTCCAAAGGATGCTCCAAAGCCAGCCCAAGCATACGCTACGAGACTTAAAATCGTTTTATTTTCTCCGCCCAATGCAAGCAATCCTGCAATCACTGCAATCGTTAAAACAGCCATTCTTCCAAAGAAAACAAGTTCTTTATCTGTTGCATTTTTCCGAAGAATAAGTTTGTATAGGTCTTCTGTTAATGCACTTGATGTTACAATGAGCTGAGAAGAAACAGTACTCATAATCGCAGCAAGAACAGCAGCTAGAACAAATCCAGCTATCAGTGGATGAAATAAAATTTGTCCGAGTTGGATAAAGACAGCTTCCGGATTAGATAGTGTATGATTTGTTTCTGTAAAAAAAGCTAAACCGATTAAAGCTGTGAAACAGGCGCCAATTAATGACACAACCATCCAGCTCATTCCAATGCGTCGAGCTGTTTTAGTCTCTTTTACAGAACGAATAGCCATGAAGCGGACGATAATATGGGGCTGCCCAACATAGCCTAGTCCCCAAGCAAGTGCAGATATGACCCCAATTGCAGTCGTTCCCTTAAAGAAATCTAGCAGCGTCGGATCAATGGAACGAATTGTATCAAATGTATTCCCAAGTCCACCTGTCTCTCTCATCGCTAAAATCGGAACAAGAATAAGTGCAATAAGCATAATAAGTCCTTGGACAAAGTCCGTCCAACTAACAGCAAGAAAGCCGCCAAACAATGTATAGGCAACAACTACTCCAGAAACGAGGAGCAAACCTGCCGTGTAATGAAGGCCGAAAGAGTTTTCAAAAAAGACAGCACCTGCTACCATACCTGAAGAAACATAGAATGTAAAGAAAACGAGAATAACAATGGAGGAAACGATTCTAAGAAGTTTAGTGTTATCTTTGAAACGATTTTCTAAAAAAGAAGGAATGGTGATAGAATTACTGGAAACTTCCGTATACGTTCGCAAACGGGGGGCAACAAGGAGCCAGTTCATGTAGGCGCCAATAGACAAGCCAATCGCAATCCAAGCATCTGCCAGCCCAGTAAGATAAATACCTCCAGGCAGCGCCATCAATAGCCAGCCGCTCATATCTGCAGCGCCAGCACTTAAAGCGGTTACAGCAGGGCCTAACGAACGTCCCCCTAACATATAGTCCGTTAAGTTTGTCGTTTTTCGGAAAGCATACCACCCGATGAGCAGCATCACAGCCATATATACAATAATGGCAAGCATTTTTATGATATCATCTGACATTTTACCACCTCTTTAAATGGATATTTTGGAGATAATTACTATTCTAACATCCTTTATCTGAAAAAACGACGACTTTTTTCATCCTAACCACTTGAAATTGCGATACGACAGTAATATACGTATCTTACAAATTTCACTCTAAAATCATTCATTCTACAATTATCGGCTAATTATTTCCCGGGAAACAAATTGCTTGGGAAATAGGAGAAAAAAGGTCAATTTATAGCAAAACCATCTTACACGTCAAAATCTGCTATAATCATAGATGAGTGAATGTTGCTAAAATAACGCAAACAAACTGGAAAATACAAAAGGGCTAGGTGAAAACATGAAAGCTGTTTTTTTTGATCTTGATGATACGCTATTATGGGACTCAAAATGTATAGAGGAAGCATTCTCGATTACTTGTAAAGAAGCGGAAAAACAAACAAACATAAGTGCTGAATTAATTGAAAAGAGTGTACGGAACAAAGCGAGAGCACTTTATGAAACATATGATGTCTATCCTTTTACCCAAATGATCGGCATCAATCCATTCGAGGGTTTGTGGGGAACGTTTCATGATGGAACATTTGAGTTTCCTGAGCTTGCAAAAATTGCTCCTATTTACCAAGAAAAAGCATGGACAGACGGGCTTCTTGCTATTGGTGTCGACAGTCCAGAGCTTGGAAAAAAACTCGCTCAGCTATTTAAGGAAAGCCGAGAAAACATCTCCTTTCTTTATCCAGAAACATTAACAGTTTTACAGAAATTAAAAAATGCATTCCGTCTTGCTCTCATTACGAATGGCGCCCCAACGCTACAGCACCATAAACTAAAGAAAGCACAAGAATTAACGCCATTTTTTGAAAAAACGATTATTTCTGGAGATCTCGGAAAAGGAAAACCGCATCATACTGTATTTGAACATGTGCTTAGAGAAATGAACTTAGGAAAAGATGATGCCATTATGATTGGCGATAACTTGAATACAGATATCCGCGGAGCAAATGCCATTGGAATGAAATCTATCTGGATCAATCATCACCAAAAAACAGCACCAGATGACAACAAACCTACATATGAAGTGGCATCTTTGCAAGACATCCTTCCTCTTTTGCTTTCCAAGTAAAAAGACGCGATCATCTATGTATATAGATGGTCTTTTTTGTAGTTAAAAGTATATATATGAAACGACAATCGGAGGGTGACTCTTTTCGCAAAGAGAGCTTCTATATGTTACAATCATAAAAGCAAAAAATTGGCCAGCAGAGGAAGATCTTGATGAAGCAAACACCAGTACAGAAAAATGAAATGTTGGAAGTCCATTTCGAAGACGTTACTCATGATGGAAGCGGAGTAGCGAAGGTAGATGGATATCCAATTTTTGTTCCTAATGGTTTATCCGGTGAAAAAGCTAAAATTAAAGTGACGAAAGTAAATAAAAACTATGGTTTTGGCCGTCTCATGGAAATCCTATCGGCCAGTCCAAATAGAGTCGAAGCGCCTTGTCCGATTTATTACCAGTGCGGCGGCTGTCAGCTCCAGCATTTCAGTTATGAAGGGCAGCTAAAAGCAAAAGAAAAACAAGTCCGCGATGTTTTAGAGAGAATTGGCAAACTGGAAAACGTGACCGTTCATCCTGTTTTAGGCATGGAAGACCCATGGCGTTACCGTAACAAAGCACAAGTCCCTGTCGGAGAGGAAGCGGGGAGACTCGTTTCCGGTTTTTACCAAGCGAGAAGTCATCGCATCATTAATATGGAAGCATGTCTCATTCAACACGAACAAAATGATACAGCGATCCAAATAGTAAAAGACATTTGTCAACGCTACGATATTTCAGCATACAAAGAAGAAACGAACAAAGGCATCTTACGACATGTCATGACACGCTACGGCTACACAACAGAAGATATGATGATTGTACTTGTGACACGTACACCAGAACTTCCGCACCGGAAGCAGATAGTGAAGGAAATTGTGGAAAGCATTCCAGCAGTGAAAGCAATCGTACAAAACATCAACCCAAAACAGACAAATGTTATTTTTGGAGAAAAAACAAAGGTGCTTTGGGGTAGCGAAGTCATTTATGACTATATTGGTGACATCAAATTCGCTATTTCCGCACGCTCCTTTTACCAAGTCAACCCAAAACAAACAAAAATCCTTTATGAAAAAGCGTTGGAATATGCGGCATTAAGCGGCGAAGAAACAGTCATTGATGCCTATTGCGGCATCGGTACGATTTCCTTATTTTTAGCCAAAAAAGCAAAAAAAGTATACGGTGTCGAAATCGTACCAGAAGCCATTGCCGACGCCAACAGAAACGCCCAACTAAACGGAATCGAAAATGTTGTTTTTGAAGTTGGCAAAGCAGAACAAGTCATCCCGCAATGGTACAAAGAAGGCGTACAAGCAGACGTCCTCGTCGTCGACCCACCCCGCAAAGGCTGCGACGAAGCATTGCTGGACACCATTTTGGACATGAAGCCAGAGAGAGTCGTCTACGTATCGTGCAACCCAGCAACACTTGCAAGAGACTTGCGAATATTGGAAGATGGTGGCTACAAGACGCTTGAGGTGCAGCCTGTGGATATGTTTCCGCATACGGGGCATGTGGAGTGTGTGGCGTTGATAACATTGATATAACAAGGCTTTTATGCAAGGTATGTCATCATTGACCACATTTTGACCACATACCTTGCTAAAAGTCTATTTTGAAATATATTTTTCAAACAAATCGACAGTTTTTTCTTTCATCGCATCCGTAACATGAGCGTAAACATCACCAGTCGTTTTTATGCTACTATGACCTAACCGATCTTGTACCTCTTTTAAAGACATACCAGCTTCCAGACAAATTGTCGCATGCGTGTGTCTTAAATCGTGAAATCTTATTTTCGGAACACCAGCAACCTTGATTGCTTTATTAAAATCATGAGTAAGTGAGCGTGGAAATATAGGTTTACCTGTTTGTGTAGAAAAAATTAAATCATGATCTTCATAGCTTTTCCTAAGAACCATTTTTATTTCGTTCTGATTTGTTTTCCATCTCTTAAAATCTCTTATCAATGAATCTCCTATTTTTATAACCCTATTTGACGAGGACGTTTTAGGAGTTGTGAAACGAAACCCATTTTTATCATATACTAATGAACGTTCTACACAAATAGTTTTATTTTCAAAGTCTACATCAGACCATTTTAAAGATAAGATTTCACCACGCCGCAAACCAGTTTTTGTTGCGGTACTCACAATAGTAAATAAACGTAGGTTTGATAATTTGGTCAAATGTAAAAATCTATTCATCTCGTCAAGTGTCCATGTAATATATTCGATCCTTCGTGGTCGTGGTTTTTCTACATCTATTAATGGATTTGTTTGAATAACTTTCCATTTCCTTGCGGTCTCTAGCGCCCCGTAAAAAATCGTGCTGATATATTCGATATACCTTGGTGATAGACCTTCATCTATCAGATCGTTAATGTATTTCTGTAGCATAATCGTGTTAAGGTCTTTGACTCTTATACTCCCTAAAACGGGAATAATGCGATAATTTGCAGCGTTATAATATTCTTTGAAAGTTGTCTCTTTTAACTTTCGCTTCATAATTAATTCAAACCATTTTTCAAATAGTTCTTTTACTGTTATATTTTCCAAATCAGTATTAATTTCTCCACGGTCTTTCTTTTTAATTTCCTCTATTGCTGCCATTACTTTTTGTTGTGCTTCTTTTTTAGAATCAGCCCTCCTAGTCACTTGCCGTCGTTTACCTGTTACAGGATGTAGTGGTGCATCTTCTGTACACTTCCACTTATAGCCTTGTTTATTCTTTGCGGGAACCTTTTGGAAATAAGCCATCTTTTATTACTCCTTTCGATTTAAGAATATATGTTCTATTATAGCTAAAAATAAATTCCCATTAGGGAACAACAGTTCTATTGGATTTTAAAAATAAAAACACATCTTTTTACATGTGTATATCGAACTAGCAAATAATTAAAAAAATTTATTACTAAAGGTTTTTAGATGAATGACCTCCCTAGGGATGCCGTATATTTCGGCCAGCTTGTTGATCGAGAGGCACATATCCTTATATTCATAAATCGCATCATCTGTCATTAGTAATTCAACTGCAAAGGTGTTAGCTTCAACTTCGATTTTTTCTTGTGAAAAAAATGTATGCGCCTTCAGAAATGGAGTATTAATGTCTTGGTGTAAGATGGCGTGTCCCAATTCATGGGCACACACGAAGCGTTGAATGGTCTTCTCCAATTTATTATTAATATGAATAAACTGAATCCGTCTGTAGGAGCTATAGAAGCCAAAGGTACTGCCTAGCTCTGCAAATACAAATTCGATGCTGCGGGCCTTTCCAATTTCAAATGGATCGTTCGTTCCGTATTTATCAATAATTTTTGCGACAATTTCTTTCATTCGAGACATAAATTGCACTCCTATTTACGATATTTTTTAGGGGTGAATTTTTGTTTAGCGATCCGTTTCGCTAAGCGCATAGAGTTTTCAAGAGATGCAATGAGCAATTCACGATCTTCCTCGTCCATATCATCAATGCTTTGACCGTCAAATTGTGAATAACCATCTTTTTTTCCTAAATTACTAATTATCTTTTCTAAATCTTTGGCTATATCACGCTCATCCTTATCGGTTAACTCTGGAAGCTTTAAATTCCAGTCTGATTCTTTTTCTTTGGAACGACCAAGTAAATAGTCTGTTGATACATTAAAAAAATCAGCTATCTTTTGGAGGGTTTCATTGTCAGGTTCTCTTCTGTTGTTCTCGTAGTGAGAATATCTAGCCCTAGAAACTCCAATAGAGTTAGCAATTTCTTCTTGAGTTCTTTTACCTCTTAAAGCTTTTAAACGATTTCCTAACATTCGAACTCCTCCTTTCTAAACTAATGATACAAAAGGTTATACAAGTACTAGTATAGATACTTTATGTATCGTTTTAAACCCATGTTACAAAAAGTTTCAAAAAACTATTGACGATACAATTAGTATCATTTATAATGAAAATACAACAGATACAAAACGTATCGAGAAAACGAGGTGATAACATGAGATGTCGACTTGTTCAAGAAAGAAATACTAGAGGTTGGACTCAAAAACAAGTCGCTGAAATGCTAGGTGTTTCAGAAGTATACATTAGAAAAATAGAAAAAGGACATCGCAATCCTGGTCGTGAAACAATGCTTAAATTCGAAAAATTATATTCCACTAGGGATAGAGTCTTGTTTCCAGAACTTTTTCAGGTATCTATTGATACAAAAAGTATCAAAAAAATCCCCAAAGAGGTGAGCTGATGAATCAGATTCAAAAAATATTCAATAACAAAAAATTAACTGTCATCCAAAAAAATAATGATGTTCTTTTTCTTTTGAAAGATGTTTGCGAGATTCTTGGCCTTGGTCAAGTTGCTGGAGTGAAACGGCGTTTAGATAAGGATGTGATTTCGAATCACCCCCTTGAAACAGCCGGTGGAGTCCAACAAGTAACATTTGTTAACGAAGATGGTCTGTATGATGTCATCTTGGATAGCCGTAAACCAGAAGCAAAAAAATTTCGCAAATGGGTTACATCAGAAGTTCTTCCATCAATAAGAAAGCATGGAGCGTATGCAACTCCTGAAACGATTAAAAACATCATCAGTAATCCAGACTTCGGAATAAAGTTGTTAGAAACCTTGAAAATCGAGCGGAACCAACGTTTAAAAGCTGAACAGGAAAAAGCAGCTGTTATTGAACAACAAAAGTTGGACATGCCATATACATCATTTGGAAAGGTTGTCTCTAATTCAAACGCATCTATTAATGTTGGGTCGTTCGCAAAACTAATGTATGACGAACACGGTATCAAGTTAGGTCGAAATAAAATGTTTGAGTGGTTACGTGATAAAGGTTTTCTAATTAAATCAGGACGTGAAAAGAATAACCCTAAGCAAATATACATCGAACAAGGTTTGTTTGAAACTACAGTAACACTAATAAGCAGATCAAGCGGTGATGTCGAGTCTTTGACTACACTGATCACTGGAAAAGGGCAAATCAAAATAGCTCAAATGTTAATAAATGAATTCGAGGTGAAAGTCTAATGAGTTCCAACGAATTTATTATCAAAAAATGCAACGAGTTCATTGACAATATTTACAACATGACTGAAGACGAAAAAACTAACGCTATGTGGTTCTTGTTAACAACAACTAAACAACATATCGACAAATTACATCAACTACTTGAAGATTCTTCAGTTAGTAATCAGAAACTATTAGATCAAAATCAAAAGCTTTGTGATCTGATTCATCATTATAAGTGTTTCATTAAAGACCTAAATTTAGAAAAACAATATCATTTTTACTCACACCAGAAAGGAGCGATTTAATTGTCCTTCGAAGATGTGATTCGCCAAATAGTCCGTGAAGAAAACGAAAAGCATCTGCAAGATGTCAAAAAGTTACTTGAATCCCATGGTTATAAAGAAACACCACGATTTCTTAAAGTGCCAGAAGCAGCAAAAATTTTACGAATTGGTCGTACAGCAACATATGAACTTTGTCAGCAATCAGAAGTTAATGGATTCCCTTGTATCAGGGATGGGAATAAGATTCGCATTCCTTATACAGCCTTGATGAACTGGATAGATCATCAGACAGAAAAAGTTGTTTAACTGTTTCTTCCTATTAAAAATTTTAATAGATTAATTGACATAAGTCTGTACTTATCTTTGCACATTATGTGCGAACCCTGCACACCTGAGAGGGGGTGAGCAAAGTTGAAGCAACGTAAATCTATGAAATTTGGGGCTGTTTTTAAAAAAATAAGGGTGTTAGCGGGGCTTAGTCAGGAAGAACTCGCAGAAAAGATATACCTTTCTCGTAGCAACGTATCAAGGGTTGAAAACGACAAGTTGATTTTAAGGCTCGACGACGTTATCAGGTGGTTTCAGGTAACGCAAGCTCCTGAGGCGCTGGCCGCATTACTATGCGGTGTAGATGTAAATACTGTCTTGCAAAACATAACTCAAATATTAGGAGGGTTTATATGGTTGAAAATATTTTTCTGAAAGAGGACAAGCATCAATTCAAAAATCAAATGGACTGCTATAAATATTGCATAAAGCGAAGTGAAGAAGCTACATCCGAAGGGAATTATAAAGAAGCGAGCGAATGGCTCGAAAATGCTATCCATTCATTGAAAGAACTGCAACGACTTACTACAAAGAAACAGCAGCAGGACGAAATCAAAAAATTAGCTGAAGGCCTAACAATCGGCGACATCAACATAATTTTCAAAATGGGGTGAGTAAAGATGCGGGTTACACCTGTTAAGTACTGTGGCGAGTGTCATAAAGATTTCCATCATACTGAAGAAGTCTGGTATGCGGCTATAGAAAATAATTGTTTTTGCTCTAGCTGCAAGGAAAAGCTGGACATTAAAGATTGGGAACCAAGAATTGTTTGGAGGAGTGAAAAAGATTACAAACAACGTTTAGATTTAATCGGTTCGAAAGGCACTGTTATGCGATCCTTTACAGTGATCGATGCCCATGAATATGAGTCGGGTGTAGTTTTAAAAGTGTCAGATGTCATAGGTGGAGAATACTGGGTATCTGAAGAAGATGTAAACCTATTTTAGTGAAATGAGGTGAAGAGAATGAAATTTCTATTCTGTGCAAGCCGTTTAATGACAGCAGCAGAGGTGCGAGAAAGGTGTAAAGAAGCTAGAGAAAATCGAGATTTGCTTCTAGCTTTAGAGATTGAGATTAGACATCAGATTTACCTTAAAAACAAAAAAGCAGCGAGCTAGGCGGCAACCTACTCACTGCACTTGATTTGGTACTTACATTATAACACAAAAGACGGGCTAGTGCTCGTCATAGCGGTCATAAAATCCCCCTTAAAGATATGCCATTTGTGGCCGCTATGATGGACATTATCCATTAATACATAAAAAGGAGGTAAGTAAATGGAACAACCTCAGTTAACTGTCAATCTCGAAAAGTCATTCGACAAACTAACGTTCGTGCAGGAACGAGAGCAAGCCGAAAGACTTATCGAAAAAGGTTGGCAGCCCGTTTGGGAGCCAAATGCCAAAGCAGGAGACTTTGAACTACCAAACTACTCAGATTACTTCATTCTTGTTTCGGATACTCTTCAGGGTAAATAGGATCACCTTTTTCTTTAGGCCAGCCAACACTCAAAAATGGTGCGCCAACGATAGGGGTAGACCCTATAAATACCCAACCGTTATCCTGAAAAGTTTTGATTTTCTTTTGCAATTCCTCTTGGCTCCCATAAGCGTTGAAAGCTTGAATTTGGGAATAAGGTAAATCAGTCTTTTCCAATATTTACACCTCCTTCTATAGTCCTATTTCGACAAGAAGTGAGGAAAACCTCCATTGAAAGGTGGTGAATCGTTATGTCTCTGCAAATGCAGGAAGAAATAAAACTAGATCAATATGGCCGAATGCAATACCATCCAGATTTTCATCATAATCATGGGAAACGCTTTACTGTCTCGGAACTGGAGTATCTTTGCAAATACTACGAAGTGGACCATATCCGAACGTTAGCTTTCGCACTAGGGAAAACAGAATACACTTGTGCAGCTAAAATAAATGAACTTAAAAAATCAGGGCAATATGACCACTATAGAAACTTGAATATGTATTGGTGAGGGGGTTTAACAATGTCCTTTGACATCGAGCATCCAATGATCGGTGAGATTAACAGAAACGGTTATCCAGATATGTACCAAGAAAAGTATTGGGGTATCGACTATTTTGGCGAAGAGATCATGGAAGGTGATGACATTGTAGAAATCGACGGTGAAACAATCTTAAGTGAAAATCTTGAAAGGTTTTTATACGAAGAATATGACGCTAAGTTTACAACGGCAGAATAGGAGGATTTTAGATGAGAGAAGTTAAGTTTCGTGTGTTTGATAAGGATACAAAAAGGATGCATGTATGCGGTGAAGATATTCATGATTCCATGACCTTTATAAATAATCAAGCATGCTATTACAATCTTCAAAACGGATGTGGAAGTCTTCCAGAGCATGAAGGAGAAGGCACATATGAATTAATGCAATACACCGGACTCAAAGACAAGAACGGCAAGGAGATTTATGAGGGAGATGTTGTCGAGTTTAAGTCCATGTCAAAAATAGAGAGGCACTGCGTAGAGTATAGCGAATACGGAGAGTGGTGTGTTGGGATGCACCGTCTTCCAATGCGATTCCAAACATGCGAAGTAGTCGGTAACATTTACGAAAATCCTGAACTATTGGAAACAAAATAGACTCCTGCAGCAACAGGAGTCAGCACTTTAAAAAATAATGTTAGTTCGATTATATAGCACTTTGGAAAATGATTCAAGGAGGAGACGGAATGTACATCGATACAAGTCGTGGAATGATTCATGAGCCTGTCAATCCTATTAACAAACCATTATTTAATTTCTTGGAAAAATACCAGCCATCTTTAGATGGAAGCCGATTATACGATGATCTGATCGATGTTTATCTATCACAAGAAATTGATTTGAAGGAGGAAATAGAGTATGAGCCAATTGACCGAGCAGTTTAATTATCAACAGTCCCAACCGCAAGGAAATGTTTTAGCACAATCAACAAGTAGTCGTGAAATGGAAGAAGTAAAAGGAGCTATTTTTATGGCTCGTCAATTTCCAAGGAATGTTTTTCAAGCAGAACAAAGAATTTTGGACTCATGTAAACGTATTTCTTTAGCTGAAACAGCTGTTTATCAATATAAACGAGGCAGTGCCAAGATTTCCGGTCCATCAATCAGATTAGCTGAAGTTGTCGCTCAAAACTGGGGAAATATTGATTCTGGTATCAAGGAATTAGAGCAGCGCGAGGGTGAATCTGATGTCATGGCTTACGCTTGGGATTTGGAAACAAATACACGTCAAACTAAAGTTTTTACAGTGAAACATTCCATGAAGGCCAAAGGAAGTATAAAGAAGCTAACTGATCCACGTGATATATATGAGAAAGTTGCCAATGATGGTGCGCGGAGATTGCGTTCATGTATTCTGTCGGTCATTCCTGGTGACATCGTTGAAAAAGCGATTCAACAATGTGAGGAAACGCTAAGAGGTAATTCTAATGGTCCTTTGAAAGATCGTATATCAAATGCTTTGAACATCTTTAAAGGAGAATATCGTGTTACGCAGGAGATGGTCGAAGAACGATTTGGTTACAACGCTGAATCGTTCTCGGAATACGATTACGTAGAACTGATTAAGATATACAACTCTCTTAAGGATGGGATGAGTAAGGTTGATGACTGGTTTAATAAGGATGCCAAAAAGAAAAGCAGCAGTGGGCTTGCTGACGCCTTCAATGAAGAAAAGAAGACTGGAGATAAAGAAGAGGTGAGGGCAGATGACACCAACCAAGCTGATCCTCAGCAAAGCGAATTACCATTCGATTGAGGCAAACAAGGAGTACATGTCTGTTTCACAGTTTAAGAGCTTCCAAGAATGTGAGGCAAAAACAATAGCGGAGCTGGACGGGTCTTACAAAAGGCCCTCCTCCAATGCTTTGCTTGTTGGAGAATATGTTCATACAGCTTTTGAAGCTGAAGAAGAGTTTAACAAATTTATCGAAGAATATAATGGAGCGATTTTTAAAGCAAGAGGCGGAAAATATGCAGACTTCGAAACTGCTGATCGAATGATTGAAACACTAAAAAATGATCCACTAGCCATGTTTGCATTGGAAGGGGAAAAAGAACAAATTTATGCAGCTAATCTATTCGGTGCTGACTGGAAAATTAAAGTCGATTCTATCAATCATAATCGCAACACTTTTAGTGACATTAAGACGACTCCAGACCTTTACAAGCGTTACTGGTCGGTTAAATATAGCGATTGGGTTTCATTCGCGGAGGCATGGGACTATGTTCTACAGATGGCGTTGTACAGACGAGTGTTGCAGGAGAATTTAGGACAAACATACACGCCCTACATTGTTGCCGTTACAAAAGAAAACCCACCGAATAAGGCTGTTATCCACTTCGAATCTAGTCGCTTTGATTTTGAGTATGAATACATCGAAATGAAAATGGAACGAATATTAGCAGTGAAAAATAAAGAAGCAAATCCGACACGTTGCGAAAAATGTGAGTATTGCAGGATGACGAAGAGATTAACGGACACGATTGAGGTGGGGGCGTTGCTCTATGAATAATTTAACTAACCTTGAAAAGACGGCTTCAGTTTGGACAACGTAAAAGAATTCCTTAATAGGAGGGTAGAAAAGTGACACTTTTGCGCATTGAAAAAGAACCTAATGGGGATATTTGGACACCGGTTCGTTATTACGGATGTGATAGATGCAGCGATGAAATATACGAAGGCTTTCCTCATGTGGTAGCCGGAGAAAACGTTCATTACTGCATGGATTGCTCTTACATTCTTCAATTGGTTACAGAAAAAGAATACTTGGGATGCTCAGGTGTAGGAGTTTGTAATGCTCACGCGTCTGTACGAGATGGAAAAGTTGTTATTTGGGTCGGAAAACGAGCTCCTTGGGAACAGACCAATCAGGATATTAGAAACTCACCACAATATAGCAAGTGGCGAAGAAAGGTATTCGAAAGAGATAAATACACTTGTCAACACTGTGATCAGGTGGGAGGAGAGTTAAATGCTCATCATATTAAACCATTCGCTAAGTATAAAAAACTCAGATTCGAAGTTTCGAATGGATTGACATTATGCGTTGATTGCCATCGAGAAGTTCATAAAAAAAAGAGGTGATATTTGTGTGTGATCCCAAAAATCCAGGTGGATACATCCTAGTATCAAGAAAAATGATAGAGAGTGAAATATGGGAGAAGCCACCAATCTATTTAAAGGTTTGGATGTATCTTCTTTTGAAAGCACAACACAAGCCATACAAGAATTTGAAAAGAGGGCAAGTAATTGTATCAATTCCAGAACTAATTGAGGAGTGCAGCTATAAGGTCGGATATCGAACAGAAAGGCCTAAAAAGTCCCAAATATACAATGTATTGGACTGGTTACGAAGTTCAAATGAAACGTCAAATGAAGGAAACGCGAGAGAACCAATGATAAAAACAACGAAGACAACAAGAGGATTAATCGTAACCATTAGTAATTACAACGTTTATCAGGATTCTAAGAACTACGAACAGAACAAAGAAATGCATAAGGAATCCGAACCGAAGGAAACAAGAACAAAACGACAGCCTGACACCATAAACAAGAATGTAAAGAATTTAAGAGAAGAAGAAGAAGAGAAGATGAACGCATTTTCTTTTTATCAACAAAATTTTGGAATGCCTAGTCCTTATATCGCTCAGTCCATTGGTATGTGGATTGACGACACATCAGAAGAGATCGTGATTGAAGCTATGAAAGAGGGATTAAGAAATAACGCACGCACCTTTAAATACTGTGAATCTATTTTAAAGGATTGGTACAGCAAGAATATCAGGAGACTGTCGGACTTAAAAGTTCAACAGCAATATACCCGGAATCCTAAAGTAACTCCTATCAACAAAAAACAGGATAATCTCGCTCAATTAGACGCGATTTTCAAGAAGATGGGATTAAAGGAGGAAGTACAGTGACTCCAAAACAAGCAATGAGCATCTTAGAACATATTTCGGCAGCTTATTCCCGATTTGAGATAACTGAAAAGAGGGTGGAAGTTTGGCTGGAACATCTAGCTGATATGCCTTACGAAAAGGTGATGAATCGGCTTAATCAGCACATAAAAGAAAAACCTTTTCCGCCAGCGATAGCAGAAATATCTGTTAGTGAAGTGCCTATAAACGACTTTTTGAAGCAACATGAACAATGGCTGCAAGAAGGGGCTGAACGTATTGAAAACGAAAAGCGAACAGGAAAATCTATACCAAAGCCACCTTGGGAACGGTGATCTACTAGAAGCTGAAAGCATGGTTCTTGGTGCTGTTTTGCTAGAGGCAGATATCATTCACGAAATCACCTTAGAACCCGAACACTTTTCTTCATCCAGGAACAAACTGATTTTTAAAGCAATGCGTGAACTGGCTTCAGAAGGAACAGCGATTGATCCATCGATATTGGTTAACAAGCTAAAGAGCGATATTGAAAACATCGGAGGAACTACATACTTAACCGACTTAGCTTTAGCTTGTCCTACAGCAACAAACATTGAGTTTTATCAGAACATCGTATTTGAACAATATAAAAAACGTACCTTGGTAGCTTCTGCAGCAGCTTTTTTAAACAATCAGTCAGAAGAGTCGGCCGACGATTTCTACAAGACATACGTTGAGATGCAAGAAATTGGTATTAAAAGCGAACGAACGAAAAATGATGTTCTTATGGAAATCTATGATGACATGATGGTCGATAAAGGTGAGATGACCGGCATTGACACAGGATTCACGGATTTAAACAACATGACAGGAGGCTTAAACGGCGGAGACTTGATCATCATCGCTGGTCGTCCATCGATGGGGAAAACAGCGTTCGCTCTCAATCTAGTGAAAAGTTGTTGTGAAAACAGTGGAGTGGCAGACATTTTTTCTCTCGAAATGCCGGAAAAACAGCTTACTCAACGCTTGCTAAGCTCAATTGGAAACATTTCAGGAATCAAGTGGAAAAATCCATACAGGATGTTCAGCAAACTAGATAGTGAACGAGCTAGTGAAGCAATAGGAATATACAGTAAATGGCATATAAACATTCATGATTCATCTAAACAAACGATAGCTGATATTCGAGCTAGGGTTCGTAAAACGCAACGAGAGCATAAGAATGAAAAACACATCGTTGTGATTGACTACTTACAGCTGATTACTCAGGTTGGAAAGTTTGAGCGGAATGATCTGGCCATTGGAGATATAACCAAGCAGTTAAAACAGATGGCGAGACAGTTTAACATCCCTGTTATTCTCCTATCACAGTTAAATAGGGGAGTTGAACAAAGACAGGACAAGCGTCCGATGATGTCTGATTTACGGGATTCAGGCAGCATCGAGCAAGATGCGGACTTGATCATGTTCCTCTATCGGGATGATTACTATGACAAGCAATCAGAAAATAGGAACATCGTAGAGGTCAACCTTGCCAAGCATCGTAATGGGCCAGTAGGAACGATACAGTTAGCTTTCGTAAAGGAATATAGTCAATTCCTTGATTTAGAACTAAGACGGGAGGTTGCTCAATGAGTGCGAATGACGTTTTTAACAGAATGAAAACTTATCATCAATTAACCGGGAAAGTCATGACCGGAGGAAGATTTATTCTCGAGATCGTCAATAAATTTGATAAAAATTCAGTGGTTAAGGGACTAATGCTCTTTGATAAATATTTGGATGAACAACGAAAGGACGTGAGCTAATGGCTTTATTAAGGGGATACGTAGAGTTGTCGCAGGAAAGTAAAAAACAAGTGTTGCTGCAGGAGCTTGAAATGAAGGGAGTTTACGAGGCTAGGGACGGTAGGCATTTAGATGATCTAAGTTATTACGAATTGCGGAATGAATTGGTAATGAGAGAAGTGATTGAACAGGGGTGAAAATTTTGAATTACGGTAAACGAGGTATGGCTCTTGAAGAAATGTTGGAGTGGACTAATCAAGCCTACAAGACTATGAATCTAGCACTTGTAGACAAAATACCAACACCATGGAGAGCCTATTACAACAAGAGAAAAGGCATTAGTAGTGCTACACCTATGAAAAAATCGTCTGTAGATTTTGGTGGAACAATCAAGGGTGGACAAGCTATTTATTTCGAAGCAAAGAGTACCAAAAACAAGACCAGCTTTCCTTTGTCAAATATTGAAGAACATCAAATTTATTATCTGTTAGCAGTAGAAAAGCTTGGTGGTATTGGATTTTTCATAATTGAGTTTTCAACACTAAATGAAAGGTACTTAGTACCAACTGGCTTTATTTTAAGACATTGGGAGCATCAAAGATTAGGCGGTCGAAAGTCGATCACGATAAACAGTATTAGAGAAGGGGCGTGGTTGATTCCAACAAGTAATGTACCGGCTGATTATTTAAAAATTGTTAACAGCCATTTATTGAAAAAGGAGGCATAAAACATGGCTAAAATTGTTGATCTAAATAACTTTGCAAATGGTGCGATGGCAGAACGATTTAACACAGAATTACAGAAAGTACTTGAAAACATAGCTGATCCAAACACTGATCCAAAGAAAAAAAGAAAGCTTACTGTAACAGTAACGTTGGAGGGCAATGAGGAAAGAAACCTTGCCGGAACAAGCATTCAAGTTAAGTCGACACTTGCTCCAGCAAAAGATATTGGAACGAACATCATAATGGATTTCGACAACAAAGGGAAAATAACTGGTGCTGAACTGAAATCAGGAATCAAAGGACAGTCTTACATTACAGAAGATGGCGAAGTTGCTGACGATCAAGGAAAAATTATCAGCTTTAAATAAAAACAAACAAATGGGAGGAATTGAAAATGATTAAAGAAGCAATCCAATACATTGTAGGCCTAGGAAATACACGTGTAGAAGAGGTTGGAACTCAAATTTTTTCAACTCAAAAGTTGCACAAGGTGGACGAGTCAACTACTGAAGCTATCGAGGTACACAGCCTTTCAGGACTCGTTGAATACTTACAATCGGAATTTGACGGAAATGAACGTCTGATGATGCATGTTAAAAGTCCAACGAAAGTTAGTTGCTTTAGTTCGTTCAATCGTGATTTAAATAGGAATTTTTTAATAAAAGCTAATGCGATGCTTCCATCGTTCAATTTTGACCGTTGGTACGATTCGGAAGACTTTAATATCAAACTTCAATCTTGCTTTGTAAAGAATGAAGACCGCGACATTATGTTAAAAGTCGTTGGAAATATTAAAGAAGAAGCTGTAAATACAGTTGGAGATGACGGTGTTTCCCAAGCAGTTGTCGCAAAGACAGGAGTAGCAACAGTTGCAAATGTTAGAGTTCCTAATCCTGTTGTGTTAGCTCCTTATCGCACATTTGTTGAAGTCGATCAACCTGAATCAGAATTTATATTCCGTATGCAATCAGGTCCATCATGTGCATTGTTCGAAGCTGACGGTGGAGCATGGAAATTAACAGCAATGCAAAATATTAAAAATTACTTACATGCAGCACTAGAAAAAGAGATTCAGAGTGAAAAGATTGTAATTATTGCCTAATCAAATTTGGGGCTGTATAGCCCCTTTAAAAGAAGGTGAGGAAATGAGCGTTGTTATAGCTGATGATAGGCCGTTGTGGATGCAGAAAGAAGATAGGCATTATACCTGTCGCACTTTTTGCAGACAATACAGGCGTTGCAGTACAAGGGTTGGGTACGATTGTGCGAGATTTGGGGGAGAAGTTATTCCAAGATTGAGGGATTGCTAGATAGGGGAGGCTTTAGGATGCTACAAGGAATCTATCTTGAAATTGATAATAATCCTACAGGGCTAATTCCTGGGGAAAAATATTACCTTTTTCCGAACGGATCTAACTATTATTATGCATCGCGCTTTCCGTCTGAAGGCTCGCACATGGGAATTTTCCAAGCCCGCAGGTTTCGAGTCATCGAAGAGGAAGAATGGCCGCCTGAACCTGCTCTAGTGATTCCTGAGTTGGATAAGGGAAAGGTCTACAAAGCTAGACTAATATGGCGGCAGGAAGGATATAAAAACGTTAAATTGCAAGAGTACTTTATAAGACGAAGTAAGACGCACTGTCATTTCTACAATGATCCAGAATTTAAAAAATACAGAGGTTGTTTTCCTCTCCATTGGTTTGAAAACTTTCGAGAAACAAGTGACCACAGAAAGTGTGATTCCATACATGAAAAGGTTGAAAGTGAACCCCCGAAAATAGAGAAATTTGAGCAATTGACATTGTTTAGTTTTTAGTTAGGAGGAACGGCAATGAGTGATATTTATATAGCAGGCGAAAATATGAACCTGATATTCAGAGGTAAAGAAGTACAAATCGTGAAGCAGCTATTCTTAAAGTCAAATGTTTGGACTATCAGCAATGAATTAAATCGTGATCCAGACGAAGTATCTGTACTGATCATTGATATGGGGAAAAGAGGTTTGTTGAATGTTGGAAAGTGGTATTAAGAACCTATCTACAGAAGGGCTGCTGCTCGTCGTAGAAGATGCAAATGCTAGGTTAGGTTCTCACATCGGCATGAGTGACGAGCCAGTCTCTGCATACATTGAGAAACAAAAAAGAATAATTGGGCTTGTACAGGAAGAGCTTGAGAGGAGGAAACAAAGCAATTAAGGTGAGAATCCTCCTTAGTAGAATTTAGAGTTGTTTTTAACAAATTAAACAATAAACTTTTGAAAACTAGCACTACGCATATAGCCCTTTTTGCTTAAACATTGGTATTTAACTTCGCAGCTTATTAGGGGATCAAGGTAGATATAGTCTTTATCCTCACCGGCGATCAGCTGCTTAGATATTTGATAAAAAGCTCTTCTTTCGTTAGGAGGTACAAATTCCAGAACGCCTTTATAACGATTGTCTAGGCCAAACATCAACCAACCAAACTTTTGTTTTCGAATGGCAGCGATTTTGACAGTCGCATATTGGTAGTTCTTGATTTTTAAAAAGGTATCAATCGGCCGGGCGTCCATTTTATAAGTCTTATATAAATTTTTAGATACTATACCTTCGAGGCCAATCGATTTTACACTTTTAAATAATTCTTGGCCATCTGAGTATGTAGGGCATGTGGAAATGTAAGGCGTGTTTGTGACTATGTTGTCAAGTATTTCTAGGCGATCAATTAATAGCTTGTTAACTAAAGATTCATTATTAAAAAACAAAATATCGAAGGCCGAAAAATGAACAGGTAGCATGCCTTTTAGCTCTTTAATCTTGTCCGATTTAGTTGCTCTGAAACGAGTCATTAGACTGTCAAAGCAAGGTTTATTGTCAGAGTCAAAGGAGACCAATTCTCCATCTAAGATGCAGTTGGAGACAGGTAATTGAATAGATTGTAACTCGGGGTACTTATAAGTAACTTCGTTGCCATGACGAGTGTAAATCCTTATCTGTCCATTGTAATAATGTAACAAAGCTCTATGACCATCCAATTTTATCTGATGGATGTAATTCTCATGGACAGGGATTTTGTATGCGGGTTGTACAAGCATAGGTTTAATGGTTGAAAATATCATGATGAATAACCTCCACTTTCAATTTTAACAGTTTAGTACTTTTCTTAAATGGCAGATTATCGGCAATATAGTTAAAAAAAGGAACGGTTAAAGAAGCTAAGTTATTGGAGGAAGAGGAATGAATGATCAGGAACGGCTGGAAGAGATAAAAGAATTACTTTGTGAAATAAAAGAAAAAATAGAAGAGGGCAAACGAGAAGATGTTGAGACAATCAACGAAAAAATTATAGATTTGTATCTTAATAATCACATTGACTGGCTCACATCCACTGTAGAGCAATTAATAGATCGTGAGCAAGATTTAAAAAATAGGCTAAAAGAAAAAGGCGATAAATTAGCCAAAGTGAAAAGTTGGTTGAAAACTGAAAGGCGCAAGAGAAAAAAAGCTGAATGGCAGGCTATGATTCATGAACGTGCTCATGGTGATGTATATACTAAACTATTCGAGTTACAGGAGTCTTTGAAAGGGGAGTTAAAATGACTGATCAAGAATATTTGAAAAAGATAGACCAAATAGTAGATGATTTGCTGGACAACAGAATAGAATTATCGAACTTTGTCGATGAACATCTTCTGCAAGATGAACGAGTAGAGGAACAGCAGAAGGGAATTGAACAACTTAATAATTTCATTCAATTTCAAAGGGGTGTTCTTGATGAAACTAAAATGGAATTAAAGGGAGCAAAGGAAGATTACAGCAGGCTCCTTAAGACAGCAGAAGAAATAACCGAACAACATCGGCAGGAAATTGAAAAATTGAAGAAAGACCTACAACTACAAAAAGAAGCCATCGCAGGTTGGGCAAAACAGTATCAACATTCTCAGGAGAAATTTGACGTGATCAGAGGACTGATTAACGATACTGAACTTGGATTAGGTGATGATTGCACCATAGATTGTGAAGAGGCAATTGAGCAAATACAAAAGGTGTTGGAGGTAGAGGGAAAAGGTAGCGTCTACCATCAACCACCATCTACGTGAGTGGCAGACACTTACCATGCAGCATCACATTTCTTTTCCGATGCTGGAAATTGACTTTTCAAGAGACTCTTTAATTCGGTAAGGCCAAGCCATAATAGGGACCATCTCATCGCGAACGTCTTCGATTGAGAAATCCGACTTCTGGAGCACTTTCTTTAATTCAGTTAAATGCTCTTGGAGTCTGTCTATCTTGTAATTAATGTCTTCAAGTTCACTTTTATGCAAACGGCGTTTGATTTTCACCAAAATCCCCTCCTTGACGCTAATATAAGCTGATTTCAAAAGGAAGGGAAGAGTTATGAGAATTTCAGAATTTGCGAGAAATAAAAAACCGCCCTCTCGGACGGCTATGATTAAACTGGATACTTAATTATACCACATCCGGGAGGGGATACTCTATGAGATTGCAACCATTGGAAATAGATTCACAAAATGGTAAAATAGATATAGATACAACTAAATTTAACAGGCCCTTTGTCGTGGTGGTGTCAGAAGGAAAAGCCCGTTTAACAGAGTTGCCTACTCATGGAGAAACAAGGGTAGTGACGCATCAAGGGAAAGTAAAAAGGGTGAAGTTCGATGAAGGGGAAGATTTTTAGTGGAGGGAAAATTTTGTCGGTTTCTGCAGTTTATAAAACAAAAATTGTTTGACTTATTTAGTTGGATAAAATGGAAAAAGAAGATATTACTCTACTTATTAAAATGGGCTATTGTACTTGGATTTATATTAATAATTTTTTGGCTTATTGCCCTGTATGATGCCACTACTGATATAGCCATTGCTTTATCAGCATCAGTTATAATTATCATTTTGACTACTGACTTACTGAACCTCATGTGGAATATAAATTGTTATTTCGAAAATAAACGTTTATCAAAACCTTCAAGTAGTATTCAGAACATAAATCTATATAGGTGGTCTGCAGGTGTGGGGATAGATGAAAGGTTTTTTTATCAGATACTTGCAGAAACTAATTTAGACGATCCAATTAAGAATCTTAATTCAATAAAAAAGAAGATTAAAAAGGCTTGTTCAGGTAATATTAGTAACCTTAAGTTGCTTAGAATATATATTGAAAGAAACATATCTAACAATATATTTGAAAAGTTTAATAAAGTAAGTATAGGAATACTTATTCCTGTTTTTACATCTACACTAAATAAAGCAACGTCCTCAAAGACATTTATAAGTACTATAAAAAATATAATTAATGGTTCTGAAGGAGGAGTTACATCATCTCACATAACAACTACGATTAATTATACTACTAATTTTTTTATCATGTTCATTTTCCTTGCGTTTTTATGGAATGTGTTTACTAGGAATAAACGATTGCTAAAACTCATTAATGAAATAATTGAAATATCAATAACAGAAATAGAAGCTAAGAAAAATAGGAGTAGTAGTAAAAATAGTGTATAAATGTTCTACCAGCCCACTGGAGGACACAGATTGAGAGCAAAATGCTCTTGGTTTGTGTCCTTTTTTATTTGCCACAGAAAGGAGTGATCATGTGAATACATCAAAGAAGCTGGAGCAATCAAAGAAGGCTAACAGGAAGCAGCAGGAACGCCGCAGGGAGGTTCTATCGGAATCTGAGATCAAAGACCTCATGGGGATGAATATGCCGATATATCGAAGGCGCAGGGGAGCATTTCGACAAAAAAATTAAGGAGGGGATAAGACGTGGATATTTCGCAATTGATCAAGGATTATAACTGGATGAAAAAAGAGATTGCAAGATTACAAAGGATTATATACGGATCAACAATTCCAATGATTAAATGGGGAGTTGCTCAATATGGAATTGAAGCTGTAATGCCAAAGGGGAGTCCTGGGAAAAGTGCTGCTGAATTAAATGCTATGGATTTGAGGGAGAAACGTCAGATTGAACGATTAGAGACGTACCAAAGGTATGTATATGCGCTAGAATCAGCTGTAGATATATTCAAAGATGAAAGGCAAAAGATCATTTACGACTGCTTGCTAGACGAAATGACATACAGACAGATAGCGGTACACCTTAATGTATCAAAGGACTTTGTCCAAAGACAAAAAATGGATATCGTGCGACAAATGAGACAAAGTAGACAAATTACAGCTATTTTGCAAAAGGAAAAAAATTGCGGGTAAAATGGGAGGGAGGTCGGCGCGGTTAAGTTGCTTGGCCAAAAATTAAATTACGCTTATTTATCCACCTTACGGTGTTTTGTCGTACTAAAGCCACCATATAGTAAGGGGAAGGTAATAGTGTCATCCTTGTGATGACTTTTGACTACTCTACTAATAACGAATCCTTTTGTTACATACATCCGTATTTCAGAACAAGGGGATGATATTTATGTGGGAGAAAACCAAAAAAGTTTTCAATTTATTTTTTAGGGTGTGCCCAGCAATTATTATAATTGCTTACACCTTTATTGTATTTCTTTTATTTATTGATAATAAGTTAATAACAAATACTACACTTATTAATCAAGTTTCAGTTATGGCTATTATATTTTCGTTACCGGGGATCATAGCTCAAATAGCTACGACACTAAATCCAAAGAAAAAAATATACAAACTATCTTGTCGTTGTCCAAAGTGCAAATTTTTAATAGAAATGGACATGAAGGAAGAATAGTGAAATTTGTTTTGTCGTTAATTGTCGAACGATTTAAGTAGGTAAATAGTCCTTTTTGTCGAAATAAGTAGTCGGAAGGGAGAGATAAAAATGAAATTTAGTGAGTATTTTGAATTGGAGGATGTAACTCAAAGCGATTTAGATTTTTTGGATGGGCTTATAGACAAAGATGTACCGCTTTATATAGATCCATCTCAGATTGAAGTGCAAGAAGGAGAGTGGTTTAAGGAATCGACAAGGATTATTAATAGTTTTTTTGAGAGAGTTTTTACCTTGTATAGAGCAGGTGAAAAAGAAAAAGCAGAAGCTTTGTTAATAAATGCACACGAACCAAATGAAACAAAACTAGGGGTATCTCAAGGTAATCCACAAGGGAAAGGCACCTCTCCTCAAAAATTAATAGAAATTTTTAATCATATTACCGATCAGGGACTTTTAAGAGATGATTTAATTAATGATTATAGTGATTTGACTATCTACGTTAAAGACTTTGCCGAAGATAGGATGTCAGATTTAGTAACAAATTTATTAAGAGAAAAGCTGGCTGAGTACACAATTAAACAAAGCAATATTTATGGTTTAGAATTAACAGAAGAACCTATTGATATGGGTGTTGCTTGGGATTTAGAGGCGTTGAATTGGAAGCAAGTTAGTCAGAGGGCATTAATGGAAAATGGATCACCATTACTTTTAGTCCCTAAATCAATAGTAGTACAAAAGTATTTATATACTGTAGAAGAATATCTTACAACTGTTGTTTTTTCTTGGAGAAAAAACTATCATATGGATAAAGATACAGAATTAGTAAGAAAAAAATATGTGAAGGTACACAAAAAAATTATACCATATCCACCTAGTAATGAGGTTTTAATTGAAAAAGAAATTACTGATAAAAATTTAACGCGCAAAGAGTATGCAATAAAAATCTCAAAAGAAAACTCTGCTTTAATAGATCAATTTCGTAGGGCGATCAATCACACATTAAGAGGTACACGTAGCAATCGTTTAAGTGATGAGGAGTTAACTCAAATTGTAGAAAAGCGAAGTAAAGAGTAAACATTTTTTATCAAATAGTAGTAAAAACTAAGCATCCCTTGTGGGTGCTTTTTTTTATAAAATAACAAAGGAGTGTTATTCATGGAGGAATATTACAATATAAAAGAAAAAGAGGCATACAAAACCCTTGTTTCTTTTGGAATACATGAACCAATTGCAAAAGACTGTATTGACAGCCGTAACTCGAAGGAGTTAGATATAGTTATTCAATTTCTAAAAAGGTATGGTGATTATATAAATAGTTGAAATTATAAACATAGCACCCTAACCGGTGCTTTTTCTTTTAGGAAAATAGTAGCAGGGAAATATCTCCTTCTGTCGAATAGTAGGAATATGGGGGGATAGTTATGAAGAAATGGGAATATAATGTTTTATATTGGGATGCGCCAATATACAGCTATCAAGAATCTATGGATTTAAATGAAACGCTAAACGAATATGGAATTGATGGATGGGAAGTCGTTTCAATGAGCCATCAAGTTGATAGTTCCTCGTCGACCGATGATGGTAGTGTTAGTTCAGTTGAAACTAATGCTTTTATTATTGTAATGAAAAGAGAATACCAAGAGTAAGTTATCAAATTATGTCACACTGTTGGTGTGGCATTTTTCTTTTCTCAAAACAAACACAAATATATGGAGGTGGCAGGTGATGTAGATGGCAGATAAACGTATTCAAGCTGAGAAAGATTATGTCAAAGGCATGAAATATAAAGACATTGCTGAAAAATATGGCGTGTCACTCAACACTGTGAAGTCCTGGAAGCAGCGTTATGGATGGAATAGAAATAAGGGTGCACCCTCTAAAAAAAGTGTGCACACAAAAAAACGCGGTGCACCAAAAGGGAATATCAATGCAAAGGGCAAAAAAGGAGGCGCAGCTCCTAAAGGTAATTCTAACGCTGTAACCCATGGCTTATTTGCGAAGTACCTTCCAGCTGAGACGTTAGAGATCATGGAAGCAATGGAAGAGCGTTCCCCGGCCGACTTGATCTTTGATCAAATCATGATCCAGTATGCAGCTATTATCCGAGCGCAGCAAATTATGCATGTCACTGATAAGGATGAAATGATTAAAGAGATTAAAAAGGAAAAAGAGAGTTGGGGCGATGGTTCTGGTAGTCATGAAACCGAATGGGACTTTCAATTTGCATGGGAGCGTCAGGCTACATTTTTAAACGCTCAATCCAGAGCCATGAGTGAGTTTCGCAGCTTAATTAAACAGTTCAACGAAATGGCCCATGAAGATGACGAGCGTCGCTTGAAGCTTGAACAGATGCAGTTAAACATCAAGAAAACAAAAGCCGAGGTTGAAAAGATATCGACTGGAACTGATGATAAACCAATTGAAATCCTCATCAAACGTAAGCGGAAGGATGAGGACTCATGACGGCTATTGAAAAAGAAGTCAATCCTCATTTTGAAGACTTCCTGTTCGATTGGAAGCAGAAATTTCAATTTCTTGTTGGTGGATATGGATCCAGTAAAAGTTATCATGTGGCTTTAAAACTAATCCTAAAATTACTAGAAGAAAAGAGAACAGCTTTAGTCGTTCGAGAGGTATATGACACGCATAGGGACTCAACCTTTTCACTTTTAGAAGAGATTGTTACAGATTTAGGGTTAGATCATAAAATTAAATGTGTAACTTCACCTATGCAGCTACGTTTTCCAAATGGTAGCAAGATTATCTTCAAAGGAATGGATAAGCCTGCAAAATTAAAATCCATTCACAATGTATCTATTATCTGGATTGAAGAGTGTTCAGAGGTCAAGTACGAAGGATTTAAGGAACTGCTAGGGCGTTTGCGTCATCCAACATTAAAACTCCATATGATTCTTTCTACAAACCCTGTGGGAGAAGATAACTGGACATTTCTACATTTCTTCAAAGATGATCGCAACAAACGATTGATATTAGATGACCAGGAGCTATATGAAAAAAGAACAATAGTAACTAACGACACCTATTATCATCATTCGACAGCTGATGATAATTTATTTTTACCTGAGAGCTATATTGAGCAGCTTGAAGAAATGAAGAGTTATGATCCAGACCTTCACCGCATTGCTAGGAAAGGTCGTTTTGGCGTGAACGGAAAACGTGTACTACCACAGTTCGAAGAGTGGGCGCATAAAGATGTAATGAGAGCCATTAGTGCTATCAGAAAACCTATCAAGCGTGTAGGTATGGACTTTGGCTTTGAAGATTCATACAATGCTATCGTTCGTTTGGCTATTGATCATAATAAAAAGATTCTTTATATCTATTGGCAATACTACAAGAATCAAATGACCGATGATAGGACAGCAGATGACCTAGAAGAGTTCAAACAATCAAGAGAATTGATTTATGCAGATAGTGCTGAGCCTAAGACGATTCAGTATTTCAAGCAAAGAGGGTTCAAAATTAAAGGAGCAAAAAAATTCAGTGGTTCTCGCCTGGCTAATACAAAGAAAGTTAAGCGATTTAAGAAAATCATCTGTTCATCGGAATGTCCTGATGTTGTTAGGGAGCTGAAATACTTAACATACAAAGAAGATAAAAATGGCCGAATAATCCCTGATGAGTTCAAGATAGATCCTCATACTTTTTCTGCTATTTGGTATGGATTGGACGATTACGAAGTTTCGGATCTAAAAGGAAATGCGTTAAGAACAATGAATAAATCAAGATTAGGATTATAGAGGTGGTGAAATAAATGCAAAAAATTAAACTAGACAAGGACACCGAAATATCGGGAGAATTGGTAAAAAACATCATTCAAGCCTGGGGTAAAAAACATATAGATCGATATGAAACTTTAGAAGGCTATTATCGCGGTAATCATAGTATACTAGCTCGCACAGTCGGTGAGAACAAACCAAACAATAAGCTTGTAAGTAATTACGCTAAATATATTACTGATATCTCAACTGGTTATTTTATGGGACGTCCGGTTACTTATGATAGTGATAAAGAGGAATACTTAAACCAATTATTTTCGGTTTTGGATAGAAATTATGAAGAGGATGTAAACTATGAACTCGCTAAGGAAATGAGTATATGCGGTGTAGCATACGAATTATTATACGTAGACGAAGGGGCCAATGTCCGTTTCAAGAACATCGATCACAAGACAATCATTCCAGTATATTCGGATGATATTGAAGAGAATCTTATTTTTGCCATTAGGCATTACACAACTCATAACTTAGTTGATAATACCAAAGTAGAAAAGGCAGAAGTCTACTCAGCCGATGAAATCATTGAATTTACAATGACGAACGATACATTTGAGGAAGTACAACGCCAGGAGCATTACTTTGGAGATGTTCCAATAATAGAGTATGTGAATAATGAAGAACGAATAGGTGATTTTGAAATTGTTTTGTCTTTGATCGATGCTTATAACAAGTCTCAGTCTGATACTGCTAATGACTTTGAATACTTTACAGATGCCTATCTAGTTTTAATCGGGATGAGCGGAACTGAGCAGCAGGATATTGACGATGCGAAAGAAAAGAGAGTGTTACTGCTAGATGAAAACGGACAAGCTCAATGGTTGATCAAAGAAGTGAATGATTCTGTAACAGAGAATTACAAGAACCGATTACAGAAAGATATTCATCGTTTAAGCCAAATCCCCAATTTGACTGATGAAGAGTTCGCTGGAAATCTCAGTGGTGTTGCTTTACGATACAAGCTTTGGGGAATAGAACAAGTTGCCGCCATTAAGGAGCGGAAATTTAAAACTGGATTAACTAAACGAATTCAACTCATAACGAATTTTTTGAATATCAAGGGTGCTTCTTGGGAGTATGATGATATTTTTATTTCCTTTCATCGAAACATCCCTCAGAACTTACTGGAAACAGTACAAATAGCTAAAGATTTATATGGTCTTTTAAGCGAAAAGACTTTATTAGGATTATTGCCTTTTATCGATGATATCGAAGGAGAAATCGATAGAAAGCAAGAAGAGGAAGATGGATATAGAGGAGCCGTAGATCCTTATGACTTATTAGTTAAACAAGGTAAGGGAGGAGAGTATGATGATCAGTAAGGAGACACAAGAAAAGATCGATGAGTTGATTTATGGCTTAGCTGCAGATTTAACAGGTAGGCTTATGACAGGAAGTGATATTGACACGAATGAAATTAGAGCTTTATCGGATCTTATTTCTGTTACAAAAAGGAAACATCAAAAGTTTTCACCGACAGTAAATATCCAAACAAAAAGTGTTGATAATGACTGTGATATAGATTCACTTATTAAGAGAATCAGTAAGAGTCTTGAAAAAGAAACAGCTTCGGTAAAAGGTATATATGAATGAAATCAGCTGACTACTGGCAAAAACGAGCTGAGCAAGTAGCTAATCGCCAGCACCTTAAAGCTGACAAATACATTACTTTATTAAGACGGGAATATGATAGGGCTATTCGAAGTATCCAGCGTGACATTGAAGTGTTTTACCAGCGTTTTGCTGTTAATAATGAGATTGACATGGCATCGTCCAGAAAATTATTAACAAGTGGTGAATTAAAAGAGTTTCGAATGTCATTAGAAGAGTTTATCGAAAAAGCGAAAGATAATGTCGACGGCCGATGGACAAAAGAATTGAACAACGCTTATTACAAGACTCGTATTAGCCGACTTGAAGCTTTGCAGATTCAGATAAGGCATCAAATCAAAACGCTAAACGAAAACGTACAGGAAGGCACACAGGCGTTACTTGGTGATGTTTATAAGGATACTTATTACAAGACTTTATTTGAAATTCAAAAAAGAACAGGTATTGGAACACCGTTTTCTAAGGTCCATCATGAAGCAGTTAAGAAGATTATCTCGAAGCCTTGGGTTGGGGGTAATTTTAGCCAACGTATATGGAGCGATAGGGAAAAGTTGTTACGTGAGCTAGAGATCAATCTATCACAAGTTTTCGTTCGTGGTGATAGTGTCGATAGGACTACCCAATCGCTAGCGAAACGAATGAATGTGTCATATTCAAATGCTGCTCGCATTGTTCGTACAGAAACATCCAACATTGTAACTGAAGGAACAATTGATGGATACAAGGCTAGTGGAGTAGTTAAAAAATATGAGTTTCTTGCCACTATGGACGAACGGACATGTGAGATCTGTGGTCCACTTGATGGAATGGTGTTCAAACTATCTGAAAAGCAGATAGGCGTTAATGCTAGTCCATTACATCCGAATTGTCGTTGTACAACTGTTGCTTATTTTGATTCAGATGAGGGGGAGCGTATTGCGAAAAGTGAGGATGGAAAATCATATTATGTACCTGCGAATATGACTTATGACACGTGGTATCAAAAGCATGTTGTTGGCAATAAAGATCAATGAAAGCATCAGCTAATTAGAATAGCAGGTGCTTATTTATTTGTAAAAAAACTGCAACTTACAGGCGTTGCACTATAAGGGGCAAATGGAGGAATTGATGATGTTTGAGGTTGAAAAGAAACCATTGAAAGTTGATCTGCAATTCTTTGCAGCAGAAGAGGGAGTTGAGGATGGCAATCAAAGCACTGGTGATCATCAGACAACAGCCGATGGAAAATCTGAAGAAATAGAGCTTCCGAAATCACAAGAAGAGCTTTTAAAGTTACTTCAAAGCGAGGCGGACAAGCGTGTCACTGGAGCATTGAAAACAGCTCAAGAAAAATGGGAGAAGGAATTCAAGGATAAACTCGAAGCAGAAAAAGCTGAAGCGGAAAAACTAGCTAACATGACTGCAAGCGAAAAAGAAAAGGCGCTGCTGGAAAAATCTAAAAAGGAAATCGAGGATAGGGAAAGGGCTATTCAACAAAAGGAACTTAAACTTGAAACGATCAACTTTTTAAATGAAAAGGAGTTGCCTATTCAGTTTGCCGACATTCTTCTAGCAGATGATGCAGAAAAAACAAAGGATAACGTAGATATTTTTGAAAAAGCATTTCGGGAAGCTGTTGAAAACGCAGTAACTGAAAGGCTGAAAGGGTCATCACCAAAGGGAGGCAAAGCAAGAGTGGAGGAAAGCAATATCGGAAAGCGTCTTGCTGATCTATACACGAAAAAGAATGAAGACTTAGAGAAAGCAAGAAAATCTTACTTTGGATAAGGAGGTAGAAGGTTGTGAGTAAATTTTTAGTAACGAAATATGCAAACAAAAAAGAAATTTTGAAGTTCCCGGATCATTATGTGGCGTTAACTGTAACAGTGGATGATAAAGGTGTTTTCCCAAATAAAGAAGGTAAAAAGATCGTTCCAGCTGGAACAATAGTAGGTGGTGGAGTTCTCGAAGATCAGTCCAAATCCGTAAGGAAAGTAACAGGGGCAGAGGCAGAAGGAGTCCTGCTTAATGATGTAGATGTCACATACGGATCAGCATCTGGATCTATGGTTATTCATGGATTTATAGATTTAAATAAAATTCCTGAAGTTCCAGATGGGGAAACGAAAACAGCACTAAAACAAATCACATTTTTGAAATAAGAGAGGAATGAGAATATGAGCACTATTTTTGATTTGGTAAATGCCAAAAGTATAGCGACATACTATGAGAATAATCCTTCGAATGCTATTCCGTACCTGGGAGCAACACTGTTCCCAGCTAAGAAGCAGCTAGGGCTTGATTTGTCCTGGATTAAAGGATCAAAGGGACTACCAGTGGCGTTAATGCCGTCTGAATTTGATTCCAAAGCGACAGTAAGAGACCGTATTGGATTCGATAAAGTTCAAACTGAAATGCCTTTCTTTCGTGAATCTATGAGAATAGGTGAAAAAGACAGGCAGGAATTAAATAGATTAACAAGCTCAGTTAACGACAGTTTAATTATGCCTATCATCAATAACATTTACGATGACGTAACTAGTCTTGTAAACGGGGCCCTGGTGCAGCCTGAACGAATGATTATGCAGCTATTATCAACAGGGAAAATAAAGATTACTGCAAATCGAGTAGACTACGAGTATAACTATGACATGCCAAATGAACATAAAGAAACTCTTACAGGTTCAGGTGACAGCGGAGCCAAGTGGAGCGATGTTGAAAACTCTGATCCCATCGAAGATATTATGACCTGGCAGGATAAAGTAGAAGATGATACAGGAGTTCGACCAACTAACGCAATCTGCACCAGAAAGACTTGGAACTGCTTATTGAAAAACAAGAAGATTCGTTTGGATATGAATCCTCTTGGTGGTCAAAACATTATCATGACAGATAACATGCTAAAGCAGTACCTTCAAACAAAGTTAGGTGTATCAGTAGCGGTTTATAACAAGAAGTTCGCATTGCAAGACGGCAGTACTCACTTATTCTATCCAGACGACCACTTTACTTTGATTCCAGACGGTAATCTAGGAAACACGTACTTCGGTACTACACCAGAGGAGTCAGATTTAATGTCTGGCAGTACGAATGCTGATGTTTCCATTGTGAATACAGGCGTGGCTGTATCCACCATCAAGGAGCCGCATCCAGTCAATGTTATGACAGTAGTATCTGCTATTATGATGCCAAGCTTTGAAACAATTGACACTATTTTCATTGCTAAAGTGAATTAATGATACAAGGGAGAAGATTCCCTTGTGTTTTGTTGAAAGGAGGAATTGCTTGTGGAACAGCAGGAAAAACCTAAAGCAAGTAAGACGAGTAAAAATAAGCAGCTGACAGTTACATTGATCAGGAATATCAAGTATAGAGGACAGCGTTATAAGAGTGGCGATACCTTAAAAATATCACAAGAAGATTATGATGTTTTCTTGGAGGATGGCGTTATTAATGAGGAATGATGTTCTGGTTATAGTAAAGCGCCGTCTTAAACTTCAGGATAATTCGTTGGATGATTTAATTTTTGACTACATCGAACAAGTAGAATGGAAAATTAAACTCTACTGTAATATCAGTAAAGTTCCAGAAGCTCTTAAGCGAATGTGGGCTTCTATAACAATCGATTTATTGAGAGTAGAACATCCGAACGAAGAAGCTATAGCTAACAGCGTCAGTGAGTCGATGGCTAGTGTTAAGTTAGGTGATACATCAATTTCTTATGGAAGTAAAGGAAATGAAGTGACCAGTACGTCTAAGGCGACATTAGACGATGTAGTTTTGAATTATCGCCATGAATTGAACAGATTTAGGAGGCTTAAAAGCCTATGATCAATTACAAGCATCATCGTAAAGCTATTGAAAAGACGTATGAAGATAAAGTTTCTATTAGTCGTTATGAAAAATTTAAAGTAGGTGGAGAAACAAAACATGAATTACATGTCATTTATAAAGACCAACCTTGCCGACTATCTCAAAAGGCACTTGGTTCAAACAACCAATCCGATGCACAAAACGACATAACTTATGAAACTAAGCTGTTTATATCGCCTGATTTGGAAATTTTGCAAGGTGATGAAATAGAAGTTACCAAAGGGACGATGAAACGTAAATACACAGCAGGAGAGCCTTTCATCTATCAAAGTCATCAAGAAGTTACATTAAGTCGAGAGGATTACGCATAATGGCCAAATGGGGAGAATTTGACTTTGGCGAGTTCGAGAAGATGGCCAAAACTTTTCAAAAGGCGCTAGATGAACGAGTGGTAGAAAGGTTCATTCAAGATTTTCTTTTAGAGATGGCTTTTCGTGCGGATCGTAAAATAAAAAAACGAACGCCAGTAGGTGATGGCCAGCTTCGTCGAGCATGGACTGTTGGCAAGGTACAACGTCATGGTAATTCATATGTTGTGGAGATATTCAACAACACTGAATACGCCTCTTTCGTTGAAAATGGTTTCCGCGCTCACTGGGTTCCTGGATATTGGCAAGGGAAAACGTTTGTGTATGATCCTAACGCCAAAACAGGTATGCAAGTCGGTAAGAAAGGCGGATGGGTTGAAGGACGGTTTATGATGACTATCTCCATGAAAGAAATCGAGCGAGAGTTACCCAAGTATCTTGAAAAGCGTTCGGCCGAATTACTAAACAATATTGTGAATGGACGTCCTCATAGATAGGAGTGATAACAAGAGTGGTAACTATTGATGATGTGCGAAAGGCAGTCATATCCGCACTAGATAAGCACTTTCCTGATATCGACATATACGGAGAGGAAATATTACAAGGGCTAGAGGAGCCTTGTTTTTTTGTGAAAATGTTCCCTACTGCAAGTGATCGTGAATTTAATAGACGATACAAGCGATCGCATTCATTCGACATCCATTTCTTTGCGAAAACAAATGCGGATCGTCATGAGATGAATGAACAACTGTATGAACATATGGAGTATATCGCAATGAATGGCGATTTACTCAGAGGTAAAAAAATGAGCGGTGAAATCATTGATGGTGTTCTCCATTTTTATGTTGACTATGAATTTCACGTCATGCGTGAGAAAGAAAAGGGAATCAAAATGCAAACTCTTGAACAGGAGGAGTATTTAAAAAATGGCTAAAAAAGCTGAAGTAGTTAAGAAAAATACAGAGTATACAAAGCAGCAATTTCTTGCATCAAAGAAGTTTACCACTATACAAAAAGATGTATTGAATGTGTTGCTGTTGGATGAACAGAAATACACAAATGATCAAGTAAAACAGATTATGGATGACTTTATGAAAAAGGAAGTGAACTAAATGGCAGGAGGTACATGGTTAACGCAGAATAAAGTCAGGCCAGGCGTGTATATCAACTTCGAAACAGAACCAAAACCCCTAGGGACTGTCGGAGATCGCGGCATTGTCACAATGGCTTTACCACTATCTTGGGGAGCGACAAAAGAAGTTATCACAATTCAAGCAGGGGAAAATCTTAAAAATGTCCTTGGCTATGACATTACGGATCCTGAAATGCTGTTGGTTCGTGAATCGTTAAAACGAGCGAAAACAATACTTCTTTACCGTTTAAACGGAGGAACTAAAGCGTCAGCGACACATGGTGAATTAACAGTCACAGCGAAATACGGCGGCATTCGTGGCAATGACATTTCTATCGTTGTTCAGGAGAACATCGATGACGAAACGAAATTTGATGTCCAAACGCTGGTTGATGGTGCGGAAGTAGACTTACAGACAGTTACCGCCATTTCTGAACTACAACAAAATAATTGGGTGACATTCAACGGCACTGGTAACTTGGAAGGAACAGCTGGTTTACCTCTCGTGGGAGGGTTAGATGGCCTTGTAACTAACGGTGATCACACCGATTATTTAGAAGCTATCGAAGTTTACGAGTTTAATACAATGGCACTCGTTTCAAAAGATGCCGTACTTAAAGGACTATATACATCCTTTGTAAAACGCTTGCGTGACGATGAGGGTTTTAAAATCCAAGTTGTCGTTGAAAATTATCCTATCGCCGATCATGAGGGTGTTATCTCAGTAAAAAATGGCGTGATACTTGCTGATGGTACAGAATTAAACGCTGAACAAGCGGTAGCGTGGGTAGCAGGAGCTACAGCAGGGGCTAATGTGAATCAATCCCTCACATATCAGGTATACGATGATGCTGTAGACGTTTCAGAACGTTATACAAACTCACAAATTGTCAATGCCCTGAAAAATGGTGAATTTATATTCACACATAGACAAGGTCGTGCTGTTGTTGAGCAAGATATTAACACATTAACATCTTTTACACCGAAACATGGGAAGGCATTTGCAAAAAATCGTGTTATTAGGGTTATAGACAGTATTAACAATGACTTTCAAAGAATATTTGAGTCTTTTTATATCGGAAAAGTGGATAACAATGCAGATGGCCGAAATCTTTTAAAGGGCGAATGTATTAATTACATGGAAACTCTTCAAGGAATTAACGCCATTCAAAATTTCGATGGTGCACAAGACATCTTAGTAGAACAGGGTAATGAAATAGATAGTGTGTATTCGGAGGTCTACGTACAGCCGGTGGATAGCATCGAGAAAATTTACATGAAAGTAGAGGTGAAGTAATGTGGGATTTTTTAGAGCAAAAGATGCGATTAGCGGTCAGGAAGGCAAGGCTTATGCCATTATAAACGGTAATGTCGAAGAAATGTTTTATGCTAAAAAAATCGAAGCAAAAGCAGATAAGAAAAAGTCATCGATGAAATCGTTAGGACATCGCGGTGAACAGCATAAAGCGGCAGGTTGGGCAGGTACTGGAACAATGACGATCTACTATGCTACGACATTATTTCGGAAGTTGATGCTAGAGTATATTAAAACAGGCAAGGATACGTATTTCGATATGCAGGTTATTAATGAAGATCCAACATCTAGCATCGGTAAACAAACAACACTCTTGAAGTTCGTGAACTTGGATGAAGCATTTATGGCGAAATTGGATGTTGATAGTGAATACTTAGACGAAGAAGTATCTTTCACTTATGAAGATGTGGATATTTTAGACAGTTTCGGAAAACCGATTTTAGGATAAAAAATATTAGGAGGAATAACAATATGAGTGATTTACAAGCGTTTTTTGCACAAAATGTACAAGCTGAAATTACAGAGGAATTTGTAATTTCCGATAGATTTAAGGATGAAAATGGTAAACCAATCCCATGGAAACTACGAGGGATGGATGAGATTGAAAATGAGGAAATCAGAAAATCAGCAACAAAACGAAAAAAAGTTAAGGGAAGAGGTTACGTAACTGAGATTGACGATGAAGAATACATTAATAAACTTATGGTCGCTAGTGTAGTCTATCCAAACTTAAAGGATGCTGAATTGCAAAAATCATATGGTGTTATAGGAGCTGGTATGCTTTTGAAAAAAATGCTATTGTCAGGTGAATACGGGGAGCTTGCCGAAAAGGTTAAAGAGATAAACGGATATGACAAGGACATGGAAGATCTGAAAGATGAAGCAAAAAACTAATTGAGGAGGGAGATAGCGAGGCGAACTATGCATACTACTCCCTCCACAAGTTTCAGAAGTGGCCAAGTGAATTCCTGTCTCTTCCTCGAAAAGAAAAAGCGTTCGTAATGACTGTTATCGATATGTATATAGAGAAAGAGAAAAAGGAAATGGCTAAACTGAGTAAATAGCCTTATTGCATTCCCTTTTTTGGTAGAATAAGAGTTGTATAAAAAATCAAAAAAGGGGGATTCATGTTGAAGAAACTTACAATTATAGGGCTAATATTTTTACTTTGTTTCTCATTAGTAGGTTGTGGTAATGCAGGTGAAGAAGCATCTGGGGTTGAAAAAAGTAATGAGAAGGAAAAAGTAAAAGAAAACGCTACAAAAAAAGATGAAGTTGAAACGGAAGAAGAGGAATCAGAAACTGTCCAAGAAACAATAATTGCAAATGTTGGAGAAGTATTTAATTATAAGGATTGGGAAGTCAAACTAGATTCTTTTGAGTTTAACCAAACAGTAAGTAGCGATATGTTTGAGTCATCAGCTGATGAAGGAAATAAATTCTTAGTTTTAAGATTTACTGTCACTAATAAAGGAACTAAAGCTGATTCATTCACCGATACAATAGGTGGAACGCAAATAAAAGCTATGTACAATGAGAAGTATGAATATGAAAAGTTAACTACTCTTTTAACAAGTGATTTGAGTGCCCAAAATGTGCAGCCACTAGCAACTGGCAACGGATTCGTCGTAATTGAAATGCCAGATAATGTGGTTGAAGCGTCAGAAAGTATAGATGTATTCATTGGAGAAGGCAAAGAAATTGTTAAAATAAAAATTCGTTAATTAGTCTCAATAATCTATTTCAAAAGAAAGAAAACGGTTGACAAGAGATGTAATGATATGTATATTTAAAATAAATTAATATATTCAGAATAAGGACAGCTGCGGAAGCACCGCTCTATCGAGTGCTACCCGTCTGTCCTTTTTGGTTTTTATCTTTAGAACTTATTATGAGTATGTAAACTCCAACAACAACCTTTAAATGAATTTTTGGTTAAGGTTAATAGATAAAACTACAAGATCATTATAAGTATTAGCAAGGATTTCGAAAATATTATCAAAAATAAGAGCTTTTAATTGTTCTTCTGGTAGTACTGTAGGAAAATGAGCAGCTTCTCTATAAAGATTTACACTTATACATAAAGAAGTAAATTCATCGATGCCTTCTTTAAGTATATCTTTTTCTAGAATATATATTTCGAGACGACATGGTATAGGTTGATCATAAATCAACAGTTCCCCATCAATTTCTAAATGATGATCTTTTTCAATCCATTCTGAAGTTTTACATGAAAAAAGTACTTTTAAGTGAGTAAGCAATCTTTCTACCGGCACATCGAAATAGTCGCATAATGTATCTAAGGTATCGTATTGAATTCCTTTTCCGGTGTTATGGTATAAGGAACTTAATGCATTTCTTGATATTCCGGTGTCTTTTGAAAGTTTAGTTATATTCAATCCTCTTTCGGCCATTAAGACTGCTAAATTGCATTTAATCAAAATGTGTCACCTCTTTATTAGTCATTATGATATCAAGTATAAGCAATTTTATACATTGTAACAACAAAATGAGGTTGACAAAGAAAACATATAAAGCTAATATATAGTTGTAAATTGCTATGACATAGTAGCAAAATGATATTCATGGAGGTGAAAATGTGATTAAATCTAATCTACCAATCTTATTAGCAAAAAAAAGAATAAATATTTCT
This sequence comes from Bacillus chungangensis, assembly GCF_030812995.1. Classification (GTDB taxonomy): domain Bacteria; phylum Bacillota; class Bacilli; order Bacillales; family Bacillaceae_C; genus Bacillus_CF; species Bacillus_CF chungangensis. The sequence continues at coordinate 100,659 of NZ_JAUSTT010000009.1, read as the reverse complement.
GATGTATCAAGAGACACAGGGCTTTCACGCGCTACACTTAGTTCTTTGTTTCATGAAAGTGGAAAAGGGGTTAAATTTGAAACGCTCAGTAAATTGTGTTCCTATTTGGAGTGTGGTGTTGGAGAGATATTGGAATATGAAAAAAGTGAAAATATTGCTTAGGAGGGGTATGAATGAATAATTTAATGCTTTTTGAAGGACAGTATGAAGTGTTAATTTTGACTAAAAATGACTTAAAATTTGACTTTCATGGGGACTTTCTTATTTTGGCAAAGAGTGTTTCGAAGGCTCTTGAATATGCAAGAACAGAAGAAGTAACAAAATTTTGTAAAGAAGGTCAGGTATTCATTGTTAGAAATAGCGATCTTTCTATTTCGGTGAATCGCCGAATTAGAAAATTACACAATACAGGAGAAGCTTTTATTACAAACTTAGCACTGAATCGTGTATTTGGTAAATCTGAGAAACCTAAAGCTGAACCGTTTCAAGATTGGTTATACGAGGACATGCTTCCATCAATTCAAAAACATGGTGCATATCTTACTCCAGATAAAGTGGAGGAAGTTCTGCTTAACCCAGATACAATTATTCATCTTGCTAATCAAATAAAAGTAGAACGAGAAGAAAAAGAAAAGGCGCTCAAAACATTAGAAATTCAAAGACCTAAAGTGATTTATGCGGAAGCTGTAACTGTTTCTAGAGATACAGTATTAGTGAAAGATTTAGCTGCTGTATTGAAGCAAAAGGGTGTTGATATAGGAGAGAAGAGGTTGTTCAGTTGGCTTAGAGATAATGGTTATCTTTGTAAACGTAAAGGTGATATGTGGAATATGCCGACTCAAAGGAGCCTTGATTTGAGATTAATAGAAATTAAGCATGGATTGAGAACAGGAAATAATGGAGAAATGAAGAAAACCAGAACTCCAAAGATTACTGGGAAGGGGCAAATTTACTTCGTAAATAAATTCCTTGCAAAGGAGAATGTGATCTAGTGGTTTATGAGGAGAATAAAAAGGGAAATTTGTATCTATTAAAATTAAATAAAAAAACCACTATTTAAGTTGCAGCTTAAGTAGTGGTCGAATAAAGGGGCAATACCCCACGAATTAAGTACATACATTATAACCTAATTGACATCATTTTAAAAGTGGGTATTGCCTCCAATTTCAGGGAGGAGAAACTATGGATAGTGCACAAATTCGTAATAACTTTTGGGAAGTATGGAATGAGAAGGCGAGATTATTTAATGCTTTTGCTGACGAGTTACAAGGAAGGGATGATGAGACTTTAGAGAAAATAGCTCAACTGAATAGAAAGTGGCATGAAACTATGTTAGCTTTCGGTAAAGTAACGGAAGCAAGGATTTCACTAGATTAAACACCCTAACAAGGGTGTTTTTATTTGAAAGGGGTGATTATCTTTGATAAACTGTTAAGTACAATAGACTTTCCTATCAAGAGAGGCTTATATGGTAAAAAGAATAGACCATCTCCATAAGTTTCTGAGGCTCAAGGGAGGTCTATTTTTTCAAGTGCGAATGTGAAGTGAACATGAATTTCTAGGGATATTTCTCTATATCGAACTAAAGGAAAAAGTTATTTTATCAAAAATTGTGCTGTATCCTGTATGAATGTGCGGATTGAAATAAAAAGCGAGGCTAACTTGAAAAAGGAACTTCTTTTGTTGATTTCTGCCTAACCTATCGATGACGTTATAAGTTATAACCCCATCTTTATCACAGTGATTTGTAACTGCGGTATGAGAGTGTGATTATCTTTTCTTGTTCAGAATGTTATAGTATAATGAAAATAAGCATAGAATAAAAAAGACCGCAGGTGCTACCAACACCCACGGTTATGTACAAATAGACGTCTCCAAAAAGCGGAGTGGCTCATTAAGACCTACTGAAATAGACCGTAGACCTAGTCAAGGGCGGTCTATTTCTTTTTGTCTTGTGACAACAAAGCTACAATAAGTAACCCAAACGTGAGCATGAGCATCAACGCTTCAAATGTTGTCATCGGCATCACCCCCTTTCTTTCGGGGATGAGCCACAGACCGCCCTTAGAGCCGATTCTATTGTACAAGTTAATATTATAACATTATTTAACTCTATTAACACTCTCTATATGAGGGTGTTTTTTAATTTCAATGAAAGGAGGTTGGCCATTGGCAACCGTTACATCAACTCTAAAAATGTTTGACTCTTTTTCTGGTCCACTTAAAAACATCACACAGTCAATGAATATAATGCTATCATCTATGGAAAGTCTACATAGATCAGTAGATAGAAATAATAATATAGGTAAACAGTTTGATGTTGCTAGACAAAAAATAGCACAAGCTAATGCTGAAATTAACAAAATGACTCAATCTATCAGTAGCGCGGAAAAAGAACAAAAAAAACTTAATAATCAATTTAACAAGGGAGCAGAACTCGCATCAAACATAGGTAAAAAATTACTAGCTGTAGCAGCTACGTATTCAGGATTTAGGGCTGTTAAGGATACTATGTCAGATTTAATATCCACAGGTGTCAATTTCCATGCATTTAGACAAGATTCGTCTGTTGCTTTTAATACTTTTTTTGGTGATGCCAAAAAAGCACAAAAGTACATGGATGATATGCTGGATTTCGCTAAGACAACTCCTTTTTCTTATCCTGATTTACTTACTGCTGGACGTAACATGGTATCTTTTGGGATGGAAGCAAAAAACACACTTCCAGTACTACAAGCTATTGGTGACGCCACAAAAGGTATGGGTGGTGGTGCACAAAAACTCATGGATATCGCTAATGTATTCGGATCCATTCAAGTTTCCGGCAGACTCTCGTTGGGAGACGTAAACAGATTCCATGATCATGGTATTCCTGCGTTAAGAATGCTTGCTAATCAGGCCGGGGTAACAGCTGAAGAAATGGAAAAACAAATTCAAAAAGGTGTAATTGGAGCTAACACTGCAATAGCTTGGCTAGTAGATGGTATTAAAAATGGTACTGATGGATTAGAAGGAGCAACCGCGAAGTTTGGTGGGCTAATGAAGGCTAGTAAAGGAAATTGGTCAGGTGCGATTGATTCATTGCGCTCTGCATGGAGAAACGCCGGGGCTGAAATTACAAAAAAGCACATGCCCAAAATTACCGATGGGGTATACAAGTTAATTGATATAATAAAAAAAATGCCAGAAGCCTTAGGTCCATGGGTAGATGTGTTCGGTGGTGTTTTTGGTTATACGATAAAATCGCTACAAATCGTTCTTCCTATTATGTTGAAAATCGTTAATATTATAGGAATGATAGTAAACGCTGTTGGAAAATTATGGCCTATTTTAGAGCCAATCTTAATAGGTTTAGCAACAGTCCTACTTCCTTTAATAATTATAAAACTAGGAATAATTGTTTCTAAAATGTGGGCAATGGTGGCACCAGCGGTATCAGTTGCAGCAGCTTGGCTTGGAGTTACTTGGCCAATTCTTTTAGTTGCAGGTGCAATCACAACAGTTATTTGGGTATTGAATGCATTTGGTCTTAAAACCGAACAAATAACAGGATTTGTTGGAGGTTTATTCGCTTCTCTTTTTGCTTTGATATACAACGGAATTGCAATAACCTGGAATGCAATGTTAGCACTTGCAGAATTTATCGCGAATGTTTTCATAGACCCAACATATGCAGTTAAAAAGTTAGCTCACGATATGGCTAAATTTTTTGTTGATAGGATGTACAATATGGCATTAAGCGCAGAGAATTTTGCTAATGCATTTTCTAAAACAGTTTTAGCAGCTATAGACGGTGTTATTATTGGTATAAATATGTTGATAAAAGCTATGAACCATATACCTGGATTCAATATTCCTGAAATCGGTATTAGGGTAAGTGACTTAAAACAAAATAAAATTAGCAATACTTTTAAGAAGGTATCCAACGCTTTAGATGCGACTGCACCAAAAAGTGATAAAAAAGTTAAAGATTTTAGCAAATATAGAATGGAAGAAAAAAATATTTATGACGCATTTAAAAAAGGAAAGGATATTGCCACTGGTGCACTTGATAAGACTAAAAGTCCTAAGCCTGATTATGATATGCCTGAATTCGGAAGTGATATGCTCGATCCACTAGGATTGGGTAAAGAGAAAGGAAATAAAGGCAAACATGGCAATAAACCCAACATCGGCAAAGTCGACAGAGTAGGTAAAATCGATGACACAGTGGATATTTCTAGTGAAGACCTAAAAGTCATGCGCGATCTTGCAGAAATGAAAAGCATTCAAAACTTTGTTACCTTAACGCCAACAGTGGAAGTCAACACTGGGGACATTAACAATGGATACGACATCGACACAATCATCAGGAGAATAGAAAAGTCTTTGGAGGAAGAAATAGCAAGTGCGGCTAAAGGGGTTTATAGCTAAAAAAGAAAGGGAGTGTTAAAAATAGACGCTAACCTTAAAAATAAAGCCACTGAGAATTCAGCGGCTTTATCTAATGTAAATGATTTTCGTGAACCAGACTTTCAAGTTATTCTCACGTCTTATGAAATAAAGGATAGTGGTATACAAGATAAATGGAATAACGGAATGAATTTAAAATTGTCTTTTATAAGTGAAAATTTTTCACCTGATAAGTACTCAGAGTTTCTTAAAAGCTTCCAATTATTCTTAAAAGACAAAGGATATTCTCCATTTAAGGTAGACCAAGAGCTTTTTAATTGAAAGGGGTGTATTCGTGATGAATAACTACGGTATTTGGTTAAGTTTTAACAATCAGGAGGAAGGATTCCAAATACCCGTCAATCCTCCTGAGGTCGAAATTAGTGAGGAAGGAAACGGAAACACATATGACATCACTGGCCTTGGACAGATCAATGTTATTAAGAGTCCAAACTTAACCGAGGTTAGATTTGAAAGTTTTTTTCCAGCAATGCCTTATCATTTTGTTGTAGCTCCGACACTTTTAGAACCGATGCGGTATGTAAGTCTAATAAACAAATGGAGAGCGACTAAACGTCCTATCCGATTTGTTTACACTGGAGAAACGTTTGATATTAACATTGCTGCCAGCATCGAAAACTTTACTTGGAAGGAAACGGCTGGAACGAGTGGAGACATCGAATATTCTCTTGCCCTTAAGAAGTATATTTTCTATTCGGCAAAGAAGGTGAAGGTTGAGGGGAATAGTAATGGAGCAGCAAAAACAATGAAAGTGCAGGATAAAACACGCCCTAACGATAAGCAGCAACCTAAGACTTACACACTAGCAGCAGGTGATAATCTTTGGAAAGTGGCACAGAAGCACTTGGGTGATGGTTCTAGGGCAAAAGAAATCCAGGAGCTAAATAACTTGAAAGATTCTGATCTTAAAAAGCTACCAATTGGACTAGAATTAAAACTACCTGGAGCCGCATCATGAGGGATATGGAAATACTGGTTGATAATAAGAATGGTACTGTGTGGAACATGACGGAAGTTGTTAGTGATCTAACTTGGAAGACTACTAGAATAGGTAAGGCTGCTAGTATTGAATTTAATTATATTGATGCAAGCATCTATCAGGACCCTTGGTTCACCATAAAAAATGGTGATATTGTCCGCGTTAAATATAAAGGTACAAATGTTTTCTATGGATATATCTTTACGATTGATGGAGGAAAAGATGAAGCAGTAAAAATTACCGCATATGATCAAACGCGCTATCTCATGAACAAAGACACGTATGTATTTAAAAACGTTACAGCAACACAAGTCATCCAAAAAATCGCCAGTGATTTAAACCTTAAAACGAGTAAGCTTGAGGACACAAAATATAATATACCGACACTCGTTGAGGATGATCAGTCATTGATGGACATCATCTGTAAAGCACTTGACGCTACACTTATTGCTACAACTCAAAACTATGTTCTTTTTGATGATTTTGGACAGTTAACAGTACGAAATATTAAAGACATGGTGTCTGATTTTGTCATTGGTGATGATAGTTTAATGACTGATTTTGATTACAAACTGTCGATTGATAGTGACACATATAATCGTATAAAGATAGTCCAAGACAATAAAGAAACAAAAAAACGTGATGTATATATTACACAGGACAGCAAAACTATTGCAAAATGGGGACGTTTGCAGTACTTCCAGAAAGCAAATGAGAAACTTAATGCTGCTCAAATAAACGATATGATGAAACGACTCCTTGAACATAAAAATAGAGAGCAAAAGACAATGAGCATAAAAGCAATTGGTGACATAAGAATACGTGCCGGTTATTTCGTTCCAGTAATCATTGAAAAAAAGAAGATTAACTCCTATTTTCTTGTGGATGAATGTACTCATGAATTTAATGGTGATGACCACACAATGACGCTAAGTTTGAAGGTGATATGATGGGAATGCTTGATATTATTAAACGCGCAGGAGTGGGGGCTGTTGAAGCTAGCCAACCAGTCGCTGTTATGTTTGGAACAGTAACAAAACTAAATCCTTTGGAAGTGTTAGTCGAACAAAGATTACCACTTTCAAGGGATTTTTTAATTGTTCCGAAACGCTTCGCAGGACATTTTGAATTAGGGGAAAAATATAGTTTAATTCGTGTTCAGGGCGGAAATCAATTTTTGATTTTAGATGAGGTGGAGAAGGATTGATTATTCCAGAAGGAGGCTCATTAGAAGAACAAAGGATTAAAATTGAAAAACAACCTAGCCTAACTTACAAGATTGATTTTAATAAAAATCGTGTTATCGGGATGACAGATGATCTTGATGCTATCAAGCAAACTGTTTTCATCACCCTACACACTGAAAGATTTCAGTACCTTATATTTACAGATAACTTTGGTGCTGAATTAGATAGTTTAATCGGAACTAATAGATTGTTTATTCAATCCGAATTAAAAAGGCGTGTAACTGAAGCATTACTGCAGGACGATAGAATTACAAGTGTAGAAGGGTTTAAGTTTACATTTAGTGAAGGCGATGTACTTGTGCGATTTACAGTTGTAACGGAATATGGGAGCTTCGAGGATATGCTTGAGGTGAAGAGAAATGTATGAACATAAAACTTTCGAATCTTTATTAGAACAAATGCTGGACTACATTAGAAATGATGTGGATAAGAGAGAAGGGAGCTTAGTTTATAGTTCTTCTGCTGCTGCAGCTGTGATTTTTGCCCAATTGTATGCGGACCTAACGATTAATGACCGTCTAAGTTTCGCAGATACATCGTCCGGCGAATATTTAAGTCGCAGAACGGCGGAACATGGTGTTAATCGTTATGGAGCAAGTAAGGCACGAAGGAAAGGATTATTTTTTAATAACGAAGGTAAACCAGTTGATGTTCCTATTGGTACACGATTTTCTATTGGAGATTTAAATTATATTGTTCTTAGTAGGATAGAAAAAGGTCAATATGCACTTGAATGTGAAGTAACAGGGGTTGTAGGAAATGAACAATTTGGAACATTACTCCCTATTGACTATGTCGAAGGATTATCACGAGCGGAGCTGGCGGACGTTCTTATTCCAGGCGAAGATGAAGAGGATGACGAAGCTTTAAGGCTTCGTTTTTTTGAAGCAGTCAACGAAAAGCCGTTTGGCGGAAATATTGCCGATTATAAGCAAAAGATTAACGCAATTGCTGGTGTTGGTGGTGTTAAGGTATTTCCGACTTGGCGAGGTGGTGGAACGGTAAAATGTACGATAATTGCAAGTGATTTTAGTCCTCCATCTCCTGAATTAGTTGATGAGGTCCAAACAATTATGGATCCAGAAGTTAATCAAGGAAAAGGATTAGGTTTAGCTCCTGTTGGGCATCACGTTACCATAATGGGGGCGAAGGATGTGACCGTTAATGTTGAAACAACCGTTATTCTAGCAGCAGGAACTACAATCGGACAAGTTCAAGATGATATAGAAAATGCTGTATCTTTATATTTTTCTATGTTGCGCCGAACATGGAAGGACGAAGACAATATAACCGTTCGCATGGCTCAAATTGATGCTCGTATTTTAACTGTGCCGGGCGTTGTAGATGTCAAGGATACCAAACTAAATGGTGTCTCTGAAAACATAGATTTGGACGCGGAAGAGATACCAACACAAGGGCAGGTGGTTATTAATGGCTGATCCAGTTATGAGTAACCTACCGACTTATTATCACGACATTATCGATTTTATCGAAATAACAAAAGCTGAAGATATTGAGTTTGCTAATGTTGAAGAAGCAATTGAACGTGCATTCAATAATCAATTTGTAATGACATCAGACGAATATGGGGTTAAAAGACACGAGAAAATACTTAACATCGTTGCTGATCCAACAATCGAAACGTTAGACTTTCGAAAAAAAAGGATAATAAGTAGATATTCTACGACTCCACCTTTCACAATTCGTTTTTTACGTAATCGATTAGACTATCTAGTTGGTGAAGGACGTGTTACAGCTGATATTGACTGGTTGAATCTCGTTTTAACTGTTACCGCAAGTGTGGATAATGCATCGGTATTTAAGGAGATTCAACATACGATCCACAGCACCAAACCAGCGAATGTAGTGTATTTCCAAAAAACTTCTTTATGTGACGGAATTGTCTTCGAGGAAGAAATGTACAAAGTGCCACTGACTCGTATGACAAGATTGTCTACTCAATGGCGACTAGGAAAAACACCATTTATGCAACTTGGGGAGAAAGAAATAATCCATAGAGCACCTTTAAAGCGTTCTACAAAACTATCAACTGGTTGGAGATTAGGCCGTACAGCATTTGTTGAACAGGAGGCTGAAGTATGATTGATCCAGTTTACTTAAATGAAGTAGCTGAATATACAAAAGATAACATTAACAAAGTGGTTCTCAATAAGACGTATGACATTTTCGATTTTGTTATCAAAGAAGTTGATAAAACAACAGTTAAGCTTGAATACAAGATACCAAATGGACTTGTTGATGCAGTCAAAAGTGTCGAACTGCGAAAGGAAGACGGATATGCAGTTAGCATAAATGAAGTTTATATTCCCATCAGTGGGGACACCATAGTTGGCCATACCATAAAAATAAAGGAGGGAATTAAGTGAGTTACAAACCTAAAACAAATTGGAAATACGATGATATTGTGACTGAGCAAGACATGAACCGAATCGAAAGCGGAATAGGCGAAGCTCACGAACAAATCGAACAACTGCAGCAAGGCGTAGGCCAGGAGTTCGGGCTGCTGCAGGAAGAAGTTGCTGCACATAAGGAAAATTATGCGAAGATGCAGTTTGGGGAAAGGCCGTATTTTTCGACCAGGTCTGCTACTTACTATTTGGATCAGGAAAATGGTAATGATGATAACGATGGTCTATCAGAAGCTACTGCATTTAAAACATGGGAGAAAACGCATAGTATGATACCTATCTTTACAATCAAATCAACACAAGTAAGAGTAATAGGTGAATATCGTGGGGTTATTGATATTAATAATATTAATTCAGTTATAAGTAGTTTTTCTCTCTTGGGAGTTGAAAATTCTCGTTTACTTGGAAAGTTAAGAATAAGAGGATGCAATAATATTAATGTTTATAATTTAGAAATTGAAAAAGAAGATTTATTCCATGTAGATATTGATGATTCATACGGAATAAGAATTTCTAATGTAAATATTATTTCTCCCACGGATGGCAGATACGGAAATGGATATATTGAAGCCAATAGATCTATTGTTACATTAGAAAAAATAAATTTTAAGTCAATTGGTAAGGGAGGAGCATCCTGTATTTTATGTAGATCTAATTCGTTGGTGCTATCAAAAGATAATACTGGTTCAGGTATTTATGCACTTTACGCGATGTCCGGAAGTGTAATAGTTAAATCTGGTTCTCAACCTACAGGGAGTAACACGAATGAAGTCGTTACAGATGGAGGTTTAATAAGATGAAGACGTTAAAATATGATGGAGAAGAATTAAAAGCAGAACGCATCATAAAAAATGCAGATTCAATCATAGGCTACAATGGCGAGAGTGAAGTTTTTGCTTTTCGTGGTGTCAAAGACTTTTCCTTCTTTAAACTTATTAACGATGAGGGGAATCCTGAAGAAATCGAAAGAGAATTAACTAAAGAAGAACAGCTGATGCTGGCTCTTTCTGAAGCGCAAATAAAGATGGCGGAGCAAGAACAAACAATCATGAATCTAGCATTAGCAATAACTGACTTACAAATGGGGAGTGATAAGGATGCTTAGTTTCAATTATTATATTTGGAAGATGCTATTCGATCGTAAATTGCGAACATCAAAAGAAATCGAAAAGGCTAGAAATCTTGGTATATTAACACAAGATGAATGTGATAGCATTTTGACGCATCAGAACGATGATGTGCAGTAAACAAACACCTTTATAGGTGTATTTTTTATGGAGCCGTTTGGCTCCTTATTTTCGTTATAGGTAGGGTGATCTTATGGAAGATATGCTGCAATATTTTTTAACACAAGGACCTTTCGCTGCCCTGTTCGTATGGATGCTTATCCACACACAAAAGCGCAACAAGGAGCGCGAAGACCAGCTTTACGACACACTTAATGAATTTGCGAAACGGTACGACATCGTAATCGAAAAATTAGACGACATCAAGAGTCGGTTACCTCCAAGGTGATCGGTTCTTTTTTACGTCATAATATAACATTACTTTGGAAGGGTAGATGAAACATGTTTGAAATTTACGATGTAGCAATTATCCCACTTATATTAGCATTAGTGGAATTGTTTAAAATTGGTGGGTTGAAACCTAAATATTCGCCATTTGTTGCGGTAGTATTCGGGTTATTAATCGGTATTTTCTATCTTGATGCAGAGCTAAAGGAAGGTATTATTGTTGGACTGATGCTAGGGTTGTCGGCAACAGGGTTATATAGTGGCAGTAAAAATCTAATAGGGAAAGAGCAGCAGAAATAATTGTTGCTCTTTTTTCTTTTTAGAAAGGAGAATGATAGAAAATGAGTTTCGTAGATGAGATCGCCCCCCATGCACAGGAAATCGGAATAGAGAATGATATTCTCCCCTCGCTGATTATTGGGCAGGCGATACTTGAAAGTGCTTCTGGCAAATCAGAACTAGCTCAAAAAGGAAATAACTTGTTCGGGATTAAAGGAGCATATAATGGCGAGTCTATCACGATTTTAACGACAGAATTTGTTAATGGAGAAAAAATCAACGTAAGTGCTGCATTCTGTAAATATCCAAGCTGGCGTGAAAGTATCGAGGCTTTAGTAAACAAATACGTAAACGGTGTGTCATGGAATCGGGATTTATACCGAGCAGTCGTTGGTGAAAAAGACTATCGGAAAGCTGTTCAAGCTGTACATGCTGCTGGCTATGCTACCGATCCCGCATACGTCACTAAAGTAGTGAATGTGATCGAGAAATACAATTTAACCAAATATGATCAAATAACGGAAAGGGTGGATTATATGGTTACCATTAAGCAGCAGTTAATCGATCCAAGTAAATATAGTATTAAATGTCCTAACACTATGAATGCCGAATATATCACCGTCCACAATACGGCCAATTCTGCACCAGCTGTCAATGAGATCAGCTACATGCAGCGTAACAGCAACCAGGTATCTTTCCATTTTGCTGTTGACGATAATGAGATTATTCAAGGGCTACCGTTGAATAGGAACGCATGGCATTGCGGCGATGGGAATGGAAACGGCAATAGAAAGTCGATAGGAATTGAGATTTGCTACTCGAAATCAGGTGGAGAACGATATAAAAAGGCGGAAGAAAACGCAGTCTTGCTGATTACTCAGCTATTAAAGGAGCGTGGATGGGGTATCGATCGTGTTAAAAAACACCAAGACTGGAACGGGAAATACTGTCCTCATCGCATTTTAGCTGAAGGACGGTGGGAAGAATTTAAGAAGCGAATCTCTGATAAATTAAAAGCAAAGGAGGAACTAAAAGTGGACAAATCACAACCGTCCGCATGGGCAAAGAAAGATTGGGACGAAGCTGTCGCTAACGGATACTTTGACGGTACACGTCCGCAAGATAACATAACGAGGCAGGAGATGGCTATAGTGGTGAATCGGCTACGAAGAAACATTCTTCCACACGTATATGAAATAAAGTCAAAAATTTAAGGGATGTAATTGAGCACCCCATTCTCATAAGAATTGACATCGTTGTTTATAGTAACGGTGGAGATTATGCAGTTAAGCGATTTTACCAACGTGGGGTACTTCAAAGTACGATACAAAGATATGTACGGAAGAAGTAAACAAAAACTTAAACGAGGATTTAAAAAACGCAAAGACGCAATTACAACTGAAGCTGAGTTTATAGCAAGTACAAAAGACATATTCACAGATGAAGTGACTGTTGATGAAGTGTTTGAGCATACATCAAATTGTTAATTCCTTTATTCTCTTTAACGATGCAAAAAAGCGCTCCCGGAATAATAGGAATTTAGACATACTGGTAGTATGATTTCCATTTAGTCCAAAGACCGCATTAATTACTTGTTCACCAAACGACCTAAAAAGGTAGTTAAAAAATATAAAATAAAAGTATTACCTCTTTAGTTTACTAAATTGTGCCAAGAGGTCAATTTTTTTAATAAAAGGACTTCTCCCTTTACTAATTCTCGGATTATAACTTAGGTTATCGTTCGGATATCACCAAATAATGATGAATATTCATAGCTAATCATTCAAATAGACTTGATAGAATCATTTTACAAAAAAATAAGTAATTCGACATATATTTTACAATATATGTCTATGGGTAGAAAAATCACTTCAAAGTAAAGGAATTTAGGATCGTTTTTTGACGGAATTTGTCTAAAAATTATAAATGTATTGAGATATTAAAATGTTATAATTGGGTTGTAAGTATACTTATCTATTAAAATATCAAAAAAAGGAGGGAAACCAAGATGAAAGGAAAGTTTGTTCTTGGAGTATTGTCGGTGATGATGGCATTCTCGTTTGCTACTTCTGCCTCTGCAGCTACTGCTTATGTTAAAGCAAGTGAAAGAGGTGTAAAGAATCTAGCCTGGAGTGAAAGTAAATTAATATGGAAAGTTGATTCAGGTAGGGTGACAGCTTCAGATGGATATCAAGATCAAAGTGGCTTCTTCGTTAGAAATAAGGGGGCATCAAAAGTAACTTCTTTAAGCTCATCTACACAACATGCATGGAATTACAAAAATGAATTTCTAGCGGGTGCACAAATAGGCGGGGTAACTTTAGGATTCACCCGAACAATTACTGACCGTATCATTGGTTATTCAACTGGTGATGCTGATTTTGAATGGGATATTTAATTTAGTTAATGAGTCTTATCGTGATCTCACTTGTAAAATCTAGCAAGTGAGATCACATAATTAAGGGGTGAAGAAATGATAGAATGTAAAAATATATCTAAGAAATATGGCGAAAATGTTATTATTAAAAACTCCAGTTTTGATATCCAGAACAATAAAATTTCCTTTCTTATGGGGCCAAATGGCCATGGGAAAACGACATTAATAAAGTGTATGATGGGTATGGAACAATTTCAAGGCGATTTTCTTTTCAGTGGGGAAAAAATAAATAGCGTAAGAAAAGAAATCTTAGTCCTTTGGGATGATTGTCCTTTTTACACAAATTTAACTGGGTTTAAAAATCTTATGATTTTTTCCGAAAACAAAAAGCCAAAGAAGGAAATAAAAGAAATTGCGTCAAAGTTTTTGGGTTCTGATTTGCTAAAAAATAAAGTGAAGCACTATTCTTATGGTCAAAAGAAAAAATTGGCACTAGCCCTTGTTGAGATATTAGAGCCTAAATATTTAATAATGGATGAAATCTCTAATGGATTGGACTATGAAATGATAAGATATATTCAAAAGCTTATTAAGCATTGGGCAAAGCATACAACAGTTCTGTTAACGGGGCATCAGTTTAGTTTTTATAATGAAATAATAGATGATGTTTTTATATTTAAAAGTAAAGATATTTCATTATTGGTAGAGGATTTTCAACATAGCGATTTAAAGTTGGAGGATATTTATGATGAGTCAATTGTTTAAGCAAGAGATACTGTATGGGATATACTCAAAAACATATTTTTACATCATATTATTTCTTGTTTCATTATTTGTCCTTGTCTCATATACAAACTATTCTGTAGCTATGAGTGCGTACAACAGCTTCTTACATACTGAAAATTTCTATAAGGAAAACAATTTAGATATAGAAAAAGACTTAGAAGGAGAATATGAACTTAATTATGATGGAAATCAAGATGTAGTTGAAAATCCGATTCTTTATGAAAAAGAAATGGTCAGCACATATGTTTATACCGCAAGCCCTAAATATGCATTAACACAGTTTTTAGAATCAGCCTTTTTGTATTTCCCTATTGTCTTTGGGACTATAGGTTTATTGATTGCAATATTTGATTTTAAATACAAAACCATTAAACTCAAGACGGTTAGGGAAAGTAAATTTGGTTTTGGTATAGTAAAACAAGCTTCATTAATGGTTAGTGGCTTATTTATTTTAAGTATAGCGCTAATAATAGCTTTCCTCATAAACTACTTTTTTTATTACAAAATTTCTGAGGCAATTCCAATTTCGGAATTCCAATCAAGCTTATCAAATGCAGAACCGAACTCAACTCTACTTTTAAGATTTTTTTTCGCTTATGTCATTTCTGTAATTTTTATGACAATAGGCTATACTTTAGGAATAATGTTTAAAAATATTTATATAGGTTTTATCTTAATTGCTATTTATATGTTTTTTCTACCTAGTTTTGTAGTTTTTGATTTAAAAAACTCTCTTCACTACCTAGGAAATCGAATTTATGATTTTTATGGTGTATTATCTATAGAAAGCGGTAAAGATGGTACTACCCTTATAACATCTGTATGTGTGGTATTATTTACTTTAATTGTATCATTTGTAATAAATATTATTATTACAGAAAAACGTAGTTCTTTTGAATCCTAAAAATGCGTCTAATACAATGAGGGGTTAAGGTAATGATGCTAAAAAAAATATTAATTGCGATTGTCATTTTAATTTGTATCCTAATTCTTTTTGTTTTAGTTTCTAGTATCCTATTTAAAAATACAACTAATGAAGAAATCATTCAGGAAGAAACACAAACACTTGTTGTACCACATCACATGTGAACCAATTGCTAAATAAATATTATTAGTAAGCCCGACTTATAAAAAATATGCGTACCTTTCGGGTACGCATCACAAATATCCGTAAATTTTGATTTCTTTAGTCGTTTTACGGCTACTACTCCATTTATTTGCACATTCTTCCTGAATCATTTTTGATCAGGGCATGTATTGATCTAAAATTTCAGGATTTAGATAAATTCCTAGATTCGATAGATCCTCAAACAGTTTCTTAAGGTATGCGTAGAAATCTACGCCGTTACTTTTGGCTGTTTCAGCGATGCTCAAGCAAATTGCCTTTGCACCAGCTTCGCTGACAGAAAAAAGCCAATTTTTCCTCCCGATCACATTAGGACGAATCGCATTTTCGGCTGGATTATTGTCAATTTCAATACGTCCATCATGTAAAAACGCTTTTAATCCATTCGCCCTGTTCAGTGTATATTCCGCTGCTTTCGCAAGGGCGTTTTTACTGAAGAAAGGGACGTATCGACCCAGTGAAGGAATTTATCTACAATTGGCTTCTTCACGGACAACTGTACCACCGATTTCAATCAATTGATATTGGCAACAGTCACAAATAGTATTGTCCGGATGATGGTGAATCTTTTCTGCTTCCACACCATCACGTAATGAGTCATTTCTCTTTTTCTTATGAACTTTACGGATAACAGTATAAGGAACCGTCTGTTGGCTTTGTTCTTCTGTATGCTCAGAATCATCAAAAGACTGATTATCTTCTAATAAGGATCCTTGCCCATCGGGCAATATTTGGATTTCTCTGTTTTGGAGCCAAATAAAAGTTCTGTTAAGTGTTGAATTTGCTGCGTAAACGCTTCGTTCTGTTTCTGCTTCAACGATTGATTCATTTTTTTTGACAGCTCTTGATTTTGTTGGTTCGTGAGAGTTAATGGAGTCACTATATGGATCGAGCTCAAAAGAATCTTGAATTAATGTAGCCAATCTATCTATGCCTTTTCGCATATCAGTCTTGCCACAAATGATATAGATATTTTTTACGCTTGTATAATCTTGTTTCACAAATGCTTCAACTCCTTCATGATAGTTTGGATGACATGCTCTTCTATGCCATTGTAAAAGGAAACTTCCGCATGAACTTTTACTATCTGGGTGGAGCGTAACGGGGACAATCATTAATTTTTGTTGTGGTATTAGAAAAACACCTCCTCTTTGATGCGGATGCCCATATTGATTGCTTTCGCTGGCACTATAAATGCCACGTCTCCATATGTTAACCTCACAGCTAAACAATTTTCATGGATGCTGCCTTCAATTTTTGCAGGGTTTAATATCTCTATAGCAAGCGGACCAACATCATATACTTCTCCCACCCTCGGCTCGTGATATGTTGCATTGCTGTTTAATGCAGCTTCCATAGCACGCTCGAAGGTTTGAGAGGTAATGGTATATCCAGACATCCAAACCTCATCGACTGTGATGTTTTCAATAATTTTGTCAAGTTGTCCAACGTGATCTGCATGCGGATGTGTGATCATCACAGCATCGATATGATCAACTCCATGGTCAAGCAGATAATCTAACGCATTTGAAGAGTTAAAGTTTCCAGTGTCAATCAGGAGATTAAAATTCTCACCTTTGTGTTGAAATTCAAACAGTGTTGCATCAGCTTGGCCGACATCTATGTAATGGACCTTCAGGCTTTCTAAATTTATATCAGCCTTTTCTTCAACTTGTTTTTCACTCTCATTTGTTTGTTTCTCATCCTGGACGCTCGATGTATCTATAGCACCATCGCATCCCACTAATAAAAAAATAGTAAATGCTATAAATAATGATAATAACCGTCTAGTCAATCCATTTCCCCCTTTAGTTCATCCCATCTATTATTTCAAATCCTTTCACATTTTACCACAATTTACTTCTGTTATAAGAACATTCGTTTGTATATAATAAGAACGAAAGTTCGTTATGAGGTGATAAAGTGAAGAAAAACAAATTAACCCCAGGATACAATCTAATGTGGGAATCAAGCCGTATTATGCTGCCTGAACATGTAGCAGGTTTGCATAAGCTTGCGGAAGAGCAAAGAAAAGTTGACAAACCTATATTAGATATTTCCCAAATTGAAGAGAATGAAAATAAAATACATGTGGCAATGGAATTTAGTGATGAAGTGAAAATCACATTTTTTGAAGTTGGCTTTATAAGTGAGGTGCATGGTCGCATTCATTATTTGGATCAGATTAAAAAAGAGATTAGAGTAATAGACAGAGAAGGCGAGATACAGTACATAAAGTTTGAAGATATACTTGCAGTTGAAATATTGGATTAAATATTTTAAAGTATTAAGCGTAGAATATAACAGCGGAATCACCTTGTTTTTTATCCGACCACATGATCACATTTTGACCACAAAATATCCGATTAAAAATGAAAAAGAGCGGATATTATTTTTTTGTTTTTTTGATTACACAATAAATTATTTTAAATATGAATACATCTGAAAAAAATTGAAAATCCTTCCCAAAACGGGGCATGTGGAGTGTGTGGCGTTGATGTCAAGGGTAGAGAAATAGGGTTACTCAAAGCATTGATAAATAAAGGATTTTTGAGGTTAGAAGGATTTCTGTTTGTTGTTGAGCAGTGGCTTTTAACCTTGAAAATCCTTATTTTTATACATTTAGGAAACATGTCGACTAAGGAAATCGGCGGTAGGTTGAGGAGATAGAATGGATGATTTTGCAGGGTTGTGGAGATAGGATAGATGTAATAAAATATAATAAATAGCCTAATCATCATATAGAGCATTTTTAATATGTTGAGTAGTCATTTAATCGGATCGTATTTAAAAAGTGTATTTATGTGACTCAACAAATTTTGGTTTGTTACTATTACTATTTCACGGAGATGCAATATGACTAATAATCCAAAAGTGCATTTCATACCACCAAGACTACCAAAACGAGAAAAGCGTGTGGGTATATACTGTCGGGTTAGTTCAAATAGTGCTGAACAGTTAAACAGCCTGACAGCGCAAGTATCAGCATTGACAAAAATGGTAGCTGGTGTACCTCATTGGCTTCTTGTTGATATTTATATAGATATTGCCTCTAGTAAAACGGGATCATCCCGAAAAGAATTTACTCGTATGCTGGATGATTGCCAAGCCCACAACCTCGACATTATCCTAACGAAGAGCATCAGCCGATTTGGAAGAGATACAGTTGAAGTTTTAGAAGCTTTACATCAATTAAAGACCCTTAATATTCGTGTTATATTTGAGCAGGAAAGTTTGGATACCGCTGATACAGATAGCGCTCTAATGATTTCCATTATTGAGTCTATTGCACAGGCGGAAAATGAATCTAGAAGCGATAATATCAAATGGGGGATCAAGCAACGGGCTGCTCAGGGTACCTCAAAGCTGTATAACAGAAAATGCTATGGTTATAAGAATGGTAGTGATGGAAGTTTAATCATCGATGATGCCGAGGCTAAAAATGTTCAGCTGATATTTGACATTTATCTTCAAGGTAAAAGTATTATAGGAATAATAAAGGAGCTAGAAGAATTAGGAATCAAAACACCAACAGGAAAAGACAAATGGAGCAAAAGAACAATTGATGTAATGTTAAGCAATGAGAAATATATAGGTGTCGTAAGGTTGCTAAACTCTGGAAAGAATGAGGTTCATTATGTATCTGAAAATAATAACCCACCTATCATTTCTAAAGAAAAATTCAAGGCGGTACAAATTGAGAAATCACGACGTAGTAATATTATAAAAGGTGAAGTAGGAAACCAGAGAAAGAGTAAAAAATATAGTTCAAAAAAACACCAGTGTGGTGAATTATGGAAAGAATGATAATACAATTTGGGGACAGGATTATAAAAATGATGAATAAAAAGCGTTATGGAGAAATTCATTGGAGTATCGATAAAAAGAAAGAATACAGGGAATTTCAAAATGCTACTGAAGCACAAGACTGGGGAATGGCACATTATAAAAATTGGGCAGATCAATATATGAAAGTTATGCAGATGGCAAAAAATATAGTGAAAAATAGTCTTTATATCGCACCGTTAGAGTGTTATTGCGGTTATTCGTATCGGCAGATAAATGAATTTTTAAGATATGATAGTGACAATGAAAATCATACATATAGGGAATTATCAGATATCTTATCAATTGTTTTATGCAGTGCTCCAAGGATTCCCTGCAATTTAGTATTGTACAGAATGGTCAACGATGAGTTTATAAATATGTTTGTTGCAGAGAACAAAAGAGATATGCCAACGCCTGTACAAGAAAAAGGATTTATGAGTACAAGCTTACTTAAGAATATTGCAAATGAAGATGAACCATATGCAGCGGGGAACAATCTATTGAAAATATATATACCCAAAGATACTATTGGTGTTTATGTTAATGCGGTGACAAGACGAAGTGAAGAAGAAATGTTATTGTTTCCAAATATGTTTTTAGGATTAGCTTCTTATCCATATTATGATCAGGAAAGTGGAAAAAAGGTTTTTGAATGTCAGTTGATAAATTTCTATATATGAAAATAAAACTGTTTTTTCTATTTGAAACGAAAATAGCCTAATCGAAATGTAAAATGTTGAGAGGATAGGATGGATTTCAAACCCGCTTAAACACAGCAATTGTTCTACATTTATGCAAAATTTATAATAGTCTAAAAATTTCATGTCGAGTGTGTTGTCTAGATGTCAAGGGTGTAGAAATAGAAGGGCTGAAAAAGCTCGGTATCATTTGTAAGAACGATAATTTCTTTTTTTACATCGATATGATCACGGGTACTATGACGAATCCAATATTCTTTGTGTAATCCCTTCTCCCAACAATCTACCGGCTTGTTCAAAATGTCGTGAAATATCAAATTCTGATACGGTCATAGTCTGGGTTGCCTCATCAAAGGAATATGCATTGTCTCCATACTCAAATATCAGTGTGCCAAGAGCAAAACCAGTAATTGACGCCCCTCGGGTGTTGTTGAGACGAAAATGTCTGACTGGTTTTATACAGATCAGTTGCTGCGCCATCTGAAGTCTTTCAGTGATGAAAAATATAAAGTTATGATAACTTTAGCACCTGAGTTAATGAAATCAGAAAAGAAAATAGAGTTCGAAGAGCATTTGAAGGCATATAACGCCACACAGACATATCCGGTAATGCACGTTAATACTACCTTCGAAGAGATTATTGATGCGATACGAGATGTTATTGATGACAGAGATTATGAAATGCAAGAGGTTCTGGACGATTACCTGAATTATTGCTATAACGACAAGTTAATTATTGTTTCAGATTCGTGGAAGCGTATGAGAGTGCAACTGGCAGGTACCACATTTAATTTTAATGTTAGTGAAAATCTTTTACTATGACAATATTGAACGTGGATTTAGTGCACATGACTATCTTGGGCTGTATAAAGAAAAAAGTGTGAGGGCTGTTGGAAAAATCACTGCAATCATTACAGCAGTTACTACGGAAGATGGCATTGAGTATAAAGCTGAACTTGGAGAACTTTCAGACGATAGGAAGCAGCAAATCTGTAAGACCATTGAAGATGGGAGAAATTATGGATATGTGCTGTCTGCAAATAGATATTTCTTTGTTGATAAATTCTATGAAACAGACTTTAAGAAGATAACACCTAGAGCACCAATGGGTACACAAGTTTTTGATTTGTCCCAGATTCTTGAGACCGAGCAGTTACCTGAAACACCGGAAATTGCTGAGCTTCTTAAGTCCAAGACATGGGGTTAAAAACAGGAGGAATGAATATGTATTTGGTGTCATTGGAAGAACGACGAGCCAGAAGTAATGAAATAAAACTTGTAACTGCTGCTTTGTATGAAGCAAAAGTTAAGGACGAAGAAATCCTGCGAGTATTGATGAAGGTATGTGATGCAGATACAGAGCAAGCGACTATTGCGTTTCGTAATGAAAAGTTCATGCTGTACCCTTGTAGAGAATTGTATCAATGACCTGATTCTTGAAAAAGGCTTTGAAGAACATGATGCTGATGTGTTTATACACAATAAAGCTAAACGCGCGTTGGCTGATAACAGGGAGCTAAGTAAATTATCACCAGCTAAATTGTTTGACGCTATTAATAAGGGTATTTAATTACTTTGTTTAAGGTGGTGATGATGTGATGTATAAATTTAAAAAGTGTGCTCTATGTGGTGCAGAGACTAACTTGGAGTTGAGCCACATCGTTCCGAAAATGGTTATGCGGACGCTTAAAAAAACCGCCGCAGGTAACATCAGGAATTCTGAAAATCCGAATATCCCTGCCCAGGATAGCGAAAAGCATTATATGCTCTGCGGGAGCTGCGAGGATTTATTCAGTGAAAAAGAGACGTACTTTGCAAACACTCTCTTTCATCCATATATAAAAAAGGAAAAGACGAAATTTGATTATGACAGCAAGCTTTTTTATTTCCTCACATCCTTGAGCTGGAGAAGCCTTTACTTAGATCTGATCGACTTCGTAGAAAACCATGTGGTCGGCATTGATGCCTTGGAACACTTAATATCTTGTGAAAAGATTATGAAAGACTATTTGCTTAACAGCCGAAACGATATCGAAGCCATCGAGCATCACATATTTTTCTTTGATGAGATAAGGGAAATCACAGGCAATACTGAGATGGCTGAGTTAAGACCACATGTAACATTCCACAGGGGCATAATCAGCTATACCTTTTGCTTCGAGGATGATGGCACATATGGAACTATCACGAATATGATGGGTATCATACTCATTACCCTTTATAAAAAAGGCAGCCGGGAAAAATGGGAAAGAACACAAATTCTAAACGGTATTGGCAGTATAGAAGCAAAAGACCAGCTAATAACCAGTGTAGTCGGAAACGAATTCATGAACATCCTAAAAACAACTCAGTCTGCCTCGAATTCCATAAGTGAAAAACAAATGGGAAAAATCGTTGAGAACCTAAAAAATAAGGCAGACAAAATCAAAGTCTATCCGGTATTCCAAGATTGGCTGAGCGACCGTGAGTTACATAACAAATAAGGTATAACGTTGATATATTCCCAAGAAACCTAAAACCGTTGATATGTTCCCGTCTACCGATAGCCCCAAAAACGCAGTGGATATGTTTCCGAGAACGGACATACTCAAATGACATTCATTCTGTCCTCTTGAGCCGTGTGGAGTGTGTGGCGTTGATGACCTTGATATAACAAGGTTTTTATGCAAGGTATGTCGTCATTGACCACATTTTGACCACATACCTTGCTAAAAGTCTATTGTGAAATATATTTTTCAAACAAATCGACAGTTTTTTCTTTCATCACATCCGTAACATGAGTGTAAACATCACCAGTCGTTTTTATGCTACTATGGCCTAAGCGATCTTGTACCTCTTTTAAAGACATACCAGCTTCCAGACATGTGGAGACTATTGTGTTGATACAACGAGCAGATATGTAGAAATCCTTTGTTTTACGCACTTTTTCAAACATATCATCTTCACAGGTGAGGGTGATAAAATCAGAAATAAGGTCATTAAAAACTATATCAATGTTTCTGTGGTGGTTGATATAGAGTGTGGGGATACAAGAAAATAAAGATTGAGAATCAAAGGGGTACTGTGAAAATGGTACTCCTTTTCTCTTAATTTAGACGTTCAGAAATGAGCGTCTTTTTTCTTGCTCAAAAATCAGAAGGGAAGTGATAGCCATGCCGCAATCAAAATAACCGGAGCGTCCACCGCCCAAATTACATTTTGAAAGTCAGCCAGATAAAAACTGGCAGGAATACTCCTTATTCTGCTTAATTGCCCGTTACCTGTCTGAATGGGATTTGTCAAGGGTGCGAAGCAACGCCTGCCCTTGATAATTTGCTTTTCTTGCTGCTTTTATAGCTTGGCCGAAAGCCTTAAAGTCATACTTCTCAACTATACGCTTCATAATATTTCACCCTATTACATTTTACTGTTCACCTTATGTCCTGTATATTTCCGTCAAAAGAAATATAATAAAATGATGGAGGTGTTATGCGTGGATTATATAACGACAAAAGAAGCAGCGAAAAATTGGGGAATCACAGACAGAATGGTATTGTACCATTGCTCTGCCGGGCGGATTAAGGGAGCTAAAAAAATGGGAAATACATGGCTTGTTCCGGTTGACGCTGAAAAACCGGCTGACGGACGATACAGGAGCAGTAAAGTAAAGGATGGTGAAAATAAATGAAACGGATATTTTTGGTTGAGGACGATAAGGCAATCGCCAGAAACCTTATGCTTCTGCTTCGCTCGGAGGGATTTACAGTCACTCACGCCCCTACGCGGAGTGAAGCCCTTGCCGCGCTTGCCGGGAATAAATTTGACTTGGCGTTGATTGATATTTCTTTGCCTGACGGAAATGGCTTTACGGTTTGCACGGAAATCAAAGAAACGCAAGATGTTCCCGTTATCTTTCTGACGGCTTCCGGCGATGAGGCGAGTGTTGTTACCGGACTGAACATGGGCGCGGACGACTATATCACCAAGCCTTTTCGTCCGCGTGAATTGATTGCGCGAATTGGAACCGCCTTGCGAAAAAGCGGGCGTTCCGGGTCGGATTTTGAAATTCGCGGGCTTCATGTCGATACGGCAAGCGGCATTGTGAAAAAAAACGGCAACGAGGTTTTCCTTTCAGCATTAGAATACCGCTTGTTGCTGGTGTTTATTAGCAACCCAAAAAGTATTATCACGAGGGGCAGGCTACTTGACGAATTGTGGGACGCGGCGGGCGAGTTTGTCAATGACAATACACTGACCGTGTACATCAAACGCTTGCGGGAGAAGATAGAGAACGACCCAGCAAGCCCGCAAATTATTCTGACCGTTCGCGGGACGGGGTATAGATTGGGGGGCGAGTATGCTTCGGAATAGAGAGTTTCGACAGTTTGTCATTTTGTTCTCCTTAATGGCCACCGCCGCTGTAATGCTGGGATTTGCAATCAATACGGCGGCGGGAATCCTTGCCATTGCTTCTGCCGTCGCCTTTGGCACAGCGTTTTTCGCGTTTACCAAAGCCCGATACAAAAGCATTGCACGGATTTCAAATCAAATCGATCTTGTGCTTCATAATGCTGACCATCTGTATATTGGTGAATCGGACGAGGGCGAACTTTCCATTCTACACAGCGAGATAACAAAAATGACGTTGCGCATTCGGGAGCAAAACGACGCGCTGAAAAAAGAAAAAGAACATCTTGCCGATTCGCTGGCCGACATAGCCCACCAACTCCGAACGCCGCTCACATCCGCGAACCTCATTCTGTCATTGTTAGCGAATAACCCTGATGAAAACGAGCGGAAAGCATTTGTGCGGGAAACAGAGGAATTACTTGTGCGGATGGATTGGCTGATTACTTCCCTACTAAAATTATCCCGCTTGGATGCGGGCATTGTGGTGTTCCAAAGCGAGCAGATAGATGTAAACAACTTGATATGCGCCGCGCTTCGCCCGTTCCTAATCCCAATGGAACTGCGCGATATTGATGTGCAAATAGACGCACCGAAAGGGATGATTATTCAGGGCGATTCAGGTTGGCTTTCGGAAGCAATTCAAAATATCCTCAAAAATTGCATAGAAAGCGTAGGCGAGAACGGGAAGATTGAGATTGTCTGCACGGACAACCCACTGTTTACCGAGATTGCCATCCACGACAGCGGCGCGGGCTTTGAAAAAGAAGATTTACCCTCCCTGTTTGACAGGTTTTATCGTGGGAAAAACCCAAACGCTACAGGATACGGGATTGGATTAGCTCTCTGCAAGATGATTATAACACGGCAGGGAGGGACGATTACCGCAAAAAATCACCCGCAGGGCGGCGCGATATTTGCCATACGTTTCCCAAAGTGACGAATCTCTCACCTGAAAGTCACAGAGATGTAAGTTGAAGGTTCTATTATATGGGTAAACCATGATAAAGGAGACTTACATAATGGAGTTCTTAAAAATTGAAAATCTATGCAAGGTCTACGGCAAGGGGGAAAACCAAGTTACCGCGCTTGACCATGTTTCTCTTACAATCGAAAAGGGGGAGTTTACCGCAATCATCGGCTCCTCCGGCTCCGGCAAATCCACATTGCTTCACATCATCGGCGGCGTGGACGTGCCGACAAGCGGAAAAGTGTATTTGAACGGGCAGGATGTATATGCCCAAAGCAATGAAAAACTCGCCATTTTCCGCAGGCGGCAGGTCGGACTGATTTACCAGTTTCACAACCTCATTCCCACTCTGAATGTGGTGGAAAACATCACCTTGCCTATCCTGATGGACAAGCGGAAGGTCAACGAGGAACGGCTGAATGACCTGCTCGAAATGCTTGGGTTGCAAGACCGCAAAACGCATTTACCCAATCAGCTTTCGGGCGGTCAGCAACAGCGGGTTTCCATAGGACGCGCTTTGATGAACGCCCCGGCGGTCATGCTTGCCGACGAACCCACGGGCAGTTTGGACAGCCGAAATGGACATGAAATCATCAAACTGCTGAAAGAAAGCAATAAAAAATATGGGCAGACCCTGCTCCTCGTCACCCATGACGAAAATATCGCCCTGCAAGCAGACCGTATTATCGGCATATCAGACGGCAAAGTAGTGCGAGACGAGAGGGTGCGGCCATGAACATTTTCAACAAAGTTACCCTGCAAGGCATGAAAAAAAGCCGCACACGAACCATTGTCACGATTATCGGAGTTGTTCTGTCCGCCGCCATGATCACAGCCGTAGCCACTTTTGGCGTTTCCCTGCTGAACTATATGACAAACGGCGCGATCCAGAAATACGGCGATTGGCACGTTGAGTTTTTGGACGTCCCTTCTTCTTTCGTACAGGAACGAACCCACGACGAGGGAGTCGCTAACACCGCGGCATTGGAAAATATCGGCTACGCAACGCTTGACGGCGGTAAAAACCCCAACAAGCCGTATCTTTTTATAGCCGGATTTAGCAAGGAAGCTTTTAATACTTTGCCCATCAACCTGATGTCCGGCAGGCTGCCTGAAAACAGCGGGGAGATTCTTGTTTCGGGGAGCGTCGCAGCAAACGGCGGCGTTAAATTCTCGGTGGGCGACACGCTTTCACTTGCTGTCGGAAGCCGCATGGACGGAAACAAAAATCTCGGTCAACACGACCCTTACATTTCCGGGAAAGAAACTCTTGTGCCAAAAGCCGAGAGAACTTACACGGTTGTCGGTATCTACCAAAGACCTGGCTTTGAGGAATCTTCCGCGCCGGGATATACCTTGATAACGAAAGCAGATGCAAAAGACAAAGCGGACAGCTTCAGCCTATTTGTCACGCTTAAAAACCCGCGTGGGGTTCACGCTTATGCAAGCAGCACAGCCGTAACCGAAGCTTATGTCTTTAACGATAATGTGTTGCGCTTCATGGGTCTTTCGGATGATAATTTGTTCAACACGCTCCTGTACGCGGTTGGCGGCATTGTGGTCGCCATCATCATGATAGGCTCGATTTTTCTGATTTATAACGCATTCACCATCTCGCTGAACGAACGCACACGACAGTTCGGGATTCTCTCGTCGGTTGGAGCCACAGCGAGGCAGCTGCGAAATTCGGTGCTGTTTGAGGGGCTTTGTATCGGTGCGGTCGGCATACCGATTGGCGTTATTGTCGGCCTAGGCAGCATCGGGCTTGTGATTTCCGTTGTCGCCAAGAATTTTGGGGACATTCTCTACAGCAACGTTCCTTTAACCTTGACGGTGTCCATCCCCGCGATTGTCGGCGCGGCGGCGGTCAGCATGGTTACGATTCTGATTTCGGCCTATATCCCGGCTCGCAAGGCCGCAAGCTCTCCCGTGATGGAGAGTATTCGCCAGACGAACGAGGTAAAAATCGAATCCAAAGCCGTGAAAACTTCAAAGCTCGCGGAGCGTATTTACGGCTTGGAAGGTACTCTTGCGCTAAAGAATTTTAAAAGAAACAAGAAACGCTATCGCAGCATTGTGCTATCCCTTGTTTTAAGCGTAGTGCTATTTATATCGGCCAGTGCTTTTGTAACGGATATGAAACAGGCGTCGGAGCAGGCAGTAGAGTTTACTACCTATGACATCGGTTTTGCCACACAGGACATGGACGATAGTGAAATGTTGCAGCTTTACGACAAACTAAAAACCGCCGATGGTGTTTATGAAAGCTCGTATCAAGCGCTTATGACGTATTCATGCGCTGCCAAAGCAAGCGATCTTTCAGACGATTACTGGGAATACGCGGGTTCACATTCGCCGGACGAAACGGTTAATCTGCCAATGGACATCCAGTTTCTTGATGACAGCGCCTATCTGAATATTATCAAAGGCTTGGGCTTGCCTGCAGAGGAATATACCGGGCAAAATGCGAAAATGATCGCCGTTGCCAAAATGCAAGGCCAAAGCAATCGGGTGGAGGAGGTTGACCAGCTTAGTGATATGTTCACGAGTTCTTCCATGAGTTTTACCATCGCTCCCGAAACAAATGGCGAGCCGAAGACGGAACAGGGGCAAAACGTAAGCATTACGTTTGTCAATACCGTGCCGCCTGATACACTCCCGATCCTAGGAAACTCCGGGTCGAAAAATCCGTTCTTTTTTAGGGTGATGGCCCCCCATTCGCTCAAAGAGAAGTTTGAAACCGCCGATACCCATGTGGATGTTAAGGGCATGACCTTTCGCTCAAAGAATCCCACACAGTCGACGGCTGAAATGAAAACGATGATTCAGGGGGAGGGAATTACAGCCGAGTACAACCTGTTCAATAGCTATGACATGATGGATGAGAACCGCAATTACATCTTCATTGCCAACGTGTTCGCGTATACTTTTATCATTATGATTTCGCTGATTGCGGTTGCCAATGTGTTCAACACAATTTCCACAAATATCAAGCTGCGCCGGCGGGAGCTTGCCATGCTCCGCTCTGTGGGGATGTCCGACCACGATTTCAATAAAATGATGCGCTTTGAGTGTGCCTTTTATGGCATGAGGGCGTTGCTTTTCGGGCTTCCCATAGCGGCAGTCTCTTCCTGGCTGATTTACAAAGGGATGTTCATCGGCGGAGCGGAAGGTATCGATTTTGTGTTGCCGTGGGCCAGTATCGGAATCAGCGTGTTCAGCGTGCTCTTTGTGGTGTTCATTACAATGCTGTATGCCATTAGCAAGATAAAAAGAGAAAATATTATTGACGCGCTTCGGGATGACATGACTTGATTCAAAACCGATAATTGACTTGATATAAAATCAAAAAAACATCTAGTTCAAGTGATTCGCAATCATCCCGAAAGGCGATTTAGACATTGAAATACAGAATCCATCCTACACAAGTAATGTAAATTACAAAGGAGTGCTACCCTACGTTAATAAAAAAACGCCGTTGTGGCAGATGATGTTTTGCGGCCAAAATGTGGCCATGCGACGGTTTTGAAATAACAATCAAAACCGCCGTTTTCCTTTTTCAAAATTGGAAATTCGGTTGGGTGTATTAAAGTCGCCCATTTTTTAGGACATGACGGTATCAAGGAGGTATCAGCATGTCCGTTTTTTATTATCATTCATACCCTAATTTTTATTACTCATTAAAAAAAGTTTATACTCATAAATAGGATATTCTGGCTATAAATATGAACACACACATCATGATGTAATTGTTAATAATTCCCTTATGCCCGGTTGCGCTATGCTGCCGGGCTTTTTTCGTTTTTCTCAAAAGTTTTTCTGTGGGAAATGCAACTGGCAGCCCTTTCGTGTCGGGACTTAGTGCGAAAGGGGGAAAAGTAGCAGCACTCACTCTCTTTCATGGCAAGAAAGGGGGTGAGAAACTATGAAGCCATCTCTTTTCAGACTACTATTGAAAACCAGTTTGATTACATCTCCAAGTGTGCTATAGACGACGAACGCAAGGACTACATGAAAATCCTGTCCAGACAGTCCAAACGGGAAATATCATTTTCTGTATGGGTGATTACCTCGTCAGTCAGTTTTCAGTCGTATACAGTTAGGCTTGCCCACTCATTTTTTGATTTTTGACGAGTACACTTCGTGTGATTGGAAAAGAAAGTACAAAAGTCATAAGTAAATTAAAACAAATTGTTATGCTTGGTCGGCAAAGTTGTTTCTTCCTTATCCTTGCTTATTAGCGCCCAGACGCAAAATATCTGGAGATGGAATTCGCGATCAGTTCAATTTTAGGGTTGCTTTAGGCAGAATGAGTGAGCTTGCTACGGGATGATGGTAGATGATTGGCTTTTTGATTATTGCCTTAATTGCCGTTGGTTTGGTCTATAATGCTAGTGGTGTTAAGGATGTACTGCTGAACCTATTCAATAGAATTATAGGCGCTTAAATGTTACAATTTATAGGCAAGCATTTGATTAATGGTAAATTGCAAAACTTAAATTATATGAAGAGTGTTGTGTCTCATGAAATAAAACTGTCATGTGCATGATTATGAAATTACTTATTTCAACAAACGGGCCATTTAACGGAATAATTAAGGGAGGATGTATCATGACCAAACATCAGATTTATACAATGAGTGTCGCAAGAGTCTATCCCCATTATATTTCGAAAGCAGAGAAAAAAGGGCGTACAAAATCAGAAGTCGATGAAATCATCCGTTGGTTGACAGGATATAGCCAGGAAGAGTTAGAAGTACAACTGGAAAAACAGACAGACTTTGAGACCTTCTTTGCGGAAGCTCCCCTATTGAATCCTTCACGTGCTTTGATCAAAGGTGTAGTATGCGGCGTCCGAGTGGAAGATATCGAAGAACCAACGATGCAGGAAATTCGCTATTTGGATAAGCTAATCGATGAGTTAGCAAAGGGAAAAGCGATGGAGAAGATTTTGCGGAAATAATAATTAAAAACGAAGAAACACTGTTTCCATTTATATAGCTTTATTTTTAAGTATTGTGGAAAATGTTCATAACATTTTCCGATTACCCAAATAATTTAACGATAGTTAGAACAATAGATTCTCAAAAATAACGATATTAACATACTTCTAATTGAAAAAAATCATCTTATAAAAAACAGCTAACTTTAAACAGTTGGCTGTTTTTTTATTGCCTATTACCAATAGAAAGGATGATAAATACAGATGGAAATGAAAGTCTATATAGCGAACCTCAGAAAATAATAACGAAGGTGAATTGGTTGATGCTTGGTTTACGCCACCGATTGATATGGAAGACGTAAAAGAACGCATCACTTTAAACGGCGAATATAAGGAATTTGCTATTCATCATTACGAGTTACCTTTTGAAGTGGATGAATATACACCGCTTTCCGAGATCAATCGGTTATGTACCATGGTGAAAGAGTTAGAAGGTTCCCCGATTTATCATGAACTCTCTGAAATTCAATGCTACTGGTTTGATAGTTTGGAAGAATTACTAGAGCATCGAGAGGACATTATTTGTTATTCCGATTGTGAAGATATGGAAGATGTGGCTCGCTACTATGTATTTCTGTGAATGAAGAAGAAGCAGAAAAATTTCAAATAAAACAGTTTACTGGGCGATAGAGAGCGAGAGGAGAGAAAATTCACTGAAAGAAAATGTATTGACCCGTCATGCTTAAGTTAAATTAATGATTGGAGCAGAGCAGCCTTTTAGAGATTATCCGTTTTTTTGCGAGCAAGTCGAATGAACAATCGTAGGTTTATCGATCCTGGCCAGCTGGGGCGACCTCGATCGCAGCTCCGATAGGCAGCACTTTATCTTCAGCTTGTCTTCTGCCCCTTGGCGGTTCAGCGCTGAAGTGGCAAGGGATCAAACTCCTTCTGGAGACCGATGCCAAAATACATCGGCTGCAGGATGCAGTTTTTTTCCGTTTGGTATATTATGGAGGTTAAGCGCAAGGAAGTCGATTACTAGCTGATCTCAGACCTAGGTGCCCATCGGAACCACCTGCTGTATCGTATGACCATAGCTTCTTCTCAGGATATTTCTTCTCTTTGCGGGTTTAATGACACTGCTTAGAAAAGCCCGTTATCCAAGATCCACCACTCTATTTCTAACCGCAAGTTGTATTGCTGAACTGACGAGGGTAGCGCCCAAATTGTCGTCATGTTCGGATATGAGTACTGATGACGTTACGGACAGGGTCCAAGATGTTATTTCCATCTCTCTAGAAAACAGAAAATTGCGTCAAACAAGTTTCAAAAAATACTATACGAGGTGATGTAATAAGTGAAAAAGTTAATCGAATTCAAAAAAGTAACGAAAGAATACAAAATAGGAGAAGTGCTAATCAAGGCTCTTGATGGTGTTGATTTTTCCATATCAGAAGGTGAATTTGTCGTTATTTTAGGTGCAAGTGGTGCCGGTAAAAGTACCATTTTGAATATACTTGGCGGTATGGATACGGCTACCTCAGGTCAAGTGTTTGTTGGTGATCAAGAAATAACAAGATTCAACGAAAAAAAATTAACAGAATATCGTGGAGAGAAAGTTGGCTTTGTATTTCAATTCTATAACTTAATTCCGAATTTAACCGCTCTAGAAAATGTTGAATTTGCCACTGAAGTATGTAAAAACTATCTAGATGCTGAAGATATTTTACATAAAGTTGGATTAACAAATCGTATGAAAAACTTCCCTTCCCAGCTCTCTGGAGGAGAACAACAAAGAGTTGCGATAGCTAGAGCTGTTACCAAAAATCCTTTACTTCTACTCTGCGATGAACCAACCGGAGCTTTGGATTATGTTACAGGCAAGTCCGTCTTAAAGCTTCTTCAAGATTTGAACAGGGAAACGAAAAAGTGCGTCGTTTTAGTCACCCATAATTCCGCAATCGCTCCTATGGCCGATAAAATTATTAAGGTTAAAAGTGGAATGATCGAAAGCGTTGCGATTAATGAGGAAAAACAAAGCGTTGAAGGGATTGAGTGGTAATGATGAAATTATTTTTGAAGTTGTTAAGAGATATTAAACAATCTCTCGTTCAATTTATAGCCTTAGCTTTGATTATCGCAGTAGGAGCTTTTTTCTATGCAGGGCTGAATAGCTATAGCAA
Source organism: Bacillus chungangensis (assembly GCF_030812995.1). GTDB lineage: Bacteria > Bacillota > Bacilli > Bacillales > Bacillaceae_C > Bacillus_CF > Bacillus_CF chungangensis. The sequence continues at coordinate 68,464 of NZ_JAUSTT010000009.1, read as the reverse complement.
TAAGCATCGTGCTTATACGGAGGCTTACTTTAAAGAACATAATTTAAGCGACTTAAATGTATATTACGGTCAAATTTCCAAAGATGATGTGGCTAGTTTAAGTGTAATTGAAGGGATCAACAAAATAGAAGGACGTTATACCTTTGATGCGACGCAAACCTTTGAAGGTTATAAAGCTTCCTTAAAAGTCCATTCGATTCCTGTAAACAATGAAATCAACACGCCTACTATGATTGAGGGCAGTATCCCGTCAAAAAAGGATGAGATCTTATTGGATTCCCATTATGCCAAAGAACATCATTATCAGGTCGGTGATACGATCAGTTTAAATACAAATGGAAGAGATGTTAAGTTTACAGTTAGCGGCTTGGGTGAGAATGTTGAATATGTAAAAAAGAACTCCACACAAGACCATAAAACCTACGGGGTAGCTTATATTGCCGAAGAAACTATACCTGAGATCTCAGATAGCTTTTACTATAATGAAATGATCATTGATGCTAAAGAAGGATACGATATTGAAAAATTAGGCAAATCCATTGAAGGACAATCCAAACAACTTCCTTATTTAGACCAAGTAAGTAAAGAACGGTCTTTCGGTTATTCTCAAATTAATCAAACAATTTATAATAATAATATGATGAGTAAGGTTATACCTCTCGTTCTCTTTTTGATTTCAGCTATCATCCTATTTCTTATCATGTCGAGGACGATCGATTCTCAACGAAATCAAGTAGGTATGATGAAGGCTTTGGGTATAAAGAACAGAAACATCATGCTTCATTACATGGGATACCCTGTGCTTGTAGGTATAGTAGGCTCAATCATAGGTTGTGCCCTTGCCGCTAAAGTATTTATTCCATTAGTAACTGCGTCGAGTGCAAAGTCCTACTCTCTGCCTGGCATTACATTTTCACTTTCTTGGTTTTCGATTATACCGCCCATCATCTTCTCTAGCGCTTTTGGACTCCTGGCAGTTTACTTAAGCGGCAGAACCATATTAAAAGAATGTGCGGCTCAGGCGATGCGTCCTAAACCGCCAAAGAAGATGAAAAAGCTGCTTATAGAAAGAATTCCGGGTATTTGGAATCGTATTTCCTACAGTTACAAACTCATTTTGAGAAATATATTTTTAAATAAACAAAAAGCTTTAGCGAGCTCAATTGGTGTTGTTGTAAGCACTGTGTTATTGATAACTGCTTTGGGCACTCAATCGGCCTTGCTAAAAATAGCGAACCAAATTGAAGATGTTTTTACCTATGATATAAGAGTAGATTATAAGATAGGAACATCTTCAGATACGTTGCAACTACCCTCCGGCATTAAAAATAGTTATTTTTTATCCACCTTTCCTGTTGAATTTATAAAAGAGGATGAAAAAGAAAATGCCACTTTAGTTGTGACGGAAAAAGAAAACAATCTTATTCATTTCTTTGACGAAAATGACAATAGGACATCTTTAGAAAATAATGGTGTCCTGGTACCCAAATCTTATGCCGACAACTATCAAATTGTAGAAGGGGATATCATTAAATTAAAGTTCACAGCACCAGAGCTTAAAAATAAATCTGTGGATATGAAGGTTTTAAATATATCTACCCAGTACACGAACCCATCGTTTTATATCACACCAGCCTATTTGAATAGCTTTGACATCGACTACAGTCCAGCCTCGCTTTTGGTTGAAGCCAATAACTCTGCAGATCTTATAAGCGTTCGTAACTTCTTTGAACAGGATCATCATGTTGATACAATTGCAGACAAGACTGATCTAAAGAAATCGGCTCAATATATTTTGAAACAAAACAGCTTTATGTTTATTATGTTTATCATTTGTGCCGTCGTACTCTCTTTTGGCGCCATATACACGATATCTTCCATAAACATTTATGAAAGGAATCGCGAGCTTGCAACGCTTAAGGTATTGGGCTATCAAAAAAATAAAATAAACAGACTTATATTTTTTGAAAACATGATACTAACCACATTTGCGGTAATTGTAGCCGTACCTATCAGCGTCAATTTTTATGCAATTGTTGTAAAGGCACTGTCTAGTACCCATCAACAAATCCCGGATAATTTAAATATTTTTATCATGCTGGTATCTATTCTTCTTGCATTCTTGCTTACCATTCTATCTAACTTACTACTTAGGAGAAAAGTTACAAAAATAAATATGATTGAATCATTAAAAAGTATAGAATAAAATTTTTAATGAGATGGGACAAAATGGGCTGTTTCACCCTGCTACGAAAGTAACCCTGCCGATATGGCGACTATACTCGTCAAATGGAAACAGCTTGGTAACGCGTTGCAATCGGTTCGTTTCTCTTCTACGGTTGGGCATTGGGCAGAAGGAAGAATCGTAACAGTAATCGAGAAGGGATTCTGTTCGGATCAGCCTCTGACGCGAGCAGAAGCTGTGATTCCGTTCATCCGATTGACAGGTAGAGGCCTGATTGCAGGAATGCTGCAGCAAGTATGGTCAGACGTGATTGGGCTTTCTCTGAGATCATGGAAGCCACTGTACCGTATGAGGCAGTAAAGCAGGGGGATGAACGGAAGTTATCGAGAAGCAATAGAAAAACGAAATGAAACAAAAAGCCAGGTATTCGGCTGAGGTTGAGTGTATTCCTTAGATTAGACATTGGAAAAAACCGCTAGACGAAACTAAACTAGAACGGAGAAAGCTTTTCTGGGTTTCATAAAATGAAAGTAAATCTGTTAACTAGACTATAACCCTCGATGTGTGTCTGCGGGAACATATCGAGGGCATATTTTTGTGCAAATTTTGATCCTAAAAGTAGGTAGGGTTGAGTATTACTCAAAAGCAAATATGTTGATATGGATCATCATATGAGCTGGATCACTGAACAGGAAAAGAACAAACTCAGGCTGTTGTTGATATTATTATTCGAGATTTCTTATGGAGTGAACTGCCTGAAAGTAAAGATGATCGACTACTAAATGAGTACCCCCCGTAAGATTTATGATTACATATACTCTTATCCTGCAGCGTAAAAACAATGAATAATCGAAATAGAGGATCAGTCATATCAAGCGCGGTGCTTGTCCATGATGGGTCCTATTTATTTTTATAGAAAATTTTTATTCCTGTCGAAGAGGTGGTGGTGGCTATGTTTGCGCTAATTTAATCTGATAATTTAAAAAAGCCAATTCGATCGTAAGAGCTAAATAAACAGGTGCATGGTAACCCCGGCCCAAATATTCGAAAACACCTCCATAAGACTAAGAAATGGGGGTAGACAGTTGAAGATAGAAGGGAAACAAGCCATTGTTGCCGAATGCAGAGCCAGCGATATGACAGCAAAGGAATGGTGTGAATTAAAGGGCATTAAATACACTCGGTATGTCACCTGAGCCACAACAGTGAACCGTGGAAACCAAAAGGATGCACCAACAGCGGGCTGATGTTCTTTAGGTAGATAATATTTGAGTTTTTGATGTTGTAGGAGACTCAATTATAGTAATATATGATACAGGATAGCTAGAATCGGCTGTGTTTTATACTTAAAAAGTTTAGAAATAGAAAAGGGGTGATTTTTATGGCATTAATATTAATTGTTGAGGATGAAATGCCTATCAATATTTTAATTAACAGAAATCTAGAACTAGTAGGTCATGAGTGTGTATCAGTATATGATGGTGAAGCTGTGCTTGAAATCATACAAAAGTACACTTTTGATTTAATATTATTGGATATAATGCTACCTAAAATGAATGGTTATGAAGTTTTAGAGATAATAAAAGAAATGGACATACCTGTTATCTTTCTTACATCAAAAAGCTCTCTTTCAGACCGAGTTAAGGGTCTGACATTAGGTGCTGACGATTATATTGTAAAACCTTTTGAAATGTTAGAGTTACAAGCAAGAGTTGAAGCTGTGCTTCGTCGAACAAATAAAGAGCAAAAGTTTTTTGTACTGAATAATATTCGAATAGATTTAGATGGTCGACAAGCCTTTCTTAATAATGAATTGGTTGATATTACCCCGCAAGAGTTTGATTTGCTGGTGACTTTGATTAGAAACCGTAATATTGCTCTTTCACGTGAGAAGCTATTGAGGTTGGCATGGGGCTATGATTTTGAAGGTGACACAAGAACGGTTGATGTTCATATCACAAAGTTGAGAAAAAAACTGGGTTTAGATAATTACATAAAGACAGTATATAAATTGGGATATAGACTGGAGGTGTTGGATTGAAGTTCAGAACATTTATTGCAACCTTTACTTTATTTTTGATAGTATTCTTCTCTAGCCTATTTTTTATTTCAGTTTTTATTTTTAACAATCAGATGAATATTATAAAGGAACGTGGAATAAATGAACATTATTTTATTTCATCATCTTTCGGTAAGGATCTTATGGCTATAGTTGACAGGGGAGGGAATTTAGACGATGCATTAGAGCAGCTTTTTAATTTCTATACGGAGTATTATCAAAAACAAGGTGTGTTTTTAGAATTACTTTCCCAAGGGAAAATTATATATAGCAATTTGCCAGAACGTTCAGGCGAATTAACATCTTATTCTATTGAGTCTGGTATTAGAAAGGCCACTTTTCATCATATAGATGATCGTGTTTACTTTAAGATCGTTGGAGAGTTGCCGGGAACAGATAATAGATTTAGCATCCAGTATCTTCATGATATCTCTGATAACTTAAAAACATGGCAGAAAACACAGCGTATTTTATTGCTAGTTGGCATCATATTTACTATTATTTTAGCGGCCAGCCTTCAATTGATTCTCAGTCGTGTTTTTGAACCACTAGATATGGTATCTACGGCATCAAGAAAAATTGCTAATGGACAATATGATGATCGTATTATCGTGTCTGGTCGTCATGAACTTGCTGAAATGGCGGGGAGTTTCAATAACATGGCAGAGGAAATTCAACGTCGTATTACCCAATTAGCAGAGGCGTCTGAGCAGAAACAGCAATTTGTAGATAACTTAGCTCATGAGATACGTACCCCTCTTACTTCAGTTTATGGATTTGCTGAATATATCCTGAAGGCCAACATTAGCGATAAAGAAAAAATATTTGCAGCCAGTTATATTATGTCTGAGAGCCAATACATGCTCAATATATCAAACCGACTTTTAGAGTTAGCCACATTAAGGAATCAGTTAATTAAAATGAAAGTAGTCGATGTAAACAGTCTATTCGAACACTCACAGAAATCTCTTGCAGCAAAATTGGCGGAAAATCAAATATCACTTAAATGGAAGATTGATATTGATTCTCTCTATGGGGATAAGGATTTACTACAAAGTTTGCTCGTCAATTTTACTGATAATGCTATAAAAGCCTGTAATCCTGGAGGGGTTATTGTATGGAATGCCTACATTGAAAATGGCTGTAGAGTTTTATCTGTTCGGGATAATGGTTGGGGTATTCCACAAAATGAAATCAATAAATTAAGAGAACCGTTTTATCGGGTGGATAAATCACGCAATCGGGCAAAAGGTGGTGTAGGACTTGGGCTTTCTATCTGTGAACAAATAGCTCATTGTCATAATGCTGTACTTTCAATTGAATCATTGCCCAAGGTTGGTACCACAGTAAAATTAACCTTTACAAGTTCATAACAAGTTTATAGTAACTCAATAATACTATGGGTTTATATTATATTTGTGTTTACCACTAAAATCAATTTTGAAAGGAGATTTATTTTATGAAACAAACAGTGGGAAAAAAGAAAAAAAGTACCTGGAAAACAGTAGTTGTAAGTGCAGCGGCTATTACTTTATGTAGTACGGTTTTTATAGGGGCGAACAATGTAGCAATGGCAATGGCATTGGATAAGGAGGAATCCATTTCTACAACGTACAACGTTAGCAATACATTTATTGATAAAGCTGAAGACTATGTAAAAGCTGATTACCAAGTTTTAGAAAACAAGGTTATGCGATCTATAAACTCTGGTGCATTGCCTGTGGATCAGGCAGCTGAAATTGGAGCTCAATATCTGTGGAATATGTTTAAAGTGGATCTAAGCGGCAAGACAATCTATATGTCCTTTTTCATTGATTCTGATGTCGCCAAAGCATATTGGAAAGGTGACATTGTGGAACCGGATAGTGATATTTCAGATGCAACGCCCACCTATAGCTTTGTCGTAGAAGCTATATCTGGTGCCGGAGTCTCTGCATCAAAAAAATATGAGAAAAAGGAAACAACTGTACCTTTTGATCCTGAAAAACTTAGGGAAGAGTATAGAAATAATTGTGATGAATACTTAGAGTTAGCAAAACAGTTTTCAGAAAAACATTCTGGAGTTAAAGCAACTATGGCGGAGTTTAAGGATATATCTGCAAACATTGATGGAAGCAGTATTGACCATAAAAACCCCGGTAATTATAGTAGGGCCTATGAAGTATTTGTTCAGGTTATCGTAACGGATGAACAAGGGCAAAAAACAGAAGTCACAATATCAACAGACAGTAAAACTCTTCAATCTATTAATACTATTGATCCTAATAGAAAAAATAATGAGTTTCATCTTGGTTAATAACAAATGTTTCTCAAAAATGACTGATTTATATCAGTCATTTTTCCTTAGTCCAAATACATAGCACTTAAAAAGTTTCCTATATCTTTTAACCCATGTGGATCGCTACTTTTTATATTTATATGATTCTCTTATCCGAGATACGTAAAGGATACGTGCAAAAATTATTAATTTCTAAGAGAGTATTTGCCTTTCCTGCAGCTTTACATATTCTTTAGATATTTATAAGAGATAATTGAGAAGGTTAGGTCTAAATAGTAAATAAATCATAGACGCTTTCAATTTCCCTTATTATAATTTATATTATAATCCAGCAAAGAATTGTAATATACTGAGAGGATTTTAATTAGCAAGGGAGGCAAAAATGTGAAACTAAAAGTTTTAGTAGATAACAATACATACATTGACCAATATTATTTTTGAAAGGTACTCAGATCTTAAGACAAGACTCTATAGACTTTTTCATATAATTAACGAGTGACGCCAAACATGGGTGTTTGTATCAGAGGGTGATAAAATCAGAAATAAGGAGTGGAATCTAATCATAATTGGCATATTTTTTTGCTGTCCGCCAATTAATTCCTAAAGTTATTGATATCATATTGAGCGATAAGGATTTCTGATTTCGTAAAAGTTTGATACAATTAATTTCAGACATTGCTAGCATTTCTTTCAAAACCTCCACTATAAATTGTTTTGAACATCAATTACAGTAGAGAAATTTGAGAAGGCAGGCAAGTCTTTTTTTCTATAACTCGTTACTTCTATTTTGTACTAAACACTACTAGATTTGTAATAAAATAATGAATGAATCGGAGGCGCATGTTATGAAATGGTCTGTAGTACGTGAGCATTTCCCAGAACGTTGTGTCCTAGTAGAAGCTTTAAAATCAGAAACAAGAGGAAAAGAAAGAGTAATTGAAGAAATGTCAGTTATTGCTGACTTTGAAAACGGCAATGCAGCTTGGAAAGAATATAGAAAACTCCATGCGGAAAATCAAAATCGTGAATTATATATTTTTCATACAAATAATGAGGAAATTAAGGTAATTGAACAACCATATATAGGAGTACGAAGAAGAGTATGAAATTTGCGATCGACGACCAATTGTCCCTAGTTTCTGTTCAGATTGAATACAATGGAATAAAAAAAACATTTAGTAACGTGTTGCTTGATACTGGCTGCTCTTCAACTATTCTAGATACGGACTTATGAGAAGAAATTGGACTGATGCTTGATTTAAAAAATGCTATAACACGAAAAATGTATGGAATTGGCGGCACCGAAAATCTGTATTGAACAAAAAGTGAGCTGCTTGACAATAGATAAGTTCCAACTTAATGATTTTACCATACAGCTTGGTGATGTCAGGGAAATGCATGGATTTGACGGCATCATCGGTTGTGATTTTTTTCTTGCAAATAATTAATCATCGATTTTGAAGATATGGAAGTACGAAAAAACTAAGTTAAGGTAAACACTACTACATCTTTATTTATCTGCCATCACAATTCAAGCCATGTTGAGTGCATTTCACAGTTAGTTTTAATAATGGATTGAGGGGAAAGTTATAACCCCTTAACCTGCGTAAACTCATGGTAAATATTATCATATTTATTTTCAACAACTTCAATTTTCTCGACAAAACGTAGTACATCTCGGATGTTAATTAAATTAAACTCTAAAAAAACCTTTAAGTTGTTTAATGATGACAGAGTTTTTACTTGAAGATTTATTTCTCTCATTCAACCTGGCAATTATGCTTCTCAAAAAGTAGCAAGAAAAATAGGTATGAATTTAGAGAAGAAAATTGTATTAGGTGGACAAGACGTCAACGTATATTCAATTTAGAAATAATTTGTTCTTTAGTGCATTATTCGAAGAAACACGTTGATTAATGTGAAATATTTTACTGAATGTCTATATGTATTCTCCGTTCGCTTCCCTCACTTCGGAGGCTTCGTACCTTGCCCTATTTATAGTAATAACAATCCGGCTATTTCCATTTCGTATTGTTAAATATAAATACTTCAATATTCCTAATTTAAAACTAGGGGAGAAATCTTTGCAAGGACGTGTTTTAATGCTAAATAAACTAACATCAAATGTCTTTTACTTGTCTTTTAATCATGATACAGATCGACCAAATTTAGGATGTGTAGTCGGTCAAGATGCAGCGTTATTAATTGACGCAGGCAACTCGCCTATGCATGCGAAAAGTTTTTTAGATGATGTATCACATACCATTGATGTGCCGATAAAATATGTAGTCATTACACACTGGCATTGGGACCATGTTTTTGGTTTGCAGTCGTTACCATTTCATTCTATTGGGCATGAATTAACACAAGAAAAACTAAAGTGGATGCAAACTTTATCGTGGGAAGATGATGCACTAGATTTGCGTGTACAAACAGGAGAAGAGATTGCCTTTTGCCGTGATATGATTAAAAAGGAGATGCCAAGTCGTCTTGATTTAACCATCACATTATTAGCTGAAACATATAAGGATAAGTTAAAGATTGATTTAGGAAATCAGCTAGTAGAGCTTCATCATGTCGACAGTGATCATGCAAAAGATTCAACAATAATTTATATACCAAATGAAAAAGTATTATTTTTAGGTGACTGTTTAAGTCCTGATTTATATAGTGGTGAATGGAGTTATTCTTTAGGCAAGTTAGAGCGTCTACTTCATAAAATAAAAACATTTGAAGTGGATACTTATCTTGAAGGCCATCATATACCAGAACCGAAAGAAGAATTTTGGTCTTATTATAATGAATTACTAGCGATAGGAGCTATCGTTGCTCAAACGATGAACAAAGATAAAGCGTATGATTTGTTTTATCAGGAAAGAAAAATGAAACCAACGGAGGAACAACAAGAGCTCATTCAATACTTTGTGAATGGTAATAAAAAGGAGTCTACCTTTCAAAACGATAATTGATGAATAAAACCTTTAATATATAGGCTCTATTAAAGATTGTTGTTGGTATCGTAATGAAGGAGAAAGTGAAAACATACTCTGATGAAAGGTAGAACATTGGATAAGGAGGGATTGTATTTGTCTATAAAAGCAACTTTGAACAGTATAAGGAATAAATCATCTTCTTCATTAACAATACAGCAAAAGCTTTTACAAGTGTTGTTATCATTTGCCTTAGGAGTGTTTCTTGGTTTTATAGCCAAATATAGCGATACAATACCGTCAAATGGGTTAATTGGGGATATTTGGGGTACTATAAGTGACATAACCACCAGATTAGGTATTTGGATTTTGGTGGCTACCATTATTGCTATATTGAGCATTAATCCAAGAATCGCAGCAATAAAGGTTTTTACTTTCTTTAGCGGAATGTTGTTGACATATTACCTCTATTCGATGTGGTTATTTCATTTTTTTCCAACATATTATTTTATTCGTTGGGGTGTGATTGCGTTAGCATCGCCAATAGCAGCCTATATTGTGTGGTTTAGCAAAGGAAACGGATGGTTTTCAGCATTTTGTGCCTCAATGCCAATTGGATTGTTAGTTTCAGAGGGTTATCCGTTTTTTTATATGTTTGAAATAGCCTTTGTATTTGACATTTTATCTGCTATTATACTATTTCTAATCTTGTCACCAAATAAAAAACAATGTTTACGAATTTTTATATTTTTATTACCTATTGTGTTTATTCTTAGAAAATCAGATATTCTATTGTACCTATTTGGTGGTCTATAAAAATAGTTTTGAATTCTCTAAAGAATACCAATATGGGCTTGACACAGTAAGAACTTTCTTAGTATTAGAGATAAAAAAGAGAGTGTCTAATTCTATGGAAAAATGCTGTAGTTATCAATATTTTTTGAAAACCTTATTAAAAAAACTATGAGGTGAAAAAAAGGTTAGTTAAGATATTAAGGAAGTAAGGTAATTTGTAATAGTTCCTTTAGTATGATTAATTTCTCTTATTTATTACAGATTTTAATTAGAAAGAGAAGAGGTATTTAAGTATGATTAATACATACGATCAAGTAAAACATGCAAAGATTATACAATTATTTGAAAAAATATCTGCAAATCAGCCTGGTTGTGCCTATATCGCTAGTTTTGATAATGGGGTAACGTATAAAGGGGCAATTGGATTAGAATCATTAGAAGAAAGTCTACCAATAACAACAAAAACAATTTTTAATCTTGCATCTGTTTCTAAACAATTCACAGCATTTGCAATTTTATTGCTGGAGCAGGAGGGGAAATTGAGTTTAGATGATTCGATTTTGAAGTATGTTCCTACTATAGGTGAGTATGCTAGACCTGTGACAATTAGACACTTAATCCATCATACAGGCGGTTTAGTTGATTATATGGATTTAGCGGAAGAGAAAGAAATTTTAGAAACAGATAAATTAACTGTTAAGGAATCATTAGAACATCTTGAAAATCACCAAGTAGCTGATTTCGCTGTAGGTACAAAGTTAGAATATAGTAACACAGGATATTTTTTATTATCTCTTATAGTAGAAAAAGCAAGTGGACAGAGTCTGCGTGAGTTTGCAAAGGAACGTATTTTTGAACCTTTAAATATGAAAGATACATCAATTGTAGACTCTTATCCTACAAATTTATCAACTGCTCGTGGTTACACGAAAAACGAGCAAGGAACGTATGAAATCTTTGAGAGCCCCTGGGAACATACAGGTGATGGGGCTGTACACTCAAATGTTGAAGACATGATTAAGTGGGGAGAAAACTTCGCTTCAGGTAAAGTTGGAGGGAAAGAGCTTGTTAAAAGAATCGAGGAAGTCGGACCAAAAACAACGCCATCTGGTGATAAAATTATTGACAATGTAGACTATGCTTTTGGCATATCTTATGGTCAATCTTTCGACTTTCACTATTTAGAACACGGCGGACTTTGGGTAGGCTATCAGTCACAATTCTTACGCTTTCCAAAAGAAAAATTGACAATTGTCGTATTAAGCAATTATGAAGATTTTGAAACTTACAAGTATGCACATAAAATTGCAGAAATCCTTCTAGGAGTACATAGCAACATCGTTTAACGTCAATATTGAGGCATTGTCAGTGATCATCTGAGATTATTGTTGCGACTGACTGTGATCGTGGAGGAAAAAATAGTACTCGATTTATAATTCTAAGAGCTGATTTTTGAATATAAATGTTACTTGGAGTACAAAAAACTTTTTAGAATGTTTCGATATATCCTTGGAAACTAAGTAAAAAATTACAACTCGGTTGTTTTATTTTTAGTAGCATGGCAGAATAATAAGTAAAAAAATATCCCATCCCTATATTCTTGTGAAAAAAGTTATTGTTTTAGAGCTATTTTAAGTGCGAATGTAAAGTACACATGAAAATTTCGGAGATTCGCACCTGAATTTCGAAATTTTTAACCAAATTTTTCAATTTATCTATGTGAATTTCTTTATTTCACTAAAGGAAAAAGTTATTTTTAGGTTAGTTTGCGATTTTTGTAGGTTATTTTAACCGAAAATCGCTGTCACATCCTATGGATGTGTGGATTGAAATTTTATTGTTATGATCTTTTTCGATCACACCTACGGGGCTGTCCAGAAAGTCAGATTTCTGACTTTCTGGACAGCCCCTTCTTACCTTTAGTCAAGTGGTTTTTGGTATTAGGCGCATTTTAATTGCATACATCTAAAAAACTAAAAACCCGATAGAGATAATGATACCGCTTACAATAAGAACCATCGTACAAAAGCCCATAATATCTCTGGCTCTTAGACCAGCAATGGCTAAAGCAGGAAGAGCCCAAAATGGCTGAATCATATTGGTCCATGAATCTCCCCAAGCCACAGCCATAGCCGTCTTCGCAGTATCGACCCCCAACTCCAGACTAGCTTTCAACATAATGGGGCCTTGTATAGCGAATTGTCCTCCACCTGAGGGAATAAAAAAATTGACGATACCTGCACTGATAAAGGTTAAGAAAGGAAATGTCATCTCATTCGAGATGCTAACAAAAAACAAACTTAGTTTTTCCGCCATTCCTGAGGCGACCATCATCCCCATAATACCGGCATAGAAAGGGAATTGAATAATAATGCCTCCTGCATTTTTAACAGCATCTTGTACACTGTTAAGAAAACGGCGCGGCGTCACATGAAAAAGGATGCCTAAAAATAAAAAGATAAAGTTAACAATATTTAGATTGAGCGAACCCCCATCAGCAATAAAATAATATAATAGAAAAATGATACCCATCGTTCCGATAATAAAAGAGATGAGCTTACTATTTTCCAATCGATCAGCAGGTGTATTCATCTCGATTGTTGCAGCTTGGGCTTCTTTACTATTTTCTAAAAGGGTCGGGTCAATGTATACATGATCTTCCGTATAGTTTGACATGAGTCGGTTTAATAAGGGCAATATGATTAATAAAGCAACCACAATAAATAAATTGAAGCCAGCAAAAATAGTTTGGCTAGTAGGAATAACTCCAATCATGTTTTCCATAAAATGTTCAGGAGTAGCAACGGTCAATGGGACCGAACCAGCTAAGCCCCCATGCCATAAAAGGAAACCACTATATGCACTTGCTATCAGCAAACGATAGTCTACTTTAGGTATGACTCTAGCAATCTGTTTCGCAAAGAGTGCACCGATTACTAACCCAAAGCCCCAGTTTATCCAACTAGCAATTGAAGAAATGAAGGTAACGAGAATAATCGCTTGCCCTGGTGTCCGAGCGATTTTAGCAAGGCTGATTAAAATAGACTTAAACACTGGGCTGCTAGCTAAAACATAGCCAGTTACTAAAACGAGTGTCATTTGCATCGTAAAGGATAATAAGTCCCAGAAACCAGTTCCCCAAAACTGAACCATTTCAATGGGTGTACTTCCTGTCGTTATGATTCCAGCAACAAAAACAATAAATGTAAGGATGATCGCAAACAAATAAGGATCAGGTAGATACCGTTGCACAATTCGATCAAAAAATAAAGTTAAGCTTTTTAGCAATGCTTCGTCCCCCTTTGGTTATGTATGTTATTACCTTATACTGTAAATTATTTATCCCATATCTAACTAGCGAGTCAAGACCCCACCTCGGGGATTAAGAGGAATCGAAGAAGTCTAGGTGGGGGATAACTGAAAGTCAAATGTCCGATTGGTACGGGCCGACAAGATAAGGGAAGCTTCGGCAGGGACACATCGCACGAAGAAAAAGCGGTTTTCTTTTTCGAGGACGTTACGACATTAGCCTTTGTTCTACTTCCCATCAGTGGAAATTTCACTTATTTTTCTGAAATGTCATTAGCTGTTAAAATAGAAATACTTTCATTAACCTGCACAATCCCAGTCCACGAAAAAAACTCCTAACAAAAATCCTCTCATATGTTTTTAAAAAATAACCCTATCGTTTAAATATTATAGTGTATCATTCAGAAAAATAAAACATTTAAAAATTATATGATTTTATTTAAACTAATTGAATGAACGCTATATTATTTTGATAAATAATCTCTTTTTGAAAAAACGGACGGAAAACCCCTATTGATTTTTTTTTGAAAAGTACGAGTAAAAAAATCTTGATGGACATTGAAAAAACGTGTTCAAAATGATATTCATTTGCCTTAATATAGATATAAAGATGGATGAATGTTCATTAAATCTATCCATTTTTTCACTATTAAAGCATATACAGCCTATAACCTCTTATTTTAAGATAAGGAAGGGAAATGTAATCTCGATTTATATATACTAATTAAACCATGTTGGAGGATAAACATTTATGAAAAACCCAATATGCAACGTAAATTGGATCGAAAAAAACAACCTGATCGATGATTTATTAAAGGAAGCCTCCTTAACTACTGATCCAATGGATCAAGGGTTTGAAGCAGAAGTCATAAAGATAAATTCAGATAAAGAAAGCTTTGTATTAAAAGTATGGAATCAGCGTTCTAAACCTGATGTCAGTTTTCAATTTCATTTATTGAATGTCCTTTTTGAACGTGGGCTGTCAGTTTCTAAACCAGTGGGTTGGGGGATAAATCCGAATACGGATAAAGTACTGCTAACTACCTTTGATGGGACGCCTGTTCTCAAGGTGAATAAGAAGAAAATAATGGATATTGCAAACCTACTATCAAACATACATCAAACAACTCTTGAAGATTTAAAAAATATTCAACTGCCAAAGTACGATTTCATTGACTATTTTTATCCTGGAGTAAGAGAACATCTAGATTTATATCATGCCTTAGTTCCTCTTGTTCAAAGGGCTCAGCTGAGACAAGATAAATTGATTCATGGCGATTTCCATTTAGAAAACATATTGGAGGATAATAAGCGATACACCGTCATTGATTGGACGAACGGCCAATTAGGCGACATTAGATATGATTTTGCGTGGTCGCTCATTTTAATAAAAATATATATATCAGAGCGCTATGCCGAAGTGTTTCGTTCCGCTTATTTATTGGAAAATGATATTCCGGAGACAGAAATGAACGTTTTTGAGGCGATCGCTTGTCTTAGATGGATATTGCTTTATAGAAACGGCGGTACACCGCAAAGACCTAGTACAATAAAAAGGATAAAAAATTTCCTCATAAACAATCCATTTCTAAAAGATATGTCAATAAAAAAATATAGAGAGGTAATGGAATGAATTTGGTTTAATCTTAGACATCTGTAGATTACAGTTGTTTTTAAGTATCATTCCCCACCTCCCTATTCTTTGGAAGCTCGACAGTGAAAACAGAGCCGATGCCGAGTTCACTTTTTACATGGATGGCTCCGCCGCTTAGCTCTACAATGCGCTTAACTAGCGGTAAGCCAAGGCCGCTTCCCTCGGATGAACGGGATTTGTCACCTTGATAAAATTTATCGAATAGATGTTTTTTTGTCTCTTCATTCATGCCTATGCCGTTGTCGGCAATCTCCGTAATAATGTGATCACCGGCTTCAGAAAGACGGACGGAGATTTTTCCGCCTTCATTTGAGAATTTAATGGCATTGTCTAAAAGATTGAGCCATACATGTTGTAAAAGGTCGACACTGCCGCAATAGCGAACTGGTTCCAAATCGATATCCAACTCGATATTTTTTTCACTCCATTGCGGTTCAATCATAAGAAGACTTCTTCTTATTTGCTCGTCTAGGCTAAATTCGACGTTGTCGGTGATAATTTTCTGATTTTCAAATTTTGACAGCTTTAATATGTTGCTGGACAATTTTGATAACTGGCGGGTTCCGGCGATAATCATATCCGTATATTCCCGCCGTTCATCAGCGGAAAGCTCTTCGTCCTGCAAGAGCATTGCGTATCCTTGCATAGAGGTGATGGGCGTTTTAAATTCATGGGATATGTTGGTAACAAAGTCGTTCCGCATTGTTTCGATGCTGCCCAGTTCTTGCACCATTTTATTAAAACTTCGTGTCAGATCGCTCAGTTCATTATGTCTGTCTATCTCTACTTGGATTTTAAAATTCCCTTTAGCAACTTCTTTTGTTGCTTTATTTAGTTCTCGAATCGGATGCAGCACTCTTTTTCCAGAAATAGCCGTCAACGTTGTCACGAGAATGATACTAGTAAGGAGAATGAGTGCAATATGCAAAAAAATGTTTGGCACGCCTAAAGTGATGATGTTCAGCTTTATTAGAATATAAAATAAAAATGCGATCACAAAAGAAGAAATAAGCATAATGAAAAAAACGAGAAGAACGAGTGCAAATCTTAAATTGTACATTGCTCTTTTCTTCATGATTTTTTCACCGCCTTATATCCCAATCCTCGGACAGTCATAATTTCAAAGTCCGAGTTTGTTTTAAACCGCTCCCGCAGGCGCTTAATATGGACGTCTACTGTCCGCTCATCCGCCTCAGAATCCACTCCCCATATTTCGTCCATCAGCTGCTGACGGGTAAAAATCTGCCCTGGATAGGAAAGCAGTTTGAAAAGCAAATAAAACTCTTTTTTCGGAAGAACTGTCGCATCCCCGTTCTGGGAAACAGTTAAAGCATCGTAATCCAGCACAGTCTTCCCAAAGGTCAATTTATGTTCATTCACTATTTT
Organism: Bacillus chungangensis; assembly: GCF_030812995.1. GTDB lineage: Bacteria > Bacillota > Bacilli > Bacillales > Bacillaceae_C > Bacillus_CF > Bacillus_CF chungangensis. The sequence goes on along the minus strand of NZ_JAUSTT010000009.1, from coordinate 51,868 downwards.
CGAACGGCGCAAGAGGGCTCCCACTCGTAAAACCATTTCTTTTACATCAATTGGTTTTACCATATAATCGTCTGTCCCGACCATAAAACCTTTTTGCTTATCTTGAAAGCTTTCTTTTGCAGAAACCATAAGTATGGGCAGGTTGTAATTAGCATCTCGCAGCGACTTTGTCAGCTCGTAGCCGTCCATATTCGGCATCATAATATCTGAGATAATCAAATCAATATATTCTTTATTTAAAATTTCAAGTGCCATTTCCCCGTCCTCGGCGCAAAAGGCTTTATATCCGTTTTTTTTGAGAACTGCAGCCATGAGCTGCCGCAGTTTTTTATCATCTTCAACAACAAGAATGTTAAACATGACATTCACCTCTCTCAGTGTTTCTTTATATACTGATTCTCTCATTTAAGTATTTTATGCAAAGTTTTAGAAAATCCAAAGGGGTTTATAGTTATTTTATATCATAAAGATGAATTCAAGATGAACTAAAAAAATGTTGCACTCGGTTGTTCAGTTCATATTGGATTCATATTGAAGTTTTAATATTGGGTAGAATCGAATGTTGTAGAAAGGATGAAAATAATCGTATGAAAGTGATATTCAAGTACTTAAAACCTTTCTCATTCATATTAGTCATGTGTGTTGCATTGCTCTTTGGCCAGGCTATTAGCGATTTAAGCCTTCCAAATCTTATGAGCGATATTGTCAATGTTGGTATTCAGCAAAACGGCATTGAAGAGCAAGCACCGCAGGCGATTAGTGAAAATGGCCTTGAACTAATAAAGCTGTATATGAATGAGAATGACAAGCAAGTGATAGAAAAAAGCTATACGCTTGTACAGCCTCATTCTGTTCAAGCAAAAGATTACGAAAAAGACTATCCCCTGATGAAAGATCAGGCTATATATGTTTTGACAGAGACAGATAAAACAAAGCTCGAGAATGTAGAAAAAACATACGGCAAGGCTGCCTTTGCGTTTATGAAACATATGCAGTCCATGTCGCCAGAGAGCGGCGAAGCTATCGATACGACTGACAGTGAAACAGGCTTTGCAGATGTAGATATAACAGAAATCTATGAAATGCTGCCTATGCTTAGCATGATGCCTGATGAAGCCTTTTCGGATGCGATTGCTGCTTCAGAGTCAGCAGATTCTATGCTTCAAACACAAGTTGGTGTTGGCTTTATAAAGCTATTTTACACCGAATTAGGCACTGATTTAAATGCGATGCAGCAAAGCTATATTCTTGCCAAAGGTATGCTTATGCTGCTTATAGCCCTTGGAGGGGTTGCGGCGGCAGTGCTTGTAGGGTTTTTCGCTTCGAGAACGGCTGCAGGTGTTGCGAAACAACTTCGCCACGATGTATTCGCCAAGGTTGAAAGCTTTTCCAGCAAGGAGTTTGATCAATTTTCCACAGCGTCGCTTATCACTCGTACAACAAATGATGTTCAACAAATACAAATGCTTATCGTAATGGGCATCCGTATGATGTGTTATGCGCCCATTTTAGGTATCGGTGGAATCATCATGGCTGTAGGAAAGAGTGTCTCCTTAAGCTGGATCATTGCCGCCGCTGTTGTCGTGCTCATTGGGCTTATTTTAGTTATTTTTGCGGCTGCACTGCCGAAATTTAAAATGCTCCAAAAGCTCACTGATCGGATCAACCTTGTCAGTCGAGAAAATCTTAGCGGCATGATGGAAATTAGGGCTTTCGGCAATCAAAAGCATGAGGAAGATCGTTTTGAGGTTGCTAACCGCAATCTGAGAAATACAGAACGTTTTACACAACGCGCCATGGCATTTATGATGCCTGTCATGATGCTCGTCATGAACCTGGTGACGCTAGTTATTGTATGGGTAGGCGGACATGCCATTGCAGAATCTACGATGCAAATCGGCGATATGATCGCTTTTATGCAATATGCCATGCAGATTATTATGTCATTCCTGATGATTGCCATGATGTTCATTATGGTGCCGCGTGCTTCCGTTTCAGCGGCCCGGATTGCAGAGGTTTTAAATACAGAACCGGATATTGTGGATTCGAAAAATCAAAAGAAACTTTGGGAAAATGTGGATAAAACGAAAGGAGTAATCAAATTTAATAATGTATCCTTTCGCTATCACGGTGCCGAAAGTGATGTGCTTCAAAATATCAGCTTTACCGCTCGTCCCGGTGAAACTACAGCGTTTATTGGCTCAACAGGTTCAGGTAAGTCTACGCTGATTAATTTGATACCTCGTTTTTACGATGTTACTGAGGGTTCTATTGAAATTGGCGGCATCAATATAAAGGATGTGTCACAGCATGAACTCCGGGAGGCAATCGGCTATATTCCCCAAAAAGCTGTTTTGTTCAGCGGTGATATTGAATCCAATATCCTCTATGGTAAAGAGGATGCAACGGCCACAGAAATTGATAAGGCAATAGAAGTTGCACAGGCAAAGGAATTTGTGGATGAAACAGAAGAAGGACTGCAAACAGCTATTGCACAAGGCGGCGGAAATGTCAGCGGTGGACAGAAACAGCGTCTTGCCATCGCACGCGCTCTTATAAAAAAACCGTCCATCTACATTTTCGACGACAGCTTCTCCGCTCTTGATTTTAAGACAGATGCGGCACTGCGGAAAGCGCTGAAGGAATACACAAGCGATGCGACGGTATTTATTGTTGCCCAGCGTGTCAGTACCATTATGAATGCCGAGCAGATTATTGTTTTAGATGCCGGGAAAATTGTTGGTAAAGGTACACATCAGGAGCTCATTGAAACTTGCCCCGAATATAGGGAAATTGCTGAATCTCAACTGGCGAAGGAGGAGTTGTCATGAGCAAATCCAATAACAATACAACGATGAAAGGTCCCGGCGGCGGTGGGTTTATGATGGGAGGTGCAAAGGCAAAGGACTTTAAAGGCAGTTTTAAAAAGCTTGCAGCCTATCTCGCGCCATTTAAAATTTGGATTTTCGCAGTTGTCTTGCTTGCGATTATATCTACCGTGTTCACTATTTTTGGGCCAAAAATATTGGCAAAAGCTACCGACGAGTTAAGCAATGGCATTATCAGCATTATTACTGGCGGCAGCAGAGGCATTGATTTTGGATTTATCGGCAAGATTATGATAGTCCTTCTTGCTCTGTATTTAGTGAGTGCGTTATTCTCTTATCTGCAAGGACATATCATGGCTGGCGTTTCGACAAAGGTGTCATATAACCTTAGAAATGCCATCATACAGAAGATCAATCGGATGCCGCTTGACTATTTTCACCGTACAAGCCAAGGCGATGTGCTGTCCCGTATTACAAATGATGTAGATACCTTGAGCCAGAGCCTTAACACAAGTATTACACAGCTGATTACTTCGATCACAACGATCATCGGCGTTCTTATCATGATGCTTACAATTAGTTGGAAGCTCACTTTGGTTGCGCTGTGTATTTTGCCTGTATCACTTATTTTAGTAGTAGCTGTTGTAAAAAGGTCGCAGAAGTACTTTAAGGGTCAGCAGAAGTATCTTGGAACAGTCAACGGCCATGTTGAGGAGATGTATGGTGGACATCTTGTAATGAAAGCTTTTAACGGCGAGAAAAAATCGATCGAGGCTTTTGATGGAGAAAACGAAAAGCTTTATCAATCAGCTTGGAAATCCCAGTTTCTCTCCGGTCTCATGATGCCGATTATGAGCTTTATCGGAAACCTTGGATATGTAGTCATCTGTATCCTTGGCGCTTCAATGGCAGCTAAAGGTACGATGACAATTGGTGGTATACAGGCATTCATTCAATATGTCCGTAGCTTTACGCAGCCTGTTACACAGCTTGCAACGATCTCTAATCAACTTCAAATGACTGTTGCGGCGGCAGAACGTGTATTTGAATTTTTAGATGAAGCAGAGGAACCTGTTTCTAAAGCCATTATGCGTATAAACCATACGGATGAACCTGACACTGTATCCTCTGTCCACATTAACGGTGATGTCCGCTTTGAAAACGTTAAGTTCGGTTATGACCCGGATCATATCATCATTAAAGACTTTTCCGCTAATGTGAAGGCAGGTCAAAAAATAGCAATTGTCGGCCCGACTGGTGCAGGTAAGACGACAATCGTGAAGCTAATCATGCGCTTTTATGATATTAACGATGGCGCCATCTATGTTGACGGCTATGATATAACAGATTTCAAGCGTGAGGATTTGCGCACACAGTTTGGAATGGTACTGCAAGACACTTGGCTTTTTAATGGAACGATTATGGACAATATACGATACGGAAAAAGGGATGCTACAGATGAAGAAGTAATAAATGCTGCGAAGGCAGCACAAGTAGACCATTTCATTCGTACTTTGCCAGATGCCTACCAGATGGAGCTAAATGAGGAATCCACCAACGTATCACAGGGGCAAAAGCAGCTCCTTACAATAGCGAGAGCAATCCTGTCCGACTCAAAAATCCTGATTCTTGACGAAGCGACAAGCTCAGTTGATACAAGAACAGAAATACTCATCCAAAAGGCGATGGATAATTTGATGCAAGGACGTACCAGCTTTATCATTGCCCACAGGCTTTCCACAATTAAAAACGCTGACCTCATACTCTGTATGAAAGACGGCGATATCGTGGAACAGGGCAAACACGACGAACTGATACAAAAAGGCGGCTTCTATGCAAACCTTTATAACAGTCAATTTGAAAGGGTATCTTAGAAGTCGTGCGGTACAACTGTGTAAGTAGAACAGTGATAGGCTTATAACCTACTAGATTTGGCTGATAAACCACCAACTTCGGCTTATAATTTACATGGATTGGCTTATAGATCATGAATGTCGGCTAATAAAAAACATGAATTTGATATGAACAACCTAACAACCTGAGTCTTCATACTAGGACTCAGGTTGTTTTATAGCTAAAAAAAGATGAATTCAAGGCAATCGATAGAAAGAGGAGATTAACCCGAAAAATTGGTTTTAAAAGTACGATATGAAAAATGTGAATTAATTTTAAATAAGTATGTATTTTAAATGATAAATAAATAGAAAGATGTTCTGTATCATTTCGCTATACTTGTTATGTAATATTAGGAAAGTGGGGATCGTTATCAAAAAACCGAATTTTAACGTTGATCAAGTTACTTCTGTATCTTATGCCGCAAAACGTTTTGGAGAAATTAGAAAAAAAGCGAAACAACTTCCGAAATTTATTTCTGAAAACAATAAAGTTGATACCGTTGTCTTAGATTATATAGAATATGAAAAAATGTATGTAGAATTGGAATCATTAAGGGAACTTGCATGGGAGTATAAAGTAATGCGGCGTATCCAAGAAGCAGATGAGAATCCTAATCAATCTACCAGCTTAAGAGACGTTATGGAAGAAGATGAGTATAAAGAATACCGCTCTATGAATGCTGATGAAATCCCAGATGATGAGTTATTTGAAGAGGACTAATAAGTGAGTAGAAGATTTGAAGTCAACCTAATTCCTGAAGCGGTAAAGGAATATAGGAGATTAGATGGTTCAATAAAAAAACTGGTCAATGTGGCATTTCGCAAGCTAGAAGAAAGAGCAGACGAACTGGGAGAAGAATTGTTTGATAAAAAAGAAACAAAACTGCTAGGATGTCGAAAGATTAAATTTAGGAAACACGGAATACGGATCGTTTATCGAATCATTAAAGGCAAAGTAGAAATTGTACAGGTTATTGCTATTGATAAACGTGGAGATGACGAAGTATATAAAATAGCAAGCAAACGATTAGAAAAATAAATTATTCTTCAAGAGCCACTAGCATTAATTATTCCAGAAGATTAAAAATAAACAGTATGTTCGGAAATAATTGGTTAATGGCATAAAAATCTTTTGGATAAGTCGCTCCTGTCCAAATCCAGCGCTTAGCTTCAGTCAAGGTATACAAGACAACTAGCTACTTCCTGTCGGGATGTAGCTTTTTATTTTTATCAACTCCCCTTTCCTTCTTCATTTATTACTAACGTTTCAGATTTTAAAAATAATAAAATGTCAGCAAGTGTGATTACGAAGTTAATACTATATCCAAGTTGGAAATGAAATTAAATTACAAATTATGACAATTATGTTAAATAATTAGATTTTAAACATATTTTTGTTTTAACGTGATATGATGTGTTTGGAGGTAAGGAAAAAATGGAAGGGGAGGATATATTTGAGTATATTAGATGAGAGAAAGCTAAAGTTGCATAAACGAATCAGACAATTTGAAATAGAAGGTATCAGCATGATCGGGAATCTAAATAATGGAGCGATTATTGGCCTGGATGATAAAGGTAAAAATCTCATAAATAGAATAAACAACAATGATTTTATACATAAAGATTTATTAGATCATGATGAACAGCAGTTGTTAGATCATATGATTGAAAGAAATTTTTTTACAGAAGAAGAAACCAGCTTGAAAGCAGCATATGTTCATTTAACTGATAGATGTAATTTACATTGTGTTGGCTGCTATTCATTTGTTGAAAATAGGAATGCAAGAGATGTTTTGTCATTTGAAAGCATATGCTTTATTTTAGATCAATTAAAATCTAATGGAGTCGAGCAAGTTGTATTTTCTGGTGGTGAACCTTTTATCCGAAAAGACATTACGGAAATATGCAAGTATGCAAAAGAGGAGGCAGAGATATTTAATCTGCATGTCATCACAAACGGAACATTAAAATACGACAAATATGTAGACGCGTTTTCTTATATTGATGGACTAAGTATTTCTATAGATGGCTATAACGAGGAAACACAATTTATTAGAGATAAAGGAATTATGCCGAGAATTATTAAAAATATTCATTTTTTAAAGGAAAAAGTACCTGTTACGCTTATTGCAACGATACACAAAAGAAACGTTCAATATGTAGATGAGTATTTAAAATTTTCGAAAGATTTAGGTGTGCAGCTCTCTTTTAGTATTTTTACAGTTGATCCTAATGATAAAACTTTTAAAGATTTTATATTTGATCATAAATCTCTGCTGGAATTTTCAAATAAGATCATTCATTTAGATAAAAATGTGAAAGTATTAGATACACCAACTGGTGAAATAGAGTTAACTTGTCGAGGAAATTGTGAAGTGGGGAAAGAAATGGTCAGTATTGGAGCCGATGGCACCATTTATCCATGTCATATGTTACATGATGCAAGTTTAGAATTTGGCAACATCTTTGACATTTCATTAAAAGAAGCCCTTCAAGCTCCAGATAATCCTTTTTCGAAATTAGATGTGGATGATATCAATGGTTGCAAGAATTGCGAATATAAATATATTTGCGGCGGAGGGTGCAGAGGAAGAAGTTGGTTGTATCACAAAAGTTTACAACACAGAGATTCATATTGTCCATTTATAAAAAATTTCTATCAAGATACTATTTCTAAAGTAAAGGAATCTATAAATCAGTAGAACTTAAGAATTTCATCCATTAAAGGAGGTGAGAATCATGTTATTTGCAACTCAAAAATCAGTAGCAAAAGCAAACTGTGTTAGTGTAGGTACTGTAGTTTGTGTCAGTTACGGTAATAAGAAAGGATGGTAATGAGGAATGGGTAGTATTGTCCGTTTTGTTCAATACTACCCATTCAAAAATATTGATAGGAGAAATATTTCATGATTTTAAAAGTAAAAGATGTAAGTAAATATTATGGAAAGCATCTTGCTTTAAGTAATTTTTCCATAACTATTAAGCCAGGAGAAATTGTTGGCTTAATAGGGAAAAATGGCTCTGGAAAGACGACACTTTTGAATTGTATTGTTAATAATATTCACATTTCCTCTGGAGAAATTTATGTTGACGATAAAAATCTTCTTGAACATAAACATCTCATTGGTCATTTTGGTGTTTTAATAGAAAGTAGTTTTTTAGATTATTTGAATGCATATGAAAACTTAAAATTGCTCATGATGGCTGATGGAATGAGAGATGTAGATAATATAGATAGCCAACTTAATGAAGTACTAAAATTAGTTGGACTTGATCAAAGAAAAAAAGAATTCGTGAAGAGTTACTCTTTCGGGATGAAACAAAGACTTGGTCTAGCTCAAGCACTTTTGAATGATAAAGAATTGTTAATTTTAGATGAGCCATTGGTGGGTTTAGATGTAATGGGGCGTGAGTTAGTGAAAAATATTATTGTAGATAGAGCTAAAAAACATGGAAAGGCGGTTATTTTCTCCGATCACAACCTTAATGAAGTAAAAGATATATGTGACAGAATCGTATATATCGAAGATGGAATTAAAAAGTATGATGGTGTTTTTGATGAAGGGAAAAAATACATCATTACTGTAAAAAGTTCAAATGAGCAGATGAAATCACTTCTATTAAAAGAATTTGGCAATGATTTAGACATAGAAGACGATGTACTCATCTTAAAAAAGTTAGAAAGATTAAACCATCTTCTGAAAATCCTTATTCATCATGAAGTAAGTATTCATGAAGTTGACAAAATGGAAGGCTCACTCATGAGATTTTTCAAAGGGGATAGTGGCAATGTTAAACATAAAGTCGATATGGAACATTGAAATAAGGAAGCTCTTACGTCGTAAAGATGTCTGGATTATGCTTACGATGTTAGGTATACCGTCTTTATATAGCATTGGAGTATTTTTTAATTCTTCGGTTGTTGTCTTTAGTGGCGATGAAAAAGAATATGCATTTAGTTTTTTTGTGAATATGTTTAATTTTGTGAATATGATATTTATCTATTTCTTTATTTTATCCCTTATTGCAGCTAGGACATTAGGAGGGGAAATTGAAAATAAAAGCATTTTATTATATACACAAAGAATGAACGACCGCAAAAAAATATATAAAGCGAAAGTGCTTTCAACTATCGCAATATTCACCCTAATGTGCGTTGTATTTTTTATTGTCAGCATATTAATGTTTTATCTATTTGCTATTCATAGAGAAGACATCATTTCAAGTGAATTTATTATAAAAGACGAATTATTAACCTTGTTATTATGGTTCTTATCTATGTATTTTATTTATCTATTTACCATTTGTTTTAGTACGATGTTAAGTTCTTTTTTTAAGACGAATACTGCAGTGATCATTTTTAGCATCGTTTTTATTATATTTATTTTTATCTCGAAATTTCCGGCAGTAAAATACTTTTCTTTCCAGTATTACGTTTCAGAGCTTGGAGAAATTGATTTTGCTGATACATCGAAAGCATTACCGCTTTTTTTAGCTAATTTGGGGCTTGTTTCCATTTATTCTTTCATCTGTAACTTTATTGGGATTAAGCAATTTGAAAGGAGAGATCTATAGTATTGAAATTGCAGATAATGAAACAGGATAAGGAAGGATGGATAGACCTTATTGTTCACTTGATTATTTTATTAATCGTTCCTTTACTGCTTGTATCCATTGTAGGAGTTATTTTTGCCTTCGCTTTTGCAGGTATTCATCATGATTTTGCTGCGGTTATCATTGTTGGCATCAGTATGACTGTTGGTTTTATACTTTTTCCGTATTTATTAGCTAAAAAAATATATAACCCTAGACTAAATGATTTAGGCTTGAAGCAGTTTACAGTGACAGAAGTGATCATACAAATTGCTGCTATAACCGCACTTTATTTGTTTTTATCTACAAAAGATTACTCCTTCGTTCATTTACTGATGATATCACTCCAGATGCTAATCGTAGCTGCTACTGAAGAGTTTTGGGCAAGAGGCATCATATGCTATATGTTGAGAAAAATAGTAGATAATAAATGGTTTGTCCTTATCGTTAGTAGTCTCGCCTTTGCATTTTTAACGCATCTAAATGAACCTTTATTGGATAATCTACTTTATCGGTTACCAGGATCATTCGTGATAGGATATATTTTTTTACAAACAAATAATTTAAGGTACGCAATATTGTTTCATTTTGCTTATAACTTAATTAATTATTAGGAGGGTATTTGATGAAAAGTAAAGCATTGTTTATTAGCTCTTGGGTTGTTCATTTAATCGCATTGTCGTTGTTCATTTATGTTCAACAGGATTTAGATGTTTTTAGTGTGCTTGCATTCATTTTTGTTCCTTTCCTCATTAGTTTAGTCATATGTTTATGTGGACAATTAAAAGAGTTAAAATCAAATGTCATTAAAAATCGTGGTCTTCTATATAGCATCCCAAGTGTTATTTATTTGTCAGTTGCATATTATTTTATCAATAAAAATATTGATGACATTTTCGCATCAAGTCAAAAATTTCAATCTGAACAGATAAATATCACAACGAGTAACTCACCTTTTTTCTCATTCTTTATATTGTTAGTCATTACAATCGTTTTACATTATGCAATCGCAAGTATAGGGGTGAGAAAAGCGAAGAAAGATATAACGTTGTAGATTTTGGGGCATGGAGAACGTAGGGGGTATAAATAATAATGAAATACTTTAAAATTGATTTTAAATTGATCAGTTTGTTATTGTGCAATCTCATCACTTCAGTTGTTTCAGTTTTATTTCCCCTCTCTTTAATGAAGGTTACAGATTCTTTAGTTTCAAATGAAATGAAAAGTTTTTATTTCTATTTAACAGTAGCATTAGTAATCATGACCATACAGATGACAATGACTTATTTGGGCAGCAGAATAAATAATACATATGTAATGTACAGACTAATTGAAATAAGAACAAAAGTGATTGAATCTTTATTAAGATCAGACTATACAACGTTTAAAAAGAAAAAAAATGATGAATATTTGGCTTTGGTTCTTAGCAATCTACAAGTATTAGATGAAGACTATTACAAATCTGTATTAAATGTGATCACGAAGGTGATGCTACTTTTTATGTCCTTAGTAACTTTATTCGTAATAAATCCCCTTCTTATGATCAGTTTGGTTTTCTTTATTATCTTGATAGGTACATTTCCACTGTTATTTTCTAAAAAAATTTTATCACAAAAGAAGCAGTTTATTTCTGCGACTGAACAGTATACCAATTCTACTACAGAGTGTTTATATGGATATGAAGTGATTAAAATAAATCGTATAGCTGAAATAATAATCGGTAAATATGAATCAGCCATTCATAAGATGGAACAAAAAGGAAGGGAATTGGGCAATACAATCGTTTTAGCCAATGTTGTATTCGGTAGTTCAACGATGCTTCTTTTATTACTCATCTTCTTAATCGGTGGTTATTCAGTAAGTCAAGGTACATTAACAATCGGCTCTCTTATAGCATGCATACAATTAATGATGTATGTGGTCGAACCCGCTATTAATATTACACAAGAAGTAAATACGATTCAATCTACCAAACCAATTCGGGAGCAGATAAACGATATCATCAAGACAGAGGAGAATATGTTTGAAAAACAGCTGTTGAATGAAAGTATTCGACTTATTAAGCTAGAAAATGTTTCTTATCAGTATCCGGAAGAAGAAACTAGTGCGCTTAGAAATTTCTCTTTTACATTTGAAGCCGGAAAGAAGTACGCTCTTATTGGTGGAAACGGAAGCGGCAAATCGACATTATTAAAAATCATTGCAAATTTAATAACTGATTATACTGGGAGCATGAAGGTCAATAATCATGAGGATAAGGATGTCAATTTTCAACATATAGGCTATATAGATCAATACAACTTTTTATTTAACACAACTGTTTTGGAAAATATAAACCTATTAAAAGGAAGTAGTATTGATTACAATGAATTAAAAAATCTGTTTAAAAGGTTACAATTAGATTCTTTTATAGCTGATCATCCAGAAGGATTGCATTTTGTAGTTGGCGATAATGGCGAATATTTATCTGGAGGGCAAAGACAAAAAATATGTATCGCAAGAGCCTTGTTAAATAATCCGGATATCCTGCTGTTGGATGAACCTAACTCTGCTTTAGATTTAGAAAGCAGTAATGAGATTGACGACATTTTAAGTGAGTGGAATGATATCATTTGTATCATGGTTACCCATAAATTGGATGATAGTTTAAAAGGGTTTGATGAAATACTAGTATTAGAAAATGGTGTTCTTGTTGACAGCGGTTCATACGATGAATTGTTAATAGAAAGAAATACATTTTTGCCTGCAGAAGCTTAAAAACTTTATTTTAGATAATGACAATCTTTGCTGCGTATCCTACAACCAAAGTGATAGAAATATATTCTCTCTATTTATGAATCAGCTTCATACGTCACATAAAAAATGATATACTATCCATAGGAGAAGGGCTATCGCCATTCATATAACGTAAGTATGATCATTCATTTCCAAAAATAAGAACGCTGTAAAATAACCGTAAGTAAGCGTTTTTATGATGGAGTATTCATCTGAAATTGAAAAGCTGTTTACAGGAAAATTTCATAAACGATTCGTTTGCGGGGGGACTAATGTAGTTGAGAAGGTTAAAAACCTGACCCTTTGAACCTGTTAGTTAATACTGACGTAGGGAAGCAAATCATTTACTGTTATTGTATTTGATAAAAGATGCTTGCCACTATAGGCAGGCGTCTTTTTTTTCATCATAAAAAGAGAGGATTGATTAATAGTGAAAAAAGCTCTAACAATTGCCGGTTCTGATTGTAGTGGTGGTGCAGGAATACAAGCTGATTTAAAAGCCTTTTCAGCACATGGTGTTTTTGGCATGAGCGTCATCGTTTCTGTTGTTGCTGAGAATACTAGCCGCGTCATTGATATTCAAGACATTACACCTGATATGATCAGAAAGCAGATTGATGCTGTATTTGAAGATATTGAGGTAGATGCAGTTAAAATCGGAATGCTTTCTCAACCTTCTTGTATGCAAGCAGTGGCAGAAAAGCTAAAAGAATACAAACCGCAGAACGTTGTGGTTGACCCAGTTATGTACGCAAAAAATGGCTGTCCTCTTATGCAGCCTGAAGCAATTGATACCCTGATTGAGGTTATTATACCGTTAGCAGATGTCCTCACTCCTAATATTCCTGAAGCTGAAAAAATTTCCGGTATAGAAATAAATTCCCCCGCCGAAATGGAACAAGCGGCAAAACGCATTTATGAGATGGGCGCAAAAAATGTTCTAATGAAAGGCGGTCATGCTGCAGGCGATGCATTGGATATTTTGTATGATGGCAAGCAATTTTACTATTATAATGCCGAGCGTATTCAAACTAAAAACACACATGGCACTGGCTGTACCTATTCATCGGCCATTGCTTCTAATCTTGCATTAGGAATGAATATACAAGCGGCTGTAGAGCAGGCAAAACATTATGTCACAACAGCGATAAAGCATTCCTTATCAATTGGGAAAGGACATGGGCCAACTCATCATTTCTATGAACTATACAAAAATGGTTTAAAAACAATAGAAAAGTCAAAGTAGCGGTGTGAAAACGAATTGGCTTGTAAACATCGGTTTTGGCTTATAGCTTGTAATATTCCGCTTATAAATCTTGAGGTTTGGCTTATAAAACAAACTTAGGCTTTTATTTCGTGTATTTCAGCATTTTCGATTGAAAAACGTACCAACCTGAGTATAAGGCTCAGGTTGGATGGATGTTATTGGGTGGAACCACTAGGTTAGCGTGCTGTGTCTATTTCGGAGAATTCAGTAATGGCATTAATATCTAATTCTGTTGTACATCATTATCATTCACTGCTGTTTTCTAAAAATCTAGATACGACTTGAAAATATTCCTCTTGGCAATATCCCCTTGCCTGAAGCAGTATAGTGCCATTCTACATTGTCTAGTTTCATTTTTTGAATTCATACATTCGCTTATATATAGTTGTTTTTATTTATTTATTATCTCCTAGCGGCTCATTGCGTGTTAGAATTTTAAACTCTTTATCATGCTAAAGTGTATTTAAAGCATATATTCCTTTTTTTCCTGGTTTAAATGCTGATAAAACACTAATTCATACGCATTTCCTCCTTCTTTTGCGAATGTCACATACTAATTATTGAATTGTGTTTCTTTCAGTTTTATTTCTAAGATATTTTGTGTAATTTTAGGGTTGATTTTTTAAATGTGTTTCCTTATACTTTAGGTAAACCGATTTACTAAACCGATTTAGTAGAGAGGGGAGGAAAAATTGAAAAAAGTAACAATGCAAGACGTCGCTAATAAAGCTGGTGTCTCGAAGAGTACAGTTTCCCAATACATAAATAATCGTTATGAATATATGGCAGATGCGACAAAGCTCAGAATACGAGAAGCGATTCGTGAGTTGGAATATATTCCGAATTTTGCGGCAAAAAGCTTGAAACAAAAAAAGTCGTCAACGATCGGTGTGATTGTTGCGAATATTTTGCACGTATTTTCAACGGAGATTATTCGTGCCATTGAGGATGTATGTGAAAAAAATGATTTTCATTTGTTCGTGTGCAATGCGGACGACCATCCTAAAAAAGAGCGGGATTACATTGAAATGTTAGTTGCAAAACAGGTAGATGGATTAATTATTTTTCCAACAGGCAAAAACCAAGACTTGTATCAAGATTTAAAGAAATCTAATTTTCCAATTGTGTTCGTTGATAGAATGATAGATCAGCCGCTTTATCCTGTTTTGATGCTGGATAATGAAAAAGCTGCTGAAATTGCTGTTGAACAGCTCATAAAAGCAGGACGCAGGAAAATCGGCATTGTATCCACTTCCATTATTCTTAATGTAACACCGCGAGTGGAGAGAATTCAAGGCTACAAAAAAACATTGCAAAAACATGGTATTTCACCTAATGAAAACTGGATTATTGCAACAGACAGACACAACATAATAAAAGAACTTGAGTCAGTGTGGCAGCAAAAAGAGCGTCCAGAAGCATTCTTTGCAACGAACGATTTATCATTGATCGAATTGCTAAAATTTTTAAGAAGTCAACAAGTGCGTATTCCAGAAGATGTAAGCGTTATTGCAATAGATGATTCGCATTTCTTGGAAATAGCTTGTCCACCAATTACGGCGATTAAGCAGCCGACTTTTGAAATTGGAAAGGATGCAGCGGAAACGCTGTTAAATTTGATTGCTCACCCTGAAATGCAAGAATCGTACAAGATGAAAAGATACTCTCCACAATTGATTGAGAGGGAATCTATATAAAGTGTTAGGAGAGAGTAAGATGTTATCCCCATATAAAGTAGTAACGATCGGCGATGCAATGATTACGATGAATCCGATTTCAACAGGCCCATTGCGTTTCGTCACGCATTTTGAACGAAAAGTGGGCGGCGCAGAACTGAATTTCGCTATCGGATGTGCCAGACTAGGACTTCAAAGCAGATGGATTAGTCTGCTAGGAAAAGATGAATTTGGACGGGTCATTTATAACTTTACTCGCGGGGAAGGTGTGGATATGACTCATGTCCAATTTGTTGAAGGATATCCTACTTCATTAAATTTTAAAGAAATTCAGGAAGACGGTTCAGGTAAAACTTTTTATTACCGTTACCAGTCGCCGATTTCTACATTTACAACGGAAATGATGAAGGATGAAATGCTTGAAGGCGTTGCTCTTCTCCATCTGACCGGAGTATTTCTTGCCATTGATCCAAAAAATGTAGAGCTTGTCCAAGAATTAATTCAAATTGCTAAGCAAAAGAACATTCCAATTTCTTTTGATCCGAATATCCGTTTGAAACTATGGTCGATTGAAGAAGCGAGAAAAGTGTATGAAATGATCTTTCCAGATATCGATATTTTGCTTACTGGTTTAGATGAATTTCGCCTTATTACAGGGAAAGACTCAGAAGCAGAGTTGGAAAACTTCGCCGCCGTATACAATATCCGTGATCTTGTCATTAAAGACGGTGCAAACGGTTCTAAACTTTATCGCGAAGGCATGTGGACAAGGGTTTCTAGCTTTAAGGTTACGCCGGTTGATACGGTTGGCGCCGGCGACGGATTTGATGCCGGATATGTGTATGGATGGCTTCATAGCTACGAGCCGGACAAACTACTGCGTTTTGCAAACGGTGTAGGCGCACTTGTTACGACTGTTTCAGGCGATAATGAAGGGCTTCCTTATTTTGAAGAAGTAGATGCATTTATTAACAACGAACTGATCATTGAGCGTTAAAAGAGAGGTGGTCATCATGGAGACCATACATACGATATTGAATGAAATGCAGGCTGTCTGTAGAAAAGTCGATAAAGATGAATACGAATCGTTTGTTCAATTATTAAAGCAGAATCAGCGTTTTTTCTTTACTGGAGAAGGACGTTCTGGGTTAGTGGCGAAAGCGATTGCAATGAGACTCATGCATAGCGGCAAAACCGTCTTTGTCGTAGGAGAGACGACCACACCAGCGATTGAGAAGGGTGACATCTTAATCGTGTTGTCGGGCTCAGCGAAAACTGTGCAAACACTGAATATTTATGAAAACGCTTCAAAGCAGGGGGCAAAGATTTTTCTAATTACGACAAATCAAGAAGCGTTACAAAACAGCTTCTGCCATAACGGCTTGTACATTCCAGCAGCAACAAAATATCGCCTGCCAAGTGAGCCTGCGACAATACAGCCGCTGGGCAATCAATTTGATCAAGCAGCTCACCTTCTTTTGGATGCTGCCATTATTGATAGTTTATCTAATGAAAATACACACGAAACACTGAAAAAGAAACACGCTAATCTTGAGTAGGAGGAGAAAAATGTCGACTGTAACAATGAAACATGAAGAAGCAAAAAAATTAGTTGTACAAAAGTTGGAAGAGGCAGGGCTGCAGCAAGATCATGCGGAAAAGGTCGCGGAAATTTTAGTTCACGCCGATTTACGGAATGTCAATTCTCACGGTGTGCTGCGGACAGAGCATTACGTCAATCGTTTAAAAGCAGGTGGAATCAACCCGAACGCTACTATTCAATTTAATAAAACTGGTCCTGTCACTGGCTTTGTCGATGGGGATGATGGTTTTGGCCATGTGATTGGTGATGTAGCGATGAAAGAAGCGATGAAAATGGCAAAAGAAAATGGGGTAGGGATGATTACTGCCATTAACAGCAGCCATTGCGGAGCGCTTAGCTATTTTGTACAAATGGCAGCTGAACAAAATTTAATTGGCATAGCAATGACTCATACGGATAAAATCGTCGTACCGTTCGGAGGAAAAGAAGCATTTCTAGGTACAAATCCGATTGCATACGGAGTGCCTGCTAAAACAAACAAGCCTTTCATTTTAGATATGGCAACATCGAATGTAGCATTTGGGAAAATACTCCAGTATCAAGAGGAACAAAAAGACATTCCATCTGGATGGGGTGTCGATGGAAACGGTGAAACCGTATCCGATCCTGCAAAAGTAGTTTCATTGTTGCCGTTTGGCGGACCGAAAGGATATGGATTGTCGCTTATTGTTGACATCTTTTCCGGACTGCTTGCTGGTGCAGCTTTTGGGCCGCACGTCGCTAAAATGTACGGCGATTTAGATAAGAAACGTAAATTGGGGCATTATTTTTGTGCCATTAATCCAGCACATTTTACTGACTTGAATGTATTTTTAGAAAAGATGGATCGCATGATGGATGAAATCCGTCAAGTACCTCCAGCTCCGGGTTTCTCAAAAGTTTTCGTTCCAGGGGACATCGAACAGGCAAACGAAGAGGAGAACATGCAAAACGGCATTACTATTGCTTCTACAGTTTATCAATATTTAACGAAATAAACATCTAGAGGAGGAAAAAAGATGAAGAAAATGAAATGGCTATCTTGTATTCTAGCTGTCATGCTGCTGTTAAGTGCTTGTGGATCAAAAGAAAAAAATAGTGAAAAATCTAAAGGGGACGTCATTAAATGGAAGTTTGGCCATTTAGCGGATCAAAATCATATTTGGCATAAAACAGCAGAGAAATTTGCAGAATTAGTTAATGAAAAAACAGATGGTCAAATTGAAATTAGTATTTACTCCAACAATTCACTTGGCGGCGAAACAGATACAATTAATGCCATTCAATCTGGAACAGCTGATTTAGTTATTTCTGGTGAAACGATGCAAAACTGGTCGCCTAAAGCAGCTTTAATGGCAGTTCCTTACGTATTTCGTGATTTAGATCACTTGAAAGCAGTCATCGAAGGCGACATTGGTAAAGAAATTGAAGAAGAAATCATTGAAAAAGTTAAATTAACACCACTTTATTACCATACACGTGCACCACGGAACTTAACATCACAAGAGCCAATTGAGACTCCAAACGATTTAAAAGGCTTTAGCATGCGTGTTCCAAATGTGCCGCTATTCTTAAAAGTGTGGGAAGCAGCAGGGGCAAAACCACAAGTAATGGATTTTAATGAAGTTTTTACTGGCCTTCAACAAGGTGTCATTAATGGGCAGGAAAACCCAGTTGATTTAATTCAGAGCGGTGGCTTATACGAAGTACAGAAATATGTGAACCGCACTGAGCATGTTTACTCATGGATCTACATTTTAATTGGCAACAAGCAATTTGAAGCTTTAACTGACGAGCAGAAAAAAGCAGTAAAAGAAGCAGCAGCAGAAGCACAAGCATTTGGCGACGATCTTTATGAATCTGAACTCAATGAGATTGAGACTAAATTACAAGATGAAGGCATGGAGTTTGTAGATGTTGATCAAGATGCGTTTCGTGAAGCAATGGCTCCTGCGATAAAAGAAGCACTTACAAAAGAACAATTTGAGTTGTATGAAAGAATTTTAAAGGTAGAGTAATAGAAATATAGTCAAAAAGTAGATCATGTTGTGATGTCATGAAAAGGTATCCATATGCTGAAGCTTTCATGGCATCACCATTATATGCGTATTTAAAACGCGTTGCTCATAAAAAGCTCAATTGTCTACTTTGTAAAGCTGCTAAAAAAGTAGATTTCCAACATCCATCGTGGTGCTTGGTATATGATATCTGGAAAATGTCGTCAATGTTGTCCGGCATTTAATGAAATGTTCTTAGATAATGCTAATTACTTTTTTTCATTGATCATAAAAATATGAACACTTATAGCCAAGATGCATTTGTTCTAGGAAAGGATAGAAACGATGAAAATTCGAAAATGGTTGGACAATATACTTGCGTTTTTGACAGTCATCAGTTTAGCTAGTGTCATTATTGTCGTTACGATACAGATTATGTCCCGCTATCTGCCGTATACTGCCATTTGGACGGAAGAATTAACAAGATATTTGTTTATTTATGCGATTTGTTTTGGAGCGCCGCTCGCATTGCTGCGTGGTGAATTTATCAATGTTGATTTAATCATATCAAAAATATCAACATCTTTTCGCCGTTATTATGAAATCGTTATCTACATAGCGATCATCGTTTTAAATGTCGTGATGGTGATGGAAGGCTATGAATTTATCTTAATTGGAAGCAGTCAAACTTCTGCCACCATGCCTTTTCAAATGTCCGTCATACATGCTGCAATTCTTATCATGAGTGTATTTTTAGTATTTTATTCGATTGTAAAAATTGTTCAGCTATTTCTTAATAAACAAGAGGCTAATGAACACTTTGGTGGTGAAGAATTATGATGGCAATGCTGCTTTTTGTTTCGTTTATTATTCTCATTTTTATAGGAGTGCCAGTAGCCTTTAGTTTAGGGATATCATCGTTAATATACCTGATTGTTGCTGATATTCCTTTAACCATCATTCCTCAAAAAATGTTCGGTGGCTTAAACTCTTTTGTTTTGCTCTGCATTCCTGGTTTTATTTTGGCAGGGAACTTAATGAATGCCGGGGGTATTACGGACCGTATTATTAACTTTGCGAATAACTGTGTAGGTCATATTCGCGGTGGATTAGGATTAGCAAACGTTGGTTCTTCTATGGGTTTTGCGGGAATTTCTGGAACAGCACTTGCAGATACGGCTAGTATCGGCGCTGTTTTGATTCCAGCTATGAAAAAAGAAGGGTATGGCGCTGGTTTCTCCGCAGCAGTTACTGCTTCTTCTTCGACTGTGGGGCCAATTATTCCGCCTTCCCTTCCAATGATCATTGTAGGAACGCTAGCGTCGGTTTCAATTGGCGATTTGTTTTTAGCTGGGGCATTACCAGGAATTCTGCTAGGATTTGGATTAATGATTCCAACCTATATTATTTCTGTGAAACGCAATTATCCAAAAGGCGAACGGAAATCATTCAGAGAAATTTGGAAAAGTTTCACTGGCGCGTTTTGGGCGCTCTTTATGACCATTATCATTTTATTTGGTATATTAGGCGGCTATTTCACACCAACAGAAGCTTCTATCATTGCAGTACTATATGCATTTGTTATCGGAATTTTCGTTTATAAAGAATTGCCTTTGCGAAAAATTCCAGAAATCATGCTATCGTCCATGACTAGTACAGCCTCGATTATGTTGTTAGTAGGTTTTGCAAATTTATTTGGCTGGATTATGGTTAGTGAACAAATTCCAGGATTAGTAGCAAATGCGATTTTAAGCATTTCATCAAACCCGATTGTTGTTATTTTACTCATTAACTTATTACTGTTGTTTGTTGGAACATTTATGGAGACGATTGCGGCACTTGTGATTTTATTCCCAGTTTTATTGCCAGTAGCTGTATCGGTCGGAATGGACCCAGTACAATTCGGTGTCATGATGGTTCTTAACTTAGTAATTGGATTAGTGACTCCGCCTGTTGGTGTTTGTTTATTTGTCGCTTCCCAAATTGGCAAAGTATCGATTGGCAAGACAACGAGAGAACTAGTGCCTTTTTTAGGCGTCAGTTTAGCTATTTTATTACTTGTAGCTTTTGTACCGCAAGTAACACTGTTCCTTCCAAGTCTATTTGAATAGGTGGTTTAAAAATGAAAGCAGTTGAAATTTCGAAATCGTTGGAAATGGTTATGATCGATGTAGAAAAACCTCTGATTGAAAGCCCTGATGAAGTAGTAGTAAAAATAAAACGGGTTGGGATTTGCGGATCTGATATGCATATTTACCATGGCACTAATCCATTAGCTACATATCCCCGCATTGTTGGCCATGAAGTAGTAGGGGAAGTCGTTGAAGTTGGCGACAAAGTTTCAACGTTAAGGGCAGGAGATCACGTCATTATTGAACCAATCCGTTATTGCGGCACTTGCTATGCATGCCGAAAAGGCCGCGTTAATGTATGTGAACAGTTATCCGTATTTGGTGTCCATGAAGACGGCGGCATGAGGGAATTTGTCGTTCTCCCGGAAAAGCAGCTTCATGTTGTTGATGCTTCTCTTAGATGGGATGAAATCGTATTAGCAGAGCCTTATACAATCGGAGCACAAGCAGTTTGGCGCGGCAATGTTCAAGAAGATGATACTATTTTTATTCAAGGAAGCGGTCCGATCGGGATTTGCATATTAAAAATGGCAAAGCTTGCTGGTGCGAAAGTGATCATTTCCGATTTAAAGGAGGAGCGTTTGCTATTTGCAAAAGAAAATGGTGCAGATGTCATCATTGATGCCTCTAAAGAATCTGTTGAAGAGCGCGTGTTGGAACTAACGGACGGAGAAGGGCCGAATGTTGTTATTGATGCAGTATGTCTGCCTTCTACATTTGAGTTAGGTGTCAATATTGTGTCCCCTGCTGGAACAGTAGTCGTTTTAGGCTTTGATGAGCGGCCGGCTGCAATCTCCCAATTGCCGATTACGAAAAAGGAAGTTACAATAGTCGGCTCGCGTCTCCAAACGAACCAATTTGCTAAAGTTGTGGCCTTATTAAATGAAGGAAAACTAAAAACGGACGGTTTTATCACACATAGTTTTCCTTTAAAAGATGTGAAAAAAGCATTTTCATTTGTAGAACAAAACCCAAATGAGGTACGGAAAGCGGTCATCGTTTTTGATGAAGGAGAATAGTAAGATGAACCAAAATATGAACGTCTTAAATAAAGTAGAAGATGCGAAACTTGTTGCTGTTGTTCGTGGTACGGATGCAGAAGAGGCAATTGCGATTTCTGAAGCTGCGATAAACGGAGGATTTCAAATCATTGAATTAACGTATACGACTCCGGAAATCGCAAAGGTGTTTGAAGCGTTAAGTGGGAAAGAGGCATTAATCGGAGCGGGATCGGTATTAGATTCGGAAACAGCTCGCCACGCGATTTTAAATGGTGCAAAATTTATCGTTGGCCCTCATTTCCAGGCAGGTATTGCCGAGTTGTGCAACCGTTACAGTGTTCCTTATTTTCCGGGCTGCATGACCATTACGGAAGTCGTAAATGCGTGGGAGAGCGGCTGCCGAATTGTGAAGCTGTTTCCTGCAAATCAATTTGATCCTTCCTTTATTTCTGCTGTGAAAGGTCCGCTTCCGCAAGTTCGCTTGATGCCGACGGGTGGGGTCAATTTAAGCAATGTGAATGAATGGCTTGAAGCAGGGGCAGCTGCTGTTGGGATTGGAAGCGATTTGAATCGTGCTTATTTGAATAATGGAAAGAAAGCAGTCGAAGCACTTTGTAAACAGTATATAGAAGCAATCAAAGAATAAGTCGGGGTGACTTCTTTTGAATATGACATTTCGCTGGTATGGCAGAAACAATGATACGGTTCATCTTGATCAAGTGAAACAGATTCCGGGTGTGAAAGGAATCGTCTGGGCTTTGCATGAAAAGCCAGTTGGAGCTGTTTGGGAAAGAGATGAAATTCGTTCAGAAATAGACTATATTCAATCATTTGGTTTTCATGCAGAAGTAGTGGAAAGTGTAAATGTCCATGAAGCAATAAAACTTGGCAATAAAGAACGGGATATGTACATTGAAAACTACAAACAAACGATTCGCCACTTAGGAGAGTTTGGTGTGAAAGTGATCTGCTATAATTTCATGCCGATCTTTGATTGGACGAGGACAGATTTATTCCGCCTTATGCCTGATGGATCAACTGCGTTATTTTATGAAAAAAATAAAGTGGAAAACCTCGATCCTAAGGAGCTTATTCAAATCGTTTCGTCTTCATCTGATTTGACATTGCCTGGCTGGGAACCGGAAAAAATGGAGCGAATTCAAGAGCTGTTTCAAGCATATGAAAATATGACAGAAGAGCATCTTTGGGATAATCTCGCTTATTTCTTATGTGCCATTCTTCCTGTTGCCGAAGAAGCAGGCATTAAAATGGCTATCCACCCTGATGATCCACCGTGGTCTATTTTTGGACTGCCGCGTATTATGACAGGGGAAAAAAGTTTGGAAAAATTACTTGAAATCTCTCATTCTCCATCAAACGGAATAACATTTTGTACAGGCTCATTAGGTGCAAATCCTAACAATAATATGGTCAAGCTAGCAGCTACATTTGCCGGCAAGTCGCCTTTCGCCCATATTAGAAACGTGAAAATTTTTGAAAACGGCGACTTCATTGAGACTTCTCATTTAACAGCAGATGGGTCAATCGATATTAAAAGTGTAATAAAAGAGCTTTCTGACCAGCAATATGAAGGATATGTAAGACCGGATCATGGCAGACATATTTGGAACGAACAATGTAGGCCTGGCTACGGATTATACGACCGGGCCCTCGGAATTATGTATCTCCACGGATTATGGGATGCCTACCAAGCTGAAAAATAGGAGGATTTTTAAATGTTTCCGATTCATGACAACTTACAAGGTAAAGCAGCTGTTATTACGGGCGGCAGTGGGGTGCTCTGTTCGGAAATGGCACGGGAGCTTGCGCGCCAGGGTGTTAAAGTGGCCATTTTAAATCGAACAGTTGAAAAAGGAGAAGCTGTTGCAGTAGAGATCAAAGCTGCCGGGGGAATAGCAATTGCGGTTGCGGCAGATGTCTTAGATCGCGCTTCATTAGAAGCTGCGAAAGAAAAAATTGTGAAGACCTTTGGGCGGATAGATATTTTAATTAACGGAGCGGGTGGAAATCATCCCGATGCCATCACAGCATGCGAAACATATGAAGAGCAACCATCTGAGAAATCTTTTTTTGAATTAGAAGAGGCCGGTTTTTCGAAAGTGTTTGCCAGCAACTTTACTGGTACATTTTTGACGAGTCAGGTATTTGGAAAAGAACTGTTGAAACAGGATGCTCCTGTCATTATCAACGTTTCTTCCATGAGCGCCTACTCGCCAATGACAAAAGTTCCTGCCTACAGTGGAGCAAAAGCAGCAATTAACAACTTTACAATGTGGATGGCTGTCCATTTCGCTGAGACAGGACTGCGTGTCAATGCAATTGCACCCGGCTTTTTTCTAACGACACAAAATCGAGAGTTGCTTTTAAATAAAGACGGGTCACATACTTCTCGATCTAAGAAAATTTTGATGAATACCCCAATGAAACGCTTCGGGAAGCCGAATGATTTAGTTGGGACTTTGCTGTGGCTTATCGATGAAGATTACTCCGGTTTTGTAACAGGCATTACCGTTCCAGTAGACGGAGGATTCATGGCGTATTCTGGTATATAAACAGAACAACATCACACATCCATAGGGAACAACATGTCTCTATGGATGTTTTCTTATTCAAAGATAATAGGAGAGAAAAAACAATGAAAATTCAATTGGCGCTTGATCGCTTATCAGAAGAGGCCTGCTTTGGCATATTAGAGGAAACGCATGAATATATTGACTGGATTGAAGTCGGTACAGGTGTGATTAAAGAGTACGGCATGGAGATTGTCCGAAAAATAAAACATCAATATCCGCATAAAACGATTGTTGCCGATATGAAAACATGTGATGCTGGAAAACATGAAGCAAAACAAGCATTTGCTGCCGGAGCAGATATCATCACGGTGATGGCCTTTTCTCACGATAACACGATTAAAGAAACGCTTGAAGTGGCTCGCCAACATCATAAGAAAATAATGGTAGATTTACTTGGCGTCCAACAACAGAATCGTGTTCGAGAGCTAAATGAACTAGGGGTTGACTTAGTTTGTTTGCATGTTGGAAAAGACATGCAGGAGGAAGGTACATTGGCAAGCCCTTCATTAATGCAGTTAGTAGAAGGAACGGAAGCTTTGCACGTTGCTATGGCTGGCGGCATCTCTGAGAAAACAATCGGTGAGCTTAAAAACAGCATTGTTGATATCGCAATCGTCGGAAGCGCCATTACAAGCGCTGATAGTCCGAAATCGGCAAGTGCAAAATTAAAAGAATTAATTAGCGAATTTTAAACAACCTTGACGAGGCGGACATGCATGTATGCCCGCCTCGAAGCTGCAATACTTGACGGAAAAAAATTCGAGATTAGATTATAATCTAATTATGGATTTTAAAAAAATCTACGTATGTGAGATTCCATGGTCAAACCGATATTTATCCAAGGCTACTAGCCAAGCAGCTTATTACTATCGGTGAATCTGTAATGGCAGGAGTATTTGACATACCGTTGAATAGAATAGCTGTTGCTTCTTCTTTCGAGCCAGTGCCATAGATGTGTTTGTCGTTGGATTGTAGAGCGCTATTGATCAAGTAAGCATATCAAAAGCGCGGCGATGGGATTATAATATGACTGTGAAAAACATGATTACATACTACTTCTAAATCGAATGGTAAAATAGATTCGTAAATATTATACTATTCTTCAAATTTATTAATTTTCTTAAAAAATTACTCCTCTATAATTGTGGAGAGGAGCCTGTTGTATAGAGGCAAGAAGAGAACCTCAGCCTGCTAAACAAAAAAAAGGACGCCTCTTCATGACAGCACCTATGAACATTTCTCCAAACATCGTTCATATTTTACGGCAATTTAGAATTTTACTCTATTAAAAGAAAAGGAATTTCTAACAATCATTAATTGGAGTAATTATCTCATCATAAAAAATAACATTTTTATGTAGTAGTTGTCACTTTAAAAAAGATATCGAAAATTAATTCCTTTTCCCATAAAAGGAAAGCTAGTTTGAATAGCTATTTAAATGATTAACAGAGGAATCGCTACGATAAATAAATAATTTTTTTTAGAAGCAGGTGTTTTTCTATGAACAAAGTAAAACCAAAAAGGATTCATATTATCGGTTCAGTTGGCAGCGGTAAATCGACACTAGCAAGAAAGCTATCTCATAAATTGGATATTCCGTATTATGAACTAGATAACGTTGTTTGGAAAAGAACGGCGAATGGAGATATTAGAAATAGTCCTGAAGTAAGAGACGACCACTTCAATAAAATAATTCATTCAGATGCTTGGATTATAGAAGGTGTACATTACAAATGGACATTAGGAGGATTTGAGCTTGCAGATTTGATTATATTCCTTGACACTGCAACATGGAAAAGAAACTATCGAATAATAAAAAGATTTGTCGTTCAAAAATTAGGGTTTGAGAAAGGAAACTATAAACAAACATTTAAAATGCTGTGGCTTATGTATAAATGGAGTCATTCTTTTGAAAAAGAAAATAAGCCGGAAGTTTTCCAGCTGTTAAAAAGATATAATAGTAAACTAGTAGTACTGAAAGATAATAATGAACTAGATAGGATATAAAGGACAAAAAAGAAAAAAATGACAGTTATCACTTTTTTTATACAGACATTAGCTCTTGGAAATCAAACAATGTTGACATAGTTGTCTGAGAAGGGGTAAAGGCTATTTATTTTAATTATATCTTTTGAATGAAAGATAACCCACTAATATGTAGTAGGTTATCTTTAAACTATAACTTATGATACATAGTAAGGGACTGTTCCTCAAAACCTTGTCTTTTATAAAGTTGGATTGCTGAATGATTGTTGGTTAGAACAGAAAGCTGAATATAATCTAACTCTCTCTCCTTACTCCATTCTTTACAAGCATTTATCAACTTTGTACCAATCCCTTTTCCTTGCTGCTCTGGCCTCACTAATAAATCTAAGAAATAAGCAAAACGATGTTGATGAAATATAGCAAACGGAGGAGTTACTTGTTCTTGTATAAAAGCAAATCCCTCAACTTCTTTTCCATTACAAGCTAAAAGAATATCGGAAGTATTTTCTTCGATTAACTTTTTGATAAATGATTCTTCTTGTGTTTCTTCTTTAAAAAAGAAGGGTTGCAAATCAGCCATCGCTTTCGTTAACTTTAGATACAATTTTGAAATATCTGTTACATCTCCTACTGTTGCTTTTCGAATATTCAATTTTTACACCTCTAATCATGATTCCCTATCCATATAGTATATACACCCCCAATCACTACAGTTCCTATAATAAGCAGTTCACACTTCTTATTTCCTTTAATTGGGATTAACATGATTGATTTCAATTTTCTGTACGATTACTCACTAAAATGGGTGTTTACACTAGTAACAATACCCATTCATCTTCATACTTTATTGGAAAGAGTACTCAAAGTATTGGTGGATTCATCTATTACACAGTGTGTTTCATATTTGCTAGTAAATAACATGTTAGTTTAATTTATGGAGGTTATAAAAATGAATGATTTCCAAAGTGATCTTCAAATGTTGAATGTTGGCGATTTCTATGCCCACGAGGCAGTTCCTTGGGATTACACTCAGTATACTAGTGATCAATCTCGACAATTCGGATTCGGTTTTCGTTGCTTTAATTGTTTTCGTTGCTTTAACTGTTTCAATTGTTTTAACTGTTTTCGCTGCTTTAATTGTTTTCGTTGCGGCGGATGTGGAGGCTGCGCTGGTCGCTGTGGCGGTTAATGATCGTTTTCTAATAAAACTTTGTGTGTTTAAGGAGAAGAGGCTGCACCTGCATGAGTTATTGCAGGGGCCCTTCTCTATTTAGGTTAGACATAAGGGACAAATTTCAATACATAGGATAAAAGGTGATGAATGAGATTTTAAAAAAAGCTCACGGGTAAGGAGGAGCGTAATGACTAGGTTGACCTCTGATATGCGTCTGAAAGTGAAGAGGGACACGTTTTTTCTCCCCGATCCAAACAGCGGTGTGTATTTTCGGAACAACTTAAGTTCGTTCCGTATGGAAGGAAGTACAGTCGATCAGTGGATTGAAAAGCTGGTGCCGATGTTGAACGGGGAGTACACGTTAGGGGATTTGACAAACGGATTGCCAGGTCCATATCGGGATCGGGTATATGAAATTGCAGAGGTACTGTATCAAAACGGATTTGTCCGGGATGTGAGCCAAGATCGTCCACATCAATTGTCGGATCAGGTTTTTAAGAAATATGCTTCACAAATTGAATTTTTAGACCATTTTGGTGATTCCGGTGCGTACCGTTTTCAAGTCTATCGCCAGTCCAAAGTGTTGGCAGTCGGCTCTGGCTCTTTCTTCGTCTCTTTAGCTTCTGCGTTGATTGAATCTGGAATAGCCAAATTCCACATGGTGGTTGCTAATTCGGACTCGACTAATAGGCAAAGGTTAAAGGAGCTGGAGGTACATGCCCGGAAAACGGACCCTGAAGTGGCGATAGAGGAAATCATCCAGCAAAAAGAGGGGGAAAGCTTTTGGCGAGAAATTGTGCAGCCATTTGATTCGATTTTGTATGTGTCTCAGGGTGATTTAGAGGAATTGCGAATCCTTCATAAAGTCTGTCGGGAGCAGAAGAAGGTGTTTATCCCTGCCATCTGTTTGCAGCAAGTTGGGTTGGCAGGTCCGCTAGTGCATTCTGATTCTGACGGATGTTGGGAGTCCGCATGGCGCCGCATCCACCAATCTGTGTTTTGCAAAGTCGAGCAATTACACGATTTTTCTGCTACAGCGCAAGCAATGCTTGCTAATGTCATCGTGTTTCAGCTGTTTAAAAAGATAACAGGAGTGCTTGATTTAGAAGAGGCTGAGCAATTATTTCTGCTTGATCTAGAAACTTTGGAAGGCGGTTGGCATTCATTTATGCCTCATCCGCTTGTAACTGGACGTGCGAAAGCAAAATGGGTTCAAGATTTTGATCTTCGGCTTGAACAGAGGATGAGCAAAACGGAATCAAAAGATTTATTTCTTTCTTTCAGCCAATTGACATCAGAGAAATCAGGTATTTTCCATCTATGGGAGGAGGGAGATTTAAAACAGCTGCCGTTGGCTCAGTGCTCCGTCCAAACAGTTGATCCATTGTCAGAGGGGCCTGTTAAATTGTTGCCAACTATTATTTGTACAGGTCTGACGCATGAGGAGGCACGGCGAGAAGCAGGATTGTCCGGGATTGAAATGTACGTCACGCGAATGATTAGTCAACTTGCAACCACTCTAGAGCTAGAAAAGATGATAGAACCGCAAGAATATGTTGGTATCGGAGCGGGAGAAACGTTGGCGGAAGGAGTTTGCCGAGGGCTGCAGAGGTGTTTGGCTGAGGAGCAAAGCAAACAAAAAAGTGATAACATTCATGTTGTTACTCCGGTGCAGTTAAGTACGGTAGAAGATAAACGCTGCCAGTTTTATTTACAGGCACTAGCGACGATGCACGGAGAGCCGATCATTGGTTTAGGAGAGGAAGTGTCTGGCTTTCCTGTCATGTGGGTTAGTACGAATCACCGCTGGTATAGCAGTGTCGGTTTGAATCAGACAATGGCGCTGCAAAAAGCATTGCAAAGGGCAATTATGGAGGCGCAAAGCAAAGACATTTTCCCTACAAAGCGTTCGTCTGTCGTTTTGGAAGAAAAGGCGCCGTTAAGTATTGAAGTTGCTTCGTGTGATAAGACGACGCAAACCGAGGTTTTGCAGTCTGCTATACAGGTCTTAAAACGGAAGCACAAGCGCCTCCTCGTCCTCGAACTAGAATTAGAACCATTTATAAAAGGGGAGCAAGCAGGAGTATTTGGAGTGTTGCTGCGAGAGGAGGAATCTCGGTGAGTGCTATTGTGCTCGTTGTCGGCGAAGGACTGTTAGCAGAGCATGTGTGTATAGATTTGTCCGCTCAATACGAGATCGTTCGTCATACTAGCTTGGAGGAAGGAGTGCCGGAAGCCGCTGATTTAGTTCTGATGCTACATGATGCCTGGAATCCTGCCGTGTATCAAAAGGCAGAAGAGGTACTAAGGCCAATCGGCATTCCTTGGCTGCGCGGATTCGTTTCATTTGGCGTGGGCGTTGTCGGGCCGCTTGTAAAACCGGATGCGTCGGGATGCTTTCAGTGTGCGGATATGAGGCGTCTTTTGGCAGGAAACGACCGCAAAGAGATGGTGGAATTGCAGCAGCAGATGGCCGAAAACGGAGGAATATCGCATGATCCATGGGCATCACGTACAGGGCTTTTGCAGATAGCTCATTTCATTAGTGCAGAAGCAAAAAAGGTATTGCAAGGTTCTCATCCCTGCTTAGAAGAACGAATGTTTTTAATCAACATGAAAACACTAGAGAGCTCATGCCACTTCGTTTTACCCAATTCGTTATGTTCAGTCTGTAGTCAGTTGCCCGCCGACTCGTCGACAGCAGCCCAAATTTCATTGCAACCAAGTCCGAAAATGAATACCGACAGTTACCGCTGCCGTTCGATGGACGATCTGAAAAAAGTTCTGCATAAAGATTATTTAGACTTCCGCACAGGCTTATTAAATGGCAAAATGTATGACTTGGTGCCCCCTTTTGCAGATGTGATTGTAAACCTCCCCTTATTGGCAGGGGATGAAGCAACTGCAGGACGAACCAACTCATATGCGGTAAGCGAGTTAACTGCTATTTTGGAAGCTTTGGAGCGTTCCTGCGGTCTGGCCCCCCGCGGAAAACGGACAGTCGTCTATGATTGTTACCGCAACTTAAAAGATCAAGCTCTCGATCCTTTTAAAGTAGGGGTGCACGCGAAGGAGCAGTATGTAAAACCTCATTTTCCATTTAAAGCGTTTCATCCTGATCGTAAAATGAATTGGGTATGGGGCTATTCATTATTACAAGAGCGGCCGCTTCTTGTGCCGGAGCTGCTTGCCTATTACAGCTTAGGATGCAGCCAGGGATTTGTCTATGAAACTTCGAATGGATGCGCCTTAGGTGGAAGTTTAGAAGAAGCTATTTTCTATGCTATTTTGGAAGTAGTGGAGCGTGATTCGTTCCTGATGACTTGGTACGCACAACTAGGTCTCCCGCGCTTAGACCTTCATTCTGTTAACGACCAAGAATTGAAGTTAATGGTAGAACGTGTTCGCACGATAGCAGGCTATGATCTACATTTATTTAACTCGACATTGGAGCATGGAATTCCAAGCATTTGGGCATTAGCGAAAAACAGGAAAGAAAAAGGTTTAAATATCATTTGTGCAGCTGGAGCTCATTTAGATCCTATAAGGGCTGCAAAGAGTGCAATTCACGAATTGGCTGGAATGATGCTGACGCTTGACGAGAAATTTGAGGGAAACCGCGAAAAATATGTACAAATGCTGCATGATTCTTCTTTCGTTCGACATATGGAAGATCATGGCATGCTGTACGGTTTGCCGCAAGCGCAAGAACGCCTGCAGTTTTTGTTGGATGATAATCGGCCGTTGCGAACATTTGATGAAGAATTTAAATGGGAGTCTACCCATACAGACTTGACCGATGATCTTCGGGATATGCTTCAAATGTTTAACCAAATAAATCTTGATGTTATTGTAGTAGATCAGACAACACCAGAAATTAGCCGAAACGGATTATATTGTGTGAAAGTGTTAATTCCGGGAATGCTGCCAATGACATTCGGACATCACCTTACTCGACTTACAGGACTAGAAAGGGTATTAAGGGTGCCAATGGAACTTGGTTATGTAAAACAGCCGCTGACATATGACCAGCTAAATCCATATCCACATCCGTTTCCTTAATTGTTATGAGGAGGTAAGAGGATGAGTCTAGAGGAATTTCTGCATCATCTCCATGTTGACATTGATAAGGTAAGCCCGCCGGACTGGGAAGTAGATTGGGAAGATGCGCCTCTTTCCTATAAACTTTACCGTTGTTCATCTATTGTTCCGCTTTCTCTGGAAGTGCCGCTGACACTTGAGGGATGGGAATCATCTAAAAATCCTAACCTTCGTAAAATTGGACATTTCCTATGGTATACTTTCGGTCTTAATCAAATCTCCCAGTCCGTTCTTTCTTCTGATCCTATCACACAAGCAGCCGACTTCATGTCTTATCGGCGGTTCGTTCCATCCGGCGGAGCATTGTATCCAAATGAATTATATGTATATTTGAAGTTGAAAGACTTGCCTGATGGAGTGTACCATTTTGATGCAGCACATCATCGCTTGGTATTGTTGCGAGAAGGTAATTTTGACTCATATATTAATCAGGCGCTTGGTAATCGCTGTGACTTATCCACTTGTTTTGGTACAGTGTTTGTCTCAACAATGTTTTGGAAAAATTTTTTTAAATACAATAACCTTGCTTATCGACTGCAAGGCTTGGACGCAGGCGTGCTGATTGGACAGCTACTAGAAGTGGCGAAACGTTTTGGCTTCGAATCGGGAGTATACTTCCAATTTCTTGATCAGGCGGTTAACCATCTACTTGGCCTATCTGACCAAGAGGAAAGTGTATATGCGGTTATCCCTTTATCGGTGGAACAAACAAATTGGTTTTTTTACGATAGCGGCAATGACGACACGACAACTGCTGCCGAATTGTGCCGAGAATTGGGATCGATTCATCATCATCATTACGTTAAATCACAGCGAATCAAAGAGTATCCGATGCTAACAAAGATGAATCAAGCCTCTATGATCGAATCTACGCGGTCTTTTCGGGAGTTTAGAGCGCAAAAGAGGTCGGATTATGTAGGGGAATCGTTAATACTGCCTCGCGTAGAGCGGCTGTCATATGATTTTGCCTCAGTTTGTCGAAAGCGCTATTCTCCGGATATGGATTTCGTATTGGGGAAGGTGACACGATTACAGTTAGCCGGCCTGTTGCTAGAAGCGACTGCTTCTTTTTCGTACCGAAATGATTTGGATGGAGCCCATCAAAAGTCTGTGGATCGAGTCTCTTTGTATGGCTGTTTGCATCATGTCGAAGGGATACCGGATGGTGCTTATTATTATGACAGTACTGCCCATGTACTGCGTCAAGTACAGCTTGGAGATCATCGACTCCAGCTGCAATACGGAATGGCTTTAGATAATGTTAACTTATTCCAAGTGCCACTCTGCCTACATGTAGCAGGCGATAAGGATCATTTCAGATCGCAGCTGGGGTACAGAGGATATCGTATTCAGCAAATGGAAGCTGGTATGCTCGTACAACGATTACTGTTAACGTCATCAGCTATCGGTATGGGAGGGCATCCACTCCTTGGATTTGATGTGAATATATGTGATCAGATTTACAGAATGGATTTACAAGATAAAACAAGCCTCATTCAAGTTCCAATTGGCCCCTATCGCCCTCGACCTTGGTTGACAGGAAGTTTGCATAGTTAAGAGGAAACAATTAAAGCTTTGTTCTGTTATGAATAGAAATAAAAGACACACTTGATGAGGATTCTTTAGCAGCACAAGATAAAGATTTTCATCATAACAGAACAAATGTTTGTTTTTTGTTCGTAAAATGATATCATAAGAATGGGGAAAAGACTTCCTGGCAAAAGGACGAGTTTTATCAGTTCCCGACAGAAGACTCCCACTTCAAGGAATGAGAAGGGCGATAGCCCAATGAGTAAGTGGGAGATGAATGTCGGTTAGGCGTAAGCCTAAAAGTTGCTTCTTTTTTGCATTATGATATAATCAGTCTTATTTAAAGGGAAGGCTGATATTACAATGAAATTGGATAGTAATAATCATTCAGTATTCTTAATGTATTACCACCTTGTATTAGTCGTTAAATACCGCAGAAAGGTTTTTGACGATGAAATGTCTGACTCATGCAAAAGGCATGTTTGTAAAGTTAGCCAAGAAATATAATATATCATTAGTTGAATGGGATCACGATTCTGACCATATCCATATTTAAAGCACATCCCAAATACTGAATTATCAAAGTTCATTAATGCTTACAAGAGTGCAAGTTCTCGAATGATTAAAAAGGACTTTCCACAAGTAAGAGAAAAACTATGGAAAGAAATGTTTTGGTCAAGAAGTTTTTGTCTACTAACTACTGGGGGCTCTCCCATCCATGTAGTTAAGAAGTATATTGAAAATCAAGGTATGAAGTGAGGTGAAATCAATGTTAGTCAATAAAGCGTATAAGTTCCGTATCTATCCAAACAAAGAACAAAAAACACTAATTACTAAAACAATCGGTTGTTCTCGCTTTGTATTCAATCACTTTTTGGCACAATGGAATGATGCTTACAAAGTGACAGGCAAAGGATTAACTTATAACGCTTGCTCATCTCAATTAACACAACTAAAGAAAGAATTAGTTTGGTTGAACGAAGTAGACAGCATTGCTATTCAATCATCACTCAAAAATCTTGCTGATTCGTATTCACGATTCTTCAAGAAACAGAACAAAGCACCACGTTTTAAGTCTAAAAAGAATAAAGTTCAGTCTTATACAACAAAGCACACAAATGGGAATATTGCCATTGTAGACAACAAAATGAAATTACCTAAACTTGGATTAGTTAAGTTTGCAAAAAGTCGTGATGTAGAAGGTCGTATTCTTAATGCTACAATTAGCTGTAATCCAAGTGGCAAATACTTTGTATCCATTCTTGCTGAAACAGAAGTGCAAGAACTGCCTAAAACTGGCTCATCTGTTGGAATAGATATGGGACTAAAAGACTTTGCAATCCTTTCTACAGGTCAAGTATTTGGCAATCCTAAATGGTTTCGTAAACTTGAAGAAAAATTAGCGAAAGCACAACGCATTCTTTCTAGACGACAGGAATTAGCATTAAAACGAAAATGTAAATTAAATGACGTTAAGAACTATCAAAAACAAAAGCGTAAAGTGGCTTGTATTCATGAAAAAATCACTAATACAAGAACAGACTATTTGCAAAAAGTCTCTACTGAAATCATCAAAAACCACGATGTGATTGGTATTGAAGATTTGCAAGTGTCAAATATGTTGAAAAACCATAAGTTAGCGAAAGCAATTAGTGAGGTGTCATGGTCACAATTTAGAACAATGTTGGAGTATAAAGCAAAATGGTATGGCAAACAGATAGTAACTGTATCTAAAACCTTTGCAAGCTCTCAATTATGTTCAGTTTGTGGCTACCAAAACAAAGACGTTAAGAATCTCAATCTTCGCGAATGGAATTGCCCTTCTTGTGATACACATCATGATAGAGATATTAACGCAGGACAAAATCTTAAAAACGAAGCCATAAGACTTCTAACCGTAGGAACTACGGGGGTAGCCTACTAAATAACTGGTGGGTACACTGGTGTTCGTAGGAATCCCCCACTTCAAGCAACTCGTAAGAGTGCTAAGTGGCGGGTAGTTCAATCATAAGACGATTGGATGCGTTTGTTCATTTTAATGGAGAGAGAAAGATTTTTCCATTATAATAAGTTGTAATGATTCATTTCTTAGGAGGATTAATTATGGCAGATATCAAATTTGAAATTACAAAACATATCGCGGTTCTTTCTGAATCGCCAAAGGGATGGCGGAAAGAACTAAACCTCATTAGTTGGAATGGACGGGAACCAAAATACGATCTTCGTGACTGGGCTCCAGATCATGAAAAAATGGGCAAGGGTGTAACATTAAGCAGCGAAGAGTTTGAAAAATTAAAGGAAGTATTGCAAAAAGAATAAACCGATTGTTTGAAATTTAGAAGATACTATTTTACCTGTTTTTTCAAATAAAAATAAAGTAGGGAGTTTACGTTCATTTTAAAGACATACGATTGATTTCATCGCTTATTTTTTGAAGGCTAGAGCCGCCTGATAATGGTTAAAGTTGACAGAAAAACCGATGTTTTTTCCTGCCTATAGTATTTCATTTTGTTTCTTTTAGCTGTCTTTTTCATTCTTCATTTTTATTCAAACGATACAAACTGTATACAACTCCCCCATGATGAACATGATGTTATCTTTTCAAGGTTCGATTTTAACGATTATCGAATTTCTTCAATTAAATGATCAACGTTATTTTTAACCTTAAATAGGTACGAGATTTATTTGTAGAAGCTTTCGATTTAATGAAAACGACGTAAAAAGTACACATCAATAGAAATATAACATACATGTATTCCACGTTATCACAATCATTTTTTCGCGACAGGAGATCAGGGTGATGAATAGAATCGAGTATATTCGGCAAGAAGAGAAGAAATATCATGAAAGCTGTTATAACAATTACACATTATTTGAAGAGGGTTCTTGGCTTCATAAACCTGTAAAAACCGTGATGGATGCGCTGGCATTATTAGCTGAAAAAGATAGCCTAACTATTCTTGATTTGGGTTGTGGAGTAGGGAGAAATAGTATACCAATTGCTGAAAAAGTGAAAAATTCGAATGGTAAAGTGATTTGTGTTGATCTGCTTGAGACAGCGCTGCAAAAATTAAAACAGTATAGTCAAGCTTATCATGTAGAAGATACTATCTATCTTCATCAAGCGGATTTAAGTGATTTTGTGATGAAGAAGGATGAATATGACTACATTGTTGCAGTATCAAGTCTAGAACATGTTCGAACAGAGGAAACATTTATTCAAGTGCTCCAATCTATGGAGGCTGCTACGAAAAGCAAGGGTGTCAATTGCCTGATTGTCAATTCTAATGTAGAAGAAATAGATATTGAAACAAGGCGAAAAAAGGATGCATTAATAGAAATAAATCTTCCAACAGATGAGATGGTGAACATATTACAAAAAGTCTATAAAAACTGGAAAACAATCCACCTTGCAGTTAAACCGCTCGCATACCATATTATGAGAGGTCAAACGTCTATCCAGTTAAAAACCAATGCCATCACTTTGGTTGTTCAAAAATAGGATAAGCTTTTGCAATATTGGCATTTATTTTCATCATTGTATTTTGTTATGATAGATTATATGATTAATCATCATGTTAAGGAGAATTTTATCATGAGTATTCGTACAAAAGGCATTATTTTCGATATGGATAATACATTGCTGCAATCTAAAATTGATTTTTCAGCAATGAAACAAGATATTTTTACGTTATTAGTGGAAAATAAAGTCTTGCCTAGTTCCTTTCCAGTGCAAGACCATACTCCTTCTTCAATGCTTGAGCATGCGAAGCAATTCGGTTTGACAGATGCGTTATATCAAACTTCTATGGATATAGCTGCAAAACATGAAGAAG
The DNA here is from genome assembly GCF_030812995.1 of Bacillus chungangensis. GTDB lineage: Bacteria > Bacillota > Bacilli > Bacillales > Bacillaceae_C > Bacillus_CF > Bacillus_CF chungangensis. The sequence continues at coordinate 14,901 of NZ_JAUSTT010000009.1, read as the reverse complement.
TTGGCATGGCAGGAGCAGGGCTTGAACCTGGTGTAAAAGAATTGCTTCAATCTATTAAACAGGAATATACGCTAGTCGTGTTAACGAATAATTCGTATCCGGCTGCTTTAAAGGCGCTTGAGTACACAGATATTGTTTCCTATTTTGACTTCATTATTGCCAGAGAACAGATGACTTCACTAAAGCCTTCGCCGTCAGGATTTCATTTTGTGATGAATGAATTTCAAGAGATAAAAATGGGGGAATGGATTACGATTGGGGATTCATGGATTGATGGGAAGGCAGCCAATGCAGCTGGCATTCCTTTTATAAGCTACCGTACTAGTTTAGAAGAAATGGAGAATAAAGGTGTAAAGGCTGTTGCTCGCGTAGAACATATAAGCGGTATTCTATCAATTATTCGCTAATTTCCTTTGGTTGTACTTTTTAATTAAAATGCATAGGGAACTCTAAATATGCTATATGTGATAGTAAAAAAAGATAGGGTTTCAAATGTGACGAAGTGGGTTCATCAATGTATACTAGAACCATGAAATGAGTCGATGGTCTTATTACAATCTTAAAACCTGAAAATATTGTCTCCTGTCATGTGCTTGGGCAATCTTTTGGAGGGTTGGCAGCACAAGAATTGCTGCACGCTTGCCCAGAATGTGTGAACAAGGTCATCTTATCACATACAATGGCTTCCCTTTAGCTTCTCTTCAATCTTTTCAAAATGAAGGACATTTAAGTATCATCATTAACAGAGAAAAATACTTGGAAATTGTTCGAAACTTTTTGGATAGATAAATTGTATATAAAGATCATGTCAAAGTGTCGTTGCGGACTTCTAGAAAGATAGAGAAGTCCGCTTAGGTTTTTAGTAATATTTATAAGGTGAATCTAATAAAAGTATGTCATCATAAGTGAGGGAAAAGTATGAAAAATGCAAACGAGCAAACTAAAGGTATATGGTATGTAGTCGGAGCATATTTGCTATGGGGATTTTTACCTTTATATTGGAAGCCTCTACAAACAGTCTCTGCTCTTGAAATTTTGGCACATCGCATTGTTTGGTCATTCGTGTTCATGATTTGCATTTTGATGATTACTGGAAAAATAAATGCATTTTTTACAAATTTAAAAGGTTTATTTCGGACAAGAACATATTTTTTATCGGTTTTCACTTCCTCGCTATTAATAAGTTCTAATTGGCTCATTTATATTTGGGCTGTTAACACTGGTCATGTTGTTGAAGCGAGTCTAGGGTATTATTTAAATCCGCTGTTAAACGTTTTACTAGGAATTATTTTTTTAAACGAAACATTAAATAGATGGCAAGTAATTTCGTTTTTCTTTGCTCTTATTGGTTCGGGGATTTTGGCGATTCAACACGGACAAGTACCATGGATTGCTCTATCATTAGCTTTAACCTTTGCTTTATATGGTTTAACAAAGAAATTAAGCCATTATGATGCCTTAATTGGCTTAACATATGAAACAATGTTCGTGGCCCCTCCTGCCTTGCTGTTGTTAATGTATCAATATGCAAATGGAACTAGCTCGTTTGGAGTAGAGTCTTTCTCAATCACATTATTATTAATGGGAGCTGGGGCTGTAACAGCACTTCCATTGATTTTCTTTGCCCAAGGTACGAAAAGAATTACGTTTACGATGGTTGGCTTCTTGCAATATATTGCACCAACAATCATGCTTTTTCTAGGTGTTTTTGTTTTTAAAGAAGGCTTTTCTACTGTACAGCTTATCTCGTTTTTATTTATTTGGGTTGCTTTAATTTTATTCTCATTTTCTAAAGCGACTTTTATGTTGAAGGCCTTCCCTAAAAAAAGTCATTAATATAAGAAACGGAGAATGATATGCGTATCTTTCTCCTTTCTAAATATGAATGAAAAATATTATTCTTTTCGGAGGAAGCCGGTTATAGAGGAATGAAAAAAAGATACGCCCAATAAGCTAGGAGGAGATCCGTATGACGATCATGGAAAGAGTAGCGACAGCATTAGAGATAAAAAAAATAGGCAGAGAAAATCTAACTGTATCATTTTTGGGAGAGGGCGCTTGGCATGAGGCATATTTATTTTCTACAAATGAACTTGAATCAACAGTTATTCGCTTTCCGAAAGCCTTTTCTTATGGGAAGCCTTTTACCTATGATGAATCAGAGCTGTTTGCAGAATATGATGGCCGTGGCTACTACTATCGACAAGCAAATAAAATAAGAAAAGGAATTTGCCCTAAGTTTTATACATATCATGTCGATCCTAAACATTCATTTACAATCGAATCGTATTGTGGTGATACCATGTCATTAAAAACAATGGATCATCAACAAGCAGTGATGTTAGGGAATCAGTGTGGAGAATTTTTTCGCGAGATGCACGAAACAACTCCAAATATAGAGGGATTTGGTTTTTTAAGTTGGAGCAATGGGAAACTGCAGGGGGAAATACAAACAGATATTCATCAATATTGGAAAGAAGAAACAGAGGAAGCTTGGGAACAATTTGAAGATTTAAAGCATTCCAAATACGCATTTGATGCCTCATCTGTAATGGAAAAAATAAAAACCATCACGGAACACCGATTGAAAACTGGTTGTACATTATCGTTGGCCAATCGAGATGTATCGCCAGAAAATCTAATTGTCTTTCAAAACAGCTTACGTTTAATTGATCCGCTGCCTATCATATACAGTGGACATGTTTTTGCAGGGAATCTTATGAATAATTTCCGTACTTTGTTTCCAACTTATCATCGCTCACCTCGTTATAAACAACACCATTTTCACTTAGTAAAGAATCAGTTGGAATGGTTTGCCGACGGCTTTATCGATGGTTATGCCCAAGCAGAAATGGACGTTAGATATTCCGTATTTGCTGAAGAATTCTTACTGCTTTTGGATTTAGCCCATCATCATTTAAAGCTGTTGGAGGAAGATTTTACAGAAGAAGTCGTACTAAGGGTTGGCAATCGTCATGCTGTTGCCGAAAGGCTCCCTATCTATTTACGTAAGTTAGAAGCTTTTAATATAGAAAATGGAAGGTTATTAGATGAAAACTAAAAGTTAAATGTCCGATTGTTTGAAACTCAATAGGAGAAGGAAAAGCTTTGGCAGCGACATGCACCTTAATCAGTGAGGGTGACAGAAAACCCTCACTAGAGGATGCTTCATTTTATTGAGAGGAGTGTTTTATAAATGGATCAAGGGAGTCCACAAATAGAGCCATTGTTGAAACAGCGGCCCAAAAAACGTTTTAAAATATTGCTTTATGCCCTCATTATTATTTTGATATTGTCTATTGTTGTGACAGCAGGCATTTCTGGCTATATCGGTTGGCAGCTGACGCATCCTCCAACTCGACCGCTTGAAACTACACCAGCAAAAATGCAATTAGCCTATGAAGATATTGAATTTAAAAGTCGGGGCGATGAGCTAAAAATGAAAGGCTGGTATATCCCGCCTAAGGAAGAAGATAAGCAGATGACGGTTATAATTGCCCATGGCTATAAACAGAATCGCGTGCAAGCAGATGTTCCTGCACTTGAAATCGCTGATAAATTAGTGGATTCTGGCTATGGAGTTGTCATGTTTGATTTCCGAAATAGTGGGGAATCAGAAGGAAAGGTGACAAGTGTTGGTCAATTTGAAAAAAATGATTTGCTTGGGGCAATTGATTGGGTAAAAGCACAATCAAATGGTCAAATCGCCTTACTAGGCTTTTCAATGGGGGCAACAACATCGATCTTAGCTGCAGCTGAGGAACCAGAAGTTGGCGGTGTGTTGGTAGATAGTCCATTTAGTAAACTTCGCACTTATTTAGAGGATAATCTTTCTGTTTGGTCAGACCTTCCGAAATATCCGTTTACACCTTTCATTATGGCAATTATTCCACCGCTGACTGGGTTGAGTGTTGATGAAGTAGATGCTCTTGCTGCTGTAGATAACGTGTATCCGCGGCCAATTCTCTTTATACATGGAGAAGAGGATACAAAAATACCGTTTTCCGAAAGTGAAAAAATGTGGAAAAAGCATCCAGATGCATTCGATTTTTGGAAAGCACCAAAAGGAGATCATATGAAAGTGTATCAGTATCAAAAGGAATTGTATTTAGATAAGATGTTTACGTTTTTAGATAACCTTTCTTCTGAACATTAACTTGTTGTGTTGCTAGCTAGCTTGGTTTAACAATTAAATGCTGTCAATGGGGGTGGCCAAATGAGGACGCTTAGGCGTTTTTGGTTACCCCCTTTATGCGTTATCTTTTCAACAAAATTTTTTACCATCAAAACCTTTTCCAATGTCAGACCATCTAATGAGTGATGATAGGGGGTGACAATGATTATTAATCATCAAGAAAAACTTGTGAAGAAAGCAATTAAAGGGAATCGGGCAGCATTTACTAAACTCATCAAAATGCATGAGCAAACATTATATCGAGTTTCCATTTCCATCTTACGTTCCGACTTTGACAGTGCTGATGCAGTTCAAACAACGATTATGAATGCCTATGAAAACATAAATAAACTAAAACAGCCACCATATTTTAAAACTTGGCTGACACGTATTTTAATTAATGAGTGCTATCAAATGCTTAGAAATCGAAAACAGGTAGTTCCGCTGCCGGCAACAGAGTTGGCAAGTTCAGTAGATAAAGAGTATGGGCATATTGAAGTAAAGGAAGTAGTGGCCATGCTGCCCGACGATTTGCGTCTTGTGATCATCTTATTTTATTTTGAAGCATTGAAAGTAAAAGAAATCGCAGAAATTTTAGAAATGCCAGAGGGTACTGTCAAAACTCATTTACATCGTGGACGCAAACAGCTTTATACATTTTTAACAAAGGAAGAGGTGGGAGAAGATGAACAAAAACGAACATTATAAGCTAGAAAAAAAATTAGAACAAGTAAAAACAAACGTACCAACAGCATTTTCAGCAAAAGTCGATGAAACGCTATTAAACTTGTCAGCAAAAAAGAAGCGGATGATATTAACGGTCTGGAGCAGTACTGCTGCAATCGCGATAGTTAGTGTACTCATGGTAAGCAGCATGTTGTCTCCGACTTTTGCAAAATCCCTTCAACAGATTCCAGTCGTTGGCTCGGTGTTTCATTTGTTAGGGGAAAAAGGCTTAAAAGGATCGAATCAAAACAATTCAAATGCAGCTGGAGAAATGATTGCTGCTGAGGCTAAAGAATCAAAACAAAACAATGCAAATATAGTAGACTCGAACGTTAACCAGCAAAATAAGCTTTTTAACACATCAAAACAAAACAATGCAAATATTGTAGGTCAAGAGATTTCCTCTCCATCTTCGACGCTAAAGATTACAGATGTTGTTTATGATGGCATCAGACTTTCGCTAAGTTATATACAAGAACTTCATGATGATAATGCCGAAATGATTGATATAGAAGACATGACCTTTAAAGCGGATGGGAAATTACTCGACGAAGGGATAGTAAGTGGAGCCTATTTAAATAAAAACAAATATGCAGGTATCATCTCGTTTTCACGTCATCTTCCTAAAGAGGATGCCTTTACACTTACGTTGAATGTGGAGCAGCTAGGGTATGACAAAGGCAATTGGTCAATGGCGTTGCCAGTGAAAAAACAAGCTAGTGGTGAAACATATGTGAAAGATCAGCAAATGGAAACAGATGAGTTTAGTTTACATTTAAGATCGATACAAGTTAGTCCTACAACCGTTAAACTTGGCATGAGAATGACAATTCCGAAAGAAGCTGATAAAGAAGAAACGACAGATTATTCAGAATTTTATTTTAGACTGTTAGACGAGAACGGATTGGAATTAAAGCAACTTCATCTTCCAAAAGGTACGGTATTTTCTGATAGAAAAGATAGTGTATATAACATTAAAGAACATTTTGAGCCAATAGGAGAATTGCCAAAGGTTGCGACTTTGCAAATCATAAAATGGGAATTAGATAATGAAGCAGCATCGATGAATTTAATTGAAGAAACGGTAGATGAGCAGCAGCTGCCCCTCAAACTTGTTAAAGACGGTATTGAACGAATCAGTATTGAAAAAATTGAACATTTTTCAGAAGTTACAGTGGTCACTTATCGCTCTTTTGGTTCACACTCTTCCCTTTCTTTTACAGACGAGTCAGGAAAAGCATATAAAAAGAAGGCCGATATTGAAAAAGTCGATAACGAAAAAAATCTCTTTAAAGCGCGTTTTGAACGGTTCTCCACAGTAGAAAAAATGAACGCTCAGACGATTGCGTATTGGACGAAACCAATTATTGTTGGAGATATTAAAGAGCAGGTGGATGAACAGCAACTGCCTCTTAAACTTGCACAAGATGGTGTTGAACGAATGATCATTGAAAAAATTGAACATGAGAAAGACAGTACGGTTGTTACTTATCGTACATTTGGTGCACTCGCTTATAGCCAAGCCAATAACCTTTCTTTTACAGACACATCAGGAAAAGTATATGATCGCAAGAACTTGCCTGAACGAATTAGTAACAAAGAGAATTTGTATCAACAGCGTTTTGAACGGTTCTCCACAGTAGAAAAAATGAACGCTCACACAATGACATTGTCAGAACCAAATATTGTTGGAGAAATGAAAATCTCATTAGACGGAAGCAGCAATTAATTCCTTCAATAAATAATCAGGGGGCTGCATTCATGCTAGCTAAAAATGATTTCAGTGCAGCCCCTTGTTACTTATAAAAAGATCTTTTGACGAATTAGGATTTTATAACAACGTCATGTTTGATCTAGAAAATAAAAATCCTCTACTAAAGGTTTTTCCTTTCGTTTTATATTCACTCAAAAAGAAGCAGAAGCGTTATCAACTAGATTTATTGATTAATAAATCGAAACGAGTAAGTTATAAGCCACTTTCGAAAATTATCAGCCAAATAGAGCTGTTTATCGACCAAAGAAGGGCATTTGCCAGCTCGAATCAAAAACAGTAGAAAAACGATCCATTTTTCTCCAACTGTTTTCATTTTAGCTCGGTTTTGTAAGCAAGTTACACTTTAAATTTCCCAACGATTGTTTGCAATTCTTCTGCTATTTTGGACAAGTGGGCTGCTGAACTTGATACTTCCTCCATTGAGGAGAGCTGTTCTTCTGAAGCGGCAGCAACTCTTTGTGAATTTTGGGCAGATTGTTGTGAAAGAGAAGTGATTTGCTCCATTGCCGCCGTTATTTCTTCTGAACTAGCCGACATTTCTTCCGAAGTTGCAGATACTTCTTGGATTTCTCCCTCTACATCTTTAGCAGAATCAAGGATGCGCTGGAAGGCGTCGCCGACTTCTTGAATCGCTGTTATACCTAGGTGCACCTCACTTATTCCTTCATTCATCGCTTCTACAGAAAGTTTGGTGTCATCTTGAATTTGTTTTACTAACTCGACAATTTGTTCTGCTGAGCTATGAGATTGTTCTGCAAGTTTGCGAACTTCATCCGCAACAACGGCGAATCCGCGTCCGTGTTCACCAGCGCGAGCTGATTCGATTGCTGCATTAAGGGCAAGTAAATTCGTTTGCTCTGCAATGCTTGTAATCGTATCGATAATGACGCTAATTTCCTTTGAGCGTTCTTCAAGCCGTTTCATGATTTCTGCTGATTCTCCAACAGTACTGTTAATGCGATTAATTTGTGTAATAGAGTGCTGCACTAGATCATTCCCACTAACTGCTTCATTAACAGTATGCTGTGACTTTTCACTAACATTAGAGGAAGCGTCTGCGATACTTTGGACGCCCATCGCCATTTCGCGAATCGCATTGGTGCTTTCTTCTGAACTTTGCAGCTGCACTTCATTTCCATTTGCAACTTCTTGAATCGCTGACGCAATTTCAGTTGACGCATGTTTTGTGTTTTCTGAGCTTGCCAGCAATTGCTCTGAAGATGCTGATACTTGTTCGGTTGTGTTTTGAACAGTGCGAATCATGTTGCTCATATTGTCAATCATGGAGTCAAATTGGCTACTTAATTGGCCAATCTCATCATGTCTATTTATATTTAATCTCTCATTGAAATGGCCGTCACCAACTTTTTTAATAATCTGGAATAATTGTGTAAGCGGTTGAAATACTTTACGTGTAACAATATATTGAGTGGTAACGGTAATAGAACTTAATATCAGAAGGACAATGGCAAGTGATGTTATCAATTGCTTTTTTGCATTTTTGACGACACTAATGTCGACATCAATTCCAAACATGGCAATTGCTTTTCCATTTTCATCGTAAATAGGGTCAAGCACACTAATCCAATCACCGTATACATCCGTATATGCTGCAGTAGGTACTGGCTTCCCATCTTTTAATGCTTCTGCATAGGCATCGGCAAATTCTTTTGGCAATTCGAAAAGGTCTCCTGGTACTGCGCCTGCATCATAATGGCCTTGGTACATAGCATGCATTACTACTGCATTGTCAATAATATCAGCATCTAAAATATAGCTTTGGGCAATATTATGATTTAACTCGGTGATTTTGTCTAATTCTCGTTTTACTTCTAATTGAATTGTTCCATCAGTATCATGATTTTCCATAATGCCATTCACATCTTCTAATGTAAAATGGTCTTTTGAATAGTGAGCCATACCAATCGTATTTTCAATCAAATTATTCATCATCGCTCTGTTTTGAATAGAATAGCTGATAAAGACGAGAATAATTCCAGATAAAATGACAAAGCTGGCGGAATAAAACAAATTTTTTTTGAAAAAAGACATGCGAGTCGAAGAACGAAACATGTATAAGACCTCTTTTCTACATTTAATTGATAATAGAATATTCCGAATACAATATGTATGCGTTTTGCAAGTAAAACAAATTTATTTTTTTAATGATTCATCAACAAGTCGATTAAAAAACGCAGCATATTTTTTATCTATTTGGAATAGCTAAATGCAACAGCTCCTTTCTTTTCTAGCAAACATCATAGTGGTTTGATGGTCTATTTAGGCTAAGTTCTTTTCTACTATTTCGCTAATATTTTGGCACAAAATCCCTCCACTTTTTGAATACGATTATCTATAATAATAAAATACCATCATTTTCCTATTGTTTTCAATAGTACGAACATATGAATAGTGCTTCTCATACTAGGACAAAAAACACATAATAAGGAATATTTAGGATTTTATTAGGTTTATTTTCATTTTTTTGCAATGAAGTAAAATAAGTACTATTACTATCTTACCTCTTTTATAGAGATTGGCCAAGCCTTATCACTTATTTCTTAACAAATATTTGGGATAATTGATAACAGTATCCAAATAAAGAATGGTATATAGGTCTATTTAACCAAGGGCGTGTTTTTGTGTACTATCATATTTTTTACTATAAAACTCTTAGATCTCTATTTTCTATGCCATATCAATTGGTATATTTACCTTTATTTTGGTTGGATAAGAAAGAAAACGGGCTCACTTTATGCATGTGCAGCGATGTATGGCATCTATGGTTCTATCGATCATCTGATTGTGGCGACACCTTAATTCCAAAGGACGACACTTTTTTGTTATACTGAAAATTATAAAAAGTTGAAAGAACAGATTTTTAGGAAGAGGCGAAAATAACGATGATTGAGCTAAAGGATGTTTCATGGCAGCGGAAAGGGAAATCGATTTTAAAAGAAGTCTCTTGGAAAGTTAAATCTAGTGAACATTGGTGCCTTGTCGGTTTAAATGGTTCCGGAAAGACAACGCTTCTGAAGATGATCAATGGCTATATTTGGCCAACTTCAGGGACCGTAACTGTTTTAGGGAATACATTTGGAACAACAAATGTAGGGGAACTGCGCAAAAAGATAGGCTGGGTTAGTTCCTCGCTGCAACAAAGGCTTCCCGAGAATGAAACAGCAGAAATGATTGTGTTGAGTGGAAAGTTTGCAACGATTGGCTTATATGAACAGGTTGTACATGATGATTTGCAAAAGGCTGACGAGCTTTTAACAATATTGGGATGCGAGCACTTGAAGGAAAGAACATATGCAACTTTATCCCAGGGGGAGCGCCAGCGTATATTGATTGCTCGTGCATTAATGGCTTCTCCACAGCTGTTGATTTTAGATGAGCCTTGTACGGGATTGGATTTGTTTGCCCGCGAACATTTATTAGGATTCATTGATAAAGCAACGAAACAACCTGACTCTCCTACCTTTATTTATGTGACGCATCATGTTGAAGAGATACTTCCGTGTTTTACACATACATTGTTGATGAAGCAGGGAGAAGTGTTTGCTTCCGGAAAGACGAAGGAAGTGTTGACTCCTGAACAATTAACGGCATTTTTTGATGCCCCGGTTGCTGTTCAGCAGAATAAAGAGAAAGAACGCATCTCGATTTCATTGAAATAAGAAAATAAAAACAGAAGCTTCCCATTTTGATCGAGTCATTTGGGACAGCCTCTGTTTGCTTCGTTATAAAGGCATTGTTAAAATAAATGTATTCTAAGATGTGGTAAACGCTTTCATTGATTTCTAGCAATTACTTTACATACTAAAAATTAGAGAGAATCCTCTTATTCGTTATTTATCCCCTCGATAGCCTGTATTAGCGCGCACTTTTACTTCCGCATAGCGAGCCAAGTCTTGTTCCTGGGAAAGAATCGTTCCGGCATATGCTCCAAGGAATCCAAGTGGAACGGAAATCAATGCAGGATTTGTAAGCGGAAATATTGGTTCTCCTATAAAAATTGCCGCTCCTTCAATTGGTGAAAACACATTCGGGCTGATCGCAACTAGGATAAGTGCAGATAGCAAGCCGGATAACATCCCAGTAACGGCACCTGCTGTATTAAATTTTTTCCAATAGATCGTAAAGATAATAACAGGCAAGTTAGCACTGGCAGCAACACAGAAAGCGAGAGAAACAAGGAATGCCACATTCATTTTTTGGGCGAACAATGCTAACAGAATCGAGAAGATAGAAACAGCGATGGATGCGTAGCGAGCAGCAAGCATTTGCTTCTTCTCAGATATTTTTCCTTTTTTAATAATTTGTCCGTAAATATCATGAGCGAATGCGGATGCACCTGAAAGGACTAGTCCTGCTACAACTGCCAAAATAGTAGCAAAAGCAACTGCAGCTACGAACGACATAAGAAAATCGCCGCCAAGTACTTGTGCTAGAAGCGGAGCAGCCATATTTCCAGCTGGATTTGCTTTTATAATTGTTTCAGAACCGACAAACGCGGCTGCACCAAAGCCTAGAAAAATCGTCATAATATAGAAAAGTCCAACGATCCATGTTGCCCACATAACGGAGCTTCTCGCTGTTTTTGCATCTTTCACGGTAAAAAATCTCATCAGAATATGTGGTAAACCTGCTGTCCCTAAAACAAGGGCAAGCATAAGAGAAAGCGTGTCAAGTGGGACTTTATATTTGACTCCTGGATTTAAATAGTCTGCCCCTAACGGTGTAGCGGTCTTCATTTGTGAAAACATGCTGAAAGGATTAAAGTTGAACTTTGCCAAAACCATAAATGAAATAATAACTGTACCGAGCATTAAGAGTATCGCTTTAATAATCTGAACCCAGCTTGTAGCAGTCATGCCTCCGAATAATACATAAATTGTCATCATGACGCCAACAATCAATACCGCAAGCCAATAATCAATTCCGAATAGCAATTGAATAAGTGCTCCGGCTCCAACGAGTTGGGCAATCATGTAAAAAATAACGATTGTAATCGTGCTAAGCGCTGCAACTGCACGAACCTTTTTTGCATCAAAACGGGCGTTGATCATATCTGCAAGGGTGTAGCGGCCAAGGTTTCGAAGAGGTTCAGCAACGATGAATAGGACGACGAGGTAAGCAACAAGATATCCTAAACTAAAGAAAAAGCCATCAAAGCCAAAAAGTGCAATTGCACCAGCAATTCCAAGAAAAGATGCAGCTGATAAATAATCGCCTGCGATGGCAAGACCGTTCTGCCATCCACTCAGACCCCCACCGGCTGTATAAAATTCACTTGCTGTCCTTGTTCTTTTTGCTGCATAATACGTAATGATTAATGTACTGGCTACGATGAGAAGAAATAAGGTGATAACGGTAGCATTCATGTCCTTGTCCCTCCTCTAGCAATCTCCTCCTTTATCATTTCCTCAGCGATTTTGTCAAAAACAGCGGCTTTTTTCATGTAAATCATGACAAGTGTCCAAGTCATAAGAAATTGTGCAACAGCAAAAACCCATACCCATGATATGTCTCCAATTGCGGGGTGATTTAATACATTTGTGTACGAAGTGAATATTGGCAATGCAAAATAGAATACTAGAAAGAAAATTGTCAGTGGTACAATAAATTTTTTCTTTTTTCTGATTAAATATTTAAACTTTTCAGTTTTTTCCACTTCTTCAAAATTTTCTTTTTGATTTTCTGCTGCCAATTTGCTTTTTATCGCAGTTCCCATGTTTGTCTTCCTTTCTCACAATATGATTCTAATATATCAGAATATGTAAAAAGATTAAAGTATTCAGAAAGAAAAGTCAATAAGAATGTTTACAATATCATCCATTAGTCCCGATCGATTAACAGAATAGCTCGTTTTTATGAAGTTTATATTCATAAAGTCATAGATTTGTTCTACTTCTCAGTGGGGGATGAGAGAAAACCCCACTGATGGAAGTTTCACTTTATCATTCATTCCCTCTCAGTGAAGCTTGTACCAAATGTGAATTCTTCCTAATAACTGGTACAACTCTCTTCTTTCATTTCCAATTTACGAAGTACATGCTTTAAAATTTTTCCTGTTGCATTTCTAGGCAGCTGATCAATTGCTTCATAGCGTTTTGGAATTTTAAAAGCGGCTATTTTCCCGTTAAGAAAATGTTTGCATTCATCTTCAATCCCTTCTAGCGGTTTATTTAGTACGACGAAAGCTTTCACTGTTTCACCCCATTCAGGATGAGGAATGCCAATGACTGCTGCTTCAGAAATATGTGGGTGCTGCTGCAGCGCCTCTTCGACTTCTTTTGGATAAATATTGACGCCGCCTGAAATGATGATGTCCTTTTTACGATCGATCATCCAAAAATAGCCGTCCTCGTCTTGTTTAGCAAGGTCACCTGTCAACAGCCAGCCATCTTTTATCACTTCACTCGTTGCTGCAGGATCTTTCTCATATGCTTTCATTATACTTTCGCTGTATAAGGCAATTTCTCCGATCTCATCAACTGCAACTTCTTTTCCCTCTTCATTTACAAGCTTAATTTCCGTACCAATGGCAGCTCTTTTTCCAATACTTCCTGCTTTTCTGTGATGGTCGTCTGGTGTGAGGATAGTTCCGCTTGGCCCTGCTTCTGTCAATCCATATACGCAAAATAAACGTTCGGTTTTTAGCTGCTTTTGAATAAAAGTTACATCCTCTTTAGAAAGAGGAGCACCGCCATATACCCAATAAGATAATGATGAAAGGTCAAAATCATGCAAATTGGGTATTTTTGCAGCAAAAAGAAACACGACAGGTGCACCAAAGAAGTGGGTTGCCTTTTCTTTATGAATCATCTCAAGCATTTTCTCCGTTGTAAATGTAGGTGATAGTAGGTGGGTCGCACCGACATATGTACCAGCGACCAAAAATAAATGAAGAGGTGCTGCATGACTTAATGGCATCATATGAAGGATTCTGCTTTCTGGCTTCATCGATAGTTCGATGCACATCATTGTTGCTGTGTTTAAAATATTGCGATTCGTTAAAAGGACACCTTTTGGCGTTCCTGTAGTTCCTGATGTATACAAAAGTGTTGCTTCATCATCTTCCTTAGTCGTACAGACAATCTCCGGTTCGTCGTCAGTTTCCCTTAATAGTGCATCAAAGGACAACCAATGCTTCATTTCCTTTCCTGTTTTGATTTTAAGACGCGGTGCATCAGCAGGGAGTTTTTTGACTGTATCCCATAACCATTCGTGGGCAAATAAAACACTTGCTTCACAATGGTCGATTACATATTGCAGCTCACTCTGTGTAAATTTAGCATTGACAGGTACAACAATGCCGCCTACCCGTAAAACAGCGAAATAAGTAATTAAAAATTCAGGTGTATTCGGCATCAAAAGAATCGCTTTTTCTCCTTTTTGAAAGCCCTTCTGCAAGAGGGCGTTTGCTAGACAATTTACCTTATCGTGAAGATTTTGATATGTTAGTGATATTGAATCGGCAACAATTGCTGTATGATTGGCATGTTTTCTTGCATTTCGCGCCAACAATTCAGAAATATTCATTTTTCCTCACCTCTTCATTATGTTAAAAGCACCACTATAGAAGCTGCAGCTCCTCTCATACGATTGGTTCATCTATTTTTTCCTTCACCTCCTCGTAAATAGCTATCTTTCAACTAAGCCGTCTTTTTATGAGACCACCGATGGAGAATACAATCACTCAATATTGACGTTCATTTCTGAATGTTCAGTATATAAACGTGATTATATCATTTTTATTAAAAGTAAGGGGGATTTTAACTGGATTTCCGAAAAGAATTCTCCCACTTCTAAATGTGAAGGGCATAGCCCAATGAAAGTGGGAGATGAATTTACGGTTGGCGTAAGCCAAAAGATTGTTCTATGATTAGTATATACAATATGGTTTGATAGCACTATAAAAAACCATGTGCATGTTTAAGGCACATCCGAATAGTGAGTTATCAAAGTTTCTAAATGTGTATAAGCGTGCAAGTTCTCGTCTAATAAAACGTGACTTTCCCATTGTTCGTAAAAAACTTTGGAAAGAATTGTTTTGGTCAAGAAGTTTCTGCTGTTTACTACAGACGGTACTTCTGTAGAAACAATCAAGCAGTACATTGAAAAAAAAGGCAGAAAGTAGGTGTAGAAAATGTTGAAAGCATATAAATATCGGATATATCCAAACGAAGAACAAAAAATATTTTTCGCAAGAACATTTGGT
>NZ_JAUSTT010000008.1 GCF_030812995.1 Bacillus chungangensis | reverse complement strand
ATAGAAATATTTACACGCAAAATAGAGAAAAGTGAATTTGAGGATCCTCAAATTCACTTTTCTCATTATTTAGAAGCTAGTTATGTCCCAGCCTCCTAGCCTCTAATTTAACCTCTTCTATCAAGTAGAACCATTCTTCATTTCCTTCAATTTATCAGCATCTGGCGTCACATAAACTGTTTCCTGATGATCGTAAATGACAAATCCTGGCTTTGCACCATTCGGTTTTTTAACATGCTTTACTGCGGTGAAATCGACGGGAACCATGCTTGATTCTCTTGCTTTACTATAATACGCTGCGATGTTTGCAGCTTCCATTATCGTTTCTGCTGTTGGAGCTTTGCTTTTTATAACAACGTGCGAGCCAGGGATATCTTTTGTGTGCAGCCAAATATCGTCTCTTTTTGCAAGTTGATTTGTTAAATAATCATTTTGCTTATTGTTTTTACCGACTAGTATTTCAGTACCGTCAGAAGCTTTATAACGTTCAACGTTTGGTTTTATGTGTTTTTTCCTTAACTTTTTTTGCTTTTGTTTTAGCCGTATATAGCCTTCTTCTATAAGCTCTTCTCTAATTTCATCCAAATCTTTTGGATCAGCAGAATTTAGTTGTTGTAATAGATGATCAAAATAATCGATTTCTTTGTTTGCTTTTTCAATTTGTTCTTGGACAACAACAAGTGCGTTTTTTGCTTTTTGATATTTTGCATAATAAAATTGTGCATTTTGTGCTGGCGTTTTTTTGGGATCTAGTGGAATAGTAAGATGATTTTGATGTTTGTCATAGTAATTGACGACATCAATGGTCTTCATTCCTTTCTTTAATAAATAGATATTTGCAGTTAAAAGCTCTCCATACAGCTGATATTTTTCTGCATTCTCAGCATCCTTTAATGTTTTCTTTAACTTAGCGATTTTCGTTGTGTTTTTAGTTAGTTCATTTTTAACAAATCGTTCTAAATCTTGCCCTTGTTGCTTAACGCGGTCTCTACTGGCTTTTCTAAAATAGAATCGATCCAACATGGAGCTAAGGGTTGAAAATGTTTTTTCTTCTTTATTTTTTAAATAAGTAATAGGAAATAAATAGAAATGCTCCTTCTCATCATTTTTACTAATGGTTGGCTCATAGTGATCATTTTTAAGCTGGTTCATGATTTCCATAAATACAGGAGGAATTGTCACACGATTTGCTAGTCCTGCACGATGCTTCATTTCTTTAGCTAAAAGCGGTGAAATACCTGCAAAATGTTCGACGATTTGTTTATCTAAATTACCGCGGTTAAAGTCGAGTACTTGGAGAATAGCCTCCTCATTTTGTTCAAGTGGATTCCTTTTATTTTGAGCAGGTGGAAGGATATATTCATGTCCTGGAAGGACGGTGCGATAGCTATTTAAACCTGGCGGTACATGCTTGATGCAATCTAAAATAATCTGTCGTTCTTTATCGACAAGGATAATATTACTATGTCTGCCCATCAATTCTATATATAATTGTTTGTACGTAATATCCCCAATTTCATTTCTTCCTTTTACTAAAAATACAATGATCCTATCAAGCTCAATTTGATAAATATCCTCGATTAAATAACCTTCAATATGTTTTCGAAGGAACATACAGAAGTTAGATGGTTCTGGCGGATTTTCATATTGTTCCTTTGTTATTTGAAGACGGGAGTAGCTTGGATGGGCAGAAACAAGCACTTTTTGATTTTGCCCATTCGCCCTTACTACAATTACCAATTCATGTTTATAAGGCTGATGTATTTTATTGATTCTTCCTCCTTTTATAAGGTGGACAAGTTCCTTTATCATTGCTCTCGTAAATAGACCATCAAATGCCATCATTTAACACCCTTTGCAAAAAGATTCTCAGACATAACTTGCTAGCAGCAACTGTTACTGATTTTAATATCTGTTTTAGTGAAACTCTAAGGAAAAAGTACGTTCCGTGTACTCGTTAAGTCACTGAAATCCACCATTCAGTTTAAATTATATCATTAATTCTCGCTAGCCTGAATATGATTGCATTAGTAGACAACTTGTCAGAGGGAGAGAGTGTGATGGGTGGATGAAATTCCATGAGATGCATGAAAACGATGTGGCAAATCAGTTAAAAACAAATATAGAGCATGGGCTATCATCTAAGGTAGTACAGAGTAAACAAAAACAATTTGGTTGGAATGAGTTAGAAGAGAGGGAAAAGCAATCTCTCTTATTACTTTTTTTTAACCAATTTAAAGATTTTATGGTGCTGATTCTTCTAGCGGCAACACTACTTTCAGGGCTTTTAGGAGAGTATATTGATGCAATTGCCATTATGGCAATTGTCACATTGAACGGTTTTTTAGGTTTTTTTCAAGAGAGGCGGGCGGAAAAATCTTTACATGCATTAAAACAGCTCTCGACCCCGCAAATCTCTGTTTTGCGTGACGGGAAATGGATGAAAAAACCTGCTAAAGAAGTAGTTGTTGGGGATATTTTAAAGTTTTCCAGCGGTGATCGAATTGGAGCAGATATGAGAATTGTTGCTGCTCATAATTTAGAAATAGAAGAATCAGCTTTGACAGGAGAATCAGTTCCAACTCCGAAAAAAACGGAGCCGCTGCCGCCGGCTAAAAACAGTCTAGGCGATTTAGAAAATATGGCTTTTATGGGAACAATGGTTACGAGAGGACACGGTGTTGGAATTGTAACAGCAATTGGAATGAAAACAGCAATGGGCCAAATTGCTGACATGATTCAAAGTGCTGAAGTTATTATCACACCTTTACAAAGAAGACTGGAACAGCTTGGCAAAATTCTAATCACAGTTGCTTTGCTTTTAACGATTTTAGTTGTTTTTGTTGGAGTAGCCCATGGCCATGATCTTTATACAATGTTTTTAGCTGGGGTGTCTTTAGCTGTTGCATCTATTCCTGAGGGACTGCCTACTATCGTAACAGTATCTCTATCCCTTGGTGTACAGAGAATGATTAAACAAAAAGCAATTGTTAGAAAACTTTCAGCAGTGGAGACGTTAGGATGCGCCTCGATTATTTGCTCTGACAAAACAGGAACGATGACACAAAATAAAATGACAGTTACTCATTTGTGGAGCGCTGGAAAGACTTGGACCGTCTCAGGGACAGGCTATGTTCCAGAAGGAAGTTTTTATCATCAAGAACAGCTTGTTGTACCTCAACAACAAAAATGTTTGCATCAACTTTTGTCATTTGGGCTGCTCTGCAACCATGCAGAAATGATCAAAAAGGACAAGGAGTTTATCATTGATGGGGACCCAACAGAAGGTGCATTGTTAGTAGCAGCAATGAAAGCAGGTTTGACTCGAAAGCAATTAATGCAGGATTACACAATAGAAAAAGAATATCCATTTGATTCTAAACGAAAAATGATGAGCATCGTTATTAAAGATAAACAACAGCGTCGCTTTGTCATTACTAAAGGAGCTCCGGACGTACTCATCCAACGTAGTAAAGCTATTCAGTGGGACAAAGAGAGTCGTTCATTAGATGACAAGGAAAAACAGGCTGTCTTAACAGAGATTGAGATACTTGCTGAAAAAGCATTAAGGACGATTGCGATCGCCTATAAACCATTGCATGAAGACCCAAAAAAACTATCGGAAGAAGTGATCGAAAAAAATTTCATTTTTCTTGGCCTTCAAGGGATGATCGATCCACCACGTCCAGAGGTGAAAGTAGCTGTAAAAGAGTGTCGAGAAGCAGGTATTAAGACGATTATGATTACTGGCGACCATGTTGTAACTGCAAAGGTTATTGCACGTGAGCTTGGAATTTTTCATAACAAATCGATGGTTTTAGATGGTCAATCGTTAGATGGGATGACTGTTGAAGATTTGCAAGCAGTTGTTGAGGATGTGTCTGTCTTTGCCAGGGTATCTCCTGAGCATAAGCTAATGATAGTCAAAGCCTTGCAAAAAAAAGGACACATTGTTGCAATGACAGGAGATGGCGTTAATGACGCTCCAGCTATTAAAAGTGCCGATATTGGAATATCAATGGGCATAACTGGAACCGATGTTGCGAAAGAAGCATCTTCTCTTGTCTTATTAGACGATAATTTTGCAACCATTAAATCAGCAATTAAAGAAGGCAGGAATATTTATGAAAATATTAGAAAGTTCATTCGCTATTTACTTGCATCGAATGTCGGAGAGATTCTTGTCATGTTGTTTGCAATGCTGCTTTCGTTGCCATTACCGCTTGTCCCAATCCAAATCTTATGGGTAAACTTAGTAACAGATGGCTTGCCAGCGATGGCTCTTGGATTAGATAAACCAGAAGAAGATGTGATGAAAAGAAAACCTCGTCATCCGAAGGAAGGAGTATTTGCGAGAAGGCTTGGGTGGAAAGTAATTTCTAGGGGGTTCTTAATTGGAGTGGTAACGCTGATCGCCTTTATCATCGTGTATTATCGCAACCCTGCTGACCTTCCATATGCACAAACGGTCGCCTTTGCTACTTTAGTTGCTGCACAGCTCATTCATGTATTTGATTGTAGAAGTGAACATTCTGTTCTTTCTCGCAATCCATTTGGCAATCAGTATCTTCTCTGGGCAGTTATTTTTTCATTTGCAATGATGATTGCAGTTATTTATGTACCTGTTTTACAACCTATTTTCCATACAGTTTCTATTGCTAAATTAGATTGGCTTTTGATTATTGGACTCAGTGCACTGCCAACATTTCTATTGGCAGGTTCAATTTTTGCAACAAAAAAGCATAATATATGATATAATCCAGAAGATAGTTGATTTTTTTATAAGATCATCATACCTTGAAAATTCAAGAACAGTTTATTAACATAACGTCATGGGATATACTTTTTTGTCATAAGAAAAAGAGCTGGTTGTCTTCATGACGTACTTCTTTTCATTTTTTAAAATAGGCGTTATCAGGGTTTTTTCTACACATTTGGCCGATTAGAGCTTCAGCACTGTTGCACAAGTTCATTATGTTAATGCCGGAGTGTGATGGAATTGGTTGTAAGTATGACAGGATATGGACGTGGAGTTAGCAAGTCAGATACATATCAAGTAACTGTTGAAATAAAAACAATGAATCATCGATATATGGAATGTATGATTCGGATGCCTAAGCAGTATGTTCGAATAGAAAATGTGATAAAAAAAAGCATTAGCCAATACATACAACGTGGAAAAATAGAAGTGTTTGTCATGTTAGAAGGCGAAGGTTTCGTTCAAAGAACATTAGCAATTGATTGGAACTTGCTGGATGAATATTACCAGGCGCTTGTTAAAATAATAGATCAGTACAATCTCGACGAAACAATGAACTTGTCAAATTTGCTTCGCCATCCAGAAATAATGATTGTAGAAGAGAAAGAAGCTTTTAATGAGCAAATTGAAAACCATATTTTTGCTGCAATTCAAGAAGCCATTCAAGAAGTAATGGAAATGAGAAAAGCAGAAGGCGCTGCCCTGAAAAAAGAGCTAAAAATGTACTTGTTGCAAGTTCGCGACTCTGCTGCTTTTATAAAAGCAAAAAGTCCTGATGTTTTTCAACAATATCGAGAACGATTAGAAAAAAAGATAAGAGAATACGTACATGAATCAATTGATGAGGCTCGCTTATTGGCAGAAATCGCCCTTTATGCTGATAAATCGGATATTAGTGAGGAAATTGCTCGTTTGGAAAGTCATTTGATGCAATTTGAGAAAACATTGGATGTTGAAACATTAGTCGGCAGAAAACTTGATTTTCTCATTCAAGAAATGAATCGAGAAATCAATACAATCGGCTCAAAAGCACATGATGCAGCTATAACAGCAGCTGTTGTAGAATTAAAGTCAAACTTAGAAAAAATGCGTGAGCAGATTCAAAACATTGAATAGACCATGATAAAATTAAAATGGTCTTTCAAATGTTCTTGTTATTAAAAACAGGCCTTAAAGCTTCATTCTCCCAATCAAGATAAATCCCTAGATGATCTCCAATATGTTTTTGAAGGAAGCATATGATTTTTATCTTCTCGTCTTGCAAGGATCAAGTTATTTGAGGTTTACGTATCATGACATTTGGGATTGAATTTCCCTTGATTATATATAGTGACTTTTCACTGTAGAGATCACATGGATGTATTGTGAGAGACGACGTTTTTTTTCTAAAATTTTTACCTATATATATTTAGTTGCCGCTTTCTTCTCTAGAAGCAGATGCCAGAATCTCGAAAGCTGTTTCTTATTGGACAGGCGATTAGTATAAGCTGCAAAAAAACTTCGCTATGACAGAGATAAATATAAAGGTTGATAAAGATATAAAAGAGATGGGAGGAACATAATGGGGGTTAAACTAATTAATATTGGCTTTGGCAACATTGTAGCAGCGAATCGGATTATTTCAATCGTAAGTCCAGAATCTGCACCAATTAAGCGTTTAATTCAGGATGCGCGCGATCAAGGGACATTAATTGATGCCACATTTGGAAGAAGAACGCGGGCTGTTATTATTATGGATAGTGAACATGTGATTTTATCTGCGGTACAGCCTGAAACAGTAGCGCATAGATTAATTGATCGCGATGAAAACAGCGAGGAAGGGTAGGACATAAAGCGATGAAGGAAAAAGGGCTATTGATTGTGCTTTCTGGACCATCTGGCGTTGGGAAGGGTTCTGTAAGAAAAGCAGTCTTTTCACGTCCAGATGTCCATTATGCATATTCAATTTCAATGACAACACGAGCTCCACGTGAAGGAGAGGTAAATGGTGTTGACTATTTTTTTAAAACGAAGACTGAATTTGAGCGTTTAATTGAAGAAGGGAAATTGCTGGAATATGCACAATACGTCGGGAATTATTATGGGACGCCAGTTGATTATGTGCGGCAACAATTAGATGAAGGTAAAGATGTTTTTTTAGAAATAGAAGTTCAGGGGGCTAAACAAGTGCGGGAGAAATTTCCAGAAGGCTTGTTCATTTTTTTAATGCCGCCAAGTTTAGACGAGCTTAAAAAACGCATTGTATTAAGAGGAACAGAATCATCAGATTTGATTCAACATCGTATGCAAGCAGCTCGTGAAGAAATTGAATTAGTGCACATGTATGATTATGTTGTTGTAAATGATACAATTGAACTTGCATGCCAGCGTATAAATGCTATTGTTCAAGCTGAACATCTTCGCAGCGATCGTATTGCACATCACTATCTTAAAATGCTGGGAGTGGAATAAGTATGTTATATCCATCTATTGACAAATTATTAACGAAAATAGATTCTAAATACTCATTGGTATCAGTTGCTGCAAAAAGAGCTCGTTATCTACAAGAAGAAGGAGAAAAAGGTGGCCTAGATCATTTTGTTTCTCATAAATTTGTAGGAAAAGCGCTAGAGGAAATCAATGAAGGCTATTTAAAAATCAAGGAAATGAATGAGCAAGAAGCATCCTCTTGAAAATAACAACCTGATAGGTTGTTTTTTCTTTTATCCCACATCTAACTGGCAGTAATACCCCCACCTCAAGAGTAAGAGGAATCGAAGAAATCTAGGTTGGGGATAACTGAAAGTCAAATGTCCGATTGGTTCGGGCCGACAGGATGTCGGTCACAAAGGCGTGCAACAGGATGTTGCGATCTTAGCCTTTGTTCTACTTCTTATCAGTGGGGGATGAAAGAAAACCCCCACTGATGGAAGTTTCACTTTATTTCACATTTAACTGGTTGTAAACCTCTCACAAGGGTTAGTCAGAAGTCTAATTGTTAGAGCCAATAGAGTAGGGAAAGCATCGGCAATAATAAGCTTTTTTGATGACGCAGTGTTCTTTTTTGTTATGGGCATAAGAGAAAACCCCTATTGTGGAAATTTCACTTTTTTCTACATCAAACTGGCGAACAATCAATTGAATCATTCATAATAGAAAGAGCAACATTCACATTCGCTTTTGGAAAATAGAGGAGTTGATAAGACATGTTAACAGGTAAAAAGATTTTGCTTTGTGTAACTGGGGGAATCGCAGTTTATAAAGCAGCTGCTTTGACGAGTAAATTAAAACAAGCAGGTGCTGAGATTAAAGTCATTATGAGTAAATCTGCACAGGAATTTGTAACCCCGCTTACTTTTCAAGCTTTATCGAGAAATAATGTTTATACAGATACATTTGCTGAAAAAGATCCTACAGTAATCGCACATATTGACCTTGCTGATTGGGCGGATCTTGTTCTCGTAGCACCAGCTACAGCTAATATTATTGGAAAGCTTGCGAACGGAATTGCTGATGATATGATCTCAACTACTCTATTAGCAACTACTGCTCCAGTCTGGATCGCTCCAGCGATGAATGTCCATATGTATGATCATCCTGCCGTTCAAAAGAATATCACAACGTTAAGTGATTTTGGCTATCAATTTATTGAACCGAGCGAAGGCTATTTAGCATGCGGATATGTTGGTAAAGGGCGGCTAGAGGAACCAGAGAAACTGCTGTCACTCTTATATCAGTATTTTAAAGATGTTTCAGATCAACCGTTAAAAGACAAAACGATCCTTATTACTGCAGGGGCAACAAAGGAAGTTATCGATCCAGTTCGTTATTTTACGAATCGCTCATCAGGAAAAATGGGGTATGCACTTGCTGAAGAAGCAGTAAAATTGGGAGCCTCTGTTATTTTAATTTCAGGCGCTGATCAGCTTCCAGTTCCAAAACAAACGACATTTATCCAGATCAAATCAGCTGAAGATATGTATCGTGCTGTCATGCGTTACTTTCCAAACGTTGATATTGTGATTAAAAGTGCAGCAGTAGCAGATTATCGTCCGAAACAAGCTTTTTCAGAAAAAATGAAGAAACAAGCGGGGACGCTTGTTATAGAGATGGAAAGAACAAAGGATATTTTACTTGAATTGGGACAAAAAAAGACAAAGCAATTTATCGTAGGATTTGCTGCTGAAACACAACAAGTAGAAACGTTTGCTTTAGAAAAGCTCCAGAAAAAAAATGCAGATATGATAGTTGCAAACAATATTAGTCAGGAAGGAGCTGGCTTTGCCCACGACACAAACAAAGTTACTATCTATAAAAAGAATGGGATTTCTAAATCATTGCCTTTACTAACGAAACACGAGACAGCCCGCGAAATATTAACCGAGATCATTTTAACAATGGGAGAGAGCTGAATAAGATGCGGATTGCAAGTGTCATTGTAGATGTTCAAACGATACAAACAAATCGAACATATGACTATGTTATACCGGATAAATGGTTAAGTCATATACAGCCTGGAATGAGGGTGATTGTTCCGTTTGGACCAAGAAAGATACAAGGTTTTGTGATCCAAATAAAACAGGATTCTGAAGTAAAGAAATTAAAGGAAATTGTAAAACCGCTCGATCTTGTTCCTGTCTTAAATGATGAATTACTATCACTAGGCGAATGGTTGACTGAAAAAACATTATGTTTCCACATGTCAGCATTTCAAGCGATGCTTCCTACAGCAATGAAAGCAAAATATGACAAAAAGCTGCGCATTGTTCAGGATCGTGAAGATCAATACTTTTACCATCTTTTTGGTAAACGTGAAGAGATTATGTGGGAACACGCGGAAGAGAAGGGGCTGCTTCCTCAATTGCAAAAAGCAGTGAAAAGTGAACATATAGAGGTTATTTATTTAGTCAAAAATCGTGCAAATAAAAAAATGGTTCAGATGATTAGAACGGAACGGTCAAAAAGTGAATTAGGAACAGCAATAGAGAAGCTGCCAAGTAATGCTTATCGGCAAAAAAAAGTGTTGGAACAGTTTTTGTTAGATAGCGAGCTGCGGATTTCTAGGAAAGCGTTAATGGAAAAAACGTCGGCATCTCAAGCTGCTATTGAATCGTTAATAAAGAAGAAACTGCTTGTGATAGAAAAGGAAGAGATATACAGAGATCCTTATGAAGATCGCCATTTTAAAACAACGAAAGCCCTTCCGCTGACTGAAGAACAGCAATCAGTGATCAAACCGATCATAGAGAAGATTACGGACCATGTTCATGAGACGTTTCTTTTATATGGCGTAACAGGGAGCGGGAAAACAGAAATTTATTTGCAATCGATCGAACAAGTTTTAGCAATGAATAAAGAAGCAATCGTACTTGTTCCGGAAATATCTTTAACTCCACAAATGGTACAACGATTTAAAGAACGATTCGGAAAACTTGTTGCCGTATTACACAGTGGCTTGTCAATTGGAGAAAAGTATGATGAATGGCGAAAAATTCAAAGAAAAGAAGCAAAAGTAGTAGTCGGTGCACGTTCGGCCATCTTTGCGCCTTTTGAAAATTTGGGGATCATCATTATTGACGAGGAACATGAAACGAGCTATAAGCAGGAAGAAAATCCACGATATCATGCAAGAGATATTGCTATTTATCGAGGGAAAAATCATCGGTGCCCTGTTGTTTTAGGAAGTGCTACGCCATCCTTAGAGTCTTTTGCCCGCGCAAAAAAACAAGTATATCAATTATTAACATTAAAAAAGCGGATGAACAACCAAGATTTGCCCTCCGTGGCAATTGTCGATATGAGAGAAGAGATGCGTGCAGGAAATCGTTCGATGTTTTCGAGAGAGCTGGCCAAGCAATTGGAGCTACGCTTAGAAAGAAAAGAGCAGACGGTGTTATTTTTGAACCGCCGCGGCCACTCATCATTTATTATGTGTCGAGATTGCGGTTATGTTTTACAATGTCCGCACTGTGATATCTCCCTTACCTATCATAGATATAACAATCAAATGAAATGCCACTATTGTGGTTATGAAACAGTAGTGCCTTCACAATGCCCAGAGTGTGAAAGCAAGCATATTCGCTATTTTGGTACTGGTACACAAAAAGTGGAAGAGGAGATTGCGAAGCTGTTTCCAACGGCAAAAACAATACGGATGGATGTTGATACAACAGGAAAAAAAGGTGCCCATGAAACGCTGCTTCGTCGATTTCAAGAAGAAAAAGCAGATATTTTACTCGGAACGCAAATGATTGCGAAAGGTCTTGATTTCCCTAATATTACGCTTGTTGGCGTCCTTAGTGCTGATACGATGCTCCATCTTCCGGACTTTCGTGCTTCTGAAAAAACCTTTCAATTATTGACACAAGTAAGTGGACGAGCAGGCCGACATGACCTAAAGGGAGAGGTTGTTATTCAAACCTATACACCGGAGCATTATAGTATTAAGCTTGCAGGAGAACAAGACTTTGAACGATTTTATGAACAAGAAATGTTGATGAGAAAAATTGGCGCTTATCCGCCATTTTATTTTATCGCTCTCCTCACTATTACTCATGAGAACTTAATGAAGGCTGTTTCCATCACAGAAAAAATTACAGCTTACATGCGTAGGCAGTTATCGAAACAAGCGATCATTCTTGGCCCTTCTGCATCGCCAATTCCTAGGATCAATAATAGATATCGTTACCAATGTTTGATAAAATATAAAAAGGAAGAAAAGTTGATTCCAGCATTACAAAAGGTAAGAAATCATTATCAAAAACAAAGCACAACAGAAGGGGTGACCATTTCAATCGATGTGAACCCTTATATGATGATGTAGCTTAAAAATAAAGAATCAAGGAGGAAGACGATTGGCCATTCTTCCAATAGTAAAGCATCCAAACCCAATTTTAGAAAAACAGTGTGAACCAGTAACCACTTTTGATAAAACAATAGCAGTCTTCTTAGACGACTTATATGATACGATGATCGATGCTGATGGTGTCGGATTAGCCGCTCCTCAAGTTGGCGTTCAAAAAGAAATAGCAATTGTTGATATTGATGATGATGAGATTGGTACAATTGAGCTTATCAATCCAAAAGTTATAAGTATGTCCGGGGAGCAAACAGATGTTGAAGGTTGTTTAAGCTTTCCAGGCCTATTTGGAGAAGTAACTAGACCTTTCTATGTGAAAGTTTCTGCACAGGATAGGTGCGGAACCGCTTTTACCTTTGAAGCGGAAGGCTTCTTAGCAAGAGCTATTCTTCATGAAATCGATCATTTACGAGGTGTCTTGTTTACGTCTAAAGTAGAAAGATATGTGGAAGAACATGAATTAGAAGGGAGTGGGATAGAATGACAAAGATTGTATTTATGGGAACGCCCGACTTTTCCGTTCCAATATTGCGCCAGCTCATAAAAGATGGATACGATATTTGTGGTGTCGTTACACAGCCAGATCGACCTGTTGGCCGAAAACGAGTCCTAACCCCGCCTCCTGTAAAGCAAGAGGCTGAAAAACACCAGCTGCCAGTAATCCAACCGGAAAAGATGAATGAAATTGCTATCCAGCAAATCTTAGCATTAAAACCTGATCTCATTGTAACAGCTGCTTTTGGACAATTATTGCCGAAGCAAATATTAACAGCGCCAACATATGGCTGTATTAATGTACATGCATCTTTATTGCCTGAATTAAGAGGCGGTGCGCCGATACATTACGCAATCCTTCAAGGGAAAAAGCAAACAGGTATTACGATCATGTACATGGTTGAAAAGTTGGATGCTGGTGATATGATTAGACAAGTGAAAGTGCCCATTGATGAGAGAGACGATGTTGGCACATTACATGATAAATTGAGTGCTGCCGGTGCACGTTTATTGTCAGAAACATTACCAGCAATAATAGCAGGTGATATTACCCCGCTTCCGCAAAACGAAGAACAAGCAACTTTTGCTTTTAATATTAAGCGGGAAGATGAAAAAATAGATTGGTCGCAGCCTGGTGAAGCAATATATAATCATATTCGCGGCTTGCGCCCGTGGCCAGTTGCTTATACGAGCTTCCAAGGCAAGGTAATGAAAATTTGGGGTGGAGAAAAACAGCCGACAAACGAAAAGCAGGCTGCTGGAACCATTATTGAAATAGTAGAAGATGGATTTGTTGTAAAAACAGGAAATGACATTGGAATTAAAGTAACAGAACTGCAGCCAGCTGGCAAAAAGAAAATGACAGCCCAATCATTCTTGCGTGGAGCTGGACAAACTGTTCAGATCGGGATGATGCTAGGAGAAGAATATGAAAAAACAACCGAAAAAAATACGTGAAATAGCGCTGGAAGCTCTTGAGAAAATAGAAAAGCAGCAGACATATAGCAACCTGCTGCTAAATGACCTTATTCAAAAATATCAGTTAACAGGTCGAGATGCTGGTCTACTAACAGAGCTGGTCTATGGTACTCTCCAGAGAAGAATGGCGCTCGATTTTTATTTACAGCCTTTTTTGAAAACAAAAATTGAAACATGGGTACGCCACTTATTACATTTAACCATATATCAGAATGTGTATTTAGACAAAATTCCAGAACGAGCCGCCATACATGAGGCGGTGGAAATAGCTAAACAGCGTGGACACCGTGGGATTGCTGGAATGGTAAATGCGATTTTAAGATCCATACAGCGAAAAGGCTTGCCCTCTCTTGAAATGATTAAAAACCCTATCGAAAAAATTGCGATTGCAACGAGTCATCCTCAATGGCTAGTTGATAGATGGGTTGAACAATATGGCTATGAAAAAACTGCTGCAATGTGTGAAAAAAATGTAACTGCTCCAACGCAAACAGCACGAGTAAATACTACAAAAGCAACACGCAAAGAAGTCGTCGATCTGCTTAGAGGCGAGGGATATCAAGTAGAAGAGAGTCCGATGCTAGAGGAAGCGATTCATGCAATAAAAGGCAACTTGGCCTATTCTCAAGCGTACCGAGAAGGGTTCCTTACGATTCAAGATGAAAGCTCTATGATCGTTGCATATGCATTGCAGCTAGATAAGAATCAGTCGGTGCTGGATGCTTGTGCAGCTCCAGGAGGAAAAGCAACCCATATTGCTGAGAAGCTTCATTGTACAGGAAACGTTACTGCACTTGATATTCACGAACATAAAATTAAATTGATTCGCCAACAAGCAGAGCGATTGGATCTTTCTAATATTTCAACTAAAATATTAGATAGCCGCAATGCTGCTGAACATTTTGCTAAGGAAAGCTTTGATCGTATTTTGGTAGATGCTCCTTGCTCAGGACTAGGGGTTATTAGAAGAAAACCAGATATTAAATATACAAAATCACAACAAGACATTACATCGCTGCAAAAAGTTCAACTATCTATTTTAGACGCAGTCGCACCACTTTTGAAAAAAGGCGGTTTGCTTGTCTATAGCACTTGTACAGTGGATAAACTGGAAAATGATGCTGTTGTCTCACATTTTTTACACAATCATTCCGATTTTGAAGCATATGATTTACAGGTTCCAGCAGCTTTTATTCCCTTTGCTGCAGGACATATCATGCAGATATTTCCCCAGGATTTTAACGGAGATGGGTTTTTCATCTCAAGTTTGAGAAAGAAGGTATGAACTTGGAAAAAGTGAAAAAAAAACCTTTATTTGAATTAGAGGAAAAAACGCCCTCTATATACTCCTATCAACTAGAAGAATTAAAAAACTGGCTCATAACAAATGGAGAGAAAGGGTTTCGAGCTGAACAAATTTTTGAATGGCTATATGAAAAACGTGGATCTTCTTTCGACGAGATGACCAACCTTTCGAAAGCATTAAGGGAAAAGTTAACAGATGCTTTTCAAATCACGACATTAAAAACAATCATAAAGCAAACATCTTCTGATGGTACGATTAAATTTTTATTTGAGCTGCAAGATGGCTATTCTATTGAAACAGTGTTAATGCGCCATGACTACGGCTGTTCTGTTTGTGTGACAACACAGGTAGGCTGCCGTATTGGATGTACGTTCTGTGCTTCCACACTAGGAGGCCTAAAACGCCATCTAAAGGCTGGTGAAATTGTTGCACAAGTAGTCCAAGTGCAAAAAGCACTTGACGAAACGGAAGAGCGGGTTAGCTCGGTTGTGATAATGGGAATTGGAGAGCCCTTTGACAACTATAAGCAAATGCTTGCATTTTTGCGTATTATTAATCATGATAAAGGCTTAAATATAGGAGCTCGTCATATTACTGTTTCTACAAGTGGGATTATACCAAAGATTTATCAATTTGCAGATGAAAAAATGCAAATAAATTTTGCTGTTTCTTTACATGCTCCTAACAATGATCTAAGAACGCAATTAATGCCTATAAACCGCGCCTATCAGTTGCCAGAGTTGATAAAAGCGATTAAATATTATACAGAAACGACTGGAAGGCGGGTCAGTATTGAATATGGTTTATTCGGAAAAGTAAATGATCAAGTAGAACATGCAGAAGAGCTGGCTGAATTGTTGAAAGGGATTCATTGTCATGTCAATCTAATTCCTGTTAACTATGTACCTGAACGTAATTATGTTAGAACACCACGAAATCAAATCTTTCTATTTGAGAAAACATTGAAGCGCCATGGGATTAATGTGACCATTCGTCGAGAGCAAGGACATGATATTGATGCGGCATGCGGCCAATTACGCGCAAAGGAAAGAAAAGACGAGACGAGGTGAATGTGATGAAGTCTGTGTTCAGTACGGATCGTGGACAAATCCGCCAGCAAAATGAAGACAATGGCGGAATTTTTCGGAATCATAACGGGCAAATTCTAGCTGTTGTAGCTGATGGCATGGGTGGTCATCAAGCAGGTGATGTTGCAAGCAGAATGTCAACGCATTTATTGCAGGAGAAGTGGGAAGAAACGACAGATATTGGCACCCCGGATATTGCTGAATCATGGTTTACAGAAAATGTGGCTGCGATTAATGAGCACCTCTTTCGTCATGCTCAGCAACATTCAGAATGCAGTGGTATGGGAACGACATTAGTTGCTGCTATATGTACAAATCGATTTGTCACTATTATTCACATTGGCGACAGCCGCTGTTATTTATTAAATGAAGACGGTTTTAAGCAACTAACAGAGGATCATACTTTGGTCAATGAGTTAGTAAAAACAGGAGAAATATCGAAGGAAGCTGCTGAGCATCATCCACGTAAAAATTGGATATTAAAAGCATTAGGAACAGAAACAACCATTGAGGCTGATGTAAAAACCATTACTTTCGAACATGAAGATCTTCTCCTTCTATGCTCTGATGGCTTAACAAATGAACTCTCCGAACAACAAATCAAAGATGTGTTATCAACAGAGCAGGAGTTAGATGAGAAAGCATGCAATTTGATTCGTCTTGCAAATGAGCAGGGTGGGGAAGACAATATCACAGTTGCAATCGTGCAGCAGGTATGTGGCGAAAGTGGGTGACAAAGGTGCTAATTGGAAAAAGAATTAGCGGCGGCCGCTATAAAATTTTAGAAATGATTGGCGGCGGCGGAATGGCAAATGTTTATTTAGCACGCGATTGTATTTTAGACCGTGATGTAGCCATCAAAATCTTGCGTTTGGATTTCGCTAATGAAGACGAATTGATTCGGCGTTTTCAAAGGGAAGCACAATCTGCTACTAGTTTAACACATCCAAATATCGTCAGTATTTATGATGTTGGGGAAGAAAAAGATATTTATTATATTGTGATGGAATATGTGGATGGAATGACTTTAAAGCAATACATTCAACAGTTTCATCCGATTCCTGTTGAAAAAGTACGGGATATTATGAAGCAATTAACATCTGCCATTTCTCATGCTCATCAAAATCATATTATCCACCGTGATATTAAACCGCAAAATATATTAATTGATCATGATGGAAATGTGAAAATTACTGATTTCGGAATAGCAATGGCATTAAGTGCCACTTCTATCACACAAACAAACTCTGTACTAGGGTCAGTACATTATTTGTCTCCGGAACAAGCTAGAGGTGGGATGGCGACTGAAAAATCAGATATTTATTCACTTGGCATTGTCCTCTTTGAATTATTAACTGGGAGGCTCCCATTTTCAGGAGAATCAGCGGTATCGATTGCATTAAAGCACCTACAAGCTGAAACACCAGCACTTAGAAGATGGAATCCAAATATACCGCAAAGCATGGAAAACATCGTGTTTAAAGCAACTGCAAAGGATTTGTTTCAACGTTATCACAGCGTTGATGAAATGCATGAGGATATTGATACAGCGCTAGACGAAGCAAGACGAAATGAACCGAAATTTCATGTTCCCGAAGATCATGATGCTACTAAAGCGATTCCGATTTTAACGAATCAAGAAGAAGACCACGATCAAAACCTTGATGAAACTAAAATTCGTAGAGATAAAGTGGAGAAACGAGATACTATTCATCAAGGAAGTCAAAAAAAGAATGGAAAGCAGCAAAAAAAGAAGCCAAAAAAGAAAAAATGGCCATTTATCGTTGCTATTTCATTCATTTTTCTATTTGTGTTAAGTATTTTTGCCCTTACTTTTTTCCCTGGATTAGTAGGGCCAAAGGAAATTAAGGTGCCTGATGTAAGTGGCGAAGAATTAGAAGATGCAATTGCTTCTTTACTTTCTGCTGGATTTGTCATTGGCGATACAATTGATATGAACAGTGATGAGATCGAAGCTGGTGAAGTGGTTAAGACAAAACCAAAGGGGGGGAAAAAAGCGAAAAAAGGCAGCTCAGTAGATGTATACTTGAGTATAGGAAGAGAAAAATCTGTTGTTGATGATTATATTGGTCGCGATATTGACGATGTGATGAAGCTGCTAGAGAAAAATGGCTTTAAGGGGGACATAGTTCGTGAAGAAGTACACGATGACAATCCGCCTGGAACAATTATAGACCAAAATCCACTGCCAAGAACAGAAGTTTTTCCAGATGAAACGGTTTTTACTTTTACAGTGAGTAAGGGCCTCGAACAAATTTCCTTAAAAGATTTGCGAGAATACAATGTAAAGGGATTAAATGATTATGCTGATTCAACCGGATTGGTTATTGATATGTCATCTGAAGAATACTCAGATACTGTGCGAGAAGGTTTAGTCATTTCGCAGTCTCATAAACCTGGAACACTATTAAACAAAGGTGATAAGATTAAAGTAGTACTTTCAAAAGGACAGAAAGAAATACCGCCTAAAACGATTTTTAAAGAAATCGTTATCCCATATGATCCTGGTGAAGAAACCGATGATGACGCTATAGGTGGAGAGAAAAAACCGCAGGAAATTCAAATTTATATTGAAGACATGAACAATAGTATGACTGAAGCAAATGAAACATTTTTGATTACGGAAACAACTAAAAAACGTTTAGAATTTAATATTGAGCATGGAAAGAAAGCTGGTTATAAAGTGATTCGCGATCAATCTGTTCTAATGGAAGAAGTTATTCCATATCCAGAAGATTAATAAGTAGGAGCGATGCTATGGGAAAAGGAAAAATTATTAAAGCACTTAGTGGATTTTATTATGTTCTTGATGGTAATCAGATTATTCAATGTCGAGGGAGAGGTGTTTTTCGAAAACAGAAGATCACACCTCTCGTAGGTGATTATGTTGTATATCAAGCTGAGAATGACAAAGAAGGCTATATTATGGAGATTCGGGAACGGAAGAATGCGCTAGTTAGGCCGCCTATAGCGAATGTTGACCAAGGTATCCTAGTGTTTTCCGCAATTGAGCCGGCACTTAGCACCGTTCTTTTAGATCGCTTTCTATTATTACTAGAATCACATGAGATTGAGCCGCTTATCTGTATTACAAAAATGGATCTTTTAGATGAGAATCAGCGAGAGCAGATAGAACAAATAGCTGCTGACTACCAAGATATTGGTTACCATGTATTACTAACTTCCTCGCAATCACAGGAAGGAATGCATGCTTTGAAACCATTTCTTGCAAATAAAACCTCAGTTATTGCTGGACAATCTGGAGTCGGTAAGTCTACACTTCTTAATGTGCTGAAACCTGAACTAGAATTAAAAACAGCTCGTATTTCAACACATTTAGGGCGGGGAAAGCACACAACAAGGCATGTAGAGCTATTGGAATTAGAAGGCGGACTAGTAGCCGATACACCAGGATTTAGTTCATTGGAATTACAGCATTTAGAAGCAGAAGATCTCTCCTTTTGTTTTCCAGAAATGAGAGAGAGACAAATAAAGTGTAAGTTTCGGGGATGCCTTCATGTCAACGAACCTGGATGTGCGGTGAAAGCAGCTGTAGAGAAAAAAACAATTCTCACTTCCCGCTATGAACACTATGTACAGTTTTTAGAAGAAATGAGAGAGAGAAAGCCGAGGTATTAATCATGATAAAAATAGCACCTTCGATTTTATCAGCTAACTTCGCGAAGTTGGCAGAGGAAATTATGGAAGTAGAAAATGCAGGAGCAGATTACATTCACGTTGATATTATGGATGGCCATTTTGTTCCCAATATTACAATGGGGCCGATGATTGTAGAAGCGATTAGACCAGTAACTAAGCTTCCATTAGATGTTCATCTCATGATTGAAAACCCAGATCATTATATAGAAGCCTTTGCAAAAGCTGGCGCCGATTATTTAACCGTTCATGTAGAGGCATGCCGCCACCTTCATCGAACTTTACAGCTTATTCGTTCTTTTGGTGTAAAGGCAGGAGTTGTATTAAATCCAGCAACACCCCTTGAAACGATTCAGCATGTATTGGAAGAAGTTGATATGATTCTATTAATGACTGTTAATCCGGGATTTGGCGGACAATCGTTTATACCGAATGTGTTAGGGAAAATAGAGCAAGCAAGAAAGCTTGTAGAAGAAAAAGGATTGACGGTCGAAATTGAAGTGGATGGAGGAATTAACGCAGACACTGCCAAACAATGTGTAGAAGCAGGAGCAGATGTATTAGTTGCAGGATCAGCTATTTATAATCATCCAGATCGAAATGCTGCTCTACAAGCAATTCGCCGCCAATGTGAACGATAGATGTATTGTCCGATAAAGCTATCGTTCATCAACTTGTGATAGATGAATGATGCAAAAAACGAATTATTAATAAAAAGATTAGTAGAGATGTTCAAAGACGTCCCAGGAACTTTTACCTGACAACTTCTTTCGCTTGTGAAAAAAGCTTCGTATAACAAAAATTTTCACAGTGCACCAAGACTGCCGGTGATAAAAGACTATTTGAATACTCTATGCTTGGGAGGATAGAAGAAGAAAAAGCATGCAAAAAACAATCTATATCGTTGCTGGGGGGCCGGAAGCATATATTCCGAAGCTTGAAAACGATCAAGATGTGCTTTGGATAGGAGTAGATCGCGGCGTTTATTATTTGCTGCAGGCAGGTATTTGTCCGCATATTGCATTCGGTGATTTTGATTCTGTAAATGAAGCGGAATGGGCCGTGATCAATAAGCAATTAACTAATATCAATCGCTACCTTCCTGAAAAGGATGAAACAGATATGGAACTTGCCCTACTTTGGGCAGTGAAGCAGCAGCCGGCATTGATTCGAATTTTTGGAGGTACGGGAGGAAGACTAGATCATTTTCTAGCTAATGTATTTTTAATGGCTAGACCATCCATTTTATCGTCTCTATCTTGTACGATTGAGATGATTGATGAAAAGAATATCATTTCCATCCTTCGACCTGGCACGTATACAATTGAAAAAATTGCTGATAAACAATATATTTCCTTTCTGCCGCTAAGCAGAGAAATTATAGATATTACTTTAATAGGCTTTAAATATCCATTAAAAGATCAACATGTTTCGAGAGGATCGACTTTATGCATGAGCAATGAACTTATTCAATCAAAGGGTACTTTTTCTTTTAAGGAAGGCATACTAATAATGGTAAGAAGTATGGATTAATGTAGAAAAAGTGGATATCTGACTCTATGTACTGAACGAAAGGTACATGAATATGATATAAGAGACCAGATACTTTGTTGAATAAGGAGGGACTTTTCATGAAATTTTATACAATAAAACTACCAAAATTTATTGGCGGTATTGTTAGAGCAATGTTAGGAACTTTTCAAAAGAAATAATTAGCACCTTGCTAAATACACCCTTTTATGGGTGTATTTTTATTGAGGAATTATTTCCATTCTTATCTCTAAGAATGATGGTAAAATGACTTGATACTACTCGCCGCATGTTGAAATGACTCGATTAAGTGAAATATTATTTTCATGATTAGTGACGTAAAAAATAATTGCAGGGTTAACAAAAAAAAGTTAACATTAATGATGAAAATGTTTCAATTCAGGTATAGTTAGTGAGACTTTTCATTGGGACATGCTGTTTGTAGAAGTAAAAAGGTTCTTCGCCCTGAAAGCTATCGAAAACAAGGAGGAAAAAAAATGAACAATCAAATAAGAATAGGCATTGTTGGATATGGCAATTTAGGAAGGGAAGCGGTACAAGCAATCAAACAACGAGCAGATATGAAACTGATTGCCATCTTCACGCGCAGAAGCCCAGATAGCATGCAGGTGGAGGATGAAACGCTGAATATTGTACATATATCAGAGGCAGAAGCATATAAGGATCACATTGATGTCATGATTCTTTGCGGAGGATCAGCGACAGATTTGCCAGAACAAGGTCCATTTTTCGCTCATATGTTTAATACAGTGGACAGCTATGATACCCATGCAAAAATACCTGAATATTTTTCTTCTGTGGATGAGGCGGCAAAAAACGGTGGAAAAACAAGCGTCATATCTGTAGGCTGGGATCCAGGTTTGTTCTCCCTTAATCGTATGTTAGGAGAAGCAATGCTTCCAAAAGGTGAAACATATACTTTTTGGGGTGAAGGCGTGAGTCAAGGACATTCTGATGCAATTCGACGAATTAAAGGAGTCAAGGATGCCATTCAATATACGGTGCCAATTGCAGAAGCAATGGAAAAGGTAAGAAGAGGAGAACTACCTACATTATCAACTAGAGAAAAACATTTGCGAGAATGCTATGTCGTCTTAGAAAAAGAAGCGGATCCAGTCGAGATTGAACGGCAAATTAAGACAATGCCAAATTATTTTGCTGATTATGAGACGACAGTTACCTTTATTTCAGAATCAGAATTAAAAACAAAACATGCGAAAATGAAGCACGGAGGGTTTGTTATAAGAAGTGGAAAAACAGGTGATAATAGCAATCAAATCTTTGAATTTTCACTGAAGCTTGATAGCAATCCAGCTTTTACTTCCAGCGTGCTTGTGACGTATGCACGTGCAGCTTATTATTTAAACAAAGCAGGTGACATTGGAGCGAAAACGGTGTATGATATTGCGCCAAAATACTTGTCAGATCGACCTGTTGAAGACTTGCGGAGAGATTTATTATAAGAGAATCCATCATCATATAAAAAAGCACCCATTTTAAATGGGTGCTTTAAAGAAGCAAATTGCACTCGCTTCTTTCATTGCTTTTACGTTTCTTTCGTAAATAAGCGAATTATACGCGTTCTACTTTTCCAGATTTCAGCGCTCGAGCAGAAACCCAAACACGTTTTGGTTTTCCATCTACAAGAATGCGAACTTTTTGAAGGTTAGCTTTCCAAGTTCGCCTGTTAGCATTTAATGCATGGGAACGTTTGTTTCCAGTACTTGTTTTTCGACCAGTAATCACACATTTTTTAGCCATAGCATTCCCTCCTTACTTATGAAGAAATTCACTTTTCACATAAACATACCTTAATAATTTATCACACTAGTACTGATAATGCAATACTTGTACTTACTCTTTCAAGAAAAAAACCTTGACATTCACCTGTATAATTGGAATGATAAATAACGGGTTCTCTTACCTGCAAATCTTGCTTTAAAAAAATAGGTACTTATAGTAAAATGACTGTATTCAAGCCTAAGCTAGATGATAAAGGGGGGACGTTGCATGTCCATCGAAATGAAAACAAATTACGGGCATATTCATATTGCCAATGAAGTAATAGCAGCAATTGCGGGAGGCGCTGCAATTGATAATTATGGTATTGTTGGAATGGCGTCAAAAAATCAAATTAAAGATGGATTAACTGAAATTTTAGGGAAAGATAATTTTACACGCGGTATCATCGTTAGGCAGGAAAATGAGGAACTGCACATTGATATGTATATTATTGTTGGCTACGGGACAAAGATTTCTGAAGTTGCTCACAATGTACAAGCAAAAGTAAAGTACACATTAGAGCAAACAATCGGTCTTGCAGCAGATTCCGTTAATATTTATGTTCAAGGGGTTCGAGTAACGAACCCATCGTGAGGGGGAAAGTTTTGTGGCGATTACATCATTAGACGGAAGAAGATTTGCAGAAATGATTATCCAAGGAGCGAATCACTTATCTGTCAATGCTCAAATGGTCGATGCACTAAATGTGTTTCCAGTTCCTGACGGTGATACTGGTACAAACATGAATTTATCGATGTCTTCCGGGGCAAAAGAAGTACAACAAAATATCCAGCCTCATATTGGCTATGTAGGGAAAGCTCTTGCTAAAGGACTTTTAATGGGAGCAAGAGGAAATTCTGGTGTTATTTTATCGCAGCTTTTCCGTGGCTTTTCTAAAGCAATTGAGGACAAAGACAGCATCACTAGTAAAGAATTTGCAGCCGGTTTAGAAGCTGGAGTCGACACAGCTTACCGGGCTGTAATGAAACCAGTAGAAGGAACAATTTTAACAGTTGCAAAAGATGCAGCGAAAAAAGCAGTCAAAATTGCTAAAAATCAGTCTGATTTTGTGGTTGTAATGGAAGAAGTTTTAAAAGAAGCGAAACGATCTCTCAAGCGTACTCCCGATCTCTTGCCAGTGTTAAAAGAGGTTGGTGTAGTGGATAGCGGTGGTCAAGGGCTTGTTTGTGTGTACGAAGGTTTTCTAGCTTCCTTAAAAGGTGAAGCATCACCTGAGAATTCGACGATTATCCCTTCAATGAAGGAGCTCGTTAACGCGGAGCATCATAAAGGTGCCCAAAGCTTTATGGATCCAGAGGATATTGAATTTGGATATTGTACCGAATTCATGGTCAAATTAGAAACGGAGAAATTAAAAAAACATCCATTTACGGAAGAACTATTTACGAAGGAAATAAGTGCGTTTGGAGACTCCTTATTGGTCATTACAGATGAAGAACTCGTCAAGGTTCACATTCATGCTGAGCGTCCTGGTGATGTTTTATCCTATGGCCAACGCTATGGAAGTCTCATTAATATGAAGATAGAAAATATGCGTGAACAACATCGTTCGATGATTGACAACAGCCAACAACTGAAAGAAAAAACTGTACATAGTGAAAAACAAAAATATGGGATTGTTGTTGTCTCAATGGGAAGCGGCATCGGCGAGCTATTTAAAAGTATTGGTGCAACCGCTGTGATTGAAGGCGGGCAATCGATGAATCCAAGCACGGAGGACATTGTCAACGCTATTGAGAATGTAAATGCTGAGAATATCATTATTTTGCCTAACAATAAAA
The DNA here is from genome assembly GCF_030812995.1 of Bacillus chungangensis. Taxonomy (GTDB): domain Bacteria; phylum Bacillota; class Bacilli; order Bacillales; family Bacillaceae_C; genus Bacillus_CF; species Bacillus_CF chungangensis. The sequence continues at coordinate 151,518 of NZ_JAUSTT010000008.1, read as the reverse complement.
ATATTATTATGGCGGCAAAGCAGGCAGCAGATATTGTGAAGGAAAAAACAATCGTGGTGGAATCAAAGACAGTTCCTCAAGGATTAGCGGCTCTATTATCTTTTAATCCTTCAGCTAATTTGGAAGATAACCATGAAGCAATGAGCGATGCCCTTCTACATGTAAAAACGGGACAAATTACATATGCCGTCCGCGACACAAATATAGATGGATTGGCAATTTCCAAGGGCGATTTTATGGGGATTGCCGACGGAAAAATTGTGGATGTAAACAAAGATAAAGTCGCATCGGCGAAAGCACTTTTAGAGCAAATGGTTGATGAAGATACGGAAATTATCACCATTATCTATGGGGAGGACGTTTCTCAACAAGAATTGTCAAATCTTGAAAATGAATTGCAAACGGCATTTCCTGATATTGAAATGGAGATTCATCATGGAAACCAGCCCCTGTATGCTTTTATTTTTTCAGTAGAATAAAGAGAAGCATTCATCCTTGAAGGCTCCACTTCCTTTATATAAGGAACTAAAATCTTAAGATAAGAAGCCTATATCCTCGAAATTTTAACAATGCCTTATCAGGAAGTTTTTCTTGCTTTAATAAGCCAAATCAATAAACATTTGTTAAATAGAAGCGAGATACAAGAAGTGATAGGTCTACAGTCGATATAGGAAATTCTTAACCTAATGCGCCTCCTTCACTTTGCGAGAGGAGGCGAACCTAATGTATGACTTTTGCATAAATAGGCTAGAAAGCAGTTGAAAACAGTCAAGATTTCGACGATGAGGAAGGGAAGTACGCACATGAAGTTTAAAAGTGTGTTTGATATTATTGGACCTGTGATGATAGGACCTTCCAGTTCCCATACGGCTGGTGCAGCCAGGATTGGAAAAGTAGCTAGAAGTTTGTTTGGCCGGGAGCCTAAGTGGGCTCATATTTCCTTCTATGGGTCCTTTAAGGATACGTATAAAGGTCATGGAACAGATGTTGCACTTGCTGGCGGTTTACTTAATTTTGAAACAGATGATGAGAGAATTATTCATGCTATACAATTTGCCCAAGAACGAGGCATGGAAATCACGTTCTATGAGGAAAATGCGATTCCAGATCACCCGAACACAGCCCGGGTACGAATAGGCGATGAAGAAGGAGAAATGGAGCTTGTCGGCATTTCCATTGGCGGTGGTAAAATAGAAATCATTGAATTGAACGGCTTTCTATTAAAATTATCTGGCCATCATCCTGCCATTTTAGTTGTACACAATGATCGTTATGGCGTTATTGCCTCCGTAGCTAATATTCTTTCTGCACATGAAATCAATATCGGCCATATGGAGGTTTCTCGTAAAGAAAAAGGAAAGACAGCATTAATGACCATTGAGGTTGATCAAAATATGGATGATGCGATTTTGAAAGAGATTCGCTCTTTGCCAAATGTTACACAGGTAACGAGAATTGTTGACTAAGAAGTCCGTTTGGTGAAGAAAGTGATCTAAGCATCAAGCTGCTATATTTGGGAACGTTTTCAAGAAAGGAGGCGCTCTTCATGTTTCGTAATGTTGCTGAGTTGGTTCAATTAGCCGAAAACCAACAGAAAAAAATTTCGGATGTGATGATTGAACAAGAAGCAGAGGTAACCGGCAGGCCGAAAAAGGATATCATGGAGCAGATGGACAAAAATTTAAAGGTGATGGAACAAGCGATCGAACGCGGCATCCAAGGTGTCCATTCACATTCAGGCCTAACTGGCGGCGATGCGGTCTTAATGAAACAATACATTGAAAAAGGCAATACTTTGTCCGGCAAAACGATCTTAGACGCAGTAAGTAAAGCAGTAGCAACGAATGAAGTGAATGCTGCTATGGGAACGATTTGTGCGACGCCAACGGCAGGTTCCGCCGGTGTTGTGCCTGGAACTCTTTTTGCAGTGAAAAATGTACTGAATCCATCGAGAGAAGAAATGGTGCGTTTTTTGTTTACATCAGGTGCGTTTGGTTTTGTTGTCGCTAATAATGCATCGATTTCTGGCGCTGCTGGCGGCTGTCAAGCGGAGGTAGGATCAGCAGCAGGGATGGCAGCGGCAGCAATTGTCGAAATGGCTGGCGGTACGCCGTCGCAATGTGCAGAAGCGATGGCGATCACATTAAAAAATATGCTAGGTCTTGTATGTGATCCCGTTGCTGGTCTTGTAGAGGTTCCTTGTGTCAAGCGTAATGCGATGGGTGCTTCTAATGCGATGGTGGCAGCCGATATGGCGCTTGCAGGCATTAAAAGTCGCATTCCATGTGACGAAGTCATTGAAGCAATGTTTAAAATTGGCCAAAGAATGCCGACGACATTAAAAGAAACAGGTCAAGGAGGGTTAGCGGCAACGCCGACTGGACGCAAACTAGAAGCGAAAATTTTTGGCATGCCGATGGAGCATCGTGACTAAATCAATATGTGATCCGATTACGGAAATTAAAGGAATTGGAGAAGAAACAGCCGCTAACTTGGCCGCAATGAATATTGTTACTGTTGGTGATTTATTGGAACATTTTCCTTATCGCTATGAAGATTATCGCCTTCGAGATTTAACTGAGGTAAAACATGAGGAGCGAGTGACTGTGGAAGGGAAGGTTCATAGTGAACCTTCTCTACAATTTTTTGGGAAGAAGAAATCGCGCCTTACCATCCGTTTATTGGTTGGGCGTTATTTAATTAAAGCAGTGTTCTTTAATCAGGCCTACTTAAAAACAACATTTTCTATTAATGACATGATAACAGTATCGGGAAAGTGGGATCAACACCGCCAAACAATTACTGTCAGTCAATACAAGAGCGGTTCCCATCAACAAATGGAAGAATTTGAATCCATCTATGCAACAAAAGGAAAGCTTACTTCAAAAGGTATTCGCCGTTTTATAAAAGAAGCATTAAAGCACTATAGTCAAGCTATTGAAGAAAATTTGCCGCCATATTGTCTACAAACGTATCAATTATTATCCCGATCAGAAGCATTTCGCTCTTATCATTTTCCAAAAAATAATGAAGAAGTAAAGCAAGCGCGCCGCCGTTTCGTATATGAGGAATTTTTGCACTTTCAATTGAAAATGCAAGCACTGCGAAAGATGGAACGAGAGCATGCTGCAGGTTCTGCCAAGCATTACAATTTACAAAAATTAAAACAATTTATTTCCACATTGCCTTTTCCTTTAACAACTGCACAAAAACGAACCGTAAATGAGATTTGTGCAGATTTAAAAGCTCCTTTTCGCATGAACCGGCTCTTACAAGGGGATGTTGGTTCTGGGAAAACGGTTGTCTCAGCAATCGCGATTTATGCTTCTATTACCGCGGGATATCAAGGAGCTTTAATGGTGCCGACCGAAATATTAGCTGAACAACACGCAGCATCATTCAGATCTATGCTTGAACCAATGGGAATAAAAATCGCACTTTTAACGAGTAGTGTAAAAGGGAAAAAAAGACAGGAAATGTTGCAAGGTCTACAAGACGGAGAAATCGATTGCATGATCGGTACTCACGCTTTAATTCAAGAAGATGTTTCGTTTCAAAATTTGGGTTTGGTCATTACAGATGAACAACATCGGTTCGGAGTTGAACAGAGGCGTATTCTAAAAGATAAAGGTCTTTATCCTGATACACTCTTTATGACAGCAACGCCTATCCCAAGAACATTGGCAATTACCGCTTTTGGCGAAATGGATGTATCGATCATCGATGAAATGCCGGCAGGGAGAAAGCCAGTAGAAACTTATTGGGCGAAACATGAAATGCTGGAGCGTGTACTGCAGTTTATGGAAAAAGAGTTAAGGAATGGACGGCAGGCATATGTCATTTGTCCGTTGATTGAGGAATCGGATAAACTCGATGTTCAAAATGCGATTGATGTCTATGAAATGCTTACAACTTATTATGGCAGCCGCTATTCAGTCGCGCTGATGCATGGCAGACTTTCCAGCCAAGATAAAGATGCTGCGATGCAAGCCTTCTCAGCGAATAAGACACAAATATTAGTAGCTACTACTGTTGTCGAAGTCGGGGTGAATGTTCCCAATGCTACAATGATGATCATTTATGATGCAGAACGCTTTGGATTGGCACAGCTTCATCAGCTGCGCGGCAGGGTAGGCCGAGGCAGCGATCAGTCATTTTGTGTACTGCTTGCAAATCCGAAAACGGCGATTGGAAAAGAGAGAATGAGAATCATGACCGAAACGAACGATGGTTTTGTCTTGAGTGAACGTGATTTAGAATTGCGAGGGCCTGGAGATTTTTTTGGGAAAAAACAAAGTGGATTGCCAGAATTCAAAGTGGCAGATATGGTTCATGATTATCGTGCATTAGAAACAGCTCGAAAAGATGCAATAAAATTTATTCATTCAGAATCATTTTGGGAGCAAGAAGATTATGCACCATTACGGAATTATTTAGAGAAGACGGGAGCACTTTCTGGCAATAAGTTGGATTAATGATCAAAACTAGTTATTATTAGCTGAGAACTCGCTCTTAATGCCCTGAAGGTTAAACCCTTTCTTGGAAGTCCGTTTTTAGTCCTTTTGCTTCGGTAAGATGCTTGCCAGAAGCATCTTTTTTTTATATACTACTACTAGTACCAAGTCCTAGTATCACAGACATGGATGGTGTGGGGAAATGAGAACGACGAAAAAAGAACGTCAAAAACAGTTGCAAGAAACAATAATGGACAATCCTTTTATTACAGACGAAGAACTGGCAGAAATTTTTCGAGTTAGTGTACAGACTATCCGTCTTGATCGAATGGAACTTGCAATTCCTGAACTGCGTGAACGTATTAAGACGGTTGCAGAAAAGCGTTTTACTGATCAGGTAAAAGCACTTCCGATCGATGAGGTCATTGGCGAAATTATCGATATTGATCTAGATAAAAGCGCGATCTCCATTTTTGATATTAAAAAGGAAAATGTTTTTAAACGTAATTCAATAGCGCGCGGCCATCATTTATTTGCTCAGGCTAATTCTCTGGCTGTTGCTGTTATAAAAGATGATTTGGCACTGACGAGGAAAGCACAAATACAGTTTACTCGCTCTGTTAAGGAAGGGGAAAGGGTTATTGCTAAAGCAAAAGTTGTTGAAAACAATCGCAGTAAAGGCCGCACCACTGTGATCGTTCACAGCTATGTTGGAAAAGAAGTCGTTTTTAAAGGTGAATTTGACATGTATCGTTCCAATTTAACAGCAAAGGATGAGTCCGAATGAAGTTAGCTATCGATGCAATGGGCGGTGACCACGCACCAAAAGAAGTAATTTTAGGTGTGAACCGTGCGATAAAAGCATTTCCTGACATAGAGGCAGTACTTTTTGGAAGAAAAGATGCTATTACACCATTTTTAGAAACGAATGATCGTGTCCAAATTGTTCATACGGATGAACTGATTGAAGCAACAGATGAACCAGTGCGTGCCATTAAAAGAAAAAAGCAGGCTTCGATGGTTTTAATGGCCAAAGCAGTTGCTGATGGAGAGGCAGACGCTTGTATTTCCGCTGGCAACACAGGTGCTCTAATGGCTGCTGGTTTATTTATTGTTGGCCGCATTAAAGGAATTGAGCGTCCCGCGTTAGCACCAACACTGCCGACTGCAAATGGCAAGGGATTTTTAATGCTTGATTTAGGTGCAAATGCTGATGCAAAACCGGAACATCTTTTGCAGTATGCAATTATGGGTTCTATTTATGCAGAAAAAGTAAGAGGTATTGATAAACCTCGAATAGGACTGTTAAATATTGGGACAGAGAAAAAAAAGGGCAACGAACTGACGAAAAGAGCATATGACTTGTTGGAAAAAACAGACATTCACTTTATAGGCAATGTTGAGGCCAGAGATTTGCTAGAATGTGTTGCCGATGTCGTTGTAACGGACGGGTTTACTGGTAATATGGTATTAAAAACGATGGAAGGAACAGCTTCTACCATCTTTGCAATGTTGAAATCAGTCTTTACTAGTAATCTTAAAAATAAAGTAGCAGCAGGTCTTGTGAAGTCTGACTTAGTTGATCTTCGCCACCTGATGGATTATACAGAATATGGCGGTGCTGGTTTATTTGGCATTCGTTCGCCAGTTATTAAAGCACATGGTTCATCTAATGCCAATGCAATTTTTAATGCTATTCGTCAAGCGCGAGATATGGTAAATCATGATGTTCCAAATACGATTCAGAAAGCCATTGCAACATTACAAGATAAGACAGAAACAGCGGAATAAAGGAGGGAGTTCAGTTGTCAAAAATAGCCTTTGTGTTTCCAGGACAAGGTTCACAAAAAGTAGGAATGGGGCAGTCAGTGTCTGAAGCGAACGAACAGGCAAAAGCAATCTTTACAAAAGCAGACGAAACATTGGAATATCCATTGTCTTCCATTATTAAAGATGGTCCGCAATCAGAATTGACGCTAACAACAAATGCACAACCAGCGCTGCTTACAACGAGCATTGCCATTTTACAATGTCTGCGAGAAGCAGGCGTCCATGCTGACTACACTGCTGGTCATAGTTTAGGAGAATATACCGCACTTGTTGCCAGCGGAAGCATGTCATTTGAAGAGGCTCTTTATACTGTTCATAAAAGAGGACAATTTATGGAAGAGGCAGTTCCTAACGGAGAAGGAACGATGGCAGCAATTTTAGGAATGGGCCGTGAAGCCTTGCAATCGATCACAGACGAGATAACAAAAGCCGGCGATGCTGTTCAGCTTGCAAATTTAAATTGCCCGGGGCAGATTGTCATCTCTGGGACGAAAGCGGGTGTTGAAAAAGCGGGAGTGCTTGCAAAAGAGCACGGAGCAAAAAGAGTTTTGCCTCTCCAAGTAAGCGGTCCTTTTCATTCTGTGTTGATGAAACCGGCAGCTGAAAAACTTGCAGCTATTTTAGAAAAAATATCTATAACTGATACAAAAATACCAGTTATATCTAATGTCACCGCAAATGAAATGACAAGTGCTTCGGAGATTAAAAAGAAATTAGTCGAACAGCTTTATTCTCCCGTTCTTTGGGAAGACTCGATAGAGAAGATGCTTTCATTAGGGGTAGACACATTTATTGAAATTGGCCCTGGGAAAGTACTTTCTGGATTAATTAAAAAAATCAATCGCCAAGTTCAAACTTTTGCTGTTCAGGACATAGAGAGTTGCAATGAAGTCGCCAAAGCATTACAGGAGGTGAAACAATGAAGCTTAAAGGAAAAGTTGCATTTGTAACAGGAGGATCTAGGGGAATCGGCCGCGAAATCGCTTTAGAGTTTGCTCGACAAGGCGCACATGTTGCTATTAATTATGCCGGCAGCAAAGAAAAAGCGGAAGCTGTAGCGGACGAAATACGGGAAATAGGGCAGGAAGCAATCGTACTTCAAGGAGATGTCTCTGATCAAGAATCTGTACAGGCAATGGTAAAAGCAGCCATTTCACATTTTAATAAGCTAGATATTCTTGTCAATAATGCAGGAATTACGAAGGACAACCTGTTAATGCGTATGAAAGAAGAAGATTGGGATGCTGTCATGAATACGAATTTGAAAGGTGTTTTCTTGTGTACAAAAGCAGTAGTGCGCCAGATGATGAAACAAAGATCAGGCAGCATTATTAATATTTCTTCGATCGTTGGAGTCAGCGGCAATCCTGGACAGGCAAACTATGTTGCTGCCAAAGCAGGTGTGATCGGCTTCACGAAGACGGCTGCTAAAGAATTAGCTTCTAGAGGAATTACTGTGAATGCTGTAGCACCAGGTTTTATTGCAACTGATATGACAGACAAATTGACAGAAGACTTAAAAGCAGACATGTTAAAACAAATTCCACTTGGTTATTTAGGAAAGCCGAAAGATATTGCGAAAGTAGTTGTTTTCCTTGCATCTGATGATGCGAGCTATATGACTGGCCAGACGCTTCATGTAGATGGTGGCATGGTTATGTAAATGTAAGAAAAAACGCTGCATTTTTTGCCTGAATTGCATTTCCTTATGTATTATTAGGAGAAAATATTCTATAATGGCTTGAGGGGAGGTGAATCAAATGGCTGATGTATTAGAAAGAGTAACAAAAATTATTGTGGATCGCCTCGGTGTTGATGAAGGTAAAGTTACATTGGAAGCTTCTTTTAAAGACGATCTTGGTGCAGATTCATTAGATGTTGTCGAGCTAGTGATGGAACTAGAAGATGAGTTTGAAATGGAGATTTCTGATGACGATGCTGAGAAAATTGCGACAGTAGGCGATGCTGTGAATTACATAGAAAGCAAAGCATAATCGTTAGCAAGAACAGCATGTCCCGTTTAACTAAAACGGGACTTTTATGTTCTAAAAAGTGAAAACTTCCGCATCGGGGTCTTTCTTATATTAGGGACGTCAAGCTAGGAACGCACCATTCTTGAAAAAAAGCCCCTTTTCCTTCTTGCAATGTTGATTTGAAGAAGCTTTCCTTATCTATCTGTTTGGTTAAATATTCATCCCACATCTAACTGGCGAGTCAAGACCCCCACCTCGGGGAATAAGAGGAATCAGAAGCGCTAGGTGGGGGATAACTGAAAGTCAATGTCCGATTGGTTCGGGCCGATAGGATAAGGAAAGCTTCTTGAATCAGCATCGCACGAAGAAAAAGCAGTTTCCTTTTTCGAGGACGCCTACGATCTTAGCCTTTGTTCTACTTCTTATCAGTGGGGATGAGAAAAAAACCCCCACTGCTGGAAGTTTCACTTTAAAATTAGTTGGATGTGGAATAAATACGAAGAAGGTTTTGCACTGAGCGCCATTTTTTTATAAACTTGGGATAAGAGACTTAGGAGCATATCCACTGCATAGGGGAGGGACATTAATCACTACAGACATGGGCCCTTGCCTCTTTTCTTATTATTTCACAGTCTAAAATGAAAACTTAATCAAGGTGGGAGATCCCATGAGTAAACCGTACAAACGGAAAGAAAAAAAATATTATATGAAAAAAGAAGAAAAGTTCAAAGAGCTTCAGCAAAAAATGGGGATTTTCTTTCATAATATCTCCTTGCTAAAACAGGCTTTTACACATTCATCTTATGTGAATGAGCATCGAAAAAAACCACACGAAGACAATGAGCGCTTAGAATTTCTAGGCGATGCCGTATTAGAAGTGATCGTTTCAAAATATTTATTTAAAAAGTATCCTCTTATGTCTGAAGGAGAACTCACGAAATTGCGAGCTGCGATTGTTTGTGAACCTTCGCTCGTAACCTTTGCAAATGAGTTGGAATTTGGCAACTATATTCTGCTGGGCAAAGGAGAGGAGATGACTGGCGGAAGAATGCGTCCAGCTTTGCTTGCTGATGTGTTTGAAGCCTTTATTGGAGCACTATATTTAGATCAAGGATTGGACGAAGCGGTCATCTTTTTAGAAAAAATTGTCTTCCCGAAAATCAATGCCGGTGCTTTTTCTCATGTGATGGATTTTAAGAGTCAATTGCAGGAGCACGTGCAAAGAGAGGCGACAGGACTATTGGAATATACAATTTTAGATGAACGGGGTCCAGCGCATAGCCGTGAGTTTGTTTCCCAAGTATCCTTAAATGGACATGTGTTAGGGAACGGCTCTGGCAGATCGAAAAAGGAAGCAGAGCAGCACGCAGCTCAAATGGCGCTAGGAAAGCTAAAAGATCAATCATAAAAGTGAAAAGAGTACTAGCGGGAAGGTAGGATTGTACCTAGACACCTACTTAATAAAATCGACTCAAGAGATTACTGAAAAAGGGGGCAATCTTATGTTCCTTAAACGAATAGATGTGCTTGGTTTTAAATCCTTCGCTGAAAGAGCTGCAATCGAATTTGTTCCTGGTGTAACTGCCGTAGTAGGCCCTAATGGCAGTGGAAAAAGTAATATTACAGATGCAATCCGTTGGGTATTAGGGGAGCAATCTGTTAAATCGATTCGCGGCGGTAAGATGGAGGATATTATTTTTGCTGGTAGCGATTCCCGCAAGCCCCTTAATGTTGCAGAAGTAACATTGACATTAGACAATGAGGATGCTCTCTTGCCGATTGATTATAGTGAAGTAAGTGTGACAAGAAGGGTATTTCGCAATGGAGAGAGCGAATTTTTCATTAATAAACAGCCTTGTAGATTAAAAGAAATTGTCGAGCTTTTTATGGATTCTGGTCTTGGAAGAGAAGCATTTTCAATTATTAGTCAAGGGAAAGTTGAGGAAATTTTAAATAGTAAAGCAGAGGATCGCCGTACTATTTTCGAAGAGGCTGCAGGGGTGTTGAAATATAAGACACGTAAAAAAAAGGCGGAATTGAAACTATTTGAAACGGAAGAAAATTTACACCGTGTCAATGACATCCTTCATGAGCTATCCTCCCAAGTAGAGCCTTTAAAGATCCAAGCATCAATGGCGAAAGATTATTTAGAAAAAAAAGAGGAACTGGAAGCTTTTGAAGTATCCATCACTGTTTACGACATTGAAGATCTACATAAAAAATGGGAACAGCTTAAACACCAGCTTGAACGTCATCAAGATGAAGAAATAGAAACAACTACGCAAATACAAAAGAAAGAACTTGAAATCGAAACATTGCGCACGCAACTCAGTATGATAGAAGAGGAAACGGGAACACTGCAAAATAAGTTGCTGCTCACTTCCGAAGAATTAGAAAAAGTAGAAGGACGCAAACAAGTACTTAAAGAAAGAAAAAAGCACGCTTCTCAAAATCAAGACCAATTAACCCAAACACTCCAGGAAATGTCCGATAAAATGAAACAGCTTCAAGAAGAAATAAAGCGTTATAAACTGGAGTTAGCAGGTCATCAGGAGGAAGCGAAGAGAATAAAGCAGCAAATAGCTGATAAAAGCAAACAATTGGAGCTTGTTAATGAAGATGTAGAAGAGATTATTGAATCTTTAAAAAGCGACTACATTCAGCTTATGAACAAACAAGCAAGCGCAAATAATGAAAAACACTATTTGGAAAAACAATTGCAGCAACAAGCAATCAGAAGCGAAAGACTTGATCATGACCATGAAAAATGGCTTGAACAGCGTACAAGATTGATAAGCGAAAAGAAAAAGATTGAAAATGAGCTAATTGGCCTGCGCACAAAAATTGAAAACCAAGTCTCTCTTTACCATGACACGAAAAAGCAGCTATCAGTTTGCCAACAGCATGAAACACAATTAAAAAGAGACCTTGATAAAGCCCGCCAATATGTACAGCAAGCACGATCAAGGAAAGACACATTGGCAGAAATGGAAGAAGATTATACCGGTTTTTATCAAGGAGCACGAGAGGTATTAAAAGCAAGAAGACAGCTTTTGTCTGGTATAGAAGGGGCGGTTGCTGAGCTTATTCATGTTCCGAGCAAATACGAAATGGCAATAGAAACAACGTTGGGAAATGCGATGCAGCACATTGTAGTTGAAACAGAAGCAGATGCACGTCAAGCGATAGCTTTCTTAAAAAAGCATCAATATGGACGAGCGACCTTCTTACCTTTAAACGTTCTAAAAGCAAAAAGCATTCCTTACATACAGTTAACGCAATTACAAGCACATCCTGCATTTGTAGATATTGCTTCGTCCCTTTTGCACTATGATGAAAAATATGCTCCCGTTATGAGACATTTGCTTGGAAATATTGTGATTGCTCAAAATTTAAGTGGTGCAAACGAGCTGGCAAACTTGCTCCAATACCGCTATCGCATTGTAACATTAGAAGGAGATGTCGTGAATCCAGGCGGCTCTATGACAGGCGGTGCATCCAAGAAACGGAATTCGTCATTGTTGGGAAGAAAAAATGAACTTGCAGCATTAAAGGACAAAATAAAAGGAATGGAGACAAAGACAAGCCAGCTTGAGGAAGAAGTATTTAAGATGCAACAAGAGATCAAACAGCAGGAAAATACTTTGGAAGAATTGAGAGAGCAAGGAGAAGCACTTCGTTTAAGAGAGCACGAAGTGAAAGCCAAACAAAGAGAAGTGGAAATGGAAGCAAAAAATGCTGCAGATCGCTTACAAATGTATGATTATGAAAAGTCAGACTTAACAACTGAAAAAACAAAAATAGAGACACGAATAAAAGAGCTCCAACAGAAGGCAAAAGAAGGGAAAGAAACCCTCCGTACATGCGAAGAGAGAATAGAAGAATTGCAGTATGAGAAAAAACATGGGAGACAGACAAAAGAAGCATTGCAGTCAGAAATGAGCGACCTTAAAGCAAAAGCAGCTGTAAAAACAGAACAATTGCTTTCACTTCAAGAACAGTTAGAGCGTGCCGAACGGGAGTGGCAAGATGTTTCCAAGCGGAAAACAATACTTGCAGAAGAGCTTCATTGGCTGCAGACAGAAATGACTGATCAGCATTCAGGAGAAAATGAACTTGAGCAAGCTGCTGAAAATAAGCTGCAAGCAAAAAAAGAGCTGCAGGCGCAAATTGTCAACCATCGCGAGAAACGTTTGAAGCTGCAACAGCATATCGATGATAAGAATATACATTTAAAACAGTTAAAAAGAAACCAGCGCACAATAGCAGAGACTGTTAAAGAAGAGGAAATTCAATTAAATCGTTTAGATTTAGAATTGGAAAACCGACTTCAATTTTTGCGTGAAGCATACACCCTTACATATGAAGCAGCTAAGACAGCATACCCACTTACCGTATCAGCAGAAGAAGCAAGAAAAAAAGTAACATTTATTAAACGAGCATTAGAGGAACTTGGAACCGTTAATCTCGGAGCTATTGAAGAGTACGAGCGCGTATCAGAACGCCATCAATTTTTGCAGGAACAGCAAAACGATCTTTTAGAAGCAAAAAAGACGCTCTTTGAGATTATCGCTGAAATGGATGAAGAAATGATCAAACGTTTTGACGCTTCTTTTTCAGCGATTCGCGATCAGTTCGAATCTGTCTTTCAATCTTTATTTGGAGGAGGCCGAGCCGAGCTCAGACTGACAGATGCTTCGGATCTTTTACACACTGGGATAGAGATTGTCGCACAGCCTCCTGGCAAGAAGCTGCAAAACCTCAGTTTATTGTCTGGTGGAGAACGAGCTTTGACGGCGATTGCACTTTTATTTGCAATTTTAAGAGTTCGTCCTGTTCCTTTTTGTGTGTTAGATGAAGTAGAAGCGGCATTGGATGAAGCGAATGTTTATCGCTTTAGTCAATATTTAAAGCAATTTAGCAAGGAAACACAATTTATTGTTATTACTCATCGAAAGGGAACGATGGAGGAAGCAGATGTGTTATATGGCGTGACGATGCAGGAATCTGGCGTCTCTAAGCTTGTTTCAGTGAGAATGGAAGAGACGGAAGCACTTGCACAATAACTCGTTAAAACGGGAAACTTTACAAAAAAAGGAGGAACAACGGTTGAGCTTTTTTAAGAAATTAAAAGATAAATGGTCACAATCGACTGATTCAGTAGCAGAAAAATTTAAGGATGGATTGACGAAAACCCGTGATCAATTTTCAGCGAAAGTAAATGATTTGGTTGCTCGTTACCGTAAAGTAGATGAAGATTTCTTTGAAGAGCTGGAGGAAATTTTATTCGAAGCAGATGTCGGCTACGAAACAGTGATGAAGCTGATCGATGAGTTGAAAATGGAAGTAAAGCGTAAAAATATACAAGATCCATCTGGTGTTCAGGCAGCAATTTCTGAAAAGCTAGTGGAGATTTATGAGGCTGGAGAAACGTCCTTGCAAACGCTCAATCTTCAAGAAAATGGGTTAACGGTTATTTTATTTGTAGGTGTAAATGGAGTTGGTAAAACAACGACTATCGGCAAGCTTGCGCACCAATTTCATCAAGAAGGGAAGAAAGTGCTGCTAGCTGCTGGTGATACATTCCGCGCTGGTGCTATTGCTCAACTGGAGGTATGGGGGGACCGCGTAGGAGTTGATGTGATTAAGCATACGGAGGGGGCGGACCCTGCCGCTGTCATATATGACGCACTTCAGGCTGCCAAATCACGGCAAGTAGATATTCTCCTTTGTGATACTGCTGGTCGTTTGCAAAATAAAGTTAATTTAATGAAAGAACTGGAAAAAGTAAAGCGTGTTATTGAAAGAGAGGTACCGAATGCACCACATGAGGTTTTGCTCGTTTTGGATGCGACGACTGGCCAAAATGCAATGGTGCAAGCGAAAACATTCAAAGAAACAACCAATGTCTCCGGTATTGTGTTAACGAAATTGGATGGAACTGCAAAAGGAGGTATTGTCCTCGCGATTCGCAATGAACTTTCCATCCCAGTCAAATTTGTTGGCTTGGGTGAACAAATGGATGATCTTCAGCCTTTTGACGCGGAAAAATATGTTTATGGCTTATTTGCAAACATCGTTGATTAGAAGGAAAGCAAGTAGAGGCTAGCTTTCATTTAAAGACAGCAAAATCTTCTTAGAACACTTGACAATTTCTCTCAAACGATGTAGATTGTAAAATGTAAAGGTTTTTCACTTAACAGGGAGAGATGGCAAATGCTTGATAAAACAACTCGGATGAATTACTTATATGATTTTTATCAATCTTTGTTGACGACAAAGCAACGAAGCTACATGTCTCTCTATTACTTAGATGACTTCTCTTTAGGAGAAATTGCACAAGAATATGAGGTAAGCAGACAAGCTGTTTACGATAATATTAAACGGACAGAGGCGATGCTGGAAGATTATGAAAAGAAACTGCTTTTATTTCAAAAATTCCAAACACGTCAAGATATTTTAGAAAAACTTAAAAAGACGATAAACAACGAACACCCTAACGCAGCAAAAGTGGATCAGTTAATCAAGATGCTTGAGAAATTGGATTAGGGGGGCGGCATAAATGGCATTTGAAGGTTTAGCAGACCGATTGCAAAGCACGATTCAAAAGATTCGCGGCAAAGGAAAGGTTTCCGAAGCGGATGTCAAGGAAATGATGCGTGAGGTTCGCCTCGCTTTACTAGAAGCGGATGTAAACCTCAAGGTTGTAAAGGGATTTGTTAAGAAAGTAAGTGAACGCGCTGTTGGCCAAGAAGTAATGAAAAGCTTAACACCAGGCCAGCAGGTGATCAAAGTAGTAAAAGAAGAATTGACAGTGCTAATGGGCGGAGAGCAAAGCAAAATTGCTGCTGCAAATAAACCTCCTACTGTCATTATGATGGTTGGTCTGCAAGGTGCAGGTAAAACAACGACAACTGGCAAGCTTGCAAACTTGCTGCGAAAAAAATATAACCGCAATCCGCTGCTTGTTGCAGCTGATATCTATCGGCCAGCAGCAATTAAACAGCTGGAGACACTTGGCAAGCAGTTAGATATGCCTGTTTTTTCATTGGGAGATCAAGTAAGCCCAGTAGAAATTGCCAAACAAGCGCTGCAAAAAGCAAAGGAAGAACATTATGATTATGTTCTCATTGATACTGCCGGCCGCTTGCATATTGACGGTGAATTAATGGACGAATTAAAGGAGATAAAAGCGAATTCAAATCCTGATGAAATTTTCCTTGTTGTAGATGCAATGACGGGGCAGGATGCAGTCAATGTTTCGCAAAGCTTTAATGAACAGCTTGGCATTACAGGTGTCATTTTAACGAAGCTTGACGGAGATACACGTGGGGGGGCCGCTCTCTCCATTCGAACAGTAACGGAAAAACCGATTAAATTTGTTGGAATGGGAGAAAAGCTCGATGCGCTTGAAGCCTTTCATCCAGAACGGATGGCATCGAGAATTTTAGGCATGGGCGACATGCTGACATTAATTGAAAAAGCACAAGCCAATGTTGACGAAGCAAAAGCGAAAGAGCTAGAGCAAAAAGTGCGGACAGCTTCTATTACGTTCGATGACTTTCTTGAGCAGCTTGGTCAAGTAAGACAAATGGGTCCGCTTGATGAGCTTTTAAAGATGATGCCTGGTGCTGGTAAAATGAAGGGTATGGCTAATTTACAAGTGGACGACAAACAAATTAGTCAAATTGAAGCGATTATCCGCTCGATGACGAAACAAGAGAAAACCAACCCTGAGATTATTAATGCTGGCAGAAGAAGAAGAATTGCAAAAGGCAGCGGTACTACTGTTCAAGAAGTGAACCGGCTTATCAAACAGTTTGATGAGATGAAGAAAATGATGAAGCAAATGACAAATATGCAGCAAAAGGGCAAAAAGAAAGGCTTTAAATTACCTTTTATGTAAATGCGCATTGCGTCTGTTAAGAAAAAAGACTTTACATCATAAGTGTCTTTTGGTAATATAATGTCTTGTGTAAAACTATTCGGAGGTGCTATATAAAATGGCAGTTAAAATTCGTTTAAAACGTGTTGGAGCAAAAAAAGCTCCTTTCTATCGTATTGTAGTGGCTGATTCACGTTCACCAAGAGATGGCCGCTTTATTGAGGAAGTAGGTACTTACAATCCAGTTGCGCAGCCAGCAAAAGTAGAGATTAATGAAGAATCAGTACTTCAATGGATGCAAAATGGTGCAAAACCGTCTGATACTGTTCGCAACCTTTTCTCAAAACAAGGAATTATGGAAAAATTCCACAACGCGAAAAATAGTAAATAAAGATGGCCGCGATGCAGGCACTAATCTTAGCAATTGTAAAGCCGCTTGTCGATCATCCTAACGATGTAGAAGTGAAGGTTGTGGAAGAGGAGCGCCGCATTACTTACCACCTTTCAGTTCATAAGGAAGATATGGGGAAAGTGATCGGAAGACAGGGAAGAGTTGCGAAAGCCATTCGAACAGTCGTATATGCAGCAGCAGGATTGCCACAACAAAAGAAAGTGTATGTAGAAATCGTCGAATAGGGAGGTTGTTTACCTCCCTTTTTACATATAAACAATAGCTGTCATTGTGTTGTATCATATTGACAGTAGTGATCATAATAAAGAGAAAACAGCCCAAAATCCAAGTATACTAAGAATTTAAATGGGGGAGGCTGGCAATGTGAAAATTCTCCAAACAATCACTGTCAAACAAGTACTCACTGAAAAAAGCAAGGAAATGCTGCTTCAGGAATACGAACAAAAATTATTTCAGCTAAAAAAAGAATGTGATCAGCTGCGCTTTGAATTAAAAAAATTAGAACGAACGAAAAAATATTCCACCGCTAATTTACTGTCGCATTTTGAAAAAGAAATGGAATTTCGGCAAGAAAAAATGAAGCTGATTGAATTCCAAACAGAACAATTACAAATGCTTCCACTTGGCAGCGAGCTAAAGGAGACAGAAGTTCAAGCACTAGTGGACATCAAGTTAGGCGATAAATGGGATAAAGTATCGAATAATCCAACTATCATTATAAAAGATGGCATCATCACAGAAATACGCGAGAGGTGAAGAGAATGAAACGCTGGTTTCATGTAGGAAAAATTGTGAACACCCATGGATTAAAGGGAGAAGTTCGTGTGATCTCCAAGACAGATTTTCCTGAAGAACGTTACCAACCTGGCAATAACCTTTACCTATTTCTTCCTGATGCCAAACAACCACAAAAACTCACTATTAAAACACACCGTAAGCATAAGCAATTTGAGCTTCTTTGTTTTGACGGATACGACCATATAAACGATGTGGAAAGCTGGAAAGGAGCATCGTTAAAGGTAAATGAAGATCAACTTGCCCCGCTTCCTGACAAGGAATACTATTTTCATGAAATTATCGGATGCACCGTTTATACAACTGACAATAAAAAGCTTGGCATTGTCCAGGGAATTTTGACGCCAGGAGCAAATGATGTCTGGATTGTAAAAGGAGAGGATAGGAAAGAACTTCTTATTCCATATATTGAAGATGTTGTCCGCACCGTTGATGTAGAGACGAAAACCATTTGTATTTATCCGATGGAAGGGCTGTTATCATGATGAGAATTGATATCTTATCTTTATTTCCAGATATGTTTACGGGTGTGTTAGGCAACTCTATTTTAAAAAAAGCGGCTGATAAGCAAAAGGTTGCTTATCAAGTCGTTAACTTTCGTGATTTTGCTGACAATAAGCATCAAACAGTCGATGATTACCCATATGGAGGCGGAGCAGGAATGGTGTTAAAGGCTCAGCCTATTTTTGATGCTGTTCATCACCTCACTAGCAAAACAATTGAAGCGAAAATGCCAAGGATTATTCTCTTGTGCCCTCAAGGAGAAAGGTATAGTCAACGAAAAGCGGAAGAATTAGCGAAAGAGGAGCATTTAATATTTATATGCGGCCATTATGAAGGATATGATGAACGAATTCGTGAACACCTTGTCACGGATGAAATATCAATTGGCGACTTTGTCTTAACAGGTGGGGAGCTTGGAGCGATGGTCATTGTAGATAGTGTAGTTCGTCTCCTTCCAGGTGTACTAGGAAACAAAGCTTCTGCCCAGCACGATTCTTTTTCCGCCCCATTGCTGGAATATCCACAGTACACAAGACCAGCTGATTTTCGCGGATTTAAAGTACCTGACATTCTGTTAGGAGGAAATCATCGGAAAATTGATGAATGGCGAAAAAAGCAATCTTTGAAGAGGACATGGGAAAGACGCCCAGACTTGCTGACGCAATATTCTCCGTCTCTAGAAGAAAAAGGGTGGTTGGAAGATATTCGAAAAATGAAGGAAAAATGAGTATCAATTCCTTTATATAATGAAAAGATTATTCTTCTAACTTTATCAGAATCATAGCACGTACTCTCCAAATATTTTGTGGGCATCGTTTATAGCGTTTTTCCGCTTTCAATCCTCATGAAATAAAGTGAAAACTTCTATCAGTGGGGGTCTTGACTTGCCAGTTAGGTGTGGGATAAAAAACTTGAAAAGTTCAATAGATGCATTGCAAACCGTTTTGTTATATGCTAATATATTTTTTGTGACTAAAACTAGTTGATAATAAGTTTTGTCTGATAACGATGTTCCGCTATAAATGAACGTTTTATAAGAGCATCTGTTGGAAGGAGATGAAATCGATGCACAAGTTAATAGAAGAAATAACAAATGAACAATTAAAAACTGATATTCCAGAGTTTCGAGCTGGTGACACAGTACGTGTTCATGCAAAGGTTGTTGAGGGAACGCGTGAGCGTATCCAAATCTTTGAAGGTGTTGTAATCAAACGCCGTGGCGGAGGAATCAGTGAAACTTTCACTGTACGCAAAATTTCTTATGGCGTTGGAGTAGAGCGGACTTTTCCTGTTCACACACCTAGAATAGCGAAGCTGGAAGTGGTGCGTCGCGGTAAGGTTCGTCGTGCGAAACTTTACTACTTGCGCAAGCTGCGTGGTAAAGCTGCTAGAATTAAAGAAATTCGTTAATGACATATTGATGAAAAGATATGGAAAAGGAGCTTGATTTCAAGCTCCTTTTCTTTATGAATAGACAGCTGTAGTTACAACAGAGTATAAATCAGATATGATATTGGACGGGCAATATGATAGATAAATGTAAGTTGTTGGTGTATTATTTGCAAAAATTATGTAAAATAGAGCTAGAGGGACTTAATACGTTTTAATTGAAGAAGGTGGTGTATCAGTGGCTAAAGAAAAAAATGAATTATGGGAATGGACAAAGGCATTGCTCATTGCAGTAGGATTAACGGCAGTAATTAGACTTTTTCTATTCGCACCAATTGTCGTTGATGGACTGTCGATGATGCCAACATTACATAATGGAGACCGCATGATTGTCAATAAACTTGGTAAACCTGATAGATTTGATATTGTTGTCTTTCATGCGCCTGAGCAAAAAGATTATATTAAAAGGGTCATTGGGCTACCTGGAGATACTGTGGAATATCGGGATGATACACTTTATATTAATGGAAAAAAATACGAAGAGCCTTACTTAGAAGAGTATAAAAACCAGATTACAGATGGTCCCCTCACTGAAGACTTTACCCTTAGCGAAATACTTGATAATGATGTTGTTCCTGATGGAGAAATATTCGTAATGGGTGATAATCGGCGCTTTAGTAAAGACAGTCGTCATATCGGCACTATTCCACTCGATAAAGTCATTGGAGATACAAGTATTGTATATTGGCCATTAAAGGATATACGCATCGTTAAATAGGCGAAGCTTATAGATGGAGATAATTGCTGAGCGATTTCCTTGTTGATAGAAAGACTGTGTTTAAAGAAGTCTAGCGCTTCCAAGGCAAGGATTTTCCAGCTATTGAGGGAAAGGGGTTTAAAAGCGTCAGGAGGTGTAAAAATGACGATTCAGTGGTTTCCTGGCCACATGGCAAAAGCACGCAGAGAAGTAACAGAAAAACGCAAACTGGTTGATATCATATTTGAGCTTGTTGATGCACGTATTCCTTTATCATCTGCCAACCCAATGTTAAAAGAAATTATTCAAGATAAGCCAAGGATTATCTTATTAAACAAGGCGGACAAAGCGAATGACGAATTGACAAAGGAATGGATTGCTTATTTTACTAGGGAAAATGAAATCGCAATAGCAATTAATTCTCAATCGGGTGAAGGGGTTCATCAGATTACGAAGATGAGCCTAGAACTGTTGAAGCCAAAATTTGATCGGATGAAAGCGAGAGGAATAAAGCCGAGGGCTGTACGTGCAATGATTGTTGGAATACCGAATGTTGGAAAATCAACACTAATTAATCGACTTGCAAAG
Organism: Bacillus chungangensis; assembly: GCF_030812995.1. Taxonomy (GTDB): domain Bacteria; phylum Bacillota; class Bacilli; order Bacillales; family Bacillaceae_C; genus Bacillus_CF; species Bacillus_CF chungangensis. Next base: position 130,931 of record NZ_JAUSTT010000008.1, on the reverse strand, counting down.
AAAAATATCGCAAAGACTGGAAATACTCCTGGAGTAACAAAAGCGCAGCAATGGATTAAAGTGGGAAAGGAACTCGAACTCCTTGATACGCCAGGGATACTATGGCCAAAATTTGAGGATCCTGAAGTTGGGTATAAGCTTGCACTTACTGGTGCGATTAAAGATACATTATTAAACAAACAAGATATTGCTGTTTTTGCCCTTCGATTTCTTGCTGAAAACTATCCAGGTGTTTTCGAAAGCCGATATCAACTAGAAAAAATTCCAGAGGATATGGCAGAACTGTTTGATCATATTGGCGTTTTGCGAGGCTGTTTGATGGCTGGCGGCATGATTGATTATGATAAAGTTGCAGCGACTGTCATTCAAGACATTCGGAGTGAAAAACTTGGTTCTTTTACATTTGATTTTCCTCCAATCATCAGTGCTGTTTAGTAATTGGGAAAAATCTCCTCCTTCTGATTAGAAAAACTCTAAAAACGAAGGGTGTCTAAACCTAAAAAGATTACTGATCAAAAGGTCCTGGGTTGCCAGGACCTTTAATTTTACAAAATAATGCCGATAAATAAAGAAATGCCAGGTGATAGAATGAAAAAACCATATACGATCAGTGAAATAAAGACAGCCCTGCAAACTGTTAAGACAACGGAAGATCCTTTGTATCAAGCATGTTTAAAGGATAAACGCAAAGGGGTTCAGCAGCTTCTAGAAAAATGGGAAAAGGCAAAGATCAAAGAGGTGGAGCAACAGGCAGCTTTTCAAAAAATGAAAAAATATGAACGTGCAATCAGAGCCGAGGGGTTTGAAGCAATTGCGGGAATTGACGAAGCTGGAAGAGGCCCGCTTGCAGGCCCTGTTGTTGCAGCTGCAGTTATATTGCCAGATCACTTCTATTTAGCAGGTTTAAATGATTCGAAGCAGTTAACTGTGAACACTCGCGAACAATTTTACGCTATTATTAGCGAACAAGCGTTGGCAATTGGAGTAGGAATTGTCACGGCAGCAGAAATTGATGAGCTTAACATTTATGAAGCAACTAAAAAAGCAATGATGGCAGCAGTTGATCATTTAGTATATTTCCCAGATTACTTGCTCCTTGATGCGATGAAAATCACAGCGCCAATTCCGCAAACATCTCTTGTAAAAGGAGATGCGAAAAGTGTTTCTATTGCTGCTGCCTCAATTATTGCCAAGGTGACTAGAGATAATCTGATGCGTACATATGGAAAACAGTACCCCATGTATCATTTCCAACAAAACATGGGCTATGGCACAAAGGAACATATAGAAGCGCTTAGGAAGCATGGACCATGCCCTATTCATCGAAAATCATTTGCACCAATTAAAGAATACATGATGAAGATTAACTAGAGGTATAAGATCCGATACCTTTTGCCCCCTCATACTGATGGCTTAGAACCATTCAACATGGGGGCAGATACTTCTAATCCCAAGCTCCTGTGTGGTTGCAGCTATTGTTCGCTCCCATACCAGCTTTCTAGCGTCTGCTTTTGAGATTGTCATCATATGTACAGTCTTCAAACGCAACATACGCCAATAAGCTGTTCCCTTATCATGGTAAAAAATATAAGTGTTCACTGTTCAATCATCATAAAAGGAGAAAATGATTATGATCTCTTCAACGATCGATGCCTTGAACCAAATTCAAGGCAGGGACAATTTACAGACGATGACTTTCCGCAATGGCCAGATTTTTTACGGAACGATCAAAAAATTATTCCCGAATCAAACAGCACTTGTACAAGTTGGCCAACAACAGGTAATTGCTAAAATCGAAGTCCCATTGAAAACGGGGGAGGGGTATTGGCTTCAAGTAGCATCAGAGGATGGAGATATTCAATTAAAGCTATTAAACACACCATTGCATGGAGAGAGTAAAGCAGCAGCTTTGCTTCGCCAATTTTCATTACCTTTGCAGAAAGAGTATTTACAGCTTGTTGAATTTTTTGTTAAAGAACAGCTTCCACTTTCAAAAGAAGCAATCATGAAAGCAATGCAATGGCTGCAAAAACTGCCTCAATCAGAAAGTGGCTTAAATACCTTAAAGGGAATGCTGCAAAAAGGCATTCCTTTATCAGAGGTTCATTTCCTTTCACTTTTGGAAACAGAAAAGCCGCAAACGACGCAACAGCTTTTACAAGCATTGCAGGAAGCACTTCGTGGCGAAAATATGCAAAGCCGTACAGTTGTTTCTTTGTTATCTCTTTTAGATTCACTTACTACAAAAGGAGACAGGATTGGAGAACGGATGCTTTTTTCCTTGCTGACTCATGTCTTGAAAGGGGAGAATACGCCATTAGCACCATTATCTCAGCAAATTTTAGCGAAAATTGGTATTTTAAACACTCAGCAGATGCAGCAGTTGGACGGAAACGTACCTGCTAATCAGAACCGTATTCTACAACAAGACATCACTCAAGTCATTAATCAGCTGGTTCGCCAAGTAATGACAGCAAAAATGAACATTGAAACAGTTCAATATAACAACGCTGGCAACGTGCCATTAACTGGAGAACAGTCAGCGGCTAGTAGTCAAGAGTCCGTTTATCAGCAACTGCGAGGGGCTGGCCAACTCCCGGAATCCGTTATTCACATGCAGCAGCAGATTGTTAAAGGACAGTCACTCTTAGAGATAATGCAATCAGGGCAGCAGAAAAGTCTAACTAATCGTACGATCCTTCAATGGCTGACAGCATCGCTTTCTCACCTTCAGCTAGATCATGATGCAATAGGAGATGGCAGACAGCTATCACAATCATTAGAAAAAGTGAGGAACGTTCTGCAGCTCTCTCAGGAACAAATGTCACATGCAGTAAGGCGAATGGCTAATTTTAATCAGGAGCAATTGTTTTCACAAAATGAGAAAACTATCTTGCAGATGCTAGAAGGTGAACAAAGACAAACCTTTCCAAGGCAAGATGCACTTTTACAATTTAAACAGATGATGAGCTCAATTGGCTTATTTTATGAAGGGGAGATTATGTCTTCCAGCGGTCCAGAAAAAATCATGGAATCTGTTAAGCCGCTTCTCGTTCAATTATTGCAGGAAACACCGCAATCAACAACGAGAGACATAGCTGAACAGCTGTTATTAAGAATGAATGGATTTCAACTGCAGTCAATTGCAAACGGCCCTATTCAACAGATTATCTATGAGCTTCCAATTAATCTTTTTGGCCATCAAACAGATTTGACAATGCAATGGGCTGGGAAACGTCTTGAAAATGGGAAGATTGACCCTAACTTCTGTCGAATTATTTTTTATTTAGAGCTAGAAAACTTGCGCGAAACGATTGTTGATATGCAAGTGCAAAATCGTGTAGTTACTGTCAATATTTTTAATGAGACAGAGGAGATGCACCAGCTGTCGCAATCATTTTTACCGTCATTAAAAGCAGGCTTAAAAGAGCTTCAATACACACTATCGGCTGTTCATTTTAAATTGCCGGAAGAAAAAACAATGACACAAGAAACTGGCTTTAAGCATTACGAATATGCAAACTATAGCGGGGTGGATATTCGTATATGAATAAAAAAGAAAGCAATTTAAAAAGAAAAGAAGCAGTAGCACTTTCGTATCAGTCAGAGCAGCAGCAAGCTCCGATCGTCGTAGCAAAAGGAAAAGGGCTTATTGCTGATAATATTTTAGAAAAGGCGAAAGAATATCAAATTCCGATCCAAGAAGACCCAAGCCTTGTCGAATTGCTTGGACAATTAAACATTCACGAAGCGATACCGAATGAATTATATGAAGCAGTCGCCGAAGTATTTGCTTTTGTTTATCGTATGGATCAAAAGGCAAAAGTTAAACATGAATAAAATCATTTTATGGTGATGATCAAAAAAATCTGCTGCATTCTTTTGGTCATCTTTTTTTTCTATTCCTCCTTCCTTATTTGTAAACGACTTTCATGAAACGAAGAAATTCGTCGATTTTAGTGGACATATTTTCAAGCATTTAATACAATTAAAACGCAATCATTTTTGTGAAGAGTGAAAATAGGAGGATGGGAAATGAATATCCATGAATACCAAGGTAAGGAGATCCTCAGACAATATGGGGTAACTGTACCAAATGGAAAAGTCGCATTCACGGTCGACGAAGCAGTGGAAGCAGCAAAGAAACTTGGGACAAAAGTATGTGTGGTGAAGGCACAGATTCATGCTGGTGGACGTGGGAAAGCTGGCGGTGTAAAAGTCGCTAAAAATGTAGATGAAGTACGTACATATGCGAATGAAATATTAGGAAAAACACTTATTACTCACCAAACAGGCCCTGAAGGAAAAGAAGTAAAACGCCTTTTAATCGAAGAAGGCTGCGATATTAAAAAAGAATATTATATAGGTTTAGTTTTAGATCGTGCAACTTCAAGAGTTGTTCTAATGGCGTCTGAAGAAGGCGGGACAGAAATTGAAGAAGTTGCTGAGCAAACCCCGGAAAAAATCTTTAAGGAAGTGATTGATCCAGTTGTCGGCTTAACACCTTTTCAAGCACGGCGCATTGCTTTTCATATTAATATCCCGAAAGAACTGATCGGTAAAACAGTTAAATTTATGTTGGGGCTGTACACAGCTTTCGTAGAAAAAGACTGTTCGATTGCTGAAATTAATCCTCTTGTTGTTACTGGAGACGGCAATGTCATGGCACTTGACGCTAAATTGAACTTTGATGCGAACGCTTTATACCGTCAAAAAGATATTTTGGCATTTCGTGATTTAGACGAAGAAGACCCAAAAGAAATTGAAGCGTCCAAGTATGATTTGAGCTATATTTCTTTAAACGGAAATATTGGCTGTATGGTTAATGGCGCAGGTCTTGCAATGGCGACGATGGATATTATTAAGTATTATGGCGGCGATCCAGCCAATTTCCTTGATGTTGGGGGCGGAGCGACAGCTGAAAAAGTAACAGAAGCATTCAAAATTATTCTTTCTGATCAAAATGTAAAAGGCATCTTCGTGAACATTTTCGGCGGAATCATGAAATGTGACATTATCGCTACAGGTGTTGTCGAAGCAGCAAAGCAAGTAGAATTAAAAGTACCGCTTGTTGTCCGTTTAGAGGGAACAAATGTTGATCTTGGGAAAAATATTTTACAAGAGTCTGGATTAAACATTATTGCTGCTGAATCAATGGCAGACGGTGCCCAAAAAATTGTCGAATTAGTTGGTTAAATGCAGGAAGCGGACGTTCACTCTGAACAACAATTTCGGGATTAGATACAAGGGAGAAAGAGATATTTTGAAAGGCAGGGAACTTTAATGAGCGTGTTTGTTAATAAAGACACAAAAGTAATTGTACAAGGGATTACTGGTTCAACAGCATTGTTCCATACGAAACAAATGCTAGAGTATGGAACAAAGATTGTCGGTGGTGTTACACCTGGCAAGGGTGGTACAGAAGTGGAAGGGGTGCCTGTATTTAACACAGTAGAGGAAGCTGTGAAGGCAACGGATGCAAATGCATCTGTTATTTATGTACCTGCACCATTTGCTGCCGATGCGATTATGGAAGGGGTAGACGCAGAGCTTGATCTAGTAATCTGCATTACAGAACATATTCCAGTATTGGATATGGTAAAGGTAAAACGCTATATGGAAGGGAAGAAGACTCGTCTTGTAGGTCCGAACTGTCCTGGTGTTATTACACCTGGTGAGTGTAAAATTGGCATTATGCCAGGCTATATTCATACCAAAGGGCATATTGGTGTTGTGTCCCGTTCTGGTACATTGACTTATGAAGCGGTACATCAACTTTCCCAAGCAGGAGTTGGCCAAACAACAGCTGTTGGAATTGGCGGCGATCCAGTCAATGGTACAGATTTTATCGATGTACTTCGTGCTTTTAATGAAGACCCTGAAACAGAAGCAGTTGTCATGATCGGTGAAATTGGCGGAACTGCAGAAGAAGAAGCTGCTGAATGGGTGAGGGCAAATATGTCTAAGCCTGTTGTCGGTTTTATAGGAGGAGCTACTGCACCACCAGGGAAAAGAATGGGGCATGCAGGAGCTATTATCTCTGGCGGAAAAGGGACAGCAGCTGAGAAAATACGTGTTATGAATGAATGTGGTATTAAAGTCGCAGATACACCATCAGTCATCGGTGAAACATTGATAGAGGTTCTAAAAGAAAAAGGCCTTTATGAAAAATGTAAAACACACTAGACAGCACATATAAAAAAAATTCAGGATGTTCAAGGAACTAAGTCTGTAAGGGAAACAGCCAAGCGACGTTGGTCTGTACTCATAAAGGAGGAAATAGTCCCCATTTAATGGGGACTATTTTTCAAATAGACACAATTCAAGCAACATTATTTTCTACTAATATTGGAAAACGCTTCTTCATCATAGTGGTATGTAAGGACTAGAACATCAAGACATTTAGCTTTTTAAAGATCATAAGAAAGGATGAAAAAATGAAAGCACTTAGAAAAAAATTAATTCATTTGCACCATTGCCGCGGCTTACGTGGAAAAGGCATGATTAAACTGCTTCAACACGATGCGAAGCTTACACATCTTTATGAGTTTTCTAATCAAGACTTCCACAGCATCGCTCAAATCTCCCTTCAGCAAGCAACACTTTTACTCCACGATCTCCGCAATATTTCTATTGAACCGTTACTTCAATCCTATAAAAAAATGAACATTCAGATCATGACTATATTCGATGATGCATATCCTCTATTATTAAAAGAAACGTATGAACCACCTTTTGTACTCTTTTTAAAAGGAAATGCAACTCTATTGCAAAAGTCAGCAATTGCTGTCGTTGGTGCTAGAGCAGCATCTTCATACGCCCATAAAGCTGTGCACTTATTGATTCCTGAACTCGTTGACAATGAACTTGTTATTGTTAGCGGACTAGCGAAAGGCGTTGATACAATGGCGCATTTAGAAGCAATGGAAACTGGCGGCCATACAATCGCTGTACTTGGAAGTGGTTTTTGGCATCCATATCCGAAGGAAAATAAATATTTATTAGATAAAATCGCTAATGAGCATTTAGTACTAACGGAATACCCCCCTTTTATTCGACCACAAAAGTGGCACTTTCCGATGAGAAATCGCATCATTAGTGGGCTTACAAAGGGGACGCTTATCGTTCAGGCGAAAAGACGAAGCGGCTCCTTTATTACCGCTGAATATGCACTGCAAACAGGAAGAGAAGTGTTTGCAGTTCCTGGAAATATTGCCGATCCATTATCAGAAGGCACGAATTTACTTATTCAGCAAGGAGCGAAGCTAGTGCAAAATGGAAAGGATATACTGGAAGAATTTTCGTCTTCTATTATTAAGTGAACATCTAATGGGGCCGATAACATAAAGGAAGCTTCTAAAAAATCATCGCTGAAAATCACACAGCTTCCTTTTTTAAGTATGTTTGATGAGAGAAAAACTTCGCTGATATATAGACCGTGACAATGAATAGTTATAACCTATCATCATATTATCATACTACTTTTATTGTATCAGCTCATGTTCAAATGATTGAGTGATAGATTGAAATACACAGTTTTTAATATAAGGAATAAAAAAATGATTTATTCATTCAATTATCATAGCAACGACCACTTTTGTATGCAGGCAATTTCTATGTTTGCGATGGTCTACTAGCGTTAATCTCTTGACTCTTCAAAAAGACTTCTAATTAATATACATTGACAAATACCGAAATCAAAGCTAATATTTACACTTGATTTGGAATATTTACCTCTAGGGAGGATTTTGCATGTCGGATTACTTAGTAATTGTTGAATCGCCAGCAAAAGCGAAAACAATAGAACGTTATCTTGGAAAAAAATATAAAGTAAAAGCGTCTATGGGACACATTAGAGATTTGCCTAAAAGTCAAATGGGCGTCGATACAACAAATAATTATGAGCCTAAATATATTACGATCAGAGGAAAAGGACCTGTGCTGAAAGAATTAAAAACAGCGGCAAAAAAAGCAAAAAAAGTATTTCTTGCTGCTGACCCTGATCGTGAGGGAGAAGCGATTGCATGGCATCTTGCCCATAGTCTTCAATTAGATATTCATTCTGATTGCCGTGTTGTTTTTAATGAAATTACAAAGGATGCTATTAAAGAATCTTTTAAGTATCCACGTCCAATCAACTTAGATTTAGTCAATTCTCAACAAGCTCGTCGTATTCTAGATCGACTTGTCGGCTATAACATTAGCCCTTTACTATGGAAAAAAGTAAAAAAAGGGTTAAGCGCCGGCCGTGTACAATCCGTAGCAGTACGTTTGATCATTGATCGTGAAAATGAAATTAAGAACTTTGAGCCGCAGGAGTATTGGACTATTGAGGCAGACTTTTTAAAAGGAAACGATCGTTTTCAAGCTTCTTTTTATGGCATGAATGGCAAGAAAATGGAGCTTACTTCAGAAGACGAGGTGAAGGAAGTTCTCAAGAAAATAAAAGGAAGCACCTTTACTATTTCAACTGTTTCAAGAAAGGAAAGACGACGAAATCCTGCTCCGCCATTTATCACTTCCTCTTTACAGCAAGAGGCTGCCAGGAAATTAAATTTCCGTGCGAAAAAAACAATGATGTTGGCTCAACAGCTTTATGAAGGGATTGAACTTGGCAAGGAAGGCATTGTCGGGCTTATCACATATATGAGAACAGACTCTACTCGTATCTCTGATATTGCACAAAAAGAGGCGGCTGATTTTATTACAACCCATTATGGCAAAGAATATGTGAAAACAGCCGGGAGAAAAGAAAAGAAACAAACGAATGCCCAAGATGCTCATGAAGCGATTCGTCCTACGAGTACGATGCGTCTGCCTAATATGATGAAGGAATATTTAAGCAGAGACCAGCTTCGCCTATATAAATTGATTTGGGAACGCTTCCTAGCTAGTCAAATGGCTTCCGCTGTGATGGACACGATGAGTGTTGATATTATTAATGGCGAAGTCACTTTTCGCGCGAATGGATCAAAAGTGAAGTTCCCTGGTTTTATGAAAGTATATGTTGAAGGTTCAGATGATCAATTAGATGAGAAAGAAAAAATGCTCCCATCTTTGGAAAAAGGTGATGAAGTCCTTTCTGAAGAAATGAAGGAAAAGCAGCACTTTACGCAGCCGCCGCCACGCTATACAGAAGCCCGTCTTGTAAAGACACTTGAAGAACTTGGAATCGGTAGGCCGTCCACTTATGCGCCAACCCTGGATACCATTCAAAAACGTGGTTATGTTGCACTTGATAATAAGCGTTTTGTCCCGACGGAACTCGGTGAAATTGTGTTAGAGCTAATGATGGAATTTTTTCCAGAAATTTTAAACGTAGAATTTACTGCTAATATGGAAAATAATCTAGATGCAATTGAAGAAGGAAAAGTGAAATGGGTTCAGATTATTGATGATTTTTATTTAGGTTTTGAAAAAAGTTTGCAAAAAGCAGAAAGTGAAATGAAAGAAGTTGAAATAAAAGACGAGTATGCTGGTGAAGATTGTGAGCAATGTGGAAACCCAATGGTGTTTAAGATGGGGCGATATGGAAAATTTATGGCTTGCAGCAATTTCCCTGATTGTCGCAATACGAAACCAATTGTGAAACAAATTGGAGTAAAATGTCCGAAGTGCCAAGATGGAAATATAATAGAAAGAAAAAGTAAAAAAAGACGGATTTTTTACGGATGCGATCGATTTCCTGATTGTGATTTCTTATCATGGGATAAACCAATTGAACGTGTTTGTCCAAAATGCGAGAACCTTCTTATTGAGAAAAAGCTAAAAAAAGGTGTTCAAGTGCAATGTACAGCTTGTGACTATAAAGAAAATCAACAGAGTTGACATTTATTGCTGCAGGTGAGAAAAAGTAAGCGGTTCGCTTGCTTTTTTCATTTTTTACATGACTGTAGGAGATTTTACTTTTCTTCTTTTCATATGTATTGTAAAATGCAGGAGGGGTGTAGGAAAGTGTCATATGCGAACAGCATCACAATTTTGCTTTCTAGATAAACCCTACTGTTTTTACAGTACAGAAAAAAGCGTTGCCTCAATCTTTAGCTTAGATCTATTTTTCTAAGTATTCTTTGCAATGAAGAATCATCTTCCTTTGAAGTGCGCTAAGCTTTAGCAATCAACAGGGGATTCTATATCCTGCTTGATTGAACGAGTTCTTATAAGAATAGGGTCGGTAACCTTTTGAATAGTTGGAATGGAGGTACATGGAATGAAGGTAAATGTCATCGGTGCGGGCCTTGCTGGCAGTGAAGCAGCATGGCAAATCGCTGAACGGGGCATTCAGGTGCATTTATATGAAATGAGGCCTGTTAAACAAACACCTGCCCATCATACGGACAAATTTGCTGAATTAGTCTGTTCTAATTCTTTTCGTGCAAATGAACTAACAAATGCTGTTGGCCTTATTAAGGAAGAAATGAGGCATTTACAGTCAGTGATCATTCATGCAGGCGATCATGCGTCTGTACCTGCAGGCGGAGCACTGGCAGTAGATCGCCATGAATTTGCCGGTATGGTTACAGATCGAGTTAAAAATCATCCAAATGTAAAGGTTTTTTTGGAGGAAGTAACAGAAATTCCCGAGGGGATCACGATTATTGCTACAGGGCCTTTAACAAGTCCAGCCTTATCAGATGCCCTTAGAAAACTAACTGGAGAAGAGTATTTATATTTTTATGATGCTGCGGCACCAATTATTGAAAAAGACAGCATAGATATGAATAAGGTTTATTTAAAATCACGGTATGATAAGGGAGAAGCTGCTTATTTAAATTGTCCAATGACAGAAGAAGAATTCAATCGTTTCTATGATGCGCTTGTGGCTGCAGAAACCGTACCTCTAAAGGAATTTGAAAAAGAAATCTTTTTTGAAGGCTGTATGCCAATCGAAGTAATGGCAGCAAGGGGAAGGAAAACGATGCTGTTTGGACCATTAAAGCCTGTAGGTTTGGAAGATCCTCGGACAGGGAAGCGTCCGTATGCAGTTGTACAACTAAGACAAGATGATGCGGCAGGAACATTATATAATATTGTCGGTTTTCAGACACATTTGAAATGGGGGCCGCAAAAGGAAGTTATTCGAATGATTCCTGGGTTGGAGCAAGCGGAGATTGTTCGGTATGGTGTCATGCATCGTAACACGTTTATTAATTCTCCCCAAATCCTTCGTTCAACCTATCAAATGAAAACGAATGACAATCTCTTGTTTGCAGGACAAATGACAGGTGTAGAAGGCTACGTTGAATCTGCTGCCAGTGGCCTCATTGCTGGCATCAATGCTGCACGTCTTGCGGAAAACAAGGAGCCAATTGAGTTCCCTGCCGAAACTTCGTTGGGAAGCATGGCTCATTATATAACAAAAACAAATCCTAAAGGATTTCAGCCGATGAATGTAAACTTTGGATTATTGCCAGCTTTAGATGTAAAGATTAGAGATAAAAAAGCACGAAATCAAGAATATGTTAAACGCTCATTACAAACAATTCAAAACTTTGTGAAAAATTTGTAACGTTCATTGCAAGTGCTGTAAAAATATGATACGATTTTTATAGCCTTGTGAGGTGTTTTAATGAAAAAAAAAATATCTGAAGATTTGCGCTCATTTATGGAATATTTGCAAATAGAAAAGAATTATTCACAGTATACGATTGAATGCTATCGCCGAGATATAGAACATTTTTACATGTTCATGGCTGAACAAGGTATTGCTTCAATCCGTGATTGTCAATATGTTGATGCACGTCTATATTTAACACTTTTGTATGAAAAGCAATATGCTAGAAATAGTGTTTCGAGAAAAATTTCAAGTTTAAGAAGTTTTTATACATTCTTGCTGAGAGAAGCTGCCATCGAAAAGAACCCTTTTTCGTCTATCTCTCAGCCTAGAAAAAGTCTGAAGCTGCCAACCTTTTTTTATGAAGATGAGATGGAGCGGTTATTTAATAGCTGCCAATCAGACTCAGCACTTGATAAACGAAACCGTGCACTTTTAGAAATATTGTATGCGACAGGTATTCGTGTGAGCGAGTGTGCAAACATCCGATTGGATGATGTTGATTTTGAGTTTTCGACAATTTTGATCAGAGGAAAAGGAAGAAAAGAGCGATATGTGCTTTTCGGTGCTTTTGCTGAGGAAGCATTGCAAACTTATCTACAAGAAGGTAGACTTCATTTGGTGGATAAACAACATGACCATCCTTTACTGTTTGTGAATTTCCGAGGAGCGCCCTTGACGCCTAGAGGTATTCGTTATGTTTTAAATGAGATGATGAAAAAGGCATCTCTTCATGGAAAGATGCACCCACATATGCTGCGTCACACCTTTGCAACCCATCTTTTAAATAATGGTGCTGATATGAGAACGGTTCAAGAATTGCTAGGCCATTCCCATTTATCATCTACACAAATATATACACATGTGACAAAAGAACACTTGCGTAAAACTTATTTGAATCATCATCCACGGGGCTAGGTTATACTGAGTTGTAAGAGACGAGCAGCTAGAAGGAGGGAATATGCGATGGAAGGCTTTCATGCGACGACGATTTTTGCTATTCATCATCAAGGAAAGCATGCGATAGCTGGCGATGGACAGGTAACATTTGGCAATGCTGTTGTCATGAAACATACTGCAAGGAAAGTTCGTAAATTATTTAACGGAAAAGTATTAGCCGGTTTTGCTGGATCTGTTGCTGATGCGTTTACACTCTTTGAAATGTTCGAGGGAAAGCTGCAAGAGTTCAATGGCAATTTGCAGCGGGCAGCCGTTGAATTAGCAAAGCAATGGCGCAGCGATAAAATCCTCAGAAAACTAGAGGCAATGTTGATTGTAATGGATAAACAGCATTTGCTGCTGATTTCGGGCACTGGTGAAGTCATTGAACCAGATGACGATATTTTAGCTATTGGTTCTGGCGGCAACTATGCATTAGCTGCTGGACGGGCATTAAAGAGATATGCTGGAGAACATTTATCAGCAAAAGAGATTGCGAAATCTGCGCTAGAAATAGCTGCAGATATTTGTGTGTATACGAATAATAACATTATTGTAGAAGAGCTGTAAAAAAAAGGAGTGAGCAGCTTGAAAAACAATACAGCAAACTTAACACCGAGGCAAATTGTAGAAAAACTCGATCAGTTTATTATTGGTCAAAAAGAAGCAAAGCGAGCGGTGGCAGTCGCTTTGAGGAATCGCTATCGCCGTGGATTGTTATCAGGGAAAATCCGCGATGAAATCATTCCTAAAAACATTTTAATGATTGGCCCTACTGGTGTTGGGAAAACAGAAATTGCGAGGAGAATGGCAAAATTAGTTGGAGCACCTTTTATTAAAGTAGAGGCGACCAAATTTACGGAAGTTGGCTATGTTGGACGTGATGTGGAGTCTATGGTTCGTGATTTAGTTGAAACTTCTGTTCGACTAGTGAAGGAAGAAAAAATGCTAGAAGTAAAAGAAGTAGCCGAAAAAAATGCGAATCGCCGTTTAGTAGACCTATTAGTCCCATCCAAAAAGAAATCAACTAGCTATAAAAACCCTTTTGAAATGATTTTCGGAGGAGATCAACAAGCGAAGGAAACAGAGCAAGAGAATGATTTAGAAGAAACATCCATACGTGATAAAAAGAGGGTCATAGCGGAAAAGCTAGCGAAAGGCGAACTAGAAAACGAACTGGTAAGTGTCGAAGTCGAAGAGCAGCAGCCTTCAATGTTTGATATGCTGCAAGGCTCTGGCATGGAGCAAATGGGCATGAATATGCAAGACGCTTTAAGCAACTTAATCCCAAAAAGAAAAAAGAAGCGTAAATTGCCAGTAAAGGATGCCAGGAAGGTTCTCACTAATGTTGAGGCCCAGAAGCTGATCGATATGGACGAAGTAACACAAGAAGCTGTTTTTAGAGCTGAACAAACGGGTATCATCTTTATTGATGAAATCGATAAAATTGCGAGCAGAAGTGGAAACCATTCATCTGGAGAAGTATCGCGTGAAGGCGTTCAACGTGACATTTTGCCGATTGTAGAAGGTTCGACTGTTGTCTCGAAATACGGCTCTGTAAAGACGGACCATATCCTTTTTATTGCTGCTGGTGCTTTCCATATGGCAAAGCCTTCTGACTTAATACCAGAGCTGCAGGGGCGTTTTCCAATTCGAGTAGAACTCGGAAAGCTGACGACAGAAGATTTTATAAAAATTTTAGTAGAGCCGGATAATGCTCTAGTTAAACAATATATCGCTTTATTGGAAACGGAAAGTATACAAATTGAATTTTCTGACGAGGCTATTTGTAGAATCGCGGAATTAGCCTTCGAAGTCAATCAAAATACGGATAATATTGGAGCTCGCAGGTTGCACACGATTTTGGAAAAATTGTTGGAGGACGTTTCTTTTGAGGCTCCGGACATCACGATGGAAAAAATCATCATTACCCCGCAATATGTGGATGAAAAGCTAGGGGCAATTTCAAAAAACAAAGATTTAAGCCAGTTTATTTTATAGTCGCATTAAAATCGAAGCGAAGGACGGAACGTAACAATAAAAACGTTTTGTCCTGAAGCAGCCTTCTATTAGCATAAGGCGAAATGTTTGAAAAAACTTTTACAGAACTCAACGATGAAAAACAACAGACAGATATTTAGGAGGAAGAAAAAATGGATTTATTATCAAGAACACGAAAAATTAATGCAATGTTACAAAAAGCAGCAGGAAAGCCTGTGAATTTTATTGAAATGTCAGAAACACTTCAAGAGGTCATAGGAGCAAATATTTTTATTGTAAGTCGTCGTGGGAAACTACTAGGATATTCGATTAACCAACAAATTGAAAATGACCGCATGAAAAAAATGTTAGAGGAGCGTCAATTTCCAGAAGAGTATACACAAAGCTTGTTTAATATTACAGAAACCTCTTCAAATTTAGATATTAACAGTCAGTATACTGCATTCCCGGTTGAAAATAAAAATATTTTTGGCAGCGGCTTGACAACCATTGTACCGATTATCGGCGGCGGTGAACGTCTAGGAACACTCATTTTAGCTCGTTTAGAAGAAAAGTTCCAAGACGATGACTTAATATTAGCTGAATATGGCGCTACTGTCGTTGGAATGGAAATATTACGAGAAAAAGCTGAAGAAATTGAGGAAGAAGCACGAAGCAAAGCAGTTGTTCAAATGGCAATAAGTTCACTATCGTACAGCGAGCTTGAAGCTATTGAGCATATTTTTGAAGAATTAAATGGCAAAGAAGGCTTGCTTGTTGCATCAAAAATCGCAGACCGTGTTGGAATTACTCGCTCCGTCATTGTGAATGCATTGCGTAAACTTGAAAGTGCTGGCGTTATTGAGTCGCGTTCATTAGGCATGAAAGGAACATATATTAAAGTGTTAAATGATAAGTTTTTAGTGGAGCTAGAGAAATTAAAAGCAAACTAATGCTGCGGCTTGTGAATAAACGAGCATCACAATATATATAGTGAAACCAAAAATAAACACCCTTAAAAAATGCTCTTCTCATTTTCAGGGTGTTTATTTATGTTATAAAGGCGATTGGTACCCAACAAATAAACTTGCTATTAAGAATCACAATAGTCCAAGAAAAACGCTGTTTTGTTATTTGTATGCTTTCC
This sequence comes from Bacillus chungangensis, assembly GCF_030812995.1. Lineage (GTDB taxonomy): Bacteria > Bacillota > Bacilli > Bacillales > Bacillaceae_C > Bacillus_CF > Bacillus_CF chungangensis. The sequence continues at coordinate 115,311 of NZ_JAUSTT010000008.1, read as the reverse complement.
ATCTATTCAGGGGTATCCTCGGTCTGTTTGCGAGTTTGGCCCAAGCGGTAATTCGTTTGGACCTGTTATTAACTTGCATTTCATGTTGAAACTAAGCTAAAAGTGTCATTTACCTCGGCTTGCATCTATTCTTTTTTCCCTATCTATTGTTCTGCTCTGAAGGAATTTAAACTTTTTTCTTGGTGAGAAAGGGTATTTTTCTTTTTTTTTTTTAAGTTTTGGTGGACACTTATCTGTCCATTGTATTAGAACTATTCTCCTCTTTGTATTTATTAAGTACTAATTTAGAATGAAGCAATATCATCCATTTTTAATGGAAATGTTTTTTATACCATACATCTTTTACCGTTTTTCACTATGTAAATGGTAAAAATAAGAAATTTTCCCTATGGTATAGTTTGAAAATTCTGCTTAAATTTAATAAAACCAGGAAAAACGTAACAGAAATTAAATGAACACATGTGTACCAAAAGTATCATTTTATTTAAATAAGCACTATTCTCTCGAAATTTGTCTTTTTCTCGTAGACAGTTTGGTTACAAAACATTACAATAGTTAGTAAGTTTTGCATGTTTTATGTCAAAATGGATACGATTTTGTAAAATTTCTTACATAGAGGTGTCGAAATGAATTTATTCACAAATACCTTTTATACGCTGGAACATGCATTGGATTATTCAGCAACTAAGCAAAAAGTAATATCACAAAACATTGCCAACAATGACACACCCAATTATAAAGCGAAAGACGTAAGTTTTAAGAGTGTGTTCCAGGAAGCAAAAAATGAAACGCTTACAGCCAAAAGGTCTGATGAACGGCACTATCAATTTAAAACAGCAGCTATTCATCCTGCTGTTTATAAGAAAAACAATGTCAAATATCATGACAATGGTAATAACGTTGATATCGATGCCGAAATGTCTGACTCAGCAAGAAATCAAATTTACTTCAACGTATTAATAGATCGGCTAAACGGCAAATTTTCAACGCTGCAAAGTGTCGTGAAAGGAGGTAAATAATTGTGTCTATGTTTCAAAGTATGAATATTACTTCAACAGCTTTAACTTCACAACGTCTTAGAATGGATGTTATTTCCTCTAATATGGCTCATGTAGATACAACTAGAGGGAAAATGGTAGATGGAGAGTGGCAGCCTTATAAAAGGAAAATGGTTGTGATGCAGCCTAAAAACAATTCATTTTCATCCTTTCTACAGATGGCAATGGGATCGAAAGATAGTCATACAGTGGGAGATGGTGTAAAGGTGACAAAAATTATTGAAGATGAAAACACACCTTTTAAATCTGTATACGACCCGCTGCATCCAGATGCAAATGCGGAAGGTTATGTAGATCTTCCTAATGTTGACCCTCTCAGAGAAATGGTTGATCTAATGAGTGCAACTCGTTCCTATGAAGCAAACGTCACAGCTTTTAACGCTTCAAAAGCAATGATGATGAAAGCTTTGGAAATTGGTAAATAAGGAGGCATGATGAAATGGCAGTTTCTAATATATTTTCGTTAACGGCACCTAACACCCAATTAGAACAAACAACACGTATAGCTGCACCAACCCCAAACGAAGCTCATGTAAAATTCGGGGATTTTCTAAAAAAGTCAATAGCGGAAGTCAACGAAGCTCAAGTTACAGGAGATATTCTTACTGAAAAATTAGCTAGAGGCGAGAATGTTGATTTACATCAAGTTTTAATTGCAACACAAAAAGCAAGCATCTCGTTAAATACTGTTTTAGAAGTTAGAAATAAAGTTGTAGAAGCATATCAAGAAGTAATGAGAATGCAAGTATAATGCAACCTAAAAGCTCTGAATGATCTCTTAAAACGGATAAGTACATACTCAGCTTCCGCCGATGCCAAGGGTTATCTTAAACTAAGGAAAGCAATGGGCGCCGTTATACATAGCAGTTTTCTTATATTGCGTGTTTAACAAGAAGCACATAAGTTCAAAGAAGCACAAACTTCAAGTGTTTGACTTGTACAGAATGGGAAAAGCGCTACAGAAGACCATTCAAACACCAAAGTGGATGAAGCAAGCTATCCTATCAAGCTCTTCGGATATTCTCTTATCGAAAGAATGAATGATAGTCTGCTTTCAAGGGGACACATTGCTTCAAAGTAAAACATTAAAGAAATCATGTAATATTTTTAATTTATCCTATATTAGTGACTGTTCTGAAGGAAAATCTGCATATTAGCAGGCGGCAGAACAGAAGATGTTGCGAAGTAATGTAATTGTGACAGAGCTTGATAGATAGTACGGGAGAAAATCTCTACTAGATGCTGCTGCACTATCGGAAGGCGGCTGCCTGGCCATTTCAGAAAGTATTGGTAAAAACCTAACATGTTTTGGAAAAGTATATGCTCACTGTTCGGCTAGTTCTCTTTAATTGACCGGGGGATTTATAATGAATGAAACATTGCAGAATTACAAAAATAGGATAACAGACTTTTGGACTTCAAAATCAAAAAAACAAAAACTAATTATTTCAGGATCTAGTATTTTAGCAATCTTGCTTATTATTACGATCAGCTATTTTGCCACAAAAACACCGATGGCGCCATTGTATAGCAATCTTACTCCTTCTGAAACAGGTGCTATTAAAGAAAGTTTAGATGAAAGAGGCATCAAATCTGAAATTGTCGATAATGGCACGACAATCAAAGTCCCAGAGAAAAACATTGATGCGTTAAAAGTGGAGTTGGCGGCAGAGGGGATACCGAAATCCGGCAGCATCGACTATTCATTTTTTAGCCAGAACGCTGGTTTCGGTACAACTGATAATGAGTTTAATGTCATGAAACTTGATGCAATGCAAACAGAATTAGCGAATTTAATTACTGAAATTGATGGTGTCAATCAAGCGAAGGTAATGATTCAACTACCAGAGAAAAGCCTTTTCGTTAATGATACGTCGGAAGAAGCTTCGGCCTCTATCATTTTAAACACGAAACCAGGTGTAGAATTTAGTGAGAAGCAAATTCGTTCCTTATACCATCTTGTTTCAAAAAGCATCCCTAATCTTCCTACTGAAAACATCGTGATCATGAACCAATTCTTTGATTACTTTGATTTGAATAGTCAAAACACAAGCGGTGACCAATTTGCTCAGCAGATGGAAATTAAAAAGCAAGTAGAGCGTGACATTCAACGTCAAATTCAACATATGCTAGGAACGATTATAGGACAAGATAAAGTTGTAACAGCAGTAACTGCTGATCTTGACTTCACCCAAGAAAACATCGAAGAAAACCTTGTAGAGCCTGTTGATGAAGAAAATATGAAAGGGCTGGCAATTAGTGTACAGCGAATTACCGAAACTTTTTCAGGTGATGGAGCGCTTGAAGGCGGAATTCCTCAAGGAGGCGATCCAGCTGATACGTTGCAAGGCCAGTATTTAGAAGGAACTGATGGAAACGGCGATTACGAACGAATTGAAGAAACAATGAATAATGAAGTAAATAAAATTCGCAAGGAAATCGTTAAAAGTCCTTATAAAGTACAGGATCTAGGCATTCAAGTAATGGTAGAACCGCCAGAGAATGAGGAGACTATCGATGACGAGCGTATTGAAGATATTGAAAGAGTGCTAGGAACAATCGTAAGAGCCTCTATTAATAAGGATACGAATATGGATTTATCAGATGAAGCGATTCAAGATAAAATTGCAGTTTCTGTCCAGCCTTTTGAAGGCAAAGTATCCTTCGAAGAAGAAATTACATCTAAACTGCCATGGTGGGCGTATGTTATTGGCGGCGTATTATTAGCAATTATTCTCGTATTAATCTTCTTGATGGTTAGAAAACGGAAAGACGAAGAAGAACTTGAAGAGGTGCTGGAAGAGGAAGAAGAACCGATTCATGTACCTGATATTGAAGAAGAAATTGAAACAGAATCGTCCATTAGAAGAAAACAATTGGAGAAAATGGCGAAGGAAAAACCAGAGGAGTTTGCAAAACTACTACGAAGCTGGCTAGCCGAGGATTAGGAGGGGGAACACATGGCAAGAAGAGAAAAAGCACTAACAGGAAGGCAAAAAGCTGCAATCCTCCTAATCTCACTTGGACCGGATGTTTCTGCGTCTGTTTATAAGCACTTGACAGAAGAAGAAATCGAACGATTAACCTTGGAAATAACAGGTGTAAAAAGTGTTGATACAGAAGCAAAAGAAGAGATCTTGGAGGAGTTTCATCAAATTGCACTTGCGCAAGATTATATTTCACAAGGTGGAATTGGCTATGCGAAAACAGTACTGGAAAAAGCACTTGGGAGTGAGCAGGCGACGGCTATTATTAACCGTCTGACCTCCGCCCTTCAAGTAAGGCCATTTGATTTTGCGAGGAGAGCGGATGCTGCTCAAATTCTAAACTTTATTCAAAATGAACATCCACAAACGATCGCTTTAATTTTGTCATATCTTGCACCTGAGCAAGCCGGACAAGTACTATCAGAGCTTCCACAAGAAGTGCAAGCAGATATTGCAAAAAGGATCGCTATTATGGATAGCACTTCACCAGAAATTATAAGTGAAGTGGAATCTATTTTAGAAAGAAAACTATCTGCGACTGTGACTCAAGATTATACACAAACCGGTGGAGTAGAAGCGGTCGTAGAAGTATTAAATGGTGTTGATCGTGCAACGGAAAAAACCATTTTAGATGCACTCGAAATTCAAGATCCAGAGTTGGCAGAAGAAATCAAGAAGCGTATGTTTGTCTTCGAAGACATTGTTACATTGGACAACCGCTCTATCCAGCGTGTTATTCGCGATTGTGAGAACGAAGACCTGCTCCTTGCTTTGAAAGTATCTAGTGATGAAGTCAAGGATGTGCTGTTCCGAAATATGTCCAGCCGGATGGTAGAAACATTCAAGGAAGAGATGGAATATATGGGTCCAGTTCGTTTGCGTGATGTCGAAGAAGCACAGTCAAGAATCGTAGCCATTATACGCAGATTGGAGGAAAGCGGCGAAATTATAATTGCTCGGGGCGGTGGTGACGATATCATTGTCTAGAATAATTAAATCATATCGTACGAAGGTGGATGACAACAAAGCAAAATATATTCACCTGAAAGAAATAGAAAAACCGTCAGTTTCTTCAGATCTGGATGAAAATGTACTAGCAATAGAAAAGGAAAAAAAGGCGATCTTGAAAAGATATGAACAAGAGGCCCAAACGCTCATTCAAAAAGCGATGAATGAGCGAGATCAAGTTCTTCATGCTATAGAAAGTGAAAAAGAGGCGTGGGAACAAGAGCGGCTGCAATGGATTGAAGCAGCTAAAAAAGAAGGATTAGAACTAGGAATAGCAGAGGGAAGACAGCAGGGATATGACGAATACGGGACTGTAATTGCAGAAGCAAGGGCAGTGGTGGAACAGTCAAAAATAGCTGCTATCGAGCATATCGAAAAATCAGAAGCAACGATATTAGAATTGGCGATTAAAACCGCTGAGAAAGTTTTAGACACAGCCTTGAAGGAAGAACCTGCTTATTTTATTCCATTAGTAAAAATGGCTTTAAAAGAAGCACGAGATTACAAGGAAATTCAAATTCAAATTCATCCTTCTCAATACGAGATGATCGCAGCGCAAAGTGAAGAACTAGAGGCGCTATTCCCTGCAGATGCAAAGTTCTATATTTATCCTAATGAAGATTTAGAGGTGCATCAGTGTTTCATTGAGTCAACTAATGGAAGAATCGATGCGAGCGTTGATAGTCAATTACAGGAAATTAAAGAAAAACTATTTGAAATCCTTGAAGGTGATGGGTCGTGAAAGCTGCTGAGCTACTGCCTTATGTGGAACAAATTGATACACTGAAGCGCTATGGCAAAGTAAAACGTGTTATAGGATTAATGATAGAATCACAGGGTCCAGAAAGCTCCATAGGAGATGTCTGCTGGATCTATGTCTCAAACAAAGCCAATCAAAGAAGGATTCAGGCGGAAGTCGTTGGTTTTAAAGAAGAAAGTGTTATTTTGATGCCATATACAGACATTCAAGAAATTGCCCCTGGAAGTGTCGTTGAAGCAACGAAGAAGCCGTTGGAAATAAAAGTAGGAACCGGATTGATCGGGAAAGTGATTGATTCTTTAGGGAATCCATTAGACCAGTCGTTGCTGCCGAAAGGATTAATGTCAGTTCCGACAGACCAAGCACCGCCAAACCCATTACAGCGGCCGCCGATTAATGAACCGATAGAAGTTGGAGTGCGAGCGATCGATAGTATGCTTACCGTTGGCAAAGGTCAAAGGATTGGCATCTTTGCCGGCAGCGGCGTCGGAAAAAGTACATTATTAGGAATGATTGCCCGTAATACGAAGGCGGATATTAATGTCATTGCGCTTATTGGTGAACGAGGGCGTGAAGTAAGAGAATTTATTGAGAGAGATCTTGGTCCGGAAGGATTAGCAAAATCCATTGTCATTGCAGCTACTTCTGATCAACCGGCATTAATGAGGATTAAAGGTGCGTTTACAGCAACAGCTGTTGCCGAACACTTTCGAGATCGAGGATATAATGTGATGTTCATGATGGACTCTGTGACGCGTATTGCCAGCGCACAAAGAGAAATTGGTTTAGCAGTTGGCGAACCGCCAGCAACACGCGGCTATACGCCTTCGGTTTTTGCCATTTTGCCAAAGCTGCTTGAAAGAACTGGAACAAATGAACGTGGTACGATAACAGCTTTCTATACAGTGCTTGTTGATGGAGACGACATGAACGAACCTGTAGCAGATACTGTACGAGGGATTTTGGATGGCCATTTTATTCTTGATCGTGAATTAGCGAATAAAGGACATTTTCCCGCACTAAACATTTTAAAAAGTGTCAGCAGGCTAATGAACCACCTTGCTGACGATGAGCACCGCCGAGCTGCAGAACGGGTTAGGGATTTATTGAGCACGTATATAAACTCGGAAGATTTAATCAACATCGGTGCTTATAAAAGAGGAACTTCGAAAGAGATTGATGAAGCAATTCAATTTTTCCCGAAAATCACCTCTTTTCTAAAACAAAATACAACAGAAGCGATTACCAAGGATGAAAGTGTCCGCTCACTTATTCGCTTGGTTGAAACGGGTGATTGGCAATGAGCCACCATTATCGATTTGAAAAAATTCTTGCTTTGAAAGAACGAGAAAAAGATGAAGCATTGCTTTTATATGAGAAAGCAGTGAAAAATTTTGAAGAAGCAGCGGAAAAACTGTATTCACTCTTAAAGAAAAAAGAAACACTAGAAGTTTTTCAAACAAACAAGTTAAATGGCGGATTTTCAATTCATGAGATCAGACATTATCAGCAATTCATCACGAATTTGGAAGAAACAATTAATCATTATCAAGAAATTGTAATCAGTGCCCGCAACAGTATGAATTGGTATAAGCAAAAGCTGCAAGAAAAAAATATTGAAGTTAAAAAATATGAAAAAATGAAAGTGAAAAATACCGAAAAATGGATACAAGTGTTAAGAAGCAGGGAAAACAAAGCACTTGATGAAATTTCGACACTTCAATTCTTTAACCGAAATGGGAGCTAGGTGAGGGAATGGATAATAAAGTAGAGAAACAAAAACAGAAGAAAAGCAAAAGTAAATTCCAGTTGTTTTTATTTGCGTTTGTCATTCCGCTCTTGTTTTGTGTAATGATTTTGCTCATTGTTGCAACCGTCAGTGGGGTAAACGTGTTTGAAAAAGCAAAAGAATACGGCAGTAAAATACCTTATATATCAAGCATGGTAGCTGGTAATGAGAGTAAAAAAACAGATTCAAAGCAAACGGAAGACACCATTATTAAACTAGAAGCAGCCGTTCAAGATAAAAATACGCAAATGAACCGACTGAAAAAACAATTAGAAAAGCAAGATCGAGATAAAGAAAAATTACTCATAGAAAAGAAGCAGCTCGAAGAGGAAATAGAAGAGTTGAGAAATGAGCAAGATCCGAATAAACGTGCTTATAAAGATATTATCAAAACATATGAAGCGATGACAGCGAAAAAGGCAGCACCAATTATTATCAGTATGGAGGAAGCGGAAGCCGTAAAAATTTTAAGCCAACTGAATACAGAAACCTTGGCTAAAATTATGGAAAAAATGCCTCCTGACAAGGCAGCGAAATTTACAGAGCTTTTATCAGCAGATACTAGTAATTAACCATTTAAAACGAAAGGAGGTGAAAACAATGAATATACCAATGTTATTTGGAACTGAAAGTCTGAACACAAATTTTCCGCAAGCTACAAATGCTAAACAGCCAATGCTCGGAGGTACCTTTCAAGCATTGTTGGCGAGCGCAGCACAAGGAAATCAAGTAGAGATGATCGAGCCGATCGCACCAGAACAAGAGAATCTAGTGGATGAACTTCTAGGGGCATTGCACTTTATAAACACGTTTTTATTCCAAGAGATTCTTCCTGCTGAACAAGAAGTGGATATACCGTTGTTAAGCGAGATGCTTGACATTCCTGAAGATGAGCTTCAGAAGATGATGGAAGCGGCATTGTTGATGATGATCAGTCGTTTTGAACAGGACGCTCCAATTTCTGTTCCATTACGAGAAGCAAATGAACTTATTCAGTCAGGAAAGCTGTTGGATGGTTTCGAGAAGATATTAAATATACTATCGCAGATGGATGAATCATCCATAAAAGGGGAAGCGATGAAAAGCTTTGCGGTGCTGGCGAAAATGAGTAAAGCAGTTCAGCAAACGCAAGCATCGCAAGATTTATCTCTATCAAATATTCAACGCTTATCTACGATAACCGATCAGCTTGCTACAGTTGCATCAAAGCTTGAAGCGATGATAGAAAATGTGCGGGCTCAAGAACAGCAATCGGTTTTACAACGGACATTTTCCCAGCTTGTAGATGAAGAAAGCAGAAATGCTGATCAGCAATTGTTGCAAAGGCTGGCAGCAACTGGAGAAAGCCCAATTCGTATACCCGCTGCAGAAATGGTGAAAGAAGCAGCAGGCGAAACGCTTGGAGACAAAATGAGTAATCAAGTAAGTACGCAAATGAATAACCAGCCGTTAACAAAAATAGAACAATTCACTATTTTTGCTAGTAAAGATAATAAGCCTGTGGACCAGGAGCAGCTGATCAAGCAGTTTACAAATATTCTATCTAAATCGCAGCTGATGAAGACACCAAATATGAATAGGTTGATGATTAAGCTTTATCCAGAGCATCTTGGCACTTTAAGGGTGGAGCTTGTTCAGCAGAACGGATTGTTGACTGCACGAATGCTTACATCTACGCAAGCGGCAAAAGAAATGCTGGATTCACAACTACACAGTCTAAGACACGCATTCTCACAGCAAAATATTCAAGTTGATAAAATTGATATTAGCTATCAACAGCAGGATGCAGAACGTTTTGAGCGTCATCAGCAAGGACAGCACGGCCAGCAAGCGTCAGAACAGCACAAAGAAGAGCAGGCGAAACGCTTCAATGATGAAGAAGAGCAGCGGCCAGTCTTTTCTGATGCTTTACAGGAAAGCTTACTAGAAATGAAAGTGTAGGTGATAATATGTTTACGACAATTGATCCCGATTTAATTTTCTCACCGGTACAACGGGTGCCTAAGGGAGATAATTTAGGAAAAGATGATTTTATGAAGATATTAATGGCGCAGCTAGCAAATCAAGATCCATTAAACCCGATGGAAGATAGAGATTTCATTGCCCAATTAGCTCAATTTTCGACATTAGAGCAAATGATGAACATGGCTCGCTCCTTTGAGAAGCTTGCACAGACACAAGAGCAATCGACGCTGATGGCGTATAATCAGTTTATCGGCAAGCAAGTAGCTTGGCATAAAATCGTCGAGGAAGAAGGAAAAGCCCCCGTTATTTTAGATGGAACGGGAGTCGTGCAAATGGTTCAATTTAAAGGAGATTCAGTGGAACTGGTATTGAAGGATGGTACGATTCTTCAACCTGGAAATATTTCAGACGTAAAAAGTGGAACGATTGATTCTCCTCTTATTCAAGCAAGTTATCTGATTAACAAAGAGGTTACATGGATAGAAGATGATGAAAGCAAGGATCCACAAGAAAAAAATGGCATTGTCACTTCTGTTGCGATCAAAGATGGTACCACTTGGCTTTATTTTTCAGATAATGAGAAAGTAAGCGCAGATAAAATCATAAAAGTTGGATCATAGGGATGTGGTTGAATGGTAAAATCTTTTTTACACCAAATTCCTGTGCAGACATTAGCACCTAAGCAGCTGTTTCAACAACCTGCTATAAGAGAGCGATCAGTAAATGAACGATTCTCAGCGCATTTGCAGCAAGAAATTAACAAAGATACACACCAGCTTACTATTAGCAAACATGCCGGAGAAAGAATGGAACAACGTGGCATTTTTATTAATGACAAAACGTGGAATCAAGTCAGTAAAAAAATTTACGAAGCGAAAACAAAAGGTGTCAATGAATCTTTGGTTATCTTGAAAGATGCTGCACTCATCGTTAGTGCTAAAAATCAGACAGTCATTACGGCAATGAATCGCCATGAAGCTAGTTCACAAATCTTCACAAATATAAATGGCACAATCTTGTTAGACTAATCATTTGTTCGTTTTAAAGGCTGAATATAGAAAAATGGCGAGCCGATGATAATAGCTGGACCTTTTAAAGGAAGCTAGAGCTGTTGATGGATAGAGACAGCTCAACATTAGGTAGATGTAAATAAAAACGGAAAGGGGTACAGAACATGTTAAGATCCATGTACTCAGGAATTAGTGGAATGAGAAACTTCCAAACAAAACTCGATGTAGTTGGTAACAATATCGCCAACGTGAACACCTATGGTTTTAAAAAAGGACGGGTTACCTTTCAAGATATGATGAGTCAAACATTATCCGGTGCTAGTGGCGCTCAAGGCAATCGAGGTGGCATCAATCCGAAACAAGTAGGTCTTGGCGCAACCATTGCCACTATCGATATTATCGATACACAATCCGGTTTGCAAACAACTGGAAGATCGCTTGACCTCGCACTTGAAGGTGATGGTTATTTTCTCGTTAAAATAGGCGATGAGCATTATTATACGCGTGACGGAAAATTTGGCTTGGACCCTGCAACGGGAGCAATCGTGAATGGAGCCGGCTTGAAAGTACAAGCTTACAAAGTAGATGAAAAAGGTGAGAGATCAAGAGATTATGGCGATATTATGCTTAATCCAAATGCGACTTTACCAGCTAAAAAGACGGAAAATGTAACATTAACCGGGAATTTATCTAAGGATGCAACAGAAGGTTCGGAAATTGTTGAACAAATAAAAGTTGTAGATGAAAAAGGCGTAGAACATAAGATAGAGGTGACGTTTACAAAAAAAGGTAATGGGTGGACGATGACTACACCTGCTCTACCTGCTGATCCACCTGCTCAACCAGTTGAGCTTGGTTCAGTGGAATTCGATAATAATGGAAAATTAACTACAACTAATCCGCAAGTATGGAAAATCCCACTACCTCCAGCAGAGGGAGAGACAACTCCTAGGGTAGTAGATATAAAACCCGACGTATCTGCTCTTACTGGTAAAGAAGGCGCATCTACTCCTCTAGTGAAGCCAGATGGCAATAAGGAAGGTAAGCTGACAAGCTTTAGTGTCGGTGCTTCTGGAGAAATTAGCGGTGTTTACTCGAATGGGGAAGTAGTAACAGTCGGGATTCTCGCGATTGCAAAGTTTAGTAACCCTTCAGGTTTGATGAGAACGGGAGGCAATTTACTACAAGAGAGTGTCAATTCAGGGACACCTAACATTGGAATTGCAGGTGACGGCCGTGGTACGATTGCAGCTAGTTCTCTAGAAATGTCCAACGTCGACCTTTCGGAAGAATTTACAGAAATGATTGTTGCACAGCGGGGCTTCCAAGCGAATACAAGGATTATTACAACATCTGATGAAATTTTGCAAGAACTGGTTAACCTTAAACGATAAGTAAGGGAGGGACAGGGCTGAGGGCGCTTCCTCAGTCCTGACTGCTTTGATAACAGTAACAAGATTAAACGGCAAATCCTTTATGCTTAACGCACTATACATAGAAACGATAGAGACATTCCCTGACACAACCATTACATTAACAAATGGCCGTAAATTTGTCGTCGCTGAATCAGACAACTTGGTAAGGGAACGTATTCTCCAATTTTATCAAACAGTGAATCTTCTTGGAGAGAAGCCGGAGGGAATTGGTCATGAAGAATAATGTGTTTACCATTATCATGGTTCTAGTCGTAGCTATTCTGCTAGTTGGAGGTATAGCGCTAGCTGTAGTCTATACAATGAATAACAATAATATCCCGAAGAAAAATCCATCTATTGATGAAGTTCTCGAAGCATCGGTAGATATTGAGGAAATTACTACAAATCTAGCAAGTAATGATTTTATTCGTATCTCATTTAAAATCCAAACCGATAATAAAAAAGCAAAAAAAGAATTGGAAAAGCGTGATTTCCAAGTGAAAAATGCAATCATTGAAGAATTATCAGAAATGAAATCAGAGGAATTAGACGGTCGTTCAGGCAAACACAAGCTTGAAGATACGATTAAAACAAGAATCAATGAATTGATGGAGAATGGAGAAATCGTGAAGGTGTATATTACTTCTCATATTGTTCAGTAGAGGCATAGTTTAGACTAATAGCCTTTCAAACGTACTGATTGAACACGTAACAATAAGTAAATAGCTCTCCTCAATAAAATGTGCTAGGTCTCGATATAGGTTCAGATGGCCAAACAGGAATAAAAGGTGGTACAATGGAACTAGATTGAGAGCTTTCACTCGTCGCCAAAAATCGACAGCACCTTCATCCATCATTGAGGAGCAAATACGCTTTCTGCGTTTTCTTTAAATCATTTGAAATGGGTGTCGCCTATGTCTCAAGAGGTATTATCACAAAGCGAAATTGATGCACTATTATCAGCCATTTCAACTGGTGAAATGAGTGCTGATGAATTGAAAAAAGAAGAACAAGAGAAAAAAGTGAAAGTATATGATTTTAAAAGAGCACTGCGGTTTTCAAAAGACCAGATTCGCAGCTTGACAAGGGTACATGAGAATTTTGCCAGATTAATGACGACTTTTTTCTCGGCTCAGTTGCGGACTTATGTGCAAATTAGTGTGGCATCAGCTGACCAAATTCCATATGAGGAATTTATTCGATCGATTCCAAATATGACGATTCTAAATGTCTTTGAGGTGCCTCCTTTAGATGGCAGAATCCTAATGGAAGTGAATCCGAATATCGGCTACGCCATGCTTGACCGCGTTCTTGGCGGAAAAGGAGAAAGTGTCAATAAAATTGATAACCTTACTGAAATTGAAACAAAGATTATGCGCAATTTATTTGAACGAACGTTCGAATATTTACAAGAAGCATGGTCAACTATTACAGAAATCAATCCAGTATTAACAGATTTAGAAGTGAATCCACAATTTTTGCAAATGGTATCACCAAATGAAACTGTCGTTGTGATTTCTCTCAACACAACAATCGGCGATACTTCTGGAATGATTAATATTTGTATTCCGCATGTTGTACTAGAGCCAATTATTCCAAAGCTTTCTGTACATTATTGGATGCAGACAAACAATAAAGAACGATTGCCTGAAGAAGCAGCGATATTGGAAAAAAGAATTAAAAAAGCCTATGTTCCAATTGTAGCAGAGCTTGGAAATGCACAAATAACTGTTGAGGATTTCCTTTCGATTGGCATTGGCGATGTGTTAGAGCTGCAACAGCACATTGAAGCGCCATTGCTTGTAAAAGTTGGGCAAATTCCGAAATTTATGGCTCAGCCAGGTCAATCTTCTAAGAAACTAGCGGTACAAATATTAGAAATCTTAAAGGAGGGAGAGAACGATGATGAGTGATGACATGCTCTCTCAGGATGAAATAAACGCATTGTTAAACGGCAACACAGATGAGCCAGCGCCTGAACAAAATAAAGAAGTTGCGATTGATGATCATTTATCACCAATAGAGCAAGATGCGCTGGGGGAAATTGGAAACATCTCTTTTGGCAGCTCTGCAACTGCATTATCTACACTGTTGAATCAAAAGGTGGAAATCACAACACCTGCTGTTTCCCTTGTAGATCGGAATAATTTAGAGGATGAATTTCCTCACCCATATGTAGCGATCCAGGTAAGTTATACAGAAGGATTTTCCGGCATCAATTTATTGGTTATTAAACAATCAGATGCAGCGATAATTGCAGATTTAATGCTTGGAGGCAATGGAGAAAATCCAACAGATGAATTAGGCGATATTCACTTAAGCGCCGTCCAAGAAGCGATGAATCAAATGATGGGCTCAGCTGCAACTTCAATGTCTACCATTTTTAGTAAACGTGTAGATATTTCCCCGCCCTCCATCGACTTGCTTGATCTCGCTCAAGGAGAGGGTGCAGAGAAGATCCCTCCTGAAGATTTATTAGTTCGTGTTTCTTTTCGGCTAACTGTAAGTCACTTAATTGATTCTAATATCATGCAGCTTTTGCCACTTGATTTTGCAAAAGACCTTGTCACTGATCTAATGCAGCAAGAGGGAAGTGACGTTAATGCTGGGAAAGCGGAAACTACCGCTACAGTTGCACCACCAGCTCAAGAAAAAACAGCAATTGGAAATCAACAGCCATTTGCTCAAGGAGGACAAGCAATGCCTAGTGGCAGCCAAGAGCAATATCAGGAATTTGCTCAACCGGAAAGTTTTCATTATACACAGCCAGCTTATCAGCCGGCGCAGCCGACAAATGTACAGCCAGCTGTCTTCTCTAATTTTGAAAGTCAAGGAATGCAGCAATCTGAAGTAAAGAACTTAAATATGCTCTTAGATATTCCTTTGCAAGTAACTGTTGAGCTTGGAAGGACGACAAGACCTGTAGAGGAAATACTGGATCTTAGTTCTGGCTCCATTATCGAATTGGATAAATTAGCTGGAGAACCAGTAGATATTTTAGTTAACAGCCGATTAATAGCGAAAGGCGAAGTCGTTGTAATTGATGAAAATTTCGGTGTACGCGTCACTGATATTATGAGTCAAACAGATCGACTGAAAAAACTTAAATAGAGCGATTGACGACGGAGGTAAAAGAAATGGCAAAAAAGATTTTAATAGTAGATGATGCAGCATTCATGAGAATGATGATTAAAGATATTTTAACGAAAAATGGTTTTGATGTTGTTGGAGAAGCTGCTGATGGCGCACAAGCAATTGAGAAGTATAAGGAACATAAGCCAGATCTTGTTACGATGGATATCACGATGCCAGAAGTAGATGGAATTACGGCATTAAAAGAAATTAAAAACTTTGATCCAGATGCCAAGATTATTATGTGTTCCGCAATGGGGCAGCAAGCGATGGTCATCGATGCAATTCAAGCGGGAGCAAAGGACTTCATCGTGAAGCCTTTCCAAGCAGACCGTGTCGTAGAAGCAATCCAAAAAACATTAGAATAAACCTATATTAAGAAGGTGCCTGAATTTTGCGGAAAGCTTTATTTATTATGTTATCATGTCTACTTTCGCTCAGTATGTTGTATGGGCAATCAGCTATTGCCCATACATATGCGATCGATAAAAGTGTAAAAGATTGCCTTGAATCTACAGAAGGCTGCGATGAGCCTGCCGAAACGAATGAGAGCATTCAACCATCTAAAGAAGGGGCAGCATCGCCCCCTGGGGTCGGGCTGCTAGATGTTGTCAAAATGATTGCTGCGCTCCTTTTTGTCGTTGGACTTTTGTATTTTCTCTTGAAATTTGTAAACAAAAAAAGCCAAGCATATCAAAAAAGTCAATTTATTCATCATTTCGGTGGAACGTCTCTTGGCGGCAACCGTTCTATTCAACTGGTTAGAGTTGGAAATAGAATTTTAATTGTAGGCGTCGGTGAAAATGTGCAGCTTTTGCGTGAAATCGACGATGAAGAGGAGTATAAAGCTTTTCTTGAACATTACAATGAACAATCGGAGCAAATGCTTCAGTCAAGGGATGTTTTGACAAAATGGCTAACGAAAAGAAAGTCTCCGCAAAAGACTGATTCATCAACAGCATCGTTTGAACATCAATTGCAGGAGCAATTAACAACAATCAAAAAGAATCGTCAGAAAGCCATGAAAGAAATGGAACAAAAGGAGCAGAAATTGGATGAATGAGTTTATGGAATTTTTTAATAGCAGCTCTCCTGAAAATGTATCAATTGCTGTCAAGCTGTTTCTGCTGCTAACCGTTCTATCACTCGCACCTAGTATTCTTGTTCTCATGACATCCTTTACGAGAATTATCATCGTGTTATCCTTTGCTAGAACATCACTTGCTACACAACAAATGCCGCCGAACCAAGTATTAATTGGTTTAAGCTTATTTCTAACATTTTTCATTATGGCGCCAACGTTTAGCCAAGTAAATGAACAGGCATTGTCACCACTTTTTAATGAAGAAATTAATCTAGAAGAAGCGTATGTACGAGCTTCAGGTCCATTTAAAGAATTCATGAGCAATCATACAAGGCAAAAAGATTTGGAATTATTTCTTGAGTATTCAAAAGCACCGAAGCCGACATCGATTCAAGATATTCCGTTAACAACACTAGTACCTGCTTTTGCTCTTAGTGAAATCAAAACAGCCTTTCAAATTGGCTTTATGATTTTCATTCCATTTTTAGTCATAGATATGATTGTTGCAAGTGTTTTAATGTCAATGGGAATGATGATGCTGCCGCCAGTGATGATTTCATTGCCTTTTAAAATATTATTATTCGTCCTTGTGGATGGCTGGTACTTAGTTGTGAAATCATTATTGCAAAGCTTTGGATAACGAAAAAACGCCTAGATATAAAACATACATAGTTTTTAATGTCTTGCAGATAGCTTATTCGGTGGAATAGAACAAGAAGGTGAAGGTTAAATGAATGCTGAAATGGTCATTTCTTTGGCAGAAAGAGGAGTTTTTACAACACTTATTGTAGCAGGACCGTTATTGTTGCTAGCGCTTGTTGTCGGACTGACTGTAAGTATCTTTCAAGCAACAACTCAAATACAAGAACAAACATTGGCGTTTATTCCAAAAATTATTGCTGTTTTAGTCGGTCTCGTCTTTTTTGGCTCATGGATGCTGACCAAAGTCATTTCCTTTGCCAATGAAATCTTAACAAATTTAACACGTTTTGTAGGTTGATAGGATGGAAGAATTAGTCCCGATGCTTTCTGTTTTTTTACTTGTATTTGTTAGAGTATCAGCATTTTTCGTCACAATGCCATTTTTTTCCTATCGAACGATTCCTACAATGTATCGTATCGGGCTTGCCTTTTTTCTATCATGGCTCATGTATTATACGATAGATGTCCCTGCTTTTTCAATAAATGGGGAATATTTTCTGCTTGTGATGAAAGAAGCACTTGTTGGTCTTTTAATTGGATTAATGGCTTACATTATTTTTTCTGCTATTCAAATAGCAGGTGGATTTATCGACTTTCAAATGGGATTCGCAATCGCTAACGTTATTGATCCGCAAACTGGTGCCCAAAGTCCACTAGTTGGTCAATACTTGTATACATTTGCTCTTTTGCTGCTATTGGCAGTAAACGGTCATCACATGATATTGGATGGCATCTTTTATAGTTATCAATTTATTCCAATTGATCAAGTTGCGATTCCATTCGGGCATGAAGGTTTAGTAGAATATGTTATTCTTGCCTTTAATCGCATGTTTGTGATTGCATTTCAAATGGCAATCCCTGTAATAGCAACGTTATTTTTGGTAGACGTAACACTCGGCATTCTAGCTCGTACAGTTCCACAATTAAACGTGTTTGTTGTTGGATTTCCGATAAAGATTGCTGTCAGTTTTATCATGTTAATGATTGTAATGGGCGTTATTTTACTCGTCGTCCAGCAATTATTTGAGACGATGTTTATCGTCATGAGAGATATTATGAAATTGATAGGTGAAACACGATGAAATGGCTCTCTCTGGATTTACAATTTTTCGCTGGCGAAAAAACGGAAAAAGCAACACCTAAGAAACGACAAGATTCCAGAAAAAAAGGACAAACAGCAAAAAGCCAGGACGTTAACACAGCAATTGGGTTACTTCTTATCTTTTTGTTTCTTACTTTTGCAGGCTCTTATATGGGATCAGGTGTTTTTAATATCTTTCGCCACTCTTTCCAAGAATATATGCTGCTTGAGCCGACGGAAACAAATATCCAAATGGTGTTGGTTGACATTTTAACAGAAACTGCATTGATACTGGCACCGGTTATGGCGATTGCCCTTGTAGCTGGTTTAGTCGCTAATTATTTGCAAGTTGGGTTTCTATTTACGACAGAGCCGATGAAGCCTAAATTAGAAAAATTAGATCCTATCAAAGGATTAAAACGGATATTTTCACTTAGAGCGATAGTGGAGCTGCTGAAATCGGTATTGAAAATTTCATTCGTTGGATCGATCACCTTTCTCGTTTTATGGCTCAGTATTGATGAGGTTTTGTACTTATCCTTTAAAACAGTCCCAAATGCTTTACAAACAGTTGGACATCTTGTAACAAAAGTGGGTATCGCTGCATCAATCGCATTATTATTTCTGTCTATCTTTGACTTTCTATACCAACGTTATGATTTTGAAAAAAATATTCGTATGTCCAAGCAAGATATTAAGGATGAGTATAAAAATAGCGAAGGAGATCCATTAATCAAATCAAAAATAAAACAAAGGCAGAGAGAAATGGCGATGCGGAGGATGATGCAAGAGGTTCCGCAGGCAGATGTTGTTATTACAAACCCGACCCATTACGCTATTGCTTTGAAGTATGATGAAGAAAAAGCAGATGCTCCGATTGTTATTGCGAAAGGCGTCGACTTTCTCGCTCAAAAGATCAAACTGATTGCAAATGAGCATGAAATTGTCATGGTGGAGAACCGTCCCTTAGCAAGGGCTATCTATGATCAAACAGAGATTGGCGAAGCGATACCCGAAGAGTTTTTCAAAGCGGTCGCTGAAATATTAGCATATGTTTATCGAATCAAAAACAAAATTTAATGTTTATCTCGCATGAACTCGTAAGAGCTTGGAAAGTTTGGTGAGGTGTTTTTCTCACCTCTAACGCTAAATGTAGGCTGATAGGATAAGAATAGCCTCTAAAATCAGCATCGCAGATCAATGTGGCTTCATTCTATACTGAGATGAAAGAAGTTCACCAGCAATATACTAAAAATCTCATCTTAATAAAAAGAAAGAAAAACGGTGAATTCACTTTCTCCTCTGCCTACGTCAGTTATGACCTTTCCACAAAGCAAATGAAGTGGAAGATAACCTGTAAATCAACTATTCATTGGGATGATAAAAGCCCAATTTGATCAAGTTTCACCTTATAGTGCGTGTTCAAAAAAGAGGACAAAAAGAGTTTAAAAGTTCAAGGAAGAACAGACTTTCAAGAACCGGAACGCACGGCTTTCAAGCGTGTGCAAGGAGATGTAAGCAGATGCTGCATTTTAAAAGCTCTTTTTTCCCGGACTTGTTGAACAACCCTTAAAGTTAGGAGCGAAAAACAATGTCAGCAAGAGATGTTTCAGTTTTATTTAGTGTCATTTTAATTGTTGCGATGCTGGTTATTCCGTTGCCGCCAGTACTATTAAGTGTACTCATTATCATTAATATTTCTCTTGCACTCATCGTTTTGTTAACGACGATGAATATGAAAGAACCGTTGCAATTTTCTATTTTTCCATCGTTGCTGCTATTGTTGACATTGTTTAGACTTGGATTAAATGTTTCTACAACCCGGTCTATTTTGTCAAAAGGAGATGCTGGAAATGTAGTTGAAACATTCGGAACGTTTGTAGTTGGTGGAAATGTATTAGTGGGAATGGTCGTTTTCTTAATCCTAATCGTCATTCAGTTTGTCGTTATTACAAAAGGGGCTGAACGTGTATCAGAAGTTGCAGCTCGCTTTACCCTCGATGCAATGCCAGGAAAGCAAATGAGTATTGACGCTGACTTAAATGCGGGGATGATTTCTGAGCACGAAGCAAGAGAAAGACGTGAAAAAGTAAGCAAAGAGTCTGATTTTTATGGTTCCATGGATGGGGCTAGTAAGTTTGTTAAAGGGGATGCAATTGCAGGAATTGTTATCGTTGTTATCAACTTAGTTTTCGGGATTATTATCGGTATGCTTCAGCTTGATTTAAGTTTTGGCGATGCAGTAACCAAGTTCTCCCTATTAACAGTAGGTGATGGGATCGTCAGTCAAATTCCAGCACTGTTAATTTCAACAGCTACAGGCATAGTTGTTACTCGGGCTGCTTCAGATAATAATCTGGGCCAGGATATTACAAGCCAATTGTTTGCTTATCCAAAGCTGCTATTTATTACGGCATTTACCATTTTCGCATTAGGTATTTTCACGCCGATTAATAATTTATTAACTGTGCCTATTTCTGCGATTCTTGTATTTGGCGGCTTTATGCTCTCCCGTCAGCCGAAGCAGGATGAGGAAGAACTATTAGAGCTTGAAGAAGAAGCACAAACAGACGAGATGAAAAGTCCAGAAAGCGTTGTGAATCTATTAAATGTTGATCCAATTGAATTCGAATTCGGATATGGTTTAATCCCATTAGCGGATACAAATCAAGGAGGAGATTTGTTAGATCGCATTGTCATGATTAGGAGACAGCTCGCTTTAGAACTAGGCATCGTTATCCCGGTTGTGAGAATTCGTGATAACATTCAACTCGAACCAAATGAATACCGCTTAAAAATAAAAGGCAATGAGATGGCGAAAGGCGAACTTTTATTAGATCACTACTTGGCGATGAGTCCTGGGATGGAAGATGATGGATTAGAAGGAATCGATACAGTTGAACCTTCCTTTGGATTGCCTGCAAAATGGATTACAGAAAGTACAAAAGAACAGGCAGAAATACTCGGATATACGGTTGTCGATCCACCTTCTGTTGTTTCAACGCATATAACAGAAGTGATTAAGGCAAATGCCTATGAACTATTAGGAAGACAAGAAACAAAACAATTGATCGATCATGTCAAAGAGACTTACCCGATATTGATCGAGGAAGTCACGCCAAATCCACTTTCTATTGGAGAGATTCAGAAAGTCCTTGCGAAACTATTAAAAGAAAATGTCTCGATACGCAATTTACCGATTATTTTCGAAACACTTGCTGATTATGGAAAAATGTCCACAGACACTGATTTATTAACAGAGTATGTGCGTCAAGCATTGGCAAGACAAATTACTAATCAATATGCAGAAAACGAAGAAACGTTAAAAGTCATCACCTTATCTGGAAGAGTTGAAAAACTAATTGCAGATGGGGTTCAGCAAACCGATCATGGCAACTATTTATCAATTGATCCTACTGAATCACAAAAAATCCTGGAGGCAATGGCTGCTCAAATTGAACAACGTTCGCTTTCGGGAGAATCATCAATTATGTTATGTTCCCCTGCGGTACGCATGTATGTACGCCAAATGACAGAGCGTTACTTTCCACAAGTACCGATTCTGTCCTATAACGAACTAGAGGCAAACATTGAAGTGCAAAGTGTAGGGGTGGTGAATATCGAATGAAAGTAAAAAAATATGTCGCTCCAACCATGCCTGAAGTTATGAAAAGGGTGAGAGCTGAGCTTGGTGATGACGCCATCATTCTTCATTCGAAAAAAATTACTACTTCTGGATTTTTGGGGCTTTTTAAAAAGAAAAATATCGAAGTAATTGCAGCAGTAGATTTAGAGGTAAAACAAATAAAGAAAAATAATCCTGTAAAGACAGCTGTTAAAAATAGTACTCCTAAATTACAGCGGAATGTACCAACCAGAACTGCAGCGGCGGATGATCAGAAACTCTATCAAGAGGTAGCATCATTAAAATCGATGCTTCAAACGATGTCCGCCCCTGGGCATTTAGCGACTGCTCATTATCCAGTACTTCTTCAAAATTGGCTCTTACATTTAGAGGAGCAAGAATTAGCACAAAAACATCAGCAGGCTATTTCAGAAAAATTGCTGGAAAAATGGCGTAATAAAAATGAAGAAGTGTCCTCTCGCGAATTAAAAGAATGGACGAGAGAGATCGTTGAGAAACAACTTTCCTCTTTCCAACATGGAGGAGCAATAAAGAAACGATTTGTCAACATATTAGGACCTACAGGTGTTGGGAAAACAACAACGCTAGCGAAAATGGCTGCTCATGAGGTGCTGGAAAAAAACAAAAAGGTTGCCTTTATCACGACGGACACTTATCGAATTGCCGCTATTGAACAATTAAAAGTCTACGCAAATTTGTTAAATGTTCCGCTTGAAGTCGTTTATAAAAGAGAGGACTTCCAAAAAGCTGTCGACAAATTTCATGATTATGACCTGATATTTATTGATACAGCAGGCAGGAATTATCGAGATCCTCAATATATGGACGAATTAAAGAAAATCATCGACTTTGAACAGGAAATGGAGAATTATCTTGCGCTTTCTCTCTCCATGAAAGAAAAAGATTTACGAGCAATCATTCATAATTTTTCCTCCATTTCGATTGACAAATTTGTTTTTACAAAAATTGATGAAACAATTGCATATGGTTCAATGCTGAATCTTATTTTTGATTATAAAATCGGAGTTGCGTATGTTACGAATGGTCAAGACGTTCCTGATGATATGATTGAAGCGAGTCCAAAGGTACTTGCTGAATACTTATTGAAGGTAGAAGAGCAATAATGGATCAAGCGGAAAAACTGCGGATGAAATTAAGAAATAAAGAGAAACAAGCAGCAAAAACAATTGCAGTTGTTAGTGGGAAGGGAGGAGTAGGAAAATCCAATATTACGATCAGTACAGCATTGGCAATGGCGAAAAAAGGAAAAAAAGTCTTGGTTTTTGATTTGGATCTTGGTATGGGCAATACGAATCTTTTGTTAGGGATGCAAACTCGTTACACGATTACAGATTACCTACAGCATTCATTACATATACAGGAACTAATTTATCAAGGGCCAGGCGGCATTTGGTTCATTGCAGGTGGAAACGGATTTGCAGAAGTATTGGATTTTACTAACCAATTAACAGACAAATTGCTTGATAGCTTGGAGGCTCTTCAATATGATTTTGATGTTATTTTCTTTGATATGGGTGCAGGTGCAACAGGATCAAGTATTCAGTTTCTACTTTCAGTAGATGACATTTTTGTCGTTACAACACCAGAACCAACCTCCATGACCGATGCCTATTCAATGATGAAGTTTATTCATCTGCAAGAAAAAACATGTTCTTTCTATCTTATCTGCAATCGTTCAGATAGTGAAAAAGAAGGACAGCAAACACTGATAAGACTACAAAAAGTCATGAACCAGTTTTTACATAAGGATGTAACCATTTTAGGAACTATTCCAGAAGATATACATGTTAGAAAAGCGGTAACGAGACAAGAACCATTCTATTTGGCATTTCCTAGATCACCAGCAGCATGGAACATTGAGAAAATGTTAGAAAGCTATCTAACTGGCATTCCGTTGACAGCATCGGTTTCAACTAAGCCTAAATTTGTAGATAAGCTTCGTCGACTATTTTCGAAGGGCGGTCATAATGATGAAGAAACTTAGAGTCCTAGTCGTAGATGATTCTGCATTTATGCGCAAATTAATAACAGATATTATAGAAGGGCATCCACGTATGGAAGTATGCGGCATAGCAAGGAATGGCCTTGATGCGATAGAAAAAGTGAAAAGCCTATCGCCAGATGTGATGACGATGGATATTGAAATGCCAGTAATGAATGGACTAGAGGCGCTGCAAAGAATTATGCAGGAAATGCCAGTTCCGATCGTTATTCTTTCAAGTACAACGAAAGAGGGAACAGAAAATACGATGCTTGCAATGCAATATGGTGCGATTGACTTTGTTGCCAAGCCATCAGGTTCCATATCACTTGACTTGCACAAGGTGAAAGATGACATTATCGGAAAAGTTTTATCCGCTAGTAAAGTTAATCTTGCTAAAATGACAAAACAAGAACGAAAAATCGTGGAAAGAAAGCCTTCCAACTTAATCGTTCAAGAAAACAGAACTGAAAAAGCTGTAAAGAGCCGGTGGTCAAAAAATAGTAAAAAACTCATTTGTATCGGCACGTCTACCGGCGGGCCAAGAGCACTGCAGGAAGTGTTGACTGCTTTACCGGCAAATATAGAAGCACCTATTTTTGTTGTTCAACATATGCCGCCGGGATTTACCCAGTCCTTGGCGAATCGTTTGGATTCATTATGTGACATCCGTGTCAAAGAGGCGAGCGATGGAGAAATTGTCCAAAGAGGTACTGCTTATATTGCGCCGGGAGGATATCATCTAAAAGTAAGAAAAATTGGCTCTAGTTTGGCTGTCAATATCGACACGTCCCCTGCTGTTAACGGCCATCGCCCTTCTGTTGATACGATGTTTCAATCTGTCAGCGAGCTGGCGGATTATGATAAAGTAGCCGTTATTATGACTGGGATGGGGGCAGATGGTGCTAACAGCTTACAAGAATTAAAAAGCAAAGGAAACGCTAGAGTCATTGCAGAATCAAAAAACAGTTGCATCGTTTTTGGCATGCCAAAAGCAGCCATTGCAACAAATCTTGTTGATGATGTAGAGGATTTAGATCAAATTGCACCAGCTATCATGAAATATATGTAATGGAGGATGTTCAAAAGTCTATGAAAATCTATCCGCATTTTGTCATTGCACGATGAAAAACCTGTTTATGCACCAATGTTCACTCCGTCCGTTTTTCATATCGTGCCTAAAATTTTTGCGCACTGATTCAATGACTATTTGAGCAGCTTACTTAACAGAGAGGCGGGAACCAGATGGAAATGAGTCAATATTTAGAAGTATTCATTGACGAAAGTAAAGAACACTTACAAAGCTGTAATGAACACTTGTTAGAATTAGAGAAAAATCCAGAAGATTTATCCATAGTCAACGAAATATTTCGATCTGCCCATACATTAAAGGGAATGGCCGCAACGATGGGATTTGAGGATTTAGCTAATTTAACGCATATGATGGAAAACGTGCTTGATGCAATTCGAAATGAAAAGCTGCATGTTACAGCAGATATTTTAGATGTTGTGTTTCTAGCTGTTGACGATTTAGAAGAGATGTTAGAGTCAATTGCCACTGGCGGAGACGGAAAAAAAGATGTTACAAGTATTGTCGAACAACTGCAACGGATTGAAAATGGTGATATTCCCTCTCCAACTGCTCAACAGGAGACTGCAGCTACTGCACAAGCAGAAAAAACATACGCAGATTATGACCAATTTGAACAAACGGTTATACAACAGTCAAATGAACAAGGTTTTTCTTGCTACGAAATTACAATCGTTCTTCGCAGCGATTGTTTGCTTAAAACTGCGCGTGTATACATGGTGTTTGAAGTACTTGAGAAATGTGGAGAAGTCATAAAATCAGTTCCGTCCGTTGAGCAGCTTGAAGAAGAGCAATTTGATCAACACTTTACTGTTACAATAGTTACGAAAGAGCCGAAAGAAGACATTGAAAAGAAAGTGATGAAAGTGTCAGAAATTGAATCAGTTTCGATAGCAGTTATCACAGCTGAACAATTTCGCCAACAGCCGCAATTAGAGCAAGAAAAGACAGCAGATGCTAAACCAACAGAAAAAGGCCCGATCGTACAAAGCAAGAAAACGGAAGAGAAGCGTGCAAATCAAGCAAAAGCATCAAAAAGTGTCGGAACGAAACAAATCAACAACAAAACAATTCGTGTAAATATTGAACGCCTTGACATTCTCATGAATTTATTTGAGGAATTAGTCATAGATCGCGGTCGATTGGAACAAATTTCTCGTGACTTGAATCATGCTGAACTTGATGAAACGGTCGAACGAATGTCTAGAATATCTGGTGATCTACAAAATATTATTTTAACGATGAGAATGATTCCAGTTGAAACTGTTTTTAACCGTTTTCCACGTATGGTGAGGCAGCTTGCACGCGATTTAAATAAAAAAATGACATTGGAAATCATTGGTGCTGAAACAGAATTAGATCGAACGGTGATTGATGAAATTGGCGATCCGCTCGTCCATTTATTAAGAAATGCACTAGACCATGGCATTGAAACACCAGAGGTTCGAGAAGCAAATGGAAAGCCTCCTGAAGGCACGATAAAGCTGAAAGCATATCATAGCGGCAACCACGTATTTATCGAGATTGAAGACGATGGAGCCGGAATTAACCGCAAAAAAGTTTTACAAAAAGCGATTGAAAAAAATGTCGTCACACCGGAAATGGCTGCAAACCTTACTGATAAGCAGGTTAACGAGCTTATTCTTGCTTCTGGCTTTTCCACAGCTAGCACCATTTCAGATGTGTCTGGACGCGGTGTTGGATTAGATGTTGTTAAAACAACGATTGAATCATTGGGCGGCTCGATTACGATCGACTCTGTTGAAGGAGAAGGCTCTACTTTCTTCATTCAACTTCCTTTAACATTATCTATTATTTCCGTTATGCTTGTAGAATTACAAAAGGAAAAATATGCAATTCCACTTTCTTCTATTATTGAAACAGCAATTATTAATAAATCCGATATTTTAAATGCACATAATCAAGAAGTGATCGATTTCCGCGGGAAAGTAGTTCCATTAGTCTTTCTGAAAGATGTATTTGAAGTACCGCAAATCGAAGAAGAGGACGAATTCCTTTCTGTTATCATTGTCCGCAAAGGAGAAAAATTAGCTGGAATTGTTGTCGATTCCTTTATTGGACAACAAGAAATTGTGCTAAAGTCTTTAGGAGATTATTTGTCTACTGTATTTGCAATATCTGGAGCAACCATCTTAGGAGACGGACAAGTAGCATTAATAGTCGATTGTAATGAATTAATTAAATAAATGTATAAGCATAAGAAATAATTAATTAAAAGAATGTTTTGAACTGATAGAGAGGAGTGTTTTAAATGTCAGAAACGGCTATTTCTACAGACCAAAAAATTATTGTTTTTCAATTGAAAAATAAAGAATATGCGATTTCTGTAGAGCAAGTAAGTGCAATAGAAAAATTGCAGCATATTACCCGGGTTCCACGGGTAGCTCCTTTTGTAAAAGGGGTTATCAATTTAAGGGGAGTTGTCACTCCGATTATTGATCTGCGAAAACGTTTCGACCTAGATGAAATGGAGTACTCTGAACAGACAAGAACCATCATTGTGTCAATGGATAATATGGAAGTTGGCTTGATTGTCGATAGTGCAAACGATGTGTTGGATATATCAAGCAATTCCATTGAGCCGCAGCCTGAAGTGGTTGGTACGAAGGAAGCAGAATTTATTAGCGGTGTCGTAAAGCATGGCAATCGCTTACTAAACCTTATCAATCTAGAAAAAGTCTTGCACCCATTAAACTAAAGGAATGTGAACAATGACTTATAAAAAGAACATCACTTCCATGCATCTGGATATTTTAAAGGAAATTGGCAATATCGGCGCTGGTAATGCTGCGACAGCGCTTTCTACTTTACTTGGAAAAAAGATTGACATGAAAGTGCCAAGTGTTCGAATTGTTTCGTTTGATGAAATGATGGAGCTTGCAGGAGGTCCAGAAAAGGTGGCAGTGAGCGTCTTTCTTCGGATTGAAGGAGAAGCGCCGGGAAGTATGTTTTTTATTCTACCTCTAGAACAAGGGACGCGTTTTATCCAACAAATGACTGGCGACCTGACATTTTCTTTTGAAGTGCCTCCCTATTCTGAGCTTGGACTATCTGCTATGCAGGAGCTTGGAAATATTCTTTCTGGGTCCTATTTATCCGCATTATCGGATTTTACAAAGATTCCGTTATATCCATCAGTGCCTGCGTTATGCATCGACATGGTAGGAGCAGTCATTAGCTATGGATTAATTGAAGTATCGCAAGTAAGCGATTTTGCAATTGTCATTGATACAACCTTGAACGAACAAAATTCAGATGAATCGAAAACAATTAAAGGCCATTTTTTCTTACTTCCTGATCCAGCATCCTTTGAAACAATATTTAATGCATTAGGAGTGGGATTGAGTGGTTGACACGAAAATGGTAGTAAAAGTGGGCATCGCTGATTTAAATATCGTCCGTATTCCTGACACAATTAGGACTTCTGGACTAGGCTCTTGTGTAGGGGCAGTTCTTTATGATGAAACAGCAAAAATTGCTGGCATGGTGCACGTCATGCTTCCTGATTCTCAGTTGGCAAAAGGAGATATAGCAATCAATAAAGCAAAGTTTGCGGATACGGGCGTTCAGGAGTTAATGCGAATATTAGTAGAGGCGGGAGCCAGCAAATATCGAATAAAGGCAAAAATTGCTGGTGGAGCACAAATGTTTCAATTTTCGTCAAAAAGTGAACTGATGCGTATTGGACCTCGGAATGTTGAAGCAGTAAAAAAAGAACTAAAATTGCTTCATATTCGTTTAGTTGCAGAAGATACTGGAGGCAATAGTGGACGAACAATAGAATTTGATCCAGAGACATCCATTCTTCAGGTCCGAACTGTCAATAAAGGAACTTCGGAAATATGAGCAGTCAGGCAGCATATGACTGCTTTTCTTTGCCAAATGAAAGGTAGAATAGTAGTCTACTATAAAAAGTTGATGAAAAAAGACCGTCAAGCGCATGTAGCGAGTCATCAAAACATGATGAAGTTCAAGGAATGCTAGCAGCCGGTTATGTAAACATAATGGAGGTTCTCACATCATAAGTGAGAAATGAAACGGCAGCGCAAGGCGGGACAAGAGATGAACTAACGTAGGAGGATTGCGATGGCCAATCAAACATTAACCGAAGAACAAAAACAATGGCAATCGTGGACTGATTCACGCGATACAGAGGCGGGGAATGCTCTTGTAA
Source organism: Bacillus chungangensis (assembly GCF_030812995.1). Taxonomy (GTDB): domain Bacteria; phylum Bacillota; class Bacilli; order Bacillales; family Bacillaceae_C; genus Bacillus_CF; species Bacillus_CF chungangensis. The sequence continues at coordinate 86,387 of NZ_JAUSTT010000008.1, read as the reverse complement.
AGAGATATATGCCGCTCGTTCATTATCATGTCCAAAGAATTGCAGTCGGCCTCCCTCGCAATGTTTCAATTGAAGACTTGAAAAGCCTAGGCATGATAGGGTTGTTTGATGCTTTAAACAAATTCGACACCTCTCGTGACTTGAAATTCGATACATATGCTTCCTTTCGGATACGGGGAGCCATTATTGATGGCTTAAGAAAAGAAGATTGGCTACCGCGGGGAACAAGAGAAAAAGCAAAGAAAATTGAAGCAGTCATTGAAAAGCTTGAACAAGAAAAACAGCGTCACGTAGCAGCTGAGGAAGTGGCCAAGGAACTAGCAATTCCAGAAGAAGAAGTGTATCGAACACTTCATGAACATTTTACCGCTTCCATTCTCTCCATAGACGAACATTTTCAAGATAATGAAGACGGGGAAACGCGAAAGGTTGTTTTGCGTGATGATCACACTCCTTGTCCTGAAGAGCATCTTCTAAAAGATGAAACAATTGAAGAATTAACTAAATTAATTGCCGAACTATCTAAACAGGAGCAAATTGTCCTTAGTCTTTTTTATTTTGAGGAATTAACTTTGACAGAAATTGGGGAGATCCTTCATTTATCAACATCAAGAATTTCTCAAATTCATTCAAAAGCATTGTTTCGTTTAAGAAAAGCATTACAACCGAATGCATAGGTTACCGAGGTGATGATGAATGAGCCTGAAATCTATTGAAATGCAAGTAGCGCTGCCGCGGACTCATGAGGCTGGCAAACTATCAGAACAGCTTCAGCAGCGGGGGCATATGGTGAATGAACAGGCAGCTGAGCAGCTAAAAAAAGAGCTGGAACTGAAAAGGAAAGGCATTACAAAGCAAGAACAAAAAGATCCTGCAAAACTTCATGAAGAACCCTTTGATAAAGAACAAACACATGACGAGAGCGACCGCAAGAAGAAAAATAAACAAAAACAGGCATCCCGCCAATCTCATCCTTACAAAGGAAAATCGATTGACTTTAACGGGTAGACAGTAGGTAATAAAATGATCACAACATTATTGTTTTTTTCTCTCATATTAAATATAATCGCATTATTATCCATTGTTCTTTTATATTCACGGCAAAATCGTCTATTAAACATGGAAAAGCAGTATGATCAAATAGTCAAAGAAATGGAAGATGTTATTTCAACTTATATACTTGAGATGAAAGAAGAAAATGAGCAATTTATTCAAAAGATGGAACAATTGCAGCAAAGAAAACTACGTAAAGAAACTAGAGAAAAACTTCCTGATCAAGGAATTTCCCAAACTGTTGCCGCAGGAATTCCGAAGCATGAAAATATGATCCAGGAAGTGGCTGCTCTGGTCCCTAAACAGCATGCTGCAAAAGCCTATGAGCTGGCAATGGAAAAGCGTCCGCCTCAGAGCGATCCCGAACAAATCGTAAAACAGGCCCTTCAACCGCGGAATAAAGGCAGCGAGGAAAACAAAAAAACTGAAAATGATGTTTTTATCGAAAAGGTTCATACATTAAAAAAGGAAGGGCTATCGAACGATGAAATTGCAGCTAAGTTAAATAAAGGAAAAACGGAAATCGCTCTCTTGCTCAAATTTCAGCAAAAACAGTCATAATCGCTTGCGTGTCGCATTTCAATATGTTATATTATTTTCTGGTGTTATTACACACGTTTCTGGATTTGAGTAGATGGTGCTGTTTCTTATAGGACAGTATTTACTCGGAAATGAAAGAAACGGAGGGAATTTAAAAACCATTAGGAGGAATGAAACATGTCAGTTATCTCAATGAAACAATTGTTAGAGGCTGGTGTACATTTTGGACACCAAACACGCCGTTGGAATCCAAAAATGAAAAAATATATTTTTACGGAGCGCAACGGAATCTATATTATTGATTTACAAAAAACAGTTAAAAAAGTAGAAGAAGCATACAACTTTGTAAAAGAACTTGCTGAAAACGGTGGAAAAGTACTATTTGTAGGTACGAAAAAACAAGCGCAAGAGTCTGTGAAAGAAGAAGCAGAACGCGCTGGCATGTATTATGTGAACCATCGCTGGCTAGGCGGTACGCTTACTAATTTTGAAACAATTCAAAAGCGTATTGAACGTTTAAAAGAAATTGAGCGCATGGAAGAAGATGGAACTTTTGAAGTGCTGCCGAAAAAAGAAGTTGTTATGTTAAATAAAGAATATGATCGCTTAGTAAAATTCCTTGGTGGAATCAAAGATATGAAAGAACTCCCAGATGCACTGTTCATTATCGATCCACGAAAAGAGCGAATCGCAGTTGCAGAAGCACGTAAATTACATATTCCAATTGTTGGGATTGTGGATACGAACTGTGATCCAGATGAAATTGATTACGTGATTCCTGCAAACGATGATGCAATTAGAGCAGTGAAGCTATTAACTGCAAAAATGGCGGATGCTATTATTGAATCAAAGCAAGGCGTTGAAGAAGCACCAGCACCAGAGACGGCAGCTGCTGAATAGTTTAAACGGTATTTGACTAAGATGGGAATATCCCCTAATCGTATTGATTAGACAATCACATGCGGGCATGCAAATAATAGACCCTGATGATTTGGTTTCAGTTAAAGTTTCTTGTGGAGACGATATAAAACTTTGCGAAATGTTGGAAGGGTCATTCATAAGCCTTTGATCTTTGTGGCTGAAAAGAATGAGACAAAAGGTGATAAGGATGCATCCTTTATCACCTTTTTTTAAGACAACATGTTCGTTTTGTACATTCAAGATTTTCGCCACAATACGTGAATGAGAAACCATCTTAAACAGGAGCAAAGAGCATGCTTGCTCATGAAAGAATTAGGGAAATGCAAAAAAAGTGATGATTTGTGAACCTGCCGACTTTGGTTGTGCAGAGATTCAGATTGAAAGACATAGGAGGGTTTTGACAATGGCAGTTACTGCACAAATGGTAAAAGAGCTACGGCAAAAAACAGGCGCTGGAATGATGGATTGTAAAAAAGCGCTCACAGAAACAAATGGCGATATGGAAAAAGCAATTGACTACTTGCGTGAAAAAGGAATCGCCAAAGCAGCTAAAAAAGCAGATCGTATTGCTGCTGAGGGGACTACTTTTATTATGAGTCAAGGTAACGAAGCTGTCATTCTCGAAGTGAATTCAGAAACCGACTTTGTTGCTAAAAATGAAGGCTTCCAAACTCTCGTTAAAGATCTTGCTGCACATGTGCTTGCGAAAAAGCCAGCAACAGCAGAAGAAGCTTTAGAACAAACAATGGACAATGGAAAACAATTAGGCGAATTTATTAACGAAGCTATTTCTAAAATTGGCGAAAAAATTACACTGCGCCGCTTCGCAATCAAAACAAAATCAGATAATGGCGTTTTTGGTGAATATTTGCATATGGGCGGCCGAATTGGTGTTCTAACAGTATTAGAAGGAACAACAGATGCTGCAATTGCAAAAGACATTTCCATGCATGTAGCAGCGTTAAATCCGAAATACATTTCTCGTGAGCAAGTTTCTCAAGAAGAAGTAGAACGGGAAAGAGAAGTATTAACACAACAAGCATTAAATGAAGGAAAACCAGAAAAAATTGTTGGAAAAATGGTAGAAGGCCGTTTAGGCAAGTTTTTTGAAGATATTTGCTTGCTAGATCAATCATTCGTTAAAAACCCTGACCAAAAAGTTGGACAGTTTGTGAAAGAAAATAATGCAGAGGTTAAAGAAATGGTACGCTTTGAAGTTGGAGAAGGAATGGAGAAACGCCAAGAAAACTTTGCAGAAGAAGTAATGAGCCAAATGAAAAAATAAAAACTTGTATGACAACGAATGTTTCCAAACATACTCCACGAAATGGATTCGCATCCTTAGAACCGAATCTTTTAGATAAGTGAGGCCCTAGATAATTATTTTAGGGAAATTGCTTCGTTGCTTGTGAAGGGAACACGTCCATGTGTTCCCTCTTTTTCGAGAACGAGCTTTGAAACCATAGCGAAACAAATAAATTTAAGAAGCTTTCTTTTGAATAATTTGATAAAATAATTACATACACATATTGGAGGTACATATGGGCACCCCAAAATACAAACGAGTCGTCTTAAAATTAAGTGGAGAAGCGCTGGCTGGCAGTGAAGGCTTTGGAATCAATCCATCTGTCATAAAATCAATTGCCGAAGAGGTTAAGGAAGTGGCAGAGCTGCAAGTAGAGGTCGCAGTTGTCGTTGGCGGCGGAAATATTTGGCGAGGGAAAATCGGAAGTGAAATGGGAATGGATCGTGCTTCAGCTGACTATATGGGGATGCTTGCAACGGTAATGAACTCCTTGGCGCTTCAGGACAGCCTCGAACAAATGGGCATCGAAACCCGCGTTCAAACATCGATTGATATGCGGCAAGTGGCAGAACCATATATTCGCCGTCGTGCTATCCGCCATCTTGAAAAAAAACGTGTTGTCATCTTTGCTGCTGGAACAGGCAATCCGTATTTTTCAACCGATACAACAGCTGCATTACGGGCAGCTGAAATTGAAGCAGAAGTTATTCTAATGGCAAAAAATAATGTTGATGGCGTCTACTCCGCTGATCCAAAGATAGACAAAAGTGCGACGAAGTATGATGAGCTTTCTTATTTAGATCTACTAAAAGACGGCTTAACAGTAATGGATTCAACAGCTTCATCTTTATGCATGGACAATAATATTCCACTGATCGTTTTTTCTTTTACTGAAAAAGGGAACATTAAGCGTGCCGTAATGGGCGAAACAATTGGAACTACAGTTAGGGGGAAAAATTAATGGCGAAGCAAGTTCTTGCAAGAACAAAAGACAAAATGACAAAAGCAGTTCAAGCTTTTACAAGAGAGCTCGCGAGCATTCGCGCCGGCAGAGCAAACGCTTCTTTGTTAGACAAGCTTACTGTTGATTACTACGGAGCTCCAACACCTGTTAATCAGTTAGCTTCGATATCCATACCAGAGCCAAGAATGTTAGTCATCCAGCCTTATGATAAATCTTCTCTTGGGGATATTGAGAAAGCAATTTTACGCTCAGATCTTGGCATTACACCTAGCAATGATGGCTCTCTTATTCGGATCGTTATTCCGCAATTAACAGAAGAGCGTCGGAAAGAAATTGTCAAGCTCTTGAAAAAAGAAGCAGAAGAAGCAAAAGTTGCTGTAAGAAATGTACGCCGTGATGGCAATGAAGAGTTGAAAAAACTCGAAAAAAGCGGTGATATAACTGAGGACGATCTCCGCGGCTATGGAGACGATATTCAAAAAGCAACAGATGATCATATTAAGCAAATTGACCAAATTACGAAAGAAAAAGAAGAGGAAATCATGGAAGTATAAAATTACTGCTTCCGTTTTGATATAATCCCTTTTATGTAGACAGTTTTGAAACATTTGCTGTTTGTCTATATAAAAGGGATTTTTTATTTTTGAAAATGAATAGAGATATGAATCTTTTTTTTTGGTATGATAGTAAGTGCAGCAAGAATTATAGGTAAGGATTTCAAGTGGAGGACTTGTGATGTTAAATAAAATGAAGTTATGGACTACTTCTAAAAATAGCGCTGGCTTAGAGGAAAGAATTGAAAAAGTGAAAAAGCATCCAATACCAGCACATATTGCTATTATTATGGACGGCAATGGAAGGTGGGCGAAAAAACGTGCACTTCCACGAATTGCAGGTCATCATGAGGGCATGAAAGTGGTTAAAAGAATCACAAAAATGGCAAGTCAGCTAGGTGTTCAAATACTCACTTTATATGCATTCTCTACAGAAAACTGGAAACGTCCACAATATGAGGTGGAATATTTGTTCAAGCTTCCAGGAGAGTTTTTAGGAACTTTTCTTCCAGAACTAATTGAAGAGAATGTCCAAGTAAAAATGATGGGCCATAAAGAACATGTCCCTGCACATACATTAGCAGCTGTTGAAAAGGCAATCTATGATACAAAAGATAATAATGGACTTGTCTTAAATTTTGCGCTTAATTATGGAGGGAGATCTGAGATCATTGAAGCGGTAAAGAAGGTTACTGATGATGTGAAAAATGGTATAATAAATGAAAATCAAATGAACGAAGAATTATTTTCCAAATATTTAATGACAAACCAACTAACTGATCCAGATCTATTAATTCGAACAAGCGGAGAAATTCGTTTGAGCAATTTTATGCTTTGGCAACTTGCCTACACAGAATTTTGGTTTACGGATGTCCTTTGGCCAGATTTTCGCGAAGAACAGCTGATCGAAGCCATTGAAGGATTTCAGCATCGTTCGAGAAGATATGGCGGTTTGTAAAGTGAGGAGTTTTAAGATATGAAACAAAGAGTGATTACAGCAATAGTGGCATTAATTGTTTTTCTGCCCTTTGTTTTCTATGGGAAGCTGCCCTTTATGTTTATGACCTATTTGCTAGCATCCATTTCCTTATATGAAATATTCCGAATGCGAAAAGAAAAAATCATTTCTATTCCAGGATGTATTTCTTTTCTTGCTTTATGGATTATTTTAATACCAAGCAAATATATTGTAGTAATGGACTACATCGGCTTGTCTAAACTAGAATGTATGTTCATTGCAGTCATTCTCTATTTAACCTATACGGTAATTTCAAAGAATAAATGTACGTTTGAACATGTCGCTTCCTCATTGATGTGTGTGTTTTACATAGGCATCGGTTTTTATTACTTAATTGAAACAAGAGAGGCAGGCATGACATACATACTTTTTGCCTTGCTGCTTATTTGGATGACTGATTCAGGGGCCTATTTTGTTGGACGGTCTTTTGGCAGAAGGAAACTTTGGCCTGAAATCAGTCCAAACAAAACAGTAGAAGGCTTTTTTGGCGGCATTGGCTTTGCGATGATTGTAGCCCTGCTCTTCACTCTTTTTGCAGATATGGATATTGCGATGTGGAAACTGCTTATTTTCACGGTGATATTATCAATTTTTGGACAAATAGGTGATTTAGTTGAATCGGCTTTAAAACGCTATTATAATGTAAAAGATTCAGGCAACATCTTGCCTGGACATGGTGGTATTTTAGACCGCTTTGATAGCCTATTATTTGTGCTTCCCTTGTTGCACTTATTAAAAGTAGTAACAGGATAAGCTACTTTATCAAGATCGTAAGCGTATTATCGTAACAAAAAGTAGAACTGTGTTTGTTATAAGTCTTGTTTGTCTTTGCCAGAGATCTTTATTTCATTAATAACGTAAAAACGAAAGACTAGGCTTTTTAATAACACTCTAAAGAATCTTTTTGGCAAATTCTCGGAACAAGGTAAGCGTAAAGGCAAAGATGTTTGGAGTTGAAAAAAGAGATGAAATATATTAGTTTATTAGGAGCTACTGGTTCCATTGGAACCCAGACATTAGATGTCATACGGGCATATCCTGATAAATTCCATTTGAAGGCAATCTCTGTTGGCCGCAACATGGAGTTGACAAGAAAAATTATTAAAGAATTTAAACCTGAATTTGTTTCTGTTCAATATAAGGATGATTATGAACAATTACGTAAAGAATATTCCTCAGACATAACATTTTCATATGGGGAAGAAGGCTTAATAGAAGCAGCTGTCTATCCTTCCGATTTGCTTCTAAATGCGGTAATTGGCAGCATTGGGCTTCATCCGACTTTAATGGCTATTCAAACAAAAAAACAAGTAGCGATTGCGAATAAGGAAACGTTGGTTACAGCAGGCCATCTAGTGATGGCTGCGGCAAAGGAGCATCAAGTTGATTTGCTTCCTGTTGATAGTGAACACTCCGCTATTTTCCAATGCTTGCAAGGTGAAAAAAAATCACAAATAGATCGTTTGATTTTAACAGCGTCTGGCGGAAGCTTTCGCTCGTTATCGAGGGATCAATTGCAACATGTAACGGTAGAAGATGCCTTAAAGCATCCTAATTGGTCTATGGGAGCAAAATTAACAATTGATTCTGCCACAATGATGAATAAAGGCTTGGAAGTCATTGAAGCACATTGGCTATTTGGAATACCATATGAGCAAATAGACGTGTTGCTTCATCACGAAAGCATTATTCATTCGATGGTGGAGTTCCAAGATAGCAGTGTTATTGCCCAGTTGGGGACTCCTGATATGCGGGTACCTATTCAATATGCACTTACATATCCAGATAGAATGCCTCTCAAACAAGCGAAAAAGCTTCATTTAGCAGAAATTGGCAAACTTCACTTCGAAGAAATGGACTTAGAACGTTTTTACTGTCTGCAATTGGCATTTGAAGCGGGCAAAGAAGGCGGGACGACAGCAACAGTATTGAACGCAGCAAATGAAGTGGCTGTTCAGGCATTTCTTCAAAAAAGAATTTCATTTTTACAAATTGAATCATTGATTGAAGCTGCTCTTAACAGACATCAAGGCATTAAACAGCCTGATTTAGAAACAATTAGTGCAGTTGATCAGGAAACACGGGTCTATGTAGGCTCCCTTATTGATTAAATTTATAAAAGGTGGTTATGCATTTGAGCACAGTAATAGCCTTTATTATCATTTTTGGCACGCTTGTTTCCTTCCATGAATTCGGACATTTTATTTTTGCTAAAAGAGCAGGCATACTCGTCCGCGAATTTGCGATTGGATTCGGACCAAAGATTTTTTCCTATAAAAAAGATGAAACGACATATACGATTCGATTGCTTCCAATTGGAGGATTCGTTCGAATGGCAGGCGAAGACCCTGAAATGATCGAACTAAAGCCAGGCTATCGGGTTGGGCTCATCTTAAACGAACAAGAAGTCGTTGAAAAAATCATTATAAGCGGAAAAGACCGTTATCCCAACGTCCGCAATTTAGAAGTCGAGTCTGCTGATTTAGAGCATGAGCTTTTTATTCGCGGCTATGAGGAAGCCGATGATGAAGTGTTAAAAACTTTCCCACTGTCAAAGGAAGCTGTTATCATTGAGGATCAAATGTCTTCTCAAATTGCTCCGTGGGATCGTCAATTCGGCTCCAAATCTTTAGGCCATCGAATCATGACTATTTTTGCTGGACCGATGATGAATTTTGTACTAGCCATTTTGATTTTTACTGTTCTAGCGATTATGCAAGGAGTGCCAGTAGAAGATCCCGTTTTTGGAAAATTAACGGACGACGGTGTTGCTAGAGATGCAGGTTTTCAAGAGGGCGATATCGTCATTAGCATAGATGGCGGTGAAATTTCTACATGGAATGATGTTGTCAAGGAAATTCGGTCACATCCAGGAGATGAGCTGGTCTTTACTATTGAAAGAGAAGGCCGAACCTTAGAGATACCAGTCACACCAAAAGTGGAAAAGATCGATGGCGAAGAGTATGGATTAATTGGCGTTCAAAGTCCGCTTGAAAGATCATTTTGGAAGGTGGCCACATATGGTTTTGAAGCGACTTACTTTTGGACAATAGAGATTTTCCGTATTCTAGGGACTATCATTACAGGACAGTTTTCTATTGATATGCTAGCTGGTCCTGTCGGCATCTACGTGTCAACAGAAACGTTTGTGAAATCAGGGCTTGTATCATTAATGAGATGGGCGGCAGCATTAAGCATTAATCTAGGCATTATGAACTTATTGCCGATTCCAGCACTTGATGGCGGGCGTCTTATGTTCCTACTCGTTGAATTAGTAAGAGGAAAACCGGTTGATCGCCACAAGGAAACGATGGTTCATATTATCGGCATTGCGTTGCTTATGCTATTAATGATCGTCGTAACATGGAATGATATTCAGCGTTTTTTCTTATAAAATGAGATGAAGACTTAATATGCAACCTAGTGAGATATGAGAAGTGAGAAAAGACTCGCTTCCCATTTCTCACTTCAATTATTTAGACGGGATAAAAAAGAATGAGGTGCAGTTATGAAGCAAAGTATGACATTGATTCCAACAATGCGTGATGTGCCAGCTGATGCAGAGGTAAAAAGCCATCAGCTTCTCCTGAAAGCGGGATTTATTCGCCAAACAGCAAGTGGCGTTTACAGCTATTTGCCGCTTGCAAGGAAAGTATTAAGGAAAATTGAAACCATTATTCGTGAAGAAATTGAACGTGCTGGAGGTGTCGAGTTACTATTGCCAGCGCTGCAGCCGGCAGAATTATGGCAGGAATCAGGACGCTGGCAAAGCTATGGCCCTGAGCTGATGCGGTTAAAAGATCGCCATGAACGTGATTTTACTCTAGGACCTACTCATGAAGAAGTAATTACAACAATCGTACGTGATGAAATTAAGTCCTATAAGCGGTTGCCGTTAACACTCTATCAAATTCAAACAAAATTCCGCGATGAAAAACGACCGCGTTTTGGATTGCTTCGTGGCCGCGAATTTATTATGAAAGATGCGTATTCCTTTCATGCAACTGCTGAGAGTTTAGACGAAACATATGAAAAAATGTATGTTGCTTATTCAAATATTTTTAAGCGTTGCGGATTGAACTTTCGTGCTGTAATTGCTGACTCGGGTTCAATTGGCGGCAAAGATACAAAAGAGTTTATGGTATTATCAGAAATTGGTGAAGATACCATTGTATATTCTGACGGCTCTGATTTTGCAGCTAATATTGAAATGGCGCCAGTTCTTTATGAGCATAACACATCAGATGAAGCACCAAGATCATTAGAGAAAGTGGAAACGCCAAATCAACAAACAATTGCAGAAGTAGCTGAATTTTTATCTGTAGCACCTGCAAAATGCATTAAATCATTGCTCTTTAAGGCAGATGACGTACATATTTTAGTGCTTTGCCGTGGAGATCATGATATTAATGAAATTAAATTAAAAAATGTGCTTGATGCAGATCAAGTAGAATTGGCAACACCAGAAGAAACAGAAGCGATCCTTGGCTGCCGCGTCGGCTCGCTAGGCCCTATCAACTTAAAGACAAATATAAAAGTAGTTGCCGATCAAGCGGTAAAAGGATTGGTAAATGGGGTATGCGGTGCGAATAAAGAAAATTATCACTACATAAATGTAAATCTTAACCGTGATTTTAATGTGGAAACATATGCTGATCTTCGTTTTATTCAAGAAGGCGATGCTTCTCCTGATGGAAAAGGGACTATTCGATTTGCAGAAGGCATTGAGGTTGGGCATATATTTAAGCTTGGAAGTACGTATAGTGAGCCAATGCATGCGGTATTTTTAGATGAAAATGGCCGTGAACAAACGATGTTGATGGGATGCTATGGCATAGGAGTTTCACGAACATTATCAGCTGTTGCTGAACAATTTCACGATGACAACGGACTTATATGGCCGCCAAATCTAGCGCCATTCGATATTCATCTTATTCCGATCAACGTAAAGGACGACGTACAAGCTGCATTGACAAATGAGCTTTACGATTTTTTGAGAGACCACCGATATGATGTGCTGCTTGATGATCGCAAGGAACGGCCTGGAGTTAAATTTACTGATTCGGATCTTATCGGCTTGCCAATTCGGATTACTGTTGGAAAAAAAGCAGCTGATGGCATTATTGAAGTGAAAAACAGAAAAACTGGCGAATCAATTGAAGTGCAGAAAGAAGCACTTATTGAAGAGCTTCATGCTTTTTTTAAAGATAACCAATAGACGGTTATACTAAGCTTATTGAATAACTGTACGATTTGACATCTGACTAAAGGACTGAAGTCATTACTGATCAGTAAAGCAAAAAAATCGTCTTCATATATGAATCTTTTTTCAATGAAAAAGGCTTTTTTGTACCACTTTTTAAAGAAAAGGACCTCGGAAAAAATATTGTTACACACTTAAACGATGATGTTTCGATTAAAAAGGTACCTAAACAGGTACCTTTTTCTTGAAAGTATAGACAGGAGGGAGAAAAAATGACAAGTAATCCCACTGCTGAGAAAGAACGCTTTCTCATTTTGCTGCAGCAGCTGCAACTAACAGATGATACAATCATGCCCTATTTTAAAGATGGTGAAATTGAAAAGCTCGTTGTGGATAAGAAGCGAAGAGAATGGCACTTTCACTTCGTGTTTGAACGTATCTTGCCAATCAATTTATTCATGCGTTTTAGCCAGCAGCTGGAAATGACATTTCGTCATATTGCTGCTGTTGCATTCACTGCACGTGTAAGACAACATGATTATCCAGAGTCATTTGTGTTGGATTATTGGCAGCTTTGCATCCAAGGCTTAGAAGGCATGTCCCCAATGCTCCACTCACTATTAAAAGACCAGAAGCCAAGTTTGAATGGAAATAAGCTTATCATTCAAGCGCGGCACGACACCGAGGCGCGCGCTTTAAAACAGAAATATGGAGATCAGATTACACGTATGTATGAAAGTTTTGGTTTCCCAACGCTGATTTTTGAGACAGAAATAGGGAAGCAGCGCCAGCAGGATGATGATTATGCAAAATTTCTTGAGGAAAAACAAAAAGAAGATGCAGAACGTGCTCAACAAGCAATGATGGAAATGAAAAAACGAGAATCTGAAAAAGAGACAGATGCAAAAGATGCACTGCAAGGTCCTTTAACGATCGGTTATACCATTAAGGAGGATGAAGTTCATAAGCTAGTTGATATCGTTGATGAAGAAAGACGTATCGCTGTGGAAGGATATATCTTTTTTGTAGAGACGAGAGAACTAAGAAGCGGCAGAACCTTGTTAACTTTTAAGCTAACAGATTATACAAACTCAATGATGGTGAAAATGTTTTCTCGCGATAAGGAAGATGCATCTTTGTTTAACCATATAAAAAAGGGCATGTGGGTGCGTGCTCGCGGAAGTATTCAAAATGATACCTTTGTTCGTGATCTCGTTATGATTGCCCAGGACATCAACGAAATAAAGCCAAAACTAAGAATGGATCTTGCCCCTGCTGAGGAAAAGAGAGTCGAGCTGCATTTACATACGACGATGAGCCAGATGGATGCTGTTACTTCTATAGGTGAATATGTAGCCGAAGCAAAAAGATGGGGGCATAAAGCAATAGCAGTAACCGATCATGCAGTTGCACAAGCATTTCCAGAAGCATTTCATGCTGGCAACAAGCATGATATTAAAATTATTTATGGAATTGAAGCGAATGTCGTAGATGACGGTGTACCGATCGCTTATCAAGATGCTCATAGATTACTAGCAGATGATACATTTGTTGTTTTTGACGTAGAAACGACGGGTCTTTCTGCTGTCTATGATACGATTATTGAACTAGCTGCAGTAAAAATTAATAATGGTGAAATCATTGATCGATTTGAAGCTTTTGCGAATCCTGGTCATCCACTATCTGCTACTACAATTGAACTGACAGGTATTACGGATGATATGGTGAAAGATGCCAAACTTCCAGAAGAAGTGTTAAAAGATTTTTATGAATGGACTGATAATGATGTGCTCGTTGCCCATAATGCAGCTTTTGATATGGGTTTTTTAAACACAGGCTATCAAAAAATAAGTCTTGGAAAAGCAAAAAATCCAGTTATTGATACGCTAGAACTAGCAAGGTTTCTTTATCCGCAATTCAAAAATCATCGCTTAAATACATTGGCGAAGCGTTTTGATATTGAACTGACACAGCATCATCGCGCTATCTATGATGCAGAGGCAACCGGCTACTTGCTTTTAAAAATGCTTAAAGATGCAAAGGAGAAAGGCATCGAATACCATGATCAATTCAATGACCATATGGGAGAAGGCGATGCTTTCAAACGGGCTCGTCCGTTTCATTGTACTTTGCTTGCACAAAGTCAAGCAGGCTTAAAAAATTTATTTAAGCTTATCTCTATTTCTCATTTGCAATATTTCTATCGGGTGCCGAGAATCCCGAGATCACTATTAAACAAATATCGTGAAGGTATTCTCGTTGGCTCCAGCTGCAGCAATGGCGAAATTTTTGAAAGCATGATGCAAAGAGGGGTAGAGGAAGCAGAGGAAAAAGCTGATTTTTATGACTACCTTGAAATTCATCCAAAGGAAGTATATGCTCCACTTATTGAAATGGAACTTGTCCAAAATGAAGAGAAATTAGAGGAAATTATTACGAATATAGCGAATCTTGGCCAGAAAATGGGGATTCCTGTCGTTGCTACTGGCAATGTTCATTATTTAAATCCAACGGATAAGATTTATCGGAGAATATTAATTAACTCACAAGGCGGTGCAAATCCTTTAAATCGCCATCAACTTCCTGATGTTCATTTCCGAACAACGGACGAAATGCTGCAAGCTTTTTCTTTTTTAGGTGCAGAAAGAGCAAAAGAAGTCGTGGTTACGAATACAAATAATATTGCTGACAGCATTGAAATTGTTAAGCCAATTAAAGACGATCTTTACACTCCAAAAATTGATGGGGCAGATGAAGAAATAAGAACAATGAGCTATGAGAAGGCAAAATCGATTTATGGAGAGGCATTGCCCGAAATTGTCGAAGCCCGCTTGGAAAAAGAGTTAAAAAGTATTATTGGACATGGTTTTGCCGTTATTTATTTAATTTCCCATAAGCTTGTCAAGAAATCGCTGGATGAAGGTTATTTAGTTGGTTCCCGAGGTTCTGTTGGTTCATCATTTGTGGCAACGATGACAGATATTACAGAAGTCAATCCATTGCCGCCGCATTATGTCTGTCCAAACTGTCAAAAATCCGAGTTTTTTAATGATGGCTCTGTTGGCTCAGGCTATGACCTTCCAGATAAATCTTGTCCAAACTGCCAGACACTTTACAGAAAAGACGGACACGACATTCCGTTTGAAACATTTCTTGGCTTTAAAGGGGATAAAGTCCCGGACATTGATTTAAACTTTTCTGGTGAATACCAGCCTCGTGCTCATCATTATACGAAAGAACTTTTTGGCGAAGATTATGTTTATCGAGCAGGAACGATTGGCACAGTTGCAGATAAAACTGCTTATGGCTTTGTAAAAGGATATACCAGCGACCATGATCTTACAATCCGCGGAGCAGAAATCGATCGGCTTGTTCAAGGCTGTACGGGAGTAAAACGAACGACTGGCCAACATCCGGGCGGTATTATCGTCGTTCCTGATTATATGGATATTTTCGATTTCTCACCTATACAATATCCAGCGGATGACAACGCCTCTGAGTGGAAAACAACACACTTTGATTTTCACTCGATTCATGATAATTTGCTAAAACTCGATATACTTGGACACGATGACCCGACTGTTATTCGTATGTTGCAAGATTTAAGCGGCATTGATCCGAAAACAATTCCAACGGATGACCCTGAAGTAATGGAAATTTTCAGCAGCCCAGCACCTTTAGGAGTGACAGAAGAGGAGATTATGTGTAAGACAGGTACGCTAGGCGTCCCAGAGCTCGGAACCCGATTTGTACGCCAGATGCTTGAAGAGACAAAACCAACGACTTTTTCTGAACTCGTTCAAATTTCTGGCCTTTCGCATGGGACAGATGTTTGGCTGGGTAATGCTCAGGAGCTCATTAAAGATGGAACTTGTACATTATCAGACGTAATAGGATGCCGCGACGATATAATGGTTTATTTAATTTACCAAGGATTGGAACCATCGCTCGCATTTAAGATTATGGAATCGGTGCGAAAAGGGAAAGGATTGACGCCGGAATTTGAAGCAGAAATGCGAAAGAATGAAGTCCCTGAATGGTACATTGATTCTTGTAAAAAAATTAAGTACATGTTTCCGAAAGCACACGCTGCTGCTTATATTTTAATGGCGGTTCGCATTGCCTATTTTAAAGTCCACCATCCGCTCCTCTATTATGCAGCTTATTTCACAGTACGGGCAGAAGATTTTGATTTGGAAGCAATGATCCGCGGCTCCCAAGCATTAAGGGCAAAGATGGAAGAGATTCATGCAAAAGGACTTGATGCGTCTGCAAAGGAAAAAAGCTTGCTGACGGTTTTAGAGATTGCGCTGGAAATGTGCGAGCGCGGTTTTCAATTTCAAAGAGTAGACTTATATCGTTCTAGCGCTGCAGAGTTCCTAATTGATGGCGATACACTTATCCCACCGTTCAATGCCATTCCTGGACTCGGTACGAATGCAGCTAAAAATATTGTACAAGCTCGAGAAGAGGGCGAGTTTTTATCGAAGGAAGATTTGCAAAAGCGTGGGAAAGTGTCGAAAACGATTATTGAATTTCTCGAAAAACAAGGATGTTTAGATGCATTGCCAGAGCAAAACCAATTATCTTTCTTTTAACTTGATTTCCGAAAAGAATTTTCTCACTTCTAAATGTGAAGGGCATAGCCTAATGAAAGTGGGAGATGAATTTTCGGTTGGCGTAAGCCAAAATATTGTTCTATAATCAGTCTATACAATATGGAGTTGATAGCACTATGAAATTAGATCGTAACAAACACTCAGTCTTTCTCTTGCATTACCATCTTGTATTGGCAGGGATGTGAATGCAAGTAAGAACTTGCTGAAACTAGCCATGTAGTTAGTATTTTCTCTAGGGGCAGGGACTGCCCTTATAGCTTGGTAAATATAGATAGCTAACAAAAGTATCTAGTTCCCAAGAAGCTCCCACTTCAATCAGACCGCAAGGTCAATAAGTGGTGAGTAATTCACGGGATGCTATTTGCAAAAAAACAATGTCTATGGTATATTTTAATTGGAAATACTATGGATAACTCTCTGAATTTAAAGAGTGGGTGCCCCCCACTCTTTCCTATTGTCTCCGATTATCCCACATCTAACGGATCAAGAACATAAGCATCCGTTGGAGTCTTTATTGGTTCAATTAACCATAAGCAGGAGATTTAGGGTATAGTCTTAAAATGAAGATCAATATTTCTGGAGGTAAGTATGAGCAAGGTAACAGACGTTGCAGAGAAACTTGTTACACCAATTTTAGAAGAGATGCAACTGGAATTAGTGGACATTGAATATGTAAAAGAAGGCAAAAATTGGTTCCTTCGCCTCTACATTGATAAAGAGAACGGAATTGATATTGAAGAGTGTGGGATTGTCAGTGAACGTTTGAGCGAAAAATTAGATGAAGTGGATCCGATTCCACATCATTATTTTTTAGAGGTTTCATCACCTGGAGCAGAACGTCCGTTGAAAAAAGCGGAGGATTTTCAACAGGCAATTGGAAAGTTTGTTCACGTAAAGACATACGAACCAATCGATAATGAAAAGATATTTGAGGGAAAACTACTAACTTTTGATGGAGAGGCATTAGAGATAGAAATCACCATCAAAACTCGAAAAAAAACAATAAACATACCATACAGCAAAGTGGCAAAAGCAAGATTAGCCGTTTCTTTTTAAATATTGACAGCTTCTACTTGTTAAAGATGAAAATGATAGAGATTACGAGTGGTTAATCGAGAAAGGGGATGACATTTTCATGAGCTCAGAATTGCTTGATGCTCTAACGGTTTTGGAAAAAGAAAAGGGCATTTCTCGCGAGGTCATTATTGAGGCAATTGAAGCGGCATTGGTTTCTGCATACCGAAGAAACTTTAATCAAGCACAAAATGTCCGTGTTGACCTAAATTTAGAAGCTGGTACGATGCGTGTATTTGCTCGCAAAGATATCGTTGAAGAGGTATTTGATTCGCGATTGGAAATTTCATTAGAAGAAGCACGAGCCATTAATCCCGCTTATGAATTAGAAGACGTTGTGGAGATTGAAGTAACACCGAAAGACTTTGGTCGAATTGCTGCACAAACGGCGAAACAAGTAGTAACCCAACGTGTCCGTGAAGCAGAACGCGGAATTATCTATTCTGAATTTGTTGACCGTGAAGATGATATCATGACAGGGATTGTCGAGAGGCAGGATCCTCGTTTTATTTATGTAAGCCTTGGGAAAATTGAAGCGCTGCTTTCACAAAGTGAACAAATGCCGAACGAAGCATACAAGCCTCATGACCGTATTAAAGTATATATTACGAAAGTAGAGAAAACAACAAAAGGCCCGCAAATATTTGTATCGCGTACACACCCAGGCCTTCTAAAAAGACTTTTCGAAATTGAAGTGCCAGAAATATATGACGGGACAGTAGAAATTAAATCTGTTGCACGTGAAGCTGGAGATCGCTCAAAGATTTCCGTATACACGGATAATCCAGAAGTGGATCCTGTTGGAGCGTGTGTTGGGCCTAAGGGTGCGAGGGTGCAGGCGATCGTCAATGAATTAAAAGGCGAAAAAATTGATATTGTCGAATGGACAGATGATCCTGTGACTTTTGTTGCTAATGCCCTTAGTCCATCAAAAGTGCTAACAGTGATGGTAGAAGAAGAAGAAAAAGCAACGACTGTTGTTGTTCCTGATTATCAGTTGTCGCTTGCTATTGGAAAACGTGGACAAAATGCTCGTCTTGCTGCAAAACTTACAGGCTGGAAAATCGATATTAAAAGCGAGTCTGATGCACGCGCACTTGGAATCTATCCATCATCTGATGCAACAGATGTTTCGGAAAGTGACAAGATAAATGATATCTTTTCTTTTGAGCAGGAAGAAATCGAATAAGGGGTGAAGGAAATGGCAAACAAAAAGAAAATCCCAATTCGTAAATGTGTGATGAGTGGTGAGATGAAACCAAAGAAAGAAATGATTCGCATTGTCCGTTCAAAGGAAGGCGTAGTTTCAATTGACCCAACAGGAAAAAAATCAGGGAGAGGCGCCTACCTATCTAAGGATAAGGACGTTATTCTTTTAGCGAAAAAGAAAAATATTTTAGCAGCCCAGCTGCACACAGAGATTGAATCCTCTTTTTATGATGAATTACTGCGGCTAGTAGAAAGAGAGAAGCTACTGTCCGATGAAAAATAGTCAATGGGAACTGTTACTAGGACTGGCAAATCGAGCACAGAAAGTGATTTCTGGAGAAGCGCTTGTCTTGAAGGAAATTAGAAGCGGGCGAGCAAAGCTTGTGTTATTATCTGAAGATGCCTCTCTCAACACAAAAAAGAAGCTGCAAGATAAGTGTCTTCATTATAATGTGATGCTTTATTACGTCGCCAACAGAGAATTGCTTGGGCATGCAATCGGGAAAGAAGCAAGAGTAACAGTAGCGCTTTTAGATGAAGGCTTTGCTAAAAAGCTTGCATCATTGCTCGATGAATCTTAGGCGGGGGTGAACATATGAATAAAATGCGTATTTATGAATATGCAAAAAAGAAACAAATTTCTAGTAAGAATGTCATTACAAAGCTTCAAGAAATGAAGATCGATGTTGCAAACCATATGTCAACAATTGATAGTGCAACGATGAATAAACTGGATAAAATTTTTGAAAATAAAGATTCCGAGGCTAAAGGGCAGCAACAGACGGATAAACAGGAAAAAAAGCAACAACATCAAAAAAGCGAACACGATGCTCCAAAGAAACAAGAGCAAGTGAAAAAAGAATCAACACGCGTAGACAAGGGGACAGGAAAACCAACAATGAAAATGGGGACGGATCAACAAGAACAGAAAAAGACAACTGGTCAGCATCGGAGCAATAAACATCAAGGGAATAAAAATAAAAAAGGAAACAGAAACAAACAACGTCAGAAGCAGCAACATACATTACAACAACCTCAAAAACCGAAGGAACTGCCTAAAAAAATTACGTTCAGCGGCTCCTTAACAGTTGCAGAACTAGCAAAGAAGCTGCATCGTGAACCATCAGAAATTATCAAGAAACTGTTCATGGTAGGCGTCATTGCAACGATTAATCAGGAATTAGAAAAAGATGCTATCGAAATTATCGCTGACGAATACGGGGTAGAGGTAGAGGAAGAAATTCAAGTAGATGCAACAGACCTCGAAACGTATTTCACTGAAGACGATCAAGAAAATCAAACGGAACGGCCATCAGTCGTAACGATTATGGGGCATGTCGATCATGGGAAAACAACACTGCTAGATTCACTTCGCCATACGAAAGTGACAGCAGGAGAAGCAGGAGGCATTACCCAGCATATCGGTGCTTACCAAATTGAAGCTAATGGTAAAAAAATTACTTTCCTCGATACACCAGGACACTCCGCATTTACTACAATGCGTGCTAGAGGAGCAAAAGTAACCGACATTACTGTACTTGTTGTTGCTGCTGATGATGGCGTGATGCCGCAAACAATTGAGGCAATCAACCATGCGAAAGCAGCGGAAGTTCCTATTATTGTCGCAGTAAATAAGATGGACAAACCAACGGCTAATCCTGATCGTGTCATGCAAGAGCTGACGGAACAAGGACTTGTTGCTGAAGCATGGGGTGGAGATACAATCTTTGTCCCGATTTCTGCATTGCAAGGAGAAGGAATTGATAACTTACTCGAAATGATCTTGCTTGTGAGTGAGGTAGAGGAGCTAAAAGCTAATCCGAAGCGTCGTGCTATTGGGACTGTTATTGAAGCCCAGCTTGACAAAGGCCGCGGTTCAGTTGCTACATTGCTCGTACAAAATGGAACATTGCATGTTGGCGATCCAATTGTAGTAGGCTCTACTTTTGGTCGTGTTCGTGCCATGGTCAATGACGTTGGCCGCCGTGTAAAAGAAGCAGGCCCATCCACTCCAGTAGAGATTACTGGTTTGAGCGATGTTCCTCAAGCTGGAGACCGTTTTGTCGTCTTTCCAGATGAAAAAACAGCTCGTCAAATTGGGGAAAACCGTGCGCAGCAGGATTTAATGGCTCAACGTGGTGAAAAAACCCGTGTCAGCCTAGACAATTTGTTTGAGCAAATGAAGCAAGGGGAAATGAAAGAATTAAATATTATTATTAAGGCAGATGTTCAAGGCTCTGTAGAAGCAATGGCTGCCTCCTTGCGAAAAATTGAAGTAGAAGGCGTTAATATTAAAATTATTCATACCGCAGTAGGAGCAATTAATGAGTCTGATATTACACTGGCAGCTGCTTCTAATGCAATCGTGATTGGCTTTAATGTAAGACCTGATACCAATGCAAAACGTGCTGCGGATGCAGAAGAGGTAGAAATTCGTCTTCATCGTATTATTTATAAAGCAATTGAAGAGATCGAAGCGGCAATGAAAGGCTTGCTTGATCCAGAGTATGAGGAGAAAATTATCGGCCAAGCTGAAGTTAGGCAAACCTTTAAAGTTTCTAAGATTGGAACGATTGCTGGAAGTTATGTAACCGATGGAAAAATCACACGTGACAGTGGTGTTCGCCTCATTAGAGATGGTGTCGTTATTTTTGAAGGGGAAATAGATGCTCTAAGACGTTTTAAAGATGACGTAAAAGAAGTGAGCCAAGGTTATGAGTGCGGGATCACGATTAAAAACTTCAACGATATTAAAGAAAATGATGTGATTGAAGCCTTCTTGATGGAGGAAATTGAACGGAAATGATCGGTTATGCCGAATGTGAATGGCACCTATATACTTCGCAATCATTAAAAGCTAAAAGGGCAGTCCTCAAACGAGCTTTAACGTGTCTTAAACAAAAGTACAATGTATCTGCAGCTGAGATAGACTTTCAAGATGAATGGAAACATGCTAAAATTGCCATTGTAACAGTCTCGTCCTCTAGACAAGCAGCTGAAAGAGAACTGAGTCATGCGTTAAAGTTTCTTGATTCCTATCCTGATTGGGAAAGAGGAGAAACGATCTATGAATGGCTGTAAGAAAAAGGACGAATCTAGCGCAGCACATGCCACCTAGATTGAAAGATGAGAGGTGAAGATAATGAACCTGCGTGCCAATCGCGTCGGTGAACAAATGAAAAAGGAACTTAGCGAGATTATTTCTCGAAAATTAAAAGACCCGCGTGTTGGGTTTGTTACCGTGACAGACGTGAAAGTAACTGGGGATCTTCAACAAGCAAAAGTGTATATTTCCGTCCTAGGAGACGAGAAAAAAAAGGAAGACACATTAAAAGGTCTTGCAAAAGCGAGCGGTTTTATCCGCACAGAAATAGGCCAGCGAATTCGTTTGCGTAAGACGCCAGAATTGACATTTGAATTCGATGAATCCATTTCATATGGAAACCGGATTGAATCGATCTTAAAGCAAATTCAAGAAGCGCCGGAACATGTAGACGAAGAGAAATAATCGTTTCCTTTCACTGACATCTAATTTGGAACACCTTTTTTATATCTGTTCAAAAAAGACAAATAAGTCTATTCAAAAGAATGTAGAGGAAAGGCATTTACTGTTAAACAAAACTAAAAATGTTAAAGCCTTGAAAGCCTCGTTGATACTACCGTCAAAACGTTTCTTTTCCTGCTGCATCTGAACCAACCTCTTAGAGACAAATAGCAAGAGAAATGTGGCAAGGGGCTAATGTGAAGAGGGTATTCTGAATCTTTATAAGATCGCTAGCGTTTACTTGAAGAACAGGAAAAAGGATAGACACCGTGTCTATCCTTTTTTCGCTCGAAAACAATGTTATTGTTTCATTAGAGAGCGGGATGGGGAATCTCCTCCTCCTGATTTAAAAACAAATAATGAACGAGTTCATTTTAGGGAAGGGAGAGAATCAAAGTGGATGGGATCCTCCCATTATGGAAGCCAGCAGGAATGACCTCACATGATTGTGTGTGGAAAATCCGAAAAATGCTTAAAACAAAAAAAGTAGGACATACAGGGACATTAGATCCAGACGTGACTGGGGTCCTTCCGATTTGCCTAGGAAGAGCTACAAAGGTTGCAGAATACATGACGAATGATGGAAAAGAATATGAAGGAGAAGTGACACTTGGTTTTTCAACCACTACAGAAGATGCCTCCGGGGATGTAGTGGAACGAAAACCGATTGAGCGTCCATTTACCCGTAAGGAAATCGAAGAGGTGCTTCACTCTTTAACAGGAGAGATTTTGCAGACGCCTCCCATGTATTCAGCAGTCAAAGTAAATGGCAAGCGATTATATGAATACGCTAGAAAAGGGATCCATATAGAGCGTCCGACAAGAAAAGTGACTATTTATGAACTTCGGCTTCTCCATAACGAACAAAGCTTTTCCGGGGAAACTGTTTCCTTTCAGTTCCGAGTGCGCTGCAGCAAAGGTACATACATTCGTACACTTGCTGTAATGATCGGTGAGAAGTTAGGCTATCCTGCTCATATGAAAGCTTTAACGAGAACTGCATCTGGCCCTTTCACTCAATCAGATGCGATACCTTTTTCAGTATTAGCGCAGCATTTGGAGGCAGGAACACTGTCTGATATCATCGCGCCGTTGGAAAAAGGACTTTCTCATTTGCCTCAAAGACAAGTATCAGCAGATACTGCAGCAAAACTAAGAAATGGCGCTGTATTGCCAACACCTGAATGGTGGACAGACCATCAAAAACAAGTAGTATTTTATGAGGGAAAGTCTGCAATTGCTATTTATCAAGTTCATCCACGGAAATCTCATGTCATTAAACCAGTAAAAGTTTTACAAATTGATTCGTTGAAAAGGTGAGAGAAAATGAAAGTAGTAACAATACACCATCCTCATTCATTAACAAAAAAAGATTTTCCACCGCTATCAATCGCACTCGGTTTTTTTGATGGCGTGCATCGTGGGCATCAGAAAGTCATACAGCAGGCAGTTCAAACCGCTCAAAAGCAGCAATGGAAGAGTGCAGTCATGACATTTGATCCCCACCCTTCTGTTGTCCTTGGCAAAGAAAAAAAACTCGTGCGCTACATTACTCCACTAGAAGATAAAATTGCGTTGATCGCTTCACTTGGAGTAGATTACTTATTTATTGTTAGGTTTACTTCGTTTTTTTCCAGTCTCTCCCCACAACAATTTGTTGATCAGTATTTGGTTGATCTTCATGTGAAACATGTGACGGCAGGATTTGATTATACATATGGAAAATATGGCAAGGGAACAATGGAGGCAATGGAGACATTTGCTGATAGCCGTTTTACTTATTCAGTTGTGGAGAAACTATCGGAATCAGAAGAAAAAGTGAGTTCAACAAAGATTAGAGAACGATTGGAAGATGGGGATTTTCCCACTGTCACCAATCTATTAGGCCGTTTTTATACGATGAAAGGAACAGTTGTCCATGGTGAGAAGCGGGGAAGGAAGATTGGATTTAGAACAGCCAATATTCATTTGAATCATGATTACTTAATTCCGAAGATGGGTGTTTACGCTGTTCGTTTCTTTGTGAATCATCGATGGTATGAAGGTGTTTGCAACGTCGGCTACAATTTAACTTTTACCCATCCGGGCGCATATGCACTTTCTATAGAAGTACATATATTCGACTTTTCTGATGATATATACGGTGAAGAGGTCGTTGTTGAGTGGCATCAGCGGTTTCGCGAAGAGTTAAAATTCAATCATGTCGATGAATTGATTGCACAGATGGAAAAAGATAAACAGCAAGCACTCGATTATTTTAGAAAGAAACGTTTTTAAATGCCTTGCTTTTTTTGTCAGAAAGTAGTATTCTAATACTCGTATGATATGAACCTTTGCTTGGCAAAGCGACTCACCAACGCTTGCTAGGGAAAAGGGGATGCAAAAAAATGGAGGTGAAACAGAATGGCACTTTCTCAAGAACGTAAAAATGAACTTATCTCAGCTTATAAAATTCATGAGAGTGATACAGGTTCTCCTGAAGTTCAAATTGCTATTCTAACGGAAGAAATCAACAACCTGAACGGCCACTTGAGCACACATAAAAAAGATCACCATTCTCGTCGCGGTTTGATGAAGATGGTAGGTAGACGTCGTAACCTGTTAACGTATTTACGTAACAAAGATGTTCAACGTTACCGTAATTTGATTAACAGACTAGGTTTACGTCGCTAAATGTAGGCTGTTCTGTACTGTATATAAAACAGTGCTGTATGAAATGTTTTTTATATACATCCCTTGTCCATTATAGGGATGTAAGTAGACCGAAAGGTCTTAAAGGTCAACGAGAAAGCGGGATAATCCCCGCTTTTTTGTTAGCATAAAATCAAAAAAATCAAGATTCAAAACTTGAACAGTCAAACAACAATTTGAAAGGTCAAAAGGAAGCGAATATCATACCTTCCTTTAACATAACGATTTTCTTTCAATATCACTCGTTATTTATGTTAAAATGGAAGCAACTGATCCTGCTTATAAAAGTGAACTGTTTAAATGAACTGCGTTTGTGAACATATACAGTTCGCCACCCTCATGTTGAGATTTTCACAAAAATCTTTGTATAGTGTTGGAAAATATACAAAAAACATTTAAAATCATATTAAATGGTGAACAATACATATAAATGCTCTTGATAGACGTATGTTAATAAGTGCTGCATGAGAATTTATACGTTTTGATTGTGTGTTCAAAAAGGAGGACAAAAAGAGCCGAGAAGTTCGATGATTGAAAGCACAAGCTTGATTCCTTTCGAAAGCTGACCTTCGAAGTGTTCGATGAGGTGCATCGTTTCGAACCGGAGAGGCGAAGTGTAAATGGCGGACTTTTTGAACAACCTCTTTAAACATAAAATAAACTATGATTGTTTTCATAGAGAGGAGTTTCTATATGGAACAAGAGAAACAGAGCTTTTCCATGGATTGGGCAGGCCGCAAACTGACTGTCGAAGTCGGACAATTGGCAAAGCAAGCAAATGGCGCGGTGCTTGTCCGCTATGAGGAAACTGCAGTATTAAGTACAGCAACTGCTTCTAAAGCAGCTAAAAGTGTTGACTTTTTTCCACTAACAGTAAATTATGAAGAACGTTTATATGCTGTTGGTAAAATTCCTGGTGGTTTTATTAAAAGAGAAGGGCGGCCAAGTGAAAAAGCGATTTTAGCAAGCCGTCTTATTGATCGTCCAATCCGTCCATTGTTTGCCGATGGATTTCGAAACGAAGTTCAAGTCGTAAGTATCGTAATGAGTGTTGATCAAGACTGTTCTTCTGAGATGGCTGCAATGTTTGGCTCTTCCTTGGCGCTGTGTGTATCGGATATCCCTTTTGAAGGTCCGATTGCAGGTGTTGTCGTTGGCCGTGTAGATGGAGAATTTGTTATTAATCCAACGGTAGTGCAATTAGAGAAGAGTGATATTAATTTAATCGTTGCAGGAACAAAAGATGCGATTAATATGGTAGAAGCTGGAGCAGATGAAGTTCCAGAAGAAACGATGCTGAAAGCGATCATGTTTGGCCATGAAGAAATCAAAAAACTAATCGCTTTTCAAGAGAAAATTGTTGAGCATGTAGGGAAAGAAAAACTTGAAGTGGAATTGTACGAGCTTGATGCAAACATTGAAGCAGAAGTTCGACAAATGTGTGAAACAGAACTGAAATCTGCAATCCAAGTAGCAGAAAAACATGCCCGCGAAGATGCGATTCAAGCTGTAAAAGATAAGGTGGTACTTGTATTTGAGGAACGCGAAGAGAGCGATGAGGCGCTGTTGAAGCAAGTACAAGAAGTGTTAAGCAAGCTAGTCAAAGAGGAAGTACGCCGTCTCATTACCGAAGAAAAAGTGCGCCCTGATGGAAGAAAGGTCGATGAAATTCGTCCGTTGTCTTCAGAAGTAGGTATCCTGCCGCGTACGCATGGATCTGGCTTATTTACGAGAGGACAAACACAGGCGCTAAGTGTTTGTACACTAGGAGCACTTGGTGATGTCCAAATTCTAGACGGTCTTGGCATTGAGGAGTCAAAGCGCTTTATGCATCATTACAATTTCCCGCAATTCAGTGTTGGCGAAACAGGACCAATGCGTGGACCTGGCCGTCGTGAAATTGGGCATGGTGCTCTAGGAGAACGTGCGCTCGAACCTGTTATTCCAGAAGAAAGCAAATTCCCTTATACCATAAGATTGGTTTCGGAAGTATTGGAATCCAATGGCTCTACATCACAAGCAAGTATATGTGCCAGCACTTTGGCAATGATGGATGCTGGGGTGCCATTAAAGGCTCCAGTTGCTGGGATTGCAATGGGACTCGTCAAAGCAGGAGAGCATTATACAATACTAAGTGACATACAAGGTATGGAAGATTTCCTTGGCGACATGGATTTTAAAGTTGCAGGTACAGCAAAAGGTGTAACTGCTTTACAAATGGATATTAAAATCGAAGGTCTATCTCGAGAAATATTAGAGGAAGCATTGCAGCAAGCAAAACGAGGCCGGATGCATATTTTAGACTCAATGATGGCAACGATTTCGCAGCCGCGTGAAGCTTTATCTAAATATGCACCAAAAATTTTAACGATGGCGATTAATCCTGATAAAATTCGCGATGTTATTGGGCCGAGCGGAAAACAAATCAATAAAATTATTGAAGAAACAAATGTAAAAATTGACATTGAGCAAGATGGAACGATATTTATTTCTTCTACTGATGAAGTGATGAACAAGAAAGCGCGGAAAATTATTGAAGACATTGTTCGTGAAGTAGAACCGGGACAGATTTATCTTGGCAAAGTAAAGCGAATTGAAAAATTTGGCGCTTTCCTTGAAATATTTAATGGCAAAGATGGTTTGGTTCATATTTCCGAACTTGCTGAAGAACGAGTCCGCAAAGTAGAAGACGTACTTTCTATTGGCGATGAGGTTTTAGTAAAAGTCGTTGATATTGATAACCAAGGTAGAGTGAACTTATCACGAAAAGCCGTCTTAAAAGAACAAAAAGAAAAGAATACCCAAAAATAATCGTCAATTTGAGACAATTCAATAGCAATGCTGTTCATGATCGCTTATAATAACAAAAGTCAGGAGACCCTGGCTTTTTCTTTTTGGAAAAAATACATCTTCTCTATTAAGACAGCTGTATAAGATAAACTGCGATAAAGACAACGAAGGTTTCTGAAAAGATAAACCTAGACTCTTGGTACATCCTCTCTAATATTAAATTGCGTGTTCTAATTATAGATGCTCGTTTCATAGGCTGAAAACGAGGAGGAATGCGCAAATGAATCAGATAAAAAAATTAATTATAATTGGAATGATCGCTATTGCGGCAATAGCTGCAGTGCACAACCCTTTAACGAAGCAATACGTAAATAAATGGAAGCAGCGTTCAGTTACTGCTTCTGCCCAAAAATCTTCTCTTTGGAAAACAATTGAAGCCAACGCATCAAAGCATTACATTCCACCATCTGACGCAAAAGTAGATCGTGTATGGAAGGCTATCCCCGGCTATAATGGTCTCGCGGTTGATGTGGAAGCATCTTATAAGAAAATGAAAAGCGAGCGCAAATACGATGATCGGAAATTAGTATTTAAACAAATATCGCCTAAAGTCCATTTGTCAGACTTGCCTCCATCTCCTATCTATCGAGGGCATCCTGACAAACCTATGGTCAGCTTTTTGATTAACGTGGCATGGGGCAATGAATTTATCCCTGATATGCTTGCAACATTGAAGAAGCATGACGTATTTGTCACCTTTTTTTTGGAAGGAAGATGGGTAAAAGCAAATCCAGACTTAGCAAAAATGATTGCTGATAGTGGACATGAACTCGGCAACCATTCATATACACATCCTGATATGAAAACATTAAGCCGTGAGCAAATTCGAGAACAACTAATCAAAACAAATCAAGTGATAGAAGCAACAACCGGAAAGCAGGTACGGTGGTTTGGGCCGCCTAGTGGAAGCTATCGAGATGAAGTAGTTGCGGTGGCACATTCTTTGCAATTAGGAACAGTCATGTGGACTGTCGATACAATTGATTGGCAAAAGCCAAGTCCCGAAGTCATCATTAATAGTGTCACAACAAAGGTTTCTCCAGGAGCGATGATTTTAATGCACCCAACTGCTTCCACTTCAGCAGCACTTGATCAACTAATCAAATCAATGAAACAAAAAAATTTGCGAATTGGTACCGTATCAAAACTCATGCGTGAAGAACGGATTATGAATAAGCGTTAAAAAATGCTGTAATTGGAGCAATAATAGATGAAGCTTTTTCTTTATCTGCTCGAAACGTCATACCTCTTCAACAAATAAATACGTGCACCAAGAACAGGAGGAGCATAATGATTAAGAAATATACGTGTCAAAATGGATTAAGGATTGTATTAGAAGAGATCCCGACGGTGCGCTCAGTAGCAATCGGCATTTGGGTGAACAGTGGCTCCAGACATGAAAACCAAAAAAATAATGGCATCTCCCATTTTTTGGAGCATATGTTTTTTAAAGGCACACAAACACGGACGAGCCTAGAAATTGCTGAAGCATTTGATTCAATAGGTGGACAAGTGAATGCGTTTACTTCGAAAGAATATACATGCTTTTATGCGAAAATATTGGACAACCATGCAGAATATGCACTTCATATCTTAGCAGATATGTTTTTTCATTCGACATTTGCTGAAGAAGAGTTGGAAAAGGAAAAGCAAGTCGTCTATGAGGAAATAAAAATGTATGAAGATACACCAGACGATTTGATCCATGATTTGCTGGATCGTTCTGCTTACCCTCATCATGCATTAGGTTATCCAATCCTAGGAACCGTTGAAACACTAGAAGCATTTACAGGAGAGACATTAAAGGCATATATGCATCAGATGTATACTCCAGACCGTGTTGTTATTTCTGTGGCAGGAAATGTAAAAGAAACATTTATTACACAAATTGAACGCTTATTTGGTTCCTATGAACGTGAAAAAGCCCTAATTGAATCAGAAAAGCCATTATTTCATCACAACCGTATTCAAAGAAAAAAAGACATTGAACAAACGCATCTTTGCTTTGCTTATGAAGGTTTGCCGATTGGACACAAAGATATTTACGATCTCATTGTCATGAATAATATCTTCGGCGGCAGTTTCTCATCAAGATTATTTCAAGAAGTCCGAGAACAAAAAGGCCTAGCTTATTCAATATTCTCTTATCATTCTGCTTACCAAGACAGTGGAATGGTTACAATATATGGCGGCACTGGTGCTAATCAAATGAATGCCCTTTTTGACACGATTCAATCAACGATTCAAGACTTGAAAAATCATGGTGTAACGGAAAAAGAACTGCGAAACAGCAAAGAACAATTAAAAGGAAATGTGATGCTAAGCTTAGAAAGCACAAACAGCCGCATGAGTCGAAATGGCAAAAATGAATTACTTCTTAGGCGACATCGTTCCTTAGATGAGATGATTGTAGAAATTGATCAAGTAACGATAGAAAGTGCGAACACGTTAGCAGAACGAATTTTTTCAGAACCGTATGCTTTTGCCATTATTAATCCTAATGAATCATGATCTTACATCTGATCATTATATGGACAGGTAAACTGATAAACAAAAGCTTTACTGCTTGTTCCATTTAAAAACCAATGATATGAATTGCTCGCAAGTGATTAGATAAGGCCGGCCATTGTTAAAGAATGTGTTTAAGGCCAAGAAGTTCTTTTCATTTATAAGGTTTAGACCTGCAAAGATCAAAATCGTGGTGCATCCATTCTAAAAATAAAAACAGGCTATATATTAGTGATAGATGTTCGTTTCAAAAAGACTCAAACAAAATGGACAAAACAGAGCCGCTGCCGAAAGATTAGCGATAGTCGAGACTGCTAGAATTTTTAGGGGGATGAATATGAGATTAAGCGAACTTAGCGGAAAAGAAATTGTGAACTATAAAAAAGCAGAACGATTAGGCGTTTTAGGCCAAACAGATTTGGAAATAGATGAGAGTACCGGACATATAAATACATTGATTATTCCAAATGGCAAATGGTTTCGCGTTGGTAGGCAAACAACTTCAGAGATTAGAGTACCATGGCATTACATTCGAACAATCGGAACAGATATGATTATTCTTGATGTTCCAGAGGACTAATTATTAATGTTTTATCCCACATCTAACTGGCGAGTCAAGCCCCCCACCTCAAGAGCTAAGAGGATTCGAAGAAGTCTAGGTGGGGGATAACTGAAAGTCAAATGTCCGATTGGTTCAACTAACCATCAGTGGGGGATGAGAGAAAACCCCCACTGATGGAAGTTTCACTTTATCCCACATCTAACTGGCAAGTCAAGCCCCCCACCTTAAGAGTCAGAGTAATTAGAAGCGCTAGGTGTAGATAACTGAAAGTCAAATGTCCGATTTGTTCGGGCCGACAGGATAAGAAAAGCTTTTTGAATCAGCATCGCACGAAGAAAAAGTGCTCTCCTTTTTCGAGGATGTCGGTCACAAAGGCGTTTTAACAGGACAAGGAAAGCTTCGGTAGCGATACATCGCACGAAGAAAAGCGGTTTCCTTTTCGAGGACGCTATGATCTTAGCCTTTGTTCTACTTCTTTTGAGTGGGGGGGGGGTGAAAGAAAACCCCCACTCATGGAAGTTTCACTTTATTTATAGTTTGATTCATGCGATCTGAAAAAGGGCTGACATATATGTCAGCTTTTTTTAATGAAGTTCCTTAAATAGCATCGGATGAAGAAATAGTTTGTTTTTCGGAGAATTTAGCATTGCGGCATTATTAGAAAAGCTCCGGTTGGGAAACCGAAGAAAATTATCTAGTTGAAATTGGGGACAACAAAAGCATAAGTAATTCAAGCGATACAACTAACAACGAAAACTTTGAAAAGCAATACACCCACGAAGAAAAAGTGACAGTGATTTTCTTTTTTGAAACCTTAGTATGAGTTCCTCCATAAAAGCTACGATTGCTAGAACATTTCCCTTTTATAGACTTTTCAAAACCTTTCAAAAACCATTCTTTTCCTTAAACAACTCACTTTTTTGCGCCCGTTACATAATCTGTTAAAGAAATATCCACTCCATCAACTTATAAGCAGGTGAATTGATTCATGTTGACAGATATGCAAATCGCTGTTATAGGCGGCGATGCAAGACAACTAGAAATTATTAGAAAGTTAACAGAGTTGGACGCAAAACTATTTTTAATCGGTTTTGAACAGTTGCAAATTCAATTTACAGGTGTAGAAAATGAAAAAATGGATGGAATTGATTTCTCTACAATAGACGCCTTACTATTACCGGTTCCTGGTACAAATGAAAAGGGTGAAGTAGAAACGATTTTTTCCAATGAAAAAATAGTCATTACAGAAGAGATCTTACTTAAAACACCTCCTCACTGTGTTATTTACTCAGGAATTAGCAATGGTTATTTGAATAGTGTTGTCAAAAAAGCAGAAAGACGCTTAGTTCAGTTGTTTGAACGTGACGACGTTGCTATTTATAATTCTATTCCAACTGTAGAAGGTACGATTATGATGGCGATTCAGCATACTGATTTTACCATTCATCATGCTAAAGTTGCTGTTTTAGGATTAGGTCGTGTTGGAATGAGTGTAGCTAGGGCATTTCATCACCTGGGGGCGAAGGTGAAGGTAGGAGCTCGAAAAAGTGAACATCTAGCAAGAATAAGTGAAATGGGATTAGAGCCTTTTCACCTTGATGAGATTAAGGCGGAGGTGCGAGACCTGGACATTTGTATTAATACCATTCCAGCATTGATTGTTAAAGCAGCAGTTATTGCAAATATGCCAGCCCATACACTCATTATTGATCTTGCTTCAAAACCCGGAGGAACAGACTTTCGATATGCGGAAAAGCGAGGCATCAAAGCGATATTAGCTCCAGGCCTTCCAGGGATTGTTGCACCAAAAACTGCCGGTAAAATATTGGCAAATGTGTTAGCGAAGCTACTGGCAGAAAATGATATCAATCAGGAGGAGACAGTGAAATGAGTTTACAAGGAAAAAGAATAGGGTTTGGTTTGACTGGTTCCCATTGCACATACGATGCTGTTTTTCCAGAAATACAGAAACTTGTAAACGCAGGAGTGGACGTTGTACCAATTGTTACTTTCACTGTAAAACAAACAGAAACACGATTTGGTGCAGGTGAAGATTGGATAGCAAGAATAGAAGAAGCAACTGGACGAAAAGTAATTGATTCTATCGTTGATGCCGAACCTTTAGGACCGAAAGAGCCGCTCGATTGTATGGTGATAGCTCCATTAACTGGAAACTCGATGAGCAAATTTGCAAATGCTTTGACGGATAGCCCGGTATTAATGGCGGCGAAAGCAACATTGAGAAATGGGCGTCCGGTTGTGCTCGGCATTTCTACAAATGATGCCCTTGGTTTAAATGGCGTAAATTTAATGCGTTTAATGGCATCCAAGCATATTTATTTTATTCCATTTGGCCAGGACGATCCTAACAACAAGCCAAACTCTATGGTCGCCAGAATGTCATCGCTTGATGAAACTGTTGCAATGGCATTGCAAGGAAAGCAGCTCCAGCCTGTAATTGTGGAAAGATACCTGGACTTTTAATTTAATCTTTATCTAACGGAAGCGAGCAAATGTTCATATTTCAGTGTAGGGGGGCATTCTCCCCCCTTCAAAGAATGAGAGGATGATGGATGATCGCTGTTCGGACGCATCTCATGTTATTGGCATACAGCCCTTGCAAAAAAGAAGTTTCATTGAATAAAGAAAAATAGTCTCCTTATTTTAAAAGAATGTGCTAAAATGATGATTATAAATGAAGACGAATAAAATCATCAATCGAACATTTGAAATGAAAAGCTGGAAGGGGAAAAAAGAAATGACAGAGTCAGGGTTTCATGTGGCGGTAACAGGAGCCACTGGTGCAGTAGGTCAACAAATTGTTCAATTATTAGCTCAAACAAATTTTCCAATTCGGAAGCTCACATTGCTATCCTCCGAACGTTCAGCAGGAACCGTTATTACTTATAAAGGAAAAGATATTGTCGTTGAAAAAGCAGCCCCTGAGCGTTATGAAGGTGTAGACATCGCTTTTTTTAGTGCAGGCGGCAGCATTTCTCAACAATTAGCTCCTGAGGCAGTGAAACGCGGCGCTATTGTCATAGATAATACAAGTGCGTACCGTATGGATGAAACGGTTCCATTGGTTGTACCAGAAGTGAATGAAGAAGCATTGCACGAACATCGCGGCATTATTGCCAATCCAAACTGTTCGACTATTCAAATGGTAGCTGCCTTAGAGCCGATTCGCCAGGCTTTCGGATTGAAAAAAGTCATTGTTTCCACATACCAAGCAGTTTCTGGTGCTGGCGTACAAGCTATCGAAGAAATGAAAAACCAAACTAAAGCACTGTTAAACGACCAATCTATTCAACCAGCAACATTACCAGTGAAAGGTGCAGAAAAACATTACCAAATTGCATTTAATGTCATTCCACAAATTGACGTATTTTCTGAAAATGGCTATACACTTGAAGAGATGAAGATGATGAATGAAACAAAAAAAATTATGAACATGCCAGCTCTAAAGGTGGCAGCAACTTGTGTCCGGCTTCCTGTTGAAACAGGTCACTCTGAATCAGTCTATATCGAGGTTGAAAAGGGTAACGTGACAACAAAAGATATTCACGAGGTGCTTCAAAAAGCGCCAGGAGTAGTTCTTCAAGACAACCCACAGGAGCAGCTCTATCCAATGCCTGCGGATGCAGTAGGCAAGACCGATATTTTTGTTGGTAGAATTCGCCAAGATTTAGATGAAAATAATGGGTTTCACATGTGGATTGTATCTGATAATCTATTAAAAGGAGCAGCCTGGAATTCTGTTCAAATTGCTCAAAGTCTTATCAAACTTGATTTAGTTAAACCAAAAAATTAAAATGATAGAGATAACATAGTAAGAGTGGGGTTTGTATCATGTGGAGCATTGCTTCACTTGATTCCTCTCATTAATCATTATTTAGATTGCTGTAAAACAGAATCAGGGGTGTGAGCATGAAAGTAATCGTCCAAAAATTTGGCGGAACATCGTTATGTGATACAAGGACACGTCTGTTAGCAAAGAAGCATATTCAACGAGCGATCCATGACGGTTATAAAGTTGTAGTAGTTGTTTCTGCAATTGGCAGAAAAGGAGACCCATACGCAACAGATACCCTGCTTACATTAGCTGGCGGTTCAAATACGTTTTTAAGCAAACGAGAGCAAGACCTTTTGCTTTCCTGCGGCGAAACAATTTCCAGCATTGTAATGACAAACATGCTGCTAGAAGACGGAATAAGCGCAGCGGCATTGACTGGTCAACAGGCAGGTTTATTTACAAATAACGAACATACAAATGCAAAAATCATTGATATGCAATGCGATCGCCTGCTTCGAGAGCTTCATCATCACGATTGCATCGTTGTAGCAGGCTTTCAAGGAGCTGGGAAAAACGGCGACACAACAACGATAGGGCGGGGTGGCAGTGACACGTCTGCAGCTGCAATTGGAGCCGCATTGAAAGCAGAAAGGATCGATATTTTTACAGATGTCGAAGGAATGATGACCGCTGATCCGCGACTAGTTGAGAAAGCACGTCCATTGTCAATCGTTACTTATAATGAAGTTTGCAATATGGCTTATCAGGGAGCGAAAGTAATCCATCCGAGAGCGGTAGAAATTGCAATGCAGGCAAAAGTGCCGATTAGGATTAGATGTACGTATTCAGATGGTTTAGGAACGTTGATCACCTCTATGCACAAGGAAAAAAATATCGGTTTCGATATTAAAGAGAGACTTGTTACTGGAATCGCTTATGTTCCAAATGTCACACAAATCAAAGTATCATCAAAGGAAGGCCAATACAACTTGCAAGCAGAAGTTTTTAAGGCGATGGCGAAAGAAAATATAAGTGTGGATTTCATTAACATTTCTCCTACAGGCGTTGTGTATACAGTCACTGAAGAGACGACTGATCGGGCAATTGCGGTATTGAAAGAGTTGCAGTATGATCCAATAATAGAACGCAATTGTGCTAAAGTATCTGTCGTAGGCGCAGGCATAACAGGCGTGCCTGGAGTAGCTTCAAAAATTGTATCTGCTTTGTCAGAAAAAGAGATTCGAATTCTTCAAGCAGCTGATAGCCATACGACGATTTGGGTGCTTGTCAAAGCTGCCGATTTAACCGAGGCTGTTAATGCATTGCATGATGTCTTTCATTTACAAGAAGAAATACTAGAAATAGAAGATAGTGCTTTATTAGGATAGAAGCAAGGCGCGTATTGATCGAAGGTCCATCTTTTCTAAGCTTGCACATAAGAAAGGTTTGCTCTTTATAGACTTTTAACTTGATTTCCGAAAAGAATTCTCCCACTTCAATCAGACCGCAA
This sequence comes from Bacillus chungangensis, assembly GCF_030812995.1. GTDB lineage: Bacteria > Bacillota > Bacilli > Bacillales > Bacillaceae_C > Bacillus_CF > Bacillus_CF chungangensis. The sequence goes on along the minus strand of NZ_JAUSTT010000008.1, from coordinate 50,465 downwards.
GGTCAATAAGTGGTGAGTAGTTCACTAGAAGATAGTTTCTTCGTGGGATAGGCTGCATGATGAAGTGAAACATCTGTTGTTTGTACATGATTTAAACTTCACGCTTATTCTTCCGACATGAAGATAGAGATTTACTGGCACCTAATAGAAGCCGCATAAAGAAGCGGGAGTCATCACTCACTTGAAAAGGAAAAAGGGTGTGAAATAATGTTAAATTTTGGCCGAGTTTCAACCGCAATGGTGACGCCATTCGATAAAAAAGGCAATATTGATTTTCAAAAAACAACACAATTAGTAAACCATTTAATCGCTAATGGAACCGATTCCCTTGTTGTTGCAGGAACGACAGGAGAATCTCCGACATTATCGACAGAAGAAAAAGTGGCTTTATTTAAACATGTCGTAAAAGTAGTAGATCATCGCATACCAGTAATCGCTGGAACAGGAAGCAACAATACGTACGCTTCCATAGAATTAACAAAAAAAGCAGAGCAATGTGGGGTTGACGGCATCATGCTCGTTGCTCCCTATTATAATAAGCCAAATCAGGCTGGATTATATGAGCACTTTAAAACAATCGCTCGAACAACTTCATTGCCAATTATGGTGTATAATATCCCTGGCCGCTCTGTAGTCAATATTCAAGCGGAAACGGTGATTGAGCTTGCAAATATTGATAATATTGTTGCGGTAAAAGAAGCAAGCGGTAATTTAGATGCAATGACAGATATTATTGCAAATACTCCAGATGATTTTCTGCTTTACAGCGGCGATGATAGTATTGCACTTCCCGTTGCAGCGATTGGCGGTGCAGGCGTTGTTTCGGTAGCATCTCATATAGTTGGGAACGATATTCAAGCGATGTTTCAGGCATTTTTTGCTGGAGAAACAAAAAAAGCTGCAAGCATCCACCAAACGTTGCTTCCATTGATGCGCGGGATGTTCATTGCCCCAAATCCAGCTCCTGTTAAAACAGCCTTGCAAATTCAAGGTCTTGATGTTGGTTCTGTGCGCTTGCCTCTCGTTCCATTAACTGAACCTGAACGCTTAACTATTGCAGCATTTATGAAAAAAGTAAAAAACAAATAGAATGGCATTCCAGAATGCTGGAGCCGCTTCTCCTATGGTGCTTAGCACCATGGGAGTTTTTTTTATCCCACATCTAACTGGCAAGTCAAGACCCCCACCTCAAGAGCACGAGGAATCAGAAGCGCTAGGTGGGGGGAAACTGAAAGTCAAATGTCCGATTGGTTCGGGCCGCAGGACAAGGAAAGCTTCGCCAGTAATACATCGAACGAAGAAAAAGCGGCTTCCTTTTTCGAGGACGCTCGCGACCTTAGCCTTTGTTCTACTTCTTATGAGTGGGGGATAAGAGAAAACCCCATCTTTTGAAGCTTCACTTTATTATCGTTACACTTCAATTAAAACTTCTCCTCTCAGCAATCTCTTGCTACTCCATTTCTGTTTAAAGCTGCCGACAATTATTTTTACAGAAGGTGCAAACACTAATATAAAGAAATCGGTAGTAGATGTGAAAGTGGTTCCATATGTTCAGACTTACTTGAATTGCTTTGGCGAAGGGAAAGCGTCTTTTTCAAGGATTGCACTTTTTTAGCTTCATATGCTCTCTATGGAAGGTAAGATAAAATCATGTTGATAGAAGTTTCCATTCCCCCTTAATGATTGATTGGTGAATTATCTGGAAAAGTCTTGTATAATAATATTAACTGATGAAGATCGGGAAACAAGAATATTGGAGGATATAAACATTGAGAAATAAAAAAAATGAATCGATTAAAATCATTCCACTCGGCGGAGTTGGAGAAATCGGGAAAAACATGTATATAGTAGAGGTCGATGATGATATTTTTGTCCTTGATGCGGGACTAATGTTCCCTGAGGATGAAATGCTCGGCATTGACGTCGTCATCCCGGATACTTCTTATCTTGAAGAAAATAAATCACGTGTAAAAGCAATTTTTTTAACTCATGGGCATGAAGACTCAATTGGTGCACTTCCATATGTGTTAAGAAAATTAAATGTTCCAGTATATGGTACTAAACTAACGATTGCATTTGCAAAGGAAGCGATGAAAGACCAGAAAGTAAATGGGACATTCCATGTTATCCACTCGGATTCACAATTAACATTCGATTCTGTTACAGTCAGTTTCTTTAAAACGACGCAAAGCATTCCTGATTCCGTTGGTATTTGTATTCATACAGCTGAAGGAAACATTGTCTACACTGGAGATTTTAAGTTTGATCAAGCCGCCACCGATATATATAAGACTGAGATTGGAAAAATTGCAAACATTGGCGATGAAGGAGTGCTTTGCTTATTATCTGATAGTACGGAAGCTGAACGTCCAGGCTATACGACCTCCGAATCTGTTGTGACTGAAGAGATTACCAACGCCTTTCATAGTGCACCGGGAAGAGTGATTGTGGCGTGTTTTGCTTCTAACTTGATTCGTATTCAGCAAGTATTTGATGTTGCTTATGAAAATAATCGAAAAGTAGCAGTAATGGGCAAAAATCTTGAACGAGTGTACGAAATTGCTTTGGAACTTGGTTATCTAAAAGTAAAAGACGAAAAGATGATTATACCTATTCAGGATATTGGCAAATATCGTGATGATCAAATTATTGTGATTGCGACAGGCCATATGGGAGAACCACTAAAAACGCTGCAAAGAATGGCTAAGCAAACCCATAAGCAAGTAAATATTCAAAAGGGAGATACCGTTCTTATTACTCCCACTCCTGGGCCAAGCCTTGAAACGTTCTTGTATAGAACAATGGATCTTTTATATCGAGCGGGAGCTACGGTTATTAGCAAAAAAATTCACGTCTCCGAGCACGGGCATCAGGAAGATTTAAAACTAATGTTGAACTTAACAAAACCGAAATACTTTGTCCCTATCCAAGGCGAGTACCGCATGTTGTTTGCTCATGCAAAAATCGCTCAAGAAATGGACATTAAGAAAAAAAATATTTTTATTCCCGGCAAAGGTGAAATTATTGAATATCGAAATGGGAAAATGACGACTGGAAACAGAGTAAATGCCGGGAATGTCCTTATTGATGGCCTTGGTGTTGGAGATGTAGGCAATATCGTCTTACGAGACCGCAAATTGCTATCTGAAGACGGGATTTTTATCGTCGTCGTTACATTAAACAAGAAAAGAAAAACGATTGCTTCTGGACCGGAAATTATTTCTCGAGGCTTTGTATATGTTAGAGAATCGGAAAAATTATTAGAAGAATCTACGAAGCTCACTGCTCAAATAGTGGAGAAAAATTTAGCGCGCGAGGCATTCGAATGGTCAAGCATTAAACAGGATATTCGCGATCAGTTAAATCACTTCCTGTTTGAAAAAACGAGAAGAAGACCAATGATCCTACCGATTATTATGGAAATTTAAGGAGAAGGGGCAGGACCTTAGTCAGTTTAACTGACTTATAGGAACCAGCCCCTTTATCGGTTTTTTAAATCCAAATGACATTCACAGCTGCAATCAAGAATTACAATAGGAATTTTATTACCATCTACAGTAATTGGAAATGAGGGTCTTATGAACGATAGAATGGATAAAAAGCCCTTTGACAGCATATGTTTCTCTATATATAATGATCTCATGCTCCTATTACGTACTTCGTGATAAATCACATGGATTTGGCAATGATTTTCCCACTATTTCCTCTAAGTTATAGCAGGAGAGGAGTAGCATTGACCACCAATCCTATATAAAGAATGAAAGGAAGGGAAAAATGGAAGGAACAATTTATTCGCTTATACCCCCATTTATTGCGATTACGATGGTAATATTAACACGTAGAGTTATTCTATCGTTGGGGCTTGGGATTCTTTCCGCTGCCTTGCTCTTGGCGAATGGAAATGTTGCCGATACAGTCGTTATTGTTTGGGAGGCATTTAAAGGGATCTTCTGGAAAGATGGCAGTTGGAATACTTGGAATATTTATATTGAATTTTTTATCATCATCTTAGGGATTGTAACCGCTTTCATAAGCATTAATGGAGGAACACGAGCATTTGGTGAATGGGCGATGAAACGGATTAAAACGAGAGCTGGCGCACAAATTATGACAGCTTTTCTTGGCATCGCGATATTTTTAGATGATTATTTTAATAGTTTAGCAGTAGGGCAAGTTTCTCGACCTATTACGGATCGTCATCATATATCAAGAGCTAAATTGGCGTATATTATCGATTCTACTTCAGCTCCAGTTTGTGTAATTGCACCTATTTCAAGCTGGGGGGCTTATATTATCGGGATTGTTACATCCGTTTTTGCAGCCCATGGTGTTACACAAATGTCTGCCTTCACAGCGTTTGTTAAAATGATTCCTATGAACTTATATGTTTGGTCGGCATTAGCATTAGTATTTATCGTAGCCATTCGCGATCTTGATTTCGGAGCAATGAAAACGCATGAGAAAAGGGCTCGTGAAACAGGACAATTATTTGATCCTAATAAGGATGTGCCGGGTGAAACGAAGACGCCGCTTCCTGAAAGTAAACAAGGCTCTGTTCATTCGTTAATTTGGCCGATCGTTGCATTGATTATTGCAACTGTTGTTTTTATGATTTGGACTGGGTATAGCGAAGGAGCATCCATAATGGAGATATTTGGGGATGCTGATGTTTCGGTGGCGCTTTTCTATGGTGGTTTGATCGGTTTACTACTTTCGTTTATTTTCTTCATTCAACAAAGCATGATCAAAAAAGCAGTAAATCCTGGGATCTTTTTAAACGGTGCCTTACAAGGAATCCGCTCCATGCTTCCTGCTGTTTTAATTTTAATATTTGCTTGGGCAATTGTTGATTTAATCGGTCAACTAAAAACAGGTGCTTACTTGGCGGGTATTGTTGAAAATTCCAGTCTTCCTATAGGCTTCTTGCCATTCCTGCTATTTATTATTGCTGGACTTATTGCCTTTTCAACCGGAACCTCATGGGGAGCATTTGGTATTTTAATTCCAATTGCTGGTGAAATTGCAGCGGTTGTTGATATGAATATTATTCTTCCATTAATGGCTGCAGTTCTTGCTGGTGCTGTTTTTGGCGATCATTGCTCACCAATTTCTGATACGACGATCTTGTCATCAACAGGAGCAGGCAGCAATTTGATGGACCATGTAATGACGCAAATGCCTTATGCCTTTACCGCGGCAGCTGTTTCGGCCTTAGGATATTTAGTATTAGGTTTCAGTGGTAGCACATTAGCCGGTTTAGGCACAGTAGTGATTCTTCTTGTTATTATCATGTTTTTGCCGCGTAAAAATGTGAGTGTTTCTTTAAACGAAAAAACAATTGAATGATAAAAAAGCAACATTTAATTTTTTGGAAAAAGGGTGCTTTCCTATCCCAACTTCTATCGGGAAAGGGAGCGCCCTCTTTTAACAGAATTGCAAAAAGATATTTCAGTACGTTTGAAAGCAAGATTCACTTTCTTTATATGTAGAAATTTCCTTAGTTCTTGTACAATAATCATAGAGAAAAGTGGAAATTTAGAAAAATTATTATTTTCTCTTTTTATTATTGATAAATTGAAAGCGTTATCATATAATTTGTATGAATACTTTGAAATGACGTTTCATATATCGGAATGGTTAGAAAGGGAAGGGGTAAAAACATGTGCTGGATGTCAAAAAGAGTGCAAGGTTTACCGCCATATGTATTTTCAGTCATTCATGAGAAAAAAGCACACTTACAAGCGAAAGGGATTGATGTGATTGATTTAGGAATTGGTGCACCTGATTTGCCAACCCCTTATTTTATTGTTGAAAAGATGATAGCGGAGCTTGCTAAGCCAAAAAATTTTACGTATTCGCCTTATGAAGGGTGTGAAGAATTTCGTGAAGCTATTGCAGCATTTTATGAGAAACACTACAGTGTACAGCTTGATCCCAAGACAGAAATTTTAACGCTGATTGGATCAAAAGAGGGGATTGCAAATATTTTTCCTGCATTGATAGATAAAGGTGATACTGTCTTAATCCCTGATCCAGGGTACCCTGTTTACCGAACTGCTGCATACCTTGCAGGAGCAGAATGTCTTCATCTTCCCTTAGATGCAAAAAATCAATATCGCCCATTATTTTCAGAACTTTCTATCGATACATGCCAAAATGCAAAAATGATGGTGCTAAACTATCCTAGCAATCCTACGGCTGCAACTGTAGACTTGGCTGTTTTTCAAGAAGCAATCTCGTTTGCAAAAAAATATCGAATTGCTGTCATCCATGATGCTGCCTATGCACTTGTGACGTTCGGCGATTATGCTGCTCCGAGTATCATGCAAGTTCCTGGAGCGAAAGATATTGCCGTTGAGTTTGGCTCATTATCGAAAAGCTTTAACATGACAGGTTGGCGCATCGGCTATGTCGTTGGCAATAAAGACATGATTCGTGCACTTGCAACGATTAAAAGTAATATTGATAGCAGTCAATTTTTGCCAATTCAAAAAGCGGCTGCGGCGGCAATGTTAAGTGATTTTACGACCGTCGTTGATAATAATCAAGTGTACGAAGAGCGTCTTCATACGATGCTTTCTGCTTTGCGTACAATAGGCATTGAAGTGGAGGAACCGCAAGGGACTTTTTTTATTTGGGCACGCGTACCGCCAACGTACACATCAACACAGTTCACTGAAAAATTGCTAGAAGAAGCTGGTGTGGTTATTACACCTGGAAATGCTTTTGGTCCTTCAGGTGAAGGCTACTTTCGTCTCTCACTTTCAGTTCCAACAGTACGGTTAAAGGAAGCAGCCGCAAGAATGAAAAATTTGGAACGAAGAGGGGGATAGAGATGCTTCAAGCAATGGGGCAACAAAAAAGTGATAAGATGCAGCTTTCAAGTGCGAAAGCGATTGTGGAATGTCTTAAAAGGGAACACGTAACAACTATCTTTTGTGTACCTGGTGAAAGTTACTTGCCTGTCATGGATGCCATTTTAGATGAGGAGTCAATGAAACTGATTTCAGCTCGTCATGAAGGCGGCGCCGCTTTTATGGCAGAGGGTTATGCAAAGGCTGCAAAAATACCGAGTGTCGTCATGGCCACTCGGGGAGTAGGTGGAGCCAATTTAGCGATTGGGGTTCATACCGCTTATCAGGATTCAACGCCAATGGTTGTATTATTGGGTCAAGTTCATCGTAAATTTCGCGGGCGTGAAGGTTTTCAAGAAGTAGAGCTGGAGCAATTTTTTGCTCCAATTGCCAAATGGACAGTAGAAATAAATGCAGTGGAAAGAATACCAGAACTTTTGCAGAGAGCATTTCGGATTGCTAAAACAGGCCGTCCTGGTCCAGTTGTTGTCTCCTTGCCAGAAGATTTATTGAAGGAGGAGGCGGAGATGCAGTTTGGCCCTGTCTCTGTTCGTCCTGCACCTGCACCTAGTCAACGGGAAATATCGGAACTTACTGCTCGATTACAGCAAGCAAGCACACCTATTATTCTAGCAGGAGGCGGTGTAATGAGTGCCGGTGCTGAGGAGGCCCTCCTGTTATTTGCGGAAAAAAACATGCTGCCGGTTGTTGCTGCTTTTCGCAGGCATGATGTATTTCCAAACGACCATCCGCTTTATGCCGGTCATCTTGGACTAGGAACTGACTCTGGTATTCTTCAAACAGTGCAAAAAGCAGATGTCATTTTCGCAATTGGCACAAGGTTATCTGAAGTAACAACCCAAGACTATACGCTGTTTTCTCCTACCCAGCAGCTTCTGCATGTAGACATTGATGAAGCTGTCTTAGGAAAGGTATATTCTCCTCAGCTCGGAATTGTTGCTGATGCAAAAGAAGCACTTCTTGCTTTATTAAAAACTGATATTCAGCCAGCATGGAAAGATTGGAGTCAGGAAAGACGCCATATTTACCAACAGGCAACGGCTAGACCTGAAAAGCAGTCAACAAAGCCGCTTACGAATACAGATGTCATCTTTACTTTGCAAGCAAACTTGCCAGATGATGCGATTATTACAAATGACGCTGGAAATTTTGCAGGCTGGCTTCATACTTTCTATCAATTTAAGCAGAAAAACACGTATATCGGTCCGACATCTGGTGCAATGGGATACGGATTGCCAGCGGCAATTGGCGCAAAGCTTGCTTGTCCTGATCGGGTTGTTGTCTCTCTTTCTGGTGATGGTGGTCTCATGATGACGGTACAGGAATTAGAAACAGCAGTACGCTGCAACATACCGATCATCAGCATTGTGTTTAATAATTGTATGTATGGAACAATACGCATGCATCAGGAAATACATTTTCCGAAAAAAGTAATTGGGACTGATTTAGGCAGTATTCATTTCGTCAAACTAGCAGAGTCGCTTGGAGCGAAAGGTATCTTTGTAAAAACAGAGAAAGAATTGGGAGAAGCATTGCAGCAAGCAATAAAAGATAAAAAACCAACATTAATTGAGATCGAAATGGATCGTGAACAAATAGCTGTTGCTCAAACAATCCAGCAAATACGCAATCGAAATACTAAATAGATAGGGAACGATGAACGAATTTTCTAAGTATGCTTCTAGCAAACTTGACAGGCGATATTCGCCTATTTGATGACAAGTAAAAACAAGAAAACAGGAAAGGGGCTGGCATAATGGCCAATACAGTTGTAGATGGAGCATCCGTTTTAAATTATATAAATGGTGAATGGACGGCTTCAAAAAATTCGCGTTTCACAGAAATTATCAATCCAGCAAATGGGAGTGTTTTAGGGAAAGTATTATTATCGACAAGCAAAGATGTCGACAATGCCGTTGCAGCAGCAAAAGCAGCGCAAAAAAAATGGCGGCTTGTTCCAGCACCGCAGCGTGCGGAGATTCTCTATCAAGTTGGGGCGCTTATGAAAGAGAGAAAAGAAAGACTCTCTCAAATTTTAACGTCAGAGATGGGAAAAGTGATCGAAGAGGCTCGCGGTGAGGTGCAGGAAGGTATTGACATGGCTTTCTACATGGCTGGGGAAGGCCGGCGTCTTACAGGAGATACGACACCATCAGAATTAAAAGACAAATTTGCAATGAGTGTTCGGGTTCCTGTTGGGATCGTAGGAATTATCACACCATGGAATTTTCCTATCGCAATCGCTACGTGGAAATCATTCCCAGCTATCGTTGCTGGAAACGCTGTTATTTGGAAACCTGCAACTGAAACGCCATTAATGGCGCAGGAACTAGTCAACATATTCACAGAAGCTGGACTACCTAAAGGTGTTATTAATTTAGTAACAGGCTCTGGAGCTGAAGTTGGTGATGCAATCGTTGAGCATCCTGATATTGATGTTATTTCCTTTACTGGTTCGAATGAAGTAGGGCGGCGTATTGCGGAAAAATGCGGCCGATCCTTGAAGCGCGTTTCCTTAGAAATGGGCGGTAAAAATGCGGTTATTGTGATGGAGGATGCGGATCTTGATTTAGCTGTTGAAGGAATCCTTTGGAGCGCATTTGGTACAAGTGGCCAGAGGTGTACTGCATGTTCTCGCATCATAGTCCACGAGAAGGTAAAGGAGGAACTGGAACAGCGTTTGCTCGCAGAAATGAAAAAACTTACGATTGGCAATGGCTTGGAAGATGGCATTAAAGTTGGGCCAGTAATAAATGAGAGGGCAATAAAGAAAATCCATCAATATGTTGAAATTGGTCAAGAAGAAGGAGCCAAGCTGCTTGCAGGCGGCAGCATCCTCGAAGATAAACATCTGGGTAACGGCTATTATTATGCTCCAACCTTATTTACAAACGTCAGGCCAACGATGCGGATTGCGCAAGAAGAAATTTTTGGGCCAGTTACTTCTATTATCCCAGTGCAAAGTCTGGAAGAGGCAATTGAGATCAATAACGGAGTTAGTTATGGACTTTCGAGTGCCATCTTTACAAAAAATGTGAATAACGTATTTACAGCACAACGTGATTTAGATACTGGCATCGTTTATATTAATGCTGGAACGACAGGTGCTGAGATTCACTTGCCATTTGGAGGCTCAAAAGGAACAGGCAACGGCCATCGAGATTCAGGTGTGCAAGCGTTGGATGTATTTACAGAATGGAAAAGTGTCTATGTAGACTTTAGTGGGAAGCTGCAGCGTGCTCAAATAGATATGGATGTGTAATTGCTGCGTCACACACTTCTTTCTTTGAGGCGCAGGATTTTTAAAGCATAAAATGAGTTAAATAAAGGGGGTATAGAATGGTGAAAATAGCCATTTTAGGATCAGGATTGATGGGAAAAGAAGCAGCTCGTGATTTAGTAAATAGTGAGGGAGTAGAACAAATTGTTTTAGCAGATATGGATTTATCAAAGGCCGAAGCTGTTTGTAAAAAGCTTCAATCTTCTAAACTATCAGCGGTTTTTCTTGATGCAACTCAGCGTAACGAGCTGATCGAATTTTTAAAAGGATTTGACGTGGCAATTAATGCCTTGTTTTATACATTTAATGAAGCAGTGGCAAATGCAGCAATCGCTGCAGGTACACATTGTGTTGATTTAGGAGGGCATATTGGGCAGGCAACCGACCACGTCTTGGAATTAAATGAAATTGCAAAACGGGCGAATGTCACTCTCATTCCTGATTTAGGTGTAGCGCCAGGAATGGTGAATATATTAGCAGGCTACGGCGCTAGCCAACTTGATAAAACAACATCGATTAAACTTTATGTAGGAGGCATACCTGTGAGGCCAGATCCTCCATTAGAGTACAACCATGTTTTTTCAATGGAAGGTGTGTTTGACCATTATACAGACCCCTCTTTCATTATCCGAAATGGTGTGAAACAAATGATCCCGTCTTTATCAGAGGTAGAAACAATTCACTTTGAAAAATTTGGTCCACTTGAAGCATTTCACACAGCAGGTGGAACCTCAACATTAGCCTATTCCTTTCCAGAACTAGACTGTCTAGAATATAAGACAATTCGCTACAAAGGCCATGCAGAAAAGTTTAAATTGCTCGTTGATTTAAATTTAACGAAAAAGAATTATGAGGTTGAAGTAGATGGGCATAAGATCAACCCACGTAAAGTGCTATTAAAAGTATTAGATCCAATTGTTGATTTAAAAGACAAGGATGACGCTGTTTTATTGCGAGTCGTTGTAGCGGGAGAAAAACATGGGGAGCAGGTCGCCTATGAATATGAAATGACGACCTACAGAGACCAAGCCAACCAAGAAACAGCAATGGCACGAGCAACAGCAAATACGATTTCCGTTGTCGCTCAAATGATTGCGAGTGGGTTAATTGTGAAAAGAGGTGTTTATCCACCAGAACAAATAGTTCCTGGGAAGGCGTATATTGAAGCAATGAAGAAGCGTGATGTTCATATTGTTGAACATTGCGTGATGCACACATAGAAGTCTGTGAAACAGGGAAATAAGAGCTGCTTTTCAAAAGAGAGCAAAGCATGTGACATATAGGTGATAACTGATACAGCAACGTGACGCTGGCAGCTTTTTGACCAACTTCATAAAGGAGAAGAACATGAATCAGAGCGTCGTAAAAGCACTGATGCTATTAAATTTATTTACAGAGGAACAACCCGAACTAAGTTTAAAGGAACTAACAGAAAAATCTCAACTTCCAAAGCCTACCGTATTTCGATTGTTAAGAACATTAGAACATTGCGGTTTTGTCTTGAAATCAAAAGAATCTCAACATGACGCGCGATATAAGCTTGGTTTAAAACTTTTAGAGCTTGGAAATTTAGTTTCTGAACAGCTAGAGATCAGGGAAATAGCTTTACCTCAGATGAAAAAATTAGCTGGTGAGATGAATGAGGCTGTTCATCTCGTGATTGAGAATAATCTTGAAGCAGTTTATATTGAGAAAGTAGAAAGCAAGCGCGCTCTAAGATTATATACAAAAATCGGGAAAAGATCCCCGCTTTATCTTGGCTCTGGACCGAAGCTGCTATTGGCATTTCTTCCTAAAGCGACGCAGACAAAGGTGCTGCAGGCGGGGAAGAAAGAGAAGCTGATGGAAGAGTTGGGGCAAATTCGCAAGAATGGCTTTGCTATTAGCTATGGAGAACAAGACACAGAGACAACAGGCGTCTCTTACCCAATTTACGATTATCATCATCAAGTAGTCGCTGCACTTGCAGTGAGCGGTGCATCAAGCCGTTTTAAAGGCACAGATTTAGAAAACATTAAAAAACAAACGAAAGCATGTGCAGCCACTATATCTGCCGAACTTGGCTATAAACAATCTATTTAGAGCTGTTAAAAAAATGTTGACAATATTCCTTACAAGGATAAACTATCGTGAAAGGAAGCGTTCGATGACGACGCTTCCTATTTCCATGTATAAGAATATACGTATGAATTGATTAGATGTGAAGATAATAACGGTAGCAGTCAAAATTAAATTGTTATCCAGAGTGTATTGCCTATTGGAAATGAGAAGAGGGGGGAGTTTATGCGAAACGGCAGCAACGGTGATTACGATAGTGAAAAAAAGAATGAAGAAACGAAAACATCTCCAACAGTTGAGAAGATTCAACAGCTAGGACAAACGAATGTTCCGCAGTTATCTCAAGACTCTAATATTCATTGTTTAACGATTATTGGCCAGATTGAAGGCCATATGCAGCTACCGCCGCAAAATAAAACAACCAAATATGAGCATCTTATTCCACAGCTTGTAGCGATCGAACAAAATCCAAGCATTAAAGGGCTGCTCATTGTATTAAACACTGTTGGCGGTGATGTCGAAGCGGGACTAGCTATTTCAGAGATGATCTCGACACTTTCAAAGCCTTCTGTTTCTATTGTTTTAGGCGGTGGCCACTCCATTGGTGTTCCTATCGCTGTTTCTACCGATTATTCTTTTATTGCCGAAACAGCGACGATGACGATTCACCCTATTCGTTTAACGGGGCTTGTCATTGGTGTACCGCAAACATTTGAGTATTTAGATAAAATGCAAGAACGGGTCATTAAATTTGTAACGAGACAATCCAAAATTTCCGAGGAAGTTTTTAAAGACTTAATGTTTGCGAAAGGAAATTTAACACGAGATATTGGGACAAACGTTGTTGGCGCTCATGCCGTCGAAATTGGTTTGATTAACGAAGTAGGCGGGATTGGAAGCGCGATGAAAAAGTTAAATGAACTAATTGCTTTGAAGAGAAATGATTCACAAGAAAAGAGGTTGTTACAATGATTTTGCATACAACAATCCCTCAGGAGCTTATATTCCCACAGGAAAGCAATATGTTTACACAGCAAACAACGGTAGAAGTGAACGGTATTTCACTAATTGTAGAACAAGAAGAAAATCGCTACCGCATAATCCGGCTCCTTAGCAGTAATCCGAATGATTACTTACGCTCAGAATTGCTTCCCGGACAATATCTCTCTATATAAGCCTTATGAGTGATTTTAAAGATGTTTTTTCCAATTAGACAGGCCACAATTCTCATACAAGAGTACTTTCTTCCTTCATAAGCCTCTTTTCTAACCTGCCTGTATGTTTCATTTCCATTATCTTGAGGCGAAGGGACTATTGTACGTTAAGCATGAGATAAATCCTTGCTATACCAATGTCATAACCATCATGCATGTGCTATAATGAGATAGAAGAAACTGGACAAGCAGCCCTAATTTGGCTGCTTTCTTTCATCATAGATGGAAAAAGGTGATGTTGGTGGCGAAAAAAAAGCGTCGCAAACGACGTTCAAAAAAATTAAAGCAATCGCTGCAATATGAACTTGGTGGGATTGTCCTTATAGCAATTAGCTTAATCTCCATTATCCAATTAGGCGCAGTTGGAAAAGGCTTTGTCTATTTTTTTCGTTTTTTCTTTGGAGAATGGTATTTTATCGCGTTTATAGCAATGATCACACTTGCTGGTTATTTCATGGTTAAAAACGAGTGGCCATATTTATTAACACAAAGACTGCTTGGATTTTATTTGCTGCTCATTAGCATTTTGCTATTAAGCCACTTAACACTATTTGAACTGTTAACAAACGATGGAGTGATTAAAAACCCTAGTGTCGTTGCTAATACGTGGGATTTCTTTTGGCAAGATGTCAAAGGGGAAACGTCGACAGTTGATTTAGGCGGCGGCATGGTTGGCGCAGTGTTTTTTGCAGCTTCCTATTTTTTATTTGATGCATTAGGAACGAATATTTTTAGTATTGTACTGATCGTAATTTCTATCGTATTAATAACAGGTAAATCGTTGGGAGCAATCCTAGCGAAATGCAGCAAAAAATTGGCTCATTTTATTAAAGGGCAATGGCTAGCAGCAGGAAAAGAGTTAAATAGTTGGAAGTCTGGCAAAAAGGGTAAACATAAGCAGAAGAAAGCACCAAAAGTTTCAGCTGTACAGGCAGAAGCAAACACGATGGAAGACGAATTAGTGGAAGTTAGTTCCGAGCCGATTATTTCCAATTTTGCTGAAAAAGCATATATTGATGAAGTAGAAATGGAGAATGAAACGATACAAGAAATAGAGCCGCAAATGCAAGCAAAAACAGGAGATTCTACGGTCGAACATGGGGAAGAAATAGTGCCGCCGCTTACTTTTGTAGAGGTAGAAAATAAAGATTATCAATTGCCCCCTATTTCCTTGCTCAATCGTCCGCGAACAACGGATCAAAGCGGAGAATACAGCTCAATTCAAGCCAATGCCCGCAAACTGGAGCGCACTTTTCAAAGCTTTGGTGTCAATGCGAGAATTACACAGGTGCATTTAGGTCCAGCAGTAACGAAATATGAAGTACATCCTGCCGTTGGTGTGAAAGTGAGTAAAATAGTAAGTTTAAGCGACGACATCGCCTTGGCTTTGGCAGCAAAAGATATTCGTATGGAAGCTCCTATTCCAGGAAAATCAGCAATCGGTATTGAAGTGCCAAATACAGAGGTGGCAGTCGTATCTTTGCGTGAAGTATTGGATGCTAAAGAAAAAAATAATCCAGAGGCAAAGCTTCAAATTGGTTTAGGCAGAGATATAACTGGGGAAGCTGTGCTGGCAGAATTAAATAAGATGCCTCATTTGCTCGTTGCTGGTGCAACGGGAAGCGGTAAAAGTGTTTGTGTGAACGGTATTATTACAAGTATTTTAATGCGTGCAAAACCACATGAAGTAAAAATGATGATGATAGACCCAAAAATGGTTGAATTGAATGTTTATAATGGTGTACCGCATCTGCTTGCTCCAGTGGTTACGAATCCGAAAAAAGCTTCGCAGGCATTGCAAAAAGTCGTTGGAGAAATGGAACGGCGCTATGATCTCTTTTCTCATACGGGAACGAGAAATATTGAAGGCTATAATGAATATATAAAAAAGCATAACGCTGAACAAGATGACAAGCAGCCTTTGCTGCCATTTATCGTTGTTATTGTCGATGAATTAGCAGATTTAATGATGGTAGCATCGAGTGATGTAGAAGATTCTATTACACGATTAGCACAAATGGCACGGGCGGCAGGTATTCACTTAATCATTGCCACTCAGCGTCCTTCAGTCGATGTCATTACAGGAGTGATTAAAGCGAACATTCCATCACGAATCGCTTTTGCTGTTTCTTCGACTACTGATTCCCGTACAATCTTGGATATGGGAGGGGCAGAAAAGCTGCTCGGAAGAGGAGACATGCTCTTTCTTCCTGTTGGCTCCTCAAAGCCTGTTCGCATCCAAGGAGCTTTCTTATCAGATGAAGAAGTTGAAGAAGTTGTCAACTTTGTAATTGGCCAACAAAAAGCACAGTACCATGAAGAAATGATCCCTGATGACATTCAAGAAACAACAGAGATGGTTGATGACGAATTGTATGAAGATGCCGTCCAATTAATCGCTGACATGCAAACAGCTTCTGTTTCAATGCTACAAAGAAGATTCCGGATAGGATATACAAGGGCAGCAAGGCTAATTGATGCGATGGAAGTAAATGGTATTGTCGGTCCGTATGAAGGCAGCAAGCCGCGTAAAGTATTAATTCAAAAACCAACGGAAGAACAAAGCTCATAAATTATTGTATTGTCTTTTGCAGGAAATGGAACGATGTAAGTGAATATCAAACAAGGTTTGGAAGGTCTAAATCAACTTTAAAACCTTCGAATTTAAAACAATTAAAAATGACTTTCTATTAAAGACCTTTCATGAGTTCACTGAACTTTTGAAAGGTCTTTTTGATATTTTTGGGAAATAAATTTAATATAGTTTTATTAATTGTGATTTAATTACAAAAAAATTGACGATTGTATGCGAAAGATTCACAATTCACTCTTTCATTAACAATTACAATCTTGGTTGCTCTACAATAAACATCGAAAATCCATTTAGCTCCAATTTTTTATTTAGGAAAAGCGACACTTTTAGCATTTTATCATAATCTTACCTTAGTAAGCTTCCTCACACATAATAATTTGAATACCTGAATGATTCTATGTCATAATCCCTTAAATTGCTGTTATGACCAAATAAAATATCTACAATAGAGAGAAAAGTATTAAAGCAGGAATCGTTCGATTAGCAAAAAAATTTGATTGTTCGAGTCTTTCAGATAATAACTTTTGCTAATAAGGCTTCATTCAAGGAAGTTTCACTTTATTAATTCATAAAAAAATGATATAGTAATCTCGATTAGTAGGAGTTTTTTACATCAGAGGTCTGATGTCTTTAGAGGATGGTGGGTGAAAATTCTATGACGATTAAGGCAGATAACCGACATTTATATTTACAAGTAATGGATCGTATTAAACAAGACATTTCCTTAGGAATCTACAAGGAAAAGGAGAGATTGCCTTCGGAGTTTGAATGGGCAAAGCAGCTAGGCGTCAGTAGAGCAACACTGCGTGAAGCGCTTCGTGTCTTAGAAGAAGAAAACGTTATCATCCGTCGGCATGGAGTAGGAACATTTGTTAGTCCTAAACCTTTGTTTACCTCAGGGATAGAACAACTAAATAGTGTTACCTATATGATAAAACAAGCAGGGATGGAGCCGGGCACCATTTTATTAAACTCATCGACATTGCGTCCTACAGAAGCAGATCGCAATCGATTTTCTTGCCAGAGTGATGAAGAAATTGTGGCAATTGAAAGAGTTAGAACCGCAAATGGGAACCCGGTTGTTTATTGTATGGATAAATTGCTAGGGAAATATGTACCTAGAAATTTTACACATGAAGATGTTTCGCTTTTTAGTATGCTAGAAAAAGAAGGGACGTGTAAAATAACACATGCAGTAGCTGAGATCATTCCAATTGGCTATCATAACAAAATTTCACCTCTTTTGGATTGTGCTCCTGAAACGGCTTTACTCGTATTAAAGCAGCTTCACTTCAATGAAGAGGACAAGCCCATTCTCTACTCTGTAAATTATTTCAAAGCTGATGTATTTTGCTTTCAAGTATTAAGAAAGCGTGTATAACTTGGCCTAGAAAGGAATTCCTACTAAATCATGAAAATTTTAGGGGGTACAAAAAGTGAAAAAGCGTAAATTTGGTTTGGCGCTCTCACTAGTATTGGCCGCAGGTACAATATTAGGTGCATGTGGTGCAAGCAATGATAACAAAAAGGAAAACGCTGGAGATACAGGTAAAAAGGACGATGAGACATTTACTGTCGCGATGATTACAGATATTGGCGGAGTTGATGACAAGTCTTTTAACCAATCCGCTTGGGAAGGAATCAAAGAGTTCGGTGAAGAAAATGGCCTTGAACAAGGAACGAAAGGTTATGATTATTTACAATCAAAATCAGAAGCTGACTATAAAACAAATTTAAACACAGCTGTGAAAAATGACTTTGATCTGATTTATGGAATTGGTTATGCGCTTAAAGAATCACTCGAAGAAATAGCTGAACAACGCAAAGATACTCATTTTGCGATTGTGGATGAATTAATTGAAGGGAAAGACAATGTTGTTAGTATTAATTTTAAAGACCACGAAGGCTCTTTCCTTGTTGGTGTTGTTGCAGCTATGATGACAAAAACGGATAAGATTGGTTTTGTCGGTGGTGTAGAAGGCGAGGTCATTAATCGTTTCGCAGGTGGTTTCCAAGCCGGTGTAAAAGCAGTTAATCCTGATGCAGAGCTGCAAATAGAGTTCGCAGGCAGCTTTGGAGATGCAGGAAAAGGACAATCGATCGCTGCCGCTATGTATAACTCTGGAGTAGATATTATTTTCCAAGCTGCTGGTGGTACTGGAAATGGCGTATTTACAGAAGCTAAAAACTTGAAAAAGAAAGATCCAAATAAAGAAGTATGGGTCATTGGCGTTGATCGTGACCAAGCAGAAGAAGGCAATGTAGAAGTTGATGGAGAAACATACAATGTCACTCTCACTTCTAATATTAAACGCATTGATATTGCTGTCAAAGACCTTGCTGAAAAAGCAAAAAATGGTAATTACCCTGGTGGAGAGCAGCTTAAATACGGACTTGAAGAAAATGCTGTAGGATTATCATCTTCACAGGAACATCTTCCTGAAGATGTCCTGAAAGCTGTGGAAGAGTGGAAAGAAAAAATATTAAATGGTGAAGTAGAAGTACCCGAAGTTCCAACAAAGGAATGACAGAGTGGTAAGCCGGTATAATACCGGCTTATCTTATGAGTAATGTTAAATAGCTTCTTCTTTTATGACTATCCTTTTCTTCTCCTAAACATGTTAGATTCTTTTTGTCCAATTTGGTCCAAAAATGATTTTTTCGACATTTAATAGACGCTTGAATAGGTCTTGGTGTAAGAAACGAAGCTCTAGATTAAACCCGATGTGAGTCACTCTAGTGATAGGTAGCCGCTTGATTTCGGTCAGTGGGGGATAATGGGAGTTTCACTTTATGGCGTAACGCAAACAGTTTGAATAACCTTTTTAAACAAGGAGTTGATTACGGTGGACTGTGTAATTGAGATGCTCAATATAAGAAAAGAATTCCCTGGTATAGTTGCAAATGATAATGTCACCTTACAGTTAAAAAGAGGGGAAATCCACGCTCTCCTAGGTGAAAACGGTGCAGGCAAATCAACATTAATGAATGTACTTTTCGGACTCTATCAGCCAGAAAGAGGAGAAATCCTTGTAAATGGAAAATCCGTTAAGATTACCAGTCCTAATATTGCTAATGATTTAGGAATCGGGATGGTTCACCAACATTTTATGCTCGTTGATAAATTTACAGTGACAGAAAATATTATTTTAGGCAAAGAACCTAAAAAATTTGGGATCATTGAAAAGCGTAAAGCAGCGGAAGATGTTAGAAAAATATCTGAAAAATATGGACTAAAGGTTGACCCTTACGCAAAAATTCAAGATATTTCTGTTGGCATGCAGCAGCGTGTTGAAATTTTGAAAATACTATATCGGGGCGCAAATATTTTAATTTTTGATGAACCAACAGCAGCACTAACCCCTCAAGAAATTAAAGAACTAGGTCAAATTATGGAAGTGCTAAGAAAAGAAGGTAAATCGATCATTCTCATTACCCATAAGCTAAAAGAAATTATGGAAATGTGTGACCGGGTTACGGTTATCCGTAAAGGAAAAGGGATTGGTACAGTTAATGTTGCTGAAACAAATCCTGATGAATTAGCAAAACTAATGGTTGGACGTGATGTCATTTTTACAACCAAAAAAGGTAAAGCAAATCCTCTGCACAATGTATTGGAAATTGAAAATCTAGTTGTAAAAGACGTTCGCGGTATTCAAGCTGTCCGAGGTTTAAATTTAACGGTTCGTGCCGGTGAAATTGTCGGAATTGCAGGCATTGATGGAAACGGTCAGACTGAATTGATCGAAGCAATTACTGGTTTATCGAAAGCTGTTGAAGGAAAAATCAAGCTTAACGGAAAGGAAATCCAAAATAAAAAACCAAGAAAAATAACAGAGGCAGGAATCGGCCACATCCCCCAAGATCGCCATAAGCATGGGTTGGTGCTTGATTTTCCTATTGGAGAAAACATTGTTTTACAAACTTACTACCAACAGCCTTATTCAAAGCGTGGTATTTTAAATGATCAAGCTATATATAAACACGCCAATAAATTGATTAAAGAGTTTGATGTTCGAACTGCGAGTGAATATGCTTTGGCACGATCTTTATCTGGTGGGAACCAACAAAAAGCAATTATTGCTCGTGAAGTAGATAGGAACCCAGATCTGCTCATTGCTGCTCAGCCGACTCGTGGGCTTGATGTTGGAGCAATTGAATTTATTCATAATCGCCTAATAGAACAGCGTGATAATGGAAAAGCAGTTTTGCTCATTTCTTTTGAATTGGATGAAATCTTAGATGTTAGTGATAGGATTGCAGTCATTTATGAAGGCGAAATTGTAGCGATTGTAGATCCTAAGTCAACGAATGACCAAGAGCTTGGTTTGTTAATGGCTGGATCTAAGCGTAAGGAAACGGGGGAAGCAAGCAATGTCTAATAGACTAATAAATGTTATGATCCCGATTATTGCTATTATTTTAGGATTATTATGTGGCGCGATTATGATGCTCGTCAGTGGGTATAACCCTGTTTCTGGATATAGTGCGCTTTGGAACGGTGCAATGGGCGATGCTTTTTATTTTGGAGAAACCATTCGGCAAATGACCCCTTACATTTTTGCAGGTTTGGCAGTGGCTTTTGCCTTTCGGACAGGTCTGTTCAATATTGGAGTAGAAGGACAATTGCTTGTTGGTTGGGTTGCTGCTGTATGGGTTGGTTTATCTTTTGATTTGCCAAAAGTGATCCATTTGCCATTTGCGATTATTGTAGCAGCAATTGTTGGAGCAGCTTGGGGATTTCTCCCTGGGCTATTAAAAGCACGCCTTCGTGTCCACGAAGTAATTGTGACGATTATGATGAATTATATTGCTTTGCATACGACAAATTATTTAGTTCGAAACGTGTTATCAGATCAGAAAGATACAACCCCTAGAGTGAGTGAAAGTGCGACATTAAAATCACCATTGTTGGAACAGCTAACAGATTACTCAAGTCTTCACTATGGAATTTTTCTTGCACTCGTTGCGGCCGTGATGATGTGGTTTATTATCGAAAAATCAACATTAGGTTATGAATTAAGATCCGTTGGATTTAATCAACATGCGTCACAATATGCTGGTATGAGTGTTAGTAAAAATATTATCCTCTCCATGGTTATTTCAGGTGCCTTTGCAGGTATTGGCGGTGCGATGGAAGCGCTTGGTACATTTGGGTATGCTTTTCAGCACGCTACTTTTTCTGGGATCGGATTTGATGGAATCGCAGTAGCGCTACTCGGCGCTAATACCGCTATCGGTGTCATCTTAGCAGCATTTTTATTTGGTGGATTGAAGGTAGGAGCATTAAATATGCCACTCGAATCCGGAGTGCCAAACGAACTTGTAGATATTGTCATTGCTTTAATTATCTTCTTCATTGCGTCTAGCTATATGGTTAAATGGCTAATAGGCCGTTTCAAAAAGGGGGTGAAATAAGTGGATTTAACGACAACATTAGCGATCATTGTATCTTCTTCACTGATCATGGCAGCTCCACTTATATTCACTGCATTGGGAGGGGTTTTTTCCGAGCGATCTGGTATTGTTAATATCGGTTTGGAAGGATTAATGGTAATTGGTGCATTTACAGCGATTATTTTTAACCTTACCTTTGCTTCTTCATTGGGAAATGCAACACCTTGGATTGCCCTTCTTATTGCGATGGTAATCGGTGGATTGTTTGCGCTCATTCATGCGCTTGCCTCCATCACTTTCCAAGCTAATCAAGTAGTGAGTGGTGTAGCGATTAACTTTTTAGCATTGGGCTTGTCACTTTTCCTTGTCAAAAAATTGTATGGAAAAGGACAAACAGATATGATTCAACAAAACTTCGGTAAAGTCGATATTCCAGTGCTTCATAAGATACCTGTTGTTGGTGATATTTTTTTCTCTAACACATCTTATCCTGCATTCATTGCGATTTTCACCGCTTTTGTTGTCTGGTTTATTATTTTTAAAACACCATTTGGCCTGAGACTTCGTTCCGTTGGAGAGCACCCGATGGCAGCAGATACAATGGGAATCAATGTAACGAAAATGCGATACATTGGCGTTATTTTATCTGGTGTGTTCGGAGGTCTTGGCGGGGCTGTCTATGCACAGGCGATTACATTAGACTTTAGCCATTCGACGATCACAGGCCAAGGTTTTATGGCGCTTGCCGCAATGATTTTCGGAAAATGGCATCCACTTGGAGCGATGGGGGCAGCGTTATTTTTTGGCTTTGCTCAAAGCTTAAGCATCGTTGGCTCCAGCATTCCATTGTTGAAAAGTGTACCACCCGTCATTTTACTCATTGCTCCTTATGCATTAACGATTCTTGCATTAGCAGGTTTCATTGGCCGGGCAGATTCGCCGAAAGAATTAGGAAACCCATATATCAAAGGAAAACGCTAGAAGCAAGCTTAGCAACCCTCGCCGTCATAGCGAGGGTTGTCTTCATTTTTTGTGATGCTTAGATTTCTTTCTAATTCGATGATGATTTTATTTACATTAACCAAAATGGCACAAAATAAATAAATGAAGCTGGACGCCTGCTTTAGTTTTTCGGAATTTCATTTGTAATTTGTTAAATTGAGTAGAAGCGTACTTGATTCAATGATCTTGAGTGGTATAACGCTTTTCCTCTGAGGTTATTAGTACTTTGAATGATCTGATTAAATTACTGTAACGCTAGTGACAATAATCATGGTTTTTATATTTGTGTTATAGGTGGTGTTATCTTGAAAAAAGACATGATAAAAGTGATATCTGTTTTTGGTATAGGTTCTATTTAGTTTTATTGGTTCCTTTTCTCTTTAATTATTTTTTATAGAAAGACTGTCCCTCAAAAAAATAAGACAAAGCGATTTCTTGTCCATTTACGTGAAACAATGAATAAAGAAAGGAATAAATCAACGTTGGAAGGAAGGTTGTTTCCTTTGAAAAAACCTCTGTTAAAAATAAGAACCATTTTTCTCGAAAGATGTGATATTTTGTGAAATTTAAACTTGCTTTAGGGTGAGTAGTTCACAAAATTATTAATTAAGAAGTTGAATTATTTCTAAAAACCGTTGTATAATATTAATAACAAGGTTAATAATAAAAAGGCTACCAGTGTCGGCACACTGATAGCCATGTAATAGACAGATTCCCTACAAGGGGGATCGACTGATTTTAGCGTATATATTTAAAATATCCACCCAAAATGAGTCGTTACCTCAGGGGTGGATTATTTTTTGTCTTTTATGACTATGACGAGCATTGCAAAGGCAATCATTAAAGAAATAGACTCGTAGACAGTCATCATAAGCACCCCCTTCCTTCTTAGGGAGTGCCGATCCACCCATGAGACATCTATCTATTGACATTTATTATAGCACATTTTCCCAACAGCATATATTTAAGCATCCTTAAGTATCCGTCAAACTTCTCTCAATATGATCTTGAATTACCGCGTTCGCGTGTTACAATCTATTCCCAAAAACAAACTTGCAATCTATTGTTATCCAAGTCATAAAAATCAAAAAAGCTATTTACTCCATCAATTTGTAATTCACTTACATTTAAGCCCAGTTCCTCTAGTTTCTTATATGTTTGCTTAATATCTTTGGTAAAAAATATAGGATAAGTACTATTTTCCTGGGAGGCTGTATCCCCCTCCTCAATAGTTAAAGGCACTCCACTATTTCCAATACTTAAAACTCGATAACCTTCACCCCTAAATGTTTCTTTAAATCCTAAAAACTCTTGATACCAAGTACTTGATTCTTCAACATCATTGACTTTTATACATATAGTGTCAATTCTTTCAATCATATTAATGTCACTCCCTACAGATTTCCAAAATGATGTACTTGTATATCCAAATAAAGCAATTAACACCCTATTTTTTGGGAATTGCTTTTTATTCCGTATGGATGAAGATACTTTGAAACAGTTTTACAATGTTCTCTCCAAATTCAATTATTCATTTTACAGAATCCTTTCATTTTATATGTATCATTTTCCCCACTAAGGATTTCATCATAGTTCAAAGTATAACGCTCCCATAGGGCGAGACACAGGAACGTGATAAATAAGTTATAATGGTGCCATGAAAAGGAGAAATCACCATAATAATTCCGAATTGCCCATTCAACAATAATCTGGTTTTGGAAACGTATATGAATTATTCTACACTCCTGTTATTTACAGAGTGGATGGTGAGTTGTTTCATCACCATCATTGCTCTCCTTTCCATTACTTTAATTATCCCTGTTTTTTTCAGCTTGTTTACAACTTCAATTAAATTGAATTTACCTCCTCAAATTAAAACAAATTTTAGACAATTATTCAAGTAGTGAATTTTCATGATTAAGAAAGATTTATTCTGTAGATGCCAATTGGGAAGTATATAAAGGCTTAACGACAGGGTTCTTGCTCTAGACCGCAAAGTTTGCTTAAAAAGGTTCTGCTAGTTTACTACAGGCGGTACTTTTGTAGAAACAATCAACAGTACATAGCGAATCAACGCAATGATTTTCTTCATAAAATAAGTAATGAAGTCACAAACGAAAACCAAGTGATTGTGATTGAAGACTTGAAAGTGAAGCATATGCTAAAAAATCATAAACTAGCCAAAGCAGTCAGCGAAGTATCTTCAGAGAATATCTTGACTACAAAGCAGAGTGGAAAGATCGTGATTTGATCATCGCTCCTAAAAACGATGCAAGGAGTTAATTATGTTCTGAATGTGACTACCAAAATAAAGAAGAAAAAACCTAAATCTTCATGAGTGGACTTATCCACAATGTAATAGCCATCACAATAGAGACATTGCGAATAAAGCTTTATTTTGTTAATGAGGCAGGTGAACGATTATCAAATGAAAATATCATTATTGCAGATAGCCGTTCATCAAAATCTGAAGATCGGACTTATCGAGAAAAGTTTATCTTTAAATCGATTACCTACGATAAACGTGCAACGTATTATCTCGTACTAGAAGATGAGGAAGAAACAGGAGGAAATATTTATGAAAAAATTTCATTTTCAATCGATATAAGTCATACTAGCTTTTAATTAATAAATGAAGTGAGGACTAGAACTAAAATTTTGTCTTCTAGTTGGGCAACATACTGTTCTTTAGGAACAAATAGATTTTCTTTTTTAATATAGGAGCCGTCAGCTCTATTGATCATTTATAACGGTCAATAGAGCTGACGGCTCTTTCTTTTCGTATTATCTCCAACAAAAATAACGACAATTGGTCTGGTTCCTAACATTATGGAAGGGCATTGATTAATCCTTTTTTTCGATTTTCTGTGGAATGATGATGGTAGAAAGGGTTCTTAGTTTTCGTCCTTCAGTCGGTTTATTTTTAATTCTTGTTTTAATAAGTTCATTGTATTCCGTTTGAAATTCACTAAATTCATGATCCGTTAAATACAAATTCGCCATTGCATAAGTAGCTTGATCTGATTTGTTTTCGTTATTATTTAAATAATTTTCATATTCAACATGGTTCATCATCAGGAACTTTAGGAAAAAAAGTAATTTTTCCTCTTTTGACATTTTGTCCAAATCTGACGCTGTTAAGGAGACTTTGTTTATATTTAACGCATAAACACTTTCAATGTTCCCCCTTACTTTATGTTCTTTAACCACATACAAAACGCCTTTTTCTAATAACGTTTGGATATGTCTATATAAGGTAGCTTGGGGAACGTCACCTATCTCTTTAAATAACTGCATCGATGTTAGTTCATCATAAATAGTTAAAGTTCTAATAATTTTCAAACGAACAGGATGAAATATAATATCAAAAGTATTGTCAGACAATGTAATCCCCTCTCAATTAGGTGTTATAAACGTTAGAAGTTAATAACAACATTATCATAAATGATAATGTATTTCCTCTACGATTTCAAGTATATTTTCCAAGAGAAACCATTTCATAGAGTTCTTTTAGCCATTTCTTTTTGATCGTCTCTATCCATTCATGAGTTTTTTATCCCACATCTAACTGGCAGTAAGAGAAATTGAAGAATGTTAGTTTTAATAGAGAGTGACTTCTTTCTGATCTTCATATCTTGCTCCTTTTCTAATAAAGTTCTATTGGTTCTAGGACTTACAAATCATACGAAGAAAAAGCGTTATCCTTTTTAATTTAAAATTTACTTGGGGAGAAGAAAAACTCGCTATTGTACAAAGTGTCACTACATCCTTGACATTATATATAAATACTATTATCATTAATGATAATCAAAAGTGATAATGGAAAACTAAAAATAAATAAATGAATGTAGAGGAGGAATAAGTAATATGGAGTTTAATTGGCAATTACTCATACCATTTATTATGATTCAATTTATTCTTATGACCATTGCATTATTTGATCTTTTTAAGAAACAGCCTCATAAAGAATCAAAATGGGTTTGGGTATTTATCATTGTCGTTATTAATATATTTGGGCCTGTCATGTATTTCATTATAGGAAGGAGAAACAACTAGTGACACTGCTGCGCGTACAACATTTATCGAAAAGTTTTAGTAAAAACTTTGCAGTTCAAGACGTTAACTTTACATTGAATGAAGGAGAATGCGGCGCTTTATTAGGTCCGAATGGTGCTGGAAAATCAACGACATTAAAAATGTTAACGGGGATTTTAACTCCTTCCCAAGGGGAAATCATGTTTTACGGAAAAAAGAGTGGAGATTTTCGTCATCTTATTGGTTACCTTCCCCAAGAGCCAAAGATGCATCCTTGGATGACTGGGAGAGAAGCATTAAGGTTTATGGGGCAATTGTCGCATATGGAAAAACGAGATCTAGATGATCGTGTAGAAGAGTTGCTTTCTCTTTTAGGAATAAAAAAAGCAGCTAATCGTCATGTGAGTACTTACTCAGGAGGGATGAAGCAGCGGTTGGGCATCGCTCAGGCGATCATTCATAGACCTAAGCTAGTCATCATGGATGAACCTGTTTCTGCCTTAGATCCAATAGGAAGACGTGAAATGCTTGACTTACTAAAGAGTATTAAACAGGAAACAACGATTTTATTTTCTACACATATTTTACATGATGTAAAAGAACTAAGTGATAGGGTATTTATCATTAATCAGGGTCAAGTTGTTGTCAACAGTACTTTCAATCAACTCATTGCTGACCATCAACAGCCAGTTTTCTTCATTGAGGCAGAACGGAACATTGACCAATGGACGAAGTCACTTCAGAGCAAATCCGAGACAATTGAGGCAACAGAAGCTTTAGGAAATCAGGCTAGAATTAGAGTTAATGATATTGCAAAAGCGAGAAAAGAACTGTTAATGATGATTGAACGAGACGAGATACCTCTACAAAGGTTTGAGATTATGCAAACAACCTTAGAGGAAATATTTTTAAAGATGGTGAAACAATGAAGCAATGGTGGGTATTATTTAAAAAGGAATGGTTAGAGTTACTAAGAAGTTATAAAATCTTCTGGCTGCCAATTGTTTTTATCCTATTAGGTTTATCCCAGCCAATTGTCCTTTATTATTTATCTGATATTTTACAAATGTACGGTGATTTGCCGGCTGAGTCGGTTATTTCGATACCTAATCAGTCAAGTGTCGAAGTTTTATCTGCGACGATATCAGGACAGTTTGACCAAATTGGTTTACTTATTCTAGTTTTAGGATTAATGGGGATGGTTGCTGCAGAAAGAAACAGCGGTATTATGAGCCTTATACTCGTAAGACCCGTATCCTATTCTCATTACATTACGTCAAAATGGGCAGCTGCATGTTTCATTACTGTCATCTCATTATTTCTTGGTTATACCGGAGCAACGTATTATACGACTATATTGTTCGGTAAAGTAGCAATATTTGAATGTATCACTTCATTTTTACTCTTTGCTCTATGGTTTGTATTTGTAGCTACATTAACACTATTCTTCAGTACGTTATTTAAAAACACATCAATTGTGGCTGCATTATCAATGGTTATTCTCATTGCCTTGAAATTTTTAACATCGTTTATTCCGAAATGGATGTATTGGAGTCCAGCTCGTTTAGTTGAACATGGCATTTATATTCTACAAACAGGAAGTGTCGGAGAGTACTTTATTATAAATATAGTATCCGCCGTTTTAATCATCATCATCATTTTAGCTATGACCGTCTTTTATTTAAAACAAGTAGTTTTGCAAAAATCGGAAGCGTCATGAAGTAAATAAAATTGGCTGGATTAGTATTTGCAAAAGAGAAGCATATTGAAGAGTTATGTAAGCAGAACATTGAATTCTTCTAATAATGAGGATTTATCCTCTTTATTGGAAGAATTTTGTTTTTGCATTTACATGTTTAACCGGTGATAAAAATGATAAACCTCGCTTTTCTTTATTACTAACGTTGCTTATATCTTACGAAAAAAACCTTCTTTTCTTATAAACATAAGACAAAAGTTGAATTTGCACGAAGGAAACATGTATAGTTAAAATGAAATGACTATAAACTAGGAAGAAGCAAAATTGGACTCAATATTTGAACACAGATTGAGAAGGAGGAAGATTTGATGACAACGATAGTAGAGAAAGTCATTCCCCAAAAAGGGTATCGTTTACATATGATAAAAACAGCAAAATACAAAACAAATACAATTGTTTGGAAAATGAAGGCGCCGCTTGCGAAAGAAACAGTGACACTTCGGGCGCTGTTGCCGAATGTATTGCAAAGCAGTACTAAAGCCTATCCGACAACGACAAAGCTTCGGGCGTTTTTAGATGATTTGTATGGTGCTCATTTTTTTGCTGATGTCGGTAAAAAAGGCGAGCACCATATCATGTCTTTCTCAGTGGAAATAGCAAATGAAAAATTTCTCAAAGACGCTTCGCCGTTGCTTCAAAAAGGATTGGATTTTTTACGGGAAGTCATTTTGCATCCTAACAGTGAAGAAAACGCTTTTGATGCTGAAACAGTGGAGAAGGAAAAACGCACATTAAAGCAGCGCTTACAATCTATTTATGATGATAAAATGCGCTATTCCAGTGTTCGTCTTGTCGAAGAAATGTGTGCTGATGAGCCTTACGCACTACAGGAAAATGGGTTGCTGGACAAAATAGATGACATCACCCCGCAGTCGCTTTTTACTTATTTCCAGCAGGCATTAAATGAAGATGAACTTGATCTTTATATAATCGGTGATGTCGATGAGAAGGAAGTAGAAGCATTTTGCAAGGAATTCCAATTTTCCGAGCGGAAAGCCTATCCACAAACAGAGCTTAGAAAACGAGATGTCAAAGAAGTAAAAAATGTAACAGACCACCAGGATGTGAAGCAGGGGAAATTGAATATTGGCTATCGAACGCATATCCAATACGGAGATAAGGATTATTTTTCGCTGCAAGTGTTTAATGGGATTTTTGGAGGCTTTTCTCATTCAAAGCTATTTATTAACGTTCGTGAAAAAGCAAGCCTTGCTTATTATGCAGCAAGTCGTTTGGAAAGCCACCACGGCTTAATGATGGTTATGTCTGGAATTGAAACAACAAATTATGAAAAGGCGGTTGACATTATTCACGCTCAAATGGATGCGATGAAGAATGGTGATTTTACGGATAAGGAGATCGAGCAAACGAAAGCAGTCATTCAGAACCAACTTCTTGAAACAATGGACACTGCCCGCGGATCCATCGAAGTGCTATACCATAAAGTTATTGCTAAACAAGAGATCAGTATGGATGAATGGTTGAACCGCATCCAACAAGTAACTCACGATGAGATTGTAGCAGTAGCTCAAAAAATTGAATTGGATACGATCTACTTTTTAACTGGAATGGAGGGGGAATGAACATGAAAGAAGTACAATTTGAACAATTACAAGAAACATTATTTTATGAAAAAATGGAAAATGGACTAGAAGTGTATATCTTACCAAAACGCGGAATTAACAAAACATTTGCGACCTTTACAACGAAATACGGATCGATTGACAATGAGTTCATTCCTCTTGGCAAAGATGATTTTATTCACGTTCCTGATGGCATCGCTCATTTCCTTGAGCACAAATTATTTGAGAAGGAAGACGGAGATGTTTTTCAACAGTTTAGCCAACAAGGGGCATCTGCGAATGCATTCACGTCCTTTACAAGAACTGCCTATCTATTTTCAAGTACCACGAACGTAGAGAAAAATTTAACGACACTTATTGATTTTGCTCAGGAGCCATATTTTACTGAAAAAACAGTTGAAAAAGAAAAAGGCATTATTGGGCAAGAAATCACCATGTATGATGACAATCCAGACTGGCGTTTATATTTTGGCACAATCGAAAATATGTATCACCATCATCCAGTGAAAATAGATATAGCTGGTACAATTGAATCGATTGCTCCAATTACGAAAGATCATCTGTATGAGTGCTATCATACTTTCTATCACCCAAGCAATATGCTTTTGTTTGTGGTTGGGCCGGTAGATCCAGAGGAAACAATGAAGTTGATTCGCGATAATCAAGCGGCAAAACATTTTCATGATCGGCCCGATATTCAAAGAAGATTTGAAGAGGAGCCAGATGAAGTTGCTGAAAAGAAACAAGTCGTACCAATGCATGTACAGACGCCGAAATGCTCAGTTGGGGTAAAAGCAACTGAGGTGAATATGAGCGGAAAAGAGATGTTAAAACAAGAACTGTCCATCAATGTACTTCTTGATATGCTATTTGGTAAAAGTGCAGAGCCTTACTTTGACCTATACAGAGAAGGATTGATTGATGAATCGTTTTTCTTTGATTATACTCAGGAATCAGGCTTTGGTTTCGGCATGGTCGGGAGTGATAGCAATCAGCCTGATGTTTTGGCAGAAAGGCTTCAGAAAATTTTGCTGGAAGCTGCTGAAGGAAAGCATTTATCAGAAGCAGGGCTGGAGCGAACGAAGAAAAAGAAAATTGGCGCCTTTTTAAGGGCGATGAATTCCCCTGAATATATTGCCAATCAATTCACTCGTTATGCTTTTAACAACATGCATTTATTTGATGTTGTTCCGACATTGGAGGAAATAAACTTTCAAGACATTCAAAACGTTGCCGCTTCTTTTTTAAAAGCAGAGCAGATGACTGTTTGCCAGATTGTGCCTAAGAATGCCAAGGTGTAATTAGGGATGTAACTAAATAATGAAGAACCTTCTCTTTTTGTGATAAAAGGGAAAGTTCTTCATATGATCACTTAAATTTTCGTTCCATTTCGTTGTTCAATAAACAAAACAATGGTATAATGACTTTTAACTACATATTTTGTAATCACACTAGGGGTGTCTTGCCAAAAGACTGAGATAGATTTTTTCTAAACCCTTTGAACCTGATCTTAGTTTATACTAGCGTAGGGAAGTGGATTGTTCATGATGGGTTTTATCATGTATTTATCTACCACTCTTTACGCTAAGGGTGGTTTTTTTCTTTGTCTGCATGGCACCTATGTGAAAAGAAAAATTGAAAAAAGAAAGGAGATGTAGGCAATTGGGTGAATATTTAAATAAGTTAATAGTGATTTTCACCCTAAAATCATAAATGAGAAAAGAACTTCATATTATTTCAGATGGCAAAAGAGATTTTCCTCGTTTACTGCGTATCTCTGAGGAGATGAATGAATATGCTGCTGCCATTCATATCCGTGAAAAAGAGGCAACTGCTTTTCAGCTCTATTCAATTGTGAAGGATATGCAGGCAAGAGGAATTCCACTTTGTAAAATCTATATGAATGATCGTTTGGATGTAGCTAAAGTAACAGGAGTACACGGTGTGCAACTCAAGCACCATAGCCTTCCTGTTGAAGAAGTGAAGCGGCATTTTTCCTCATGCCGCATCGGAAAATCGATTCATTCATTAGAGGAAGCAAAAAAAGCAGAGCAGCAAGGTGCTGATTATTTACTTTTTGGCCATATTTTTGCTACTGCTTCAAAAAAAGGAAAAAAACCAGTAGGATTAAGTGGATTGGAATCAGTTGCAGCAGCAGTGGAGATTCCAGTTATTGCAATCGGCGGCATTACCATTGAAACAGTGAATGATGTAATCGAAGCAGGTGCAGATGGGATTGCCGTCATGTCTGGTATATGGGATGCGGACAATCCAGTAGAGGCAGTCCGTGCTTATCATAACAAATTGAAGCTATAATAAACTATTTTGCAATCTTACTATCATAAAAATAAAGACTGCTTTTTGCTCTAAATCTTAAAAACTTTAAAAAAATACAGGAGGTGAGAAGATGCAAATTACAATAAACGGGGATGAAATGGAAATAGCGAAAGATGTTCTAACAGTCCAAGATTTACTCGTCTCGTTTCAATTGCATAATAAAGGTGCAATTGTGGAACTAAATCAAGAAATACTCCATAAAAAAGAATATGAAACGCGTCGTTTAACAAATAAAGACAGGATAGAAATTGTGCATTTTGTAGGAGGCGGTTAAGTTGTTAAAAATAGGAACCCATCAGTTTTCTTCAAGACTTATGTTAGGAACGGGGAAATTTCCCAACTTTGAGGTTCAAAAAGAAGCAGTAAAAAAATCAGGTACAGAAATTTTGACATTTGCTGTGCGCAGAATGAATATTTATGATGCAGAACAACCCAATTTTTTAGAAGAGCTGGAAGTAGAAGACTATACGCTGCTTCCTAATACAGCTGGGGCAAAAAATGCTGAAGAGGCAGTTAGGATTGCCAAGCTTGCGAGAGCTTCAGGTTTATGCGACATGATTAAAGTAGAAGTGATTGGTGATGACAAAACGCTGCTTCCTGATCCGCTTGAAACATTGAAAGCATCTGAAATGCTATTAGCAGAAGGGTTTATCGTATTGCCTTATACATCAGATGATGTGCTCTTGGCGAAAAAACTCGAAGATTTAGGTGTACATGCCATTATGCCAGGTGCATCACCGATTGGTTCAGGACAAGGAATCGTAAATCCATTAAATTTAAGCTTTATTATTGAACAAGCATCGATTCCCGTTATAGTCGATGCTGGCATTGGTTCACCGTCAGACGCTGCGATTGCAATGGAGATGGGGGCTGACGGAGTATTGTTAAACAGTGCTGTTTCGGGTGCAAAAGACCCTGTAAAAATGGCGCTCGCAATGAAGTTAGCAGTCGAAGCGGGAAGATATGGCTATGAAGCAGGCCGTATTCCTAAAAAAAGGTATGCGACAGCCAGCAGTCCGATAGAAGGTTTGAGCTTATCGTGAAGACGAGATATTCTAGACAAGCGTTGTTTTATGGCATACAAGAAACAGGCCAAAAAAAGTTATCTCATAAACATGTGTTAATTGTTGGTGCTGGCGCATTAGGAACCGGAAATGCAGAAATTCTTGCCCGTGCAGGTGTAGGGAAAATATCGATTGTTGATCGCGATTATGTCGAGTGGAGCAATCTTCAGCGCCAGCAGCTATTCGGCGAAGATGAAGCAGAAAATCGAACACCTAAAGCAGCAGCAGTCAAGGAACGATTACAACAAATAAATTCTGGTATTCAAGTAGCATCGCATATTTTAGATGCTGGGATTGAAGAAATGCAATTCCTTGTGAAAGGGGTTGACTTAATCATTGATGCAACAGATAATTTTGAGACACGCATGTTGATCAATGACATCTCTCAGTATGCAGGCATCCCTTGGATTTTTGGCGCTTGTGTGGGCAGCTACGGTTTAACTTATACGGTTATCCCTTCAAAAACGCCATGCTTGCAATGCTTGCTTGAATCAGTTCCAATTGGAGCTGCAACCTGTGATACAGCTGGTATCATTGCACCGACAGTACAAATGGTCGTTTCTTACCAAACTTCTGAAGCATTAAAGCTATTAGTAGAGGCAAATGATAAGATGCGTAAGACACTTGTTTCTTTTGACTTATGGAAAAATCAACATTCAGCTATCGTGGTGGACAAGCTGAAAAGAACTGATTGTCCATCATGTGGCGATAAGGCAACTCATCCATTTTTACAAAAAGAAAATCAAACGAGAACAGCTGTTTTATGTGGGAGAGACACTGTTCAGATTAGACCTCCAAAGAAACAAGAGCGAAATCTAGATGTATTAGCAGAAAGATTTATACAAATTGGTGGGAAAGTCATGCAAAACCCTTATCTTGTTTCTTTTACACAAGGAAAGATTCGGTTAGTTGTTTTTAAAGATGGCCGGGTACTTGTGCATGGGACGAAAGATGTTCGCGAGGCAAAAAGCTTATACGATCGTTTCGTTAGTTGACATTAGAAATAAGATGTAGTCTACAGAAAGTGGAGGTGCTCAATTTGCAGAAGTATGCGCTTCTCACTGGAGCTAGTGGGGGTATAGGAAGAGCAACGGCATTAGAACTTGCAAAAGAAGGATGGAATCTATATGTTCATTATTTTCAGAATGTGCAGGAGATTGAACGATTGCAATCTGATCTAAAACAATACCATATAGAAGTCATCCCAATTCAGGCAGATTTGGCAACAGCTGGCGGTGTCAACGATTTGGCAAAACAAATCTTTCAGCTTGATGCAATTGTTTACATGAGTGGGATTGCACCTTATGGCCTTTTTATCGATACAAATGACGACACCATCGAGATGATGCTCCAGCTTCATGTTAAAAGCCCGCTCCAGCTTGTAAGAAACCTAACGCCAAAGCTGTTGAGAAATCAAACTTCTTCTATTGTCTTAATGAGCTCGATTTGGGGGCAGACAGGCGCAGCATGTGAAGTGATCTATTCTACTGTAAAAGGGGCGCAGATTGCGTTTGTAAAATCATTTAGCAAGGAAGTTGCACAAAATAATCTGCTTGTAAATGCAATCGCCCCTGGAGCAGTTGATACCCAAATGCTTCAAGGCTTTTCCGAGAGCGAAATTTCGGAAATAGAGAGCAGTATTCCGATGGGCAGATTGGCAAAACCTGAAGAAATTGCTGCAGCTGTTTCGTTTTTGCTTTCTCCTAAAGCATCTTATATTACTGGCCAAGTTTTGGCAGTCAACGGAGGCTGGTATAATTAATCGGAAAACCATAGCAGCACACTGCAAGATTTATATTTGCACTTCTAAAATCAAGATGTATAATTTAGCCTTTTCGTTGCACAATAATAACGAATTTTAAAAAAGGAGGCTCAGATATATGTCTGTTTTAGATAACTGGAATGAGTGGAAGAATTTTCTGGGTGACCGTTTAGATCAAGCACAGAATGAAGGAATGAGTCAACAAGTCATTCATCAACTTGCTTATCAAATCGGAGATTATCTTGCAGAACAAGTACAGCCTAAAAATGAACAGGAACGTGTTCTAGCAGATCTATGGTCTGTTGCAAGCCAAGAGGAACAGCAAGCGATTGCAAGCTGCATGGTAAAACTAGTTGAAAATAATAGCACGCATTAATGAAAATTTGCTTTATTAAGTCATACACATGTAAAATTGATAAAGGAGGACTGTCCTACAAAGTAAGGGCAGCCTTCTTTTTGTATGAAAAAATCTGCTTACAATCAAGAAGAGTAGTTGAGAAGAGCAAACTTTTACATGATGTTTTTTCAAAAAGAAGATGATTTTTTTTCCATTTTGATGTTTTCCTTTCATATTAATAAAAAATCAGATATTATATAAGCTAGATAATATAAATGAAAACAAAATGTACCCATGCCAGATGAGATACAATGACCATTTTGTATGGAGGGTATTATGGACAAAAAAGAGTGGTATTTAGAATATGAAATTAAAATGAATCGTCCAGGATTGCTTGGAGATATTTCTTCATTATTAGGAATGCTTTCAATTAATATTGTTAGTATTAGTGGTGTAGATAAGGGAAGACGCGGATTATTAATACTTGCAAAAAGCGAAAAACAAATTGTACGGTTAGAGTCGATATTACGGACAATGAAAACGATCGAATTACGGAAGCTGCGGGAACCAAAGCTAAGGGATAGGTTAGCAGTGCGGCACGGGCGCTATATACAAAGAGATGCCGATGATAAGAAGACATTTCGCTTTGTGCGGGATGAACTAGGAATCTTAGTTGATTTTATGGCAGAGATTTTTAAACAGGATGGACATAAATTAGTGGGTATACGAGGAATGCCTCGAGTTGGCAAAACGGAATCAGTTGTGGCAGGAAGTGTTTGTGCAAATAAAAAATGGCTGTTTGTTTCCTCCACGCTATTAAAACAAACCATTCGCAGTCAACTCATCAAGGACGAATATGACGCTAATAATATCTTCATCATTGACGGCATTGTATCTAGGCAAAGAGCAGATGAAAAGCATTGGGCTCTAGTGCGGGAGATCATGAGGCTTCCAGCTGTAAAGGTGATCGAGCACCCTGATATTTTTGTCCAGCACTCTGAGTACTCCATCGAAGATTTCGACTATATTATTGAATTGCGCAAAGATCCCAATGAAGAAATTACATATGAAGTAGTACAAAATAATCATTTGTTTAGCAGTACTGGTTTTGATGGGTTTGATTTTTAGATTGGTAGGTGTTCATCATTGACAAATTTAGGGGACCGATTAAAGGAAGAAAGAAAGGCTAAGGGGCTTGATCTGGATGACTTGCAAAGAATTACTAAAATCCAAAAGCGCTATTTAATCGGGATTGAAGAAGGTAACTATGAAATGATACCGGGCAAATTTTATGTCCGTGCTTTTATTAAGCAATATGCCGAAGCAGTTGGCCTCCAGCCAGAAGCGCTTTTTGAAGAATATAAAAAAGAAATTCCAGTTGCTTACGAGGATGATTTGCCAGAGCAGCTTTCTCGTGTGCAGGCACGACGGTCAGTTTCGCCTGCAAATGCGAAAATATTTCAGCTGCTGCCAAAAATATTAGTCGTAACGTTTATTGTCGTTGCTGTTTTATTGGCGTGGTATTTTTTATCAAAAAGCCAAAACCAAAGCACGCCATCCAAAACATCAAATAATCAGAATGAACAGATACAAATGGAACAAAAAGAAGGAACTGCGAAAGATAATAAAGAAGATAAAGATGACAACAAGAAGGAAAAAGATAAAGAAGATTCCGCTGATGAGGAAGAGGATTCCGAAGATCAGGAGGAGGATGCTTCTGAACCTGAGCAAAGCTTGAGTGTTGTAGGATCGAGCGGCAAACAGACAACTTACGAATTATCTGGTGCAAACAAATTTGAACTGAAAATTGCAGCAACAGGGAAAGCTTGGGTTGGATTAAAAGACTCAACAGGTAAATTCATTTTCCAAAAAGAGTTTCAAGAGGGAGATAGCGAAACCTTTGATTTAATAGAGGATAAATCAGCCTTTATTGTGATTGGAAATGCATCATCTACGGACATCTTTGTAAATGGTGAACAGCTCAAATATGAGATATCTCCTACTGATATCGTTAGACAAGATGTCATTATTCAGTTTACAGGGATAACAGAATAGTCATCTTTAGATGACTATTTCCCTTTAGAAGAGACCTTCTAAGATTATTTGCTTATCAAATAAAGACCATAGAACGGACTTCATAATGAGGTGGAAAAAACAAGATGAATTTACCTAATAAAATTACCATTTCACGAATTTGTTTAATCCCAGTCTTTCTAGTTATGATGCTTGTGCCATTTTCTTGGGGAAATATTTCATTAACTAATGCAGAATTGCCTATTTCTCAATTAATTGGCGCACTTATTTTTATCATTGCCTCGACTACCGATTGGATCGATGGCTACATTGCTAGAAAGTATAACCTAATCACAAATTTAGGCAAATTTTTAGATCCATTAGCAGATAAATTACTCGTATCAGCTGCTCTCATTGTACTTGTAGAGCTAAATGTAGCACCGTCATGGATGGTGATTGTCATTATTAGCCGCGAGTTCGCAGTTACTGGTCTTCGTCTCGTCTTAGCTGGAACAGGAGAAGTAGTTGCTGCTAATATGCTTGGCAAAATTAAAACAGTTACACAGCTCATTGCAATTTCTCTATTACTGCTTCATGATTTTCCATTTTCCTCCTTTTCGGCATTTCCATTCGGCATGGTCATGCTCTGGATTGCTGTTTTCTTTACAATTTGGTCAGGATGGGATTATTTTAATAAAAATAAAGCAGTTTTTTTTGAATAAGCCTTTGTTGGCAAGCAATCGAGCAGAAGTGTGATAATAAAGGAGATTCATTATGAACGCAGAAATTATTGCGGTAGGCTCTGAACTCCTTCTTGGTCAAATTGCTAATACAAATGCACAATTTTTATCAAAGTCATTAGCAGAGCTGGGAGTCAATGTTTACCACCATACAGTGGTAGGAGATAATCCAAAAAGATTGAAAAATGTTTTACATATTGCAGAAAAACGTTCTAACTTGCTTATTTTTACGGGTGGTCTTGGTCCAACAAAGGATGATTTAACGAAAGAAATCATTGCCGAACATCTAGGAGAAACATTGACACTTCATGAAGCTGCATTTGCTTCAATCCAAGCTTATTTTGCGAAAACAAAAAGAGAAATGACGCCCAATAATAAAAAACAGGCATTGGTTATAACGGGATCAGAAGTGCTTCCCAATCAATATGGAATGGCACCTGGCATGTACTTGCAAAAGGAAGGCTGTGTCTACATTTTATTGCCTGGACCACCGCGCGAAATGGAGCCAATGTTTGTTCACCATGCGATGCCGTTAATAGAAGCGCAGCTGGGAGCAAAGGAGAAAATAGAATCACGCATTTTGCGATTCTTTGATATTGGGGAATCGAAGCTAGAAACAGTGCTTGAGGATTTGATTGATAAGCAGACGAATCCTACTCTTGCACCACTAGCTGGTGATGGTGATGTAACGATTAGAATTACCGCGAAAAGTCGCCAACAAAAGGATGCACAAGCGCTTATCGATCAAATGGAAGAGCAAATCTTTCAACGTGTCGGCAATTATTTTTATGGATATGGACAAACAACATTGATGGATGAACTCGTCAAGCTTTTAGAGGCAAAGAGGTATACAATTGCTTGTGCGGAGAGTCTTACTGGCGGGATGTTTCAGTCAGAACTAGCATCAGTAGCAGGTGTCAGCGCCAGATTTTTAGGAGGGGTCGTTTGCTATTCCAATGCCGCAAAAATCACGCAGTTGAACATAAAGGAAGAAACGATCAATGCATATGGCGCTGTTAGTGAACAATGTGCACTTGAAATGGCAGCTAATGTGAAAATGCAGCTCAATGCCGATATTGGCATTAGCTTTACAGGCGTTGCTGGTCCTGATTCCCTTGAAGGGCATTCACCCGGAACGATTTGGATCGGAATTGCCGTAAAAGAAAGGCCTCCAAAAGCTTTTTTATTGCATTTAGCAGGTTCAAGAAATGGAAACCGCAAAAGAACAGTGAGATATGGATGCTACTTTCTAATGACAGAACTAAATCAAGCGTCTCCACATTAAAAGAATAGGAGGCACTTGATTTTTTTTGTCTGTCATTTAGGTAGTGTGTCATCAATATACATCATTAGCTTCATTTTTCTAGTGAATAATACTGGAAAATATTGTTGTATTCTATTTTTCACTAGAAGTCTGTAAAGGAACAAAAATACGATTTTAGTTTTGTATGATACGGATATAAAGAAATTTTGCACAATGAAAAATGGTCATTTGTCATTCATTCATTTAAAAAAATAATCGAATGAATGTTCGTGTTTTTGCTTGGCAAATGACTTAAAAACATATATAGTAAGGGTAGGTTTTATTCTTTGATGAAAGGGGGAAGTGTATATAAGAAAAAGATAGATGCTCTTTTAAAACAAGAGAAGATAAATGAGTGGGAGGAAAAGGAATGAGTGATCGTCAAAAAGCCTTGGATATGGCATTAAAACAAATAGAGAAGCAATTTGGGAAAGGTTCTATTATGAAGCTTGGAGAGCAGACAGACCGGAGAATTTCTACCGTTCCAAGCGGCTCTCTTGCATTGGATGTCGCCTTAGGTGTAGGAGGGTATCCAAGAGGCAGGATCATTGAAATCTACGGACCAGAAAGCTCTGGTAAAACAACTGTTGCTCTTCATGCAATTGCTGAAGTACAAGGAAAGGGCGGTCAAGCAGCGTTTATCGACGCGGAACACGCACTTGACCCTGTATATGCAAGCAAGTTAGGCGTAAATATTGATGAGTTGCTTTTATCACAGCCAGATACGGGCGAGCAGGCTCTAGAGATTGCTGAAGCACTTGTGCGCAGCGGAGCAGTTGATATCATTGTTATTGACTCAGTTGCAGCACTTGTGCCTAAAGCAGAAATCGAAGGAGAAATGGGAGATTCCCATGTCGGCTTGCAGGCGCGTCTCATGTCACAAGCGCTGCGAAAATTATCCGGTGCTATTAACAAATCGAAAACAATCGCAATCTTTATTAACCAAATCCGGGAAAAAGTAGGAGTAATGTTCGGTAATCCAGGTGCGCTTTGTTCTTAGACGTAATCTGTTTGCAGAAATGCACAGCAATGTCTAGGCATATTGCTGGGAAGAGGTGCTCATGAAAAAGAATTTCTTTGTTTTTCCGAGCATGGAAACGCCAGTAAAATGCAACTTCAAGAATCGATTCCAGAAGGGGGCAGTTCCTTTCCCGATAGAATACTGGCTATCGGATACCCTAAGACTGCGACGTGCAGGGCTGATGGTCCAGCTTTTGTACGAAGCTCGCTAAAGTCGCAGAAAAGTGTGCCTAAGGATGAGAGTCTAAGGCAAATGAAGTATGCGGGGGGCTAAAAAGTTGCTATGGCTACCGAAAGGGAATCCTTGTGTGTACGGCTCGTAAACCGAAGCTTGTCTGAAAGGATAAGCGCCTGCTTGAGCAGGTGCCAGAAGCGGTTTGATGTATCTGGATAACATCAAACTGTGGATATGCTTGTAAGAGATATTCACCTTAAGACCACCAGTAAGAAGGTCGAAAAGGGATCTGGCGGGCTATAGAGGAAGCCTAAGGCTACAAATGGTAAAAGCTAGATTCTTGAGGAACAAAGGAAGCTTGAAAGAGAATGTCAAGGTTGGCCGTAACCGATGTCTCTAAACAGAAGGAAATGTCTGTTGTATTCAAGTGGCAGCAGCCCGTAGTAGTGTCGAGCCTCTTGTAATGAGAGGGGAGCGAAGGGGCATAGTCAATGATTGGAAAAGCTATTTTGATGAAAAAAATCACTTTTTCCACATTAAGATCATTGATGGAACGCCGTATGAGTTCGAAAGTCTCACGTACGGTGTGACGTGGGGGAAAATAGCGCTTAACAGGTCAAGCTGCAGCTGTCTATTACCTATCACGATAAACAACTCCTGGTGGACGTGCTCTCAAGTTTGTGCGGTAGGAAGCTTTTGTCATCTTCACTTCACAAAAGCGTGTTCAGCATAGCATTGCTGTTATGAAAGAACCAGCTAGCACAGTTCTGAGTGCTACCGTCAGCAGCCTAACCCCTAACCGAAAGGAATGGGCGACGACAGCATGGCTGAAAAGTCATAATCCGTTCCAGCCACTGGGAACGAAGATGAATGGCGAGACGGAAACACCTTGTATGGTCAAGGCTATACTGCTTGAATCTCAGTTGGAGAGTCCATAAGAGCGGAAACTGCCTGATGAGTGGCTAGCAAATGGCAGTTGGAGCGGATGTGCAGCGTTTAAAACTTGCGTTGACACTGGAAGAACAGCGCTCCCTTCACCTCAAGTTTAGAGGCAAACAACGAACGAGAGGCCTAAGCAAGGATCATATTATGCTATGCCGTATAACCTACGATTGCCTAAGTAAAGCGTCTATTGTAATAAAACTAGCGGTAGAAATTTTACTTGTAAAAAAACAACAATGTTTGCAAGGATTGAATAATGATAGAAAAAGGGTGCTTAAGCGGCGCTATGAAAGGATGCTTAGTAAACAAACGCATCCACACCAGCAGCTCCCGACTGATTTGCGTCTTGTAAACATTGGGACAATAGATAAGGCATAGTCTGGAAAGGCTGATGCTCAAATGCTTTATACGGCAACGGAGTCTCCATAGTAGCGCAAGGATCGTGATCCGCTTGGATATAGCTAGTGATAGCTGTAAAGGAGAAAAATCACGAGAGCGAAGGGAGACAGGTCATGAAAACTAAAACATGAGGAAAGGATATGGTGAGAGGCCATGAGAAATCCTGACTGGGTTTTAGAAAGTCTACACAAACACTCGAAAAATAACAATTATCGTTTTCAAAAATTATATCGAAATTTATACAATCCAGCTTTCTATCAAAAAGCATATGCAATACTGTATCAAAAGAAAGGAAACAATACATCTAAACAAAATGAGCTCCCTACAGAAAGAGTAGAAACATTAATAGAACAGTTAAAAACAGAAAACTACCAGCCCATCTCTATCAAGGGCGGTGTGAAAGAGAAGCAGCCATTTGCTGATAAGCTTGTACAAGAAGTGCTTAAACAGTTGCTGACAGCGATCTTTGCATCACGGTTTTCACCTTGTTCGCATCAACATTTACAGCCGGCTTTATCACAAATAAAGCAGCAGTTTCGAGCCATTAAATGGTGGATTATCGTGGATATAAAGGAAAGCATGCAGCACATTCATCATGAAACGCTCATTCAAATAATGCGTAAAAGCATTGATGACGAAAAGCTGCTTAGACTGATTAGGAAATTTTTAAAAGCAGGATATCTGGCTAATTTCGAATTCGATTTAACCGATACAGGCATTCGTAAGCAAAGCTTCAGTAATTTGTTGGCATCTATTTATCTTCAAGAGCTTGATAAGGGGATGGAGAAACGGATGGAACGTTACAGCGAGAACTCACAGCAGAAGATGGCATACATTCGTTACGCAAACCATTGTCTTATTGGCATTATTGGAAAAAAACAGGATGCAGAGAATATGAAAAAACAACTGCACGATGATTTGACAAAAACGCTGCGGCTTCCGTTTAGAGAGGAACAAATAAAAATGTCACATTGGCGAGAGAAAATCCGATTTTTAGACTATGATATGTTTATTGTTCCTTCACAAAAAAAGAACAGCGGCTTTCGGCAGAATGATACAGGAACGATCAAATTTTCTATGCCCTATGAGATTTTAAGAGCTTTCCTGCTAAAGCATGGCTATATGAAAATAGTAGACGGAAAGTGGAAAGCACTGCATCGGCCTAGACTGCTGCACTGTGATGATCACATTATCCTTCAGGCATATAATACAGAGTTTAAAAGATTTTGCCGCTACTATCAAATAGCTTTTGATGCCAAAGAAAAATTGGGAAAAGCACATTTTATTTTCCGAAGAAGCTTTACGAAGACACTTGCAGGAAAATACA
The DNA here is from genome assembly GCF_030812995.1 of Bacillus chungangensis. Taxonomy (GTDB): domain Bacteria; phylum Bacillota; class Bacilli; order Bacillales; family Bacillaceae_C; genus Bacillus_CF; species Bacillus_CF chungangensis. Next base: position 7,250 of record NZ_JAUSTT010000008.1, on the reverse strand, counting down.
GGACAAAAGTGCGTAAACTAATGTCTGTTAGAACAGCGAGCGGAAAGAAAAAATACTTTTTTAACGGTGTTTGGGGCGTCATGCATCGAAATAAAGATAATGAAGAACAATTTTTGCCGTTGTTCCAAAAAGAACACATCGTTTATCAGCCATTAAACAATTCAACAAATTGTTCATATAAATAGAGTATCAACATCTTATTCTTTTGAAAAAACCTCATCAATAAAATCATCGAAATTCGAGTGTAGATAAGGCTTAGTAATGACTGGAGAGCCGTATGTTTGGAAACTTACACGTACGGTTCGGCGGGGGGAAGGAGAAAACCTCTTATCGCGAGATGAAAAGGCGTTTCCTTCCTACCCAACTATTCCTCTGTACGCTTAGAAGTACGACGGGCAGAGCAATTAAAACAAGGAAATGATATCGTTGGCAACAAAACGAGAGTAAAAGTTGTCAAAAATAAAGTCGCTCCTCCTTTCCGGACAGCTGAAGTCGATATTATGTACGGAGAAGGCATTTCAAGAGAGGGCGAAATTGTTGACATGGCATCTGAATTAGATATTGTTCAAAAAAGCGGTTCTTGGTATTCCTACAATGAGGAGCGCTTAGGGCAAGGGAGAGAAAATGCCAAGCAATATCTTAAGGAGAATGCTGAAATTCGCAATGAAATTATGATGAAAATTCGAGAGCATTATGGATTAGATGAAGAAAAGCTTGTCGAAGAAAATGTAGAAGAACAAGCAGAGCTCGATTTATAATCGAAAAAATAATGAAATGAAAAAAACTGACCTATGTTGTCACAATGACATGTGGGTCAGTTTCTTTATCGTTTTCCGACAGAAGACTCCCTCCTCAATCGTGTAAAGGGTGAAGCCCGACGATAGGTGGGAGATGAATGTCGGTTAGGCGTAAGCCTAAAAGTTAGGTATAATAGATATAGAATGAATTCAAGTGTGGTTGCTTGTTGCGTAAATAGAACTTGTTTGGTGGTTGTCGTTCGCCTATACCATTCGAAAGTCGCAAAAAGAATAAACTATCAAATCTGTGACACGAAAACCAAGTGTCAAACTGAATACAAGATTGTAATACCATACGAAAATCGTATAAACCGTAGGGACTAAGGGGTTAGCCTTCTAAAATAACCGAAGGATACTTTGGTGTTCGTAGGAATCTCTCACTTCAACGAAGTAAGTGAGAGTAGTTCAAAAAAACGATGCCGTACTGTGAAAAAGTGAAGTTGTGTTCTAAAAAACGTATCCTTGTCTGTTTCTTTTTGTGAAATGAGGAAGTAAGCGGCTGTTCTTTTCAGACTATTCAGTATGAAAAGAATGAGATGATTGTTTTTGAAAATGAATTTAGATCGTGGCCATGTTAGAAAAGCTTTAAATCTAAATATAAAAGGATATTTACTTGACAATGATTTTTCACAGCCTTAAAATTAAATTGTATGTTTTTACATGATACTCAAATGACATTTTTTAAAAAGCTTAGTGCTGTATATTGAATGTATGTAACAATGTATCAGCCGACATGTTTGAAACATGATATAAATTCATAGCAAGAGGAGGTGAAAATGATGGAAAACTTGTTAGTTATCATCTCCATTTTGCTTATAACCCTAATCGTCGGTGTCGTTGTTGGCTATTTCATCCATAGAAAAATAACACAAACGAGAATAACAGGAGCGACAAGTACTGCGGAAGCCATCCTCGAGAACGCCAATCGAGACGCTGAAGCATTAAAGAAAGAAGCTCTGTTAGAAGCAAAGGATGAAAATCATAGACTTCGTACTGAAATGGAAAATGACCTTCGTGAACGAAGAAATGAGTTGCAAACGCTAGAAAAACGATTATTGCAAAAGGAGGAGAACCTCGATCGAAAAGATGAATCTCTTGAAAAACGTGAAAATATTCTTGAAAAGAAAGAGGATTCTCTAATTCAAAGACAACAACATATTGAAGAGATGGAAAGCAAAGTGGACGAGATGAGACGCAAGCAGCAAACTGAACTTGAACGTATTTCAAGCCTCACTCGTGAAGAAGCAAGAGCCATTATTTTAGAGCGTGTTGAAAATGATCTATCTCATGAAATAGCACTCATTGTAAAAGAGAGTGAGAATCGCGCTAAAGAAGAGGCAGATAAAAAAGCGAAGAACATCCTGTCCCTTGCCATTCAACGTTGTGCAGCTGATCATGTAGCAGAAACAACGGTTTCCGTTGTAAACTTGCCAAATGATGAGATGAAAGGACGAATAATCGGTCGAGAAGGGCGTAATATTCGTACTTTAGAAACCTTAACAGGAATTGATCTTATCATCGACGATACACCAGAGGCAGTTATTCTCTCTGGATTTGATCCGATTCGTCGTGAAACAGCTAGACTAGCCCTTGAAAAGCTTGTACAAGACGGAAGAATTCATCCGGCACGTATTGAGGAAATGGTTGATAAATCAAGGCGTGAAGTAGATGAACACATTCGGGAAATCGGTGAACAAACAACATTTGAAGTTGGTGTTCATGGGCTGCATCCAGATCTCATTAAAATCCTTGGCCGTCTAAAATACCGTACAAGTTACGGACAAAATGTCTTAAAACACTCTATGGAAGTCGCGTTCCTAACAGGAATGTTGGCTGCGGAACTTGGAGAAGATGAGAAATTAGCACGACGCTCTGGTTTATTGCATGATATCGGAAAAGCAATTGATCATGAGGTAGAAGGCAGCCACGTAGAAATTGGCGTGGAATTGGCCACAAAGTATCATGAGCATCCTGTTGTCATTAACAGCATTGCCTCCCATCATGGAGATACGGAACCAACCTCTGTCATTGCAGTATTAGTTGCTGCTGCCGATGCATTGTCTGCAGCAAGACCAGGTGCACGTAGTGAAACGCTTGAAAATTATACTCGTCGTCTTGAAAAGTTAGAAGATATCTCGGAATCTTATGAAGGTGTGGAAAAATCATTTGCTATCCAAGCTGGCCGTGAAGTACGCATTATGGTAAAACCGGAGCAAATCGATGATTTACAATCCCATCGATTAGCACGCGACATTCGGAAGCGTATTGAAGAAGAGCTGAATTATCCGGGTCATATTAAGGTAACAGTGATTCGCGAAACACGGGCTGTCGAATATGCAAAGTGATCCTCATTAGAACCATTTCAGTTCTACCTTTTAACAGATTCGTTCTTATAAAAAAGCAGGGTGTGATCACTCTGCTTTTTTGTTGAAAAAGAGCAATGAATGCATATGCTATACAAAAAGAAAGGCAAACAACGCTAAGAGTTTGCGTGCAAGTCCGTATTAAAAACTGTTCTCGAAACGGCTATTTACACAAGAGCATTGACAAGCAAACAATTGAAAAATCACGCCCTGTGATTCATCGAACTGATTTGCATTCTGATGCTAAGACTTTTAGAAGACGAGAAATAACCTTAATTTCATATGAGGAAGGATATATACATGAAAATTTTATTTATTGGTGATGTCGTTGGTTCACCTGGGCGCGACATGGTAAGAACATATTTACCTAAACTAAAGGCTAAATATCATCCTCAACTAACGATCATTAATGGCGAAAATGCTGCGGGTGGGAGAGGAATAACGGAGGCCATTTATCGCTTTTTTTTAGATGCAGGCGCCAATGTTATTACACTTGGCAACCATACATGGGACAATAAAGATATTTTTAATTTTATCGAAGAAGTCAAATACTTAGCGAGACCTGCAAACTTCTCAGAAAATAACCCAGGGACAGGGCTAGTTTTTTCAAAAATAAACAATTTGGAAGTCGCAGTAATTAGCTTGCAAGGAAGAACATTTATGCCTGCTTCAGAATGTCCTTTTCAACGAGCAGAAATGTTAGTCGAAAAAGCGAAAGAAAAAACGAATATAATTTTTATTGATTTTCATGCTGAAGCAACGAGTGAAAAACAAGCAATGGGCTGGTTTTTAGATGGAAAAGCAACTGCAGTAATTGGGACGCATACGCACGTCCAAACAGCTGATAATCGCATTTTACCAAATGGTACCGCTTATTTATCTGATGTTGGAATGACAGGCCCATACGATGGTATTCTTGGAATGGAACGCTCCGCAGTATTAAAACGATTTACAACAGGGCTTCCGGTGCGCTTTGAAGTGCCAAAAACTGGACGGCATCAGCTCAGCGGCTGCCTTATTGATGTAAATGAAAAAACTGGGATGGCCAATAGCATCGAAAGGATCATGATCAACGACGATCATCCATTTGTTGACTTTTGATCCTAATATACTGGCTAGATGGAAGTCATTACTATCCATCGGGGTTAAAATCAATAATGAAGATGAAACGCAAGCTTGCAATTACGGCAAGAGATAAAATCGTCCATTTTTACCTTTTTAATGTTTACTCGGAATAGTTTTGTTTCATGGCGAATATAGTAGCAATGGAATCATCGTACCAAGTTTGTTCACATTTTCATGAGCATTCGGGATCGGGAAAACAAGGAGGAGAAGGAATGGAGATATTAAAAGTTTCAGCAAAATCTAATCCTAATTCTGTAGCTGGTGCACTTGCGGGTGTTCTTCGTGAAAGAGGCGGGGCAGAAATTCAAGCGATTGGTGCTGGAGCCTTGAACCAGGCTGTGAAAGCAGTGGCAATTGCTAGAGGCTTTGTTGCTCCAAGCGGTGTAGATCTTATTTGTATTCCAGCTTTTACAGATATTGAAATTGACGGTGAGGAACGAACTGCGATAAAATTGATTATCGAACCGAGATAGCGAGAGCATCACGGAAATGAAATAGGGAAAGCCTTGTTTGGTTATAGTAAAACAAGGCTTTTCGTCATGAGTAGCAGAGCCATAGAGATAGTAAATGCAAAGGCATGTTTCGCTCAACTGTTGTGTTCAAAAATAAAAGCGATTATACTTAATAGATGTATGTCTGTATTATTTAGATCAACTCATATATAATGAGAAGCAACAGCTTCTTTTTTAAGTGCTTTTACCTCGTGTCCTAATGAGAGAGTGCATGGCGTCTTAGAGAACGTGGCAAAATATTTTGAATTCAGGTCTGAATCATAGGCCGCTTAAGTGTTGCAGCAGAAGGAGAAAACTTCTTTGGGTAATATGCTGTCGTCTTGCACTTAAGTTTCTCTATTTGAGGAAAATTCACTATGTTAGAAAGGAGATCTTCATGAACGAGAAACAACGTTTAGAAAGTCAACAGATCACGAGAACAACGAATGAAAAACAAGAAAAAGATTATAGTCAATATTTTCAAACGGTATATACCCCTCCTTCCTTAAGAAAAGCTCGTAAACGAGGAAAGGAAGAAATAAAATATCACGATGATTTTCAAATTCAAGAATCTCTGATAGGGATTGGAGAAGGGCGAAAATTTTATATAAGAACATACGGCTGTCAAATGAACGAGCATGATACTGAAGTGATGGCTGGTATTTTCCTTGAACTGGGCTATGAACCAACAGAGAAGCTGGAAGAAGCGAATGTTATCCTGTTGAATACATGTGCGATTCGCGAGAATGCAGAAAATAAGGTATTTGGTGAACTAGGCCATTTAAAGGCGCTAAAACGAGAAAAGCCTGATTTGCTTTTAGGCGTTTGTGGATGTATGTCACAAGAAGAATCGGTCGTGAATAAGATTTTAAAATCTTATCATTTTGTCGATATGATTTTTGGCACCCATAATATTCACCGTTTGCCAGAAATTTTACATGAAGCATACATGTCAAAAGAGATGGTATTAGAAGTATGGTCAAAAGAGGGCGACGTAATAGAGAATCTGCCAAAAGTAAGAAAAGGCAATATTAAAGCTTGGGTCAATATCATGTATGGCTGTGACAAGTTTTGTACGTATTGCATCGTTCCGTACACACGAGGAAAAGAGCGAAGCCGCCGTCCAGAAGATATCATTCAAGAGATTCGTCAACTGGCAGCTCAAGGCTACAAAGAGATAACATTACTCGGACAAAATGTAAATGCATATGGGAAAGACTTTGAAGACATTGAATATGGTCTTGGCGATCTTATGGATGATTTGCGGACGATTGATATTCCAAGAATTCGCTTTACAACTAGCCATCCACGTGATTTTGACGATCGATTAATTGAAGTGCTTGCTAAAAAAGGAAATTTGGTAGAGCATATTCATTTGCCTGTACAATCTGGTTCAAGTGCAGTATTAAAAGTCATGGCGCGAAAATATACAAGAGAGCAGTTTTTAGAGCTCGTTCGAAAAATTAAACAAGCAATTCCAGATGTATGTTTAACAACGGATATTATCGTTGGATTTCCAACGGAAACAGAAGAGCAGTTTGAAGAAACGCTTTCTCTCTATCGCGAAGTTGGTTTTGAAACAGCCTATACATTTATTTATTCGCCGCGTGAAGGTACACCAGCTACTAGGCTAAAAGACAACGTTCCAATGGAAGTAAAAAAAGAACGCTTACAGCGCTTAAATGCATTAGTTAACGAACTTTCTCGTGAAGCAATGGACAAATATCAAGGACAAGTTGTCGAAGTTCTTGTAGAAGGAGAAAGTAAAAATAATCCTAATATCCTGGCTGGATATACTCGGAAAAACAAACTTGTTAATTTTATTGGTCCGAAATCAGCTATTGGAAAACTCGTACATGTGAAAATAACAGAAACAAAAACATGGACATTAAATGGAGAAATGGTACAAGTAGAAAAAGTCGCTGAGGTGAACTAGATGGAAAAGACATATACAAAGTCAGATATCATTGATAAAGCGAAAGAAATTGCTAAGATGATTGCAGAGACAGATGAAGTGGATTTTTTTAAAAGAGCGGAAGCTCAAATTAATGAAAATCAAAAAGTCCGTGAAATGGTCGCAAGTATTAAAAGCTTACAAAAACAAGCAGTTAACTTTCAGCATTATGGGAAAACAGAAGCACTTAAATTAGTAGAAGCAAAAATTGAAAAACTTGAAGCAGAGCTGGATGAAATTCCACTTGTCCAAGAATTTAAACAATCTCAGGTGGAAGTGAATGATCTTCTACAATTAGTTGCAAATACGATCTCTAATAAAGTGACAGACGAAATCATCATTTCAACGAATGGCGATTTGCTGCGAGGAGAAACGGGATCAAAAGTTAAATACAGCAATATGGGTAAAAGCTGTTCATAGAAAAAGAGGCTGGGACATAACTAGCTTCTAAATAATGAGAAAAGTGAATTTGAGGATCCTCAAATTCACTTTTCTCTATTTTGCGTGTAAATATTTCTAT
>NZ_JAUSTT010000007.1 GCF_030812995.1 Bacillus chungangensis | reverse complement strand
GCTGCCTCCCGTAGGAGTCTGGGCCGTGTCTCAGTCCCAGTGTGGCCGATCACCCTCTCAGGTCGGCTACGCATCGTCGCCTTGGTGAGCCGTTACCTCACCAACTAGCTAATGCGCCGCGGGCCCATCTGTAAGTGATAGCAGAAGCCATCTTTCCTTTCACATTCAGGAGAATATAAAAGCGTATCCGGTATTAGCTCACGTTTCCGCAAGTTATCCCAGTCTTACAGGCAGGTTGCCCACGTGTTACTCACCCGTCCGCCGCTAACTTCAGAGAGCAAGCTCTCTTCGGTTCGCTCGACTTGCATGTATTAGGCACGCCGCCAGCGTTCGTCCTGAGCCAGGATCAAACTCTCCAAAAAAGTTCAATTAACTTCGGATCTCTGCGTCAGTTTCGGCTCGGCGCATCCTCACGTACTTTAGTACGCTCCGGTGCTTCTCCCCCAAACTTCCTTGACCTTCTCGCTCCTTGAACTTTTTACGTTCTAAAACGAGTGTCATAGAGTTCAAAACATCATGTACTATTATTTAGAAAAGCTTGAATAGCTCATAGTTAAAATTTAGAATTAAATTGACGTTTTGTTTTGTTCAGTTTTCAAGGTTCAATTCGCCGCCTTCCTTGAAGCGACTTTTATATAATAACACCCATTAATAATTAAGTCAACAGCTTTTTAAAACTTTTTTTAAAAAAAATGTATCTTTCAAGACAGTAAATACATCCTATCATCAAATACTGTTCATGGTCAATCATTATTTTAGAGTACAAAAGAAAAGCTTTTACATGGAAGCAGAGATACTTGCTTACTGTCTATAAAAGAAACAAGCAGTTCAATATACAAAAACGATACTTAAATATGAAGAGAACTTATTAACACTTATGTAACTTGCCCTAGCAGGTTTAAATCAGTTAGTGCTATCTCAAAATCTCTCCATTAATAATAAATAAATCTCCATTTCCATGTTCCTACATGAGATTATCTTACTTTTCTTTGTTAAAGTCTTCACTTGCGTTAGGGAGTTGTTGAAGATATTCGATAAAATCGATGATACAATTGCTTTCCTTTTGTCTCTGCCTTTACTACTTCCAATTCTTTTTTTTCAACAAGATAGGAAATAAGCATGTTTAAATCTACACCATAATACTGGAGCTCAGGATGTTCGTTCATCTCCGCAATAGACCAACATTCTCGTTGTGACAAAACATTCAAAAGATGACTGCTGCCTGTCTTTGTTTGCGAGTGCATGAGAAACTCACTTGCTAAAAATAACAGCTTTAATTTCTGTTCCACTGATTCATTGCTAGTGAGCAGTTCTTTATATAATTGATATATTTCTGGTTCTAATTCTCGTAATTGATTCCAAACAGTTATCTCAGGGAAGAGGCCTTTTTGAAAAACTGCTAAGCGCGCTAAATGATGCAATGCATGAACGGCTTCATGATAAGCATCAAGATATTGTTTTTTAGAGAAAAAAACTTTTCCTTCCATATACCTTTTCACTAGCTTAGCAAATTCTAATCCCATCCTGATCTGGCGTCCTGAAAAGTCTCCATCTTGAAGTTTTCTTTTTAAATCATGTACGTAGTCGTTGCGATCGTATACAATGATCCCTGTATTTATCCACTCGATTACTTTACGATTGGAGCCTAATAAAATCCATTCATTTAATTGTTTTTCTGTGACAATATGAAGTGCAGCTAACTGTTCCTCATATTGATAATGCTTTATTAATAATGCTTGCTCTGCTTCTTTCACAATTGTAAGAAGGACAGTGTCAAAACATTCTGCTACTGTTGATAACGGCGGTTTTTGATCAATCTTTAAAATACCAATTGTATGGGGATAGCTTGCTCTTTCCTGATAGAGCGGCCTTAACACATCATCCATTTTAAATGCCTCCAACATATTAAATAGTATTACTGACTTCGTGTTTTTTATAATAACTTACTATCAGTCCACAGCGGGCTCTCAGTTGTCACTTTCTTATTTTCGTTTCTGTCAGCAGAAATTAAATAAATTCAGACCAGTACTTCTTCGACAAATTTTATCAATTTCCTGCTTTTTTCGATGATTATCTTCGTTACGATATTTCATATATTTATGGTATAGTTAGGATTAATGTGGGAGGGGTCATCATGGCAAAAAAATATAAAAGCAAAATTAATAAAATTCGGGCATTCGCATTAAGCTTAATATTTATTGGCATTATTATTATGTACGGTGGTATCTTCTTTCTCAAAAAGCCAATGGTTATGTCGATTTTCATGATCATCGGATTTCTCTTTATCATTGCAAGTACTGTTGTTTATTTTTGGATTGGGATGCTCTCGACAAAAGCAGTGCAGGTTGTTTGTCCTACATGCGGAAAGGGAACAAAAATACTCGGACGTGTCGATATGTGCATGCATTGTAATGAAACACTAACGTTAGATCCAAGCCTCGAAGGAAAAGAATTTGATGAGAACTATAATCGAAAGATGAATGTCTCAGAAGAAAAAAGGTGAATTATTTCATTATGATGTTGGAATCGTAACGAAACATGGGACATGCTCTTCTAATAGAAGAAACTCATTTTTTAAAAATAGCAACCGGATAAAATGATTAAACTTTTCTCTTCAGAAAATGTTAAGATCAAATTGCTTCCTTATCCATTAAAGAGAAGTTAAAGATATAATAAAATCACATAAACAGCGAAGCTTGTTGATTTATAGTAAAAAAATTGCCTCTGTTAAAGTACAGAGGCAATTTTTTTTAACAAGACTTCATAAGTCATCTTATTATGTTCAATCTATACGAGCTCTTGCAAATAGAAAACATCTTTAAGAACACGTCAATCTTATTTAGATTTCTCTTGTTTTTGTTTACATTCTGGACACTTTCCGTAAATTTCCATGCGATGATGACTTACTTTAAATCCAGTCACATGTGATGCCAAATGTTCTACCTCATCAAGTCCAGGATAATGAAAATCAACTATTCTCCCGCAATCTTCACAGATTGCATGGTAATGATCTGATGTAACAAAATCAAATCTGCTTGATGAATCGCCGTATGTGAGTTCTTTGACAAGACCTACATCACGAAATACACGGAGATTGTTATAGACAGTTGCAACACTCATATTCGGAAACTTTTCTTCTAATGCTTTATATATTTCGTCAGCTGTTGGGTGTGACATATAACGGATTAGGTATTCAAGTATCGCATGACGCTGCGGTGTAATTCGAACCCCAGTTTGTTTTAACGTCTTAATTGCTTCTTTTAGCTGGACTTCGACCATCGCCATGCACCTCTTTTCTTAATGAAATTCATTATCAGATTAAAATACTTATAATTAGTTTACTAAAAAAACTAGACAATTGTCAATATTTATAGGCTTTCGAACGAAAGTTCCTTCCGTTATTAGCCTTCTCCTTGCCTCTCTTTTTCATGCAGCATTTGTTCTGGTGCACCGAGTTGACTGTTCACATATCGCGCAGCAACAAACAATAAATCAGAAAGACGATTTAAATATGATAATACAAGTGGATTAACGCATTCCAATGAGACGGCTTTCCTCTCTGCTCTTCTAACAATAGTACGTGCAACATGAAAAGCAGATCCCGAAACATGTCCACCAGGTAAAATAAAGTTTTTTAAAGGAGTTAGCTCCTTACTCCATCTGTCTATCATCATTTCCATTTTCTCAATATCATCCTGAGTTACTTCCCATTTTACAGTTTTATCGTTAGGTGTTGATAATTCTGCACCAACATGAAAGAGTCCAGTTTGTATTTCATTAAAATAAGCTTTGAACGAAGTGATATCCTTAAAATCAGCTTTATTTAAATAGCTTAAAGCTAATCCGATCATCGAATTTGCTTCATCACATGTCCCAAAAGCATCTACACGAGAATCATTCTTCGAAACCCGCTGCCCATAAACTAAAGATGTTGTACCATTATCACCAGTCTTAGTATAGATTTTCATGCTAATATCCCCTCTTTAAATCGATGACATTCAGATAATCATTGCCATTACGAATATATGTATGCAGGTTGTGCTTCCAAATATCAAATACTCTTGGTAAATATTGCTTCGATTTACTAGAAATATGAGGAGTTACCGTAAGATTGTTCATTGACCAAAAAGGATGATCGGCTGGTAAAGGTTCTGTTTGAAACACATCTAAATAAGCGTGGGCAATCTCTTCCTTTTTCAATGCATCAATTAAAACAGATTCTTGTACAACATCACCTCGTCCAATATTGATAAAAACTGCACTTTCCTTCATGGCGATAAAATGTTCCTTCTGAAAAAAATGTTGTGTCTTTTCCGTACTTGGCAAAACGGAAACAACAAAATCTGTTCTTTTTAAACCTTCTGCTATCTCATCAGCTCTCAACATTTGATCAAAATAAGCAACTGAGTTTCCTGAAGCGTTCACTCCGATTGTCGTCATCGAAAACGCTTTTGAAAGCTTGGCAATTTCGGAACCTATTGCTCCTGCTCCAACAACCATGATCGTTTTTCCATATAATTCTCCCATCGGCACTCGTTTATTCCAAATGTTTTCTCGCTCCTGCTGCCAAATGACAGGAAACTGTTTCATATGTTGCAGTAATAAACCAATTGTAAATTCGGCCATCGGAATTTTATGAATACCTCTTGCATTTGTTACGAGGATATTCCTCTCTGCTATTTGTGCTAAAGGCATTTTTTCTAAACCTGCTGACGCTACCATAATCCATTTTAAGCGCTTCGCCTTTTCTAAATGCTCAACAGTTAAATCTTCTCCATATGTAACAATGATTTCTGCATGAGGAAGAATATTCTCCGCAGCCGATAACTTTTCATAATGAAAGTAAATTTGTGGGAAAGTCGCATGCATATCTTCTTTTAAAAACGGCGGCGGATTTAAGGTTAATAATACTTGCATTCAATCACCCCTAAAAAAGCATTTTATAACATTTTAACATTCTATTGGTAATAAAAATTGCTTGTTTATTAATTCTATACCTGTTAACAGAAAAAAGCCCTCTGCAAAAATGCAGAGAGGCTTATCCAGCTTATTTTCCATAGAAAATTGGAGCATTTGGTCCAAGGTCAAAGCCTGTTGCCATCCAAATAATGATCATCAATGTCCACATTATCGAAAAAGCAATCGCATATGGAAGCATCGTTGCAATAAGCGTTCCGATACCCACTTTTCGATCATACTTTTGAGCAAAAGCGATAACGATCGCAAAATATGGCATAAGCGGAGAAATGATATTGGTTGTAGAATCAGCGATTCTATATAGTGCTTGCGTAAATTCTGGCGAATAGCCAAGATGCATCATAATAGGAACGAAAATCGGAGCCATAATTGCCCACTTCGCCGAAGCACTGCCAATAAATAAGTTAATCAGTGCTGTAACAATTAAGAAGCTAAGAATTAAAGGAATGCCTTCAAATCCGGTGTTTTGTAAAAAATCTGCACCTTTAACTGAAATCACTTTTCCAAGGTTTGTATGGTTAAAATAACTGACAAATTGGCCTGCAGCAAATGCTAACAAAATATAAGTTCCCATTGAAGCCATCGTATCTGATAACTGATTGGCCACATCTTTATCATTTTTTATTTCTTTCGTTACTATGCCATAAACAAGACCAGGTACAAAGAAAAAGATCAATAATACTGGTACAAGCGCTTGAAAGAACGGAGCTTCTAATAGTGTCCCATCTCCCCTTAGTGGTCCCCAACTTGGAACGACTAATAGCGACAATAATGCAGAAGTTGCAATTAAAGCAACTAATGCTGCCCAAAGCCCTCTCTTTTCAATCGACTTTAAACCTGTATCATCCAGTTGATTTTTTTCTCCCTTAAACTTCCCTAATCTTGGTTCAACTAAATATTCAGTCACTAACGTTCCGACCAATGTTAATAATAAAACGGAAGCAATCATGAAATACCAGTTCATCAAATAAGTCATTTGTGCAGCATATTCGGGATTAACCGTTGCTGCCGCTTGAATTGTTAAATCACCTAGCAACGGATCGAGGGAAGTTAATAGCAAGTTTGCACTAAAACCTCCTGATACGCCAGCAAATGCAGCAGCTAAACCAGCTAATGGATGTCTGCCAAGCCCAGCAAATAATACTGCTCCTAATGGTGTTAAAACAACATAACCTGCGTCTGCTGCCATACTAGACATGATTCCGCCAAATACTAATGCTGCTGTGATTAACTGTTTTGGCACAGAAGTAACAAGTGCTTTCAAAGCTGCACTTATAAGACCAGAACGTTCTGCCAACCCGATTCCAAGCATCGTAACAAGTACAGTTCCTAAAGGAGCGAAGCCAATAAAATTGTCTACAGCACTTTCGAACATATACTGTACGCCATCTTTACTTAATAGGTTGAAAATTTCCAGTGTTTCCCCTGCAATTGGGTCTTCGACCGTAACCCCCATCGCTGAAGCAATGGCAGAAGCAATGACAATGAATCCAGCAAAAATAAAAAATAATGTGACAGGATGAGGAAGTTTGTTGCCAATTTTTTCAACCCAATCCAAACTTCTCAAAAACCAGCTTTTTTTAGCTGTTGTTTCCACTTTCTCACCTTCCATATAATATTTGTATCAAAAAAATCCTTGTTTAAGGATTGCATTTAAGCTACCCAAAATTGACACAATAAAAACATTATAGGTTGAATTTCAATATTATGAAAGGCATCCGTCCATATCCAGAATAGGATGAAAATTACCAAAATTAAATTATTATAAAGCTTATTCAATAAAGCTAAATTCGCCTGCCCTATAACCAAAAAAAAGGACCCAAATAATGGATCCTTTCAAATATATCTGAGGAGGTATGCCCTAATATAACATATGTAGCAACTGTCATTTGGAATGGACAGATGGCCAAGAAATATTTGAAATAGGCGATTTTTTTTATTTTACCTGTAAATCATTCAACTCTCTTCTGAGCAATAAAGTACAAATAGGAAAAACCGATTTCTTCTATTATTAATGTGATAGCTGTTCCTTTATGTATGTCAATGCTTCTTCTACATGTCCTTTTACTTTTACTTTTCTCCATTCTTTCACTAACGTACCTTCTTTGTCGATAATAAAGGTGGAACGTTCAATCCCCATATATTCCTTGCCAAAGTTCTTCTTTAGCTTCCATACTTCAAATGCTTCTGCAGCTTGGTGTGATTCGTCTACTAATAGCAAAAAAGGCAAATCATATTTCTCAATAAATTTTTGATGCCGTTCTAACGAATCTGTACTAATGCCAATAATGACCGTGTTTAAGTCGGAAAAATGATGTTGCCGATCCCTAAAATCACATGCTTGTGTCGTACAACCAGGTGTCATATCTTTTGGATAAAAGTATAAAACAATATTTTTCCCTCGAAAATCAGAAAGACTAACTTTTTCGCCATTGCTTGCTTCTAGTGTAAAATCAGGTGCTTTTTTGCCAACTTCCACTTTACCCATATATCGTTTCCTCCCTTTCAACATAACCGACATTTTATTGTTATCATTAGACTATCGAAGTCTTTTTAATAAGGCAAGCAATAAACAATATAATAATGCTATCAATGTGATGAGGAGGAACTTAAAATGACAAAAAAATTAACAAATCCAGCATTAATGATCATAGATGTTCAAAAAGGGTTTGATGAGGAAAAATGGGGAGAACGCAATCACTTACAAGCAGAAAATAATATTGGCCAATTACTTGCCCTTTGGCGCTCTAAAAAGTTGCCGGTTATTCACATTCAACATTTATCTCAAAACCCAAATTCATGTTTCTATCCTGATCATCCTGGAGTTGCTTTTAAAGAAATTGCTGCACCAATTGAAGGAGAAAAAGTTATACAGAAGTATGTAAATAGCGCGTTTATTGGTACTAACCTTCAAGAATATATGAATAAAAATAAACTGGAAAATGTCGTGATCGTCGGGTTAACTACTCCACATTGTGTATCTACAACTGCAAGAATGAGTGGAAATTTAGGCTTTAACACGTTCTTAGTTTCAGATGCAACAGCCGCATTCGGAATGACGGGACCTGATAATATTTACTACAGTCCCGATGAAGTTCATTATATCTCTCTCGCAACATTACATCGTGAATTTGCTACTGTGCTCTCTACGAAAGAAATAGTAAAACTAATTCCTTCGTTTTTTCGGGTTAGATAATAAGTTCGGAAATTTGCAAATTGACGTCTACCATTATTTCCTTTTATTTAATTCCTGTTCAAAATCAATTACCGTACGTACAACAAAAGTCGCGGGAATTGTATAGCCAAGCAATGCTTCAATCATCACGAATAGCCTGCCAATTCCTAAAGGCACGACATCCCCGTATCCAACTGAAAATAACGTAATGGCACTTAAATACATAGAAGTGCTGAGTTTTTCAAAAAAATTGTCAGATAACAAATTGCCGTTATCCATAATGATTCCAGTATTGTTTAGTTCGAGCAGCATAAACAACAATCCGAATCCAAGCATAATTACTGCGTAAGTACAACCGAGAAAAACAAAATTTTCAAATGAAATTTGCTTATATTTCCATCTAGAAGGCAGGAAGAGATTGCGCAGTGCCATCATTAAACAAATGACGACAAGAGCCATTATGCCAAACAGCATTCCTGATCCCTCCTTTGCATGTCCTAACGTATTTTTTCTATTGTACGTATCACTTATCGAAGATATGAAATAAAGTGAAACTTCTATGAGTGGGGATTTTCTCTCATCTCCCACTTATAAGTAGTAGAACAAAGGAGCGTTTTCGAAAAAGGAAGTCGCTTTTTCTTCGTGCGATGTATCGCTGTCGAAGCTTTTCTTGCTCTGTTGCAACGCCTTTGTGACTGACATCCTCGAAAAAGAAGCGCACTTTTTCTTCGTGAGATGTTGATTCAAGAAGGTTTCCTTATCCTGTTACAATTGGACATTTGACTTTCAGTTACCACTTCTTACTCCCTGAGATGGGGTCTTGACTTGCCGATTAGATGTGGAATAAAACTGTTTAGAAGATAGACCTTTTAATTTTAGTTTCATTTGCACAACATTCATTTCAGTAATAAGATAAAAGAGGAGTTTTGGATAGTTCCCATTCCATATGAGTGAATTGTCACTCCCTGATAAGAAGAACTTCTATGAAAATATTGAAGGAGGAACACCGATGCGTTTTTCTCAATCAGAACAGTTACATAAGGAAGCTTTGCAATACATTGTAGGTGGTGTCAATAGCCCATCACGATCTTATAAAGCAGTTGGCGGAGGCTCTCCTGTTGCAATGGCAAAAGGAAAGGGAGCTTATTTTTGGGATATAGACGGCAATCGTTATATCGATTATCTTGCGGCATATGGACCTATTATTACAGGACATGCCCACCCCCACATAACGAAGGCAATCCAAGAAGCAGCTGAGGATGGCGTATTATATGGAACACCGACACAGTATGAAGTGATATTTGCAAAGATGTTGACTGAAGCAATCCCTTCATTAGAAAAAGTAAGATTTGTAAACTCTGGTACAGAAGCAGTGATGACAACGATTCGTGTTGCCCGTGCCTACACTGGCCGTGATAAAATTATCAAGTTTGCCGGCTGTTATCATGGCCACTCTGATCTTGTGCTTGTTGCGGCAGGCTCTGGCCCTTCACAACTCGGAATGCCAGATTCCGCAGGTGTGCCAAAAAGCATTGCCAAAGAAGTGATTACAGTACCATTCAACGATGTGCAAGCTTTTCAAGAAGCACTAACAACATGGGGCGATGACATTGCAGCTGTCCTCGTTGAACCAATTGTTGGCAACTTCGGCATAGTCGAGCCTCAACCAGGATTTCTCGAAAAAGTGAATGAATATGCTCATAAAGCCGGAGCACTTGTCATCTATGATGAAGTCATTACCGCTTTTCGCTTTATGTATGGGGGCGCACAAAATCTGTTAGGAGTAGAGCCAGATTTAACTGCGTTAGGTAAAATTATTGGCGGCGGCCTTCCAATTGGTGCTTATGGCGGCAGAAACGATATAATGGAAAAAGTTGCACCATTAGGCCCAGCTTATCAAGCAGGAACAATGGCAGGAAATCCAGCCTCGATTCGTTCAGGTATTGCTTGTCTCGAAATATTGAAAGAAAATGGCGTCTATGAAAAGCTTGATAGCCTTGGAGAAATGCTGGAAAAAGGTATTGCTGCTGCTGCCAAAGAACATCAAATACCTGTTACCATTAATCGTTTAAAAGGTGCATTGACACTTTACTTTACAAATCAAAAAGTCGTTAACTATGAACAGGCGGAAGCAACAGATGGTAAAATGTTTGCAAGGTTCTTTAAGCTATTACTGCAAAAAGGCATCAACATTGCTCCTTCCAAATATGAAGCATGGTTTATTACAACTGCTCATACAGAAGAAGATATTCGTGAAACAATTCATGCTATAGAAGCTGTATTTGCCGAATTAAAATAATAAATATAAAGAGCCGGATGATCACCAATCATCTGGCTTTTTAGTCTTCAATTGGTTTTTCTATCGACATGTTAGAACACATTTTTACAAATAATAAATGTGCATGATTTTCTTACTTGAATACTTGATTTCGCTTCTTTATGACAGCAACTAAACCCAAAATTTCCCACAATTCACTTACATGATGAAAATTGTATTAAATTAAAAGAAAAAGCTTGATATTTAAATTCAATCATTGTATAGTACAATATTGTTTAGCAAGTATATTTTCTGAAAAAGATTAATATAATGCATCTATGTAAAGCAGACCTGAAGCATCCAAACGAGATGCGTCACATCAATCAATCAAGAAAGGAAACAAATATCCATGAAGCTTGGTGCCCGCATTTTGAAAACGGGAATTGCTATTACCTTGGCATTATTTTTAGCTGATTTGCTGCAAATGCCATCGCCTGTCTTTGCTGGGATTGCTGCCATTTTTGCTATCCAACCTACTATATATCGGTCTTATTTATCAATTATCGAGCAAGTTCAAGGTAACATTATCGGTGCATCCGTTGCCGTTATATTTGTGCTTGTATTTGGAAAAGATATATTCATTGTCGGGCTCGGGGCCATTATTATTATTACGATTTTATTAAAGCTGAAGCTCGAGAAAACGATCAGTCTCACGCTGGTTACCTTTATTGTTATTATGGAAACACCTAACCCAGATTTTATGCAATTTGCACTATTACGCTTTTCAACTATTATGATTGGAATTTTGTCAGCTTTTCTTGTCAATTTTATTTTTATCCCGCCTAAATATGAAACAAAGCTATTTTATCGTATCTCAGGAGTAACAGAAGAAATTTTAAAATGGACAAGATTGGCGATGCGCCATGCTTCTGAATATCGATTGTTAAAAAAAGATATTGCCATCATCAAAGAACGGCTGACGAAAGTAAACCAATTTTATTCTTTATATAAAGAAGAAAGACGCTACTTTAAAAGAAACGACATTTCCAAAACGAGAAAGCTTGTGATTTATCGGCAAATGATCATTGCTTCACAAAAAGGATTAGAAGTATTGAAACTGCTGCATCGTTCTGAAAATGTACTACACCAATTGCCTGATAATTTACAAATGCAAATTCGTGAACGATTGGATTTTTTAATGCACTTTCACGAACAGCTCCTGCTTAAATTTATTGGGAAGGTTCCTATTGAATCGGACTTAGATTCCTTCCAAAATATTCATATTCAACGCAATGAACTAATGAATCTATTTTTGCGGGAAATAAAGGATTATTACATCCAAGATGATTTTCAATCTTATCAATTAATGCATATGCTCTCTGGCATCTTTGATTATGAAGAACAGCTGGAACATTTAGAAATTCTGATTAAAAGCTTCAAATCATTTCATAAAAATGTAAATAAAGTGACCATTGAAGAGTCAGAAGAAGTATAAATAGAACCACACAAGGCTGCCCTTTCGGACAGCCTTGTGTTTTAATTTTTCATTCTTGGATCAAGCGCATCTCGCAATCCATCGCCCATTAAATTAAAGCCTAAGACGGTAAGCATAATTGATATCCCTGGAAAAAATACTGTCCATGGAGCCTGAATAATAAAATCTTTCGAATCAGCAAGCATTTTTCCCCACTCAGGGGCAGGCGGCTGCGCTCCGAGACCAAGAAAGCCTAGTGCCGCCGCTTCTATAATAGCAGTTGCAATGGCCAACGTGCCTTGGACAATAATCGGAGCCATGCTGTTCGGCAGCACATGATGAAATAGAATTCTTGCATCCTTCATTCCAATTGCCTTGGCAGCAGTGATATACTCCTCTTCTTTCACACTTAATACTCGAGATCGAAGTAAACGTCCAAAGGTAGGTATATTAATAATTGCAATTGCAATCAGTGCATTTTGCAAAGAAGGGCCTAACATCGCTACAATTGCAATCGCTAATAAAATACTTGGAAATGCGAGTAAAATATCAAACATACGCGAAATGATTGCATCAACCCATTTTCCATAATACCCTGCTAAAATTCCTAAAAAAGACCCCACAATAATGGAACCGGAAACAGCGGAAAAGCCAACCCAAAGAGAGATTCTTGCGCCATAGATAATCCGGCTTAAAATATCACGGCCAAACTCATCTGTTCCTAGCCAATGGGCAGCGGAGGGCGGGATATGCTTATTCGCAAGCTCTGTTTCTTTAAAGCCATACGGCGCAATAAAATCAGCAAAGATAGCGAGCAGTATAAAAAAAGAAACAATTCCGAGGCCAATTAATGCGACTTTATTTTTCCGGTACGTCCTCCATGCTTCTTTCCAAGGTGAAATGACTTGTTCATCCTCCGTTTGAACTTTTGGGATTTGAGGAGAGATATTCGTTACTTGTCCTGACATTCTGTAATCCCCCTATTGATATTTAATCCGTGGATCGATTGCTGCATATAGTAAATCCACGATCAAGTTAATAAAGACAAAAATAGTCGCAACCACGAGAATTCCAGACTGAACAACGGGGTAATCTCGATAATCAATCGCATTATAAATATAGTTGCCAATGCCTGGCCAGCCGAATATCGTCTCTGTTAAAATAGCGCCTCCGAGAAGCAAACCGGTTTGAAGGCCAATAATCGTTAAAACGGGGATAAAGGCATTTTTTAATGAGTGCTTGTAAACAACCCAAAACATGCTCATTCCTTTCGCACGAGCAGTGCGAATATAATCTGATCGCATCACCTCTAACATGCTGGAGCGCGTCATTCTTGCAATAATTGCCATTGGAATCGTTGCCAGCGCAAAACCAGGAAGAACTAAGTGCTGGAAAACTTCAGAAAATTGATCAAATCGACCTTGTATGAGCGTATCTATTAAATATAGATGGGTAATAGCCGCTACAGGATCACGGATATTATCCCGTCCAGTTGTCGGCAGCAGATCAAGCTGAATGGAGAAAACATACTGTTCCATTAAACCTAGCCAAAAAATTGGCATTGATACACCAATTAAAGCAATCAACATCGCCACATAATCAAACCATGAATGTTGAAACCAAGCCGAAATGATGCCCGCATTGACACCGATAAAAATTGCGATAATCATTGCAAAGAATGCAAGTTCTATTGTGGCCGCTAAATAAGGCCAAATTTCTTCTGTTATTGGGTTTTGCGTCCGAAATGAATTGCCAAGATCACCCATCAACAAACCTTTTACGTATTCAAAGAATTGAATTGGCAGCGGACGGTCAAGTCCTAGCTCTTTTGTTAAAGCAGCAATTGCTTCTTTTGATGCTTGCTGGCCAAGCATCACTTGAGCTGGATTGCCGGGAATAAAATGAATAAGGGAAAATACGATTAAAACCATTCCTAATAAGACTGGAATTAACATTGCTAAACGTTTTATGATATAACGAAGCACATCCATCACCTCACATGCTGTGTCATTTCAAAAGAGAGGAGAGAGCGAACTCTCCCCCAACTTCCAACATCCTTTATTTTAATGTCGTTTCGGCAAAGCTTTGTGAACCGGTTGGATGTGGGAAAAACCCTTTAATTGTTTTTAAACCTGCTAATTGTGGGACAGAGTGTGCTAATGGAACCCACGGGGCATCATCATGTATGATTTGCTGGACTTCTTTATAAATTTCGTTTCTTTTCTCTTCATCAGTAGCTGTTTGCGCTTCAATTAAAAGCTTATGGACATCCTCATTTGCATAACGGGAATAGTTGTTAGAGCCGATGCTGTCTTTATCTAAAAGTGCATATAAGAAATTGTCAGCATCGCCATTATCGCCTGTCCATCCAAGCATAAACATTGGCGATTCACCCGCTTGGACTTTTTCAAGATAAGTCGCCCATTCCATAGAAACAATATTTACTTCAACACCAATTTTTTCAAAATCGGCTTGGATTGCCTCGGCTACTTTTTGCCCATTAGGCATATAAGGACGGGGAACTGGCATTGCCCAAAGATCCATCTTGAAACCATCTTTATACCCAGCTTCCTCTAATAATTGTTTTGCTTTCTTTAAATCAAACTCATAATCGATAATTTCGTCATTATAGCCTCCAACAGAAGGCGGCATTGGATTTTTAGCGGCTTGTGCAGTTCCTTCATAAAAATTATCAATAAGCGCTTGTTTATTAATCGCGTGGCTTAAAGCTCTGCGCACCTTTACATCATTAAACGGCTCTTTTTCGACGTTAAATCCTAAATAACCGACATTCATAGATGGACGTTCGAAAATTTGCAGTTTATCATTGTCATTTACTTTTCCGATATCACTTGGGTTTAAACCATCGATTAAATCCACTTGTCCAATTATTAAATCATTTAAGCGAGCTGAATTGTCTTTAATCACTTTAAAGATAATCTTATCTAGTTTTGGTAAACCATCCTTCCAATAATTCTCATTTTTTACGAGTGTTATTTTATCGCTGCGCTGCCAGCTTTCAAATTTAAAAGGGCCTGTGCCAACTGGATTTTCTGAATATTTATCGCCATATTTTTTAATAGCAGTTGGGCTTGACATTCCAAACGGAACCATCGCTAAGTTTTTCAAGAATGGTGCTTGCGGTCGGTTTAATGTAATCACAACTTTGTAATCGCCATCCGCTTTTACATCTTTAATAACTGCAGATTCTTCTCCCTCAAAACCACCAAACTGTGATTTATAGTATGCGAAGTTCGCTTCATCTTTGCTCTTATGCCAACGCATGATGTTTTCTACGACGGCATCTGCATTAAAATCAGTTCCATCAGTAAATTGAATGCCTTCTTCCAAAATAAAAGTATACGTTAAGCCATCATCAGAAATCTTCCAATCTTTGGCGAGGTTTGGTACTACTTCTGTTGTTTGCTTCTCATAGTCAACGAGTGTTTCTAAAATTTGATGGGTAACAATTAAAGACTCTCCATCCGTTACCATGATTGAATCCAACTTCACTGCATCTCCTCCACGGGCATAGACAAGGGTGCCTCCATTACTGCTGCCGTTAGCAGATTTTTTTGCATCTTCTTTCCCATCATTTTTTACACTATTCGTTTTTCCACTGCAGCCTGCTAAAGCTAGTGCAAACAATAGCAGCAAGACAATCGCTGTCAATATTCTTTTTCTCATTTTTTTCCCCCATTTTTTAAATAATTTGCCTTTATTATCAATACGTCACATCAATCGTAAAGATGACATGCTGTATAGTGGCCTTTTTCTATTTCTTTAAAATTTGGTACATTTGTTTTACATTTTTCCATCACTTTTGGGCAACGAGTATGGAAGGGACAACCTGTAGGTGGGTTTGCTGGACTTGGTACATCACCTGTGAGGATGATTCTATTCTGAACGTACTCTACATCTGGAATCGGAACAGCTGAGAGCAGCGCTTCTGTATACGGATGTTTTGGAGCATCATATAATCTATCACTTTCACTCAGCTCCACTAATCTTCCAAGATACATAACGCCGACTCGATCACTAATATGACGAACAACGCCTAAATCATGAGCAATAAATAAGTAGGTGAGATGATATTTTTGCTGTAGATCTTGAAGTAAATTCAATACTTGTGATTGGATTGATACATCCAGCGCCGAGACAGGTTCATCAGCAACAATCAGCTTTGGATTAACCGCCAATGCCCTTGCAATCCCTATTCTTTGCCGTTGGCCGCCGCTGAATTGATGAGGATATCTTTTCGCATGGTAGCTATTTAAGCCGACTGTTTCAAGAAGTTCATATACTTTTTCTTTGCGTGCTTTTTTATCTTTTTCACCATGGACTATAAATGGCTCCTCCAATATTTTCCCAACTGTATGCCGAGGGTTCAAAGAGGCGAATGGATCTTGAAAAACCATTTGCATTTCTCGACGCATCTTTCTCATTTCTGAATTGCTTAGCTTCCTCATATCTGTACCTTCAAAATAAATATTTCCTTCACTTGGTTCCAACAGCCTTAAAAGCATCCTGCCCGTTGTCGATTTCCCACATCCGCTTTCCCCGACAAGACCAAGTGTTTCACCCTTGTGAATAACAAAAGAAACACCGTCAACTGCTTTCACTTCTCCAACCTTCTTCCCGAAGCTGCCTCCCCGGATCGGAAAATACTTCTTTAAGTTTTCAACTTCTAATAGTGGCTGTTTTGTCATAAACTGTTCCCTCCTCGCCTTTTTCATATAACCAACAACGAACCTTTTGGCCAGTGCTTAATTCCAGCAAGGAAGGAGTCTCGCTTCGACAGCGGTCAAAAGCATGTTCACAGCGCGGTGCGAATTGGCAGCCTGTTTGAATAGAACCCGGTTTCGGGACATTTCCCGGAATCGAATACAATCTCGGTTTCTTCTCACGCATATCAGGAACGGATTGAATTAATCCAATCGTATAGGGATGCTTCGGTTGTTTGAAAATTGTATTTAGATCTGCTTCTTCAACAATTTTACCTGCATACATGACAACGATTCGCTGACACATATCCGCAACAACGCCAAGATCATGGGTAATCATCATAATTGCAGTATTAGTATCTCTATTCAGACTTTTCATTAAATCAAGTATCTGGGCTTGGATGGTGACATCAAGTGCTGTTGTCGGCTCATCAGCAATTAATAGTGTCGGTTCACAAATCATGGCCATCGCAATCATCACTCTCTGCCGCATACCGCCGGATAGCTGATGAGGATATTCATTCATCAATAATTCTGCGCGGGCCAGCCCAACTTTTTTTAACATGTCAACCGCATATGCGTTTGCTTTTTTCTTTGGCCATCTGCGATGAATGTTTAGTGCTTCCACCATTTGATTGCCAATTGTAAAAACGGGATTTAAACTTGTCATCGGCTCTTGAAAGATCATGGCAATATGATTTCCTCTTATTTCTCGCATCCGCTTTTCAGATGCTTTAATAAGATTTTCTCCATTGAATTCAATTCGTCCACTAACATTTCCTATCGATGATGGAACTAGTCCCATCACTGAAAGCGAAGTGACACTTTTTCCACAACCTGACTCTCCTACTATCCCTAATACTTCTCCAGGGTGCACTTGGAAATCGACCCCATTGACAACGTTTACATTTCCGTCGTCTGTTTTAAATGAAGTATGTAGATCCTTCACATTTAGTACAGGACTTCCCACGTTTCCGCCCCTTTCTCATGTTGTATTGTCAAAAGCTTTGTTTCTTGTCTTATTCTTTTTTGAACAAGCAATTTAAGATTTATTCGCATTTTATCATTAATCTTCTCATAAGACAATAATGAATTTTTAGAATAGTATTTATTGAAAGAATCATCCAACCCTTCTTCTTCAAGCAGTTGAGAAATTACATTAGAAACATACTAACATTAGTAGCACAGACCACGGCCATGGTTTGTGCTACTATTTTTTATAGTAGAAGTGAAGGAAAGTCGAACAACCCCTACGACCAAATACAGAGTCCGTACTAAAAACCGACTAACTTCACATCCTTATTTAAATCAGTTTAGTATGTTGGATTCTCGAGATCGTGTAAAAAAAATGGAATCGATTCATTTCAAAGCATAAACCTTATCTGAAAACCACTTGACTAAAGGTAAGAAAGGGCTGTCCGAAAAGTAGTTTTTTAACTAAATTATAAAAAAAGTGAATTTATGAGCAATTGTATGACACGAGTAAGTCTGTGGTCTCAGTGGAAAATACAGCCTCGGTTCGTTTTGCAAGGCTTGCTAATCCCGTAATCTATAAATAGTGATACGGAAATGTACGAAGTGATCCTTCTATCTTATATCTGTTTATGCCATAATTTCAAATCATTCTTGATTTTTGAGATGCCATCTAAAAGATTGCGAGGTAACGATAATGGCAAAAGAAATATATATATTGCTTACTGATACGGGAACTATTTTTACAAGACTCATAAAATTGTATACGCGAGCGCCTTATAGATGTGTGTCTAACAATTGGGGTGCAGTTCATTGAGGTGGGGGTCTTACTGCCAGTTAGATGGCGGGATAAACTAGTACATTTAAGGATGATTTAGTATCTGATAAAATGGAGTATTGAGAGGTTGATAATTTGAAAAGATTAGTATTATTAGATATACTTCGTGGTTTTGCTATTCTCGGCACACTAGGAACAAATATTTGGATTTTTGCAACGGTTGGCGATCCTTCTTTTGATTCTCAAGAAATAGTTGGTTGGTGGAAAACGAGTGATGGATGGATCACGATGCTAATTGGAGTTTTCACTAATGGGAAGTTTTTAAGTTTGCTCACAATCTTGTTTGGAGTAGGTCTTGCAATAAAATATGAAAAAACACTCGAAAAAGGAATGCCTTGGCCTAGAGCATATATTTGGTCGTGCATCCTCTTATTTATTGAAGGTCTGATTCATTTTCTGCTAGTTTTTGAATGGGATATCTTAATGAGCTATGCAATAACGGCAATCATTGTCTCCTTTCTAGTGAAAAAGCGCAATCGGATTATAAAAAGAATTATTATTATTTTACTTCCAATTCATTTGCTTATCATAGGTGCTATAACGTGGGCGCAGTGGGCGATTTTTAACTCATATGATGATAAGACAATAGAAGCGAAATTGGCAGAAAGTAGCCTAAAAAGTACACAGGTATATTTGGAAGGAAGTTGGCTGGAACAAGTTCTTTATCGTTTCGAACATTTTTTGGAGTTTAGGATAGAAGCGATCATGGTACTTCCTATGAATACGATATTATTTTTGCTAGGAATACTATTATTTCGTGCAGGCGCTTTTAGTCATCATGAAAAGGGTAGACAAATTCGCAGAAAGTTATTTAAATGGGGAATGCTCATTGGGCTGCCGCTTAATATGCTTATGATGGCTGATAACGGCTTTTTCTACCATGTAGGTAGGTATATCTTTGCACCAGTCTTAGCGATTGGCTATATTGGTTTGTTCTCCATTATATTGGAAAAGGGTTATATAAAACTGTTCACAGGTCGATTACAAGAGGTTGGCAGAACAGCATTAAGCTGCTACATCATGCAAAACATCGTCGCTTCAGTGATTTTCTATGGATGGGGATTAGGTTTAAATTCTATCAACAATGTTTGGTTGACTCTTCTTATATGGATGCTCATCTCGTTATTTCTCATGTTCTTTGCAAATGTTTGGCTACGAAAGTTTAAACAAGGGCCAGTTGAAACGATTTGGCGCTATGCCGCTAATGCGCCTTTCCGTGCTTAACGATGATTAAACGTATAAAAGGTGATCCAAAAGCAAATGTACTTTTGGATCACCTTTTTTATGCTTCGTATTTCTTAAAGACAATGGTTGCATTATGTCCGCCAAAGCCCAATGAATTGCTGAGTGCAGCACGAACGTCTCTCGTTCTTGCCTTATTCGCTACATAGTCCAAATCACAATCAGGATCTGGTGTTTCATAATGGATAGTTGGCGGTATAATACCTTCTTTAATGGATAAAATCGAAATAATTGCCTCGACCCCACCAGCTGCTCCTAGTAAATGTCCAGTCATGGACTTTGTTGAGCTGATTGCCAGCTTATAAGCATGTTCTCCAAACACATCTTTTACCGCCATTGTTTAGATAGTTTATTAGTGATCTAGTTGCTGTACTTGGAATAAATCATAATAAAGGCCTTTTCTATGCATCAATTCATCATGGCTGCCTATTTCTTTAATCTCTCCATGATCGACTAACACAATGCGATCAGCATGTGTGATCGTTGATAATCGATGAGCAACGATGATTGTTGTTCGTTTATAAGCTAATTGCTCTAATGCACCTTGGATAAGGTGCTCGCTTTCTAAATCAAGTGCAGAAGTCGCTTCATCAAGGATTAGAATTGATGGGTTTTTCAAAAAAATGCGAGCAATCGCGATCCGCTGTTTTTGCCCGCCTGACAGCTTGATTCCACGTTCACCAACCTTCGTTTCATAGCCTTCTGGAAGGTTTAAAATAAATTCATGTGCATGAGCTGCTTTCGCAGCAGCAATCACTTCTTCATTCGTTGCATCTGGACGTCCCAATAAAATATTATCTTTAACAGACTCACTGAATAAGACATTGTCTTGAAGCACCATTCCAATTTGATCGCGAAGGCTTCTTACCTTGAAAGAACGAATATCTGTACCATCGAGCAATAATCTTCCCTCTGATACGTCATAAAAACGTGGAATCAAGCTGATAAGAGATGATTTCCCTCCTCCGCTCATTCCAACCAATGCGATTGTTTCACCGGGAGCTATATCAAGTTCAATATTTTCTAACACAGGGCCGTCTTTTTCATCATAAGCGAAGCTTACTTTCTCGAATGTAATCCTCCCCTCTACATTTTTACATTCAATTGCGCCAGGAGCATCATCAATATCATATTTTTCATCTAGCAACTGAAAGACGCGATCCATTGAGGCAATTGATTGTGTTAACGTCGTTGCAGAATTAACTAGCCTCCGCAATGGATTATAAAGGCGATCTATGTATGCAATGAAAGCGACCATTGTTCCAAGCGACAAAGTTCCTTGAATGACATGATAGCCAGCATAACTAATAATAATTAGCGGAGCAATATCTGTAATTGTATTGACAACGGCAAAAGCCTTTGCAGTCCAACGTGTATGTGTCAATGCTCTATTTAAAAAATGGGAATTATGCTGATCAAAGTGCTTCTGTTCATGATCTTCAATTGCAAAGCTTTTAATGACCGACATTCCAGCTACTCGCTCATGTAAATAACTTTGGACATTTGCCAATGCCTGTGAACGTTTCCTTGTCAACTTCCGCAAATTGCCAAAAAAATATCTTACAGATATCATATAGAGCGGAAAAACAAGCAGTGAAACGAGTGTTAATTTTACATCTAAGAAAAGCATAATCGTAATCGCAATGAAAACCGTTGCCAAATCCAACCAAACATTCATTAAACCAGTAATCACAAAATCCTTCGTCTGTTCTACGTCATTAATGACACGTGAAATAATTTCCCCAGCACGGTTATTTGCATAAAATTTAAAGCTTAGTTTTTGTATATGTGTAAATAAGCGATGACGAATATCATACAAAATTTTGCTTGAGGTCCACTGGGCAAAATATTGCCGATAATATTCTACCGGTGGACGAATCACGACAAATAGAATTAACATTACTCCCATGATAATAAAAAGCTTTGTTGTTTTATCATCAACTGCCATTGTTGGGTGATCAACGATATCATCAATCACATATTTTATTAATACGGGAATCAAAAGTGGAATGGCAAACTTCAGAATCCCAATAATGATAGTAGCAAAAATTTGCAGCTTGTATGGCTTCACAAAGTGCAAATATCGCTTGATTGTTTCCAATAAATCCCCCTCCCGAACACACTACTTGCTATTTGTTCCCCTCAAAAACATATAAAAAAACCTGTTGATGCCCTAAGCCAACAGGTATTCTCCTGCTTATAAGAGATTGAAAATCAGTGACGATATGTTAGGAATCGCTCATACCAAATGTCAATAAAATCTGGAGCAAAAGGGCCTTTTCGTTGATGAATCCAGTGAATCAACCGCTCAACATTTCTTTTTAAAATGTGGTCAATCACTTCTGGATAACCCATCTGTTTCCGATGATACTCATATTCATCTTCATCTAAAAGTGAATATGTCATATCAGGAAAAACTTTAATATCAAGATCATAGTCAATATATTTTAAAGCTTGATTATCGTAGACAAAGGGAGAACCGAGATTGCAATAATAATAAATACCATCTTGACGAATCATCGAAATGACATTAAACCAATGATCAGTGTGAAAATAGCAAATAGCAGGTTCCCTTGTAATCCATGTTCTACCATCCGATTCCGTCACCATCGTACGATCGTTGCCGCCAATGACAAGATTCTTTGTCCCCTTTAGAACGGTAGTTTCATTCCAAATGCGATGAATCTTTCCATCATGTTTATAGCTATGTATTTGTATTTTCGCTCCTTCCATTGGAACACTCATCGCTCTCTCCTACCTTGTTTTTAACAATGATCTTTCGATAAGATCTTTGCTTTTATTTGTTAGCAACTAAACGGCTCAATTTTCGTTTTGTTCAACCATTGATTTTCTCAAAAAAATAGTTCATTACTTATTTTCTTTTTTATTCTTGCCAAATTTTTGATAAAATGTCATATTTGTTCACATAGCTATACATAGAGATAGTTGTTTTGATTTATATTATAACGGCTTTACGAAAAAAATTAAAACAAAAGCATTTTAATTGCTTTAATCCAACATAATAAAAATATCTCGCATCGTTGCAACTGATTTTATTCCATCACGATTGCTGCCTGAAGTCTTTTTATGGAGAACAGGAATCTTGCTGTACATAAAAAGAGGACAATCTCAACATTTGAGAAAGTCCTCTTCATCGTCAATTATTTTGTTTGTTGACCGAAAGTTGAACCTTGTTTACGAGCTTCAGCTTGCTGATTTTGTTGCCTTACTGATTGTACATCAGTTTCGCTTCCAAACTCAGTTCCGAATTGTTGTGTTGTTGCGTTAGTTTGACCTTGTGCAGATTGAGCATTTTGCTGTCTTACTTCTTGAATGTTGGTGCCAGCTTGAGTTTTATTTTGCTTTGCCATCATTCTCACCTCCACATACATTAATATTTCCATGCTCTGTGGAAGTTATCCGAATTTTTAACAGGAAAATTATACCTCACTATTCAGATTAATCCTGTCTCACATATTACCTAAACAAGCAGGGATCGACCGCCGTCCACAATAATTGTTTGGCCGCGAATCATAAAGGCATTTTCAGACAATAGAAACAGAACAGCTTTAACAAGATCATCTATCTCCACCATTCTTCCAGCTGGCGTTTTCGCACGTGCATCCGCTAATAACGCTTCACGATTAGGGAAATGCTTAAGTGCATCGGTATCAATTGCGCCGCCTGACACAGCATTAACAATGATATTTTTCTCCGCAAGCTCAACTGCCAAATAGCGAGTAAGCGCCTCTACAGCTGCTTTTGAAACACCTACTGTCGTATAATTATCTAAGTAGCGAATAGAACCAAGTGAACTAATACTTACAATATTTCCACCGCCATTTTTGTCCATAAGCTTGGCGGCTTCCTGTGCACAAAAAAGCAGCGCTTTACTGTTTATATTCATCGTCCAATCCCAATGTGACTCTTCCAGCTCCATCGCGGGCCGCAGCACTCCAGAAGCTGCGTTATTAATAAAAACATCCAATCTACCAAATGATTCCTTTATTTGTGCAAACATTGCCTTAATTTTGGCAACATCACCAACATTTGCTTTAATGACGAGCGCTTTTTGTCCTAATTTTTCAATTTCTTGTGCTGTTTCTAATGCCGCGGACTTGCTTCGTGCATAATTAACAATAATATCATACCCTCGTTCTGCCAACGCGATGGCAAGCGCTCTCCCTACTCCACGGCTGCTGCCAGTTACTAAAGCCACTTTATTCATATTACTTCACCTTTCTGTTCATCAGCTGTTATTTTATTTTCTGATCTGCCCATAGAGTTAAAATCAGCCATGATTTTTTCCCCTAGTTAAAATAGAAATGTTTACGATTTTTCAACTTTTGTCTTCATCTCTATATAGCTGTCCCACATTTTTTGATGAGCAACAGGAAAAGCATAGGCAGCTATTTCGTCTTCAGAAACCAACTTTAAATGAGTTGTCTCTTCTACTGCGTTTTTTAATTCTCCAACGTGGACATGAACATTCCAAATTAAATGCGTAAAAACATGCTTCACCTCAGTAAGTTTTGAAGGTTGTACTAGTGAAACAATTTTGTGTGTATTTTCAAGATAATCTGTTAAAATAAAATGTGAAGGCATGTATTGATTTGGCCGTTCACAGTTAGGAAATTCCCAAAGGTTGGCAAGCAATCCTTCATTCTCTCGCTTGCGGATTAAAATTTTTCCTTCTTCATTGCGAAGGATGCCAGCAATTAATTGAACCTTTTTTGGTTGTTTTTTCTTTGATTTTACTGGCAATTGCATTTCAATTCCTTGATGATACGCATGACAATGCACCCTAACAGGGCATAATAAACATGCCGGTGAAGTAGGTGTACATATTAAAGCACCTAATTCCATTAAGCCTTGATTAAAAGCAGACGGATCTTCATGAGATATTAACTGTTTTACAGCTGTTTCAAATATCTTTCTCGTTGCTGGTTTGGCAATGTCATCAGGAATAATCAGAATCCGAGACAGCACCCTCATCACATTTCCATCTACAGCTGGTGCTGGTACGCCATAGGCAATGCTTAAAATGGCACCCGCAGTGTAAGGTCCTATCCCTTTTAACTGCAAAAGCACATCTAATGTATGAGGAACTTTTCCAGCATGGATGTTTACTACTTCCTTTGCAGCTGTATTCAAATTTCGAACTCGTGAATAATACCCCAATCCTTCCCATGCTTTTAGAACGGTATCTTCATTTGCTTCTGCAAAAGCTTCAATTGTCGGAAAGCTTTTCATGAATTTTTCAAAGTAGGGAATAACGGTATCTACCTTTGTTTGCTGAAGCATAATTTCAGATACCCAGATTCGGTAAGGATCACGATTTATTCTCCAAGGCAGCTGGCGATGACTTTTCTTAAACCACTGGATTAAGTCATCTTGGAAATTCTGTATGTGGATGTTTTCTAAGTTCTTCAAAGAAGGTATGCTCATGATGATGCCTCCATGTTATTTATAATAGAGGTTGTTCAATAAATTCCAGGGAAACGCCATTTGATGCTAGAACTGTAGTGCTATTTTCATGAGAGTTTGATTTTCTTTTAAAGCTAATGGTTTTTGAACTTATTAGTTCTTTTTACCCCAATTTTTGAACTATGTGTTAATTCTTAGCTGTTCGTTTTCTTTACACAAAAGAAACGAATTGTCTCTAAACCACCAATAATAAATGTTTCTAGCTGGCCAAAAACTTGATGTGCTTCCATTTTACGAAATTGTTTCAGGGCATGAAAGTGAGACTCAGATGGAATATCACATCTTTCGATTACGATAGCGGGATTTGTATCTACTTGTTCCCAATAAAAATTTTTGGCCTCAAACCTAGACATCTCAACAGATAATAATTCCATTATCTGTGTATAATGAAGGTAAGCACATGTTGCTATTTCGTATTGAATATACATCTGTAAGAAATTGTTCAAGGAATTCAACCCCTTTTTACAATATCATGTTTTACAATGAAAACAAGCTTTTTAATTTCCTTGTAAAGTGAAACTGCCATCGGTAAGCGTTTTTTTGTTAAGAGGCGTACTCACCATTATGTTTTCTTAAAGCGTTAACAAGTGAGTACATCTAATTTCTTACTGATGGACAGTGAAATAATTATTATCGGTTTTTTTCCTGCTGAATACAGCTTTCTATAGCGTCACTGACAGCAAAAGCGGGATAAAGGAGGAATGGTTTTTGGATACAGGAACCCATGTGGTCATGGGGATCGCATTAGGTGGAATCGCAACATTGGATCCAGTTGTTGCGGAAAATACCGCAACTGCCACAAGTGTTTTGATTGCAACGATCGTCGGATCACAAGCACCTGATATAGATGCATTATTAAAGCTAAAGAATAATGCTGTTTACATTCGCAACCATCGTGGCATTACTCACTCTTTACCAGCAGTATTGCTTTGGCCTATTCTTATTTCAGGTTTGCTTCATTTTTTCTTTCCAGAAGCAAACTTGCTACACTTATGGATTTGGACATTTATCGCAGTATTCCTGCATGTGTTTGTCGACATCTTTAACTCGTATGGAACACAAGCGTTGCGTCCGATTTCGTCGAAATGGATCGCATTAGGGTTTATTAACACTTTTGATCCATTTATATTTGGAATTCATCTTGTCGGATTAATGCTTTGGGCAATAGGGGCACATCCAGGATACACTTTTTTAGCGATTTATATCATTTTGTTCTTTTATTATGTGGCTAGATTTATCATGCAAAGAGTAGTGCGTCACGCTGTTTTAAAAACAGTCCCTGACGCTGAAACAATTATTATCGCTTCCACGATGCGATTCAATCAATGGCGAATTGCAATTACGGCTAAAGATTCTTTTTATGTAGGAAGAGCATATAAACGCTCCATTACGATTCTTGATAAATTCAATCGACGAGCAGTACCTGATTCTCCGATTATTAAAGCTGCGAAAGAAGATAAGAATTTATCTGCTTTTTTATCCTTTTCACCAATCTATAGGTGGGAAATAAATGAATATCAACATTATTATGAAGTTCGCTTTATTGACTTGCGCTATCGCAGCAACGGGCACTACCCTTTTGTTGCAGTGGTTCAGTTAAATCAAGATCTCCAAATTATCCGCTCTTATACGGGATGGATTTTCAGCGAGAAGAAACTTCGAAAAAAATTAAATGCAATTCCAAATTCAAATTAACAGCCGCAATGGAAATAAAAAAAGGAACGAGGCCTGTCGTTTTGCCTTTGTTCCTTTTTAGATAAATAAGACATGTGAACTACTCACCACTTATCGACCTTGCGGTCTGATTGAAGTGGGAGCTTCTTGGGAACTAGATACTTTTGTTAGCTATCTATATTTACCAAGCTATAAGGATAGTCCCTATAGCAAATTTTTACTTGCATTTACGTCTCTATCGTGATGGCTATTACATTTTGGACAAGTCCACTCACGAAGATTTAGGTTTTTTACTTCTTTATTTTGGTAGTCACATATCACGCTTACACATTTAAAAACTTTGATCACTCACTATTCGGATGTGCCTTAAACATGCACATGGTTTTTTATAGTGCTATCAAACTCCATATTGTATAGACTAATCATAGAACAATCTTTTGGCTTACGCCAATCGAAAATTTATCTCCTACTTTCATTGGGCTATGCCCTTCACATTTTAAGTGGGAGAATTCTTTTCGGAGATCCAGTTAAAATCTAGTCAATTTTTCTGCTACAGGAGTGCGCTCTTTCGGAGCAGGAACCTCATCAAAACGACCGATTTGAATCATGCCAATGACTCGTTCTCCAAGTTTTACACCAAGTTTTTCTCTAAACTTCGGATCATCGATAAACGCTGGTGTTTTCCAACAAACTCCTATATTTTTTCCCCAAGCCAACAATTGAAAATTTTGCACAAGTGCACTAGCTGCAGCAAAATCTTCTAATCGTTGTTTTTGCCTAGCATCTTCATCTACTATAACAAATAAATAAGCACCGGGTTTCGTAAACTTATCCATCGCTTTTTCTAATGCTTCTGGTGACATCTCTAACGCTTTGACACCGATACTAACTTCTTGCAGCAATTCGAGCAATCTTTCTCTTCCTTCACCTGCAGCAATGATAAAACGCCATGGCTCTCGCTTCCCATGATTAGGCGCCCAAACTGCATCTTCTAATAATGCAACAATTTCCGCCTCTTCTACAAGTTCACCATTAAAACGTTTGATGGATCTTCTTTCACGGATAGTCTGTGCAATACTTGTTTTCTGATTTTCAACAATTGACATACAATTTACCTCCTACTATTGTGGTTCAGACCAATCAATGCCTCCTGATTCCTTGGAAACATTGTTTTTAAATATCTTCCTGAACTTGTATTTTTTCACCGTTTCAGCAGAGAAATAGGAACTGCTTCTTGCTTCT
This sequence comes from Bacillus chungangensis, assembly GCF_030812995.1. Lineage (GTDB taxonomy): Bacteria > Bacillota > Bacilli > Bacillales > Bacillaceae_C > Bacillus_CF > Bacillus_CF chungangensis. Next base: position 154,292 of record NZ_JAUSTT010000007.1, on the reverse strand, counting down.
CGCCGCCATTCATCCGATATCCCCAGGCAAACACACCGTTTATATAATCTATTTTAAAATAAGTTCCTGGATCTCCTTCTAATTCATACACATCATCAGGTTTAAAATCACTTGCATTCAAAAGGTATGATTTTGCCATGAGGGCTTTTCTTTCTAACACAGCATACTCATTGATGATTCCAAGCTGTTCTGCCTTTCTCGCTTTTTCAATCAGTTTAGAAATTTCCTCATGTAATTCATGCTCAGTCATTTCACTATATCTTTTTGTTGTATCCATTGGTTACACCACCTTTATCTATTATCATTCAAAGTGGGGAATTGAGCAAACTAAATGCTAGTAACTTACCGTTTTCGATTAACCTGTACTAACGGTAAAACTATTTTATTGCGGCTTTTGATACATTCGTTAAAATCTCATTATCGTGATTCATTTACTTCTATAATAAAACGTTCGATCTGCTCAAATGAAAAGCCTTTTCTATATAATACTTGTTTTAATTTCATTTGATATTCTTTTTTTTCAAGATGCCGATAACGTTTATGCGCTTTTAACCCATGATGCTGCAAAGCTTCCCACTCTTCGTCTTCATCCTTTTGATAATGGATTTCCTTTAACGCACGGACTGCTTGATCTTCTGAATAACCTTTGATCATAAGGTGATGTTGTATTTTTTGTTTTAATGCCCGTTCAGAAAGCTGTTGATGCTTTCTAACTAGTTTTTCTCCTAAATAAATGGCATGTTCCAATATTTGTTCGTCTTTATATAATGATAAAGACTGCTGTATTTGTTGTTCATGAATACCTTTTACTTGCAATTCTTGTTTAATGACATTCGGCCCTTTTTTTGTTGTTTGTACTTGTGTTCGAACATAAGCATTTGCATATGCAGCATCGTCTATATAATGATAAGCAGATAACTTCGTAAGAATCCCATCAATGAATGGAGCTTCTACGCCTTTTCTCTCTAAATAGTCGATTATCTCCTTTTTTGAACGCATCCGATAAGATAAAAACTGTACAGCAAGATGCACTCCTTTGCGAATTTCATCTTCTTGCAAAATCATCTGCATCTCCGATTCTGAGATAGACTTTCCTTTTTTTAATTGGAAACGAGCCAGTACTTCTTCATCTACACTAAAAGCGTACTCACCATCGAGAAAAATATGATAGCGCGTTTCTTGGGCTTTTTTTACAGAAATACTTGTAATGACTGCCATTTCTCACACCTGCTTTCACTCTAATCGAAAGTTCTTCTTCTACTTTAGCAAGAGTGGGAAAATGGTACAATAGAATATGTAAAACTTCATTCAGTGGAAAAGAGTGAATAATAAAATAAAAGGGGACGAAAAAATGAAGGCGGCGATTGCAGGAGGCACTGGTTTTCTTGGTACAATGCTTACTGAAATGCTTGTTGAAAATGGTTTTGAGGTATGGATATTAACTCGAAATCCAGTAAAGTATAAAAAGAAGAAAAATGTCACGTACGTAAAATGGTTATCAGAGGATGCCAAACCCGAAAATGTATTAAACAACGTTGAAGTTTTCATTAATCTTGCTGGCGAATCTATTAACAATGGACGCTGGTCTTCAAAGCAAAAACAAACCATTATTGATAGTAGAATACAAACAACAAAAGAAGTCCTCAGAATATTATCCACAGTAAAAACGAAGCCAAAAGTTCTTATTCAAGCTAGTGCAGTTGGCTACTATGAGTCTTCAGAAACGAAAACATATACGGAGAATATGCAAGATAGCGGAAATGATTTTCTGGCAAAAACAGTAACACGGTGGGAAGCAGAAGCCAAATTGGCCACTGGACTCGGTATTAGAACCGTACTTTGCCGTTTTGGTATTATTCTGGGAAAAAAAGATGGTGCACTCCCACTGATCGCATTTCCATATAAGTTATTTGTTGGTGGTACAGTTGGCTCAGGCAACCAATGGCTATCTTGGATTCACGTTCTCGACGTCGCGAAAGCCATTCTTTTCCTTATTCAACATGAAGAGATTAGCGGCCCTGTTAATGTTACTGCTCCTCAACCGACAACGATGAAGCAATTTGGGAAAACCCTTAGCACCGTCCTTCGTCGACCTCACTGGCTTCCAGTCCCAAACCTGCTGATGAAAATGGCTTTAGGTGAAAAAAGCAACTTGGTTTTACATGGCCAAAAAGTATTGCCGGCACAATTAATGGAGAACGGGTTTACGTTTACTTACCCAAAGCTTTACGAAGCACTATCCGCTATTTATCGCCGCTGAGGAAGGAGATTTTTACCTTGTCTAAAAAATATCTAAATGACACATTCTATAGACAAGGGAGAAACATCTCTCCCTGCTAAATGGTCAAGGGGGTTTTATCATGAACGATAATCGATCTGATAAATGGTCAGAAGGGGTTTTCTCTGGAAACCATTATCGACCTGATAAAAATAAGCAAGACCTTCCACAAGTCCCAAAAGATATTACATCTGATGGCCATGATGTCGAATTTGCCGATGACAACTTTGATCACGAAGATCAAGAAGCACTGGCACGAGCTACTCAAGCGAATAATCGTGTTAAGGCTTGCGGTCGGCATTAATAAAGCGTAAGCATCCTAACAAGTAGGCTGCGAAGGTAGATACTTGACAACAGGACTTAACGCAAAAACTGATCAACCTAAAAACGAGGGAAATGATTTTTCCCTCGTTTTCCACTTTTCTTCTTTTTATTTAATATGGAAGATTTACTTTATGCTCTATCTTTCCCTTTTGAAAAAACTGTTTCACATAAGGAATAGCAAATCGATCCATACCCCAGTAATACGTACCTCGATGAGCGAAGAGAAGAATAATTGCTACTGTAAAAAATATTGGATTTGTGCTTAAAGTCCCTGCTAATAAAAAGTTTAAATTCATAAATGCTGCTGCTATCAAAGCAGGAATGGTTGCCAGACCAAGGATTAATCCAAGTCCTACCAATACTTCACCCCATGGGATTAAAAAATTAAAAACGCCTGCATTTGGCATTGCTACATTTTCTAAAAAGGCCGCATACCATCCTTGAACTTCGGGATATTCTCCTCCAGCTTTTGCAATAGCTCCTTGCAAAAAGCCTGTTGCATCGAATCCACCGAGTTTGTGCCAACCAGCTTCCAGCCATTGAATACCAAGCCAAATTCTTAATACTCCCCATATAACAGCGATACGACGATCCTCCCACCACTTCATTGTTCAAGCACTCCTTTTCAATTATTTGTGAATAATCTCACAAACATATGTAAAAAAATATAATTACAAGAAGCTTATTTTGTTTGTGAAACTTTTCACATTCTTTTTTACACTTTTAGTTTACATCATTTCACTCATGAAAACAAGCTTTTTTTAAATTTAGGTCTTGATAAATAACGAGGTGATGAGTTTAATTTAGCAGTAAGATTGAGAGAGATAGTCAGATCCGAATGCTACCATCCCGATCTGACTTGAAGACCTTTGCTATAGGATCAGACAATGGCAATTGTATCTTCCAATAACTATTTCAAGAATGAAGCAAGCTTTTTAATAAACAGCACTTTCAAATAGTTGCTTTCCTCAAAACCCTTTTTTGTACGAAAATCCTCTGGAAGTGAAAATTCCTCTACTATATAATAGGATGTTTTCATTTCTTTAAAAGCCTTCTCTACAAAACCCTTCATTTTGTTCATAGAAATAGCACTGCTATTAGTGGATGCAACGATAACACCTTCGTTCTCAGTAACAGAAATCGCTTCTTTCAACAGATTCTGGTAATCCTGTACAGCACTAAAGGTCATTTTCTTTGAACGGGCAAAGCTTGGAGGGTCAAGAATAACTAAATCAAATGTCAGATTTTTTTTACGTGCATATTTGAAATATTGAAAAACGTCCATGACAAGAATATCATGTGCTTCAACATTTAATTGATTGATTCTGAATTGCTCTTTCGTTCTCTCTAAGCTTCTCTTAGCTAAATCAACGCTAGTCGTTTTTTTCGCTCCGCCTAAAGCTGCAAAAACAGAAAAGACTCCCGTATAAGAAAATGTATTTAGTACGGTCTTTCCTTTTGCGTATGCTTCTTTTATTGTTTTGCGCACCTCCCTTTGATCTAAGAACACGCCGACCATTGCTCCATCGTTCAAATCAACAGCTAGATGAACACTATTTTCTTTTACAATGATCGGAAATATACCTCTTTCACCAGCAACAAAATCATCGTCATCTATATAAGTACCTTTAGTTGCAAATCTTTTTTTCTGGTAAACTGCCTTCCAGGAGACTAATTTACCTAAAGCATCAATCACTGCTTTTTGAAATGCATATATTCCTTTGCTATACCAGTTAATGAGGTAGTATCCTGCAAAATAGTCAATTGTTAAGCCGCCAATGCCATCTCCTTCACCATTAAACACTCGAAAAGCTGTTGTTTCAGTGTGATCAAAGAAATGCTTCCTTTTGTTTAGTGCTTGTTTCAGTTTTCTTTCAAAAAAAGCTGAATCAATTTGTTCATTTTGTTCATAACTCAACACCCAACCAATTCCTTTATTCTGCTTACCATAATAACCTTTTCCTAAAAACTTATTTTGCTCGTCAACTAGACGGATAATCTCTCCTTCTTCCTTTACATTATTTTCATCGATAATTGCATCTTTTAGGATTAATGGAAAACCACGTTCCAAAGATGGAAGATGTTTTTTTCTAACCTTTACTACTTTTTCTGTCATCTTGTTTTCATCCAATCTCTATCGTATTTAAATGGAGAGAATCTTTTGCACCTCGATTTACTATTCTCTTCTTATTCTCATACATAGCTTATCCTACATCTAACTGTTCAAGAAGTGAGAGATGAAAGAAACCTCCCACTGATGGAAGTTTCACTTTATTATAGCAGGTAATGATTTGATCTGTATTTTCCTTATACTAAGCAACATAAATAAGCCGCAGCATTACGCTACGGCTAATAAAATAAAAATTTCTTATTCCGTTAATCCTTTATGAATCACATCGATATTCCATTTCAACATTTTAATATAGGAATCGCCATCTTCACCTGGTTTTCCAAGCTCATCTGAAAATAACTTTCCTTTAATAGGAACACCAGTTTCTTTTGAAACAGTTTCCATTGGACGTGAATCAACATTGGACTCAACAAATAAAGCTGGGACGTTCTTTTCTTTAATAAATTTAACAAGTGATGTAATTTGTTCTGGCGTTCCTTGTTCATCAGTATCTATTTCCCAAATGTATCCTGCTTCTAAACCATATGCATCAGTCATGTATTGATACGCTCTTTCACTTGCGACAAGCACACGATTTTCTTCTGGTATATCAGCAATTTTGTCAAGATATTCTTGATGTACTTTTTCTAATTCTTCGATGTAAGATTTTGCATTTTCTTCATAAACATCTGCATGATCAGGGTCTACTTTTTTCAAAGCGTCTCTAGCATTTTCAGCCATTTTGATTCCAACTTTTACATCTAAAAATGAGTGTGGATTGATTTCTTCTTCGCGGCCATCTTCAGATGTTAAATATTTTGGTTCTACCCCTTCATTTAATTCAAACACTTGACCGCCATCCATCGTCTTTCCAGCTACTTCTACTAAATTTTCAAACCAGCCATCGCCAGTTTCCATGTTTAATCCATTCCAGAACATGACATCAGCATCTGTAGCCTTTTTGATATCTTCTGGCAATGCACTATATTCATGTGGGTCTGTTCCAATCGGAACCATGCTATGAATCTCGACTCGATCTCCACCAACATTTTGTACAATATCATACAAAATAGAGAATGTTGTTACTACTTGCAGCTTCTCATCACTGCTCTTCTTCTCTTCTTTTTGCTCTGATTTCTTATCGTTGTTTGAACTTGAGCTGCCATCAGTCTCTTTACTGCCGCCTCCACAGGCTGCTAACAGCAAAACGGCAAGCAAAGCAGTAAACGTTAACTGTAAAAGTCTTTTCATATTTTTTCCTCTCTCTTTCCTTTTTTCATCATATTTTTCACATTTAAATCGCTTTTAAATGCGATTAATAAGGAGGCATCTCCTTCTTCATCCTTCAGTAATCCTAAAGGATAAAGAAGAAGCTGCTCAAAATATCTATTTGAGCAGATCTCCTCTTTCGTTCTTCTATGATTGAAGAGAAGCTCTTTTTTTTCTTGTACGCAATGAACGCCATAAGACTCCTTGTTTAGGCGAGAATAAAAATGCTAAACCAAATAGTATAGTCGCAACAAGGACAATTACTGCTCCTGATGCTAAGTTATAAACAAAACTAAAATATAAGCCAATAATAGCAGAGATGACGCCAAAGGACGCTGAAAGGTAAATCATTACCCATAATCGATCTGTTAACAAATAAGCTGTAGCCGCCGGTGTTATTAACATTGCTACGACAAGCACAATACCGACTGTTTGCAAAGAAGCTACCGTTACCATCGTGAGCAGTGTCATAAGGAAATAATGAATAAATTGATTTGGCAAGCCGTATGCTGCTGACAAAGTTGGATCAAACGAACTAACAAGCAATTCTTTATAAAAGAGAAATACCGCCATAATAACAAAGATTCCAATTCCTAGAGTTGTCCACATATCAGAAGAACGAACGGCCAGCACATTCCCAAACAAAATATTATTTAAATCTGTACTGCTCTTCGCTTGAGAAATAAGAATAATTCCTACCGCAAACGCTGCGGTAAAAACAATTCCAATCGATGAATCATTTTTAATGCGGCTATTTTGACTAACAAAACCAATTCCTAACGCTGTCAATACTCCAGTAACAACCGCTCCAATAAAGAAGTTTATACCGAGCAAATATGAAATTGCCACACCTGGTAGCACTGCGTGTGAAATAGCGTCTCCCATTAAAGCCATGCCGCGAAGAATAATGAAACATCCGATTACTCCACAAATAATCCCGACCATAACAGAAGTAAAGAGTGCTTTTTGTAAAAAGGTGTATTCAAATAAAGCTTGAATAAACTCCATTAGACACTCACCCCTATTTCTTGAAACATTGGGAATTGCGATTTATATGCTTTAGTCATTAATTCTGGACGGAATATTTCTTCAACAGCACCACATCCGACCAATTCCTTATTAATTAATATAAGTTCATTAAAGTAGCTAGTTGCTTTACTTAAATCGTGATGTACGACCAAGACTGTCTTGCCTTTATCGCGGAGTTCTTTCAACAATGTAACGATCATTTCTTCACTCGTTACATCGATGCCTACGAATGGTTCATCTAGAAAAAACATCTCTGCTTTCTGAGCAAGTGCTCTTGCAATGAAAACACGCTGCTGCTGTCCACCTGATAATTCTCCAATTTGACGTTTACTAAATGATTCCATCCCAACTTTTTTCAAACACTCATATGCCCATTCCTTTTCTTTTTTCCTTGGACGCCGCAGCAGACCCAATGCTGGATACGTCCCAAGTAGAACAGTATCAATCACAGTAATCGGAAAATCCCAATCAATGTTGCTGCGTTGTGGAACGTAAGCAATTTGTTTGCGAACTTCTTGTATGTTCTTCCCTAACAATTGAACTTCACCTTTATCTTTAGGGATTAGTCCTAAAAGAGATTTTAATAGTGTTGATTTTCCCGCTCCATTTGGTCCGATGATGCCAACCAGATTTTTCTTTTCTATTGTAAAACTTACATTTCTAACCGCTTCATTTCCATAATAAGAGACATGTAAGTTTTTAACTGATACTGCGTAGGACATTATACTCCCTCCTTAATTTCGTTGATGCATTACATTTTACTACTACCACATTTTTTTGACAAGGGAAACATTCTTCGAAAATGAAACAAAATTGATTTTCATTCTCATATATTCGCCAATTTTCACTGATTTTCGTCAACAATCTAGTTTATTTATTTTTATATCCTCGATCTTAAAAAACTTTTAAAAATATGATTTTAAAATAAATTCCTAAAGAACATACCTTCATTTTTTTAGAAACTAGCAGTTCGATCTGCTAACAAAGCTTTAATGACCTACGTCCTATAAAACCCGAAAACTAATAATAGAGCGTTTGCTTACCATTCGCCAATTCGGCAAATTCATCCAGCATAAAATGTAAAATAAATAACAAAATAATGAGGTGTAATCATTTAGCTTCAATAGGAAAAGATAAACAATCGAGATTGACAATTTCTTTTTTATTATCTATTATTACAATGATTATGCTTCTATATCACTTGAAGAGAGTTTCATATTATTACCATCATGAAACGTTTCAACATAATATATGCAGCATAAATCACTTGGGTCATTGACTAACTGACAGATAATTCGGAATGTGAAGGTTCTCCTTCATTGTTTTTGAATGCTTATGAATGGATGCGAGGGATTTTGCAACAAAGGGAAGGTGATCGACATGAAGAAATTATTATACATAGGACTAGGAATATTCACATTATTTGCTATTGTTTCTGGTGGGTATTTATTTAACACATATAAAACGCTCGAAAAAAATATGGAAGAGATGCAGATTGATTTTCCAGAGGATGAGGAGAAAACAGAAGTAATTGATAAAGGTGATCCGCTTTTATTTCTCTTATTAGGCATTGGCGATCGGCCAAATGATCCGGGAAGAGCAGATTCCATTATATGTGTATCAGTAAACCCTAAAAATGAATCTATTCTTATGTTCAATATTCCGCGCGATACACGAACAGAAATAGTCGGCAAAGGGATAAAAGATAAAATAAACCATTCTTATGCTTATGGTGGAACCGAAATGGCAAAGAAAACAGTTGAACATTTCATAGAACAGCCTATTGACTATGTGGTTCAAGTTAACATGAATGGATTCAGAGAATTAGTTGATACTGTCGGCGGCATTGAAGTCGAAAATAAGTTTGCATTTGATCAGGCTGATGAGCTAGGGAAGAAAACGCATCATTACGATAAAGGTTTAATCTCTCTCGATGGCGAAAGAGCTTTGCATTATTCAAGAATGCGAAAAACAGATCCGCGGGGAGACTTTGGACGGAATGAGAGACAGCGACAAGTACTCTCTGCATTAGTTGATAAAGCAACAAATGTGTCCTCCATCTTTAAAATTCAAGACTTTAATAAAATCATCGGAAATAATATTAAAACCAATATTTCATTTGATGAATTGAAATCCTTCTTCGCACTATATACAAAAGAATGGAAAAAATTCCCTATCGAAACATTAGAAATTAAAGGCGAAGATACGATGATTAATAACACATATTATTATCAAGTTTCTGAAGAGGAAAGAGAACGGATTGTAGCAAGCTTAAGAGAAAACATCTCTATAACTGCACAAAAGTGATTTCTTAACGTTAAAATCGTATGGGATGAATGAACGTCTTCAATCATCCCATACCCCTCATATCTTTAATTTCATTAATCTCGCAGCATTTGCCATCGTTTGGACGATATAGTCTTCCGCATTGGCCATTGCCTTATCCAAAGTAACAGGACCCGGTACGATTGACAGTACTGCATCAAACCCATAATCAAATAATACATCGATATTTTCTCCGATTGATCCGGTGATACCGATCACTGGAATATCATGTTTTTGGGCAAGCCTTGCAATCCCTATTGGTGTTTTTCCGTACAGCGTCTGTCCGTCCATCTTTCCCTCACCAGTTACAACGAACGCAGCATCCTTTAAGTACATTTCTACATTTGCTGCTTCTATCACGATATCTATCCCCGGCATCATTACTGGAGAAAAAAATGCCATCAACCCTGCGGCAAGACCACCTGCTGCTCCAGCACCTGGAAAGTTCCGCACATCTTTCTTTACATATACTTCTATCATCTTTGCATAATGTTGCAGATGAACATCAAGCTTTTTAGCGATTTCTGGTGTTGCTCCTTTTTGCGGACTATAGACAGCTGCTGCTCCTCGTACTCCTATTAATGGATTATTCACATCACAAGCAACTTTTATCGTAATATCTTGAAAACGCCTATCAAGTTGCGAATGATCTATCTTAGCAATTTTTATTAAACTGTCGCCATTCATGTCAAGCGTTTTTCCATATTGATCGAAAAAAACGACTCCCAATGCTTGCGCCATGCCAGCACCGCCATCATTCGTTGCGCTCCCGCCAAGGCCAATTATCAGTTCACTTGCCCCTAATTCAAGCGCTGCTGTCATTAATTCACCTGTTCCAAAAGTAGTTGTATAGAGTGGATTTCTTTTCTCTTTAGGCACTAACTGTAATCCTGATGCTGCCGCCATTTCTATTACAGCAGTTCTTCCATCCCCTAACAACCCAAAATAAGCGTTTACAGGAGTTCCCATTGGTCCTGTTACCGTCTTTTCTATTATTTTGCCATTTGTGGCATCTACCAGTGATTGAACAGTTCCTTCCCCACCATCTGCCATCGGAATCTTTACAATTTCTGCCTCTGGAAAAATAGAGGCTAATCCCTTTTCGATTGCTTCTGCTACTTCTCTTGCCGTTAAGCTTTCCTTAAATGAGTCAGGGGCAATCACTATTTTCATATCGCTTCTTCCTCCTCTCTAACTTTTCCTATTCATCATTTTACCGCGAATGCCATCCAGTTGACACTTATCAAGTATTTGTTTTAGAAAGCTTTGATAAAGTGAAGCTTCCATGAATAGGGCGTCTCATCCCCTTTACAAAGGAACTCAAGCTAAAGAAAAAGGAAACCGCTTTTTCCTTCGTGCGATGCTGATTCAAGAAGCTTTCCTTATCCTGTAGGCCCGAACCAATCGGACTTTCAGTTATCTCTTCGATTCCTCTTACTAAGTGTGGGGCTTACTGCCAGTTAGATGTGGGATAAAAATCGACCTTTTTCTCCATATGTCACTAGTTTTTCATAATTTTATAGACATATGGAGACGTTATCATGTATACTAAAGATAGAAATAGGATGATTTTTGTTTAAACATTCATGCTCACTACTTCACAAATCATTCTGTTTCTATCATGTGTAATGTACACAACCATATTGTAGAGGTGAAGATAATGGCCAAAGTTAAATTTTCAACAAACGTAAAATGGTCTGGCAACAAAGTTTTATCTGTTGCAGATATTAATGGGAAAGAAGTAATAATAGATGAACCGGCTTCTCTTGGTGGAACCGATCAAGGTCCCAACCCAGTAGAATACTTGCTAGCGGCTTTAGGTGGCTGCATCAATGTTGTAATCGTTACGTTTGCACGAAAATTTAAAGTTGTTGTTGAGGATGTTCAAACATATGTGGAAGGAGATCTAGATACAGATGGATTTTTAGGGAAGAATCCTGATGTTCGTCCAGGATATCAAGAAATTCGCTATCACATTGATATTACTTCCTCTTCGCCAGAAGAAAATATACAGGCACTGATTGCTCATGCAGAAAAAATGTGTCCAGTAAAAGATTCTTTAAAAGCGGTACCAATCGTTTCCATTAAAAAACCAGAATAACAACGAACCATCTTACAGCTAGGTTGTTCATTACACATTAAAGACTTCTCATTTTTAAAGCGCAACAACATGTGGCAATTAACCTAAATCTGTAGGCTTAAAAGTGCAGAATGCATCATTCTTGAAGAAGATCCTTCGCTTTTTCTTCAATATTGAAGCGTTCTTATCTTGTCGACCTAAAACAACCATTTACTTGTAAAAAGTGGGAAATGAAAAATATTCACTTCCCACTTTACTTCCAGCCCCTCACCTTTAGAACACCCTAGACTCTCCCTTATAATTCGGGGTGAGGGACTCATGTAAAAGACCCAAAAGCATTTTGCCTTCGGGTCTTCTTTATGTTCATTTTTGCTGCAGCTGTTCAACAAAGTGTTTTAATACATGAACAGCTTGGACACAGTCAGATAAAGAAGTCCATTCCTTTGGATTATGGCTGATGCCGTCTTTGCTGCGCACGAACAGCATGGCAACAGGAAGCTTCTCCCCAACAATCATCGCATCATGACCTGCTCCACTCGGTAGTCTCATTTCTTTTATTCCATGAGCTTGCAATGAATGACTAAGCTTTTCTTGCATTTCACTAGCAATTGGCACAGGCCTTACACGAAGTAATTCTTTCACTTTCACCTTCACTTGCGACTGGGCAGCTATTTCGTTTAAGCATGAAATAACTGAATCGACAAGTTGATTTCGTGTTTCTTCAAATATATCTCTTATATCAACATATAATTGAACCTCTCCAGGAATTACGTTAGCACCATTAGGATGCACAAACATTTTTCCGACGGTGGCAACTGCTGTTTCGCTTACTTGCTTTGGCAGTTTGCTCACTTCATATACAAATTGACTGGCAGCAACTAATGCATCTTGTCGATCATTCATCGGTGTATTCCCTGCATGACCTGCAACACCAGAAAATTTAATTTCCAGCCAGCATGGACCTGCAATTCCAGTAACAATCCCACAAGGAAGGCCTGCTTTTTCAAGCTGTTTCCCTTGTTCAATATGTACTTCAACAAACATCTCAAGCTCATTTAATGGACGAGGGGATTGTACATACCCATCAATGTTAAGTCCATCTGCTTCTAACACCTCCTGGAAAGAAAGACCATTCTGATCTTTTAGTTGTTTTCTTTCTTCCAGCTTTATGTTGCCCATCATTCCTTCACTGCCTGTCAACCCACCATTAAAACGGGATCCTTCTTCGTCTGTAAAGATAACAACTTCAAAAGGTTTCTTCGGCTGAAAATTCGATTCCTTCCATGCTTCGACGACTTCAAGTGCTGTAAGAACACCTAAAACACCGTCAAAATGCCCGCCATTTGGTACTGAATCAACATGTGAACCAGAAAGAATTGCTGGCAAATGCGCTTGTTTTCCAGCTAATCTTCCAAAAACGTTTCCAGCACCATCTTCCGTTACCTTTAAACCAGCAGCTCGCATCCAACTTTTTATTAGCTCTTTTGCTTGCCTTTCTCCTTTTGAAAAACCGATCCGATAAGAACCGCCTTCACTTGTGAGCCCAATCTCTGCAATCTTGCCAAGCCGATAAGCAAGGCGCTCACCGCTGACGCCTTCATCATCTAATTCAAGCTGATAATCTTTTAAAAGCTTTGCTTCTAAAAATGAACGCTGTTCTTGTGTCATGCTCCTCTTCCTTTCAATATGATAAAAGTATTTAAAAAGTATCTTTTATAAAACGCGTAAAAGTTCTATTGGAAACTCAAAGAACAGATTTTTGTTATCCCATATCCTCTCAAAGAGTCACTGCAATTTTTGAACTTATCCATCCTTTTTAAAACCTCTATCACTATACTTTCTATTAGAATAATCTATTGTCAGCCTATCTACAACGAAAATGAACAAAATGAAGAAGGGGATACATTTCTTGAATCTTTAGCGTCTATCACTTTGCTGCATTGACAATGATGGTACAAAGCTTCTCATTGCTTCGTATCGAAACAAGTTGTCTCAGAAGCAAATCAAAGATGCTAGATCGCGTGGATAATACGTTAATGATTCCATGCCTTCCTCTGTTACTAACACAGTATCAGAATGACGGAAGCCACCAAGTCCACGTAGATAAATACCAGGTTCTACGGTAAAGACCATCCCTGGTTCCATGATCGTCTCGTCTCCCAAATCAAAAAATGGCGCCTCATGATCCAATAACCCAATTGAATGCCCGGTATGGTGCTGTGTAAGATGCTGGACATTGTTTTCTTTAAAAAATTGGCGAACGGCTTTGTCTACTTCGGATACAGTTTTCCCTGGTTTAATGTGAGCAAAAGCGATTTCCTGGGCTTCAACCATCAACTGAAAATATTTTTCCTGCTCCGTGCTCACTTCTTCTACAAACATCGTCCGCTCTAATTCACTCTTATATCCCCAAACATCACATAAAGCAGCAGTCACTAAGTTATCTCCTCGCTTTAGTACAAGGTTTTGTGTTACCGCGTGAGGAATTGCAGACATTTCCCCTACTTGTCCACGAAAAAAAGCATTAGCTGGACTTCCATGTGGTTTATAGTCTGGACCTAACGTTTCAATCATTGCGATCGTTGCTTCGGTTGTCGCTTTACTTGTAATTTCAATTTCACTTAAGCCTGCTTTTGAATACTTTTGCAACAGACGGTGAGCAAGGTTTCCCCATCTGCAAGATTCTTTAATCAGTTCTATTTCAGCAGGTGACTTTACGTATCGCATTTCCTCGACGAGACCTTGTAAAGAGATAAAAGTTTTAGCTGCCAATATTTCACTTAAAGCAGGACCGGTATATCCCATCGCAGAACCGTAGCCATCGGAATCATAGCCAACAGCTTTTCCTGCTAAAGCTGCGTCCACCAAAACATCTTTTAAATATTCCATCGGATGGCGAAGCCCTGGATATTCTGGGTAAGAGTGAACATAATCAATAGCAGCAAAGCTTTGAGCATGCTCATGTTCTAATGCTGGGACAAATAAATGTGATTTTTGCTCAGGATCTATGAAAAATCCAATCGGACGCTCTGTCGGATGAAAATGAAACCCTGTCAAATAAAAAATATCTGTTACACTAAACAGCACCGCACATTCTGCCCCTTTTGCCTGCAATCTTTCAAAGAATGTTGTTTGACGCTCTCTTAATTCTGCTTGTGATATTGATAATCTCATAGATAGCTTCCTCTCTTTTTATCGTTCACTTTTTAGATGGTAAGGCCAGACATTAATGACAGATTAGTGAAGCCAAATCTCGTGGATAGTAAGTCAACATTTCCATGCCTTTCTCCGTAACAAGTACGGTATCTGAATGTCTAAATCCGCCTAATCCTCTCACATAAATACCGGGTTCTACGGTAAAGACCATTCCAGGCTCCATGATTGTTTCATCTCCTAAATCAAAAAACGGCGCTTCGTGTCCTAATAAGCCAATTGCATGGCCTGTATGGTGCTGAACCAAATGCGAAACACCTGCATCCTTGAAATAAGTTTGGACAGCATGCTCGACATCAGAACAAGCAGCTCCAGGCTTAATTGCTTGAAAAGCAACTTCTTGTGCTTCATACATGATATTGAAGTACTTCTCCTGCTCTTTGCTTGCTTCTTGTACAAACATTGTTCTTTCCAACTCGCTATGATAGCCCCAAACTTCGCCAGCCGCACCTGTTACCAATGTGTCTCCTTTTTTCAGCACAAGATTTTGAGTAACTGCATGCGGGAATGCAGACATTTCTCCAATTTGGCCGCGAAAAAGCGCATATGCTGTCCTTCCATGCGGTTTATAAGCTGGTCCAAGCGTTTCAATCATCGCCATTGTAGCTTCAGTTGTCGCTTTGCTTGTAATCTCAATTTCACTCAAGCCTTGTTTTGAATATTTTTGCAATAAACGATGGGCTAAATTCCCCCATCTGCAAGATTCTTTGATTAACTCAATTTCATTAAAGGATTTCACAGCCCGCATTTCTTGAATAACACCGCTAATTGAAATATACTCAGCTTGAAGCAAATCTTTTAATATTGGTCCTTTATATCCCATTGGAGACCCATAGCCAATTGCATCATAGCCAACTTTCTTCCCAGCGAATCGCAATCGCTGCAACACGTTTTTCAGGTATTCCATTGGATGCTGCAATCCCGGGTATTCTGGATAAGAATGCACATAATCCACATAAGCAAAGCTTTCAGCATGTTCATGCTCTAATGCAGGCAAAAACAAGTGTGTTCCCTGTTTATCATCAATGAAAAAAGCAATCGGACGTTCTGTAGGATAAAAGTGGAAACCAGTTAAATAAAAAATATCTGTAACGCTAAAAAGTACTGCACAATCCACTTGCTTCGACTGCAAATAGGTATAGAATTTTTCTTGCCTCTCTAAAATTTCTTCTTTTGGAATGGCTAATAACATTTGAAATCCTTCCCTTCTTCATTTAGATACTAGCAGTGAAATCAATTACTCATATAAATGACAGGCCACAGTATGGCCATTATCTAAAGTAATGATAGGCGGCTTTTTCGTTTTGCAAATTGCCATACATGCGGAACATCTTGGATGAAAGGTACAGCCGCTTGGAGGATTAGCCGGACTTGGAACATCCCCCTTTAACACGATTCTTTGCTTCTCTTCATCTGGATGGCTGGCAGGAACAGCGGAAATCAATGCTTTCGTATAAGGGTGCAGTGGATTAGCAAATAATGCTTCTGTTTCTGCTAATTCAACGATCTTTCCTAAATACATGACTGCAACTCGATCTGTTACATGTTCGACAACACTTAAATCATGTGAGATAAATACATAAGTAAGCTGAAATTCTTTTTGCAGCTTTAATAATAAATTGATCACCTGCGATTGTACGGAAACATCTAGCGCAGAAACTGGCTCATCTGTCACAATCAACTCTGGATGCAAAATAACTGCACGTGCAATGCCTATCCTTTGCCGCTGCCCCCCAGAAAATTCGTGCGGGTAGCGATCAAGATGGTAAGCAGACAGACCAACCGTTTCGAGCATTTCTACTGTCTTTTGCTCCCGTTCCTGTTTAGAATAAAGACCATGTACTCGCAAAGGCTCTGTTAAAATTTGCCGTATCGTTTTTTTCGGATTCAGAGAAGCGTAAGGATCTTGAAACACCATTTGCATTTTACGCCTCAATTTTCTCATCTCTTCATAAGAAAGCTTGCTTATATCCTTGCCATGAAAAAGAATTTGACCGTTTGTAATTGGATTTAGCCGTAAGATCGACCTGCCTGTCGTTGATTTCCCACAGCCGCTCTCGCCAACTAGACCAAACGTTTCCCCTTTCATCACTGTAAAGCTAATATCGTCTACGGCTTTTACTTGAATTTTTGGTTTAAACCAGCCCTGGTTGATTTCATAATATTTTTTTAAATGCTTTACCTCTAGTACAGCGTTATTTACCAATCACAGCCACCTCTTTCTCTTCCGTTTCATACAACCAACAGCGGCATGATTGCTTTTCCATGTTAAAGAGCGGCGGTTTCTCCGTGAAACATTTTTCAAACGATTGCGGGCAGCGATTAGAAAAAGCACACCCCTTCGGCAACTCATCAGGCCTCGGCACATTTCCTTTAATCGCATGTAAATCCTGCTTTCGCTCGCTGGATTTCGGCAAAGATGCTAATAGTCCCTTCGTATACGGATGCTTCGGGTCATCAAAAAGCGTTCGGACATCGGTTCCCTCTACAATTTGCCCTGCATACATGACAATGACACGATCACACGTTTCTGCTACAACCCCTAGATCATGCGTAATGAGCAACATCGCCATTTGCGTATCTGCTTTTATCTTCTTCATTAAATCTAAAATTTGTGCCTGAATGGTTACGTCAAGCGCAGTCGTTGGCTCATCAGCAATCAACAACTTCGGTTCGCACAGCATTGCTAAAGAAATCATTACTCTTTGCCTCATTCCTCCAGACAATTGGTGCGGGTAGTCATCTATTATTTCATTTGCTCTTGGGATTCCAACAAGCTCCAGCATCTCAACAATCCGTTTTTTCCGTTCTTTTTTGCTTAGTTTTGTATGTTGTTTCAGCGGTTCACTAAGCTGCTGCCCAATTGTAAATACAGGATTTAAGGAGGTCATCGGCTCTTGAAAAATCATCGAAATATCATTACCTCTTAATTTTCGCATCTCTTTTTCTTTCAAATGGGAAATATCTCTACCCTCTAATAAAATTTCTCCTGCAGCAACATAGCCAATCGGAACTGGCAGCAGCCCCATTACCGCAAGAGAAGTGACACTCTTGCCACAGCCGGATTCACCAACAATGCCAAGTGTTTCACCTTCTACTACATGGAAACTAGTTCCGTTCACTGGTTGAATCGTGCCATTTGGCGTTTTAAATTGAATTTTCAGATCCTTTACTTCAAGTATTTTTTTCATAAGCTCTCCCCCTGAAGTCGCATTTAATTTCCTTTTAATTCAGGATCTAATACATCGCGCAGCCAATCTCCAAATAAATTAACTCCTAGTGCAGTGATCACGATTGCTATACCTGGAAATGTGATGAGCCACCAAGAATTGAAGATGTAGTCTTTCCCTTCATTCAACATATTTCCCCATGCTGGCTGAGGAGGCTGCACACCAAATCCTAGAAAGCTTACAGACGCTTCAGCGATAATAAAGGTTGCTACTTGCAAAGAAGACAAAATAATAATAGGCGTAAATAAGTTAGGCAAAATATGCTTCACAATAATCTCCCAACGCCGAACTCCTGTTGCAACACAAGCTAAAATAAATTCTTTCTCTCTAAGCGCAAGCACTTCACTGCGAACGACTCTCGCAAAAATAACCCAGCCGCCGATCACAAGCGAAATAATGATATTTTTTAAGCCTGTTCCAATAACCGCATTAATAACCAAAACAAGAAGAATAAAAGGAAAGCTTAACTGCACATCAACAATTCTCATTAAGACAGTATCGATCCAACCGCGAAAATAGCCAGAAATAATGCCAACAATGCTGCCGATAAACCCGGCGAAAATAACAGTAGTGATACCGATGATTAAAGAAATTTTCGTCCCAGCAATCAACCGAGATAAAATATCTCGTCCTAATTGATCTGTCCCTAACAAATGCCCAGCTGTCATTGGGGGCAGCAATTTTTTGCTAAAGTCTGTTGCAAGCGGGTCGAAGGGGGCGATCCAATGCCCAGCAATTCCACATAGCAACACGATCAAAATAATGATAAATCCAAGAAGTCCAGTTCCGCTTTTACATAAACTTTTAGCATAGTAGGCGAATGCAGACTGTTTTTTCTTCGTTTTTGTTTGATGAGCTGCTTTCTCGATGACGGTATTTGACATTCTCTAACCCCCTACTTCACGCGAATTTGAGGATTTACATACGCATATAAAAGATCCGCGATGAAATTGATAACTGAATATATGACAGCGATTAAAAACACGCCGGCGAGCACAATTGGAAAATCTCTATTTAAGAGTGATTGCATCAGCAGTCTTCCGATTCCAGGCCATGAGAAGACGACCTCGGTAATTACAGCGCCTCCCAGCAGCACGCCTAAATCAAGGGCTACTAACGTAATAATCGGAATAAGTGAATTTTTTAAAGCATATTTTGACAACACTTTTATCATTGGCACACCTGAAGCTCGCGCTGTTCGAATATAATCTTTACGCAATACATCCAACATCGTTGATCTTGTAAAACGGGCGAATCTCGCAACACTGTATGCTGCCAAGGTCAAAGTTGGCAAGACCATATGAAGCGGCGAGCCTCCCCCTCCTGATGGGAGGATATTGAGTGTCGCTGCAAAAAAATAAATCAAGATTAAACCTAGCCAAAAACTTGGTACTGCTTGTCCTAATACTGTCAACGCAACACCGATGCGATCAAAAATGGTATTTCGTTTATAAGCAGAAAGCACACCGATCGGTATAGCAATGACAATCGATACTACTAAAGCAGACAGTGCCAATTGAAATGTAGCAGGAAGCCGATCCAATACGACGGAAAGAGCATCCTCTCTCGTTCTTAATGAATCTCCAAAATCCCCTTGCACTGCATTGATCATAAAATCTTTATATTGAATAATCAGCGGCTGATCAAAACCTAATAATTCGCGGTATTTATCGAGCTGCTCTCTCGGTGCATCTGGTGGTAGAAATAAGGCAGTAGGGTCGCCTGAAAGTCTAATGAGGAAAAATACGACAGTAAGTGCTAAGAAAATGACGACGAGCATTTGCGCTGTACGTTTAATGACAAATTCAAGCATAATGATCCTCCAATTCTTACTCTTTCATTTGAAAAGGGGGAGCTTCTCCCCCCTTTTTTCTACCACTTCATCTCAAATACTTGTATTCTTTCATCAACACGAGGATGAAATTGCAAGTCTTTATGCACTGCATATAAATCTGCTTGCTGCCACAACGGAATCCAAGCAGCTTCCTCTACTAAAAGATGCTGGATGTCAGCAAATGCTTTTTTACGTTCTTCTGGATCGAAAAGTGGAATTGCTTTTTTAATTTCTTCTTCTACTGCCGGCTCATAAAAACCGCTGTATGGAGCTGCTTCTGTAAATAAGTTTTCAATTGTTGACTGGCCTTCAAAGGCTGGACCCCAACCTAGAATAAACATATCTCCCATTTCACGTTGACGAATTTTCGTTAGGTGGTTGCCCCATTCGTTTACTTCAACATCTACTTTAATGCCAATTCGTTGGAGTTGAGCAGCAATTGCTTGTGCTACCTGTGTATCCATCGGATATCTGCCATTCGGTGTATCTAATGTAAGATTAAGATCTTCCGGCTCATATCCGGCTTCTTTCAATAGTGCAATTGCTTTATCTGGATCATGTTGATAGCCTTCAGTTTCCGTATACTCAAGGTTAATTTTTGCTAACGGACCGGTCATTTTTGTGCCATTGCCATTAAGTACAGTTTCAAGCAACTCATCGACATCTACTGCATAATTAAGAGCTTGTCTCACTTTTTTATCTTTAAGCGGCCCATTAAAGAAATTATTAAGGGCAACATAGTTCACTCTAGAAGAGCCAATACTTTCAATTTTCGCGTTTTGATTAGACTTAATATTTTCAACTGAGTCTACTGGCACGTTTTTAAACAAATCAATTTCTCCGCTTAAAAATGAAGAAAGTCGTGATCCAAACTCAGGTACGTAGCGAAATGTTACATCTTTAATTGCTGGTTTGCCATTCCAATACTCTTCATTTGCTTCTAACTTTAAGTGCTCATCTCTTCTCCATTCTTTAAATTTATAGGCACCTGTACCAATTGGCTTCTTCGCTGCTTCATCAAGTCCTACTTCTTTTACATAGCCTGGTTCCATGATTAAAAGATCTTCTGCAACTCTTTGTACCATGCTAGGAAAAGGTGCTGACGTCATAATCTGTACTTTATAGTCATCAATCACCTTTACTTCTTGTACATCTACCCATCGTGAGCGGTAAAAAGAATTATTTGCTTCATCGAGAATAAAATCGATACTAAACTTTACTGCTTCCGCATTAAAAGGAGCTCCATTGTGAAAAGATACTCCTTCTTTAAGGGTGAATTCCCACGTATGTTCATCAATGTTTTCCCATTCTGTTGCTAATGCTGGAATCACTTCACCAGTTTTTGGGTCGCGATCGATTAAAGGATCGTAAATATTTCTAATTTGCACATCTGTTGTATAGTTTACATCTGTATTCGCTAGTAAAGTTCCTGCGTCTGCTTCAATCGCAATCGTCACATCTGTTTTGTTTGCTTGTTCTGCTCCCTTGTTATTCGATTTTTTATCTGACGTATCTGTTCCTGCTGTTTCTGGAGAACACGCAGTTGTGACTATCAGAAAAATCATAAAAATAAAGGTGTATGCCTGTTTTCTCATTTTTAATAAAACTCCCCTCTTTTTTAAAATCTAAAAGATTGAAAAAAATCACGATATTTAAATATCGGTTTTTATTTTTTAAAAATGGAGATCAATAATCAATTAATATTTCTTGAATTTTTTCCATTGCTTCAATGAGCGACTGTTTTTTTTCATCAGAGAGGTGAGCAATCATCTTCGAAACAACATCATTTGCCGATGAAATTAACTCACTAAGCTCGTTTCGGCCTTTTTCGGTTATTTCTATGTACGCAACTCTTTTATCTTCAAGCGCTGGTCTTTTACGAATGATTTCATCCTTTTCAAAGCGCTTAATGATTCGGCTTAAATAGCCCTTATCGAGATAAAAATAGTCACTTAAATAACCAGCACTGCAATGATGCTTTATACTAATCTCATAGAGAATTTGTGCCTCTGTCGCCGAATATTTGCTTTTGTCTGTATATTGATTGTTCACTCCGATTACCCGAGTATAAAATCGGTTAAATTTTCTTATCTCCTCCGTGTATTGCTCCATTTATAAAAATCACCCTTTTCTGAAAGTAATGATAATATAATGTAAGATAGTTGCTTTTGTCAAGTATATTTGTGAAAAAACGGAGAATATAGTTTTTTCCTTTTCTTTTCAAATAGTGTTACATAGTGGCTAACGCAAGGATCTTTAATGAATTAAAAGTGGAAAAATACTGAATAAATGTAATATTTTTATAAGGATAGATAGTTGTTTTGCAAGATGTTATTTTATTTTTATAAGTAAAGAAGGTGAACAAAAGAATCTTTCTGTTCACCTCCTTACTTCAGAATGAAAAAATACCTGTATTTATGTTACCGTGGGCAGCAGCACAGTTCTTTATAATATTTTACCGATGAACCATCTCATTCCTTATTCTTAGAACACATGTTGCTGAACATCCAACTTTTCGTAAGATTCTTCTACTAGTCTACTGAACGGATCGCTTCACTTGGCGAAAGCTGCAAGATACGTTTTGATGGTTCTACATTTAGTAAAAGTGTTAAGAGCATGAGTGTACCAACTATTGGTAACATCAACTCCCAAGGAAAATAAAAGGACAGTGAAGGGTCTGTTGGCCTCTTGTAAGACTCGTATATATTTACGATCACATACCCTCCTATCGTACCAAACAAAAAACCATTAAGGATACCAATCCATCCTATCATCGTTCCTTCAAGTACTAGCATTTGTCGAACAAGTCGAGTGCTGAGTCCAATGCAACGCATCATGGCAATGATTTTAGACCGTTCTTGGACAGCACGAAACTGAAGAATCGCTAAACCCGTTAAACCAATACCTAAAGACAAGATCATGAAACCATTATAAATCCACATCATCTGAATGTGTTTAATATCGTCTGATGCATCCACGATTCCAGGAGCAAAAAAACCGTTTATACCTAAAATGGCAACCTGTTCTTCTATTTTACGTAGATATTTCATATCTTTAGAAAGTAAAGGAAGCATGATATAGCCTTTTTCAGGAGTATTCGGCCACCGATATCCTAGTGGCTTCAGCTTTTCATGAACTTGCGGGTGAACGAACATGATATTATAAAATTCGATACTTGATAAAATATCTGCAAAACCAATAATCTCGATATCAATGGAATCCACAACCTTAGGTTCCTCTCCAAAACCGGGTGTATTTGGTTCAACATTAACGCCAAGTACATCCAATCTCAATTTATCTCCCACATTTAATTTTCGCAAAACATTTCGTTCCATTCCAGGCCACTCTTCAAGTGCATAACTATATTTTTTATCCAGAATGACATATTGCGGATTATTCATCACTGCTTTCCAAGCCTCCTCATCCGAAACAAAAGCAGTGGAACGCTCGGAAAGGGTGAGATTTTTATGATGGAAAAAAGCATCGTTTGGAATTGTCAAATTTAATTGAGCCCCTGCTGGGAATGCTCCTTTTGAAGCAGTTTGGATCATATAGGGCTCGAGAACAGCTGATTTTTTAGCTATTTTTCTGAGTTTTCGATCTTGGTGAAGGATGGATAAAATCTGTTCTTTTTCGCTATCCGTTTCATATTTGATATAAGCAGGATAGCTAAGAATTGTATAAGGATTTTGTTCCATGACTTGAACAAAATATTGTGTAATGATGACAACAAGCGTAAGCAGCATGAAACAACAGCTAAATAATACGGTTATGCCGAATGTACGCCGATAGTTTCCCGCAGGATAGCGAAAAGCAAGAATTTGTGCTGCTTCTCCAATTCCCAATCGCAGCAATAATGGTTTTAACAGCTTTTGAACGAATGGAATAATTTGTATGACTAGATATAATAAAGAAATGGAAGCAACAAACCAGAAAGCAAAAGCAGGTGCAGAGTATGATCTGGAGTCTATCATTTTATTTGCAATTCCCTTTCCCATCACTAATTGCACGATATATATCCCTAGAATCATTGCTGCACATAACGTTACTCCGATTCGCGCTTTCGTATACTTGCTTGCGCTCCGCAGTTCGATTTTATTGTCTCTCCCTCGTAAGACAGGTACAATGTTCAGATTTCCTAGGTTGAAACAAGCGGAAAGCGAAGTTAACATGATTAACCCAAAAACGATTATACCTGTTAACAACATTCCTTCAAGAGAGATATACGGTATGATTGGAATGTTATTTGCACTGTAGGCAAATAAAAGATCACGATTGAACCACCCAAATAAAACGATGATACAATAGCCGAGTGGAGTCCCCAAAAGAATTCCTACACCTGTACAGAGCAGATTGATTAAAAAAGCCTCGATAAAAAAAATTGTTTGCGTTTGTTTGCGCTGAAACCCAATGGCCCGTAGTATTGCTGTTGTTTCTTTACGGCTATCCGCCAACATAAGAAGGATTTGTATCATGAGCACGGCTCCGGCTATAATTGCTGTCATGCTACAACCGACAAAGATATCCCTATGCTTCATTTTCATCTCTTGGACTTGATTAAAATCTAACCGTTTTTGTTCTATTACCTCAAATAACGGCGATGGGGCTGGAAAAATCGGCATTATAAATGAATTGTCGGGTATATCTGAATTGTCGGATATACCGGTAAATAATGAATTGTCGGGTATACCGGTAAATATAGAAGTGATTGCTTGATCTGAAAGCCCAGCAAGCATTCTAGCAGGAGACAATCCCATTAATAATGTACCTTCAGTAAAGGAACTGCCTCTATAACCGGAAATTCCTTCTTCCTTGACAACTTTTTTAACCTGAAAAAAATGCTCCTTCCCTTTAACATCTGTTAATGTCACCGTATCTCCTTCCGTAAGTTCTAGCGGCTTTGCAATCGCTTCAGAGAGAACGATCTGATCTTCGGATAGAGAAAGGTTCCACAAAAGATTTTCAGTATCGAATATGGATGCTTGTGAAAAATCCAGTCCAATGCCAAGATATCGCATACCCTTTCGAACAGATTGAAGATTGCCGTCTACCTTGCTGACTTGGGTCTCAAATGTAACCGCTGGTAATTGTTGCAGTTGAGATAGTTCTAAAAATTGTTCAATGGTAAGCAATTCTTCGGCTGAAAAAAAGGAGTTGTTATTAGGTGGACGCAACTCCCAATCAATCGGACCGTAGTGTTTTTTCAGCCAGCGGTTGCCGCTTTCATCAAATGATTGATAAAAAATAATCGACGCCATGATAAGTGCTGTACTAATACAGCCTCCTGCTATCGTTAACAGTGTCCGTCGACGTTGTGACATAAGGTTTCGCCACGCCATTTTCCAAGCAATACCATGATTAAACAATCTTTTCATTCTCTCACCAACTTTAATGCAGCAGATATATCGAAGTTGTTTACTGTATCTGTCTTTATGATTCGCCCATTTTTCATGCTAAAAATACGGTCGGTTTGTTTGGAAATGCTTAGGTCGTGTGTCACCACCACAATCGTTGTCCCCATCGTATCATTAATATGACGAAGCAATCCGACAATTTGCTGGGCAGTTTGGCTGTCAAGGGCCCCTGTAGGTTCATCTGCCCAAATCACAGCAGGTTCTGTAACAATCGCACGGGCTATCGCAATACGTTGGTTTTGTCCTCCCGATAATTGACCAGGACGAGTATACAGTTTTTCTTCGAGGCCTACTTGCTTTAATGCTGCTCGCGCTTTATCATTTGCTTCCTTTGTTGACAGACCTTGTCCAATAAGCGGAAGCGCTACATTTTCAAGAGCAGTTAACACCGGTATCAAATGAAACGCTTGAAATACAAACCCCATTTTTGTTAGGCGGAACGCAGAGCGCTTATTATCTTTAGCTCCATAAAGGTCAAATCCATCGATATAGACTTCTCCTTCTGTCGGATCGTCAATTCCAGAAAGAACATGGAGCAATGTTGATTTTCCACATCCTGATGGACCTACAATACTGACCATTTCACCTTTCTCAATAACGAGATTCACTTCTTTCAATGCGCGAACCATCGATTCGCCCTCTCCAAATATCTTGGTTAGTTGATTTGCTTTGATCATCTTCCTACCTCTTCTCTTCTTAGTACCACTTTGGAAAAGCAATGATAACTGTTACAATTGTCCCAGCGATAATCATAAGAATTGCAACTTCATTAAGCAAAGAAGAAAGTCCAACACCCTTTAGCACTATTCCAACAACAACTGCAGTTACACCTACAATTAAGCCTATCACTGATGTTCTGGGCATATGCCTCACCATAACATGTTAAATAGTTCACTAGATATAAATGTAACAAGTAATTATTCAGAAGTGATAGAGGAATGATGCAGATGTTGTGCAGATTATGTTGCTTCGTAATAAATAGGGAATTTAATTTGAAAAGTTGTCCCTTCTTGCCATCTGCTTGTTACATCGATCGTTCCATGATGTGCTTCGATTAACTCGTTTGCAATAGGAAGCCCTAAACCAAGACCAGTTAAAGAGCCGTTCCCTTCTTTTCGTCGGTTTACCGTTCCTCTATAGAAACGCTCAAATAGATAGGGAATCTCTTCCTCCTCTATCCCTACTCCATCATCAGTCACTGTAATGATACAGGAAGAAGACTCAAAAGACACTGAGATGGAAACCATAGAGCGTGCAAATCTTAGGGCATTGCCGACGATATTCACAAATACTTGTCTAAGACGGTTTTCATCCGCGTAGACACGAAAAGCTTCTTCACTTTGTAATCTTACTGCTATTCCTGATTCCTTCGAATCTATCGCTAATAAAGATGTCAGCTCTTCTAACATGCTCCGTAACGAAAACCAATTTTTATGCAATATCAGATGGCCTGATTCCGCTAAGGCAAGTTGCTGTAAATCTCCAAGAAGCTTACTCATTCGATATATTTCGTCCTGAAGCAATGAAGCTTGAGGAAGTTCCAATGGGATCTGGTTACGTAAAGAATTATCAAGCTTAGCCCGCATCACTGTTAGTGGGGTTCGTAATTCATGGGCAATATCCGCTACCATTGACTTCCTAATCGTCTCAAGCAGATACAGACGCTCTGCAATCTTATTTACTTTTGTTTCTATTAATTGCTCCATATCTGAATAGGAATCCTGTCTTTTTTCATGTTTAGGCGGCTCAAAAAAAGCTAGTTGCGTGATGATCTTCTTAAGAGACTGCCTATGCGTTCGTTCTTTTTTTAATATGACGCTATAGATGATGATAAATAAGAGCAAACCAATGGTAAATGAGAAAATCATCAAATATGGAACTGGGATGCTTTCTCTTTCAAAGGTACCTGTAAAAGTTCCAATTACTTGTCCATTTAAAATCAACACATGACGTCGACTCTCCTCAACGTTGCGATTACCTATCTCATCCGAACCATGATCTACTGTTTTCTGCGGCCAGAGGGGTTGATTAGTGGACGACCAAATCTGAATGTCACTATTCTGAAATAGTTTTGCTGTTTGAAGCTTGTCGATAGCATTTTCCCAGTTTCCATAAATTTCGTAATAGGAGGCTAGAAAAATCTCCGTTTGCATCTTCTGTTGCTGCTCATAATCTCGATTAGCTTGAAATTGTAACCATGTAATAAAAACAAATATAAACAAAGAGCAGGCAACAGCTGTGATAAGTGCCGTTAGGAGAGAGCGCTTTCTAACGATTGACCACATATTAATCAATGCCTCCTCCAAATTTATAACCGATTCCATATACGGTTAAGATGTATTGCGGGTCAGCGGGATCATCCTCCACTTTTTGTCTTAAATTCCGAATGTGCGAATCAATCGTTCTTTCAAATCCGTAATAAGTCTCTCCTAAAGCATCATCTATCAGCTGTAATCGACTAAATACACGACCAGGCTGTTGAGCTAAGGTTACTAATATATTAAATTCTGTTGGAGTAAGGGAGACAAGTTCATCATTCTTTCTTACTTCATGACCTAAAATGTCAATCGTTAATGATTGTATTTGTAAAACACGATCTTTTGCTATATTATAGGAACCCGCCCTTCGTAAAACTGCTTTTATTCTCGCAAACAATTCTCTCATTCCAAAAGGTTTTACGATATAATCATCTGCACCAATTTCAAGAGCAATCACTTTATCCCATTCTTCGGATCTTGCTGTTAACATAATAACAGGGACTTTCCATCTTTGCTGCACTTCTTTGCATAATTCAGTCCCTGGCATTCCTGGAAGCATCCAATCTATCAGCAGTAAATCAAACCTTTCTTTTTCAAGAATAGATAATGCTTCATTGGAGTTGAGAACATGTGTTATCTTACATCCTTCTTGTTCCAAAAAAGGGATGACCTCGGCAACGATACGATACTCATCTTCTATCCATAATAGCTTCATAATAAAATCTCTCCTTGTTGAAAGAATACAACATTCATATTTTCTATAAAGTGAAACTTCCATGAGTGGGGTTTTCTTTCATCCCCCACTCATAAGAAGTAAAACAAAGGCTAAGGCCTCAACGTCCTCGAAAAAGAAGAGCACTTTTTCTTCATGCGATGCTAATTCGAGAAGCTTTCCTTATCCTGTCGGCCCGAACCAATCGGACATTTGACTTTCAGTCATCCCCCACCTGCGCTTCTGATTCCCTTACTCCCCTAGGTGAGGGTTTTGACTCGCCAGTTGATGTGGGATAAATGTTTACACAAGAGTAAAGACTGCTATGAAGTTTAGCAGTCTTTAGTTATTTTCAGCTCGGATACTTGATATCCGCTAATGTTTTAATACCATGTCTACTCATGTTAGTCAAGATTTGGAGATTTTGCTAATGGGCGAATTAGCCTAGGGTTTTTTAATAAGATAAAGAAACCTATCTCTTACAACTCACGAAGTGACCGAGGTTTCGTTAAATATTAGCGGAATCTTGTGTATATAGTCAATCAAGCTTTTTATTTTTTGGCTCTGTTAAAGGTAGATGTTGATATTTGATGCCTGTCTGAATTTTTGATATAATCACCATAGGAACAAGTGTTTGTGGACTTATCAAGGTGAGCAAAGCGTTTAGCAACTTGTTAAAGTATATCGACAAATTACCACACACCAAAAAAGAGCAAGTTTACCAATGGGTTAAACGCTATGTTGAACCTTCTTCCTCTGCTGATGGTCGTTTAATCAATGAAATGAGGGACTCGATTCAAGGAAGGATTCGAGTGTCCTCATTGTTCATCAGAACACGTTGTTCGATTTGAGAAAATATAATGGTCGGCAACGGTATCGTTGACGAAAGTACTAAACAGCATATCAAGGAATTTCTATTAACATCATTTAACATCATTTGTATTTGAAATGACGGACACATATGATAGTTTAAGGATTGTCAAAATTCAAATTTTAGTCAATTCAACTAACGGAACAAGTTTGTTCAAGAAGAAAGGAAGGATAATCTTGTTAAAAATTCTTCGTTATGTGTTATCAATAATAACTCTTTTATTTGCTTTTTATGGAAGAATTACGAAAGATTTTAAATTTGTGGATATTATGATTCTCTTCTTAGGTCTAACTATGTAGGTTTTGGGATAGAAGAATTTCAAAAAAAACGAAATGTAACGGGTTGGTTTCTAATTGCTGTTTTTTTATTTTCATTATATGTATCAATTGAAGGGTTCTTATTAAGCTAAAGATTACATTTATTTTATTAAGTATTGGGGAAACCCTATTTATTAGGGTTTCCCCAAATTTTCAACATTAAACGAGCCTATTTTTTAAAGAGATATTAAGATTCATGTGGGAGAATGAAATTAAACACTTTCATACATGGCGGAGAATGATTTAAGATTGTTGTTGGGGGAATGATATCGAAGTTAGAAACTACTTTCACTTTTTACATTAAATAAGTAAAGGAGGTAAGCAAAAGAGTTTTTGGTTCTTTTTTTTGCCACCTCCTTCCTTCTTAATGAAATAATGCAGGATTTTTTATCTTTTCTTTGACCATAAAATAATCTAAGTTTTTAAATTGGTAGCCTTCCTTTTTCAAGTCTTTGATTGCCTTTTCTAAAGCGCCGGCATTATCTTTGGATACAGAATGTAGAAGGATCACTGCACCAGGATGAATTTGCTTCTTAATTTGATCATAAGCGTATTTCCAACCCCTTTGCTTGTCTACATCCCAATCTTTAAATGCCAACGACCACATAACGTGAGTGTATCCCTCTTCATTGCCAAGCTGTAAAGTACGTTCACTCAAAATACCACGGGGAGGACGTAAATAATGCATCTGTTTTTGGCCTGTTATTTTTGCTGTTTCTTCAGCAACAAGGGAAAGTTCTCTCACAAATCTCTCTTTGTCCACCTTCGTCATATCTGGATGGCTCCATGAATGATTGCCAATAATATGCCCCTCATCCACCATTCTTTTTATCAGTTCAGGCTCAGTTTGTATATAATGACCTGTAACAAAAAATGCCGCTGGCACCTTCTCTTTCTTTAATATATTTAGAATTTTTTTCGTATAGCCATTTTCGTAGCCATTATCAAATGTTAAATAGACCACTTTTTCATCTTTGCTGCCTTTGTAAAATCCGCCATATTGATGTAACAACTTCTCATACTCTTCACCAGCATCAGCTTGCTTACCATTACTGCCCTTCTTAAATCCCCAATGCACTGGTTTATTTGAAATCGCATTTACTGCGGTGCTTCCAGAGAATAGCACAATGATAACAGCAAACAGTTTTATCCATTTTTTCATTAAGCATCCTTCCTTTTTCAGCTTTTCCTTATTTTTTTCCAAAATCCTGTTATTATGCTTGCTTTTATTTTTTAGCATCTTCATTTTGAAATCTGATTTAAGGAGATCAAGTTGCTTGCTTTGACAAAATGAAAAAGAAACGATTTACCCTGATATTGAATTGCTTTATATTTAAGCGTCCATAAAGAAAAAGACAAACATGCTCCGACATTCTTAGAGCTTCATCTAATAGTAAAAATAGCCGATGATCGCTATATTACAAAAGAAAACAGCTATTTAATAGCTGTTTAAGCATCCTTATCACTTGGAAAACTAACTTAATGTTAGAAAGAAAAAATCCTTTATTGATCTATAAAGAATATATGGAATAAGAGGGATAAGCTTGTGAACAAAACTTTAAAAATGACAAAATAGAGAAGTTAAAGTAAAAATCGAGGCTGTTTTTCCATTTTTTTTGCTCTTATTACTTGCGCCTTTATAAAATACGAATGATTCAGATAAATTAACATATTCTGCTAACCAGTCAAAGTTCATCAACACAAAAATATCGATTGTGAAAAAAGCTGCCGACTTTGTAGCAGTGGAAAGTATGGAAATGCATACAATGAGAAAATGAAAACTGAAAGTTAATGTTATCAATTAATATTTTTATAAATGTCAATTCTACAATGTTTAACTTGGTGCGCGGTATACTTTTTCAAAATGATAAATATCATAAATTGCTAGGACAGCCAGAATGATGATACATATAATAACAGTTGCTTCATTTAAAAAAAGTCGATAATATGCCGCCTAATATTTAAAAAAGTACTTATGATTATTTTTTCTTTCATTCATAACACTGCCTTAAAAACATTGGGCCATAAGAGTATTCTCTTACTAAACATGGGGGACTAGTTTTTATTCCCCCATGTTCATTCAATATTTAAAAAACAGTCTCTTTAAATTGAGCAAGCTTTTCAAGTGATGTTTTATCGACATCTTCGTGAAGGCTATTGCCATGGGCATCCATTGTGACAACA
Organism: Bacillus chungangensis; assembly: GCF_030812995.1. GTDB lineage: Bacteria > Bacillota > Bacilli > Bacillales > Bacillaceae_C > Bacillus_CF > Bacillus_CF chungangensis. Next base: position 122,844 of record NZ_JAUSTT010000007.1, on the reverse strand, counting down.
GCTGTAAAGTTTTCAACACGCAGATGCCACATTGCTTCCGGAATGCCAAATTGCAGCAAATCTACTCCATCTACTTGCTTAATGCAATCAGCATAATATTGTGCTGCTCCACCAATTGCATTTAAGTAAACACCGCCATGCTCCTTTAACGCAGTAAGTGTTTTTGGCCCCATGCCGCCTTTACCGATGACAGCGCGAATACCAAATTTTTTCATAATGTCTCCTTGATAAGGCTCTTCACGAATTGATGTCGTCGGTCCTGCTGCTTTCACTGACCAGTTCCCCTGTTCATCCTTTGCCATCACAGGTCCACAATGATAGATTACTTGTCCGTCGAGGTCAACTGGTGCATCATGATCCATTAAATAGTGATGAATTGCATCTCGTCCAGTATACATTCTTCCTGTAATTTGAACCACATCTCCAACTTTTAACTCACGAATTTGCGCCTCTGAAATTGGCGCTTGAAGCGTCACAACTTTTGTTTCTGTTTCATGAGCAGCAGCAGTTTCTGCTTCTCCAAGAAAATCGATCTTTTCTCCCTCTTGGTAAAACCATTCGTCGATTTCTCCTGTTACAGGATTAATGGCAGCACCTAAACGTCGAAAAGCCCAGCAATTATAAGCTACAGAGACGAAAAAGCTCGCTGGAATTCGATTCATCACTCCAATTTTACAGCCTAATAGCGTCGTTTCGCCGCCAAATCCCATTGTGCCAATACCAAGCTTATTTGCGTGCTCCATCACGTATTCTTCCAGCTTTCTTAAATCTTCATGTGGACTTACATCATCAACAGAACGGAAGAGCTGCTCCTTCGCCAAATCATAGCCGCTGGAACGATCCCCGCCAATGCCAACGCCAATAAAGCCTGCACTGCAACCTTGCCCTTGAGCTTGATAGACTGCATGCATGATGCATTTTCGAATCCCGTCTAAGTTTCGTCCTGCTCGTCCCAAGCCTTCTAATTTACACGGAAGACTATATTGAATATTCTTATTCTCACAGCCACCGCCTTTTAAAATTAAACGGATATCCACATAATCTTTTTCCCATTGCTCAAATTTTATTACCGGAGTGCCAGAACCAAGATTATCACCGCTATTCTCGCCAGTTAAAGAGTCGACGGAATTCGGCCGCAGCTTCGCATCTTTGGTTGCGGAAGCGATTGCACGATAGATCGCATCTTTCATCACAAGCTGATTCATCCCCACTGGTGTTTTAATTTTAAATGTCGGCAGTCCAGTGTCTTGACATATCGGAGAAACATGCTCATCTGCCATTTTGATGTTATGTGTAATAGTAGCTAGTCCCATCGCAGAGCGTGTACCGGCACTTTCTTTTTCCTTGGCAAGCTTCACTGCCCTTCTCACATCTTTAGGAAGATTTGTGGATGTTTCTACAATTAGTTTGTATACGCTTTCTTGAAATTTCTCTACATTCATGCTAGAATCCCCCTCTTACACTTTACCTTTTGATCTTATCTCCACCCACATCATTATACGCCTCGAAACGAGTGAATGGAAGAGTAAGGCTTCATTAGAACAACATATCAAGACTCGGTCAAGTATTATCGATGTTTTCAACTATTTATTTTTCATAAAAAGGAAAAAATAATGTAAGGACAAGATTTGACTTCTGAACATCGTTCTCCAATAATAGTAATGGACCGTAAACAACAGGTATGCTTCCTTTTTTTCTAACATACATATCAGTGAAGCACTATCCTAAGAGGTTCACTTACAAATTAGAGGGGTTTTGATGATGCAACACGTTTCTCAAAAATTACAAACAATAACGCCTGCTTATGATCCTTGGGAATCTTATTTAGACATAAAAGACCACGGTCAGCTCACTTTATCGAATATTGAATTTACAACAACATATTTGTGCAACATGCGCTGTGAGCACTGTGCAGTAGGGTATTCCCTTCAGTCGAAAGATCCACAAGCGCTCCCGCTAGAATTATTGATTGATAGACTAGAAGAGATCCCCAACTTGCGATCTTTAAGTATTACTGGCGGCGAACCAATGCTATCTAAAAAAAGTGTGGATCATTATGTCCTGCCTTTGCTGCAATATGCCCATGAGCGAGGGGTTCATACCCAAATTAATTCGAATCTCACTTTGAAAACCGATCGCTATATGGAGATTGCTCCTTACTTAAGTGTTCTGCATATTTCCCATAATTGGGGGAATGCCGATGAGTTTATTGACGGCGGCTTTGCGAATATGCCTAAAAAACCAACGCGAGAACAACGGAAAAAATTTCTAGAACAAATGATCGAAAATAGCCGTACGCTTGTAGAAGCTGGAGTGATGGTTTCAGCTGAAACGATGCTAAACAAACGAACACTTCCTCATATTGAGCGAATTCACCATCAAATCGTCAACGAAATGAAATGTGCACGCCATGAAATTCATCCGATGTATCCTGTCGATTTCGCTTCCAATTTAGAAGTATTGACATTGGATGAAATAAGAGAAGCTATTCATCACTTACTCGATATTCGTGATGAAAATGTATGGATGTTATTTGGAACATTGCCTTTTTATCCATGCAGTCCGAAAGAGGATGACCTTGCATTATTGCGAAGACTTTATAATAGTAAGAATGTCACATTAAGGAATGATCCCGATGGACGATCACGTTTGAATGTTAATATTTTTTCTGGTGATGTCATCGTGACTGACTTTAGCAACATACCAGCAATTGGAAACATTCAACATTCCTCATTACCAACAATGTTTAACAAATGGCTATCTGGTTCACTTGCATCATCTGTAAATTGCCACTGCCCTGCCGTTCATTGCCTTGGTCCAAATTTGCTTGTAAAGGATGCTTATTACAAAGAAGTCGACTTTATGAAACGGCAGTCACAGCTGTCATCTTAAGCACCATAATAAAGTGAAACTTCCATCAGTGGGGGTTTTCTCTCATCCCCCACTGATGGGAAGTAGAACAAAGGCTAAGACCGCAACGTCCTCGAAAAGGAAACCGCTTTTCTTCGTGCGATGTTGATTCAAGAAGCTTTCCTTATCCTGTCGGCCCGAACCAATCGGACATTTGACTTTCAGTTATCCCTCACCTAGACTTCTTCGAGTCCTCTTATTTTTGAGGTCGGGGTCTTACTGCCAGTTAGATGTGGGATAAATTGGAGAAGAAAAGAACGCCTCTAGCGTCCTTTTCTTCTCCATTATCTAGGCTGATTTGTTGCATTAAAGCTAAACGAGACGTAATCTTGCAATGGAATCCAAGCTCCTATGCCTTGAGAAGTAATATTTTTCACCATAATACTGCGCTTCGAACCCTTTATTACTAAATACACTTCACCAGACGTTACTTTCCCTTTTTCACTAATCGCCGGAGCATAAGTATATAAATACCCTAAGCGCTGAGGTGGAATGTTATATCTTTGTTCTTTCTTTGTTCCAGCACCAATCACAGTTTCAAAAGAAAGCGGCAAATTTGTTGCAGACATTGCTTTTAAGAGCATCATTTTCCTGACATCATCCGCCTTATCCACTTTTGCAGTCAATCCACCTTTTACTACTTTCTGTACCTCTTGGACGTAGTGAACCTGGTAATTCGTGTTTCCGCCACGATTATCATAATAATTTGTATTTATTTTTTGATACTGCCAATTTGGAATCGTTTCAATCGATTCATAGTTTAAAGGCCATTCTCCTAAATAAATAGTTGCCCGAAGACCGATTGCAAATGGCGTCTTATTAACTGCCGATTCATTTAGCATACGAATAAGATTTGGGTTTTCAATTTTAACGTTTGTCGTTTTAAGAATTTCCTTTGTCCATTCGCTCGGTTCAAGATTAGGCAGATCCTCATCGGAATTAGAGTACGTATTTTCTTTCCCAATATGCAGCACTGAGGATGGAATGGCTAATTGTTTTTTCTTCTCACTGGTTGTCTTTTTCTCAGCAGAAACGTGCAAACACATCATTGTAAAAACAAGAATAAAAATAGCGGCTAAGCGTAGCTGTTTCATTACAAAACTCCTTTCTACAGCGTTTCATTACTTGTTTTATTTTTACCGAGAACGACGTTATTATCCCATTTACAATTGAAAAAATTTAGCATTTATAATCTGATTTTTCAAATAATACATCTTATGAAGCCTCCTATAAATGCAAAATAAAAAACCGCCTTTTTCGAGACAGTTTTTTAGTATTGTTATTAGGTATTGTTAAAAATGAAGCTCTGTTATTATTCGTATTATTTAGACAAGCTCAAATGTTTCTGTTACATCAATTGCTCCAATAACAGATTGGAACATAGAACAATTTTTTTGCGCCAATTCCAAAGCTTTTGCGACCTTTTTTTCCTCTAACTTCTTCCCTTTGATTTTAAAATGGATCGTGATTTTTTCAATACGATTTGCAGCCTCTTCATTTCTCTTTACATCCGCAGTAATCGTCATGTCCTCTACTTCCATACGCTGTTTTTCTAAAACTTTCCTCAAAACGCCACCACTGCATACAGCGACGGATGTTACTAGAAGCTGAAATGGACGAAAACCATTCTCCTCATTACCGGAAATATCCAATCTTCCATACGGAAGCTCTGTATAAAAACCGCCATCCTTCATGTTAAATTTCATTATCGGTCTTCCTTTCTCTTTAAAATAGATGAAGTAAACGATCTCACCTAAATATAGGTCTTATGAAAGACCCCTTCTTATATACCACCCAGTGTATTTAAAGTATACAACTCTTTTCTTTAGAATAAAAATATTTTGCTTGTTTGATCTTGTCAAGATAAGGATTTCCTTTTAACATCATAAGAGGTTTGCTCGTATTCGAATTTTTTAAGCTGTACTTAAATATCAGATGGAATCACCTGATTAAAATGATGAAATGTTGGCATAAACATCATTCCATCACATGTTCGTTCTTTATAAATTTTCTTTATTCGACTACAGCTCCTATTCATTACAAATAAAAATTTAAGATCGGGGGTCTGTAAATGAATCGTGTTAAAAGCCGTTTCTGGATATTAGTAAGCATTGTTGCTATTTCTGGTTTTAGCCAAGGTATGCTCCTGCCTTTAATTGCGATTATTTTTGAACAAGATGGCATTTCTTCCTCCTTAAATGGACTCAATGCAGCAGGATTATATATCGGAATTTTACTTATTAGTCCATTTATGGAAGCACCTTTACGTAAATATGGCTATAAGCCGATCATCATTGGGGGAGGCTTATTGGTTATTTTATCTCTAGCACTTTTTCCATTATGGAAGTCTTTTTGGTTCTGGTTTCTTCTCCGCCTCTTTATTGGAATAGGCGACCATGCTTTACATTTCGGGACTCAAACTTGGATTACCGATTTTTCTCCAGTACATAAACGCGGTCGAAATATTTCTCTGTATGGATTATTTTTTGGCGTTGGATTTGCCGTTGGACCATTGATGACGCCATTAGTAAAGATAAAGTGAAACTTCCATCAGTGGGGGTTTTCTCTCATCCCCCACTGATGGTTAGTTGAACCAATCGGACATTTACTGGCAGTTATCCCCCACCTAGACTTCTCGATTACTCTAACTCTTGAGGTGGGGGTCTTACTGCCAGTTAGATGTGGGATAAATGAAGCATTGCCATTTATGTTGTCGTCTCTATTGTGTCTGCTTGTTTGGACATTATTATTTGTACTAATAAATGAGTTTCCTGAACAAACAGTACAAATAAATACGTTTAAAGATATCTTTGCCCGATTTGTGCATACATGGAAGTTTGCTTGGCTAGCGTTTTTGCCTGCTTTTGGCTATGGTTTTTTAGAAGCAACATTGAATGGCAGCTTTCCGGTATATGGACTTCGAATTGGCCTCTCCATTTCGCAAGTCTCGATGTTGTTGTTTGCATTTGCAATTGGCGGCATTCTCTTTCAACTTCCTTTAGGGATGCTTAGCGATCAGTACGGAAGAAGGAGGGTACTCGTTATTGTTTGTAGTTTAGGTGGGCTTTGCTTTACTGGAGCAAGCCTTTTTGAAGAAACATTCGTGGCAATCCTCATCTGTATTTTTATTGCCGGAATGGTCGTTGGCTCTACTTTTAGCCTTGGGATTAGTTTTATGGCCGATTTAACACCGAAAAATCTGCTGCCGACCGGCAACTTATTATGTGGTATTGCTTTTAGCATCGGTAGTTTAACTGGTCCTTACATTGGCGGGCTTTTCATTCAACATACGAAAGACATTAGCCTCTTCATGATTTTCAGTGCGATGCTATTTTTGCTTTCAATGATCATCTTGGTTTTCCAAATAGACGGTGCACGTACTTTCGTAAGAATAAAACCAAAAGCGTTGAAATGAACCGTGTAGATTGCTGCACGGTTTTTATCAAAGATTCATCACAACGATAAATTATTATTCTTTTTAAATTTTTCTGATTTTATAGAATTTACTGTTGACGTTAACGTCAAATTCATCTAGAGTATAAGTGAACAAAAAAGAAAGAAGGTGGATGCTAGTTTTACTAGAGATAAATATGAAAAAATCTTGTTTATACTACACTATTTCTGACTTGTCTGAGGAATTTGAAGTGAGCACTCGAACGATTCGTTATTACGAAGAAAAAAAGTTATTAAGTCCAAAGCGTTCTCCTAACGGTACGAGGCATTATACAAAGGAGGATCGCGCACGAGTTAAGTTGATTTTAAGAGGAAAAAGGTTTGGATTTTCACTTGATGAAATCAAAGAAATGATTGATTTATTTTATGAAGACCAAGCAGGTATGAAACAATTGGAAAGAACAATTGAATATGGGGAGCAGAAAGTAAAACAAGTAGAAGCTCAAATTGAAGCATTAACCGAACTTAGAGATGAACTGCTGCACTTTAAAGAAAAATTTGAGAAGAAGCTCGATTATTTAAAAAAGCAAAGCGGATAACAATTGAAAGAAGGGAGTAATGACATGGAAACGCAAGAATTATTTAAAGTAGGCCAACAAGCGTTAAAAGCGCAGTCTTTTAGCAGGCTTCTTGGTACAGTTCTTATTGAATTCAAACCTGGTGTAGCAGTGCTAGAAATTCCAGTTAGTGAAGATGTATTGCAGCAAAATGGATTTGTGCACGGCGGAGTTTTAAGCTATGCAGCTGATAATACATTAACGTTCGTTGCTGGCTCTGTTCTTGGGCCGAATGTGTTGACCGCAGAATATAAGATCAATTACTTAAGGCCTGCAGTTGGAGAAAAGATCATTGCTCGTGGTACAGTCGTTTCTTCAGGTAAACGCCAGGCGGTTTGCAGATGCGATATTTCTATTCGTAAGGGAGAAAAAGAAACCGTTTGTGCGATTGCACAAGGGACGATTATGGCTTCAGCATCTGAAAAAAGTAATGAATAATAATAGAAGAGGTGGATATCCATGTACGGGACACACGAAGTGACCAATCAGTCTCCCCCACTGTATCCCTTCCAACCTTTTGATAGTGATATTCCACTTCAAGAGGCGATAACAAGAGAAAAAGGCGACTGGGGGATGGAGCGCTGCCGCAAATTCGGGACGATCGCAGGGTCTATTGAAACGTTAGAACACGCTGAACGTGCTGAGAAAAATGAACCGGTTCTTCATACACATGATCGTTTTGGAAGAAGAATTGATCGAATCGATCTTGACCCTTCGTGGAATTGGCTGCTCCGTAAAGGAATTGAAGCAGGTTTGCATGCACTGCCTTGGAGTATGGATATACCAGGGTCACATGTAGTGAGAGGAGGGCTTGCTTACCTATGGAGCCAGGTGAACATTGGGGTAATGACACCGCTCGCTACTACTCATTCAGCGATACCGCTTATGAAAAGCAATCAGAAGGTTTTCAATAAATGGGGACAACGACTGCTCTCACACTCATATGATCAAGCAGTATTAGCAGGTATTACGACAACTGAGAAACAAGGCGGAGCAGATTTACGGAAAATTTCAACGATTGCAAAGCCTGCTGGAGAAGGAGAATATGAAATTACGGGGCATAAGTGGTTTTGCTCCTACCCTTCATGTGATATTTTTATTACGCTTGCTCGTACACCAAATGGGCTTTCTTGTTTCTTAATTGAAAGCAATGATGATGGATTTACTATTCAGCGTTTAAAAGAAAAGATGGGTACTCGTTCTCTCCCATCTGCTGAAGTAGAATTTTATGGAGTGCGTGGCAGTTTAATTGGCAATGAAGGAGAAGGGTTAAAAATGATCATGCGCATGATCAATCTAGGAAGGTTTGATTGTGTTCTTGCCTCTGCTGGTCTAATGCGGATTGCTCTAACTCAGGCTATACATCATGCAAGACATAGGAAAGCATTCGGTTCAAGTTTATTAGAAAAGCCATTAATGCAAAATGTCCTTGCTGATCTTGCTATCGAATCTGAAGCTGCTACGACAGCAGTGTTTCGAATCGCTCGTGCATTAGACGAGAACGACAGTGATTTTGCAAGGCTTGCGACTGCTTTAATGAAGTATTGGATTTGTAAGCGTACACCTGTACATGTAAATGAATGCATGGAATGTCTAGGAGGAAATGGATATGTAGAAGAGTCTATTCTCCCACGCCTTTACCGAGATGCACCATTAAACGCCATTTGGGAAGGACCGGGAAACATTGCAGCATTAGATGTGCTTCGAATCATTACGAAACGTAAAGAAGTGTTAGAAAGGTTTATAGACGAATGTGAATATGGAAAAGGAGAGAATCCGTTATTTGATGATCATCTCGATAAACTGAAAAACTTGCTGTTTACATCTATTTCAGAAGAGGGAGTGGAGTATTTTTCGCGCCGTTTAACTGGAAGCATGGCCGTTACTTTCCAAGCCAGCCTTCTGTTAAGATATGCACCGTCTTTTGTTGCAGATGCCTTTTGTGAAAATCGACTTTTGCATCACAGTCTTCTTTTTGGCCAGCTTGCAAATAAAGGAGTACTAGAGAAGATTGTTGAGCGGGCTATGCCTTAGTAAAAATATTGGAGAGGTGGATGGGAAAATGGAACAGCGAACGCAAATTCAGTTAATTGAAGAAATACGCAAACGTATAACGAACAAAGAGACGGAACTAGGGGAAAAAGAAACACATTGGCTAGTAAGTGATTATTATGATTCTGAACAGTATACAAAAGAATTTTCAATGATTATGAATCAGCCCCTTATTGTTGCCCATGGGAGTGAGATTCCAAAAGTAGGAGATTATATATCGAAAACAGTGATGGGCGTACCAATCATTATTATTCGAACACCTAATAAATCTGTGAATGCTTTTGTAAATGCTTGCAAACATCGTGGAGCATCTTTAGTTTTAAAGGATCATGGTCGAATAAGAAAGAATTTTATCTGCCCATATCATGGGTGGGCGTATGATATGGAAGGAAACTTATGTAATGTTCCAGATAAAGAACGCAGCTTTCCCAACTTAGAAATGAATTGTTATCCTCTCTCTTCCTTGCCTGTGAGTGAACGGCATGGTTTTATTTGGGTGCGGTTAAATCAGGAGAAAAAATCCGAAGAACGAACTGTCAATGTTGAATCTTTCTTAGGACTTCAGCTTGATCAAGAATTTAAGGCTTATCAATTTGATCAATACACATTTTATCGAAAAGAATCGTGGCGCATGAAATTTAATTGGAAATGTGGAGTGGAACAGTTTTTAGAAAACTATCATTTTGCATTTCTTCATAAGGATAGTACGAATTGGCTATTTCTTCATAACTTAGCGATTTGCGATCAATTTCAGAATCACATCCGTGGAATTGCTCCAAAACGGAGTGTCAAGGATCTTTTTCAACAGCCTGTTGAAGAATGGGATCTTCGGCCGAATGCCACCATTCTATATACGATCTTTCCTTTATCCACTTTTTTTATTGAAAAAAGCCACCTCAGTTTATTGCAAATTTTTCCTGAAAGTCCAGAGACAAGCCTTATTGAAGTAACACATATCGTTCAAGAAGACTGTCTAAGTAAACGATCTTTTTGGGAGGAGAATATCCGTTTATTCAAAGCTGCTATTATGGAGGATCTTGAAACATGTGAAACAATGCAAGTCGGTTTTAGGACTAAAGCAAATAAACACTTGATTTTTGGGCGCAATGAAGTTGCTTTAGCTCAATATAGAGAATGCATAAATAAGTCGCTTGAGGAAGATAAAGTGAAACTTCCATGAGTCGGGGTTTTCTCTCATCCCCCACTGATGGTTAGTTGAACCAATCGGACATTTGACTTTCAGTTATCCCCTACCTAGACTTCTTCGATTCCTCTTAACTCTTAAGGTGGGGGTTTTACTGCCAGTTAGATGTGGGATAAACATGGTTTAGCTCCCTTTTCAGGTTTTGCCCTATTCGCAAAAAGAAAAAATGGTCTATTTGTCGTTTACTTTTAAATTAATTAGGTAAAATAAAAAAGGCTGAACTATATACAGTTTATATATGTATATTTCAGCCTTTAATCGAATTTTTATTTAATATGTTCCTTTGGGAGTGAAATGGCTAATTCCCTTTAATTCATAGTCAAAAAATTTAAGAATTAGTTCATTTTCAGTTTCAATACAGTAATATGGATCAATGTCGGCTTTTCCGCCTTGCAGAATATTTGCAAGTATAGGAGAGAAAAGCGGTAAATCGGTCAAGCTTAAATGTTTTGCACCTTGAAAATGAACAGTATATACATCTTTGAAGTGTTCATTATTCGGTTTGTTCGCTACATAAAAGGAATTGCTTTCGAGCTGTCTCCAAACATCGTCAGAATAAATGTTAAGAAGTGGGGTCGTGTAGGCTTCGCTGCTTGCCACATAATCATCTATTTTTTTCTTATAAACAAGCTCACTAAAGAACGGGCCATCAATATTTACAACTGCACGTATATCATCACGCTCTCTGCCTAGCCCAACACTTGCTGCGCCGCCCATTGAGTGCCCGAACACACCGATTTTCTCTGTATTGATATGTTGATAAATGGGATTTTGGTCACTTTTGGCTTTTTTAAGAATCGTATCAATTACAAAATTCATATCGTCTGTTCGTAGTTTCATCCATTTTTCGTAGAGTTCGTAGAGTTCTTCATTCGAGTAAACTCCTTTATTCATATTGTCGATTTCACGCTTAAAATCTGTATTGATCATAGTCACTGTTCCATCCTCTGAACGGGTATAAAAGGAGTGATAGGGATGATCGATTGAAACGACTACATAACCGTGGCTTGCAAGCTCAGTATAGGTAGAGGTATTGCTTGCCTTGATACCGTATGCTCCATGTGAGAACACCAAAAGCGGGTATGTTCCATCTAAATTTTTTGGATACCAAAATTCCACATTAACAAATCTGTTTTGCCTCTTGTCTGTAAATTTCTCCATACGGTTTTTGTCAACATATGTATAAGTAGCGGTTTCGACATCATCATCACCTGTCACTTTTGGTGATTTATTCTGCGGAAAAACAATTGCAGGTGCAAGTACAAATACAGTTGCTAATATCATCATTATGGATTTCCACACAATTTTAGAAGATTTGTATTTTTTGGTATTTGTTTTGTTATGGATAAGAGCAACTGTCCCCTTTACCGCTAATATGAAAAGCAGTATAGCAAACATTACCCAGCTGAAACTCCACACAATTACAGATGAAAGTGTGAGAATTACAAATGCAATAAATGCAGCAATCCTTATCCAATTCTTAATTTTTTTATGATTTTGCTTAGTTACTATACAGTAAATTGCAAAAGCAATCTCGAAAGTCAAAGCAATTAATAATAGTAAAGTTCCCATAGTAGTTACTCCTTCCTTTTCGAATTATTTTTGATGAACTCATCTTAATAAACTGCTGAAAGGAAGTATATAAAAAAAAGGTAAGTTGCTTCCACAAGCAAATAAGATGCAAAAAAAAGCGGTAAGCTATAATGCTTACCGTAAAATAATCTGTTACAGACAACTGCTGCTTATTGATTTTCTTTATTCTTTAATGCCTTTAGTTTTTCGTTGATTTTTTGGGCTTCTTTTTTATCATTTCGCCATGACAGCAGACGAACTAGGGTATAGATTACGGCAATTTGCAGTGCAAGAATGATTCCATCTAATGCACTATTCACAAGATCAATAACGCTACCAATGGCAATCAATAGAATCTCCAAAGTGAAAAAATGAATGATAATTCTTATACGCATTTTCTTCTCACTTATATCATTAGGAGAATACAAAATAAACCCCGTTAATGAACTTAAAAATGAAAATGCCATAATGATATAAATCGACTTCAAATCAAAGGCCATATTGGGATAATAGATTTGTCGCAAAATTGTAATCATCATGATGATGGATGCAAAGATGATGAAGAAATTCTTAATAATCTTTTGTACAAATTCAGACATCTTCATATTTATCTCTCCTTTTACAATCCAAGCATTTTTTTAAGGACAGGCACATACTTCCTTGAGATGACTGTACGTTCCCCGTTATCAAGCACCGCTTCGAATCGGCCGCTTATGGACGGATATATAGATGAAATTTTAGCTATGTTCAAAATTGTAGATTTGGATGCACGAAAACAGTTCTTTTCTTTGCATAATTCCTCTAATTCATAAAGCTTTTGTTTTACCTCAAAAACGTTGTCCTTACAGTAAATAAAAACCTTTCCGTCAACTGCCTCGAAATAATAGATATCACTAAGCTTAATACGGTGAACTTTATCTTTTTGATGTCCGAGTACAATAAGGTTTTCAGTTTCCAACTTGTTTAAGATTTCGTGTATTTCGTCATCTACCTCATGACACCTAATGAGGATTTCTTCTACCTGTTCTTTGCTTATTTCTTCTATAGAAATTTTCATATTATCACCCACGAAAATTCAAATGATTTCAGGTCGACTACGATTTTTCGTTGTTTTCGAGTTATTCGTAAACGACAAATAGACCTAAAGAAGTCGTAAAATTAATTTTTAAGGTCTAATTTCATTCTTTCATTTATTCAATTGTAAGAGATTGCGTTTGTTTCGTCATCTTTTTCATAAAGGAATATATTCTTCAGAACCCGTCAAATCCCTTTTTTTTCAAACAATTTTATCCAATGGTACGAGCTGTGACTTCTCGGTGTGCTTTTGATGAAGGGAAGTCCATCCAATAACCACCTGAGTTGTCTTCTTGTGATGGATAAATCCCTTCTTTTTCTGCTGGCCAATGAAATGTTCCTTTCTCCAAACGGCTATAATAGAGCCAAAATCCATTGTGACCCCAGAATAGAATTTTTACTTTATCGCGTGAGCATTTACAGAAGACAAACGGATAAAAAAGGATCCAGGTTGAACTCTTCCTTTACGATAGCCACAAGTCCATCGATGGACTTGCGTAAATTGGTTGCCCCTTGTGCCAAATAGATTCGTCCAATTGTCGCTTCATGAATCATTGTTCTTTCAACGCCTTCATCACGAATAGGACAAATTGTATTCCTGGCTAAACTTGTACGACGGTGTATATCCATAATGCTTTCTTTAAATTTTATTAAACGAACAACCTTATTATAAATAACCTTATCTTTACCAGCAGCTGCTGAATGATATTTTGTTTCCTACCTTTGTATTTACCTTGCCTTTTTGCAATTTCAATACCTTCACGATGTCACCTATTTGATAGACCATATTTTTTCGTGCAGCTTCTTCAATTTTCATCAAATTTTTATTTAAATCAATTTTGGTTTTTATTTAAAACAATAATGACCATTTTTATTACACTTGTGACATATTTGTTAAATATTTGTATAAATGAAGTTTTATACATGTAAGTGTAGTAAGATGGATTTGTAGGAAAAATTTACAAGGAGGAAATGTTGATGATCAAAACAAAACAAAAATTAGTAGTTTTAGCAACCACTTTAGTATTAGGGTGTGGACTTACTGTAGGTTCAGCACCAGCTTTTGCAGAAGTGAACGATTTCTCATCACATCGTAGTCTCTCTTCTGTAGAAAAAGAAGAGCAACAACCTTTTACAGGATATCTTATCTCCATTGATGACATCTACATGATCGTTGCAGACACTCCTACAAAAGAAGAAGCCCTTTCGTACAAAGATGATTGGTGGGAGTTGGCTTTACAAAACAAAATATTAAAAGTACCAGTATCAAGTGACGATGCTTATGAAGTGGGCGATAAATTAAATGTATATGCTGATGCGATGACTAATTCCATTCCACCGATTGCAATTGCACCTATAATTGAAAAAATATCAGAATAAGATACTTCTAACTTTTCTCTAAATATCTATCAAAATAGAATAGAGTATACACATAAAAAAAGGACTCAGGCTAAACGCCGAGCCCTTTTTTTACTTTGCATGACAATTATTCACCTTCTAAGCATATAAAAAACAATCATACAGCGTATTTTTTCACATCTCATTCTAATTGAGAACGGAAATCATTATCTAATAATAAATATTACTTAATAATTATTTTTATTTACTTCATTATAAAGATATGTTAGAATGATTTTAAAGAAAGGGTGATCTGCCCTTTTAAAACTATATATCCCTTATAATCATCTAGTTTTGCTGTCTCCTTTCACGGTGACAGCATTCGTTGTTTAATCAGCGTATTGATGGTGATTATTTTTCTCAATTAGAAAATTTAAATGATATTAAAAGGAGGTTGTTGTTATGACAGACGTCGAAGCAACTATTAACATACAAAAAGAAGCGATAAAAGATTCTCCATCTTTTCTCCAAAAAATAAGGCCGCATGTAGAATTAATATCTGCATTGTTAAGTGGTGTTCTCATTCTCATTGGATGGAGTTTATCTAAATCAGACCTTTCTACTGCATCTGCGATTTTTTATTTACTCGCTTTTTGTATTGGCGGTTTTGCAAAAGCTAAAGAAGGGATTCAAGAAACGATCAAAGAAAAAGAGTTAAATGTTGAAATGTTAATGGTTTTTGCTGCTATCGGCTCAGCCGTTATTGGCTATTGGGCAGAAGGCGCCATTCTTATTTTCATTTTCGCTGTTAGCGGCGCACTAGAAACCTATACGTTGAATAAGAGTCAAAAAGAAATTTCTTCTTTAATGGGTATGCAGCCAGAACAAGCACTGCTCATAAAAAATGGCAAAGAAACGCTCGTTCATGTCTCAGAATTAACAATAGGAGATCATATTTTAGTAAAGCCAGGAGAACGAATTCCTTCAGATGGCATCGTCATTAGAGGCCGCTCTGCTATCGATGAAGCGATGATCACAGGTGAATCCATTCCTGTAACGAAAGAACTTCACGATGAAGTATTTGCTGGAACGGTGAATATGAACGGATCTCTAACAGTTGAAGTGACAAAGCTTAGCACAGAAACGCTGTTCCAAAAAATTCTTCAGCTCGTACAATCAGCTCAAAGTGAAAAATCGCCATCGCAGCTCTTTATTGAGAAATTTGAAGGAACATATGTAAAAATCGTATTATTAGTTGTCGGGCTGATGATGTTCTTGCCCCATTATTTGCTAGACTGGGATTGGACCACAACCTTTTATCGCGCAATGGTTTTACTAGTTGTTGCTTCGCCTTGTGCACTTGTTGCTTCTATTATGCCAGCAACCTTATCGGCCATTTCTAATGGAGCGCGCAGCGGGATATTATTTAAAGGCGGCGTTCATCTGGAAAATTTAAGTCATATGAAGGGTATTGCATTTGATAAAACTGGAACGTTGACAAAAGGGAAACCTGAAGTAACGGATATTTATGTACGTGAGGATATTCAGAAAGAATCATTGCTGCATCTTGTTGCCTCTATTGAAAACCAATCAAACCATCCATTGGCACAAGCAATCGTTTCTTATACTAAGCAAACAATAGATGCACCGCTCCGTCAGCCCGACGATTTAGAAGATGTTGCCGGCTGGGGAATTAAAGCAGTAATGGATGGCCAACAATGGCTGATTGGCAAAGCAGAATTTGTTGGTAAAGAACAAGCACTTGCTTTTGCGGATGGTGTGGCAGAGAAATTAGCAGCAAATGGAAAAACGATGGTGTACGTGAAAGACAAAGATGGCATTGCTGCACTTATTGCTTTAAAAGATATCGTTCGTGAGGAAACAAAAGCAGCAATTGAAGCCTTAAGAAAAGAAGGGATTCATACGATTATGCTGACTGGCGACAGTGAAACAACAGCAAAAGCAATTGCCCAGGAAGCGCATATTGACGGTTATATTGCTGAATGCTTGCCTGAAGGAAAAGTAAAAGAGTTAAAGAATTTGATGAAGCAATATGGTTCAGTAGCAATGGTCGGAGATGGCATCAATGATGCACCGGCATTAGCAACCGCAAACGTTGGCATTGCTATGGGTGAAGGAACGGATGTTGCCCTTGAAACAGCAGATGTCGTCCTGATGAAAAACGATTTGCCTCGTATAGCTGAAGCCATTCGTCTATCGAAACGAATGAATCGTATTATAAAACAGAACGTCTTCTTCTCCATTATCGTCATCATGGGGTTAATTGCTTCAAACTTCTTACAAATATTAGACCTGCCTTACGGAGTCATTGGACATGAAGGCAGCACCATTCTTGTCATTTTAAATAGTCTTAGATTACTTAAATAAAGGGAAACATTCATTGTGGGAGGGGCTTCTCTCTCCCCACTTATGGAAGGTAGAACAAAGGCTTAGATCGTGAACTACCTTGAAAAAGGAAACCGCTTTTTCTTCGTGCGATACTGATTCAAGAAGCTTTCCTTATCCTGTCGACCTAAATCAATCGGACATTTGACTTTCAGTTATCCCCCACTTTAATGCCGAAAGCAATTGAGGTGGGAGAAAATTTTGTCCAAACGATTGCTGACATGATCGCTTCCTTCCTTTATAATACAGGAAAGAATATGTTCAAGAAATCATCGCAGTGGAGATGTTTGCATGGAGTTAATGATTGCATTATTACCTATTGTTGCAATTGTCGGATGTTTATTTCTATTAAAGCAGTCTTCTTTGCGTGCTGCTATCTGCGCTTACGTTATTACAGTAATCATTACAAAATGGTCTTCGGTTTTCCCTTTATTTACAAAGGAGATATTCCACGCTTCTTTTAAAGGTGTCTTAATCTCTTTTATTGTCGCCTATGTATTGTTTTTTGGCATTTTTCTTTTTCATCTTATGAAACAATCAGGCGCAATTGATGTCATTGCGGCTTTTATCTCGCAAGCAACGGATGATAAAATGTTGCAAGTCATTATTTTAGTGATCGGTTTTTCACCATTAATTGAATCAGCAAGCGGCTTTGGAACTGCTTTTTTAATTGTCGCGCCTGTTTTCATTGCTTTAGGCTTTGCTCCCTTTCGTGCTGCATTAATCGGACTTATTAGTTTGCTAGCTGTTCCTTGGGGCGCCTTAGCGACTGGAATGGTCGTTGGCGCTGAAATTGGGGATCTCTCGCTGCAAAAAGTAGGCATCGGAAGTGCAGTGATGAGCATACCTGTTTTCCTTTATTTTGTGGTCGCTGCGGTTTTCATTGCTGGCGGCAAACGAGCCCTTCAAGAAAAATGGAAAGAGATCACCTTTTTCTCGATCCTATTTGGCTTATCCGTTCTGTTCTTTAATGCCTATGTCAGCGTCGAATTAGCAGGAGTACTAGCAGCTCTGATCACAACAACGCTCGGAGTAGGATTGTTAAAAATAAAGGCAAAGAAAAGAGAAGAAACTGTTGCAGAACTTTCTGCTGCAGCAGAAAAAAATAGCTTCACTATTTTAAAAGTGATGAGTCCATACTTGCTCTTAACTTTTTGTATTTTTCTCTCCCGTCTTGTGCCGAATATCAATCATTTTTTAACATCGCATCTCGTAATCGATTTACCAGCCTATTCTTACTCTTTAGCCCTGTTATATTCGCCTGGATTTTGGCTGTTCGTTGCTAGTTTATTCGCCATTTTTATCTTAAAGATTCACTGGCAAGTCGTACGTACATCGCTGCGGCTGACCATCAAACAATGGGTGCCGTTCTTTATTTCAACCTCGGCATTTGTCGCAATGGCAGAAGTGATGACGGAGGCTGGCATGACGATGTTTATTGCGAATGCGGCTGCAACTGCATTTGGTACAAGCTTTGTCATTATTTCTCCTTTCATTGGCGGATTGGGAGGCTTTCTAACCGGCAGTAATGCAGGCTCAAACGCCATGTTTATTCAATTGCAAATGCAAACGGCGAAATCATTAGGGATCTCTCCTGATTTATACATTTATATACAAAATACGAGCGCATCCCATGCAAGTATGGCTTCACCGGCCCGCGTTATGCTAGGCTCTTCCTTGTTGGGCATTCGCTCCGCAGAAAATGATTTATTGAAAAGTATTTCTTTGGTTGTCATTGGAGCTTTATTTGTTATTATTCTAATGTCACTCGGCTGGATGTGGCTGTTTTAGAACGCAAATAAGCGGCAGCTAAGAGGACGCTAAAGCGTTCATTTAACTGCCGCCTCATTAATAGCAGGAACTCCCCAACGAATCATGTCTGTCACTTTCTATTCAGTATTTCCCGCACTATTTGATAAAAAGCATCTTTTGCATATTGTTCTTTCCAAGGAGTATGGCCGCATTTATCTAATAAGTAAAATTGAAAATTGGTTAAAATTTTTTTTAAAGGAACGCTTACTCCTTCTGCTGGATGGGGATCATCGTTTCCATGGATTGCATAAACAGGACACTTTATTTTTCTTCCGAGTGCTAAAAGTGATCCTGTCTTTCTTAATATTGACGCTTCTGTCCAAACTGATTGAAAAATATCGCTATTGACTTGAATGATGTCTTGTTCATCTGTTGGAATATGAATTGCTTGATAATGATCTGATTTTGTTACAAGTTCACCAAGTCTAGCAAGGTGTTCGTCCTTTTTTTGCGGATGGAGATTGTTTAAATGAGCGATTAAGTCATTGAATTCATCCTTTTCCACAGTGCTTAATCGGTTCAGCCTATTCTCTTCCAGCTCTTGGACGTATTTGTCTTCAAAAGGCCCGCTGCTTACAAGTACTATTTTTTTTACTAAAAAAGGGTATGCTGCAGCTACGATAAATGCCAACCAAGCTCCCCACGAATGGCCGATTAACGTGATCGGAAGCTCTCCCTTGTTTTTAATCACATCATAAAGCTCATTTACTTGCTCCTCAAGAGATGCTTTTGTCTGGATAGGTTCCAATACGCCATATTCTTTCGATAATTCTCTAGCAATTGCTGCAACAGTCCCTGGGGCTCCAGGACCGCCATGAATCACAGCCACTGTATATGGACCACTCCCGTATCGTCTCACATTCATCTAATCATCCCCTGTTCAAATAACAGCTCTTTAAAAAGGATTTTTTTTACTCTCAGCCAGTACAGCATTCAGCTCACCGCCGATCATTAAAATCATCCCAGACAAATAAAGCCAAAGCATTAATACAATCATTCCCCCCAAACTTCCATAAGCAGCAGTGAAGTTTCCAAAATTAGATATGTAAGAAGAAAAGCCCAGCGACACAATAATCCAGCCTATTGACGCAAACACTGCTCCAGGCCTCACTGATTTCCAACGGATTTTTTCAGATGGGGCTAAAAAGTAAAGGACTTGAAAGACTAGAAACAGAACGATTGGTGTTACAACCCAACGCAAAGCATTCCAAAGCGCTACAAACTCCATAGAAAACCCAAGGTTGTGAAATAAATATTTGCCAATCTGCTTTCCGAAGACAGGGAGTACTAAAACGATTATAATGACGATAATCATTCCGATCGTTAATATAATGGACATTCCGCGAGCAATTAAAAAAGGCCGTCTTTCTTCTGCATTGTACGCCCGATTTAACGCCTTTATTACAGCATTCATTCCATTAGATGCAGACCATATCGTCCCGATAATCCCAAAGGATAAAAGTCCGCTGCTGCGGTTGCTCATAATTTCTGCAAGTGTCGTTTCAAGAAAATCCATTGTTTGTACAGGAGCGAAATCACGAATAAGACCAATCATATCCTCCTGAGTAATTGGCAAGTAGGGAATGAGCGTTACCAAAAAGATGAGTAGCGGAAATAAGGATAGTATAAAGAAATAGGATAGCTGCGCAGCCAAACCAATAATATCATTTTTGATAAACCGATCGATAAAAATTTGCATCATCGTCATTATTTTATACTTATCCCAATTTGACCTTTCCATCATCTCACCTCAATCATCCATTTCTTCGCTCTCTTTATTATTCCTGAAAAGGGGGAAACAGTCTAGTCTTGTATATATCATTAGTATGGCCATATCTACGTCATCATTAGATTAACCGTATCAAATGTTACATATCAACTTTTTGCAGAGAATGTGCTTAAGCAGTAAAAAGAGGCTGCCGAGTGTTTTCGACAGCCCCGAACATCCAAATGATGCATGTTTTTTGTTGATACGGATCATTTATCTTCATTACTGCATGAACTTTTTCGTACTTATGTGATACTTATGTGTTATTAGGGCACAGACAATGCAACAATCACTTCATTATGATGAAAGTGTTTCGAAAAGCCTTCTTTTATTTAATATATCAATAAAATACTGGAGCTGCTTTTTCGTCCTTTGTAAAATTTCCTTATCGATAATTGGGTTTTCTTGATGTTTATCAATTTGGCTATCCAACAAATAAACGCCCTTTAAATTCTGACCTTTTAATGTTGCCAATAGCGGCTTTAATGAATACTCAATAGCTAAAAGGTGTGAAGAACTTCCACCGGTCATCAATGGCAGTACTGGAGTATTCTTAAGTACATCTTGCGGAAGAATATCAAGCAATGTTTTTAAAGCCCCTGAATAAGCAGCTTTATATACCGGCGATCCAACAATGACACCGAGTGCACCTTGAATTTGCTTTGATATTCTTTTAATTACCGGACTATCGTACTTTCCAAATATTAAGACCTCTGGTGGTACATCTTTGACCGAAATATGCTTCACAGAAAAATGTTCTTTTTCAAGTAATGCACCTAAATAGTGGAGTACTTTGTCAGTCTTAGAACATTCTGACGGACTCCCTGATAATAGGACGATTTCACTCATTTCATTCATCTCTCCTCATTAAAAATACGTATCACGCCCGGATTTGCGGATTATCAATAGATGAAATGATTTCCCAGTTGTCTAATTGTCTAATCAGCATATAAATGATTTAGTTTATACAAAATACAAAAATCCTCTTCGAAAAATAAGAAGAGGATTGTTTAAGCAATTCATTTATCCCTTCTTATCTTTCAGCTTTAACGCTGGCTGGAATTGGCACAGTACGATAGAGTCTGTTGCCGAGGCTTCAAAGGGCCAGTCCCTCCACCTCTCTGGATAAGAAATCAGCTATTTAATTGAAGGCTGCAATACAATGTGCAAACCTTTATTTAATGTTATAGATAACCATATCGCACCCGGAATAATCTGTCAAGACTGAATTTTATGATAAATATGATCATTTTTCTCGACATGGTGATAAAGACTAAGATCACAAAAACGTACTCGAAAAAGGAAATTGCTTTTTCTTCGTGCGATGCTGATTTTAAGAAGCTTGTCTAAAACGGACATTTGATTTCTGTTATCTCCCACCCAGCGTTTCTGATTTCTCTTACTCCCCGAGGTGGGAATCTTGACGCGCCAGTTAGATATGAGATAGATCTAGATAACATTTTGTACACGATATGTAGACTTTAAGCTGGCCGTTACTTATTAAGTTAGACCCGAATACCCTTTGCTATATCTGCATATGTGCTCAGCTGTGAAGTCAACTATAGCAGGCTGAGACATCAATCTTGACTCCGCAGAGCCTACCATACCTATATTGACTCTATTTGCTCCCTCAAACGCTTCCCCAATTTTAGGAAACATTTCGTCATTATAATCTAATTCCTCATAATTCTTCCAAACCCTCTCACCCTTTTCTAGTATCGGACTTGCATTTGTTATAGTATCAAGGCATTTTGAACGATGTTCGCCTAGATGCATAGATGTATTGTTATCATAGCCCACTCCCAGTAACAAAACATAACCATTCAATTTATAGACCATAGCCAACGGTGATTTTTCCCCGAGGCCGTTGTTCAACGAATGTTCATTGACAATAGTATCTCGATGTTTCCCCCATGCCGCAAAGGAGTGGGTAGGATGATGACTTCGCTTGACATCAGGAAATGTACGGAATGCTTCCGCTATACATCCCATCAAAAACGTAGGTGTCAATTCCGGATCAAAGGCAGGCATTTCTTCACGAATTGTTGACCACCACGATTTAGGTACGGGTGGATTTTCCCATTTTATCGGATCAGAAACATTAGCGCTATGTGTTGGCATTACTAGCGTTCCTTTAGACGTAACGACATCCTGTAATGCTTGTATGACGGCTATTGAACCGCCGCAAACCCAACCTAGAGAACTCATGGAGGTATGCACGATTACTGTCATGCATTCTTTAAGACCGAGCGTACGGAAATTATTTGCTAACGACGAACGCGTCCGTGGAACATCCGTTCTTTTAATTGTAATTTCTTCAGACATTGTGACTTCCCTTCTATGCTTTTTTTAGTTTTATGATTGACTATATTTTTATAAGTTCTTTATATTTCTGTCTTATATGTAGACTAATTGTCTTAACCCCCTTCATCAAAATTGAACGTATATTTTACTCGATGTTCAGATGAAGGCTAATAAACATGAAATCATTAAGCAAAATTTCAATCAAAGTCAATACATTTATCCCGTCATTTTACATAAATAAGTTAAAATAAATACTAGTATTAGATTTTTTCTGGCCGATATGTCAGATTATGTTGACTTTTCTATTTTTTATAATATGATGATATCACAAAAACCTAAATAGAAAAATTTAAAATACAATAAAAGTATTATAGAAAGTAGCTGATTATTTGTTTAGTACGATAACACTTCAAAAAGTTTCTAAATATTATGGAAACAATGATGCGCTGATATGGGCACTGCAAGACATTACGACCGTTTTTCATCAAAAGGATTTCACTAGTATTATTGGTGCTTCTGGTTCTGGAAAATCAACACTTTTAAATATGATCGGTACACTTGAGCGGCCATCCTCTGGAAATGTACTTCTTGGAGACAGGGATGTAACGATGCTTCATTCAAATGATTTGGCTGATATACGCAGCCGTAACATCGGTTTCATTTTTCAACAATTTCATTTGTTGCCTTCCTTAACAGCGTTAGAGAATGTCTGTATTCCCTTGTTTCATCAACATGTTCCTTTTCATAAAGAAAAAAGAGCGAAGGAATTGCTGCAGCTAGTTGGATTAAAAGAAAAGATTTCATCCTTTCCTTCCCAGTTATCAGGTGGACAACAACAGCGTGTTGCAATTGCTCGTGCTCTCATTACACGACCAGATTGGCTTTTAGCTGATGAACCTACCGGTAATTTAGATTCGGAAACTGGCAAAAATATTTTTGAGCTTTTAATCTCTGTTAAAGAAATCAATCACTGTGGAATTATCCTTGTCACTCATGATCCTTCCTTAGCAGAAAAAACGGATCGCATCATTGAAATGAAAGATGGCGCAATCATTCGTGATGAGATGATCCGATCTCAAGAAAAGGTGAAACAATGATATCATTCATTTGGAAAAATTGGATTCGCCAAAAAGAAAAATTCATTCTGCTGCTTATTGGTGCGCTTTTTATTAGTTCTGGTTTAAGTTTCTTAATCGGCCTCTCCGAAACAAACAAAGGAACAATCATTCATATGCTGGAAAAGAAATGGCGGGCATCCTATGATATCGTAGTTTTACCTGCTCGTTCAGAAGGCAACATGACCGATAATAGCCTAGTGGATCCCAACTATTTAAGTGGGATATCAGGAGGAATTTCCCTTGAAGAATATGAAACGATTAAAAAAATCGATGGGATTTCTATCACAGCACCTCTAAGTGTTTTGGGCTATGCGTCAAATAGCTTTGCTTTTGATAAAATTGATATAAAGGAAAAAGGTATCTATAAACTTACAAGTTCCATTATTGATCATGATGGAATAAATGATCAGGAAATTGTAACGAGTAATTATTTTCATATTGGTTATTCTCCTAAAGATTCTAGCGATACCTTTAACCAATATGGCCTCATTCAATTTGATGGTACATTAGGGAATCTATCGCGTGTCTTAATAGCCGCTATTGATCCTGATGAGGAGGCGCAACTAGTAGGCCTTGACAAGGCTATCATCCAAGATCATCAAAGCCGCTACTTTAACAAAAAAGACAAAGTAACATCAACGGTCCACCCAGACATGGGGTTTAAAACAATCTCCCTCCCGTTAATCATGAGCAGCCATCATTTTGTTGATCAGACCTTTCATTATACGATTGAGAAACTTCCATTGCCATTTCAAACCGTGAAGGATGCACAGGAAACATTCAACCTTATTAAAGAAAAAGGAGGAATTCATTATTTAGAAACGTTAAAAGCAATGCATAAACAAACGTTTTCCTTTACTTCAGCAGAATCGCACCAGGCATTGATTGAAAATGTCGTATTTGGGTTTAATCGAGGAATAAACTCCCTTGAAAGTCTGTTGTTATTAAAAACGAGTCCATTAACTTACAAATCAGTTGACAGCCCATTTCAAGATCGATGGGAAAAAGCATATGAAATAACTGTGCCAACCGAAGGGTCTCTTTATTTGCATTCTTACCCAGTCTATCGAAAACCAAGTCTCTATGACAACGATACATCTAAAGTTCCAAGAATAGCACCTGATTTCATTGGTTTTTATGATCCTGCAAAATTGAATATACCGTTGGACCCAACGACAGAGTTGCCAATGGAAACATATCGTTCTCCAACAGCCAATCTTGTCTTAGATCACAAAAAACAACCGATCAATCCACCGACATTCATTAAAGCCACTTCTAATCCTTTTGGCTATATTATGCAGCCTCCAGTCATGCTGACTACATTAGAAGCAGCAGAAGCATTATTAGGTGAAAAACCGATTTCTTCCATAAGAATAAAAGTGGATGGAGTGGAACAGTTAAATGAAAAGAGTCAGACCAAATTAGAAGATATCGCAAAGGAAATTGAGAAACAAACAGGCTTGAAAGCAACGATTACATTAGGATCCTCTCCACAACCAGTATTAATTCATATTCCAAAGGTAAATCTTGCTCCTGATTTAGGCTGGATAGAACAACCTTGGATCAAAACAGGTGCATCTATTTCTATTTTTAAGGAAACGAAGTTAGGGTATTCTGGCATCATCGGCTGCTTATTGTTTGTTTCGCTTATGTATGTCTTTGCAACCAACCTTGTTTCATTTTTAGCAAGAAAAAAACAATTTGCTGTATTATCAGCGTTAGGTTGGAAGACAAAACAGATGAGGAAGATGCTATTTATTGAATCTCTTCTCATTGGCAGCATCGTCAGTTTTTTAACGCTCATTGTTCTACTTATGATGAAAATCCGAAATCCTGAGTCTTTAAGTTTAACAAGCTTCCTACTCATCATGATCTTTATCTTGTTCATTTATGTGTCAGGATCATTTTGGCCTTGCTACCATATCAGCAAACTGCAACCTGTCCAGGTAATGAAAGCTGGTGAAGTAAGTGTCAAGCGCCATTCACGATTGGTTCGTGTTAGAGGAAAAATGGGCATCGTCATTAACAGTGTTTTCAGTCGATGGTTAAGGAACATTGTCTCTATTTTAGCAATCAGCTTACCTAGCGCACTACTTATTCTGTTTATTTTTGTATCAATCAAAATGGATGGTACGTTATTTACATCTTGGCTTGGGCAATATGTTGCCCTGGAAGTAAAAGCCCCCCATTACATATCGATTGCGATTGCTTTTGTAATTGCTATTTTAACGACAGCAGAAATGATGTGGCAAAACTTATTAGAAAGAACCAGTGAAATATCCTTGTATAAAGCGTTAGGCTGGAAAGACGGCATGATTCGAAAACTAGTATTGTTAGAAGGAGCTTTCATCGGATGTATTAGTGGAATAACAGGCATCATTTTTGCACTGATGATGTTAAAAGTAATGTACGGTTCTGTTCCTTATCATCAGTTTTGGGTTTTTGGAGCTGCCTTGATCTTTCCTATTCTCGTCGGTATAATCGGTGCGTGGATCCCTTCAATGAAAGCACTGAAGATTGATCCGAATGCAGGATTAAAAGCTGGATAAAGCGAAACTGCTATCAGTGGGGGTTTTTCTCTCATCCCCCACTAATGGGAAATAGAACAACGGCTAAGGCTGCAACATCCTCGAAAAAGGAAACTGCTTTTTCTTCGTGCGATGTGATTCAAGAAGCTTTCCTTATCCTGTCGACCCAAACCAAGCGGACATTGACTTTCAGTTATCCCCAACGAGCGCTTCTGATTCCTTTAGTCCCCAAGGTGGGGGTCTTGACTCGCATTTAGATATGGGATAAAAATGGCCAGTCTCAATAGAAATGAGTATCTAGTGAGACTATGAACCAGTTGTTCAATAATATATGAACCTAATGCTTTTCCTTTCTTTCTCACTATCATTTTATCAAAAAGAGTTTCTCCAATTGTGGATAAGCTCTTTTTTTATTTGACAATTTTATCTATTCGTGATATTAATATTTATGTTACGCCCAAACCAAAGTAATCCGGTAGGAATAATATATTTTAAAAGGAGGATAACGGAATGGGCAGAGAATTTGTTGGTATATTTGATGAATGGGCACACTCTTATGAGGCCTCTGTCTCTGGTAAAGACCCAGAGTATCGAGATGTATTTAAAGACTATGAAAATATTTTAAGTGAAGTTGCGAAGCGAGTTTCTGGGACTGTTATTGAATTTGGAACTGGGACAGGAAATTTAACCGCGAAGTTAATTGATAAAGGTGCTTCCGTAATCGCCATCGAACCTAACAAAACGATGCGCAAGCTAACTGCTAGACGCTTCCCTGCTATAAAAGTAATTGATGGTGATTTGCTTCAATTTGACGCAGGACTAGATAACATCGATGCGATTGTCAGTTCGTATGTGTTTCACCATTTAACAGATGAGGAAAAAGGAGCTGCACTGAAGAAATATGCGGAGCTGCTCCCACCTAACGGGAAAATCGTTTTTGCGGATACTGCCTTTATTTCAGAAGAAGCAAAACATCTACAAATTGCGAAAGAAAGAAATCGTCATTTTCACTTAGTAGCAGATGATCTAGAAAGAGAATATTACACGACGATTCCAATCCTAATGAGTTTATTCGAAGAGGCTGGATTTCAAGTAAACTTTACACAAATGAATGACTATGTCTGGTTAATGGATGCGTCAAAAAAGGGAGCGATTAACATGAAAAAAATGAATGTTGAGAGTTTTAACTTAGATCACACAAAAGTAGCTGCACCATTTATACGTTTAGCTGGGACGAAAAAAGGTATTCACGGTGATGAAATTTATAAGTATGATATTCGTTTTAAACAGCCTAATAAAGCGCATATGGAAATGCCAAGTTTACATTCACTAGAGCATTTAATGGCGGAAAATATCCGTAATCATACAGATCAAGTAGTAGATATTAGTCCAATGGGCTGCCAAACAGGCTTTTATTTATCTGTTATTAATCATACTGATTATGACGATATTTTAACGATTTTAGAAAAAACATTACAAAATGTGTTGGACGCAACAGAGGTTCCCGCGTGCAATGAAGTGCAATGCGGATGGGCTGCAAGTCATAGTTTAGAAGGCGCGAAAGAAATTGCCGCAGAAATGCTTGCGAAAAAAGACGAGTGGCGGCAAATTTATCAAGAGGAAGCGTAATGAATATTTATCGAAATGTACAGGAGTTGGTTGGAAACACTCCTGTTGTGGAGATTTCCCATATCCCAATTCCAAATAAATGCCGAATATTTGCCAAGCTTGAATATTTAAATCCGGGCGGCAGTGTGAAAGATCGACTTGGTTTATCTTTAATCGAGGATGCAGAACAGTCCGGCAAGTTATTGCCAGGTGGAACGATTATTGAACCGACTGCAGGTAATACAGGAATTGGTATAGCGCTTGCAGCTATCGGCAAGGGCTACAAAGTAATATTTATCGTTCCCCAAAAGTTCAGCGTGGAGAAACAGACTTTGATGCGTGCCCTTGGTGCAGAAATTATCAATACGGATACAGCACTTGGGATGAAAGGCGCGATCGATAAAGCACGAGAATTAGCCGCAGAAATGCCAAATACATTTTTGCCATCTCAATTTTCGAATCCAATGAATCCAGCAACATATACAAAAACACTTGGTCCTGAATTATGGCGTGATTTAGATGGCCAGATTGATATATTTGTTGCCGGTGCTGGATCTGGCGGAACATTTATGGGAACAGCTATCTTTTTAAAAGAACAACATGCTCGTGTAAAGACAGTGATAGTGGAGCCCGTAGGATCGATTATAAATGGAGGCACTGCAGGCTTCCATCATACAGAAGGAATAGGGATGGAGTTCTTGCCAGCTTTTATGGATCGCTCGTATTTTGATGCGGTTCACACAGTGAGTGATGAAGATGCTTTTGCACAATTGCGGGCATTGTCAAAAGAAGAAGGATTGCTTGTCGGAAGTTCATCAGGTGCAGCTTTTTATGCTGCACTGAAAGAAGCGGAAATTGCGAAAGAAGGAAGTCATATTGCGACGATTTTTCCCGATTCAAGCGAACGGTATTTAAGTCAGAAAGTATACGATTTATTGAAGGAGAAGAGATAATATATGCGTGCAAAAACAAAGCTCATTCATGCAGGAATTGTTGGCGACAAAGCAACTGGCGCTGTGTCGACGCCGATTTACCAGGTAAGTACGTATAAACAAGATGCAGTCGGTAAATTTAAAGGCTATGAATATTCCCGGACTGGAAATCCGACTCGTCATGCATTAGAAGTATTCATCCGCGATTTAGAAGGCGGAGCGGCAGGATTTGCATTTGCTTCCGGAATGGCGGCAACAAGCTCGATTATGATGCTCTTTAGTAAAGGCGATCACGTTATTATTACGGATGATGTATATGGCGGCACATTCCGTGTCATCACAAAAGTATTAAACCGTTTCGGAATAGACGCGACATTTGTTGATTCGAGTAATATATCTCATGTGGAAAATGCTATTTTAGACAATACGAAAGCGATATTTTTAGAAACACCCACAAATCCTTTATTAAAAATAACAGACATTGAAGCAATTGCGAAGCTTGCAAAAGCGAAAGGGCTATTAACAATAGTGGATAATACATTTATGACACCATATTTCCAGCAGCCAATTGCACTTGGAGCTGATATCGTTGTGCATAGTGCAACAAAATATCTTGGGGGACATAGTGACGTTGTAGCCGGACTCGTTGTTGTCAACTCTGAGCAACTGGCTGAAGATTTACATTTTGTTCAAAACTCAGTTGGGGCAGTGCTGGGACCCCAAGATGCTTGGCTATTAATGCGCGGAATGAAGACGCTCGGTCTTCGTATGGAAGAGCATCATACAAATGCACAGCGTATTGCGGCGTTTTTAAATAACCATCATGCAGTTCAGAAAGTATATTACCCAGGCCTCTCGGATCACCCTGGGCACGAGTTAATGAAAAAACAAACGACCGGTTATGGCGGGATGATATCTTTTGATGTTGGAAGTGAATCAAAAGCCGATGAGCTGCTTGCCAAGCTTCGTTATTTCACACTTGCCGAAAGCCTTGGAGCAGTGGAAAGCTTAATTTCTGTTCCTGCAAGAATGACGCATGCTTCGATCCCGCGTGAACGCCGTTTAGAACTTGGCATTACCGATGGACTCGTTCGCATTTCAGTTGGCATAGAAGATGTAGAAGACTTATTGGAAGATTTAACAGATGCTTTAGCGTAAGAGATGATAGAAAAGCAAACCAATTCACTTGAATTGGTTTGCTTTCGTTCATTTTATTGTTTCATACATAGAGAAGAGCAAAGCAGTTGAACGATGCATTTCATTTCATTGCTTGTAATACCTACTTATATACTGCTTAACGGCCAAATTTTCCCCCTAGATTCAAAAAACATTAGCCGCTTAACCAATCACTTCCAAAAGTTCCTAAGTTGATTCCTAGTTTGACAACCACTAGAATTCATGGAAATATGATAGTATGCTGTAAAAGGGGGAAAAACAATTGGCACTTTCAAACAATACACCTGACAACATTCATGATCTTATTAAAGAAATAACGAAAAAATTAAAGATGGTTAACGCCGAAGCAATTCAATCTTCTGATTATAGTGAAGATCAGTACGAAGATTTAAAAGAAATATATGAAATGGTCATGAAGAAACAATCCTTTAGTCCAAATGAAATGCAAGCTATTGTCGAAGAATTAGGATATTTAAGAAAATAGGGACTTCCTTCAGTGAAATCTTTCTCCCATCTTCTCAACAGAAGCCTGGCTGCTTCAAAAAGAAACTTTTTCTCTTGTGAAGGCTATTTTAAGAAGATTTCCTCATCCTGCGGCCCCCACCTTGCGCTTCTGATCCTTAAACGTTCAAGGTGAGGGCTTTGCTTCAAGTTAGATATGGCATAAAGATTTATCCTATCCTAATTCGCCAGAGCTTTACTATTATCCAGGGTAGGGTTTTTCACTTAGACGTCTTGCATCGACTGGCAATGCTTTCA
The DNA here is from genome assembly GCF_030812995.1 of Bacillus chungangensis. Lineage (GTDB taxonomy): Bacteria > Bacillota > Bacilli > Bacillales > Bacillaceae_C > Bacillus_CF > Bacillus_CF chungangensis. The sequence continues at coordinate 92,273 of NZ_JAUSTT010000007.1, read as the reverse complement.
AAAAACTTACGGATGCTGATTAAAACGCATTACAAATAAAGTAGATAGGAAAATTGGGTATAGAAAAAAGGGGTTCATGATTGTACTGGGTCCTTTTACAATGAGGGGGCAGGGAGTGATCCATAAGGAAAGCGAAATTAAAGCGTTTCCATTCAGCGGCAAAAAACACCTTAGGAGTCCTTTCTCCTAAGGGAACTTTTTTATATCCAGCCTCTTGCTTCCATTGTTTCAGCAAGTTTTTTTATCGCAATGATAAAGGCGCCGTTGCGCATATCAACTTGATATTCTTTAGAAATATCTGCAACTTCTCGATAGGCAGTCACCATTATCTGCTCTAGTCTTTCATTGATTTCTTTTTCAGTCCAATAGAAATGCATTTGATTTTGCACCCATTCAAAATAAGAAACAGTTACTCCTCCAGCATTAGCTAGAATATCAGGGATGACAATAACTCCACGTTCTTTTAACACTTCATCTGCATATGGCGTTGTCGGACCATTAGCAGCTTCAGCGATGATCTTGGCTTTTATTTTGTCAGCATTTTCACTAGTGATGACATTTTCCAAAGCAGCAGGAATTAAAATATCAACATCTAGTTTTAAGAGCTGATCGCCGCCTATCACTTGTTTTTCTGGATATTCCATGATTGACGTCTCATCCTTTAAGCGGCAAAGTGTATCAACATCTAAACCGTCTGGATGATAAATTCCGCCTTTCGTATCACAGACCGCCACAATCTTGCATCCTAATTCCGCTAATAAAAGCGCCGAAATTCGCCCAGCATTGCCAAATCCTTGAATGGCCACTGTTGCGCCTTCCATCGGCAGCCCAAGGTCTTTCATCGCTTCCCTAATCGTATAAACGCATCCAGTTGCAGTCGCAGACGAACGCCCTTTAGAGCCTCCGATACTGAGGGGTTTGCCTGTAATAACACCAGGGCTGTATGTCCCCTTTAGACGGCTATAGGTGTCCATCATCCACCCCATAATTTGCGGAGTAGTATAAACATCTGGAGCAGGAATGTCCGTTTCTGGACCAACAACATCCGCTATTGCTTCCATAAATCCTCGACTAATTCTTTCAAGCTCGGATGTACTATAGTGATGTGGATCACATACAACGCCACCCTTTCCCCCTCCATAAGGAAGGCCAACGACTTGGCACTTAAATGTCATCCACATCGATAATGCCTTTACTTCGTCTATATCAACATCAGGATGAAAACGAATTCCCCCCTTTGTTGGTCCAGAAGCGTCATTGTGCTGCGAGCGATATCCATCAAATACCTCAATTGTACCGTCATCCATTTTTACAGGAAAGCTAACGGAAATAACACGTTTTGGCTTTTTTAAAATTTTCGTAATGGACGAAGGCAATTGAAGAATAGATGCTGCAGAATCAATTTGCTTTTGAACAATTTCAAACGGATTAAGCGATTCTTTTGACGCATGTACAGTTTTTGCTGATTGCATAAAATCCCACCTTATCTTATTTTTATAAAGACTCACCATCTCTTTCTTAATATTAATATGGACTGATCTATTAATTATATACTAAATGTTCTGACTTTGAAATCCTTTTTTTTCATATACACAAAAAATTCATATTTAATCAACTACCTTTGTCAATAATTATCACGTTAATTGAAAATTTACCAGATAAGTAGTTAGTTTCTCTTGCTATGCAACACAAAAAAAGAACTCATTGGTTTTTTGCCAATGAGTTTGAAAATATGTCTGCCGCCTTATAAAAGAAAACTAGCAATTCTTCAGATGAAGCTGCTTCTATTAGGGTCCGTTCACTGGCACTCTAAGAAAGTGTTGGATGTGAACTTCTCTCAGCGAGTAATTTTCCGAATAAGATGGCCATTTTTTCTATCTGTTTATCTGTCAGTTCACTCATACATGCAATCTGAATCCAATTATGGCTGCATAAATAGGAACTTTCATAATGAAGCAAATAACCATTTAGGTACATATCATCTCCTATTTGTTGAGAGGAGATATCTTTTTTTAGGGCAACCGTCATAATTGCAGGAGTAGCATGTTCCATTGGCGTTAAAATTTCAACGCCTGCACTTTCTAATTTCTCTCTAATCTTACAATACGTATGATAAATTCGCTTATATACCTGTTCGGGTTCACGAAATCTTCTGAGCGCAGTTTCTAAAGCTTGAACTAAATTGGAAGATTGGGAATAAGGAAGACTTTCGAGCATTTGATATGTCCCTAGATCCAAATACCTCGGCAAAGCCAAAGTGGGTTCTGCTTTTTGATCATGAAAAACAAAGGAAATGCCAGTATAACCTGCCAAGCCTTTGCCGCTCACCCCTGATGCGTAGGAAATTCCTTGCAAATCCAAAGCAACCGTACCTAAGGAGCTAATACAATCCAATGCTAACTGAAGATGAAAACGTGTGCTTAGCTCTTTTAACATATGGAGATCATTTAAAATACCTGTTGATGTTTCACTATGAACCGCCCACATCCATCGGTAATTACTGCTGTTTAAAACACGAGCTACTTCAGTTGCTTGGAAGGGCTGTCCCCATTCAACTTGCAAGCATTCAAAATCTAGGCCAAATCTAGTCGCATGGTCGACCAAGCGTTGACCAAATTCTCCGTTTACTAAGATGAGGCCTTTACCTTTTAATAATAATAGCTGTCCTGCAACAACATCATTTGCCAAAGTGCCTGTACCGTGAAACAATTGAACATGATTTGCATTCGTTAATTTTTTCAGTTTGTTTTGAACAGAAGTTAGCAAAGACCGATAGGCAGTTGAGCGATGAGAAATTGGTGTCGCATTTAATGCTTCGCTCACTTCTTCCGCAATCATTAAAGGTCCTGGCAAAAAATTGATATGATCGTGGCGAATTCTGCCGGCAAGAGACATTTCAAATGTCTGCTTTGTTAAATACATTGGCTGAAAATAAGCGCCTTGCTCGCCAGTAAGATAGGCAAATGGTGTAAATCCCATTTGTTTATATAATTTCTCTTGAATGGTTGTCCCAGAAATAAGCGCGGTATCATATCCTTCTTTTAAGCAATATCTAATTAACCCCTGTGCCAGTCCTAAAAATACTCTGCCATTTCGATGCGCAGGATCAACAGCAAGCAGACGGATTTCACACATTTTTTGAGGAGAGATTGGCAAGTGTTTTTCCACAGAGCCAATTTTGCCATCCAAAGAAAATGGACGTTTTCCACGGACAGCAATCATGCCAATTACCTGGTTGTCCTTCTTGCAAATGATATAAGTGTTCTCAGTGTGAAATTTATCCACTAACCGCTGTTGGTCATTTTCTTCATGCTGCGGAATTTCCTCTGCAAAAGTTTTATAGTTTAAGATATTAATTTGTTCAAATTCAGCGGGCTCTCTAGCAATTTTGAAAACAAAACTCATAGACGCATTCCTTTCCGTGAATTGATTTTTTCTTGCAAGTTTTCTCGATGTTTAAAAATAATGAGCAAAGACATCGCCGCAGATATAAAGAAAGTGAAATAAGAAAATGGAAAAAGAATAAATATAAATGGCATAAAAAACATTGCTGCCATTCCCGCTACTGTCAAACTTCTAGTGATTAAAAATAAGACAAGAAACACTCCTAAAAAAACACAAAACAATTGTGGGCTAAACGTTAAAAAACCGCCGATAAAAGTGGACATGCCTTTCCCGCCATGAAATCCCAATGTAATAGGATAAATGTGGCCGCAAATTGCAGCCAGTAAAGCGAGCAGCTGCCATTCAACTGTAAAATCGAAAGAAGAAGCAAGAACAATCACGAGCACGCCTTTTAGAGCATCGCCGATAAATGTAATGATGAATGCTTTTTTCCCATATAAACGCCCTGCATTGCGTGCACCGATATTGCCGCTCCCTTCTGTTTTCATATTACCGTGTTGATAATACTTAGACAATAAATGCCCAGTCATTACAGAACCGATTAAGTAAGCAACAATAAGCAGGATGAGTCCTTTCATGCTAACTCCTTTAATAAAACCTATTATTTGAAAAATTTTACCATACTTGCAGACAAATGAAAACATGGCATTCAAACTAGGAGCAGCGAGAATAACAGTGTATATAAGAATTGCAATCAAGCAGAATGATTGCTTAACCTGATTGCAATCCTATTTCAGTAAGCACCCCTATTCCTTATTCCTTTTAGAACCTTCATACCACTCGATCTTAATGAATGACTAATTGTCATCGCCAGTAGAATCTTGATCTGTTAAAATGATGACTCCGTCCTTCGTTACCGCAAGTGTATGCTCATATTGGCAAGATAATGATCCGTCTGCCGTTCTAGCAGTCCAACCATTGGCATCCATTTTTGAATGGTATCTTCCCACATTAACCATTGGTTCGATTGTAAAAACCATGCCTTCTTTTATACGGAGCCCTTTCCCTGGCAAACCAAAATGCGGCACTTCTGGTTTTTCATGAATGGAAGGACCGATCCCATGTCCGATAAAATCACGTACAACAGAATAACCTTCTCCCTCTACATAGGTTTGGATTGCATGACCAATGTCCCCGATTCTATTTCCCGGTTTTACTTGTTCAATTCCTTTATATAATGCTGTTTTTGTAACATCCATTAGTTTTAGAACGGATTCATCTGCTTCTCCAACTACGTACGACCATGCTGAATCTGCTAATCCTCCATTTAAATTCACCACCATATCAATCGTTACCAAGTCGCCATTCTTTAAAGGCTGTTTCCGTGGAAATCCGTGGCATATTTCATCATTGATACTTGCACAGGTCGCATATTCATATCCTCTGTACCCTTTTTGCTCTGGTGTAGCACCATGTTTTTTCAAATAATCATCTACAAAAACTTCGATATCCCAGGTCGTTAGCCCAGGTCTCATCATTTTTGCAATTTCTTTATGAATGGAAGCAAGCAGCTCGCCCGATTTTTTCATCATGTTTATTTCCCGTTGAGATTTTATGGTAACCATTTTCTCTTCCCTTCCTCCACCGTTATAGCTGTTATGATGGCTTTATATGATTAAAACCAATTTTTTGTTCACTTTATAAAATACCATTTTTAATTCCTTGCCTAAGACTATATACTTTCAGCAAAATGAGAAAAAAGGACCTTCTATTTCACTTCTAAACAGTCTCTTCTATCTTATCTTTATGTTTGTTGGATAGCAATTTCCTTTTTTCATTCGCTTTTCCTGTGGCATACGGTTTTTTAAAATTAATTTTATCCCTATACAAGATAGTATAATCAACATTAGTCCTGTTTACAAAAATCAATCGTTATTCATATTCCTTACGTTTACTTAGATTAAATGTTGCATTTCTCGATAAAAACACTTTATTTTTCGGGGCTTCTTGTACATGCTTATCATTAGGCGCATGAGACTGTTTCATAGTAAAATAAAAATGAGAAGCTATTTTCGCTTATCACTTTTGTTCAAAAGGCCATAAGCGGAATAACGTGTTCAAAGATAGTAAAACTCGAAATACGTTGTCAGCAGATGTGATTTTTTCGATATACACACAAATCTTTAAGCAATGTATTGAAAATTGCTTCTCAAGTGAAGAATAATAGAGAGTGTGAATGTAATGAAAAAAATCATTCTTGTGTTTACAAGCATGACAGGAAATACGGAAATGATGGCGGAAGTAATTTCAGAAGCGATACAAGCTGAAAATATGAATGTCATCATCAAAGATTCGCTTGATGCTTATGCAGATGAACTTCTTGACTATGATGGCATTTTATTCGGCAGCCATACTTATGAAGATGGAGCAATCCCTGATGAGTTTATGGGTTTTTACGAAGAAATGGAAGGGCTTTATCTTGGTGGGAAAGCGGCAGCTGTTTTCGGTTCTGGAGATCGCTTTTATCCTAAATTTGCAAAAGCAGTTGATTCATTGACAGAAAGATTGCGAGAATTAGGTGCTTCCATCGTGCTCGATAGCTTAAAAGTTGATTTAACGCCTGAAGATGAAGACCTTGAACGATGTAGAGCATTTGGGAAGCAATTTGCTGACATTGTCAACAAGCAATCGTTGAAGTCTGCGCTAACATAAAAATGAAAATGGTTTCATCAATAAAGTGAAACTTCCATGAGTAGGGGTTTTCTCATCCCCAATACAATGGATCTCAAGCTAAAAGCGCGACGTCCTCGAAAAAGGAAACCCGCTTTTTCTTCGTGCGATGTATCACTGCGGAAGTTTTCCTTGTCCTATAGGCTCGAACCAATCGGACATTTGACTTTCAGTTTTCCCTTCTTACTTCCCGAGGTTGGGGCTTGACTTGCAAGTTTGATGTGGGATAAACGAGAAAAAGCTTTGACACCTTAAGATGTTCAAAGCTTTTTCCTATTGGTTTGACATTTCAGTTTGAGGGAGAATTAAGACTTCGACCCTTCTATTCTTTGCTTTCCCTTCGGCATTATCATTGGTGGCAATTGGTTGAAATTCTCCAAAGCCTTTTGCACTAAATAACCCAGGATCAAGCGCATCATTCTCCAATATAATCTTCATAAAGTTGACTGCCCGCATGACACTTAATTCCCAGTTTGACTGAAAGCGAGCATTTTTAATTGGAACATTATCTGTATGGCCGCTAATAATAATTTCACGAGGAATATCCATTACAAGCAGTTCTGAGATTTCTTTAGCTGTTGTTAAATCTTCTTTTCGAACATCTGCTACTCCTGATTCAAATAACACATTATCCCTAATCGTAAGCAATAGACCCTCTTGTGTTAAAGAAATATCAAATTTTCCTTCAAGATTTTTTTGGATCATATAGGCATTTATTTTCATTTGAATATGTTCCAGCTCTTCTTGCTCGTGTTTTGCAAATTGAACTTCCTTTTCTTCCTTTTCGCCATCATTTTCATTTTTCCCAACGCTTGCTTGCGAATTATCAGGAGGAAGAAGATCGTTATATTCGCTCACACCAGTTCCTCCAACGAAAATCCCGTTAAAGACTTGGGAAAGACGTTGGAATTTTTGAGCATCTACCGAACTCATTGAAAATAATACAATAAAAAGAGCCAGCAGTAATGTTAAAATGTCAGCATATGGAAGCAGCCATGACTCACTAATATGTACTTCGTCTTTTTTTTTCTTTCTACGCTTTGACATCTTGAGTGACACCGCCGCTTTCTTCCAATAGTTTTTTCCTCTCAGCTGCCGGTAAATAGGATGCTAGCTTTTGTTCAATAACTCTCGGTGCTTCTCCTTCAATAATCGATAAAATTCCCTCGATCATCATTTCTTTTGTCTGCACTTCTTTTTTTGATTTTCGCTTTAGTTTATTTGCAAAAGGATGCCAGAACACATATCCTGTGAAAATACCAAGCATCGTTGCCACAAACGCTGCTGCAATCGCTTCTCCAAGTGCATCTGTATTATCCATATTTCCAAGCGCTGCAATAAGCCCGATAACCGCACCTAATACACCAAGGGTTGGAGCATATGTACCAGCTTGAGAAAAAATCGTTGAACCAACTTGATGCCTTTCTTCCATTGCATCTATTTCTTCTGTTAAAACATCGCGGATATAATCGGCATTTTGTCCATCAACAGCTAGACTTAAGCCATGCTTTAAAAAAGGATCGTTAATTTCAGAAGTACGTGATTCTAATGCAAGAAGACCTTCTTTCCTAGCCAATTGTGCCATATCAGAAAAAAGCATGATAATTTCTTTCGGCTGCATGAGCTGTTGATTTGTAAAAAGAATTTTAAATAACTTTGGAACCTTTTTGATTTCATCTGTTGGAAAAGCAATCACAACTGTTGCTATTGTCCCGATAATAATAATGAGGATCGCAGCTGGATTTACTAAAGCGGCCAAACCAACGCCCTTCAGCACCATTCCAACGCCAACTGCAATGATACCTAAAATTAAACCTATCACTGATGTTTTGTCCATACGCCTCACCCTAACGTTTAAAATAGTCCACTATATATATCGGATAAAAAAAATTTATTTGAAGGCTTTAATAAAAATCATCTTTTTCACCCATCATACTTTATGCTTATTTTAATCCTAAATAGGATAAAAATCTATCCATATTAATACCTTTAGACCTAATTGTGAACAGATCGTCAAATAAAACTAAAGTATTACTTACACATAATGAAGTTATTAGTCATACTGGTCATGAATCAATGTATAAAAAATTCTAAAAATAAAAAGTTATTATCCTACATTGTCTATGTTATGATATATCTATCTTTTATGAAAGCGAGTGAAGAAAATGATAGTCAGCTCTAGTAAACACAATCATATATTCATTGTACGGGAGGAATTTATAGACTAAGCCTTCCGTTAATAACAGGAGGGAATTGAAAATGTTTTCTTATAATGAACTAAGTACTGAAGTTTATGACCTTACAAAACCTGTTGGATTTTCTATTAATGGCGACAAAGAATATTACTTAGAAAAGCTAAAGGGCTGCAAAGGACGTATTTTAGAACCATTTGTCGGATCAGGCCGCATGTTGATCCCCCTATTAAAAGCTGGGTTTACAGTTGATGGCATCGATTATTCCCCAGAAATGCTTGCATCGTGTCGTAAACGTTGCTTAGAGCAAGGTTTTGATCCCATTTTGATCGAAGGAAGTGTCGAACATTTCTCCTCTTCTCATCAATATGAAGCGATTATTATTCCAACTGGATCTTTTTTACTAATTGAAGATCGCAAGACATCGATGCGTACTTTGAAACGATTGTTTGACCATCTCGCTCCAGGTGGGCGTCTGATAGTTGATCTTTTTTTACCTGCATCTAACTTAGAAATCGGAAAAACATCTTTTTCAGCTTATCCGCTGCCATCAGGAGAATTGATCACTATGGAAGAAAATTGCGCCGAAATCGATTATATCAACCAATGTACTGTTTCTTATTTAAAGTATGAAAAATGGCGCGAGGGCAAGCTTATTCAATCGGAACTCCAGCGCTTTCCTTTGCGATGGTATGGGTATGAAGAGTTCAAATTAATTCTTGCAAATGTCGGCTTTTCTGAAATCAGCACTGCTGCTGATTATAAAGATCACAAACAGCCAACAAATGAAACAAGCATTTTTACATTCGAGGCAGTAAAATAACTTGGAAGGGGAAAGGTGGCATACTAAAATAACAAGGAGGACCGAAGCAATGGTAAAAAATTTACAAGATACAACGATACTGCATAATGGCGTGAAAATGCCGTGGGTAGGCATTGGGGTATTTAAAGTAGAGAATGGTGAAGAAGTTATCAATGCAGTGAAAGCAGCTCTTAAAACAGGCTATCGGAGTATAGATACTGCAGCAATATACCAAAATGAAGAAGGTGTCGGCCAAGCTATTAAAGAGTCAGGCATTCCTCGTGAAGAACTTTTTGTGACAACAAAAGTTTGGAATAGTGAACAAGGCTATGAATCAACACTGCATGCTTTTGATGAAAGCTTGCATAAGCTCGGTCTAGATTACCTTGACCTTTATTTAGTGCATTGGCCAGTAGTAGGAAAATATAAAGAAACTTGGAAAGCACTTGAAACACTTTATAAAAATGGCAGAGTTCGTGCAATAGGCGTCAGCAACTTCAAAGTGCATCATCTCAAAGATATTTTGGCAGATTGTGAAATCAAACCAATGGTCAACCAAGTCGAGTTTCACCCGCTTCTTACACAAATAGAGCTACGGCAATTTTGTAAAGAAAGCAACATCCAATTGGAAGCATGGTCGCCACTTATGCAAGGACAATTGCTTAACCATGAATTGATTGTAAAAATGGGACAAAAATATAACAAAACACCTGCACAAATCATCTTGCGCTGGGATATTCAAAGCGAAGTAATAACCATCCCAAAATCAGTTAAGGAACAGCGTATTATTGAAAATGCACAAATTTTTGATTTTGAATTAGATCCAGTGGATATGGAACAAATAAATGGATTAAATCTTGATAAAAGAATAGGACCAGACCCAGATCATATTGATTTTTAAATGATTGGAAGAGTACATTTCGTCATCCTTAACCAGGATAACGAAATGTACGTTTTTTTATAAAAAATGTACAATCATTTTCTTTCAAATTAGATGGTGACGCAACCCGGGAGAATAGATAAATTTGCGGACATTGGATAGTGGTTTACAAATAGGCTGTACCATAAGCAGCTTTATAATGAAAACGGAGTATAAATAATGCAGTAATTAATTCGTAAAAAAGTTATTCTGATAAAAAAGTATGTATCTTAGCTAAACAATCCTTTACAATTTCTTGAGGAGCTTGTCCTTTCACTTGAAGATTACGGGCTCGCCAATCTAAGCTTTTCACTTGGTCTGTTAAAATAACACCTTGAAAAGCTAAACCATCAGAGAGTATAACCTCATAACCCCATCCCCTGATGGTGTTTGTGATTGGACATATTGCTGCAAAACCTGTTATGTCATTAAAAGATTTTGGCGATAAAACAATTCCAGGACGTTTGCCTGCCTGCTCATATCCTGTTTGTGGATTAAAGTTCACGTAAACAAGGTCGCCACGTTCTGGTGTTAACATTAAGTTAATTCATTCCCCTCTGTACCTAGATAAATTTCTTGATGACGATTTTCAGATTTACATTGTTCCAAGAGCTCTTCTAATGAGTATTTCTTTTGTTGTTTTTTAGGAACTAATGTAATGGTTCCTTCATTGTTTACAACTTTCATCTCCATTTCGGATCCTTGATGAATCTCCACTCGTTCGGCAATATCTTTAGGAATTCGTATTGCAAGACTATTTCCCCATTTTTGGACAGTCGTAGTCAATGTCATGATTTCCCCCTCTTTTTCATTGAGTGTTTCCTTCTCATCCATTCTAACACGCTCCAAGTTTATTGTATATACATAGTATATACAAAATAGTTGCAAATGATGTATACAAATTTAGGTCTTTATCATCCACTTTCTTCATTTTAGATGTTGAAACAATACAAGAAATAAAGAATATTTTCGTAACTTATCCAGCTCATTACTCCTGTACATTAAAAACAGCAAAAATCGTATGGTAAAATCAATGACGATAATGGATATTAAACATAAAATAGACATTTGTAATCGGGATAAACAGCAATTAGAAAATATGAAGTGGCGTTGATAAATTGCTGGTGTTCGATTATCAATAGCAATATCGGACTATAATGATCAACTGCCTCAAATGTTTATGCTGCTTCTATTACCATCTAATTTTCCCTTTACATGTTTTCCTCGAAAGAGTATTCGTTCCGTTTTTACATCAAAATGTGATAAAATGAAAAAGCTTCCTGAATTACGGGAACGTATGATGGATAACACTTGTAATCGTTTTCAAATCATTTACTACTTAGAAAAAGAAAGGAATGAAAATTATGTCTACTTTTCAACAGAAATTAGAAAAATATGCGGAACTTGCAGTGAAAGTCGGGGTAAATATCCAGAAAAATCAAACGTTGGTCATTAATACAGCGTTAGATAATGCTGCATTTATTCGCCTTATTGTAAAAAAAGCATATGAGGCTGGCGCCAAAGATGTAATTGTGAATTGGAGTGATGATCAAGTAGCACGTTTAAAATATGAGCTCGCTCCTGATGAAGCTTTCCAAGAGTATCCAAAGTTTCGTGCCCAAGAGATGGAAGAGCTTGCTAAAAAAGGCGCTGCATTTATATCTGTCGTCTCTTCCAGTCCAGACCTTTTAAAAGGTGTAAATCCTCAACGAATTGCAGATTTCCAAAAGGCTGCTGGACAAGCCCTGGATACATATCGTCAATACATACAAGCAGATAAAGTGAGCTGGACCGTTATTGCCGCTCCATCTGAAGCATGGGCGCAGAAGGTATTCCCAGATGCATTACCAGCAGAAAGTATAGAAATGCTTTGGGATGCCATTTTCAAGGCAACTCGATCCGATTTAGCTGATCCTGTACATGCATGGCAGGAGCATGACAAGCTCCTCCATGAAAAAGTCGATTATTTAAATAAAAAACGCTATGCAAAATTACATTATACAGCACCAGGTACAGATTTAGTTATCGAACTTCCTCAAGGGCACCTTTGGTGTGGAGCAGGCAGCATCAATGAACAAGGGGGCGAATTTATGGCAAATATGCCTACTGAGGAAGTTTTCACTGTTCCTCATAAAACGGGCGTAAATGGCTACGTATCAAGTACAAAGCCTTTGAGCTATGGGGGCAATATTATCGATCAATTCAAAATCACTTTTAAAGAAGGAAAAATTGTTGATATTCAAGCGAAAGAAGGAGAAGAAATTTTAAAACGCCTTGTAGAAACTGACGAAGGTTCACACTATCTTGGCGAGGTTGCTCTAGTGCCGCATCAATCACCTATTTCGCAGTCAAACATTTTATTCTTCAACACATTATTTGATGAAAATGCCTCCAATCATCTTGCAATTGGAAGCGCCTATGCCTTCTGTATTGAAGGCGGGAAGAAAATGTCAAAAGCAGAGCTTGAAGAGCATGGGTTGAACTCCAGTATTACGCATGTTGACTTTATGATTGGATCAGACGTTATGAATATTGACGGCATCCAAGCAGATGGCACAACTGAACCAATTTTCCGTAATGGGAATTGGGCATTTTAGTTCAATTTTTAAGCTCTTGTCTCTTTATAAGCGGCAAGAGCTTTCTTTATTTTAACGTTACTTACAGTGATTAGTGCGCTTCTATATGTAATTAACTTCCAAATGTATAAAAATCGAAAACAAACCCAATATTGAGAATCTACTCACTTTATTTCCTGGTAAATAAAGTGAGGTTTTTTTATGCAATATATTAAGACCTTTTATGAGTAATGAATGATCAAAAATATAGCATAGCTTTTTTTAAACCTTGGAATTTCTAAATATTATGATCGTCTTGAAAAAAGGCAATGATCGTATTTCGGAAAACTTCACAAGCTTTCGTTTCAAATTGACTTCTTGCTTTTATCATGGAAAAATTCCTCCGCAAAGGCATTCCTTCCATCTTGAGATATTGGAACACACCATGTTGAAGCTCTTTTCTTACCGCCCATGCCGAAAGCAAGGAAATACCGATTCCGGCTTCCACTGACTCTTTAATAATTTGAGTACTTCCAAATTCCAAAGTTTTGCTTGGTTTTATCTCATATAGAAGAAAAAATCGTTCGATTGCCTCTCTCGTCCCTGATCCTTGCTCGCGAATTAACCAAGTAACATCCTGCAAATCCTCTCTTTCAATAATGCTTCTTAATAACAATGGGTGTTTTTTATGGGCAACAATGTACATTTCATCCTTCGCTACATGCTGGATGTGCAGTGATGAATGATGCGTCTCTCCTTCTATCAAGCCAATATCTAACTTGCGGTTTGCTACTCCCTCTCCTATTTCTTTCGTATTGCCGATCACAATCGAAGGCTGTATCAACGGATACCGCTTTAAAAGCTTCGCAATTACATATGGAAGCACATATTCGCCAAAAGTGTAGCTCGCCCCAATTTTTAACGTTCCTTTCGGCTCATGAATATTTTCTTCTACCTCTCTCGCCATACTTTCATACACGCTCTTCAATTCTTTCACATGTTTTAAAACAATTTCTCCTGCTTTTGTCAGCACCACCCCTTTACGTCCTCGCTCAAATAATATGGTCCCTAACTCCGCCTCTAACGCTTGAATGTATTGGCTAATCGCCGGCTGTGAAATAAAAAGCTTAGAAGCCGCCCGTGAAAAGTTTTTTTCGGCTGCAACTGCTAAAAATACAATAAATTTCTGTTCGATTGTGCTCACCTCTCTTCCTATTAATATAAGTAATTACTTATATTAATAATCATAATTATTCATTTTATTTATAATAGATTATAGCTTAAAATAGATAAAGTGAAACTTCCATCAGTGGGGGTTTTCTCTCATCCCCCACTGATAAGAAATTAGAACAAAGGCTAGGATCGCAACGTCCTGTTGCAACGCCTTTGTGACCGACATCCTGTCGGCCCGAACCAATCGGACATTTACTGGCAGTTATCCCCCACCTAGACTTCTTCGATTCATCATACTCCCCGAGGTGGGGGGCTTACTGCTAGTTAGATGTGGGATAAAGAAGGAAACAGATTGGAGTGTAGATGATGCAACCCGAACAATTAGAAATACAAAAACAACCATCAAAGGTTGTTCGTTTACTTGGTGGAATAGGCTTTACAGTCCTTATAGCACTTGCTGGCACGCTGCTCGCTTTACTGCCTATTTTCGAAAAAATCGGACCATTGGCAAGTGCTATTTTCATTGCTGTATTGTACAGACAATTTTTTGGCTTTCCGCATCGTATTGAAGCTGGTATTGCCTTTTCTTCCAAAACATTGCTTCGCTTAGCTATCGTTCTTTATGGTTTAAAATTAAATATTTCTTTGATCCTTCAAGAAGGTGTTAGTGTATTGGTGCGCGGGGGCATCGTTATTATCTTCTCGATTGCTTTTATGCTCCTTATTGCAAAATGGCTAAAAGCAGATTTACAGATCGCCCTCTTGCTTGGCATTGGAACGGGAATTTGTGGTGCAGCAGCGATTGCAGCGGCAGCCCCGATTTTACAAGCAAAGGAGGAAGATACTGCAGCAGGAGTTGGAATGATCGCACTAGTTGGTACGATATTTGCAGTTTTATATACCGTTTTATTTCCCATTTTGCCTCTGTCTGAAAAAGCGTATGCCCTTTGGTCGGGGATTAGTCTGCACGAAATTGCCCATGTTGCCTTAGCAGCTGCTCCTGCTGGCCAAGAAGCACTTGCATTATCCCTTTTAGCAAAGCTTGGACGAGTTCTCTTGCTCATCCCTGTCTGCTTTATTCTTATGTACTGGAAGAAACGTAATAGTAAAGATCAGAAGGAGGCGGCCTCCATTCCTTTTCCATGGTTTTTGCTTGGCTTCATTATAATGAGTATTGTCGGCACAATTATATCAGAAAAACAACTTGCAACAGTAGGAACACTAGATTCCATTTCTAAGGGCACTACATTTATCTTAACAATGGCGATGACAGGACTAGGCTTAAATATTCATTTGAAAACGTTAAGAGAAAAAGCGCTGCGACCATTAATCGCCTTAATGATTGTCTCTGTTGTGTTATCTGTTTTAACCTATTTCAGTGTATTTATATGAAAATGTAAATTTCTAGAAGTTGATTTTTATTATAAGAAAATCTCAAGCTAAATACGCAGGCAGCCTCGAAAAAAATCGCTTTTTCTTCGTGCGATGTATCGGTGACAAAGCTCTCCTTGTCCTGCATCTCTTAAAAAATAAAGTTAACAGGTAGAAGTATGCTTGCTTCTACCTGTACTAGTATACATGTAGTATGAAGTGATTATATAGCAGCATTTTCATGATTTTTTGAAAAACTTCTATATGTTACATAGATATTAAACTTTATTAACAGTCACTATTTCTTCAAAGTGACTAAGGATGCTCAAATGCTTGCCGTTCTACTGTTAAGCGCATATCACCAAAAGACGCATTTGTAATATTATGCGACTGTCATAATATCCCACCCCAAAAATAATGATCATTCTTTTATAATGAACTAGCAAGTGCAGATTTTAAAGGTAAGGGTGGAATTTATACATGTTATCAAATACAATCATAGGCATTGACCTTGGAACCGCCAACATTCTAGTTTATAGTAAAAACAAAGGCATCATGATGAATGAGCCTTCTGTCGTAGCAATGAATACAGAAACGAAGGCCATCCTTGCAGTTGGCATGGAAGCAAAAAGAATGATAGGTAAAACACCAAGTAAAGTCATTGCTGTACGGCCTTTAAAAGATGGTGTTATTGCCGATTTCGATGTCACAACAGAAATGTTAAAAGTAATTATGAAAAAAGCCAGTAAACAATTAGGTTTGTCTTGGAGAAAACCAGATGTGATCGTATGTGCTCCCTCTGGGGCCACCTCAGTAGAAAAACGTGCTATTCATGATGCTGTCAAGCAAACTGGTGCGAAGAATGTATATTTAATTGAAGAACCAGTAGCAGCTGCTATTGGAGCCGATCTTCCTGTTGGAGAACCGATTGCTAATGTCATAGTAGATATTGGCGGCGGAACGACAGAAGTAGCCATTATATCTTATGGTGGTGTTGTAACGAACAATGCAATCCGGATCGGCGGCGACCAATTAGATGATAATATCATACAACATATACGCAAAAACTATAATTTGCTTATTGGAGAACGCACTGCGGAAATGATCAAAATGGAAATTGGCTATGCCCTTGTAGATCATGACATATTAGCAATGGATATTCGCGGCCGTGATTTAGTAACAGGACTTCCAAAGACTATTTCCATTACTTCAAAGGAGATTCAACAAGCCCTAAAAGAATCTCTTCTGCAAATATTAGAAGTGATACGAGCAACATTAGAAAATTGCCCTGCTGAATTAAGTGGAGATATCGTCGATCGCGGAGTGATTCTTAGTGGCGGTGGTGCACTATTAAATGGACTACAAGAATGGTTAAGCGACGAAATTATCGTTCCTGTACATCTTGCACCAAATCCGTTAGAATCAGTCGCAATCGGAACAGGGCGATCCCTTCAATTTATTCATCAATTAAACAAAATAATGAGTTGAGAAGGGGCTTTGAAAAGCCCTTATTCTATTTTGGTCTTATGAACAAAAAATAAAGCAATCAGGCGAAGCATCGGGCTTCACCTCATTGCTGCTATCATTAACTTTCTTGTTCATCTATTTCCGTACTTTTTATTGTTATTGCTTCTGGATGCTGCTTACTTTCTTTTACTTCCTTCGTTAATTCATCAATGCTTGTGCGAATATTGTTTTTGCCTGATAGATTTTCCAGCAATTCTTTTACATCAATACCAGAAGAAGCCTTTAATGACGACTGAAGTGTCGACATTAAATTTGTTGCGTAGCTTGTAACTTTGTTTGCACCGCCGCCATTTTCACTATTGCTACCAGTATCCACAACCGTAATTTTATCAATATTGCCTAATGGAGCAGCAACCTGTTTCGCATATTCAGGAAGCATCTTCAAGACCATATCCAAGACAGCAGCTTGGCCAAATTTTTCGAATGCTTCGGCAATTTTTTGTTTTGCTTCGGCTTCAGCAAGCCCCTTCAAGCGAATAACTTCTGCTGCTGATTCCCCTTGTGCCCGCTCGGCATCCGCTTTTGCCAATCCATCAATCCGAATTTTTTCCGCTTCAGCTTTAGCCATTGCTTCAATTCGGTATTGGTTAGCGTCTGCTTCAGCAATTTGCTTCATTTTTTCTGCATTTGCAGCCTGCTCGACTGCATAGCGATCCGCATCTGCTTTTTTCTTCACTTCTGAATCGTATTGTTTCTCACGACGTAAAATTTCTTTTTCCTCTAACTCAATGAGTTTTTGACGTTCAATGATTTTAATTTGCATTTCGTGTTCTGTTACTTCTTGCTTGGCACGAGCAGTTTCTAAATCATAAGCTTGGTCAGCGTTGGCACGAGCAATGTCTTGCTCTCTGCGATATTCTGCCATTTTTAATTGATTTGTTTTTTCGGCCTCGGCGATTTCTGTTGCTCTTTCCAGTTCTGCCCGTTTTGCATCTTTATCTGCTTCAGCACGTTTAATTCTTGTTTCTTTCTCGGCTAAAGAAGTCGCAATATCAGCATCTCGTTTTACTTGGGCAATCCGCGGCTTCCCTAATGAATCTAAATAGCCATTTTTATCCCGTACTTCTTTAATCGTAAACGATACGATGACAAGTCCCATTTTTGCTAAATCTTGAGAAGCAACTCGCTGCACTTCTTGGGAAAATTTATCGCGGTTTTTGTAGATTTCCTCCACCGTCATAGAACCGAGTATAGAGCGTAAATGACCTTCCAAAACTTCTTTCGCTTCAATTTCTCGATCTTCTTTTGTTTTTCCTAAAAATTGCTCAGCAGCTGTGGCAATTTCTCCAATAGAACCGCCAATTTTAATAATCGCTGTTCCATCAGCCATCACCGGAACACCTTGCTCTGTGTAAACTTCAGGTGTTGTTACTTCTAGTTTGCTAGATAACAAGCTTAATGGCTCTGCTTGTTGGAAAACTGGAAGTACAAACGTTCCTCCTCCTCGAATAATTTTAATCTTATTGCCTGCTTCATCGACATGAACATTTTTACCGCCAAGATAGCTTCCAGTTACAATTAAGGCTTCATCTGGACCAGCTGTTCGATATTTAGTAACAAATACAGCAAGAAGCGCAATTAAAAAACAGAATACTATTCCAATCACAACCCAAATTTCCATTGCCATTATTCTTCCTCCTCTTCATGTAATCTATTGTTGTTGTAAGAGACAACTGATAGGACGCCATTTTCCACTTCAATCACCAAAACCGTTGTTCCTTCCTCTACCATTGTCCCTTTATAGCTTGCAGCAGGCTTAGAAATCATCCCGCTGTTGCTTTCGATAACTACTTCCCCATATCCTTGTTCTGGTATTGGGATAATAACCTTGCCAACTCGGCCTTTTAAAGAATCTTCTGTATAAACAAGAGATTGCTCTGCTGAAGATAACGGAATTAAAACAAAAACATTTAACAGTGTATCAAGGATAAGTGCAATCAAAATCGATACCGCAATAATGATATAGCTATGAAAGGTTGTAGTCCGTTCCAATATATAGCCGCTTGCTGAAAAAAAAGTAATAAAAGCTAACAATAATGTTGGATTGAAACCAACTGCTTCTGCAATTCCCTCAAGAAAGTCAGAAAACAAGATGTAAAGTAATGTAATGGCTCCTGACACAATCAATGCCACTAAATAAATCGTTTCAATAGAAGTGCCGAATAATGTCATATCCATCTATCCTTTACCATTATTTGATACTACTTTATACGGGTAAAAACAGAAAAAAGTTTCATTAAGTTGAAATAAAGTGAAATTTTTTTCTAAAAAATAATTTCTTTACTATTAATAGACTCAATAATTGAGGCTGTTTGACTAAAGATTTTATAATCGTTGTCTTATATATATGATACGAAAAAACGACTTTTTTTGCTGAAGGCTAATGATAAAAGGTAATCTACCTTTCGTTAAATGAGACTTGTAGATGTAACAAATGGAAGAAATGATTGTTTAAAGCTTAAGAATCATTCAGAATTGTTCTTTTGAAAGGAATTTTTCTCATGATGTTAAGTAAATATTTTCTTTTTAAGTAAGAAGAGTCAAGCTAACCACCTAGCAACTTTGATTTTTTTTTATGAACGCCAATGAGATGTGGGGATAAATAACTATTATTGAAACATAGCATACTACAACAAGTACTTTACATCCCCTTTTTAAAAATTAATTTGGCTCTACATGAACATGAACACGATATACCCCATAATCGTTTATCATGACTTTTTCAACATGGGTAGCGATGTCATGGGCTTCTTTAATATTTAACGTGGAATTAACAAGTATTACAATATCAATCACTTCATTATTCCCGTAGCTTCTCCCTTTCATTTCTTTTATTCCTTTAACGCCATCCACTTTTGTAATGACATCCTGATAAAATTGAATTTTAGTTTCGTCAAACCCATCTGAAAGTTCGTGTGAAGCTTGTTTAAATATATCCCAAGCTGTTTTACATATTAGCAGCCCCACGATAATCGCAGTTAACGTATCAAGCCAAGGCATATTCAATTGAGAACCAAATATCCCTACAGCTGTTCCTATACTGACCCAAGCATCTGAAATATTATCTTTTGCGGCAGCCATCACTGCTTTACTGTTAATTTTAATCGCTAATTTTTTGTTGTATATATAAACACCATACATTGCGATTGCTGAAAAAATACCTACATAAGCAGCCATAATGTCAGGTGACTCTTTACCCCCTTGAAATATAGAGGTGATAGCAGCTATCAGTACTTGTATACCAACTGCTAACATAATAAAAGATGCAACCATTGAAGCAATTGTTTCACTTTTCCAATGACCATATCGATGATCTTTATCAGGTGGTTTTTGTGAAAGCTTTAGGCCGATAAGTACAGCAAGAGATGCAATAATATCAGTTGTATTGTTTAGGCCATCTGCTTTCAACGCAGCAGAGTTGCTCGTATATCCGATCATTATTTTTATGATAGAAAGACATATATAAGCAATAATACTAATAATTGCTCCACGTTCACCTAATTTAAGATCATAATACTTTTGATCTTCCATCCTCTAACCTCCTAATGAAGTATTTGATTATGATATCAACGATAATATGGGTGGGTCTAGAGCAACCTTTTTGCATCGTTTTATATAAGTAGGCGAAATATCATATTGTTGCGTTAGGAAAAAAATCTCTAATTTATGTACCTTATCATAACGATTATTTGATACCTACTAGTTTGTCCATTTCTATTTACATCATGCTACCTCGCTGTTTCAATCCAATTTATTTCCCAAGTAATAAGGAAGGTTCAACTAATTGGCAAGAAGTTATTCACGAAACTTTTTAAAAAAGAAAAGGAGAACACATTGGACTACTATGTGCTCTCCTAATTTTTAAGACTTGTTTATCCCACATCTAACTGGCAGTAAAACCCATCTCAAGAGTAACAGGAATCAGAAGCGCTGGGTGGGGATAACTGAAAGTCAAATGTCCGATTGGTTCGGGCCGGCAGGATAAGGAAAGCTTCTTGAATCGGCATCGCACGAAGAAAAAGTGCTCTTCTTTTTCGAGGATGTCGGTCACAAAGGCGTTGCAACAGGACAAGGAAAGCTTCGGCAGCGATACATCGCACGAAGAAAAGCGGTTTCCTTTTCGAGGACGTTGCGATCCTAGCCTTCGTTCTAATTTCTTATCAGTGGGGGATGAGAGAAAACCCCTACTCATGGAAGTTTCACTTTATCATTTAAAGTAAACTTTTTTAAGGGAAAATGATCATATATACTGCTTTAAATGGCTTCTGAAACGACGATTACGATTCATGCATTCTAAATAGACGGCTGTTCCAAATTTAATTCGCCTGTTAACATCAATGCCTGGAGTGATAAGAACAGCTGGTAATTGACAACAGGATTTCTTAGTTCTTGTCCTATCGTTTTTTCCATTTTGCGAATTCTGTAACGCAAACCACTAATCGATAAAGATAAGTCTGCAGCTGTCAGCTCCAAATTCCCACCATTAGCCAAGAAGAAATATAACGTTTTTAAAAGGTCATGCTTTCTTTCGTCTATCGGCTGATAAAGGGATCCTAACGTATATTGAGCCATCTGCAATACCGCTTCCTTATTATTGTCATTAATTAAAGAACCGACAATTCCTAAAGATTCAAAGGTAGCAATTGCCTTCGTTGGCATCGTCATTCTCACCGCTGTAAGCGCTTCCTTATAATGCCGAGGTGCATATTCAATTTTCTCTCCTTTCATGCTGATGCCAATCTGAAAGGAAGTTTGTGGAAATAAAGCGATTAAGTACGCTAGGATCTCTTCACAAAAAGGCTCAATTGCCTGTTCCTTTAATAATTCCGTTTGTATTAGAAAAAAGAGACTATTTGATCGTTGTCCAAGCAGCAAATTAAGTTTTTCTTTTTTAAAAAAGTGGCTGATTTCCTCGAGCAGTTCTTCATGAAAGGCGATATCGTTTTGGAGATGATACTGTGCAATATGATAACGGATAACGACAATGTAATAAGGCTTTGCTAAATCAAGATGTAAATAATTTCCCCTTTTTAAGACTTCTTTTTTAGAGCGGTAATGGCCTCCAATCAGTTCTTCTAAAAAATGGCCTTTTACACGTTCTGCTGCTTCAAATTTTGATTTTTCATTAAGCAAATAGATAGAACAAATCGAAGATACACGCTCAATGATCATATAAGCAATATCTGTACACATTTTGTTTGATGCAAAAAAGAGAAACGAGCAGTACCCATAAATCTTCCCCTGTAGAAAAACAGGAGTAATAAGGCGCTTAAGTTCAGTTGTCTCTATCATTCTCGTTTTTGTAAAGGGACGAAATGTTTGATCATTTTCAAGAAATAAGGAAAAATTCTTTTTATCTAAATAAGACTGCAACGATTGGCTTGCAATATGATAATGATGATCAACAAGACCAGAGGAAGCTAGTGGACGGAACTGAGCATCTTCAATTAAAATTGGAATTTCCATTGTCTCATAAACGACATTCGCAATAGATTGGAGGTCATTGCCTTGAATAATTTCTTCCGTAAGTTTCTTATGAATTTTCGCTGTTTGTGCTAAGTTATTTCGTTCAGATAATAGTTTTTCGTATGTTTCTTCCAACTCCTGAACGATAGGTGTTTCTTTAAAGTGCATCAATTCACTTTCGATTTCTGGGCCCCAGCCATCAATCGGCTTCCCAATCCAGCGGCATTCCGCATCGCCCTTTCCTTCACAAGCAATTTCTTTAAAGATCACCACTTTTTTAAATAACTCGGAAATATAACCACTCGCATAGCCAACTAGTGTGTAGCAAACAGGCTGATGAGATTGACCAAACAAGCGAATATGTTCGGCTGCTTCATATGATGATTTCCACGTTCCTTCCATGCTAATGAAAGGACATTTTTGCGACTCATCTATTTGGATTTTCGTACTTCTTGCCATCACATGCCCCTTCATCGAATGGAGCATTGGTCCATACTCAATCATTTCCTCAATGCAGTGGATATTTTTCTTTTTTACCTTTTTCCCATCAGTGCGTCCCAACTCCCAGCCATAGCGAAACAAAAAACCTTTCATTCTTTTCATTCCAATATTATCAATTAAATCTTTTCTAAGTTCTCCAAATGCTGAAATGGAAATAAAGATATGTCGATCATCGTCCATAAATATAAGCTCTTTGTCCTTTGTAAAAGTAAAATTGCTGGCAAGTTGATTATCAATTTCCATTCATCATTCACACCTTTATATTCTCAATTTTCTATCAATTTTAATTGTAGATCGCTTAATGGATACGTTTTGCAAGTAAGTACATACTTATTTACTCTTTCTTCATCAGCGAGCGCACCTTTGGAACATCTGCCAATTTTATATTCCCCCTGTACTACTCGCATTTTACACATTCCACAGCCGCCATTTGCACAGCCATAAGGAATTTGTACTGCTTTTTTTCGCGCTGCTCCTAATATACTCTCATCCTCTTTGCATGTAAATGACTCATTTCTAAAGGAAATTTGATACATCCTTCCATTCCTCCTCTAAAAGAAATAGATGAAAGAAGACTGTATCAAGATGAGCAAGTCGGAAATGCATTTCCTCCCAGTTTTATACTCATTGCTATACAGTCTCTCTCTGTTTCATTATTTCAATGCAATACAAATATTTTTAGACTCTGTGAAAAACTCTAAGCTGAATTTTCCTCCTTCTCTGCCAATTCCGCTCTTTTTCATCCCGCCAA
Source organism: Bacillus chungangensis (assembly GCF_030812995.1). Classification (GTDB taxonomy): domain Bacteria; phylum Bacillota; class Bacilli; order Bacillales; family Bacillaceae_C; genus Bacillus_CF; species Bacillus_CF chungangensis. Next base: position 68,941 of record NZ_JAUSTT010000007.1, on the reverse strand, counting down.
ATGGTGCACGCAGGTCACGAACAAACCAGCAGTTGACCCAGATTGTACCTGCCCTTACGTGATGAGAAATTCGGTGTGCCCGCTGTAAATTATCTGTCCAAACTACAGCATTTAAACCATATTCCGTATCATTGGCAATCTCTAAAGCTTCTTCTTCAGTATCAAAAGGAATGATCGTTACAACAGGCCCGAAAATTTCCTCTTGACAAATTCTTGCTTGTGGATTTTCTTGTACATAGATCGTAGGCTCTAAATAATAGCCATCTTTCAAATAACCTGGCAGCTCAGGCCTTTTCCCGCCGGCAACAAGCGTTGCTCCTTCTTCTTTTGCAATCTCAAGATAACTGCTCACTTTTTGATAATGTTCATCGCTTACAAGCGGTCCCATATTCGTTTTGCTATCTTGGGGATCACCAACCTTTAACGCATTAGCAGCTTCTTTAAACTTTTCAACGAAAGCATCTAAAATACTCCTTTGAACTAAAATGCGTGATCCAGCTAAACAAACTTGGCCAGAGTTCATAAAGGCGGCAGTAATTGACGTTGGAACTGCTTTTTCAAGGTTCGCATCTTCAAAAACAATGTTGGCTGCCTTCCCGCCAAGCTCAAACGATACTCGTTTTAATGAATCTGCTGCACTTTTCATAATCGTTTTTCCAGTCGTTGTCTCGCCTGTAAAGGAGACCATGTCTACATCTGGATGCGTCGTCATATATGCACCAGCGGAGTTTGCTCCAAAGCCTTGAATGACATTCACAACACCGTCTGGAATCCCAGCTTCCTTCGCAATTTCGCCAAGTAAAGACACAGTCATCGGTGTATGTTCTGCGGGTTTAATAACTGCTGTGTTGCCAGCTGCCAAACAAGGGCCAAGCTTCCAAGTAGTCAGCATAAGCGGCAAATTCCAAGGAGTAATTAAAGCAGCGACTCCAACTGGTTCATATCTAGTATAATTAAGGTATTCTTCATCCATTGGGAACGTTTCCCCTCCCTGCTGCTCCATAAAATCAGCAAAAAAGGTTAAATTATACGCCGCCCGAGGAATTTCTCGCTCATAGGCGATTGGGTAGGGCTTCCCTACATCTAATGCTTCCATTCTTGCAATCTCTTCGCGACGTTCCATCATTATCTCTGCCATTCTACGAATCTTTGCACTTCGTTCACTTACCGGCATCATTCGCCAAGGTCCGCTTTCAAACGCTGCGCGGGCAGCACGGCAAGCACGATCGACATCTGCCTTTGTTGCTTCGTGTACCGTTGCAATCACTTCCTGTGTTGCAGGATTTTTAACAGTGAACGTTTTATTTTCACTTGATTCTACATATTCTCCGTTGATGAATAATTTAATTTCACGTACCTTTGTTAAAGTTTGCTTCACTTGGAATCGCCTCCTCTTTCTTTTCTCGACGTTTTCTAACCGACTGTCCAGCAATTCCCCAATGTTCAGTCGGCATTTCATTAATAAGCACACGAACTGTTTCCAATGGCGCTTCGAGCACTTCAGAAACTGTCTGCGACACTTCCTGAATCAATCGCTCTTTTTTGTCGGCTGGGCGGCCTTCCATCATATGAATTTGAATGATCGGCATATCAAAACTCCTTTGCTGTTGTATCTGCTTTTATCAACAAAATGATGCAGAAACACTGCCAATTCCGTCAAAGCTAACAGAAACGTGATCGTTCGGCTGAATGTCTATTGCACCTGCCAAAGCACCACTAAGCACAACATCACCTGCTTGGATCGTTTTTCCGGATTGACTAAGTTTATTTGCTAGCCACGCAATTGCACGGGCAGGATGCCCCATTACGGCTGCCCCTGTACCAGTTGATACGATCTTTCCGTTCTTTTTGAACACCATCCCCATCAGCGCCAAATTAAATTCAGTTGGCTTAAAAAATTGATCTCCGATGATATAACGCGAGGAAGAAGCATTGTCAGCAATCACATCCGGCAATGTAAATGAAAAATGTCGATATCTGCTATCGATTATTTCCAAAGCAGGCGCAATATAGCTAGCAGCCTCTAATACTTGCGGAACCGTAATATGCGACCCCTCCAAGGAGCGATTAAAAATAAATGCAATTTCTGGCTCAATTTTTGGATGAATGAGGTTAGCTAATGAAATTGGTTCATTTTCAGTACAAGCCATATTAGCGAGCAACGTTCCATAACATGGCTCATCTACATTCATTTGCTTCATTTTTGCTTCGCTTGTTAACCCTAATTTACGACCGACAATTCTTGTTTGCCCTGTTTCACATTTTATTTCTATGAGGCGTTCAGATATTTGATAGCCAAGCTCTGCATCCAGCTCGGAATATGCGGCAGTAAATTTATCTACTTCCGTTCCTGTGCTTTCCGCCTCAAAAAGTGCTGTTGCTACTTTTTCTATCAGTGCTGTCTTTTTCAATGCTTTCCCTCCATCTTTCTACTAGCTGCGAGCAATTTCTGCTGCAACTTCCATAATTAAGTCTTCCTGTCCTCCAACCGCTTTCCGCCTACCGAGCTCAATTAAAATATCTCTTTCGTCCACTTGAAAACGTTTTGCTGCTGCACCCGCATGTAAAAGAAAACTGGAGTACACGCCAGAATAGCCTAAAATTAAACTACCGCCAGTGATTTCCTGCGGCCGCGGCATATAAGGGGCTACCACGTTATTGGCAACATCCATGATTTTGTATAAATCAACACCCGTCTCATAACCTAAACGATCTAACACTGCTGCCATTACTTCTGTCTGTGTATTCCCGCTTCCTGCTCCTAAACAACGAAGACTGCCGTCAATGTACGAAGCTCCTGCATCAATTGCCGCTAGCGTATTCGCAAGGGCTAATGACAAATTGTTATGGCCATGGAAACCAATTTCAATGGACAATGACTGACGCAAAGCGCCAATTTTCTCCGTCACTTCATACGGCAGCAACGCTCCAGCAGAATCAACTGCATACACAATTTCAGCGCCATACTCCTCAAACAACTTTGCCTGCTCAACGAGCTTTGCTGTTGGCGCCATATGTGCCATCATCAAAAACCCGACTGTTTTCAAGCCAAGCTTCCTGCCCAGCTCAATATGCTGTTTGGAGACATCTGCCTCTGTTACATGAGTTGCCACTCTCACCATTTCGGCACCTGCCGTTACTGCTGCTTCTAAATCTTCTTTTACCCCAATGCCTGGCAGCAGCAAGACGGATATTTTCGCTTGCTGGCAAACCTCTTTCGCAGCTGCGATTAACTTCAATTCATCTATAGCCGAAAACCCGTATTGCAAGGAAGAACCACCGAGACCATCGCCATGCGACACTTCAAAGTATGGCACTCCCGCCTCATCCAATCCCCTTGCTGTATCGCGGATTTGTTCCTCTGTAAAAGCATGCTTCATCGCATGGCTGCCATCCCTGAGCGTCACATCAACTATTGTTAAAGCAGCTTTTTTTGCTGTCATCTCGCGTCCCTCCTTTATTGATTTTGTAAAATGGCGAATTGCTTCTTAGCGAATTCCTCACCGACCTTCACTGCAGCAGCCGTCATAATATCAAGGTTCCCTGAATAAGCAGGGAAAAAATCGCCCGCTCCTTCTACTTCAATAAAAACAGATAATCGTTTGCCATCAAAAAGCGGCACTCCTCGCAATCGATAGCCTGGCACATATGCCTGAACGGCTTTCACTGTCTCTTGAATCGATGCTATTATTTCCGCCTCTTTTCCTTCTTTAGCAACAAGGGCATGAATCGTATTTCTCATCATGATAGGTGGTTCAGCAGGATTCAAAATAATAATCGCTTTTCCTTTTTTGGCACCGCCAATTACTTCAATTCCCCGAGCTGTCGTTCTTGTAAACTCATCAATATTCGCCCTCGTTCCCGGCCCTGCACTTTTACTGGCGACAGTAGCAACAATTTCTGCATATTCAACCGCGGCCACTTTACTAATCGCGTGGACAATTGGAATCGTTGCTTGTCCGCCGCAAGTAATCATGTTGACATTTTTTTCATCTAAATGTGCTTGCAGGTTGGCAGCAGGAACTGCAAATGGCCCGATTGCGGCTGGCGTTAAATCAATCACTTTTTTTCCAATTTTTTGTAAGAGGTGATTGTGCTCTGCATGCGCTTTTGCCGTCGTAGCATCGAATACAATGTCAGCAAGATACGGCTTTTTTAAAAAGCCTTCTATTCCGCAATCAATGGTTTCGTATTCTCGTTCAAAGGCTCTCTTTAATCCTTCTGAATCAGGATCAATCCCAATCATAGCCGACATTTCAAGATATTTGCTTCGTTCCAGCTTATACATTAAATCAGTTCCAATATTTCCAGATCCTATAATGGCCGCTTTGACTTTCTTCATCTAGCTCATCTCCTCCTTTGTGAACGATACACTGACAGAACCAATATGAGCGAATGAAGCACTAAATACATCCCCTTCTTGAACTGGCACTGCTTTTGCCAAAGCACCAGACAGTACAATTTCTCCTGCATTTAACGAAATTCCAAAGTTTCCAAGCGCATTTGCCAACCATACGACTGCTTGTAGTGGATTTCCCATTACAGCTGCTCCCGCTGCCGTATCAATTTGTCTCCCATTCTTCCATACATTCATCCCAATATGAGCAAGATCTACCGCTGCTAATGGAGTTGGCTGCCCGCCAAGGATTGCCCTTGCAGAGGAACCATTATCTGCTACGGTATCTGCAAACTTAATGTTCCAGTCAACAATCCGGCTATCAATTAATTCAAAAGCTGGTACAACGTAGTCTGTTGCAGCAGCAACATCTACGGCTGTAATCCCAGGACCTCGCAAGTCTTGCTTTAAAACGAAAGCAATTTCTGATTCCAGCTTTGGTTCGATAAATGAATCTAAAGGAAGCGTGTCTCCATCTACATACATCATATCGTCTAGCAAATGACCATAATCTGGTTCATTCACTTGAAACATTTCCTGCATAACAGCACTTGTCAAGCCAATTTTCTTCCCAACAACCTTGGCACCTTTCATCACCTTTAGAGCTACCTGAGCGAGTTGAATTTGATAAGCATCCTCTGCTGTTAGATTAGGATTTTGCTTCGTAAGCGGTTCAATTGGAACACCGCTTTTCTCCGCCTCTAATAATGCCGTTGCTATTCTTTGATAGTCCATTCACTTATTCACCACCTTACGTTAACGCTTTGGAAAATGATTCGATCATTTCGCGGCGATGATAGAAAATTCCTGTCCCAATTTTGTCTTCTGTCCACGTAATCGTTGGGAAATCCGCATAGGATAAATAGCCGCTGGCAAAAGCTTCATTGCGGTTCCCTGACGGATCAAAGAAATAGACGGTTTGTCCTCTTGTAATCCCATGGCGAGTAGGGGTTACTTCTACTTGTACTTTGTTTTTTGATAAAATGTCAGCGGCTTTTAACACTTCATACCAATTGTCGACAAAGAAGCCCGCATGATGAAATTTGTTATCAGGACCTTTTACAAAAGCCAAATCGTGCGCCTTGTTAGTGGCCGATAAAAAGCTGCCAACCATCGTTTCGCCATCAACAGTGACAATTTTTTCGGTTTGGTGAAAGCCGAGTACTTCTTTGAAGAATCTTGTAACCGTTTCCAAATCATCGCCTGTTAATAACGTATGATCGAGGCGGTGAGGCGCTATTCCCCGCAAACCATCCGGCCATGGATGGGGATTAAACGTACCAGTTGAAGTGCCGACCTGTTCTATTTCTGTATAAAGCTCCATACTATGGCCTGTTGGAATCTCGAAGCGAACAGCTTGCCCTTCTGCTAAACGGGTTCGGTCTGTAATACGTGTAAGCGTACAGCCAAATGCTTCGATTTTCTTTTCTAGTTTTTCTAATGCATAAACGTCCGCCACTTTAAAACCCATGTGATCCATGCCAGCTCTATCAGATTTTTGAAGAATAATGCTATGATGATCATATTCATCCCAAGCTTTTAAATAAATGCGATCTTTGTCGCGGCCAGTTTCCTCTAAACCAATGACATTTGTGTAATAATGGATAGATTCTTCTAAATCAAGTACCCGCAGCTCTAGTCTCCCAATTCGCATAATTCCGCTCATGCCTTTTTCATCCCTTCATTTGATAAGATTGTAAAACTTGCAGTGCTGCTTGACAGCAAAGCTGATCTTCTTCCTCTGAACCGCCGCTGACGCCTATACCCCCAGCCAAAAAATCGTTCCAATAGATTGGGTATCCGCCGCCAAAAATAACGAGTCGATCTGTATGCACGATCCCTGTTTTTAATGCATCATTTTCTTTAATCAATCCATACCACTCATGAGTTGGTATCCCAAATGCAACAGCAGTGTAAGCTTTATTCTGAGCAATCTTTATACTTAAGATGGCAGCATGATCCATTCGTGAAAAAGCTGTCAAATGCCCGCCTTCATCCACAATGGCTATATTGACGGTAATCTTTAACTCCTGCGCCTTTTTACTTGCTGCTTCGATCATTTCAAGTGCCAGAGCATTGGAGATCGCTTTTTTTTCAATCATTTTCATGAAATACCACCCCTCCCCTTTTTCCATTTCTTGTAATATCGTATGTTCTTCTAGAATAGTTTCATAGATTACATTTAAATGATCACTTCTGAAATTACAGATTTCATCACTTTGCTTTCTGCACTAAGTATGAACTTTTACATTAATCGAGAAACTTAGACTAATAGCTGCTCCTCCCAATCTTTGATGCTCCGGTACTTTCCACAATAAAATAGCAGTGGATCGCCTTCTCTCATTTGTAATTCATCTACTTTGCCAACAAACAAAATATGATCTCCTGCTTCATATTCCGCATACACTTGGCAAGCAAGCGTTAATAATGCATCTTGAAGAACCGGCAGCCCATTCAGTCTCGCAAAACTTACCTTCTCATGCTCCTTTAACTGCCCAGCAAATATCATTGAGTATTGTTGCTGCTCTTCTGCTAATACATTTACGGCAAACATATTTGATGCTCGAATCTTTGACAGCATATTTGCTTTTTTATCTATTGAAATAAGAATGAGCTTTGGATCAAGTGACACAGACATAAAAGCATTCGCAGTCATTCCATGTATCTCACCAGCCATCTCTGTTGTAAGAACGGTAATGCCTGTTGCAAATTTTCCCATTGCCTGTCTAAACGTCCTGCCATCCATTCATTTCCCTCCTTTTTCTAGCTTTAAGTCATCATGAACTCTGTAATTCTCAAGAATCTCCTTAGGGTCTAACGACTTTTTTCATGTCTTTCTTTTGTCAAAGAATGTTTCAATTTTGCAACTGCGGCTCTTTTTCTGTTTGCATCCACGTTTTATTCGTCCAGCCTTTTAAGTTATAGTCAGCCATCGCTTGTTCGGCAAATGCTTTGTATTGGCCAGCATTCCCAAGTGCATCCGCATATTTCAATACTTCGAGGCGTATATTTTCATGATTCCCTCCATAATTAATTTCATATAATTCATGTCGGCCGCCAAATTCTGAACCAATCGCATCCCAAATCATTTTCATTAATTTCGTTCTCTCTTCTGCGTCCACCCCATTGGAACCGCGATAATATTTATCTAAATAAGGACGCAGCTCTGCATTTAAAAAATCTTGAGAACTTGAAGGCAACTGGATTAAGCCGCCAGCAACGATTTTTTCAAAAACCTCCACCATTTTTGGCCAAACCATCGGAGCCAAGACTCGATATGCTGCTCCGTAGTGACCGTTAGGAATAACAACACCATTTGGCCCCTCCTGTGGATTCATAGCCATTGCGTCTGACATTGCCCAAAATGTATTGCGCCACGCTAAAATTTCGCCAACATGTGCCTGCACCCCCCGAAAGACACTAGAACCAGCAGTCTCTGTCGCTTTCATTAATAGACCAGCCATAAAATCGAGCTTTACCGCAAACCGTGTACAGCCATGGAAAGTAAAGCGATTAAAGAAACCTGTTTCGACAAAAAAGCTATTGGTCACTTCTACATTTTTGTAAGTTAACACATCTTCCCAAGGAATAAAGACATGATCCAGCACAATGACGGCATCATTTTCATCAAAACGGCTGGACAGCGGGTAATCAAAAGGGGTGCCGCTTTTTGCTGCCAGCAATTCATATGATTGCCGACTAATCATTTTTACTCCCGGTGCGTTCATAGGCACAAAGAAAATTAATGCATGGCTCTGATCTCCATCCCCTAAATCTGTTGGAGCATAATTAGAGACAAAATTGTAGTGCGTTAAAGCCGCTGCTGTCCCGACCATCTTCGCACCACTAACGATGATGCCGTCATCTCGTTCTTCTACTGCTCTTACAAATACATCTTTATTTTCATGCAGTGGCTTCGAGCGATCCAGCATCGGATTAATAATCGTATGGTTGCAAAACGGCACTTCCTTCACCGCTTTTTTATACCAATTGCGAGCATTGTTTTCGAAGCCTTTATAATAATCGGCAAATGGCTCTAAATGAGCAGTAAAAGATGCTTTATAATCTGGCGTTCTGCCCATAAAACCATAGCTTAACCGCGACCACTCTGCTATCGCATCTCTAGATTCAATTAAATCCTGCTTGCTTTTAGGAGCTTTAAAAAACTTATGTGTTCTATAGCCATCTTCTGTTTTTGTCGTTAACACATCTTTCGTATCAGGATCATGAAGTGCATCATACATCCTCGCATAAGATCTTGCTGCATTTCGGTAAGCTGGGTGTGTTGTTACATCTTCCACCTTTTCCCCATTTAAAAAAACGACCCTGCCGTCCCTCAAGCTTTCTAAATACTCTTTCCCATTCATCATGAAGTTTTTCCCCTCTCCTTTTATACGTTTTTCACAGTGTAAACCCTTGCATATCCTTATCATAAATATTTCTGATTATTTAAACAATGACAATTAGTGTCTAAAATTGCCACTTTTTTAAACACTTTTTGCTTAAAAATGTTTAAATGAATAAAGTGAAACTTCCATCAGTGGGGAATTTCTCTCATCCCCCATACAAAGATGTCGCAACGCTAGAGTGACCTACGTCCTCGAAAAAGAAGTTCACTTTTTCTTCGTGCGATGTTGATTCAAGAAGCTTTCCTTATCCTGTAGGCCCGAACCAACCGGACATTTGACTTTCAGTTATCCCCCACCTAGCGCTTCTGTTTCCTCTTACTCTTAAGGCGGGGTCTTACTGCCAGTTAGATGTTGGATAAAAAATAAATAGATTTTTCATCAGTTTTCACAATATAATAAAAAAGTGGCTTTTAATGACAGTTAATAAGCAATTGAAAAATTTACTGAGGGAATAGAGAAATTTTCGGTATAAATTGGATAAAGGACGTAAATATTAGAATTACATACATATTCAAAAAGCAACAAAACGAGAAAAGCTATATCCGAAACGATAATATAAGCATTTAACGTGCGTCCGCTTCTGTTCGGATATGTAACATCATCTATAACAAAATGTAAAGTAGGGATAAAAATTGAAGAAAAAAATCTACAATATTTTAGGAGCTTTCTTGTTAATCGGTCTTATTACAGCTTGCGCCAACAACAATACGCCAGAGGATGCCTCTCCTGATCGCACACAACAGGATCAAAATACGGATCAAAATCAAAATACGGAACAGGATCAGAAACAGGAAGAAGATCTTGAAACCATTGATTTTAAGCTCTCTACTGATGAAGCACTCGAAATTGCCAAAGAAAAAAGCGAAGGCGATGTAACGGAGCTAGGCGTAGAGAAAGAAAACAATCGATATGTATATAAAATTGAAATGATGACAGATACAGAAGAAACAGAAGTAAAAATCGATGCAGATACTGGAGACATCTTAAAAGAAATCACAGAACCATTGGATCAGGATGAAATAAATACGGAAAGGCAAAGGAAAAAAATTGATTTAACTAATACAATCGGCCATAAAAAAGCTATCTCTATTGCAAAAAAAGAAGAAAATGGAAATGCAATTGAATGGATGTTGAAGCGGGAAAATGGCCCCACTTATTATGAAATTGATCTGTTAGATGAGCGGCAAAATGAATTTGAGATAAAAGTGGACGCACAGAGCGGGAATGTTTTAGAAGTTGACAAAAACGATTAATTGATATTGATGTGCCTTTCTTAATCAAGACTTAAAAAGTGAAGTGAGGGGTTTTCTCTTATCCCCCACTTATAAGAAGTAGAACAAAGGGTAAGATCGTGAACGTCCTCGAAAAAGGAAACTGCTTTTTCTTCCCTTATCCTGTCCGGCTCATTTGACTTTTAGCTATCCCTCACCTAGCGCTTCTGATTCCTCTTACTCTTAAGGTGGGGGGCTTGACTTGCCAGTTAGATGTGGGATAAAAACTGCGTGATGAATGAAAGCAGGGATTCTTTTCTCCTGGCAGAGAAATGTATGAATGGGAGTTTTTGATTAAAGAAGCTTTCTCCAATAGGGAATGACTGTCGGTTCTAAACATCCATTTACTAAATAGATGTGGAAAAAAGATCGCACGAAAAAAAAGCATGCGTCGAGCACTTGACGCATGCTTGGTTTTTAAATAAAAGCATTTATATAGGAGTGTAAGCGCTCGTGAAGCCCCTAATCTATAAGCTACTTGTTGATCTCTTTATATACAATGACTTTTAGCGCTAATATTTCTTCCTCAGTCAGTTTACTTTCCATTTCGTTTAAAAGTGCTTGTTGTTCCTCAGGCGAAAGCCCCTTTTGCACTTGAGATTGTATATCCATTAATTCACTAACACTAAATTTTCCAATTAAAGCCCGCATTGCTTCTTCCTTTGTTGTAAACGGCAGCTTACTTTCATCAACATGCTCCGCTTCTTTTATAAAGTCTGTGAGCATCGGATCATCCTCTATTTGCTGGATTATTTCTTCTTCCAACTGTTCATTATTCTCCAGCTGCTCTGAAATGATATCTATCGCCTTATCTGAAGCATACTTTGTTCCAAAATAATAGACACTATATCCTAATCCACCTAAAATCAACAATGTAATGAACAGAAATTTAATTAATCTCATCTTTTTCCCTCCCAGCAATCAATCATCAATATACTATATCTCACTAAAAAGAGAAATATTTTTTGAAAAACTATAATGAGGAAATATATGTATGCAGTCTTTTTAAAATACCTAAAACCCGTTTCTGGCCTGCCTTTTCTACAAAGAGAGCTTATTTTACAATTCTGTTTGTCATCACAAGGCCTTTTATACCTGAAAAAGGGGGAGCTTCTGTTATAAACGATGCAAAGATCGAAAAAAGATTCGCTGTATCACTGCTGAAGATTTCCTTATTTTATCGCGATCAATCAGAAAATTTACTTATTTAGAACCATCTATTACCATAATTAAACATTCACGACATTATAAAACACTTTAAAACAGACCATTTATACTATATAATAAATAGTACCATTATCCTAAGGATGTGCTAATAATGATCCATGATGAAGAAATTTTATTATTTACTAAAGAACTTGGACGTCTTATACAAGATTATTATAACTGCGAATGTGAAAAAATAAAAAATGACATTTATAATGATATTTTATTATTAAGTGAAGTAATCAATCCAAAATAAGCCATTTGCTGCCATCACCTATTCTTTCTTCATGAAACTACATCCCCCCTTCCATATCATGTATTATAAGTATGTTCGATCGCAGCAATTACCCATCATTTTCTTTCTTTTCTAACAATTAATCTCTTTTTTTTTAAGCATTTTAAGCCCCAGCCACTCTGTATACTATATCAACTATTCAAATATAAAAATGACGAAAAATGAACCTCGTAATCGAAAATGAAAACTACAACGGTATATAGACTTTATAAACGGATAAAAAACAGTAATGAAACTTGGTGTAGGAGAGAGATCTAAGATCATAAGAAGAAATACATGAGGAAAGTTCAAAAAAACACTTTTAGGTCGCTAAACAGTAAAATGGCACCTATCGATTGGGTGCCATTTTAATCAATTATCTTTATTCGGTGGTAAAGCGTCAACCTTAGAAGCATCTCTGGAATCAAGCGTTTTACTTAGGAAATACATTAAAATCCCACCAAACAGTCCCAGTATACCCACTATGCCAAACGTAATAACCCACAAATCTGCCATCCTGAACCCTCCTTCTGATTGAGAAGCTTTAAGTGATGTGATAAACAATGCTTGAAGTTTGCATAAAAACCAGCTCAAAAAAGAGGTATTATGCAGTACACTTCGAAGATTCTTTTTAACAAAAAGCAGCTTTTTGCTTAAATCCTCTCATTCTCACTATTAGTGTAACACATATATAACAAAGATTGTACTTGATGAAAGTAAACCCAAATTAGCTAGCTCTATCCCTTTTTGCTCTAAATAATAAAACTAATAAATGGGAATAAAAGGTGCATCTTTTCAAAATCAATATCGTATTATATAATATTAAATGACGCTAATTGTTGTTTTTAATTTACTTTCATTCCTGCATCCATTATCGAACAATGGCTCCGTAGCTCAGAGGATAGAGCGTCGGTTTCCTAAACCGTGCGTCGCAGGTTCGATTCCTGCCGGGGCCGCTGCTTACACATCCAGTGAAGACAAGGATTACAGCTATTTCTGTTCCCTTGTCTTTTTTCGTGGAAAAGGTGAATTGGTCACCTTTAGTATACTAAAGCATTCCTTTAACTTAAAATATCTATGAATATATGATTAATACTCCACTACTTCAACTGCAAGTATATCTTCAAACTTTATTTACTGTACTTTCATCATTCTGATCTTTCAACCTTATTTTTTTCCTCCTCCTAAACTGTTCTATGATCGAGTTTCATTTTTCAAACGTCTATTAACTGAATTTTATTGATATTTAAAAAACTAATGTATATCATGAAATTAAATCAATCTGAGGAGGAGAAGAAATTAAAAAAGCAAATCCTGAAAACCTATCACCCCCAATAGCTCAATATCATCACGTTACAGTCATTCCTAAAGACGCTGAATTAGTTGTATTATCAGGACAAATTGGTAATGATAAAAATGGCATACTGCCAAAAGATATTGAAATCCAATTTGAAAATGCACTTGAAAATATAAAAGCATTCTCGAAAGCGAAAGTGTAGATATAAATAATATTTTTAAAATTAATTTTTGGCTAACGGAAGATATTGAAAAAAATATTTTCTCTGAAATATGGGCTAAATTCCATAAGGGACATCCACCTGCAACAACTAAAGCATTCGTATCAGCACTAGCAAATCCAGATATTAAAATTGAAATTGAAGCTTGGGCTGCTAAATAATATCCTAGTCATTTTAAAAGTGTCCTAGGACACTTTTTTAATTATGATTCTTCCTGCTTATCCGGTTGCATATTATGTCCGGAAATATACATTAAACAAAATTACTTCTTTTTCGTCAAAAACTACACATCGTTATAGTTAGTCAAAAATTTATTTTACAGGAGTGATACTATGTGCGGCCGCTTTACTCTTACTGCTCCAATCGATCAAATACAAATGAGATTTGATATCGAACAGTTCATTGACGAAGACTTATACTCTCCTAATTACAACGTTGCTCCTTCTCAGTCTGTGCTTGCCGTCATCAACGATGGTACTAATAATCGCCTAGGCTACCTCCGTTGGGGTTTAATACCTCCTTGGGCAAACGACCCGAAAATCGGCTACAACATGATCAATGCCCGTGCCGAGACTTTGGCCGAAAAACCTAGCTACCGTCATGCCTTTAAGAAAAGACGTTGCCTAATCCTTGCTGATAGCTTTTACGAATGGAAACGTCATGACGATAACACTAAGACTCCTATGAGAATTAAGTTAAAATCCGACGACCTCTTTGCAATGGCTGGCATCTGGGAAACATGGAATTCACCAGACGGTAATCGAATCAACTCATGTACTGTCATCACTACAAAGCCTAACGAACTTGTAAAAGCCATCCACGATCGCATGCCCGTCATCCTTAAACAGAAAGATGAACAAGTCTGGCTAGATAAATCGATTACTGATACCGATCTGCTTCATAATCTATTAAAGCCATACGACGCAAATTCTATGGAAGCTTATGAAGTATCTAGCCTTGTTAATTCACCTAAAAATAATTCAGTCGACTTAATACAGAAAATCTAGGGGAGGGGGATTCTCTCTTTAATCGAATTTATCCAAATGTATAGAAATGGATGTAATAATCCCTCGGTACAAGATCCGCTTTTTGAACCATCCTTTATTACCTTGTACCTCCTTTTAAAACAAAGCCTATCCATTTAATTCACTTTCATTGCTCTCGTCTTGCCTCTAATAACTGTTCCCTGTGTTCTGGCAGTATAATGCGGCTAGATTAGGTACATTAAATTGTTTCCTGGGGTTAATTTGTTTTTCTTCACTTTACCACATAATCGAATGTTTGTTCTTATTATATACAAACATTATTCCCTAAATAGAAGTAATTATTGTAAAATATAAAAGGATTTGAAATAATAGATAGCAGAGGTAGCACCCTTTTGTAATTAGATTTTATATTTGCACGAGAGGTTTCAGTAAATAAAAGGTAAGAAAAGGAGATTGAACAGTGGGAACTTTAGTTTGTATCTTAATCATATTAGCAATATTAGGGATGGGGTTTTTTATAGACGTTTGGGGAATAAAGATATTGGCTAAATATATAAAGTCTAAGTATGCTAGGTAAAATTGAACGTGCATTAGTGAAATTTGGTATGAGAAAACAAAGTCTGAGAAAACGCATCTTAGTTTTGCCATATCTGTACACTGTTTTATTGATAATGTTTGGTCACCTATACGACTCGATCTAAACGTTATTACCGCGGAAAATAAAAGCTTATCAATGAGTTACGGGCAAGGCAATATTCGAAATATACAAGGAATTTGCGAATAATTTAAAGTTCGTGTACTATATACGGGACGATTGCACTTGATGACTATAAGATTAGATTAGAGTAGAAGTAGATGAAGAGAATTCTATGAGTAGCAACCAAATATTTGGATAACTTCCTCTATCGGTTCCGTTGGCTTGATATAGGTAAATACTTAGTATTTGATAAATGGGTGGAATAAATACTTATTTCAGCGTGTTAGAAATCCAACTATGCAATGGTTGAAATGTTTTAGAAGTGGATAAAAAAAGACCTCAAATTAGAGGTCGCTTTATTTCAATTAGGCAACATTATTTAAATTTTTAAGTAACACTTTGTGTAATCTTTTTTCGCACTTCATGTTATAGGAATCCTTATCAAGTTTATTGCTTTTAAATTTCCCGATCGCTTGACGAACATCGTTATTATGAATGATTAGTTCCCTATACTTTTCATTATGAAGATAGTTTTGGAACCATTGATATTTTTTTAGATGCATTAGATTTCTACCTATGTCTTCTTCAGATACCTTTAGAAAAGGTATATGAAGAGTAAGGTTTAACAAATCCAGTATAATTCCCAAGGTTATCCACTCCTCTCATAAAGTATTTGTAAAGAAATACGTTTAAGGTGACAAAAGGTTTCAATATCATTTATTGAATTTCTACAACAAATGTATAGGAAACTTCGCCGTTAACTTCCTGGTTAGACCATTTTGCTAAAACTTCATATATATATTTACCTTTACTTGAAGGAACCGTTATTTGATTTGCATGAAGATTCATTTCTTTTTCTATTCCGTTTTGATTCCATAGGTAAACAGATAATTGAGGATTTTCTTCTATTTCAATATTGATTTTTTGATTCGGTTCTAAAGCAATAGGTTTTATTTTTTCAGCTATTTGGTTTGGAGACGCAGCATCAGTTTGTACAATCTGAGTATTTAAGCCTTTCTCTCTTTCCCATTTATAACCTCCTGAGACTATTTCATATTTCGTTCCATTAGTATGGATGAATCCTGTCATAGAAGGGGGAAACTCATTTTCTTTTCCTTTTACTTCGTTAACAATTTCGTTTGAACAACCAGATACCCAAAGTAAGGAAAATACTAACATTGCAATGAACAGATGTTTTAATTTCAAAAAATCCCTCCTCTTTTAATAAGACGATCGTCACCATATAAAGTTTCATTCATAGCTTAACTATCCAAATGTTTTCCCTATCGTATGTGTCCTTACACTTTTCATTTCTGTAAAGTCGTCATAAGAAGTGGGGTATGTTTAAAAAGCTGATAACTGCGAAATAAATTTAATTGTAAATTAATTGGAAGTAGATTAAGAAAAAAAAGTTAAAATCAATAATAGGATTAATGAATTTTTGGTTTATAGTAAAAATGGCACTTTTAAAAAAAGAAAATCCTTGGGAAAATAAAGTGAAACTTCCATGAGTGGGGGTTTTCCCTCATCCCCCACTCATGGTTAGTTGAACCAATCGGACATTTACTGGCAGTTATCCCCCACCTAGATTTCTTCGATTCCTCTTAAATCTTGAGGTGGGGGTCTTACTGCCAGTTAGATGTGGGATAATTTTGAGTCTGTAGATTTGATACTGATTCCAAAGAAAAGGCAGAACAACAGTTTGGTGAATCAGGAGGTTATTTTAATAATCACTTGATGATATTAGCTATAAAATCTAAGAAAGGAGCGGAACCTAATGAAAAATATTATTCCGCCATTAATAGTCTATTTAATTTTATGTATAAGTGCAGTCTTATCTCCAACATCTGATGGTTACAATACAATAGGTTGGAAATTTTTGATTGGACAACTTTATGCAATTCCAATCTCAATTGTTGTTGCTTTAGTCACATTTTATGCAAACAAAAAACTTTTAAAAAAACAAAAATAGACGCTATCTATCGTGATCGCTTTCCTTCATTAATTTTGTTGGAAATTATCGATAAAACTATTTTCCTAATAAGGGTTTGACAAATAATAATTGTTTAAGTTCACCTCACTATTTTAAGACCCTTTCCTTTAAGTTGGTCTTGAAGTAATAACTAATTCACAACGAAAGCTCAGTTATAGATATATCCGACTTCCCATCTAGATTCCAATAAAGTTGCTCTCATCATCTTTTAGCTTGGATAATGAACGACAACTCGACCTTTTATACCAACCCCTTCATTCCTTTAATCCTTTTATTATGGAAGAAATGTTATTTCGCAACCCATTTGCCACGGCTACCATTTCCTATCGCAATTGCGCCGTCTTACGTGACTTCTATTTCTTTTTAAGCAAATCCCTTCTCCTTACATAAGTGAAAATCCCTTGATTTTATATAGGCAATAGCACATTTAAAGTGAATGATGAACGTCTAGTTAAAGATCAGTATATACTTTAATAACAACAATTTGAGGAGGTTTGCAATGTACTACTATCACAATTATCCTTACAGCGTTAGAACATATGAAAATGCTTACCATAGACAAAATTTAGCCCCACATGAGACGTTAGAGCTACATGAACTTCTAGCTTCAAAAACTGGGTCACTTTACAATATGAAAAAAACACTTCCTAAGATCACAGATCCGGAACTAAGAGAAATTTATAAAGAAGCCATCCAGTTATACAGTTCTCACATTCGCCAATTAGTTGGGTTGTTACAAGATAGAGCGTACGTTCAAGAAGGGAATGAATACTATGCCTGATGTTGTGAACAAATTTGCTGCTGGAAGCCTATTAGGAACTACGAAAAATGCAATCAGAAATACAAGTATTGCAATAACAGAGACATCTACTCCTTATGTAAGAGAGGTATTAACAAAACAGCTAAATCAAGATATTAAAGCACATGCGAGAATTTTTAATTACATGCTCTCTAAAGGTTTATATCCTAGTTATAATATTGATAAAGTCATTCAAAATGATATAAAAAACGCCAATCAAGTTTTGAAAATGAAAGGATAACAATAAAAAAACATCCTCATTTACCGGAGTCTTTTTATATTCGGATCACATCCATTTTTTAGAGAATCAAGACGATGCTTTATAAAAATCGTTATTCGGATAATCTTGTGGAAAAATTTACTAACAGGAGAATAGTTGAATAAGTGTTAATTTTCTTTGACTTTTTCTAAAAGGAACTCTATAATAAGCACTGTACTTTTAAATGTAAAGGAGGATTATTAAATATGTATTTTGTCAGACTTCGTTTCCCAACTTTGAACTAGTAATTTCATACGTTCAAAGGCTCTGTTTGTGTATGCAGAGTAAACGGGATCAGTCTGTCCTTTTTTAATAATCTTCATTTTGCATAAAATATGTAATATGTAGAAAGGCGGATCGTTCTGCCTTTTTTATTTATGTTATGTATCGATCTGCTTTTTTTGTTTAGCAAAAAGAGGTTTTATTTGGCGATGGCTACCTTGGCATTAATCTAATAAGGATAGGTCTTCTTCCCTTTACTCTGAATCACAGGCAGATAGCCTGTGATTTTTTTATTTTTCGAAAGGAAGAGATAACATGACCAAAAAAATTCATAAGTATAGCAGGAAAAAGTTAAGCCGTGGGGAGCCTCCCAATTTTTCTGGACAGCATTTATTGCACAATAAAAAGTTGCTTAATGAAATTGTCGAATTAGCAAACATAAGCACAAAAGATACCGTTTTAGAATTAGGTGCCGGAAAAGGTGCTTTGACAACAATACTGAATCAAAGCGCTGGAAAAGTATTGGCTATAGAAAATGATATTAAATTTATCGATATTTTAAAAAGAAAAACAGCTCAAAAACAAAATACAAACATTATTCATCAGGATATAATGAAAATACAATTGCCAAAGGAAAAGTTTGTTGTTGTGTCCAATATTCCATACTCCATTACAACACCTATCATGAAGATGCTTCTTAATAATCCTTCAAATGGCTTTCAAAGAGGGGTTATCTTAATGGAAAAAGGAGCAGCAAAAAGATTCACATCAAGATCAGTAAAAAACGCTTATGTTTTAGCTTGGCGAATGTGGTTTGATATACGTTACGTTAAAGAAGTTTCAAGAGATTATTTCTCTCCTCCACCGAAAGTAGATTCTGCAATAATCAAGATAACACGAAAAAAAGAACCGGTAATTCCATATAAAGATTACATTGCTTTTCTAGGTCTTGCAGAACATGCTTTAAAAAAACCACAATTTCCTATTGATTTTGCTTTAAGAGGAATATTTACACTACCACAAATCAAGCATTTGAGAAAAAATTTAAAAGTAGATAAAGGAACCCCTGTTGGAACACTCAGTGAAGGTCAGTGGGGAATTATATTTAAAACAATGATTCAGTATGTGCCAAGATTTTACTGGCCGAGAATAAAAAAGAGAAATTTAAACCGTTTTTTAAAGCGTTCTTAAAAAGTGTTTCACTTTAGATGAAACGTGTTTTTTTATATGATGGATAATAAAGGACTGCCCCTAAGGTAGAGATTACTTAGGGACAGTCTTCTCAATCTTGTATCTATAAACATTTTAAAAATCGGTTAAAAATTTAGTCAATATCAAAATATTTAAATTTTTCATTATAAAATATAGATGCAAATGCTTTTTTTATCTTATGATTGCTCAAAATCAGTATAATGAATGACAAAAACATTTTAGCACTACTTTTCGTCATCCCTTCTCATCACATTTTTTCCTCCACTATAAAGTCCTGTTGCTGATAATCCTAACATAATTCCGACAAGTATACCTTGTTTCCAATCATAGTTAGTCAAGTAGACAACACCTATGACGATGCCAAATACAACTGCAACGATCGGTGAGTATTTTGCCTTCATCCCACTTATTTTGAACAGTTCCACTATTCCCAAAATAAGCGGAATAATAAAAACGTTATACACTTCAAGCATATTCTAATCAACTCCTTTCTATAATGTACAACGTTTTAATATTGTAAGGAACGGCATTACTCCTATAAACATTGCTTTTTATCAGTCATCCATTCAAAGGCGCTTTTGATCGCATCATTGATTCAATTTCCACCCTAAGCCACACATCGCTTCTGATAACGCTTTTTTAATGAAGTGTGACTTTCCAATTCCAATATTTTTTTGTTGTCCATGATGAAGGTGCTCTCCCAATACATTAGCCACAATACAGTATTCACCGTCATCATTTCGATAATATTTTATCTCTGCTGTCTGGCCATCTTCATTATTTACATAAGCAACAATAGGTTCCCTTTTTGAATGCATCATGGAAAATCCCTCCTTGTAAGATATATTAAACAAGGAGGGCATTATCTCCTATAAAATTCATTAGTTAAATATCGACAAATATCACAAAAAATAGATAATTATATTCATTATAAGACAATAACAGAGCAAAAACTCCATGAACTAAACTCAGTTTTTGGACGTAATATTTTATAAAATCGAGTGTTTTCAATTATACTAGTACTTTTATAAAAATGGCCCAAATAAAATAGCTGCCGAGGGTTTATTTCTCGACAGCTTTGAATAACGGTAATTTAATTCGCAATTAGTCAAACAAAATTCCACCGTCAATAAGTACGGATTGTCCAGTCATGTAGTCTGAATCAGGAGAAGCTAAGTAAGAAACAAATTTAGCTACATCCTCCGGTTTTTCAACACGGCCTAATGTAATGGATTCAGAGAACTTTTTCATCGCTGCTCCTCTTTCAATGTTCATGTATTCTCCCATTTTTTCATCAATGAGGTCCCACATGCTAGTTCCTACTATTCCTGGGCAGTATGCGTTGACTGTAATTCCAAATGGTGCTAATTCTTGTGCAGCAGCCTGTGTAAGTCCAACAACGGAAAACTTCGTCATTGAATATGATCCTAAAAGTGCAAAACCTTTTTTCCCTGCAATACTAGCTGCATTGATGATTTTTCCGCTTTTTTGCTTTTTCATTTGTTCTGCTGCAGCCTGCAAACAATAGAGAGTTCCAAAAACATTGATGCGGAAAATGTTTTCAATGTCTTCTTCTGATACTTCCAACAAAGGTTTAATTTGTGCAATTCCAGCATTTGAAACGAAAACATCCAATTTTCCAAAACGCTGAACCGTTTCATCTACTAATTGAAATACTTGATCCCTTTTGCTGATGTCGCCTTGAATAGCCAAACTTTCCCTGCCTAATGATTTCACTTCTTCAGAAACAGCCTGAGCATTATCAATATTCACATCGTTAATCACTACATTGAATCCGTCATGAGCAAGGCGTAAAGCGATAGCTCTCCCAATTCCTTGTCCTGCTCCAGTTACAATTGCTGTTTTCATTTCATTGCCCATTATGAATATCCCTCCCATTAATAAACGAAATACATGATTATTGTTTCCCTTATTTGACTAAGCATGCTAAATAAACTTTTGAATAAGATAAATATTTATGTATCATTATCTTTGTTTTTACGTTAAAAAACGTATTTTACAAGAGAATCATATCATATATTATTATTTCAGTCAAATGTTTTTTACATATTTTACCACAAACTATTCTCTTGTGTTTATAAACATACATTGATTCAGCTCTGGAATTATCAACAATATTTCACATAGCTCCCTTATAGAAACAATCCTTTCTGCCGTAAAATAAAGTGAAACTTCCATCAGTAGGGGTTTTCTCTCATCCCCCATACAAAGGATCTCAAGCTAAAAGCGCGACGTCCTCGAAAAAGGAAACCGCTTTTTCTTCGTACGATGTATCACTGCCGAAGCTTTCCTTGTCCTGTCGCAAACGCTTGAGTGACCTACGTCCTCGAAAAAGAAGTTCACTTTTTCTTCGTGTTTCCGTTATCCCACACCCAGCGCTTCTGATTCCTCTTACTCTTGAGGTTGGGGGTCTTACTGCCAGTTAGATGTGGGATAAAGTGAAACTTCCATGAGTGGGGGTTCTCTCTCATCCCCTACTCATGGTTAGTTGAACCAATCGGACATTTACTGGCAGTTGTCCCCACCTAGACTTCTTCGATTCCTCTTACTCTTGAGGTGGGGGTCTTACTGCCAGTTAGATGTGGGATAAATTCCTTTTTCCCCATTAATATTCTTATAATTGCAAAATACTACTATTTTCTATATCGTCTCTTTCTGCAGCAATATCAAATGGTGTTTGCCCGTCATTGTTTTTTATCTTTTTATCTGTATCATTTTGTATTCATCCGTAATTTAACAATATAATTACTACGGAAAATTTTCTATCTTTAAAAAACTAAAAATGAATTAATATTATTGGAGTAAAATTTTTTCCTTTTAAGTTCCATACGCATTGATCTTTTAAGAAGTATGATCAATGCGTGAAAATTAGTTGGTGATTGCAAGAATTTGAGAGTATGTAGTATTTTAAGAGAGAACTAGTAAAATATTTACAATTACAAACGAAAAAAACAAAACGAAAAGGATTGAGCCCTGTAGAAATACAGCGTTCAATCCTCAGTAGCTTAAAATATTTTTGGGTTCACTTCACTGCCGGCGTTTTCTTCAACATACTTTTTCTACTTTCATTTGCTTCATGCACCATTCAACACGGTCAGGATTAATATGGCCGGTCTTTTCTTCTAATGCATTTAGCACACCCATTGATAATGCATATTTCATAAGCTCGATTTCTGGCAGCTTACGTACGAGTCCAGATGCAAAGCCTGCGATAACTGAATCTCCAGAACCAACGGGGTTGACTGCATTTACTTGAGGCGGCGACACTTTATAAATAGTATCTAAATGTTTCACTAGCGCACCCTTTGCTCCAAGGGTAACGACAATCCACTCAATTCCAGCAAATATCGGCGCATGTAATGCAGCAATTAGATTTTCTGGTTTTTCACCTAGTAAATCAGCCAATTCATCTTCGTTTGGTTTTATTAAAAATGGTTTTTTATCTGTTCGTAATGCTTGATTTAAAAGCTCACCTTTTGTGTCTAGTAAAACTGGAACATCCGCTTCAGCAGCGATAGCGATTAAGCGTGCATAATAGTCGTCTGGCATCCCTTTAGGCAAACTGCCGGATAGGGTAATGACATCCATTGCTTCCAGCCAATCGCGATATCCCTTCATAAACCGCTCAGCATCTGCTTCAGCTATTTCCGGTCCGCTTTCTAATATTTCCGTCTGCTTTCCTTCATGTAAAACAGCAATACAGTTGCGGGTTTCCCCATCAATTTCGATAAAGAAATCCTTTACGCCAAGCTCTTGAAGTTGAGCATGAATAAAGTTGCCTAGACTTCCGCCAAGAAAACCGGCTGCACCAGTGTCCTCGTTTAACAAACGAAGGACTCGTGTAACGTTTAATCCTTTTCCTCCCGCCGTTTTTGATACAGTTTCAACCCTATTCACTCCATCTAATTCAAAAGTATTTAATTGATAGCCGATATCAACGGATGGATTCAGTGTTACTGTTAAAATCATTGCTGCACCTCTATGCCTTTTGATTACTCATGCAAATGAGTATCTTTTCTTTTACAACTTCTTTCATTTTTTCCTTTGGTTCTTTCATATATTTACGCGGATCAGATTCGCTAGGATGCGCAATTAAATATTGGCGTAATGTATCTGAAAATGGGATTTTCAACTCCGTTGCGATATTCACTTTTGCACATCCTAGTGAAATGCATTTTCGGATATCAGCTTCTGAAATTCCAGACGCACCATGCAAGACGATCGGAATATCAACGACATCTTTGATTTCTGCTAAACGTTCAAAATCGAGTTTTGGTTCTGTTTCATAAAGGCCGTGTCCTGTTCCAATCGCAACTGCGAGGGAATCGACTCCTGTCAATTGGACGAACTCTTTTGCTTTCATAGGATCTGTATACATTGCATCTTTTGCTTCTACTATCATATCGTCTTCTTGTCCAACGAGTCTGCCTAATTCTGCTTCTACCGTTGCACCATAAGCGTGTGCTTTTTCAACAACTTTTTTCGTAAGTGCTACGTTCTCTTCAAAAGAAGCATGTGATCCATCAATCATGACAGATTTCGTCCCTAAATCTAAAGAAGTGGAAATTGTCTCGAGATTTTCATGATGGTCTAAATGTAAAGCAATTGGAATATTGTTTTCTTTTGCTGCTACTTCCGCGATAGCCTGAATATAAGCTCTGCCTCCATAATTCATCGTTCCAGGAGTTGCTGCTAGAATGACAGGGGATTTCATTTCTACGGCTGCCTCTACGACGACTTGAATTGTTTCTAAATTATGAATGTTAAACGCCGGTACTGCATAGCCTTCTTTTCTTGCTTTGATTAACATATCTTTCGTGTTTTGCACATAACCCATCATGTTTCCTCCTTTTATTCGTGCTTCTGCTGATATTTGACTTCACCCTCGATAGCAGCAGCATGTACTTCCAATTGATTGTCCAATACAACATAATCTGCAAGTTTCCCTGGCGCAATGCTTCCTAGTTTATTCTCTTTATGAAGGCTTTTTGCCGGTGAAAGCGATGCACGGTGCCATATTTCATACAGCGGCATTTGTGTCCATGCTTGCAAGTTTTTCACTCCGTGAACAAGCTGCAATGTACTGCCAGCTAATGATCCTGTTTCTGTTCGGGCCATCCCATTTTCCATATGCACTGGAAACTCTCCTAATTGATAGACGCCATCAGGCATTAAACCAGCACGCATACAATCTGTAATTAACACAAGCTGCTCCTTTTTCATTTGAGCAACCATACTAGCAACAACTGGATGAACATGGTGCCCGTCACAGATCAACTCTGCAAATGTATGCTGAAGTGTACAAGCTGCCCCGACAACTCCCGGTTCCCGGTGATGCAATCCTTTCATCCCATTAAACAAATGGACAAATATATCCGCCCCTGCATCAACCGCTTCCCGACAGCAATCATAGCTGGCATTGGTATGGCCGAGACTCACTTTGATCCCTTCCAGAGTCATTTTTCGAATAAATTCCTTTGCACCTTTCCGTTCGGGAGCAAGCGCAATTTTTACAATCTGATTGTTAGATCGCTGCTGCCACTGTTGAAACTCCTCGTAGCTCGGATCTTTAAAATAAACTGGATTCTGCGCACCTTTATGTGTTTCTGTAAAATAAGGCCCTTCTAGATAAATCCCTTCCGACTGAGCGCCAGGCAACCCTTCGTCTACTGCTTCAGCAACGGCGGCAACCGCTTGATTTAAATCTTCAGTCGAGGCTGTTAATGTCGTTGGTAAAAATCTCGTTACACCAATCTTCAACAGCTCTTTGGAAATGTTTTTAATGGCTTGTTTAGAACCGTCCATGACATCATTGCCTTTAATGCCGTGAATATGCGTATCAAAAAGTCCAGGTGCAATTGTATAGCCAGACCAATCAGCCACTTCACTGTTTGCCGGCGGCTGATCGACAAAACTCCCAAACTTGCTATCTTCGATCTGTAAATACTTATTTGTTATTGTTCTGTTTTCCAATAAAAACCTATCAGCTTTTATATAGTATGTCTTCATTGTTATACCTTCTTTATAACAAGATTCTAAATACCGTCTTCCGCTGTCTCAGAAACTTTCTTTTTGGCAAGAAATTGTTTAATATTACTTTTTCCTTCATTTAATACTTTTTCAACAAATTCATCTAAGCTGCTTTCTCGTTGAAAGAAACCAGACAATAACATAGGAGAATTCGTGCCGCCGATCACTTTCACATCGTCCATAGCGGCAGCAATTTTTGCACACACATTAAATGGCGTTCCTCCTGCTAAATCAGTAAAGCAAACAACGCCACTACCTGTGTTTACTTCAGCAATTGCTTTTTCTAATTGCTTTTGCAGCAAATCTTGATCTTCATTAAATGTAACAACTTGAATTTGTTTCATTTCTCCAGTTATTAACTCAACAGAGCTCAACATGCCAGGGGCGAATGAGCCGTGACCTGTTAATACGATTCCGATCATATGCTAAATCATCCTTTCTGTTTGATCATTTATAGGATGTGGAAAAATTTCCCTACCAAACCTACGACAACGGTTAAACCGATTAGCATAATTGGGGAACGGCCTTTTTTCAATAAGTAATACATAAATAATGTGTAAATAAGTGGAAGCAAAGCTGGCATAATTTGGTCTAATACATCTGTTTGAATATTTAATACTGCTTCCCCAGATTTCCAAACATAACCGATCTTAAACTGTACATAAGTTGCAATCAGACCGCCAACAACGGTTAAACCAACTATAGATGCTGCTCGAGAAACGTGGCGTGTGCCAGATTTTAATTTCGAGATTGCTTTAACACCAGTTTTATAGCCATACGTCATTAGTCCAAAGCGAGTTCCAAAATGGATGGCGTTGAAAGCGAGTAAAAAGATAATCGGCCCCGCAATATTTCCTTCCATTGCTAATGACGCGCCAATGCCAGCAGTAATCGGCAATAAAGTAAGATAAAAGAGGGCATCGCCAATTCCGCCAAGCGGACCCATTGTCGCCACTTTAATACCGCGAATTGCTTCTCTATCTTCTTTCTTTTGCTCCATTGCAAGTACAATTCCCATGATGAACGTTACAAGAAAAGGATGGGTATTAAAGAACTCCATATGATCTTTCATCGATTTGCTTAGATCATCTTTATTTTTATGAAATTGCCGAAGGCCTGGCAAAATCGAGTATAGCCAACCGCAAGCTTGCATGCGTTCATAGTTAAAAGATGCTTGTAAAACGAGAGATCTCCAAACAAGGTTTCGCAGCTGTTTATTTGAAAGCGCTTGACCTTCTGTCATATCTGCATATGCATTAGATGCCATCAGTTATTTCCTCCCCTCCAGGCTCCCTGCCTTCATTTTTAGGTCCATTTTTTTGTTGGTAAAAATCATACAATGCAATCGCAAGACCAATTAATGCAATTGCAAGAACAGGCATTTGCAAATAAGATGCTAATACAAATCCGACAATAAAGAACATGAGATATTCGGTTTTCAACATAATTTTAAGCAACATAGCAAAACCAATCGCAGGCATTATTCCACCAGCTACAGCTAGACCATCAATCGTCCACTGTGGAACACTTTCCACTAAGTTTGCTGCTGCCTCACTACCGAAATAGATTGGCAAAAATGCGATAATTGCATAGAAGAAAAATAAGATTGTAATCCCGAGATAGTTAATCTTTTCAATCCCTCGGTAATCCGCGTTTAGTGCATATTTGTCTGCTTTATGCATCATCGGTGCAAATAATGTAAAGAACAATGTAATTAATCCTTGAACAGCTACAGCAAACGGCACTGCTATCCCTACAGCAACATTCGGATCTTGAGCGGTAATGATTGCAAATGCAGTACCAATAACTCCTCCAATTACTACGTTAGGCGGTTGTGCTCCCGCAAGCGGAACCATTCCCATCCAAATTAATTCAAGCGTACCGCCAGCAATTAAACCTGTTGTTACATCCCCTAAGATTAGACCCACCACAAGACCGGTTACAACCGGTCGATGCAAGTGAGTAAGTCCGACAAACAAGTCAATTCCAGCTATTCCTGCCCAGATCGCAATTAAAATCGCTTCTAACGCCATCGAACATACCTCCTCTTATTAGATTAAATCCATTAAATTTTGACCTCTTTCATTTGGCACTCTTCTTACATCAAGCTCTACTCCTAGCTCATTCAAACGTTTACATGCTTGAATGTCTGCTTCATCAACAGATACAGTAGAAGAAATCTGTCTTTTTCCTTCTTCAAAATGCATATTCCCCACATTCACGTAATCGATCGGGACACCACCTTCTTTCAGTCTTAAAGCATCATGTATATCCTTTACAACGAGAAATATTTTTTGTCTTGGTGAAGCTTTAAAAATAATATCGATTGTTTTTTGGACGGTAAAATACCGCGTTTGCACAGCATCAGAAACAACCATATCCATCAGATTTTGTTGAACTTCATCCTCTGCTACTTTGTCATTGGCAACGATAATCAAGTTAGCGCCAAGGTGGTTGACCCATGTCACCCCCACCTGGCCATGAATTAAGCGATTATCGATTCTTGTACATAAAATATTTGGATTTGCCATTGCCTTCCATCCTTTCGATGTCATTTTAAATAACTAGCACTTAATTCGGATAAATTGTAACCCCTTTTACAACACGGTTTACTCTGCCATCAGGGCTTGGATTGTCTGGGGTAATTCCTAATTGAATCGATTTTTTCAAGGCAAGCGCCTGAGCAAAAATCACATACAGCAATGACAAATAAAAATCACTATCAAAGCTGCTTTCACTGTCATTTACAGCAATTACCCAATCTGCTTCTGCAGTAAGGGCTTTCTCTTCTTCCTTTTCTGTTAAAACGATTACTTTCATGCCGGAATCTTCACTAGATAATTCTTTCAGCATATCAAGATCGTATTTTCTTGTGTACGGGTCGGAAGATAGAAACATTACTACTAGTGATTGCTCGTTTAAAATGGATTTTGGACCGTGTCGAAAACCAAGTGTTGATTCATGAACAGCAACCACTTTTCCTGCACTTAATTCCAGCATTTTTAAAGCGGCTTCATGAGATAGCTGTGCTAATGGCCCAGAACCGAGATAAACAAGTCGAGTAAAATCAAAGTCAAGAATCTCATCAATCACGTCTGCGACTTTGCTTACAATACGCTCTCCATTGGAGATTAAATGATTCATCATTTCGTTATTGTAAAAGCTAGTTGGTGCAAAAAAAGCATATGCTGTTAACATCATGGAGCTAAAACTGCTTGTCATCGCAAAGCCCTGATCATGTGCTTTGTCCGGTGTTAATAAAATAATGCTATTTTTATCATCCTTACTATTTTTCGCAAGTTGGCCATCTTTATTGCAAGAAATTACTACTTGGTAAAAATCAATTATCTTTTGTTCTCCTAATGCTACAGACGCAACGCTCTCTGGACTGTTGCCGGATCTTGCAAAGGACACCATTATCGTCGGTTTATCTTTCTGCAAATAGTAATCTGGATTAGAAACAATATCTGTCGTCGGAATTGATTCAAAAGAAAGCTTGTCAAGATTTTCTTTTTGCAGCACCGGTGCAACGATATCACCAATAAATGCGGAAGTGCCTGCTCCTGTAAAAATGACTCGCACCTGCTCATGCTTAGAAAGAATCATGTTTAGAAAGCTTTGCATGCTCTCTTTTTTTGCCATCAAATTTTTGACTAATTCCTGCCACACTTCTGGCTGCTGGTAAATCTCCGTTGCAGTTGTAAGTGCTTGTTTCGTTTGTAATTCTTCTGTTGTTAAATTAAACATTTCCTTACCTCCTACTATCATTTAAAGAGGTTATATTGTCATAACCAGTTTTGATGAACTCTATCGACAAAAGTCAATAGAGTCGTCTACGTTAATTCAACTGTATAATCAAACTTATCGCCGCGTGCCACACTAATCGTGTATTCAATTAAGTGATTATCTTGATACGCAAATCGTTTGATCAACATACCAGGAAAGCCTATTTTTGTATTCAGATACGCCGCTTCTTCTTCACGAATAATTGCAGCCGAAAAACGTTCAATTGCTTTTGTGACTACGACATGATATTTTTCCTGAAAAATATCATACATTGGCTTTTCAATTAATTCCTGCTCTGTTAACGCTGGAAAAAATTTTTCCGGTAAATACGATGTTTCATACATTAAAGGCTCCTCATCTGCCAACCGAAGACGAACAACTTGATATACTTCATCCATTGGAGTTAAGTCCATCTTCGCTGCCAGACGTTCTTCCACTGGCATCAATTGAAAAGAAAGCACTTTTGTTCGTGGTTCTTTGCCAAGTCTTTTCATTTCTTCGGTAAAACTATACAGTTTGACAAGATGTTGATTGTACATTTTCGGAGCTACAAATGTTCCTTTTCCATGCAGCTTATAAATATATCCTTCCCGTTCTAATTCCTGAAGCGCTTGCCTAATAGTGATTCTGCTTAGATCATATATTTGGCACAGCTCTCGCTCAGAAGGAAGTTTTTCATTTTCTGCATAGTCTTTGTTTTCTATTTTTTTAATCATAATATCCATAAGCTGCAAATAAAGCGGAATTTTACTATTTTTATCCACTACGAAAAGAATCACCTCCCGAAAACTACCTAGTGGTTATAACCAGTATCTATCTGAAGTATAAAACGAATCGATACATTTGTAAAGGTATATTTTCGAAAATTATATGACGGCCTTTGCTTCTTTGATTTAAGGTAGTTTTCTTACTTTAGAGAGAACCTTCATAGTGAACGATTAAAGAGCTCTAAGTAAACAATCCTTATCTTTTCTTTCAAATATATATTGGATTTCATTTCCTTAGATGTTAAAAATCTTTTATCTTATCCCATCCTTTCTGTAAATACGGGATGATACTTTAATCTTTATCATTTGTAAAAAATGCAAATGTATACATGGAAACAAAGAATCACTGAATTAACAAATGAAACTTCTATATTAGGGCTGTTGATTAAACTCTTGAAAATAATCAATCACAAATGATTTGAATCTTTTCGCTGCCGGAGATACATATGAAGATAAGGTTGCGATGGCTACTTCCCTCTGGCATAAGTAATCATTAATCTGCAAAAAACGAATTGGAAAATGTTCTAACTCTTCCGTTTTTGGCAATAATGCTATTCCCAAGCCTTCTGAAACAAATCCAGCTAAGGTTGCCACTTCTTCTCCTTCAAAAGTAATCTCCGGTTCAACCTCTAATTGTGTGCACATTCGATCAAAAATATGCCGCAAGCCATATCCTTGTTTTAAGCAAATGAAATTTTCCTGATCCAAGCTGCGAAATGAAGTAATCGAAAAAGTAGCAAGAGGATGGGAATTTGGTACGGCAATATATAATGGTTCTGGCCCTAATATTGTCCACTCAATCCCTTTGCTTGGAACAGGTGGAGAAGAAATACATAGATCAGCAAGCCCTTGTT
The DNA here is from genome assembly GCF_030812995.1 of Bacillus chungangensis. Lineage (GTDB taxonomy): Bacteria > Bacillota > Bacilli > Bacillales > Bacillaceae_C > Bacillus_CF > Bacillus_CF chungangensis. Next base: position 38,242 of record NZ_JAUSTT010000007.1, on the reverse strand, counting down.
GAACTTTCGTAATCAAGTAATCATTTGCACCTTGGTATAGCTTGAACGAAACATTTGGGAACCTTTTTTTATAATGAGCGATTAGTTTTGCAACGAAATGCGGACCAAAAGTGTGCAAGAAAGCGACAGAAATTTCTCCATTGTCACCAGCAATATTTTCTTGAATTTCTATCATTCCTTCTTGAATACTTGCTTGAGCCTGTTTTGCTTTTTGCAAAAATTTTTCACCATTATGCGTAAGTTTGACTTTCTTTCCTTCTCTTAAAAATAAAGGCGCACCTAGTTCTTCCTCCAGCTTCATAATCGATCTGCTTAAAGCCGGCTGTGATATCGCCCTTTCTTTAGCAGCTTTTGTAAAATTGCTATGCTTTGCCACAGCGATAAAATTTTCAATCTGATGCCATTCCATTTTGTTCAACCTTCCTTCATCTATAACTAAAATGCATCGTATTAATGCAAATTATAAATTAGACGCATCATTTTATAAAGCGTATAGTATTGTATGTACATTACTTCACAAAAGGAGCTAGAAATGTCTATTAAACAAGGTACAAAAAGGTATAAATGGGCTAGCTTTTCACTTTTCTTAGCAGGCTTTGTCACGTTTTCTACTTTATATACGACTCAGCCGCTGATGCCAATATTTGCAAAGCAATTTCATGTATCAGCCCCTGTTGCAAGTATAACGTTATCAATATCTACAGGGCTGCTTGCCATTGTAATGCTGATTGCAGCTTCCATGTCTGATGTATTTGGCAAAAAGAAGTTGATGGTTATATCCATGTTTCTTACGTCGTTTCTTGGACTGCTAACTTCATTGAGTCCAAATTTCATTGTGCTTGTACTACTGCGCGCCCTGCTGGGAATTTTTATTGCAGGCGTACCTTCTATCGCTATGGGTTATGTAAGTGAAGAGTTTGATTCAAAAGCGATCGGGAAAGTAATGGGTCTTTATATTTGTGGAACAAGTATGGGTGGAATGGCAGGCAGAATTTTAACAAGTATTCTTACCGATTTGTTTAATTGGAGAATAGCATTAGCAATCATTGGAATTTTAACACTTTTATTTAGTTTTCTTTTTTGGAAATGTCTTCCGGCGCCACGCTATCAAAAAAAGAGGGAGGTATTCAATCGCGCTTCAGCTTGGCAGTCTTATAAAGTTCATTTTTCCAATAAAAAATTAATGTTATTAATTTTGCTTCCATTTCTATTAATGGGAAGTTTTGTTACATTATATAACTATATTGGCTTCTTGCTTGTTGAGCCCCCGTATTCATTAAGCCAAACGTTAACTGGTTTTATCTTTCTCGTTTATTTATGTGGCTCATTCAGCTCGGTTTACATGGGAAAAAAAGCTGGTCTTAATGGTCGAAGAGCCACTTTGAAAAAATCGATTACAATCATGGCAGCTGGAAGTGTCCTGACTCTCCTTCCTTCGCTTGTGATAAAAGTTATTGGCATTGCTATTTTTACATTCGGCTTTTTTGGCAGTCATTCCATCGCAAGTGCATGGGTTGGAGATGAAGCAAAAGTTAATAAGGTGCAAGCTTCATCTTTATACTTATTATTTTATTACCTTGGCTCAAGTCTGCTAGGATCTTTCGGTGGATATTTTTGGGTTCATTTTCATTGGATCGGCATTGTTGCTTTCATTTGCTCGCTGCTTTCCATTGGATATACGCTTGTTTTTCTCACGCAAAAGCAGAAAAAATCTGTCTCAAGTTATTGTAAAACAACACTATAACAGATTCATCTGTTATATAAAACAAATAATAATCCATTCTTAATTTCTTGATATTAATAGGGTTTTAGGCTATTCTATTTATAAATAGTAACCATTTTTTTAACTGATACAGATTTCTCTTCTAAATGCAACAGTAAATGAACAATTGATACGGAATTGTCAAAAAAAGTTACTTTTTCTGTGAAATGTTTCACATGATTTTAATGATATGATGTTTGTAGAGAAGGACATTGCCCATCATGACAGTCCTTCTCCTGCTCCACTATGAAATATTTACCTTTCATAACATATAAATATTTTAAGGAGGAAATACTGATGATGAAGCAATGGAATTCTTTTTATGATGGAAGATGGCAAACAGAAGTAGATGTACGTGATTTTATTCTTCGAAATTATACATTGTATGAAGGCGATGATAGTTTTTTAGAAACAGCAACTGACAATACAAAAGCATTATGGGAACAAGTCATGGAATTGAGCAAGCAAGAGCGTGAAAATGGTGGAGTTTTAGACATGGATACTAAAACTGTTTCTACTATTACTTCACATGGACCGGGCTATCTGAAAAAAGAGTTGGAACAAATTGTTGGTTTTCAAACAGATAAACCATTCAAACGTTCATTGCAGCCTTTTGGCGGCATTCGCATGGCAGTGGCAGCTGCTCAATCTTATGGTTTTGAAGTAGATGAAGAGGTTCAACATGTTTTTACAGAATATCGAAAAACACATAACCAAGGCGTTTTCGATGTATATACACCAGAAATGAAAAAAGCAAGAAGAGCTGGCATTATCACTGGTCTCCCTGATGCTTATGGCCGTGGACGTATTATTGGCGATTACCGTCGTGTAGCACTTTATGGTGTCGATTTCTTAATTAAAGAAAAACAAAAAGACTACGAACTTTCTTGCAATGGGACAATGTCAGAAGATGTCATCAGAGATCGTGAAGAAATGGCTGAGCAAATTCGGGCGCTCCAAGAACTAAAAGAGCTTGCTTCCGTTTATGGGTATGATATTTCTCAACCTGCAGCAAATGCTCAAGAAGCTTTTCAATGGTTATATTTTGCTTATTTAGCAGCAATCAAAGAACAAAATGGTGCAGCGATGAGCCTAGGTAGGGTATCTACATTTTTAGATATTTATATTGAACGAGACCTCGCCAAAGGCGTTCTAACCGAAAAAACTGCGCAAGAGCTAGTCGATCATTTTGTCATGAAGCTCCGTCTTGTGAAATTTGCAAGAACACCAGAATATAATGAACTATTCAGTGGCGATCCAACATGGGTAACTGAATCAATTGGTGGAGTTAGTCTAAATGGAGAACCTTTAGTAACTAAAAACTCATTCCGTTTTCTCCATACATTAGACAATTTAGGACCTTCACCAGAACCAAACTTAACGGTTCTTTGGTCAACAAAGCTTCCTAATTTATTTAAAAAGTATTGTGCGAAAATGTCTATTCAAACGAGCTCTATCCAATACGAAAATGACGATTTAATGAGAGAAATATATGGAGACGACTATGGAATTGCTTGCTGTGTGTCTGCAATGGCAATTGGAAAACAAATGCAATTCTTTGGAGCACGCGCAAACTTAGCGAAAGCCTTGCTATATGCAATTAATGGCTGTGTCGATGAAAAATCCAAAGATCAAGTCGGACCAGCATTGGCTCCTATTACGTCAACATATTTAGATTATGATGAAGTAATGAGTAAATTTGATGATGTAATGGAATGGCTAGCTGGCTTGTACATGAATACACTTAATGTGATTCATTATATGCACGATAAATATAGTTATGAACGAATTGAAATGGCGCTTCATGACCGCGAAATCTTGCGGACGATGGCAGGTGGTATCGCAGGATTATCCGTTGTTGCCGATTCACTTAGTGCCATTAAATATGCGAAAGTAAAAACAATACGTGATGAAGATGGCATCGCTGTTGACTTCGAAATAGAAGGCGACTTCCCAAAATACGGAAATAATGATGATCGTGTGGACGAAATTGCAGTTCAAATCGTCAAAACATTTATGAACAAGTTTAGAAAACATCGTCCATACCGTAATGCGACACCAACATTATCTGTATTAACAATTACATCTAACGTTGTTTATGGTAAAAAGACTGGTAATACTCCAGATGGCAGACGTAAAGGCGAACCATTTGCTCCAGGAGCAAATCCGCTTCATGGCCGCGATAAAGAAGGAGCACTTGCTTCTCTCAGCTCTGTAGCGAAACTGCCTTATGAATATTCTTTAGACGGTATTTCTAATACCTTCTCTATTGTACCAAAAGCACTTGGACGTGAAGACAGTTCAAGAGAGGATAACTTAGCTGCTATTTTAGATGGATATATGACTAAAAAAGGTCATCATTTAAACATTAACGTCTTTAATCGGGAAACATTGCTTGACGCTATGGAACATCCAGAAGAATATCCACAATTAACAATTCGTGTATCTGGATATGCAGTTAACTTCATTAAATTAACAAGAGAACAACAGATTGATGTTATTAATCGGACATTCCATGAAACAATGTAAGGTAAGAAGAAGTGAATCTCTCCTCCAAGGAGAGATTCCTTCTATCTTGCAGTGTGATCAAACCAAAAGGATTGATGCCAAATGAAATTAAAAACGCATATTCATTCCGTGGAATCATGTGGAACGGTTGATGGCCCAGGCCTGCGCTATGTTATTTTTACACAAGGATGTCTATTGCGCTGTCAATATTGTCATAACCCAGACACATGGAAAATTGGCGAAGGCAAAGAAGTCTCTGTTGAAGAACTAATCGCAGATATAAAAGACTATATCCCTTTCCTAAAAGCATCAGGCGGCGGAGTTACTGTGAGCGGGGGAGAACCACTTTTACACATCCCATTTCTCATAGAGCTATTTACAGAGTGCAAAAAGTTAGGAGTTCATACGACGATAGATAGTTCCGGAGGCTGCTTCAGCCGCAAACCAAAATTTATCGAAGCGCTTGATGAGCTCATGCCTTTAGTAGACTTGGTGCTGCTTGATTTAAAACACATTGATGAAGAAAAACATCGTGCTTTAACGAAAGTGTCTAATAAACACATTTTAGACTTTGCTCATTATTTAGAGGAAAAAGAAAAGCCCGTTTGGGTGCGGCATGTCCTTGTTCCTGGCGTAACAGATAAAGAAGAAGATCTTCAACATTTAGGGGAATTTATTCGCTCATTAAAAAATGTTGAAAAAGTCGAAGTGCTTCCTTATCATACACTCGGAGTCTACAAATGGGAGGCTCTAGGTTTGGATTATGAATTAAAAGGAATCGAGCCGCCAAGCGAAGAAGCTGTCAATCATGCCGAAAAGCTTCTCCAACTCCACAACTAATGAATCTGCAGGGAAACTAAACATTTCCCTGCTTTTTTATGTCTATTTTATTCCGCAATCGGATGCTCAAATCTTTTTTTGTGTACTATTTCACAAAATTATTGTAAACTGCTTTGCTCTTATTCTTTTAAAAGTGATAAAAAAAACGAGAATATCATTCAACTTTCAATCTGCAGTAAGAGCGGAATTTCTATAGAGGCAAGGCAATTCTCTCATCCTATTTTAATCCTATAAACTCCTCTTTTATCATAGCGGAATTCAACCACCTATAAATGATAATGAACAAATTCACTCATTGGGCGCCGATAGCCTCTTGGCTGCCTGCTTGCTGTTTTTTCTTTTCCAATAGTGATAAGCATGACTGGTTCAAAACGATCAGAAATTTGGAATACATCTTTGATTTGTTCTGGATCAAAACCGATCATTGGGCATGTATCCCATCCCTTCGCTTTAGCCGCAAGCATAAATAACATGGCAGAGAGTGAGGCATTCCTTATCGCTTCATCATGTTGAAATGACTCTCCCCTTTTTTGATAAAAGGAAGTAGTATCTTCAACCATCGCATCATATTCTTGCTTGTTTAATATTCCAAGTGATTGTAGACCTTCATAAATTTCTCCAGCATCTTGATATGCAAGGGTATCTCCTAATACAATTACGACAGCTGAAGCAGTTCCGACTTTATACTGTCCATTTGCTGCTTTTTTTACTTTTTCTTTTAGCTCCTGATTCAAAACCGCAATGTATCTCGTATGTTGTAAATTAAAAGCTGAAGGACCCAACTTTACTAATTCAAATATTTCATCTAATTGTTTCTGCGTAATAGGATTTCCTTCTAAAAAATTGTTTGCCGAACGGCGATTCATGACAAGTTGTTCAAAGTTTTCCATCAATATTCCTCCTGCAAATATGCTTTGATGACAATTAATATCTCAATTTTCAATATCTTTATACTGAGATATATAATAAAAAGCTTTTTCCATTTATCAACATCATAATGAAGAACGGTCACCTTTGTCAATTTTTTCAGCTTTTGAATAATGCCACTCCTAAAAGGTTGCAGGTTCTAATGTAAATTGAGCTAGAACCTGCAACCTTTCAAAAAATGCTTATTCTATCATTCAACCTTTTAGCTAAGGCTGCTTTCTGCAACAGCTCTTAATTCTTTTAAAGCTGCCACTATGTTATCAGTTAGTTTGGTTGCATTTTCTGCGTCCTTCGTTTTGCTTGACATATTGATCGTTATTTTGTTATTTAAAATAACATAGAACATGCCATACCCGTCTTTTACAACTGGGCCAAAACTACAATATTTAATGTTCTTATTGGCCATTCCGCTCGTTGAAATAAAATCATAGCGCAGGGTTTGATATCCTTTATCGGTAAATATACTTGGCATTTCTTTCAATCCAAGCTCTTCGCCATATAATGCATACATTTGCTGCAGACCATACATATGTCTTTCAACCCCATGGGCTTTTTGACACTCTTTTAAGCGGCTGGAGTGGGCAGCACCTGCTTCTTGCATTAAGGCATAGAGTGTTTCTTTATCTTCGCCGTCTTCAAACGCTTTGATCATGTTCCATTTTTCCGTACTTGAAGATCTGGCACATTCTGTTCTGCCATCTTTAAAAAATCGTACTGCTACAGGTTCGTACGTACTTCTCATTGCACCAAAAGTTCTGTACTGGGCTAATTGCAGCGCCATGTGGAAGAAAGCGTCCGGACTAATTTTCAATTTCTTAATTTGATCGGAGCCAAAATCATCAAAGATTCTTAAATCTAAATAAAAATCTTTTATTGATTCTTCATTTTCTTTTTGCAAATGAGCTAAAGTATCTTTCATTTCCTCTGAAATTTCCCAAGCTAACTTTTGTACTAGAGGATGGGCAGTTGCATGATCAACTTCAGAACTATCCTTGTTTAATCCATCATTCACATAGTTAAACACTGCAAAGGAGGTTGTCCCATCAATACCTGTATGTTCGATGTTAAAGCCTACTTCACCATGTTTGTTAATAACAATTTCAATTCCTTTATCGTAATAGCGATTATTGCCGTTAACCAATAGATTTTTAACCGTTTCTTTTGAATCAGCGCTTTCTTCATCAATAGAGATAACAACGATTGAATCTGCTATGATCTGAAGGTTTTCGTCATTCACTTTCGAGGCCGTCAGCTGTTCGTAGATGGATGCCGCTTTATCTCGTTCTGCCGTTGTGAAAATGCCGATGTTCTCCCCTTCGCTATCCTGAGACGATAACATCGTTTTAATAGCAGCAGCAATTGCTTTACTAGAATACTGATTTCCTTCGTTATCAGTAACATTTACTTTATATACATTCTTTTTATGCAAGACGACAACATGATTATTCTTTTTATCAAATGCTCCAACTTTATAATCATCTTTTTCCAACCTAGGAATCCGAACCGATTTGAAGAAGTTTTTATATTGACTCATATCAAGAGGCGTCCCTTTTATTGTTTCAGGGTCTACTTCTTCATCTATTATAAGATGATATAATTCTGTTGTTAGATAGGCTGCTTTACCGGCTAATTCCGCCACTGTGTATCGATCTTTATATTCTTTATTATCTAGTAGAACATTGAAATTTATTTCAGTAGATACAGGCCCTCTATGAGATAAATACATGTTGTCCCAAAAAGGTTTAAGCCAGCTACCTTCTACTTGATTATCCCATTCCACTAATTTATTTTGCAGTTTTTCCGCTTCGCCATTTTCTTTAAAAAACGCTTCCACAACTTTCGAAGTTTCTTGAAATTGCTCTGGGCTGACAATAGGCTTGACCCATTCGAGAAGTTTTGACTTCGTCTCATTTAATTCAGGGATTGGTAATGATGGTAATTCATTTTGATGTTTAAACGTTTTCCCCATACTATTGACCTCCATCAGTCATTTTCGTAAAATTTATCCCACATCTAACTGGCAGTAAGACCCCCACCTCAAGAGTTAGAGGTATCGAAGAAGTCTAGTTGGGGGATAACTGCCAGTAAATGTCCGATTGGTTCAACTAACCATCAGTGGGGGATGAAAGAAAACCCCCACTGATGGAAGTTTCACTTTATTATGTTGCATGTGCGAAAGATTATTTCACCTCATTGTCATTTTTAGATTATCACAATCCAAAAAAAATATGTGATAATAACTAAAAAACAAGTGACTGTTTTTTTGTCGAAAAAACAAGGTGCTGCTTTTGTTACAACAAAGTTATACCTAGCTAGATGTTTATTTTGTTATTATTGAATAATTTGTCTTTTTTCTCCGTGAATGTTACGGAATCTACATTTTCTTTTTTAAAATTTGCATATTGGTTCCTTCCTGTTCTAATCTACTAGTAAGGATCGCCTTTATGAGATTTTATCAACAGCAAATTTTCACTTAACTTCTGTTGCAATGAGAAAAAGATTGTAGGAAATCCAACAAAATATACTGAACATCAGGAAAAATCAGCTATTCTATCTCATTCCTAAAGCCATTTGGAAGGTGGTATAAATGGAGAGTTTTTTTTGATTTATTGAAAGCACTTACTTTAATTGGAATCCTATTAGAATCTGGGACTCCAAATAATAGGAGAATATATGCTGATATTTAAGGATTTATATTTTCGTACGACACTAATGATTTTTTCCCAAAAAACATTCTTATGTAAAGTAGGGATTCCTCTATGAAATGCAAATATGAATTTATTGAATATCATAAAAGTTTGCCTTTGAATATTTTTGTTTATGAAAAAGCCGACGAATATCTCACATGGCATAAGGAGATCGAAATTCTCTTTGTTCTGAAGGGTAAGGCGACACTGAATATAAAAGATCAAACTTATCATCTATATGCGAAAGATATACTAGTAATTAATAGAAATGAAATACATCAAGTAACTCAAGTCGATTCAGACACGATTATTTTATCATTACTGCTCAATCCGTATTTCTATGAAGTATATTATGACGGTTTCTCTGACATTTATTTTGAACGCCAATCCCTTTTGGAAGATAAAACAGAAGACAAATATTCGTATTTGCGCAATAAAATTTCCAACATTATGATCCATTTATTATCATTAAACAAGACTTATCAAATTAACTTATTGAGTGAATCTCTTGAACTTGTAGCATACCTAGTTGAGAATTTCAGGAAAGATGCTACAGGCGTAAATGCGATTACCGATGATTATCTACATCAACGATTTAGTCGAATACTTGAATATTTAATGAAAAATTACGATAAAAAAATCACTTTGTCAGACTTGGCCAAAAAAGAATATATTAGCATCTACTATCTATCTCGGCTTTTTTCGGAACATATGGGCATCGGGTTTAATAAATATTTAAACATGCTGAGGTTGGATAAATCAATGTATGATCTTGTGAACACAAATAAAAGCATCTTAGAAATCGCTATAGATAATGGTTTTTCCTCAGCTAAAGCATATCGCACTGTTTTTAAAGAAAACTATAACATGACACCGAATGACTACCGAAAGCAATTATTTACAACTGAAGAATCACAAGAGGAAAAAATCAAATTTACAAAAGGCACCACTGCCCTTTTAGATATTTTGCACAACTATCAAACTAACCCTATTGCGGCAAACAAAAATGAACCGAATACGCTCGAAATCGAAGTGGACGATATAAACGCTAAAAATAAGCAATGGATCTCTTTCGAAAAAATACTTTATTTTGATTATGTTTATGATGAATTAAATATCAATTGGCAAACAAACTTAGAGAAAATACACAATGAAATTAACTTCGATTATATAAGATTCAGCGGGATATTTAATCATGGAATGTACTTTTACGATGACAAAGAAAAGGTTTATAATTGGTTTAATGTGGATAATATTTTAGACTTCTTCGTCAATAAAAAGATAAAACCGTTCATTAAGTTCAGCTATAATAAAAAAGAGTTTACGATCAAATCTTGGCATATCATGCTGGAAAACTTTATCGAGCACTGTATTAAAAGATATGGATTATCCAATGTGAAAGAATGGAAGTTCGAATTCGCCCATGAAGATCGAAGCTATAGTAAAATGATCGAACTTTATTCGAAAAGCTTAGATTATTTCCAAGAGAAATTTGATAAATTAAAATATGGAATAGAATTTATTCCTTCCAGCAACTTTCATGAAGAATATTTTCTGGAAAATTTCAAGAACAAACATCTTCACTTTATTTCTGTGGAGATGACGGAAGAAATGTATAATAAAAGAAAAGGCTTTGTAAAAATCCTATTTAATTCGATAAAAAATTTACGATTGAAAACATATTTTATAAAAACAGAAAGCCGGAATTATTTTAATGATACGTGTTTCAAGGCGAATAAGCTTATCCATGACTTTTTGAACGAACATCATGGCATCGATGCGCCGGTAAACTTTATTGATCATCTTAAAACAACTAAACTATTTCACGGCGGTCTCGGACTCTTAACTTACAATGGATTAAAAAAGCCTGTATATCACGCCTATTATTTGTTGGACAAACTAAAAGGATACGTCATTTGCAACGGGTCAAATTATTATGTTGTTAAAAATGAAAATAAAATCATCATTTTACTGTACAGCAATTTTGAACAGGTTGATGATGAGCCAAGTACGATCGATTTTTATGAAAGAAACAGAACTGCGAGCAATCATGATAGTTTATTAATAAAATTAAGGATGAATCTTGAACAAGGTAAATATAAATTAAAATCCTATACTTTAGATAAAGAAAATGGTTCTGTTTTTGATGAATGGATCAATATGGGCAAACCTAAAGACTTTGATAATGAAGAATTTAATTTTATTAAATCAAAAGAAATAATGAGGCTTAAAAGTGCAACGGTTGACGTTCAAGATGAACTGCTACTAAAACAGCTGCTGCCAGCAAATGGCGTCAAATTAATAGAAGTGACAAAAGCGTAATTCTATCATAAAAAGCTCTCCCCTTCAAAAAACTTCAGGGGAGAGCTTTTTATTATTCTTCAAAAACCAATTTGATTGTCCAAACAAAGAAACCTAGAAATGCAATGATAAGTATAGCTTGAAACACACTTTGTCCATACGTTTGTCCAGCTAATAATGCCGGATCTAATGGCATACCATTTTTCATCATTAAACACTTCCTTCCCTATAGTCTTTTCTCATCTGTCGGAACATGCCCGCAATCGCTAAAAACAGGAAGAACATATAGGGGATTCCTATGATAACTGCAACTGCCCTTACCCCATTTAGAGTACCTGTGACAACGTTAGCAAACGCAACCATTGTAGTGATAACTGACCAGATGAATATTCTATATGGCGGCGCATTTTCAACACCATCACTAGTTAGAATACCTAATGAGATTACAGCACTTGTTGCTGATGTAGCAAGGAAAACGATAATAAGAATGATAAACAATGTACCCATTATTGGGAACCACGGCAATGATTGCAATACCATAATAAAGGACAAATAAACATCATCCGGATTGTTTATAATATAGTTGACAATCTCGCCATTTCCGATGATTGCTTCATGAATACCAAATCCTCCAAACACACTAAACCACATAATAAGGAAAAGTGTTGGAACAAGGATAGAAGCTAGTACAATTTGTCTAATCGTTCTTCCTTTAGAAACCCTTGCAATAAATATTCCAAGGAAAGGTGTCCAAGATACCCACCAAATAAACGTTGTATTCGGCCAATCAAAGAACCATCCTTTATCAAAGAAAGTATAACTCTCAAAACTTAATGGGATAATATCAAAAAATGTCGACTTAAATGTTGACATGATCGTACTCATGAAAAAGTTTGTATTTCCAACAACAAATACGAAAAGTAGTAAGGCGACAGCAACATAAACGTTAATATCTCCAAGGATTTTCATCCCTTTTTGTACAGGAAATACCGCTGCTGATGTGTAGACAGCAAACATAATTAATAAAATGACGACAGAAGACGTAACTCCTGGAAAACTCATTCCTGTAACCGCTTGTACACCATTCTTTACTTGGAAAACGCCAAGTCCAATGGAAGCGGCCATCGTTAATGAAGCAGCACCTGCAGCGACAACGTTTGTAAGCTGGCCAACTGGTCTGCCCCATTTTTTATGCTTAAACCCTTGTTCAATAGGAGTCCCTGGTAAAAATTTTGCTTTTTTATGATAAGCAAAGTATCCAATGACCAATCCAGAAATCGTATAAATACTCCAAGCTGGCAGCCCCCAGATGAATAATGTCATTGATAGAGCATTTTTTGCAGCTGTCACTTCATCATGCCCGCCTGCCAATCCAAGTGGGGAATTTAAGTAGTGAGAAAGCGGCTCAGCAACACCAAAGTTTACGAGACCTACACCGATACCTGCTGTAAACAGCACGGCCATCCATGAAAAAGTGGAAAACTCTGGTTTTTCATCTTTGCCTCCCAGTTTAATCTTTCCAAACTTACTGAAGGCGAGATACAAACATAAAGAAAGAATAATTAATGGCATTAGTACTGTAAACCAACTAAAATTAGCATGGTATTTGTATACCCAATCCCACAATGTGGTCGTTAACGTATTAGGACTTAGAACTGCCCATACAGAAAATATTCCAGTAAAACCGACAGCAGCCCAAAATAAACCTGAGAACTTTTGTTTGTTTTTACCGGTTAATTGCTTATCGGATTGCATATGCTCTTCTCCTTCTTATCATTTTTTTCCAACCATACACCTTGATCAATATCATCTCCTCAACCCATCATTTTAAACATAAAAACTAATCCGAGTGCCGCCCGAGAAATAGTTAGTATGTTGAATGAAGAAAGTATGCTCATATCTTAACAAACTAATTCTTTTTTTTTAATGTTGTTCATTTCAAAAAAAGTCGCTTTTTTTGTCTTCTAGGAAGTACAATTTGTCGAACCATAGCAAATTTTGTCCTTTGAAAGTTGTATTTTTGTTGTAGTGAAAAAAGTGCAGAAAAATCCCAAGTGAATCGCTTTCACTTGGGATACAGATATGATCATATTTTTTAAGAATGAAAGGCTTTCCTTTCACTATTTAATTAGTTTTTGAAATTTTATTATTTCTTCGACAATGCTCTGTCCTTTTTTATAATAACTACTTTGTGCTTTTTAATCTTTCTTTTCAATAAATGAGAATTTTTGCCAAGGTTTGATCTGATTAAGCAAAAAATGCTCCTCTTCAGCAACAGCTGCTACGATATTCGTGTTCCCGCTATTCTCCATATTTTGTAATGCAATATGCAGCTCACCCTTATAGCGTTCATAACCATTATTATCAATCGTAATATCACCACGTTTAATAGATTTCGTATCATGCGCTTCAATATTTTCTTTCCCATATGTAACACGACTTTGTGTTGAACGAATGACATAGGGAGAAATATCGCCGCGATTTAGGTGCTTTTCTTTTAGAACAATCTCCCTTTCAGTGATAGTAGCAGCTTCTTTAAACTCTACCTCTAGTTCGAGAAGGAAGCGATTTAGCGTAGATAATTTTTTCAATTCTTCTTCGGAAGCAAAGGCATTGCCGATGATAACATCATCAATCAATTCTGTTTGAAACAAATCTTTTGCTTGAACCTCGATTGGTAGATCACGATGCTCTTCTAATGTCATTAAACCTTCTTGTACAGGCCATGGGCCATAAGCCGCTTGAGATGAAGAAATCATAGCTGCGGTACGGATGCCATGCTGTTTATATTGTTGTGAACATGTTAGAAAATGATCTCGAGCAAGTCCAGTATACCGGCGTGGATAAAAATTATGACAGCCGATAATCGCTGCTTTATTAGGGGCATAAGACAATATTTGCTCTAAATATTTCGTTCCCTGGCTCATGTTCAGCTCAATTTTTAAACCATACTCGTTAAAGGACATGATGCTTTCTTCGAGCCCAGAAAACCCTAAATCGAGTCGCAAACCAGATAAGCCAAGCGCATGAAAAAAGCCTAAATCCTCGTAAGATAGCTTCAAATCAGTAAATACACTCGGACTAACATCTGCAATGACTTCGAAACCTAACGAGTTTGCTTTTTTTATGAGTATACGCAGATTGTTTATTTCTGTCTCTTCTGTTGCCGACAATAAACAAGTAAACATTCTAGAAAATCCGGATAAACTGGCCCGTTCCATATAGTCAATTTGTTCTGTCATTGTTCCGTATTGCGGATAGATTGATATGCCTAGCTTTCTCATTCTCTATTCTCCTTCCTTTTTCATAAGTGGCATTCACATTGAAAACTAGAACAGAATTTATAGAGCCGCCAAATCGCCATTAAACAGATGAAGCCTGCTTCTTTAGCTCGAATTGCGGCAAGTATGGACGGTTGATCTCCAATAATTCTTCCAGTAATGCTTTTGCTACTTTACTTGACGGTACAAAAGGATTTGCAACAAGAGCGAGATAAGCCTTTTGTGTGTCGCCTTTAACAGCTGCTTCAATCGTGAGCTGTTCAAACGCCTTCACTTGCTGAATCAAGCCGATGCAAGCAGTTGGCAATTTTCCAATTTGCAATGGCTGTGGTCCTTCACGATTTACCATACACGTTACTTCCACGACAACATCATCGGGCAATTGTGTAATCGTTCCATTATTAGGGACATTCACAGTATGAATAGCATGGTCATTGTTCACAATCGAGGCAATAAGAGAAACAGCTGCTTCCGAATATAAGGAGCCGCCTCGATCAGCCAATTCCAGGGGCTTTATATCAAGTGCCGGATCTCGATAAGTCATGAATAAAGCTTGTTCGATCTTTTTTACTTGTTCAGCGCGTGTTCCCTTTTCTCTGCTTGTCTTCAGTTCTTCTTCCAGCATGTCATCCATCATATAGTAATAGCGATGATAAGGACACGGCAAAGCACGCAATGCCTGTAAAAATGTTTCCTCCCAAGGGGCATCATATATATTTTTCATATTCATGTTTTTGCCAGCGGCAATTCGCTTGATTAATACATCTAATTGATCCTTTCCTTTAACATGTACGGACGTACCATAGACTAAGTGATTTAAACCAGCAAAACGCATATTCACTTCTTCACGTTTTACTTCAAGAATATCAGCTGTCATTTGCTGCATGTTAATCGGTACATTGCAAAGTCCAATCGCTTTCACATTCGTAAATTGATGGACAGCTTCTGTTACCATGCCAGCGGGGTTGGTGAAATTGATGAGCCATGCATCTGGAGCATAGGCTTCCATTTCACGGCAAATCTCTAACATCACTGGAATGGTTCTTAAAGCTTTGGCAAAACCGCCTGGCCCTGTTGTTTCCTGGCCAATGACGCGATATTTTAAAGGAATGCGTTCATCATTTGCTCGTGCGTCTAATCCGCCAACACGAAATTGTGTTAAAACAAAATCAGCATCAGTGATAGCAGCTACACGATCAAAGGTTATCGTCACTTTCGTAGAAAGGCCTTTTTTCTTGAGCATTCTTTTTGCTAATTCTCCAATGATTTTGAGCTTCGTTTTCCCTGCCGCAATATCGACCAGTGCAATTTCATCGACCTTCATTTGCCCAGCTCGGAGAATAAAGCCTTCGATTAACTCAGGTGTATAACTGCTTCCACCTCCGATAACTGCCACTTTCATCTTATCAATCCTTTCTTTTATATGCCCCTGTATGAAATAGAGCAGTGGCACTTTTAAATACGAAGTTTGTCCATAAAAAATTCGTATCCTTCTTTTTTCAAGAAGCTTTCTTAAAGTGAGAGGTAAAAAATTACGTCAACTCACCTCTCACCTTTTGAAAAGACAGTTTATGAAAAAAACATTCATTTGAGAGAATGACACGATATTTCCTCATAAAGTGCAACAAATTCCTTAGCTAAATCCTTGAAAGTAATTGCATTCATCAAGTGGTCCTGTGCATGTATGAGAAGCAAAGAAATGTCGGCCTTCTCCCCGCGGGCTTCTTGCTGGATTAAATCCGTTTGCACCCGGTGTGCAGCCAACAGCTCCTGTTCAGCCTTATCAATCAGTTCATGAGCTTCGTTCGTCTTTGCAGCTTTTGCTGCTTGAATCGCTTCCATTGCATCACTTTTTGCATTCCCACTATGCGTAATGATCTTCATAACGATTAATTCTAGTTCCATTTTTATAATCTCCTTTGTTGTCTAGTCCACTTGTTGTGCTGCAGCAACTTCTCCAGATTGAACTTCTTTTAATTTGCGAATTTCTGTCCGTTCTGCCATTTTAATAAACGGGATATAAATCAAAACAGCTATGAGCAAATTAACAAAAGCAAGCACCCCGCCTTGCCATGAACCAGTTGCAAGTGCACCTCCTATTATTGGTGGCGTTGTCCATGGAATAAATGCAATTGTCCTTGGCACTAACCCAACTGCAATTGCCAAGTAGCTAATAATCGTTAAGACGAGCGGCGACAAAATAAATGGAATAAACAAAACTGGATTTAATACAATCGGAAGACCAAAAAGGACGGGTTCGTTAATATTAAACATTCCGGGTGCAGCTGACATCCCCGATACATAACGATATTGCTTATGACGACGGCCCGCAATAAATACAGCGATAATCAATGCCAATGTTGCTCCAGAACCGCCAAGAAAGACGAATGCATCAAAGAAAGGCTTTGTCACAATATTAGGTATTGCTTTTCCAGCTGCCAGCGCAGCCGCATTTGCATCAATAGCCGGCAAATAAACGGCTTGCATTAATGGCTCTAAAATGTTTGATCCATGCAGCCCAAAGAACCAAAGGAAATGATTTAAGATCGCAATGACAATTGCAGCCCAAAACGTATTGGCCATTTTTGAGATTGGCGCTTGTAAGATATCATATAAAGCCTGATGCAAATCGGGATTTCCAGCAACAATGGCAATCACTTTAATCAAACCAAAAATAGATAACGTTATCATTGCTGGCAACAATGCCGCAAATGATCGAGATACTGCAGGTGGAACACTATCAGGCATTTTAATGACCAACTTATTGTTTCCTAGTAATCTTGTAAAAATCTCCGTTGAGATAATAGCGACAAAAATAGCGACAAAAAGTCCTAAAGAACCAACCCATCCATACGGAATGCCAGCTCCATCTTCAGTAGCTTGCATAATCGTCAGCAGGGAAGCAATTGAAACAATACCTGCTGACAAGCCGTCTTTTTGATATGATTTTGCCAATTGATATGCGATTGAAAAGGCCACTAATATTGAAACGACCGCAAATGTACCTGCCCATAGACTGCCCCCAAATTGTTTCCATGTCTCTCCCCCAAAAATACTATTCATGAAATTTTGATAAGCTGTAATGGGTAAATTGTTGATCAGCGTTGCCATCGAACCAAGAATCATTAACGGCATAATGACGACAAAACCATCACGTATCGCAACTAAATGTCTTTGTGCACCAATTTTTCCTGCTATTGGTACAAAATATTTCTCTAAAAAACCAAACATGTGTCTCCTCCCCTTTTATCAGTTTTTATCCCTTTATCTGAATCAACATGCATGATCAGAAATATGTTGCTTCAAGGCATTCCCCAACAAGTGATAAATCTTCCCGTTTCTTATGCCATTATCTGCAGCGCTTTTGTTAAGACAGCTTCTCCGTTCATCGTCCCATAATCAATACTATCAATTACTTGCACAGGAATATTTTTTCCCGCTAACTGCTTTTCAATTTTCGATTTTAAAAATCGTACTTGAGGGCCTAACAAGACGATATTTGTTTGATCATAATGATGACTCGCTTCTGCTTCCGCAACAGCTAAAATCGTTATATCTAATTGTTTCTCTAGAGCCGCCTTCTCCATCTTTGTAACTAATAAACTTGTTGACATTCCCGCAGAACAGACTAACAATATCGATTTCATGATAAATCCTCCCCGCTCTCTCTCATCCAAATACTTTTTTCTTTGTGTCTATCAATAAGTAGCTGCACTGTCTATTTTCCGCAACATTATTGCAACTTCTCCTAGAAATATATCGGTGCAGCAAAAGAAGTCCTTCTCACCTCCCTATCATTTATAGATGCAAATCCCATGCCAGCTTTTAGCGGCTTAACCCTTACTCTTTCCGTCATTTTTTCATACACAGTACAAAAAAGATGTGTGTAACTCAATACACACATCTTTTTTTGCAAGGATATTATTTTCGTTTATTTTCCAAGCACATTTGTAAAATATAAGCCATTTCATTTTCATCAAACTGAATTTGGTATGCTTCTTCAAGTCCATATAAAATGTCTTTTACGATATTCATTTCATATATATAACGTTTGCGAAATTGTTCAAGGGTAAGAAACACCCTTACTGGCTGCTGCAATTTTCGATTTTCAATTAAAAATGCCAGATGGAGAATCATTCCCATATCTACGCCTTCTTCTAATGTAAGGTTTAATTGCGACTGCAGTTCCAACAAGACTTTTCGCAACCTCTGAATTAACTTTGGAATGGAACCAACTTGCGTCAAATGACCTTCTAGCGACTTTACCATTTTTTGAAATGGTGCTTCCTTATGAACAAGACGGTGAATCTCTACCTGTTTGTTCTCTTGAAAAACATCATATGCTGTGAAAAAGGGGATATCATCATACTGAAAATGAACAGTTCCGGCAATCGCAATAATATCGTACACTTCTATTAACTCATCAATCCGTTCTCTAAATGCATCACGATGAAGAAATTGCAGTGTAATGATTTGAATGTCAGTATCGGCTACTAAAGGTTCAATTTTCTCCTTTATTTTTTGGGCAACACCTTCCCCTGTGAAGCAAGTAATAATAAATGCTTTTCTCAGCGGTTTGGTACGCAGTGCTGTCGATTGATACTGCTGTTCAAAAATTTGCTGACAGCTTTGGTAAATATCTTCTAAACTCCGTCCGAGCGACGCTTTTCTCACCGCTTCTAATACAATTGGAGTGCTAGCCATCGTCATTGTTCTTGTCCGAACTCCTGTTTCTTCAAAAAGCATATGGCCAAATGAAGTCAGTGAACCCATATCAACAAGCAGCAAAACTCCTTTAGCTGTTTGTCTTTCTAACACTGCTTTTTTTACTCGTTCATACATTGTTCTTACTTCCATGCTAAGGGGCATATCAATAGCGAGGCCATGCTGAATTCCTAGGAGCTCCTCCACTGTTTGCAGCATACTAGTCGCTGTCGATTGTCCATGCATCATCACGATAATGTCCACTTTCTGTTTTTGTTGATGCATACTTTCCTCTATTTCTGAGGCTAAAAACATAGCGATAAATCCGATTTCATCAAGCGGAATTTCGACAGTTAATGCTTCTTCAATCATTTGTGCTACTTCAATTGATATTTTAAATTCCTCTGCATATTTTTTGCGAATATCATTTAAATTGGGGTGAAAAATAGTCTTATGATGCTTAATCCTATCAATTGTTCCTTGCAAATGCAGAGAAAAAGCAAATCTCATTTTTTGACTATATAGGCGGTTTAATGCTTTCTCAGCATATGTATATATTTTTTCAGTAAGTTCCCAAATCTCACGATCAATCATCTCTTTGATATTTGCTTGTGATGGAAATTGGTCTACGTACTGATTAAAATATTGCTGGATATCTAAAGTAAGCTTGTGCTGGATATTCTTTTCACTCTCACCATTCTGATGGAGCTGATGAAGCTTTTTCTCTAGCTGTGTATAGAAATCATGTTCATATGTTGATTGAAAGTCCCTCGATATCTCTTTACTATCAAAAAACTTAAAAATATCCTGCTCTGCATCGATAAGCCTATCCATCTTTTCAGGAGAATCTTTTATATGAAGCAGCCCTTTTTGGACGTGAATTGGCAGATCGTGCTGTTCAATAAATAAGTAGGGGAGTGTCTTTGTTTTATAATGTAAAAAAGCTTTCGCACAAGCTAGTTTTAAATCTCTTTGCAGCTGCCCAATATTTGCAGTCGCATGGTAAAAAAGAAGAGCAATCAGCGCCTGCCTTTCAAGATAGATCGTCTCATTCAAACGCCTGGATTCTTGAATAAGAAAATACTCGATTAGTTGATAGCGTTCTTCCAGCTGTCTCTCCTCTAATGTTGGCAGCGTAATCGTCATTGGAATTCTTCTCGTAAAAGTTTCTAGCAAATAATTTTCTGGAGACTCTGTTGTAGCCCCGATAATTTGCACAGACGCACTTTTAAAATGCTCAGTTTCTCCAAGCGGGCGAAATGCGCCTTTATCAATAAATGTAAAAAGCATTTCCTGTCCTTCTGGCGGAAGACGATGAATTTCATCTAAAAATAGTATTCCTTTATCAGCCTTTTCAAGAAGGCCGATTCTATCTTCATCTGCTCCTGTATAAGCGCCTTTTTTTACTCCAAAAATATGGCCAAAAAGAAGCTGGGGATTTTGTGTATAATCAGCACAATTAAATGAAATAAAGGCAGCATCTTCTGAAATAACGTTCGCTTCTAAAGCAAATTGATACATACATTCTGCAAATAATGACTTGCCTGTCCCTGTCCGACCAAGGACAAGCGTATGCAGACCTCTCGGTGGATATAAAATTGCTGCTTTCGCTTGCTGAATCATCACCTTTAAACTGCCCTCTGCACCAATCAGCCTTGTAAAGACGTTCGAATCCACCCCGTCTTTATTGCTTTCTTTGTCTTCATCTGTACAATGATAAAGAACAGGTTTTCCAGTCAGTTTTTTGATTTTATTTTCCTTAAAAAGTTCATTTAAGTATCTACTCACATTCGCTCTGTCTAAACGAAAATAATTCGCAACATCTTTTGCAGACAGCGGTTCATTCTTTTGTCTTAAAAGGGCTAGTATTTGATCTTTCCGTTCCATGTCTACACCACCCATTTTTACTCTTCTAGTGCACGTTCCATAAGCACTTAAATAATTAGAAAAAGGTTGTATTCATAGTGATGCAATACAAAAGGACTAGTAAATCATGGTTAAACATCATTATCTAGTATATCGTGTTTTATATGAGGTGAATACTGGTGAACTAAATAATGGACAAACCTAATAAAGTGAAACTTCCATGAGTGGGGGTTTTCTTTCATCCCCCACTCAACTTCAAGGTTTCAGAATTCTATTATCATATTGGAAAACCTTTAGTAGCATGGGAATATGCGAATAAGGTAAGCGCCATTTTTCATACCAATAGTGGCTATGAAGTACAACAAGCAGGGTGTAAAAATATAATGGGTCTTTCCTGCGTTGAGTTGAAACAATTTGATACAGCAAAAAAATATTTTCTTGCTGCTTTAGAAATGGTAAAAGAAGATGCACAACTTACATTAATCCTCCGATATAATCTAGGCTTTCTGTTTTCAGAACAAAATCAGTCTCAAGAAGCAATTTCACACCTAACGGAAATATATAATAAAAAGTCGCATCTTCACCATAAAGTTTTATTCCTCCTGATTATTGCGAACAAATTGGCGATCAGGAATACAAACATCATCTCAATATAATCCATGCGTTTCATTCTGAAACTGATATTATAGAAAAAAAAGAAAACCCATTTTGCTTTATTGAAAACTAAATAGGTTTATGACAAAAGTTCCCTTAAGTAACCAAAGAGTATTTAATATGTATAAGTTCGCCTAACATGATAACTCACCTCATTCATAAGAAAAAAAGTATTTTGCGGGTGATAACTGCTCAAAACGTAAACAAGACAAAGGTGCGAGAATACCCTGCAACTACTCACTACTAGCAGCAGGGAATTTTCTTGTCTCTCGGGATTTTTCGTCCGAAAATTGAATAAATTTGTGCTATAATAAACTCATACAATAGCATCGGCTCTAGGGCGGTCTGCGGCTTATCCCCCAAAGAAAGGGGGTGAGGCTGATGACGATATATGAAACGCTATCCATCATGTTCCAATTTGGAATTTGGATTGTGGCTTATTCAACATTTATTGTCATGTTGATCACATATATCAAAAAGAAATAGACCGCCCTTCGCTATAGGACAACGGTCTATTTCATCTTAGAAAATATGAGTCGCTCCGCTTTTGGAGACGTCTATTGTGCATACCGTAGGTGTTACTAGCACCTGCGGTATTTTTATTGTATTGATGTCTTACCCTTATTATACACATAAATTCCAAAAAAGAAAACAGAATTTCCTCACTCTTTTAGGCTTTCAATCATAAACGTTCTTTCAACGTTGTGAACGTTGATATATTTATCCCGCAAATGAAACTACATTCATAGTAGTTTTAGTACTCATTAACGTAGGTGTTGAATTTTTAGGTATATTGCTGGCGGTTCAAAGAGGTTCTGAGATGTTCGGGACAATTATATCGGAAAAATTTAAGACAGCGTATAAAAATTTTTTTATGATTGATTATCTTGTTACCGGAGTAGCCATCATACTTATTGTCTTTATTGACAACCTTTTCATCAAGCTCTGTTTATTTGCAATCACATTCACATTAATAGGAATATCCGGTACCATATATGGAAAAATGATTTATCATTATTACGATTACCAGCATTTAGGAAAAGTATCAACGGTCATCAACACAGTTTCCTCTATTGCAATTGTATCTTGTATGTTATTCGGATGTGCCTGAAACATGCACATGGTTTTTATAGTGCTATCAAACTCCATATTGTATATCTAATCATAGAACAATCTTTTGGCTTACGCCAACCGAAAATTCCTCTCCCACTTTCATTGGGCTATGCCCTTCACATTTAGAAGTGGGAGAATTCTTTTCGGAGATCCAGTTAAACGTTATTGAGAACGGAAGCACCGATCCCCATTTTTTGGGGCTTGGTGTTTTTTTATGTAAAAAAATGATTTTCTTTAATAAATGTCAATGACTTACTTAAAAAGGAGGGGAAGATGATATGAGGGAAAAGGCACGTATCATCATCATTGTTACGTTACTATTAACAATAATTTTAATTGCAGCAACATCCATAAAAAAACAATTATTACGCACCTGGGATCAATGAAGATGTACTTTATATAGCCTAAGAGAGACCTCGATAGAATATATCATACTTAGCTATCCCCCAAGACTATCCCTTCGACCCTTGTTTTACCTTAATAGCTTGTCATTTTGATTATAAGTTCTTTCACCAAAAGAACGTAAGAGCCATTTTTAAGTTAGCATTTCTATCCCTGTGTATACCCCTGCAGCTACTCACTGCTAGCCGCAGGGTATAACCATTTTAGTGCCCAATTTGCCATGGCCTATTTGAAGTGTAAGAAGCCGGCTTTATACTTCTGCCTGCCAATTCCGATTTTGAGACGATTTTTGGTTCTATCCCCTTCTCAATACGCTGTCTTAATGCACAAGAACCAGTTAATAGATGAGGAGCAAAATAAATCCGCTTTGCTTTTTCTTGACATGTAGGACAGACTGCAATTTGTTTGTCGCCTGCCATTTGCTTATAAAATAGGGTAAATGGACCACATGCTTGGCAATCAAATGTATAATTTGGCATCGCTCATCTCTCCGTCCCCATTATTTTTTCTATACAGCACGTTTATAGCCCCTCTTTTATAGACGCGGCAAAATATCTTTATCAAAAATTTGAGTAGGAATGGCGATCGTACAGCATGCATTCGGAATATCGACAATGCCTGCAATTCTCCCTTCAACAGGTGCACTGCTTAGCAGCATATATGCTTGTTCCCCCGTATACCCACATGTTTTCAAAAATTCAATTGCATTTAAGCATGCTCTCCGATACGCAATCGTTGCATCTAGATAATGTTGCTTTCCATTCCATTCATCAACGGAAATCCCTTCAAAAACCAAGTAATCTGAGTAAAGTGGATCTATTGGACCAGGTTTAAAAACTGGGTTGTCTTTTATCTGATATTTGTCTATTCCACCTTTTATCACATCAACATGGAGATCAATCCATCCTGACATTTCAATTCCGCCGCAAAACGTAATTTCTCCGTCTCCTTGCGAGAAATGGAGATCACCGACTGAAAGCTTTGCCCCTTCGACAAAAACAGGAAAATAAATACGGGAACCTTTTGATAGATTTTTAATATCACAGTTGCCCCCGTTTTCTCTTGGCGGAACAGTCCGAGCTCCTTCTCTTGCTGCTTTTTCAAATGCTGCTCCCGTCAAAGTTCCTAATACAGCGCTTTCAATTTCAGGAGGATTAGCCAACGCTGGAACACGATTTGAATCTGTTTGAATGAGTGCTTGTTCTCTTTTATTCCATTTTTCCAGCAATTCCATTGACGGAGCAACGCCAATCAATCCCGGATGAATGATGCCAGCAAATTTGACCCCTGGAACATGACGGGAAGTTGTATAAATGCCATGAAAATCCCAAATTGATTTTTGGGCATCAGGGTAATGCTCGGTTAAAAAGCTGCCGCCATTTTCCTTTGCAAAAATACCATTAAATCCCCATTCTTCATTTTGAAACGCCCCAATATCGAGAATATCAACAACGAGTAAATCTCCCGGCTCGACACCATTTACATAAACAGGGCCACTAAGCATATGTACACGGTTTAAATCAACTTTCCGTATATCAGATGGATCGTCATTGTTGCAGATTTGACCATCAGTCCAATCCATACACTCCATTCTAAAACTCGTTCCTGGATTGACAGCAAAGGCAGCTGGAATGTCTGGATGCCAACGATTATGCCCAGGTACTGCCTGCTCTTTCATCGGTTTCGTCAAATCCACTTTAAATAACGTTTCAGGCATTTTTACATCCTCCTTCTCTTTCATAAATAGGCTGATCAGCCTATTTATTATACTATTGTAATGATAAATTGTAAACGAATTATTTTGAATAGTATGATATATTACCTACTATATGGTATATAAGCATAAATATTCCGAATTAATTTAATAGAATGACATCTAAATAATAACATGATAAAATGTCATAGAATGATTCATGCTGCTCACCTTGGACATCTCATCTAGAATAGTAGTCATTCTTAATGCTAAAAAATTGAGGTGATAATCATGAATAAAACGAAAAATCGTTGGTTGATTGCACTGGCAGCTGTTGGGATTCACATTTCCATTGGTTCTGTATATGCATGGAGCAACTTTACAAATCCATTGATTGAAGAATTTGGCTGGAGCTCTAGTCAAGTTCAATTAACCTTTAGCATCGCCATTTTATTTCTAGGGCTTTCGGCTGCTTTTCTGGGCCATTATGTGGAAAAACATGGCCCTCGGAAAGCCGGAATACTAGCAGCTTGTTTTTTTGGGATTGGTGTATTTTCAGCCGGTTTTGCAGTAAGAGCTGAATCTTTATTTTTTCTTTACATAACCTATGGAGTTCTCGGTGGCATTGGGCTTGGCGTTGGTTATATCGCTCCTGTATCGACGCTAGTAAAATGGTTTCCAGATCGAAGAGGCCTTGCAACTGGACTGGCCATAATGGGGTTTGGTTTTGCCGCAGCTATTAGCAGCCCAATCATGGATTATCTTATCAAACAAGTTGGAATCGCCAATACTTTTTTTCTATTAGGCATTGCATATTTTGTTATCATGATGGCTTCATCGCTTTATTTAGAAAGGCCGCCTAAAAATTGGCTGCCAAAAGGCTATCAAGCGAAAATTGATAGTGGACAAAAGAAAGCTGTAACAGATTTAGCACAGCTTACAGCAAATGAGGCCATCAAAACAACACGCTTTTACTATTTATGGCTGATGCTATTTATCAATATCACTTGCGGCATTGCGATTTTATCAGCTGCCAAACCGCTCGCAGAAGAAAGCATTGGCATGAGTACTGTTGAAGCAGCTGCGCTTGTCGGTATACTAGGAATCTTTAATGGCCTTGGCCGGTTGGGATGGGCAACTTTTTCAGACTATTTCGGCAGACCGAATACGTATATGACATTCTTTCTTTTACAAATCGTTCTCTTTGCATTACTGCCGTTCACAACGATTTCTATTTTATTCCAAGTGATGCTCGCAATTATTTTTACATGCTATGGCGGTGGTTTTGCAACAATTCCAGCCTATATTGGCGATTTATTTGGCACGAAGCAGCTAGGTGCTATTCATGGCTATATTTTAACAGCGTGGGCTGCTGCTGGGCTGGCTGGTCCTATGTTTGCTGCTTGGATGAAAGACGTCACTGGAAGTTATGCAAACAGTCTCATTTTCTTTTCAGGAATGTTTGTGATTGCTTTTATCGTATCGATTGCTATTCGCTTTAATATAAGAAAGATTCGGAATAGACAAGTTTTCGATCAAATACCTTTGAAACAAATGAACTAAAGTAGGATCGCTTGCATACTCATCAGCCCCTAACTGCTTTCCAGCAGAATATTCGCACATCACTATTGAGAAAACACCATTAGTAATGATAGAATGCTATATATAGAGACAAAAAGGGTTGTTGGCGATGAAAAAATTTGAAGCAGAATTCAGTAATTTAGTTCGCTCCTTCCGAAAGCGCCATATGGGAAAAGGGCCTAGTTATGTAAAAACTACATTTTGTAATTGCTGGGCTATATGCGAAATGAAAGGAAATCTTTCGCCTGTAGAAAAATTTATCGCTACCGCCGATGAAGGAAAACAAATGCTCCGTGCTGCAAGAACAGAAATGGTAAAAGAAATTTATAAAAACAACCGTCCTGCTGAAATGGAAGCGCTTGTAGGAGCAAATTTTGTCGAATTATTCGTCGATATCGATATTGAAAAAGATTTTGGCATGTCTATTTTTGTTTTCGATGACAACATTGAACAAAATTTGTCTGCCAAAAATAAAGTGAAACTTCCATAAGTGGTGAGTAGTTCACACTGCGGCTCAAATTCATCAATAATAGGTGTTGGCACTTGGTAGCGATCCTGCTAAAGACTAACCACCGTTAAATGCTAATTTTTTCAAATAAGCATTTGCGGTGGTTTTTTATTTAAATTGTTCACTAGCTCACGATTCTTATTTTCATACTGTACGATATTCGTAAATAAAATAGTAAGGGTGATTATAAATGGGAAAAACAAAACATCAAGGACCAATAAAACTGCCGAAAACACCAGATCCATCACTTTGGGTTAGCCCTATTCCATTCGGATTAGGAAAAGTAAAGCCTAAGCATATTCGCGAAACAATGAAAGTTGTCTGGGATAATCGCGATAATTTGCCATATGCTGTCCGGATTTTGACACAGGGAGTCTGTGACGGCTGTGCGTTGGGAGTTGCAGGCTTATACGATCAAACGCTCGCTGGGCCGCATCTTTGCACAACGAGATTGAATGTGCTGCGTTTAAATACGATGCCGGCAATAAAAAAAGAACTATTGCACAGCGACATCAAAGAATTGCAAAAAATGGATAGTGCTGCTTTAAGAAAGCTAGGAAGAATCCCTTATCCTTTATCCCGAAAGCCAGGCGATTCAACCTTTCAAAGAATTTCTTGGGATGAAGCTTTGGATCGAATTGCAGCGAAAATAAAAACGATTGATCCGAAACAACTGGCCTTCTTTCTAACTGCTCGCGGCATTACAAATGAGGTCTACTATACAGCAGCGAAATTTGCACGTTTTATTGGTACGAATAACATTGACAATGCCTCGCGCATCTGTCATTCACCGAGTAAAACGGCACTAAAGCGTTCGCTTGGAATCGGAGCATCCAGCTGCAATTACCAAGATTGGATTGGAACCGATTGTATTGTTTTTTGGGGTTCTGTCGCCGCTAACAATCAACCTGTCTCAACAAAATATATGTATGCAGCAAAAAGAAAAGGAACGAAAATCATTTGCATCAACCCATATCGCGAGCCGGCAATGGATGGCTATTGGGTTCCTTCTGTGCCAGATTCAGCGCTGTTTGGGACAAAAATAACCGATGATTTCTATCAAGTAAATATTGGCGGAGACATCGCCTTCATGAATGGAGTAATGAAGCATTGGTTCGATATGGAAGCAGAAAATCCAGGCTCTGCTTTAGATCATGCGTTTATTGAAAACCATACGAACGGCATCGCACAATTAAAAGAACATATACAACAGCAGGATTGGAAACAGCTTGAAGTTTCTTCTGGCCTTTCTAAAGAGCGAATGCGTGAATTTGCTGTTTTGCTTGCTAATGCTAAAAGTGCTGTGTTTGTCTGGTCTATGGGTCTCACCCAGCATCGCTTTGGTACAGACAATATTTCACAGGTAGCAAACTTAGCCATGCTTCGTGGATTTATTGGCCGAAAATATTGTGGTGTGATGCCAATTCGCGGCCATTCAGGCGTCCAAGGCTCTGGAGAAATGGGAGCAGACCCATTCGTGCTTCCCGGCGGTGACTTCGATGAAGAAAACATCGATAGGGTTGAAAAAATATGGAACTTTGAGATTCCGAGATGGCAAGGCGACATCGTTGGCGTCACCATTGAAAATGCGCTGCTCCCAGAAGAAAATGAAAGAAAATTGAAGGTCTTCTACACATCAGGCGGCAACTTTTTAGAAACAATGCCTGATCCAGATTTCGTGAGAAAAAGCTTAGAAAATGTAGAACTTCGTGTACATCAAGATATTATCCTAAACACTTCAACACTCGTAGATGCGAAAGAAGAGGTGATAGTACTGCCAGCGATGACCCGCTATGAACAACCAGGCGGCGGAACATCGACATCAACGGAAAGAATGGTCTACTTTTCTCCTGAGATTAAAGGGCCGCGAATTGAAGAAGCCCGCTCAGAGTGGGAAATATATGTTGATTTGGCAGCTCGAATCAAGCCAGAAGCAAAAGAGCTGATGTATTTTTCAAATGCTGCAGAAATCCGCGCTGAAATTGCTAAAGCAAACCCAAATTACGATGGCATCCAACATCTGAAAGAAAAAGGGGATGTATTTCAGTGGGGAGGGGCTTGGCTTTGTGAAGATGGCATCTGTCCAACCGCTGATGGTAAAGGAAATCTCTTGCCAATTGAGCTTCCAGAGCTAAGGAAGCCTGAAGGACACTTCTATGTGACAACAAGACGTGGCAAACAGTTTAACTCAATGATTTATGGAGAAAAAGATGCATTTAACAATGCTGATCGCTACGATATTCTTATCAATGAAGCAGATGCGAATGAATTAAATATTAAAGAAGGGGAAGCAATTGTTGCCTATAATAAATTTGGCGTTTACCATGGCAGAGCAAAGTATGCTGA
This sequence comes from Bacillus chungangensis, assembly GCF_030812995.1. Classification (GTDB taxonomy): domain Bacteria; phylum Bacillota; class Bacilli; order Bacillales; family Bacillaceae_C; genus Bacillus_CF; species Bacillus_CF chungangensis. The sequence continues at coordinate 9,069 of NZ_JAUSTT010000007.1, read as the reverse complement.
TACACGGGAAGGCAACATCCAAGTATACTGGCCGGAAGGAAATGTCTTAATTCCAAAAGGCGTATATGAAAAATACGCTGGGATTCCTGAATATAATACTGGTGTTGTCGTGGAAAAGGCAGAAACCTTCCATGCCCAAAAAGATACAAAATACGTAGAAAAAAGAATTGAAGATTTAGAGATGGAGATTAGTTAGAAATAGGTGAGACGATGGACAATCCAATAAGACGAAGTAAACAGATTCTGAAATTTGATGGAAACTCCTTTAAACAAGCAACAGATGAAATTGCAGTGGAGTTCCCCTTCACCATTTACGTTGACGGCGATGAATTTGCGACAATGGTTTGTACGCCAACTCATCTTAAAGAACTAGTCATCGGCTTTTTAGCTTCAGAAGGTTTTATCCGCCGCCCTGAAGAAATTAATGCTCTTTCCATAGATGAAGCTCGGGGATTTGCATATGTTGAGCTAGTACAAAAACAAACGATTAACAAGGAGTTTTTTTCAAAACGGTTTATCGGTTCTTGTTGTGGGAAGAGCAGACAATTTTATTTTCATAATGATGCTAGAACAGCTAAAACGATTACGAGTCAAACAACCATTAGCATTCAACAATGTTTCAACTTAATGGAGCAAATGCAGCATTTTTCTGCCGATTTTCAACTAACCGGCGGTGTCCATACCGCCGCTCTCTGTTCTACAGAAAAGCTGCTTGTTGGCTATTCTGATATCGGCCGCCACAATGCTCTCGATAAAATCTATGGCAGCTGCCTGCTCAATCATATTGCCCACCGTGATAAAGTCATCGTCTTTAGCGGCCGCATTTCCTCTGAAGTTCTATTAAAAGTAGCCAAAATCGGTGCAGGCATTATTCTTTCTAAATCAGCACCAACGTCGCTTGCCCTTGATCTTGCCCATGACCTTGGCATTACAGCCGTAGGTTTTATTCGCAATAGGAGGTTGAATGTGTATACACATTCGCAAAGAGTCATACAAGCGTACAAAAAGTGAAACGACCATCAATGGGGGTTTCTCATCTCCCCCATTGATGGCTCTTACTTGCCCATTAATGAACATCACTATCCTCTAGTTATATTCAATATTTCTTTAATTCATTTGCAATAAACTCCACATCTGTCCCTATAACCACTTGAATATCTGTCTTGCTTAATTTTACAACTGCCCGTGCACCTAGTCGTTTAAGTTCCGGTTCATCCACACGATCGGCATCCTTTACTTTTAATCGTAATCTCGTTACACAATTATCGATAGAAGTGACATTTTCTTTGCCGCCAAGCGCAGCTAAATAACGAACAGAAAGAGATTGATATTTTGATAGGCCGCTGCCCGCCGCAACCTCATTATCAGCATCCACGTCCATAAGGAACTCATCATCGTCCCCACGGCCCGGCGTTTTTAAATCCAATTTCACAATTAAGAAATAAAAAATGATAAAGTAGACAGCTGCATAGATAAGCCCAATCGGAATAATAAGCAGTGGTTTTGTTGCGATCCCCAGGTTAAGCAAGTAGTCAATTGCTCCGGCTGAAAAACCGAAGCCGCTCTTTATGCCAAACATTGCTGCTAATCCCATTGATAACCCAGTTAATAAGGCATGAATGATATACAACAATGGCGATAGAAACATAAACATAAATTCAATCGGCTCTGTCACACCTGTTAAAAAGGAAGTGAAAGCAAGACCAATCAGCATGCCTGATATAAGCTTGCGATTTTCTTTTTTAGCAGCGAGAATCATCGCAAACGCTGCCGCTGGCAATGCAAACATCATAATCGGGAAAAAACCTGTCATAAACGTTCCAGCAGTTGGATCGCCTTCAAAGAAACGAGCAATATCCCCTGTCTGCCCGTTATATTCACCAAAAACAAACCATACTAACGTATTGATGACATGATGAAGTCCTAGAGGTATCAACAGCCGGTTTAAGAGACCATATACTCCCGCTCCTAGTGCGCCAGCTCCAATAATCCACTCTCCGATTGAATTGATAAATTCTTGGATTGGCGGCCAGACAAATCCGAAAAGAACCCCAACGATCATCATTGTAATCGAGGTAATAATGGGAACAAACCGTTTCCCACCGAAAAATCCAAGCCAATCTGGCAGTTTAATTGTATGAAAGCGATTGTACAGATGACCCGATATAATTCCGGTTATAAACCCTCCTAATACGCCCATATCAATATTTTCATCTATGGCTGCCAATACATATGTGAGAACTAAATAACCGATGGCACCAGATAAAGCAGCAGCCCCGCTGCCATCTTTTGATAACCCAATGGCAATTCCTAACGCAAATAGCAATGCCAAATTTTTAAAGAGAGCATCACCAGCCTGGGCCATTACTGGAATATCTAATAAATCATCTTGCCCTAGCCGCAGCAATAATGCAGCTGCTGGCAATACTGCGATAGGCAGCATCAATGATTTACCAAGTCTTTGAAGATAACCTAACATCATCCATACCTCCATCTTCATTTTAATGTTGCATTAATCTTCATTCGAGCGCTTCTGTAAACGTTCAATATGAAGAGCAATAAACCCCAGTTCTTGAACAGGAAGCTGTATGGCAAAATCACGCTTTAATAAGCGGGCCACCTCCTGGGAACAGCGAAAACTAACAGGAAATTTTTTCTTGATCATGTCTAACATTTCTTTGTCCATTGTATGCAGTTCTATGTGATCAGACCGTGTAATGACAAAGCGCAAGTGAGTGATGAGTCTTTGATAGGCAATGTCATCATCTTCGATTTCAATTTGCAAGTATTCACTTATAGCTCGAACCATGTCGCTAATAATCGTTGTTTGCCGGACTGTTTGCTGCATATTGCCTTCAGGAAGCTTTGCTGTATGCAGATGAAGTGCTATGTAGGCGGCTTCATCAATAGGCATGTGCACGTCAAGTTTTTCTTTCACACGATGAAGCGCCCATGTACCAATGGAAAATTCTTTTTTATAAAGTACTTTGATTTCATGAAGCAGTTTATTTCGCAAATGAATGCCTTCTTTAGCTCGCTCAATTGCAAATGACAAATGATCAGTTAAAGCAATATGAATATGATTGTTTAACTTACAACCCAGCTTCATTTCAGCATAGGAAATAATGTCCTCCGACAAAGTAAAGTGCTCTTCTGGAACTTGGAGAAGCAGCTGCTGAAATTTATCATGTTCTTCCATCACAAACATCTTTTCCACCTTATTAGGATTAATGAGGTCATTTTTCTTTTTATGAAAAGCGATGCCAGAACCAATCGCAATCTTCTCCAATTGCCCACTCATTACAACGACAGCATTGTTATTCAAGATTTTTTTAATCTTCAATTGCATCACCCCTTGCTCTCTCACCTAGATATAAGCAAAGAACTAGGTATTTCTTATTAACTTCATGATTTCTCCAGCTCTATGAAAATCCCTCATTTCTTCTCGTAAGATTCTAGGCCAATACAATAGCCTAACGAGTTTGTAACTTGCACGTGACAAACAAAAAAGGCACGGTGAACGAAACAAAAGCGTAGAAACACTTTTGTAAAGTTTCACCATGCCTGGTCGAATCAGTAACATGTGATCACTATTTTATTTCATTCTATCATAACGTATCTCTACTTTAATTGCAAAATGAAACCAATAATTATCATGATATAAGGAGTTTCCTATTTTTCAGCAGCACAGTGTTTTTCTAATACTGCAATGCGTTGTTCCATTTTTTTTATCAGGCGATAACTTTCTATTTGGCGCTTAATCAAGTTTAATTCCGCCTGTGCTGTCATTAAATGGTCCTGTGCATGGATCATCAAAAAGTTCGGTTCATCCTCTTTATTGTCTCTCTGAATAAGCTTCGTTTGCCATTTGTGTCCTTCTACAAATTCCTTTTCTGCTGCTTCCAAATGTTTTTCAGCTAATTCAAAATCAAATGCTTCGGCGGCGTCAAGTGCTTCGTAGGCTTCTCCACGAGCATTTCCGCCATGTAATATAAGTTGAAATGATGTATCTTCATAACTCATTGCAAATCACCTCATTTTCAATGTGCTTTCTATATTTTATGCTTCAGAAGCAGCAGCTTCCTGCTCCTGTTTGACAAGTGTTTTTTCATAACGTTTAAAGAATGGCAAGTAAATAAGAGCGGCAATAACGACGTTTACAATTTGTATGAAACCAGCGAAAACAGATCCCCCAGTCGCAATGAAACCACCTATAAAAATCGGGACTGTAAATGGAGGCTGAATGACTACTGGCGGTAAGATTCCGGTTGCGAATAAAATATAATTCAATGTCACAATAACTGTTGGAGCTAAAATAAATGGAATAATCAGTATCGGGTTTAATACAATTGGCAATCCAAAAATAACTGGTTCATTAATATTAAAAATAGATGGTATTAAGCTTGTTTTACCAACTTGTTTTATCTGTTTGGAAGCTGAAAATAACATGAAAATGACTAATCCTAATGTAACCCCAGACCCGCCAATATGTGTAAACATATGAAAAAACGGTTCTGTTACGATACCAGTTGCTTGTTTCCCTGCACTAATAGCATCTGCGTTTTGGGCAAGCTGACTCATCCAAAAAGGATAAGCAACAGAAGATACAACATTCATCCCGTGAATCCCCATAGACCATAGGATCATCATCAGCAAACTCATACCAATTGCCGCAAAATAGGAGTTTGATGCTGAGACAAGCGGTTTAAAAATATTTAAGACTGCTTGTGGAATCGTGATCCCAAAGTTAGACCACACAATCCACTCCATTGCCCACACAAGTGGAAGGATCACCATAAATGGAACAAGTGCGCGAAAAGTCCTCATCACATATGGCGGTACTCCTGCCGGCATTTCAAAAGCAAAGCCTTTCTTAATAAAAAAAGCCATCAACTCTGTTGTCATAATCCCTAGCAAAATTGCAACAAATAAACCTTGTCCACCTAAATAATCTAAAATTTCTCCGAATGGCACTTGCGTAATGTCAGTGACTGGGAATGTCGTCATTAAAAACGCTAACATCGAAAGAATGCCAGCCATGACAGAGTCAATATCTCGCCTCTCAGCTAGGCTGTATCCGACACCAAAAGCAACAGTCAAGGCCATGATACCAAACGTTAATTGAAACGGGAACATAATTTGAGCTTGAATGGGAGCAATACCTCTTTCCCACGCATGAATGATTCCCCAATCAATGGTAGTTGGAGGATTAGCAATAATAAGAAAGATCGCTCCTGTTAAAATAACTGGCAAGGCAAAAATGACAAAGGCATCACGAATTGATTGTAAATAAATGTTTTGTGCAAATCTACTTAAAGGCCCCATCAAACGATCTTCAAGAAATTGAACAGCATTCATTTTTTATTCCTCCCCGATTATTTTTCGAGCAATTTCAACACTTGATCAAGCACTTTATCTCCGTCCATTAATGCAAAGGCTCTTTGTTCGACAAGATCAATTGGAACACCATATTCCTCTGCTACTTTTGTCATTTCTTTTTTTAAATGGCGAACTTGCGGCTCCAGGAGAGCAACATGGTAATCTTTTGCTTTTTTCTTAAATTCTCCGGTGCCTCCTGCATCTGCAATGACATTGAGATTTCGTTTGCTTGCTGCTTCCTGTACTTTTTTGGCTAATTGGCTAGAAGTTGCTCCCCAACTGCATAAAATAATTAATTTAATCTGTTCACTCATTTTTTTTTCCTCCAACTTTTATTTTGTGAGAGATGCTTCCTTTTTTAAAGTCTACTTACTAATTCTTTAATTGAGCTGCTATTTCTTTGCTTTGTCGATCAACTTTCTGATAATTGCATAACACCCATTGACTAAACCATGTAGCAAAGAAAAAAACGACAGAAAAAGCAATACCGAAAAGCAGCACCGTTAATCCAGCTGGTTTTTTCTGAATGACACAAAGTAGGCCAAAACCAATCCAAATAACGGAAAAAACGATTACATAAAGTTTAGCAAAACGACTCATTTCAGTAACCTCCCTTCTTTATTAAATGAAAAAGTCTCTCACAAACATCCTTACTAGCAATTACTGTGCCAACATGATGACACCGCATGGCTGCTGCTTTTTTGCAACAAAAAAAAGTGTGCAAAATGAATATCTGCACACATTGCACACTTGATATGTTTATAAAACGCTATTTTTCAGCCAACTCTAATGGAATGATCATATGAAAAAGGACTGATCCAAAGTCTATTTGTTTAACTTTTAGGGCAGACCCTAATGACATGATTATTCCATTTTTATGTTGACAAAATGATAAGAAGAGAACTGCCTGCCCAAAGAAAATATGCAAGTTGAATGACCATATACATTGTAAATTCAAAAAGAGAAAGTTTTCTTTCTTTTCATTCTTCTTAGCTGTATAAAGTGAAACTTCCATGAGTGGGGGTTTTCTCTCATCCCCCACTCATGGTTAGTTGAACCAATCGGACATTTACTGGCAGTTATCCCCCACCTAGACTTCGATTCCTCTTAAATCTTGAGGTGGGGGTCTTACTGCCAGTTAGATGTGGGATAAAATAAAAAAATGAACATAAGACTAGCAGTAATACAGAAGCTTCGTATACGTTTTCTAATATACTAATTGGAATGGCTGCTCATCTCCTTACATTAATTAATAGGGTATATGATAAGAATATCATTAGGCCGTTGAATGAATGCCCTCTTTTACTTTCCATTATTCGTCAATTTCATCAGTCTCTCACAATCATTCTTCTCTAGCAATTACTGTGCCATTCCTAAAGCAATCAGCTCCATTTGAATTGTTTCTGGAATGATAATATGAAAATTCTCTTCAATCGCCTGAAATAAAGGCCGCCATATTCCGCTATCTGTCTCCGTTGTTTTGACAGTTTGAACATCATTATCTCTGTGAAGAGAGATAACACCATTTTCGAGCTCTGATTGAATCATTTGATCGACGACGCTGCCTATATGCATCCACATCCCAAGCTCACGGTTGATATCCCAATGATAGGCCGCTTTTATGGAAGGTAGATGGGTCTTTAAAAGCTGACAAAGCAATTTTGGATTAAGACAATGAACAATTTGACTTAATCCTTGTTCAACAAGAATAGGTATTTCCTCGATTTGTATATCACTGTCCTCTTCTTTCTCGGGTGGACGAGAAAATTCCAATAAATGATGAAGCCGCGTCTTTCCATCTTCCTGCAGCAATTCCCATGCTGGAATAAAAGCAATACCATCTATTTCTACAGGAACGGTTCCGACAACACCGATCAACTCATATTGTTCTTTAAGTTTTAGAAGGATACTTGCGTCACGACTGACAGGATCAATCCGGATTGCTTTAATAACAACATCACAATCTGTTTCAACTAACTGTTTTTCCAGCCAGTCTTGCAGTAATTGCGCCGTCCCTTCCCCAGTAAAACAAACCGTTGCAATTAAGCGCTGCTTTTTTTTATGATAACCTCCACGCTGTCTTTCTGGTGCAAGCGTTAAAAAGGCTTTTTTAGTTGCTTCAAAAACAGACTCTAATTCATTTTCCTTTATCAGTGATTTTCTTCCTGCTTCAATCACCATCGGCAAATTCACATTGGCAAGCGTCATAATTTGAATGCCTAGATCTTTTTTCAGCGTATCCCCTATTGTTACGAGTGAGCCAATATCTACAAGCATCAGAACACCTGAACCTTGATGAATCTGTTCTATCTTTTTAAATAGCCGATGATAAGTAACACTTGTAGGTTCATTTAATGGCATATCAATGGCATGAATCACCTGGTTTCCTAATAAATAATTTGTAACTGATGCCATTGAACTAGCAGTAGAATCACCGTGGGTAGCGACCAAAATAGCAACGCTGCGTCTTTCTCTTTTTCCATCCTCTTGTGGTGCAAAGAAATGCGCAATCAACTCAACTTCTTCTCGCGGCAAGTGCAGATGGATTCTTTCTTGTAAAAAGTCAGCCAGCCTTTGAGCTGCTTCTCGATAAATTGGTTTGGCTACATCATGAAGAGGGAGCCGCTGAGTCCGCTCTCCATCTAATAAATGTTTTCGAAAAGCTTGTAAATGCATGCCAATAATGACCAAGTGCTTCATGTGATAGTCAAAAGGAAATTCATTTTTAAAATAAAATGCGGCCTCTCTAAGGGCTTCTAATATATCATGATCAATAAATCGAGCCCAAGCTGGCTCAGCCTCCGCTCGCTTTTCAGAACTCTCTTTTAATTCATTGATATAATGTTCAACAATGGCTTGCAGCTGATCATTTTTCGGGGATGAATTTTCGCTGGATGCACCTTTAATCTGTGAATAAATATTGGGAAATGGATATGTCTCATTGAAAGGAGAGGTTAAGATTTTTTGTTCATCCGCAATCATTTCTTTTTCAGGCATCAAGCTGCTCGTCACATAAGACGGCAAATCTTGCTTTTTAATCGTCACTTCTGTTCCATTCTGCTGAATATACCGTAAAAATGCACGAGCACAAGAAATTTGAATATCACTTTTTAATTGCCCAATATTTCCCGTACATGCATATTGAAGAAATCCTTCTCGACAATCAGCAGTGATAAATAGAGGCACTCCCATTTTTTTTGCCTCTCTTTCTAAAAAGAAATAAAGCAATCGTTTTCTTTCTTTTTCGGAGCGCTCTCTTAATGCTGGAACAGTAAGCTTTAGTGAAAAACGCCGCAGTAAAGTTGGCAAAAGTGTTTCTTCAAGGGACTCTGTTGTCGCACCGATTAAAATCACTTGTGCTTTCCGATCGACTCCAGCCTCTCCTAATCGTCTATATACTCCTTTATCCATTAAATAAAAAAGCATTTCTTGTCCTACTGGTGGTAATCGATGGATTTCATCGAGAAAAAGAATTCCACCATTCGCTTGTTCTACTAATCCAATCTCATCTTGAGAAGCGCCTGTATATGCACCTTTTTTAATCCCAAAAACATGCCCCATTAATAATTCAGGATTTTGGGCATAGTCCGCACAGGTGAACTACTCACCACTTATCGACCTTGCGGTCTGATTGAAGTGGGAGCTTCTTGGGAACTAGATACTTTTGTTAGCTATCTATATTTACCAAGC
>NZ_JAUSTT010000006.1 GCF_030812995.1 Bacillus chungangensis | reverse complement strand
GCAACGTCCTCGAAAAGGAAACCGCTTTTCTTCGTGCGATGTATCGCTGCCGAAGCTTTCCTTATCCTGTTGCAACGCCTTTGTGACCGACATCCTGTCGGCCCGAACCAATCGGACATTTGACTTTCAGTTATCCCCCACCTAGACTTCTTCGGATTCCTCTTACTCTTGAGGTGGGGGTCTACTGCCAGTTAGATGTGGGATAAATTGTAAAATTTACTTTACGGTGAACAACAGAATCATTCATTAGACAGGTTATTTGCAATTAATGAATGATTATTGAAAGCACAAATAATTGGAATTTTAAAAACTATTATGATATAGTTAAGAAGAAAATGGTATAGATGTAAAAATAGGTGTAGGAAATGATTGTCTCTTTTCTGCCAAAAGGAAAACATTAAAACGGAAGCTGATTTTCCATGAAGTACAGGAGAGAGCGATGATCAAGCCTGTTATGCCTATTTTGATGAGTGAACTTATTCCAATGTATTTTTTACAGCAGTAAGAAAAGATTTCTTGCTGTCTTGAATAGGTTGCTCGCACATCATGATCTACGATTTAGGAGGTGTTTCGTGCAGCGGCAAACATGACGATTGCCTATCCACTAAGGATAATGCATGCTTTCTCAACTTCCTAAGAAGTTGTTTATGAAAAAAAATATTGAAAGTGCTTACAAATTGGGGGTTGATGTTATGGGGAATGAGGAGAAATTTTTTCCAGGTCTAGATGGCGTAATCGCAGCGGAAACAAAAATATCTTTCCTTGATACAGAGCTTGGTGAAATTGTGATCCATGGCTATGATTTGATTGATCTTTCGAAGACAAAAAGCTATTTAGATATTGTTCATTTATTATTAGAAGGAGCGTTGCCTAATCACGATGAAAAAAATACTGTCGAGAAACGCTTGAAAAAAGAGTATGAAGTGCCTAATGGCGTCCTGCAGGTTTTTAAAATGCTTCCGGAACAAACACATCCAATGGATGGCTTGCGAACAGGCATTTCAGTATTAGCCGGCTATGATTCCCAGGTTGAAGACCGCACGTTTGAAATAAATAAACAGCGGGCATATCAACTTTTAGGAAAAGTACCGAATATTGTAGCGAATAGTTATCGAACGTTGAAGCAGAAACCTACGGTGCAGCCGATGTCTGAATTATCGTATAGTGCTAATTTTCTATATATGATTACTGAGAAAGTTCCATCTGAATTAGAAGAACAGATTTTCGATCAATCGCTCGTCCTCTACAGCGAGCATGAGATGCCTAATTCTACTTTTACTGCTAGAGTTATTGCCTCGACACAGTCTGATATGTATGGAGCTTTGACAGGGGCTGTTGCCTCGTTGAAAGGAAGTCTCCATGGCGGAGCAAATGAAGCGGTCATGTATATGCTGCAAGAAGCTAAAACTGTAGAAAGATTTGAAAGTTTGCTAGAGAAAAAGTTAGCGCAGAAAGAAAAAATTATGGGCTTTGGGCACCGTGTCTACATGAAGAAGATGGATCCGAGAGCACTCATCATGAAGAAAGCATTGAAACAGTTGTGTGAGAATGCAGGAGATGACCTTCTATACCAGATGTGTGAAGCTGGTGAAAAAATAATGGAGAGGGAGAAAGGTATTTACCCAAATCTAGATTACTACGCAGCACCTGTTTACTGGATGCTTGGAATTCCAATTCAACTGTACACACCGATCTTTTTCAGTGCGAGAACGGTTGGATTGTGCGCTCATGTCATTGAACAGCATGAAAACAATCGGCTATTTCGCCCTCGCGTCCATTATATCGGCGAGCGTCATGTTTACAGTGGATGAAGTACAACTGGGGAGTTGCCACTTGCAAACGCTCGCCACATAGGATGTTTACCGACACCCATTAATCATGATAAACAATTTCGGCTGAGAAAGGAAGGATAACTTGTTAAAGGTCAATGAAAAACAGAAAACAGATGTACTTTTAGAAGAAATAACAGATTATGTATTAAACAAGGAAATCACGAGTGATGAGGCTTTTGCTACTGCTCGGCATGTTTTGATCGACACATTGGGATGCGGCATTTTGGCCTTGAACTATCCAGAATGTACAAAGCTGCTCGGACCAATTGTACCTGGGACAGTAGTTCCGAATGGCGCTCGTGTTCCTGGAACTTCTTATGTTCTTGATCCAGTCCGTGCCGCTTTTAATATTGGCTGCATAATCAGATGGCTTGATTATAATGATACGTGGCTGGCGGCTGAATGGGGACACCCATCTGATAATCTCGGTGGTATTTTAGCAGTAGCCGACTATGTCAGCCGAGTGCGGATAGCAGCTGGAAAGGAACCGTTAACTGTTCACGATTGTTTAGAAGCAATGATAAAAGCCCATGAAATTCAAGGCGTATTAGCGTTAGAAAATAGTTTAAATCGCGTTGGATTGGATCATGTGCTATTTGTAAAAATAGCAACGACAGCAGTTGTGACAAAACTGCTCGGGGGCGGACGAGATGAAATTAACAATGCCCTTTCGAATGCATGGATTGACAATGCCAGCTTGCGCACGTATCGACATGCGCCGAATACAGGTTCGAGAAAATCTTGGGCTGCTGGTGATGCAACAAGCAGAGGCGTTCATCTCGCAATGATGGCAATGACAGGAGAAATGGGGTATCCTTCTGCACTGTCTGCTCCAGGATGGGGCTTTCAAGATGTATTATTTAAACAACAATCATTGAAGCTAGCACGCCCTTTAGATGCTTATGTAATGGAAAATGTCCTATTTAAAGTCTCTTATCCAGCAGAGTTTCATGCACAAACAGCTGCGGAATGTGCAGTAAAACTGCATCCACAGGTAAAAGATCGATTAGACGCAATTGATAAAATAACAATTACTACCCATGAATCAGCTATCCGAATTATTGATAAAGTTGGTCCTTTGCATAATCCAGCAGATCGTGATCACTGTCTCCAATATATTACTGCTATTGCACTTCTTAAAGGTGATATCGTTGCGGATCATTATGAAGATGAAACTGCTGCAGAACGATGGGTAGATCGTTTGCGCGGCCTTATGGAAGTTGTTGAAAACAAGCAGTACAGTGAAGATTACCTTGATCCGAACAAGCGCTCAATCGCCAATGCGGTACAGGTTCATTTCAAGGATGGAACCTCTACAGAAAAAGTAGAGTGTGAGTATCCATTGGGACATCGCTTCCGGAGAGATGAAGCAATTCCAAAAATTTGGGAGAAATTTTCTGCGAATGTAGCTACTCATTTTCCATTAAAACAACAGCAACAAATTGAAGAAGCATGTGGTGACGACAAAAAATTGGCTGCAATGACAGTAAATGAATTTGTAGATTTATTCCTTATTTAAATATATTTAGATAGAAGGGAGGAAGGTATTGATGGCTTGGATTGTTGACAAACAATCATCGCAAGCAGAGCTTGCCGCACGCTTTCAGGCATTGATGACTGCTCCGGAAATCTTACAAATTCCAGGAGCACACGATGCAATGGCTGCACTTGTTGCAAAGCAAGCAGGATTTTCTGCTCTTTACCTTTCTGGAGCTGCCTATACGGCAAGCCGCGGACTGCCCGATTTAGGTATTGTCACCTCGACTGAGGCTGCTGAACGGGCGCGCGACCTTGTACGTGCAACGGACTTGCCGGTGCTTGTAGACATTGATACTGGGTTTGGAGGCGTATTAAATGTTGCACGCACCGCCCGCGAAATGGTTGAAGCAAATGTTGCTGCTGTACAAATAGAAGATCAGCAGCTGCCTAAAAAATGCGGACATTTAAATGGCAAACAACTCGTTTCTACGACAGAAATGGTACAAAAGATTCAAACAATCAAACAAGTAGCACCATCTCTCATTGTCGTTGCACGAACTGATGCCCGTGCCGTTGAAGGCTTAGAAAAGGCGGTTGAAAGGGCTCAAGCATACAAGGAAGCAGGAGCAGATGCAATTTTCCCAGAAGCACTGCAATCGGAAACAGAGTTTGAACACTTTGCCCAAACAATTGACATTCCTTTGCTTGCAAATATGACTGAATTTGGTAAAACTCCTTATTATCATGCAGCTGATTTTGCAAAAATGGGCTTTCAAATGGTCATTTATCCTGTTACTTCCCTGCGAGTAGCAGCTAAGGCTTACGAGCGAATATTCAAGCTTATTAAAGAGGAAGGTTCACAGCAAGATGGACTCTCCGATATGCAAACTCGAAGTGAACTATATGATACAATCAGCTATGATGCATTTGAAAATTTGGATCAGTCGATAGCAAAAACCGTATTATCAAAAGGTCAGTAAAGGAGAAAGGCGATGTATTCATCTGCTATTAGCAGCCAGAATCATCGCTTTTTCCAACTATTATTCTTTGACCTTTCGGAAAATTATTTGCATCTAACGATTTTCTTTAGAAGGGGATGAAATCAATAATGAATGAAGCTATTGGATTTTGGGCGCAGAGCGATGCAATAACGCTGACAAAAGGCGAATCGATTCAAGACGCTTTATCAAAGCTGGCTGAATCAGAGTCTTCTGAGCTTCCTGTAGTAGAAAATAAGCGCTTTCTTGGTGTTGTAAAGCTACATGATTGTATTCAATGGTTAACGAAAGGTTTAAAATGGCACGAACCACTCTCCACTCTTATTACTCCTACTTCTAGAACAGTACATGCTCATTTTTCCTTACAGGAACTTCATGAATGGCCCCTGTATGTCATTGACAAAACAACTGATACCTTCGCAGGGGTATTTGGCAAAAAAGAACTACAGGCATACCATCGTGCCTTACAACAAACTTTAGCGCAAAAAAATCGACAGCTTGAATGGTATCAATTATGCTTCGATACTGCTTATGAGGGATTGGCAGTAGTGGATGAGAACGGCGTAATCCAAATGTTTAATGAAACATATAGCCGTTTTGTAGAGGTGACAAAAGAAGAAGCAATCGGACTGCCAGTGGAAAAAGTGATTGAAAATACACGTCTTCCTGTCGTGTTAAAAACAGGTATTCCAGAACAAAATCAAATTCATCAACTTCAAGGGCAAAGAATGATTGTTCACCGGCTTCCTATTTGGAAAAATGGCGAAGTGATCGGAGCTGTAGGAATGTTAACTTACGAAGGATTATCTGAAATATATCGAATGATGGAAAAGATTGAGCAATTAAATATTACATATAAACAAGAAAAAAAGCTAGCAGCTAAAAAAGATGGATTCGGACAAATGGTTGGTTTAGAAGAAATTATAGGTGAAAGCCAAGCAATTGCTCGATCGAAAAAAATAGCCCGAAGAGCGGCACAATCAAAGGCAGCTGTTCTCATTACAGGAGAAAGCGGAGTTGGAAAAGAGCTGTTTGCTCGTGCGATCCATGAGATGGGAGAAGGGAAAAATGGTCATTTTATTGCGCTTAATTGTGCTGCTATTCCAGAAAATCTATTAGAGTCAGAATTATTTGGCTACGCAGAGGGCGCTTTTACAGGATCAAAAAAAGAAGGAAAGCCAGGTAAATTTGAGCTAGCTCATAATGGGACTTTATTCCTTGATGAGATTGGTGATATGCCGCTTTCAACCCAAGTGAAGATATTACGCGTACTGCAAGAAAAAGAAGTAGAACGAGTTGGGGGAACGAAGCCGATCCCTGTTCATTTTCGATTAATTGCAGCAACTAATCAACCGTTAAAGCAGCTAGTAAAGGAAGGAAAGTTTAGAGAAGATCTTTACTATCGCCTTTATGTTATTCCATTGCACATCCCGCCGCTTCGCCAGCGCAAAGAAGATATCCCAGTCATTATTGCACATCTTATACCAAAACTTTGCAAAAAATATCAAATACGAGAAAAAACGATAGACAAAGAGGTAATGAGGCTCTTTTTACAATATGATTGGCCAGGGAATGTTCGAGAATTAATTAATTTGCTAGAAAGGCTATTTGCATTAGTAGATCGAACACATTTACAAAAAAGCGATTTGCCAGAAGAATTTTTAATCAAAAAAGAAATGCCTGTCTACCCAGTCTATCAAAAGTTGCATGATCGTAACGAAGCGCTTCGGCTCATACAAAATGAAGAGGAGAGAGGATTAATCGAAAATGTGTTGAAAGAAGTAAAAGGAAACAAATCAAAGGCTGCTAAGAAACTCGGAATCTCAAGAGCTACACTTTATAATAAGCTTTCTCGTTTTAATGAATCATTACATTGATACAGTGAAATTCCATGAGGCACTGATATGTAAAACTGTCTATACAGTAAGACACTTTTTCCTATCGTAAAGTTTGTCAACGCCTTGCTGATTCTCGTCTTTCCTTAATAACAATTGGCATGCTTCTTGCAATTATATTCCCATGACAGATGGATCATGGTAAAAAGATAGGGGGAATGAGAATGAAGCAAACATCCGTTCAACATCACACTTTTTTTTCACGTTGTTCCAGCAGTGGGGAGGTATTTATACCAGAAGATTTTTCTAATGAGGAAACGCTTATCGCGAAAACAACAGATCAGTTTGTGAGACAAGAGATTCTGCCTCTTATCGAGGAGACAGATGACAACCGTCGGCAAATGGTGCGCAGTCTGTTTGAAAAAGCTGGAGAGCTTGGATTACTAGGAATTGAGATTCCAGAAAAGTATGGCGGCTTTTCATTGGGGAAAAAAGTTTCTGGTCTTGTTGCTGAAAAAATTGGCTTTGGCGGCATCTTTAGCGTTTCTTATAATATTCATGTAGGTGTAGGTACACTTCCGTATGTTTATTTTGGAACAGAGAGTCAAAAGCAAACATATTTGCCGAAGCTGCTTACCGGTGAATGGATCGGCGCTTATGCATTAACGGAACCTAATGCTGGTTCTGATGCACTTCATTGCCAGACGCGGGCGGTGTTGAATGAATCAGGAACAGCATGGCTTCTTAATGGAGAAAAACAATGGATAACAAATGCACATTTAGCAGATGTATATGTTGTGTTTGCAAGAACCAAGGAAGGGATCACTGCTTTTATCGTAGAGCGCAGCTATGAAGGCGTATCCGTCGGATCGGAAGAGAAAAAAATGGGCATTCATGATTCTTCTACAGCGACGCTCATTTTAGAAGATGTAGAAATACCAGTCGAAAATGTGCTTGGTGAGGTTGGAAAAGGACATCGCGTTGCTTTGCATATTTTAAATATGGCACGTTTGAAGCTTGCATTTTCTAATATTGGTGCATCGAAACGAGCGCTGCAGCTCGCTGTTCAGTATGGTAAAGAACGAAAACAGTTTCAAACGGCTTTAGTAGATTTCACGATGATTCAAGAGAAAATTGCAAATATGGTAGTTTTGATTTATGGTGCAGAAAGTGCAGCATATCGCACTGCATCTCTTATCGATGAGGAACTTCTTGACGTAGAAACTGGTAATGAACTGATGACAAAGATGTCTCCGTTTGTCATTGATTGTGCTTTAAACAAAGTGAATTGTTCGGAAGTGCTTGATTATATTGTAGATGAGGCAGTGCAAATTCATGGCGGCTATGGCTATATGCAGGAGTACGAAGTAGAACGTCTATATCGTGATGCGAGGATTAATCGTATTTTTGAAGGAACAAACGAAATCAATCGTTTAACGATTGCTAAAATGCTGCTCCAAATGAAACCGCCTCTTTCAGGTGAAAATCGACAGCCAAATGGGCGCAATGATCACTATATACAACAAGCAAAACAAATACTTAAACAATCATTGAAAGCGATTTCGCATTTTGATAGACAAAAACTTGAAAATGAACAAGAATATGCAAGACTTCTAGCAGATATGGTTAAAAATATAAATGTGATGGAATCAGCATTTTTACGAACCAAAAAAATCATTGCTGCTAATGGCGCCGATCATGCCTCCTTAAAAAGTTTGATGACAGATGTGCTTTGTGAAGAGGGTTATCGCCAAGTGCAAGCTGCTGGAATTTCGCTGTTGTCAGCAGCAATCACTGATCAAGAACAAAGAAGAATGGAGCTTGATGCCATTCAGCATCTTACAGTACCGATTTATACAAATCTATTTAAGAAAAAGCGTGAGATTGCAAAGGCTATTACAGAAACTGCACGTTATAGAAGTTAGGGGGAGATAAAATTGGAAAAGATCGGTTTTATTGGCTTGGGAAATATGGGACTTCCTATGGCTAAAAATTTAGTAGAATCAAAGTTTATTGTATATGGGATGGATGTAAATAAAGAAGCGGAAAAGGCATTGCAAGCGGCTGGAGGAAAAACAGGCTATTCACTCCATGAGTTGACTGCAAACTGTTCGCTTATCTTTACTAGTCTCCCGTCCAATGATGCCGTTAAAGCAGTGTATACTGGAGAAGGTGGCTTGCTGCATCATTGTCGCTCAAATACGATTCTTGTTGACACAAGTACTGTTTCACCTGCACTCAATAAAACAATTGATGAGGAGGCAAAACAGAAAGGCATTGCTTTTTTAGCTGCTCCTGTCAGCGGAGGTGTTATTGGTGCGGTGAATAGAACACTTACGTTTATGATTGGTGGTTCCAAAACTGCTTATGAAAAAGCGTTGCCTGTTATTCAAACACTTGGTGGGAATATTTTCCATGTAGAGGAACGAATTGAAAGCGGAACAATTGTGAAGCTTATCAACAATTTACTGATTGGATTTTATACTGCTGGGGTAAGTGAGGCCCTTACACTAGCGAAGGAAAGCGGAATAGATCTCAACTACCTATTTGAAATGTTGAATGTAAGTTATGGCCAAAGCCGCATTTATGAACGCAATTATAAAAGTTTTATCGCGCAGGATGATTATGAGCCCGGCTTTGCTTTAAAGCTGTTAAGAAAGGATCTTGGTTTTGCTTTAGAACTAGCAAACGAAAATCAAGTAAATCTGCCAATCAGCAATACATTATTTGCTGCTTATCAAGCGGCAGAACAGGAAGGGCTAGGAGAAAAAGATATGGCAGTCTTCTACGAACGAGTAAACGAAAAGAAGGGAGTATATTAAATGCAGCAAATAAAAAATTGGATAAACGGAGAATGGATAGAAATGCGAGATGTGGAGCAAGAAATGGTACCTAATCCAGCGACAGGAGAGACAATCGCATCTGTTCCCCTTTCGACAGCAAAAGAAGTAGACGAAGCAGTAGCAGTTGCTCATCATGCTTATGAAACATGGTGCACCGTTCCTGTTCCGAATCGCGCCCGCCTTTTACAACAATATTTACACTTGCTGGTTGCAAATAAGGAAGAATTGGCACAAATTATTACGATGGAAAATGGGAAAACCTTAACAGATGCACGGGGAGAAGTACAACGTGGGATTGAAGTAGTAGAACTTGCAACGGCAGCTCCTACTTTGATGATGGGTGAAGCATTGCCTGGGATTGCAACAGGCATTGACGGCTCCATTTGGCGCTACCCACTTGGTGTTGTTGCCGGTATTACGCCTTTTAATTTTCCAATGATGGTTCCCCTTTGGATGTTTCCACTTGCGATTGCTTGCGGCAATACGTTTGTATTAAAACCGTCTGAGCGCACGCCGATCCTTGCTGGCAAGCTTGTCGAATTGTTTCATGAAGCTGGGTTTCCAAAAGGTGTATTAAACCTTGTTCATGGAGGAAAGGAAGTTGTGAACCGTTTTTTAACAAATCCAACTATTCAAGCTGTTTCTTTTGTCGGTTCTGAGCCAGTTGCAAAGTATGTATATGAAACAGCAACGGCAAATGGAAAGCGAGTTCAAGCTCTAGCTGGTGCGAAAAATCATGCGATCGTTATGCCTGATTGTCATTTAGAAAAGACTGTTCAAGGTGTCATTGGCGCTGCTTTTGGCAGCAGTGGAGAACGCTGCATGGCTTGTTCAGTTGTCGCAGTTGTCGATGAAATTGCTGATGCATTCCTCGAGCTGCTTGTAGCTGAAACACGCAAGCTAAAAGTAGGGGATGGGCGTTTTGAAGAGAATTTTGTCGGGCCTTTAATTCGCGCATCGCATAAGGAGAGGGTACTTCAATATATTGATAGCGGCATTGCTGATGGTGCTACACTGCTTGTTGATGGGCGCAAATTGGATGACGGGCTTGGAGATGGCTACTACTTAGGAGCAACGATATTTGATCATGTTGATCCTAAGATGAAGATTTGGCAAGAAGAAATATTTGCACCTGTTCTAAGCATTGTCCGTGTAAAAGATTTAGATGAAGGGATTTCATTAACGAATCAATCTCGATTTGCAAATGGCGCTGTTATCTACACAGCAAGCGGCAAGCACGTTCAGCAATTTCGAGATAAAATTGACGCAGGAATGATAGGTGTGAATGTGAATGTACCAGCACCAATGGCATTCTTTAGCTTTGCCGGCAATAAAGCTTCCTTCTTTGGGGATTTAGGCACTAATGGGAAAGATGGTGTACAATTTTATACCCGCAAGAAAGTTGTAACAGAACGCTGGTTTTAATAATAAACAGCCTAATCCTATATAAGGATTAGGCTGTTTATTTATGTTCATCCATTAAAAAAACGTTGAACTAATTCTGGCGAAACATCTGCTAAGCTTTTATATTTGTATTGCGGATTCCGATCCTTATCAATAAGAACTGAGCGAACACCTTCATAAAAATCGTCATGTAGAAGAAAGTTTTTCGCAAGCACTAAATCGACTGCAAGGCATTCCTCTAACGATTTGTCTTCACCATTTTGCAATTGCTGCAGCGCTACCTTCAAAGATACTGGTGCTTTTGAGAGAAGAAGATCCTTTGTTTCTACAGCGAATACACTTTGATCTTTTTCAAGAGATGAGATGATTTCTTCCACTGACTGATGCGAAAAATGCTCATCAATGGAAGTTTGTAAACCGGCAAGCTCACTTTCTGCTGAAGGAGAAGCAGCAAAGGAAGCGATTAAAGATTCAAGTTTAGCATCTACGTCCGATTGGAGCCAATTGACTTCTTCAAGGCGGGTCAGAAACTGGTTCATTTTTTTCTGTTCCATATAGATGTCTGCTCCTTTTATGTACAGAACATCTGCCGCTTTAATAATAGAGGCAGTCAACGCTAGATAACGGCCTGTAAAACCAGGAGCTCTGTTTAAAAAGAAAGCCGCACCGACATCTGGGAAAAATCCGATATTCATTTCTGGCATTGCCCATTTTGTCCGCTCAGTAACAATGCGGTGGCTTGCACCATATGTAAGGCCAACACCGCCGCCCATCACAATTCCATCTAAACAAGCAATAATCGGTTTTGGAAACTGGGCAATTGCAAGGTCTGTTTGATATTCTTCGGTAAAAAATTGTCGTGCTTTTTCTGCGCTTGCGCCTTGGTTACGTGCTTCATAAAGTGTTTTAATATCACCGCCAGCACACAAGCCTTTATCGCCAGCACCTTTTATGACAACAACTTTAATGTTGTCATTTTCTTTCCATTCCGTTAATGTTTTTCTAATGTCTTTTACCATTTTATAGGAAAGAGAATTAAGTACTTGAGGGCGGTTTAATATAATGATTGCTACACCATTTTCATTGATCTCAATGAGGATTTCATTAGACATATTTTCCACACCCCTTATGAATGTTTGAACGATGGTTGCCGCTTTTCAATAAAGGCGTTGATGCCCTCTTTTGCATCATCGGTTAAAAAGAGTTCGCCAAAGTATTGTCGTTCACGCTCAAGTCCTGTTTCCAGCGATTCTTTGCTTCCCATTGTAATACATTCGATAACTCTCGTTACACTTGTCATACTTTTCCCATCAATAAATGATTTAGCAAGAGAAATAGCAGTAGGAAGAAGTTCTTCCTTAGAAACAACTTGCTGTACAATACCTAATTGAGCTGCTTCTGTTCCACTAAGCTGCTTGCTTTGTAATATAAGTTCTAAGGCTGTTGCTGGACTTGTTATTCGACTAAGCCGCTGCGTACCACCAAAGGAAGGAAGCAACCCGAGCTTTAATTCAGGGAGACCGAGGATCGCATCAGGCGCTGCAATTCTGTAATGGCAACCCATTGCTAATTCCATGCCTCCACCAAGACAAGGGCCGTTAATCGCTGCAATGACTGGTTTTTTCATTGCTTCAATTTCATTACAAAGTGCTTGGCCTGCCGCAGCCATTTCCATCCCTTTTTTTTCATTTCCTAATGCATCTACAAATTCTTTTATATCAGCTCCAGCAACAAAAAAACGGCCTGCACCAGTTAACACAATTGCTCTCGTTTCCTTATCCACCGCTAAATCACAAAACACATTTCGTAATTCTGCAATACAAGCACTTGATAATGTATTTGCTGGTGGGTTATTAATTTGTACTGTTGCAATATAGTTTTCTTTCGTTACGTTTATTCGCTGTTCTCCCATTTTCAGTTCCTCCTTAGATACAATGTTTACACATGTACTACCTTAAATATCAATGCAAATTCTATGCCAGCCGGAAAATACGGCATCTTAGAGAGAATTGAAGTGTCTATGTGTATAATTGTATAGACAGTTTGACAGTTTTTAAAAACGTGAAAAATGTTACAAATTCTATATGATTTTTTCTTCTATAAAAGCTCTCTTTTCGTATTTTCGCTGAATGCTTTTAAGCGGATGCAGACGGCTTCTTTACATTCATTTCAGTTTGCGGCTGTGGATGTTGTCGATAGGCTAAAAAATATGGTAGAGCAACAAAGATAACACCGCCTACTAAATTTCCTAAAAAGACGACGATCATATTTGGAAAGAATTCCATCCATGTTGCCTGCCCTGCAAAGATGGCTGCTGGAATGACAAACATATTGGCGACAACGTGCTGGAACCCAATCGCAACAAAAGTCATCACAGGGAACCAAATGCCGATAACCTTGCCAGTAAAATCTTTGCTAGCTAAGCTCAACCAATAAGCCAAGCCAACGAGCCAGTTACAGCCGATTCCAGAAATAAATGCTTTGAAGAAGGGATCGTTTAATTTCGCTTGCGCAATCGCAACGGTTTTTGTTAAGAATTTCCCTTCTGTTAAGCCAACGATGTGTCCGAAGAAGTAAGCTACGAATAGTGCTCCAAGAAAATTAAAACATGTAACAAGCGTTATATTTTTCACTAGCTTAGGGAAAGCAACCTTTTTAGCAAAGCATGCCATTGATACAGCCATCATATTGCTAGTAACCAATTCACCGCCAGCAAGAATAACTAAAATAAGACCAATTGGGAAAACGGCTGCCCCTAGAAAATGTGCAATCCCTCCCCAAGATTCTGGAGCTGCTGCAACTACGTGGATATCAAGCAAATATCCTAATGCTACAAAAGCTCCTCCAAAAGTGCCAAGAATAAATATCGATAATAATGGCAGTTGCGCTTTTTTTTGTCCTGATTTGGCGGCCAATTGAGCAATTTCTTGTGGTGTATAAATAGACATGATAATCCCTCCAGTTAATGTCACTAATAAGAAAACAGGCGTTTTCTTTATCTATCCTTATCAATGAACAAGAACGAGCAGACATCCCCCTTTGTTGCTACCTCGCAATGAGATGAGGGTCGTACTGCCCGTTCTTGGGAGATAATCATGCTAGTTCATGACATATGTTGTTTCGTACAAGGAAAAAATAAAATGTTCTATTTGTGAAGTAGTGAACATATACTATCTTACATAACTACAATGAATTTGTCAATTCATGGAAGAATATTCTGACATCGGAGGAGGAATATCCTATCAGCTGATAAATCTAGTTAAAGGGGCTCCTTCTAGAAAAAAAGAACCGTATTTTAAAAGATCAGCTGGGGCAAAACATCTATTTCAGCCCGGCTATTTTTTCTGCTTTCTTGAGCCAGATTATAGGCAACAAAATTCCTATAAATGTTTTTGTGTGATTAGTCGTGAGGTAAAGCGGATCGGTATGTCCGTAAATCATTTTCTTTAACATCTTAGGATGCAATCGTTATGTCTTTCAAAAGTTCTCGTCGATCCAACAGCGAACAGGCCAGTATTACGGTAGGCGTTGAACATGATTCTGCTTGGAGCAGAAGGCGAATATCGTGGAGCTGCCCCTCTTTTCGAGGTTTTTAAGGTACGCAACGCAATGAAGCAAGAAGGGGAAAATGTTTGGTGAAGCACATCTTTACTTCGGATGTAGGAACGAATCTGATTTTATTTATCGAGAAGAGTTTGAACAAGATGAAAGAGTCGGCATCGTTACTCTTTACACTGCTTTTTCCCGTGTAGAAGGAACAGCCAAAACAAATGACATTTTTTCAAAAAATATAGAAAAGCAGTGTCAAAAGTGCCGTTATTTGACGACCCTTTTGACGCTGTTCTTTTTGCCAGGCAATATAAAATATGCGAAACAACTTGATTTTTTTAGAAAAGATCAAGAACATCTATTTGCAACATTTATTCCGATATTCCAAAATAAAGTGGAAAGACGGCCGCTGATGGGGTGAATGAGTTAATGTTTCTGTTTTTTATGCTGAAGTTCCTCTATTGTCTGTTGAACGAGCGTAACAGCTTGACTCATTGCGGCTCCACCGCCGAAAGCTCCTGTAACACCAATTGCTTCTAAGATTTCCTCTTCGGAACATCCTTCATCCAAACAAGCATTCGTATGGTAAATAATACAATATTCATCTTGTGAATAAATACTTATCCCTAACGCGATTAATTGCTTCTGTTTTTGGCTTAAATGACCTTCTTCAAAGCAAGCCTTCGTAAATGCATGAAAAGCTTCCCCAATATGCGGCATTTTAGTTGTAAAAAGCCCCATGCCTTCCTTATACTCATGTATTGCCAACTCAGCAAAATTTTCTGTTTCCATTTATAAATCACTCCTTTAAATTGGTTGTTCAACGCAACTAAAACCTCGTTTTTTAAGTCTTTATCCCACATTACTGGTCAACCGAAACCAATGGAACATAGGTCACAAAAGTGCTGCAATAGGATGATGAGAGTATAGGCAGCAATACATGCGCGACGAAAAAGCGATTTCCTTTTTCGAGGATGCTCTCGATTTTAGCCTTTGTCTACTTCTTATTAGTGTGGGATGTATTCCTAAGTAAAATATTCAATAGTAGCTCCTGGAAAGAAAGCATGTATGTAACCCTCGATCGTTTCACGCAATTCTTGAGCTTGGTCATTTTGGTATACATACTTGCCGATTCCATAGCGTCCCCATTTATATTTTCTTTCCTCCTCATTCATTTCCAGCTTCGACTTTGGATATCTTTTTTCAATGACTCTCTTTGCTGGTTTTGTAAAGCGATGCTGAATGAGCTCAAAGGTGATATTATTTTTCTTTGCTGTTGAAAAGGCTGCTTCTAATTCAAGAAAAAGTTCTTTATATTCCATCTGCCAATTCTCATAGATATAAAGAGGTGCTAACACAAAGCCTAACGGGTAGCCAGCGTTGTGTACTTTGACTGCTGCTTGTATTCTTTCAGTCATTGTAGAGGTTCCAGCTTCAAAGTATTTCTTTACATAGGCAGAATTAAGGCTAAAACGAAATCTCGTGTTGCCATTATGCTTCGCATCAAGCAAGTGATCGACATGCTCGTATTTCGTTGTAAAGCGGAGACGGCCGAGCTCTGTTGCACCAAAAAATTCTATCGCTTTCTTTAAAGAATGGGTTAAATGATCAATTCCGACAATATCGGATGTACACGATGCTTCAAAACGGGTTATTTCTGGGCTGCGTTCCTTTATATAATGATTCGTTTGTTCAAAAATCTCTTCCAAGTTGACATACGTTCTAATGTATGGTTTTGCCCCTAAAGTTGTTTGTAAATAACAATAATGGCAGTGCCCCATACAACCAGTTGCCAATGGAATCGCATATTCTGCTGAAGGTTTGGATGTGTCGAATTTCAGTGTCTTTCTTACTCCAATCACCATTGTTGATTTAGCAATACGATACTTTTGCAGTTCATGTTCACCTGGTAAATTTCTAATTTGATTATGTGAAGTCGTTTCACGAATTTCTATGTTCATTTTTTGAAATTTTTCAAGTAATTCTTTTCCTAAAGGATAAGCCAGTGCACGCGGTTCAATATAAACGAGTTGTGGAACAAATGGCTTCAATGGCAAATTCACCTCTTCAATAATATTTCCTAGGAGGTAAAGAAATACTCTAAAACAATGGTACTTTTTTGGGTAAATATATCCATATATCACTGCATTGCCATGCTCTTTTTTCGTTGCATATTTGTGGATATTTTGCTCATCCAGCTGTACTTTTTATGGTAAAATATCAATGATCACTTTGTAGAATCTATCTGTTATGTTCATATTAGTGTGCGAAGACTTTTGCATAGGCACTTTTTAAACCTATATAGAGGAAAGTTTCAGATGAAAAGAGAGGGAGGTGCCAAGCGATGACAACGATTCCTTTTATTACTGTTGAGGGGCCGATCGGCGTTGGAAAAACAGCCCTTGCGACCATATTATCCAAACATTTTGGATATCACTTATTACAAGAAATTGTCGATGAAAATCCTTTTCTAGATAAATTTTATGAAAACATTGATGAGTGGAGCTTCCAAACAGAAATGTTTTTTCTTTGCAATCGGTACAAGCAATTACGTGATTTAAAGCAACATGTTTTGGCACAAAATAAGGGTGTTGTCGCTGACTATCATATTTTCAAAAATTTGCTTTTTGCAAAACGAACGTTAGAGATGGAAGAGTATAGGAAGTACTTGCAGATTTATGAGATTTTAACAGCCGACTTGCCTAGCCCAAATTTAATTGTCTATCTTTATGCGAGTATAGATACTTTGCAAGAACGGATTGCTTTACGAGGCAGAGAATTTGAGAAGGATATGAACCCACATTATTTAGAGCAATTATCAGCAGATTATGAAACGTTTTTTACTAATTTTTCTAAAAAAGAGCCGGCAGTTCCAGTTGTGCACTTTAATGGAGATGAGCTTGATTTTGTTCAAAACAAGTGTGATTTGCAAAAAGTGATTGCATCGATTGAAGCAGCATTAGATAAAAGGAGTACGTGAAGCAATGAACCTTCGTGAAACATATAACATTCCAAAGCATGCGGTCATTACGATTGCTGGAACAGTTGGAGTTGGCAAATCCACAATGACAAAATGTCTTGCAAAAGCATTGGATTTTCGAACATCTTTTGAGAAAGTGGACGAAAATCCTTATTTAGATAAATTTTATCAAGACTTTACAAAATGGAGTTTCCATTTGCAAATCTATTTTCTTGCAGAGCGTTTTAAAGAACAAAAGCGTATATTTGAATATGGTGGCGGTTTTGTCCAAGACCGTTCCATTTATGAAGATACGGGCATATTTGCTCGCATGCATGTAGAAAAAGGCACGATGTCTAAAGTTGATTATGATACATACAGCAATCTATTTGAAGCAATGGTCATGACGCCATATTTTCCGCATCCAGATCTTCTTATTTATTTAGAAGGATCATTAGATGTGATCATAAAGCGCATCCAAGAGCGAGGAAGACCGATGGAACAAGCAACGCCAAGCGCCTATTGGGAAGAAATGTATAACCGCTATGAAAAATGGATCAATTCTTTTAACGCTTGTCCAGTCTTACGATTAAATATTCAAGACTATGATTTAATGAAAAATGAACAAGATATTGAACCGATCATCGAAAAAATTGGCTATTTTCTTACACAGTCAGAGAAACTAAGAAAAAAGTAAAATAGGTCTGTCCATGTCTAGTGGACAGACCTTTATTTTTGCGATTTTTCGGATGTAGGTAGTAGCAACTTTCTTCGGCTTATATTTCCTTAGCTTTAGAATAAATAAAAAGAAGATAGCTATATATTGCATTGTTTAGAATATGTAACAGCCAATTTTTTTGCAGCTCATTTACCTTCCCATTCGTTAAAAAAATCCTCTAGAAAGCTTTCCATACGTTGATGTCTTTCGGCTGCGACTTTTTTTGCATAATCTGTATTCATCAAGTCTTTTAGCTTTAACAGTTTTTCATAAAAGTGATGAATGGCTGTTGAATTTCTTTTTCGGTATGCTTCTTTTGTGATTGTTGTTTTCAGCTCAATTTGAGGATCATAGATGAGTTGTTTATTTGCACCGGCAAAGGCGAATGTTCGAGCAATGCCGATGGCGCCGATTGCATCGAGACGATCAGCATCTTGAACCACTTTTGCTTCCAACGATTCAACTGGAAGTTCTTCGCCGCCCTTAAAGGAGATAGTAGCAATAATTGTCATGATTTGTACTTTAACAGCTGCTTCCAGCTGAAAAGGTTCCAACCATTTTTCAACCTTTTGCAAGCCTGCCTCTTCACTTTCATTCAATTTTTCATCTGCAATATCGTGAAGCAATGCTGCCATTTCACAGATAAAAAGATCTGCTCCTTCTTTAAGGGCAATGGTTTTTGCCATTTTCGCTACTCGGACGATATGCCACCAATCGTGACCGCTTGCCTCCTCATTTAATTCTTGAAAAACAAACTGTTTCGTTTTTAAAATAACAACTTCTTTTTGCAAATTGATCAATCCTTTCCTTGCCGCCGAAATTCAATTTTCACTTCATCATATATTCTACATAAAATACGCTAGGGAGGTGGTTTGTTTGGCATATACAATTGATGTTTCTGTCTTAAAGCATACGTTGACGCTTTTGAAAGATGGGCGTGTAGTAAAGCAATATCCAATCGGTGTTGGAAAAATGCTAACCCCGACTCCAGTTGGAACCTATACAATAGTAAATAAAGCGCCTAATCCTGGAGGACCATTTGGGGTCATGTGGATGGGGCTTTCTAAACCACATTATGGAATCCATGGAACAAATCGTCCTTCATCAATTGGAAAAGACGTTTCCCGTGGATGTATACGGATGTATAACAAGGATGTTTTAGAACTCTCTAAACTTGTACCAATTGGGACGCCAGTGCATATTCATCCATAAAGGGATGGATCATCATAAAGTGATATGAGCATGCTTTTTTTCAAGTATGATCACTTCGTCAAGAAATGTTTCCATTGTTCCGACAAATGCTGTTACTTTTTCAAGATGATAAAAAGTAGAAGTTTTTTCAAAGTCATAGATATCTTGATCAGGAGAGTAAAGATATATTCTTTTTCCAAGTCCGAGCGCAATTCCGTATTCAATGTGGCTGCCTTTCCCAGCCGGCAACATCATGATAAAGAAATCTGATTGTTTCACTGCATTTTTTTCTTTTTCTCCGACTGTACGAAGATCTTTTAAACTTTTAAGTCTATCGTTTTTTGTCCAATCATATGTATGTTCAAAGCCATTGAGTTTAAAAAATTCCGCCATTTTTTTAACAGACACTTTATCCCACATCTAACTGGCAGTAAGACCCCCATCTCAAAAGTAAGAGGAATCGAAGAAGTCTAGGTGGGGATAACTGCCAGTAAATGTCCGATTGGTTCAACTAACCATGAGTAGGGGATGAGAGAAAATCCCCACTCATGGAAGTTTCACTTTATTTCGAAAACTTGAAGCAATGTAAAATTTCAACCTATTCATTCTCCCTTCCATCTTTTTCTTACATTTTATCATACGTAAAGAAGATTATTAGATCAGCATGTCCCATTCGCTAGACAATGAGTGTCACAGGATGAAAAATTCCAGTCTCTGTAGGCTCAGATTTTTTTCTAAAAACGAGTGTTATCACATCTTTATCCCACATATAACTGGCAGTAAAACCCCCACCTTAAGAGTGAGAGAAATCGAAGCAGTCTAGGTGGGTGATAACGGCCAGTAAATGTCCGATTGGTTCGGGCCTACAGAACGTAGGTCACAAAGGCGTTGCAACAGGACGTTGCGATCTTAGCCTTTGTTCTACTTCTTGTCCAGTGGGGGATGAGAGAAAACCCCCACTGATGGAAGTTTCACTTTATTTTACGCAAGAGGGACTGACATCTTAATTAAATCTTAAAAAATTTTTTATCATACACATTAAATGGAAAATTATGATACGATAAAAACACGAAATGAGTGATGCATGAACATTGGCAAATGAAAATAGAAAGGTTGGTTTGATGAAAAAAGTATGGATGATTGGATTAAGTATTTTTTTGACAATCATTGCATGGAACGTCCCATCTGCAGATGCATCTAAAGCGGAACCTTTAAAGATTGAAGTGAACGATGCAGTCGTACCTACTCCCGTTGGGGTACATATCGTTCAAGGTGAGGTAATGATCCCGATTCGCTGGGCTGCAGAACAACTTGGTGTCCAATCGATAAAATGGGACTCTGATACGAGAACAGTCTTGATGAAAACAGATGAAAGCATTGATCAATATATGAAACTATCTTCGTATATTAATGGTCTTACATTGCGCTCAGAAGAGAAGGAGGCAGAAAGACTCCCACTAACGGAAAGTGCAAAAAAAATCGTGTTGCCAACTTTGCCTAATCGGGTTTTAACACTGAACTTAGAGGGGCAGGATCGATCATCCGGAACAAAAAAACCGATTACATTTTCTGTGAATGATGATCCTTATGCAGTCAATGATTTTGAAATGTATGATGATCGTATTTATGTGCTTGCAGACTGGCTTCAGCAATTATTTAAGGCGGAAGTGACGTATGATCAGCAAAATCATAAACTTTCTATTCGATCTTTTAATCGTGAAGAAATTGAAACCTGTCTTCATATGATCGAGGAAGCGCTCATCTCTTCGACACCAGAAGATACGGTGAAACTATGGGGAAGAGGAGAGCAAACGAGAAGTGGAGCATTACAGTATGCGGCGCTTTCTCCTGAGCTGAAGAAAGCGGCGATGGAGCAAAATCAGTCTAGTTGGGTAACTGGTATGTCTAGTCCATGGATTGGACAGATTACGATAGCAAAGGAAATAAAACATAGTGATCAGGCAGTCGAATATACGATCACGTATCCTGAAATAACTTCAGCTGGTTCAACAATCGGTTCCGAAACTTTTCTAGTAGAAAAGCTGTTTATAAATGGGAAAGAAGGTTGGTATATTACTAGGCATCTCTCAGGTAGTTCCTATTCCATTCTTTCTGATATTTTTTAAAAAGTATTTTTAGTTCCTCTGTAGAAAGAGATTGAAATCTCACAGCGAAGTTAACTATTTAGCTTCGCTGCTCCTGTTTTAAAAAGTCAGGCTAAAAAGAGGCAGTTGTTTTGAACAATGTTCTATATGCTCTGCCAACCTATACAAATCATAACAATACCCTTTCTCCGAGTTTCATTAGAATACAAAATATCCAGCACAAAAAATACTCTTTATGCCAGAGATGTCTCGTTTTTAGATTGAGATTTCTAATTATTTACTAAAGGTTAAAATAATTTTTCTCTTTTGAAACAAAATAGCTAATAAATCGTATAAAGTGATAAAGAGAAAGGAGCATAAGCTATTATGAGTGAAAGAGGCTGCATCAAATGTGGAAGTAGAAATGCTGCAAAAAAAGAAGTAGCAATGACTGGAACAGGTTTGTCCAAAATGTTTGATATACAACATAATCAATTTCTTGTTGTTTATTGTAAAAATTGTGGTTATTCTGAGTTTTATCATAAACAATCTTCAACTGCTTCTAACGTACTGGACTTTTTCTTTGGCGGATAAAACATTTTAATGGATCTTAAGTATATTTGGCACTACTCCTACTACATGTCAACGTGTTTAAAAAACACTTTATTATTCTGTTTGTGCATGGAAAGAGGAATACAAATATGAAGCTCGTATTCCTCTTTGTGATGTATATCACATACTAATAACCTTAAGTAAAAAAAGTGAAAAGGAATCATATGTAAACAATGTTAGTTAATGAAGTATAGCTAGAAAAGTCGGTTCATCATACTTTCAATGTTAAACTAAAGAGAAGAGATAACAACTGTATTTAAAGCACCTTTTTACTTCATTATTGGAAATAAGAAACCCAAAGGCACCATCATCATCATATTTAAAAATATACCTTTCATTTCATTGCCCCATATGGGGAAGTATTATAGTAGCATATTTTTATAGTCACTTTTAAGTATTGCCATAATAATTTCATCCGAGTACGTATCATTATAATATAAAGATTGACGTAGGACTCCTTCTTTTACAAATCCAACCTTCTCATACGCTCTAATTCCACGTAAATTATGGCTAAACACTTCTAATTGTAAACGATTTAATTTTAGTTGTTCAAAAACAAAACGTAAAACTATTTTGATAGCTTCAGTTCCGTATCCTTTTCCAGTTAATGCAATGGACTTCATTGATATTCTAAATCCTGCTTTTCTGTCTTCCTCATTAATATCGAAAATCGATAGTTCCCCAATCGTTTCGTCAGTATCTTTTAAACAGATGGCGAAATCATAGCGACTCGGATCGTTATCTATATTATTTATATGTGTCTTAATTTGCTCCAATGTAAATTTAGGCTTGGTTCCAGTCATATAACGTATTTCTTTATCCAATGTATTTTCTAACATAATGGGTGCATCTAAATCGCAAAGAGGTCTTAAATAAATTCTCTCACTCTCTAATTTCATTTTAACTTTCTCCTTCATGATGATAGTATTCATATGTATAAATATTCTTAACCTTAATCGAATGGGAATTTTATTTCACTACATCTTTTTTATAAACGGTTAAACTGTCTTAAAAACGGTGTTTTAAGACAGTTCAACTTTGTTTTAAAGCAACAGGTAAGTATACAGACTCTCTCCTTTAATCATATAAAATCTTCTCCAAATCGTTATTTTATGTAATACTTAAAAAATGAATCCTACTTCGATATTACATAAAACTATTATGCTATGCTATACCTAAAACAATTAATAATTGTTTTATACATAACAAAATGCACCACCAAATATTTTCTCAATTTATGCTGTTATTATTACTTTTCATTCTACTTTTAAAGATCACGAATTGTGTAAAGATGTTCTAATCAAAAAAATATTTTTCACTAACCTTTACTTTAAGTACATATCATATATACACTTACCTGAGATAAACCTATTGGAATTTTTCTCTAAGTTAAATATAAAACTCATTACTATTAGTTCGCCTTCAACGGCTCTTTCCAAAACATCGCCATTGCTAAGCCAATAACAATAACAACCGCACTGAAATAATATGGATAGTTAATATCAATATCAAACAGGATACCACCTAAGATTGGACCGAATACGTTGGCTAGTGAGGTGAAAAAAGAGTTCATGCCACCAACGAAGCCTTGCTCGTTGCCGGCGATGCGTGATAAATATGTTGTCACGGCTGGACGAATGAGGTCAAAGCCCATGAATACCGTAAATGTCACCGCCATAATTGTCCAGTAGGAGCTCACTAATGTCATCGCGAACACTAAAATAGCAGAGAGTACTAATGCCCAACGAATTAAATTGATTTCGCCCATATGTTTCATTAATGGTTCAAATAGCACGATCTGACAAATAGCACCTATAATTGCACCACCTGTAATCGCAATGGCAATATCCGACGGAGTAAATGCGAATTTATGATCAACGTATAAGCTGAAGAACGACTCAAACGCTGCTAAACCGAAGGATGATACGAAAATCACCACAAAGGCAATTAAGAACATTGGCATAAATACCTTCTTCAAGCCGTTCTTCCCCGCTATCGGTGATTTGTCTGCCGTTTCCTCCTGCTGACGCTCTGGCTCACGAAGTAAAATAATCGATGAAATCGCAGCGATAAATCCAAGCACCGCCGCCGAATAGAATGGGACACGCGTGCCGATTTCCGCTAAGAAACCACCGATGCCAGGCCCGATAATCAAGCCGGTGCTAATTGCTGCAGACATATAGCCCAGCATCTTTGGACGTTTTTCCATAGTCGTAATATCGGCAATAAATGCCGTCACAGCAGGCATGATAAACGCCCCACTAACACCACCTAAAATACGTGATGAAAATAATACCTCAATCGTTTTCCCCATTCCGAATAATAATTCCGAGAAACCGAAAATAAATAAACCTAGCACGATCATAATTTTACGCCCAAATTTATCGGCGGCTTTTCCCGAGAATGGCGAAATAATTAATTGTGTTAACGCAAATGCTGCTGTTAAATAACCGACAACTGTGCCACTGATGTCTAACTCATTCATAATCGTTGGTAATACTGGTATGACCAAGCCGATTCCTAAAAAGGCAATAAATAAGTTCATCAGTAAGATGGTCAGTGTCATTCCTTGTTTCTTACCCATTTGTACAACTCCTTATATACTAAATTGCTTCACTTAGGGTAAACCCTATAGTAACTATACACTTGATCGCTCACTTGACTTTATCCCACATCTAACTGGCAGTAAGACCCTCACCTCGGGGAGTAAGAGGAATCAGAAGCGTTAGGTGGGGGGGAAACTGAAAGTCAAATGTCCGATTCTTATCAGTGGGGGATAACAGAAAATCCCTACTGATGGAAGTTTCACTTTATTATAGTTGGTTTCTTGGAGAAATGAAAAAAGGCAGGATAATAGACACTGAGTACTAATTGGATTAAAACATCTATAAAAACTCAGCTTTCTTCATATTAATCAATATTTTTCAAAATAATCATGTGTAGTTTCCAGAAAATTGAATTTCCTTTTCAAAAGGAGATGATTGATATGTATAATCAACAGACTTCTTCTGACAGTTCATTATTTGACGTATTTGTTGGTTTAGAATAAAGTTTGATTAAAAATCACTCTAAACTCTTGATATTACAGCATATAAAAAGCTGTCGTTTTAAATAAAGATAGATCAAAACGATAGCTTGCTTTTGCTTTTATAAAAAAGTTTGATTATTTTGATGCTCCTTACCCGTTAGTGTAATTAAATACTCAAGCACTAGTACTTTTTATGTGAATAAACAATTTTTTTAATGGTTTCGGTTGAGAGGTAATATTCCTCAGCCAGTTGCTGGATACTGCTGCCGCTGATAAATGACGCTTTGATAGCGGCATTACGACGATCAAGTAGCCGTCTTCCGCCACTTGTAGTTCCCCATTTCTGATAATTGGTTTCCTGCTTAGGAATGTAAAGGGTTTCCCCTTGAACATATTTTTGAATTTCCAATATTAGCTTTTCAGGTAAAACTTTGGTTGCATTTATATACTTCAATTTTGCCCGCTCCTTATTTTGATATTAAATAAATAAGGTGCAAAGCCAAAATATTAGAAAAGCTTGTTCAGCGATAAAACTACATGTTTCGCCCCATGCAAAGTATCGCCTTTCCAATAATAGGCTTTGCATGAGTGGAAGAAGTTGTTCCGGATAATCTTAAGTGATTCTTCATCTGTAAGCACCTCCTTTTAATTTCTATTCATAATGAAATCTGTTATATTGAATGAACTGTTTTAGCTTAGATGTTCTTTCTATAGACGAACATAAAAAGATCAGACAAAACACAAAACAAATTCTATTTAAGCATGAAAAGGTAATTTAAACAATGTTATTTCTTCATTCAATTCCCTCAATATACAAAGTGAAATCTCTCGATTTCTCTTGTTTTCTTAGATTTTCATAGTCGTTTGATTTTATCGTCTATCTTTTTTTCGATGAAACTATATCATAAGGGTATTTATGGAATATATTTAACCCTTGAATTTTGGGAATCATTAGTATAATATACAGGGGAATGAAAGTTCATTCCGCATGAAGGGTGAGTTTGATGGCTACTAATAAGAGAGAAGATATTTTGCTGGCAGCTTTAAAACTATTTACAGAACGCGGCTTTGATGCGACAACCGTACCCATGATAGCGGACACTGCGAAAGTAGGGGCCGGAACCATCTATCGATATTTCGAAAATAAAGAGGTTCTGTTAAATTCATTGTTTCAGGAATGTGTAGAGCGATTTTTCCAAACGATTACACAAGGTTTTCCAGAATCCGAATCAGTACGCCAGCAATTTCATCACATTTTTTTTCAAACAATCCACTTTGCAAAAGGGAACAGGGAAGCGTTTTCGTTCATTGACTCGCACTTAAATCCTCGATTACTGGACGAAAAAAGCCTAAAATTGTTCGAAGCATGTATGGATTTTATTCGTCATTTTTTAGTTCAAGGACAGCAGCAAGGCATTATTTCCTCATTGCCGCCTAACGCGTTGATTTCTATTTTCTATGGCGCGCTTGTAAAACTATTTGAAACAATTAGATCAGGAGTGTTGGAGGAAACAGACGAACTTCTTGCAGACGTGGAGGAATGTTGTTGGAATGCGATCAGAGTCCATTGACTCGATCGTTTTTAAAGCACAATAGGAATGAACGTTCATTCCTAGATAAAATAGGAAATAATGATAACAAAGAGGAGGAGAAGGAGAATGACTATTGCAATTCCACAGCCTAAAACGTATGGCCCGCTTGGAAACATACCCCACATAAATACGGAAAAACCTGTCCAATCGTTTATTAAACTCGCAAATGAATTAGGTGATATTTTCCGCATGAAATTGCCTTTTGGAGATTTGTTGATTGTTTCGGGATATGAATTGGTAAAAGAGCTTAGCGACTCATCACGTTTTGACAAAGTCGTTGATAAAACAATATTAGAAAAGGTCCGAGCCTTTTTAGGGGATGGCTTGTTCACGTCCGAAACAGAAGAGATGAATTGGAGGAAAGCCCACAATATTTTACTCCCGAGCTTTAGCCGAACGGCGATGCGTGGATATTTTGATATGATGTTGGATTTGGCGATGCAGCTTATTCAAAAGTGGTCGCGTCTGAATCCTGATGAATGTGTAGACGTGCCGGAAGACATGACGCGGCTGGCATTAGATACGATTGGGTTATGCGGTTTCAATTATCGATTTAATAGTTTTTACCGCGAAGATTCACATCCATTCGTCGCCAGTATGGTTCGAGCTTTGAGTGAAGCAATGAGCCAAGCCCAGCGGATTGGAATTCAAGATATCATTATGGTTAAGTCTCGGCGCCAGTTTAAAGAAGATATAGAATTTATGTTTTCAATGGTAGATAAAATTATCGCTGACCGCAAGGCCCATGATCATCAGGAGGGGTCTGACTTGTTAGCCCATATGTTGAAAGGAAAAGACCCGGAGACGGGAGAAGCGTTGGATGTTGCAAATATTCGTTATCAGATCATTACGTTTCTGATTGCCGGACACGAGACAACGAGTGGATTACTATCTTTTGCACTGTATTTTCTTTTGAACAACCGCGATAAGCTTCAAAAGGGGTATGAGGAAGTGGATCGTGTTCTAACGGATTCGGTTCCATCTTATGCTCAGGTCAAAAACTTGAAATATATTCGGATGATTCTTGATGAGGCGCTGCGTCTGTGGCCTACTGCGCCGGCTTTCAATTTACAAGTGAAAGAGGATACCACGGTAGCAGGGAAATACGCATTGAAAAAAGGGGAACGAATCGTAGTGTTGATTCCACAGTTGCATCGAGATGTGTCTGCGTGGGGAGAGGATGCTGAAGAATTCAAGCCGGAAAGATTTGAAAATCCGAGTCTAATCCCCCATGATGCTTATAAACCATTTGGAATCGGTCAACGAGCATGTATTGGCCAGCAGTTTGCTCTTCAAGAGGCAACACTGATGTTGGGACTGATTCTGAAAAATTTTGAAATCATTGATCATACGAATTATAAACTGAAAATAATGGAAACGCTTACGTTAAAGCCAGATGGATTCACCATGCAAATCCGTCCTCGCAATATGCAGAAAGGCTATTTCTTCACGTCAGGAAACGGGAGGAAAACGCAAACAGAGGAGAACAAAGCGGTTGAGCGAGACGCATTGAATCTGGTGGAACGTCATGATACCCCTTTGCTGGTGCTTTACGGATCCGATCTTGGAACGGCGGAAGGGATTGCTCGCGAGCTGGCAGATACAGCACGTTTCCAAGGCTTCCGAAGCAAGGTAGCGCCACTGAATGATTATGCAGGCAACTTGCCTGCAGAGGGCGTTATTTATATTGTCACGGCGTCCTATAATGGCACACCGCCAAATAATGCACGCGCTTTCGTTCAGTGGCTGCATGAAATAAAGCCAGGTGAATTAGAAGGTATTCGTTATTGTGTCTTTGGCTGCGGCGATCGCAACTGGGCCAGTACGTATCAGAGTGTTCCAAAATGGATTGATGAGCAGTTGACAGCCAAAGGAGCCCAGAGATTATTTACGCTTGGCGAGGGGGATGTCAGCGGTGATTTCGAGACAGAGGTGGAGACCTGGCAGGAGCAGCTATGGCCTACGGTCATGGACGCATTAGGACTGAGCCTCAGTGAGAAGACAACATCAAAAAGCCCTGCTCTGTCCATGCACTATGTCAGTAGTGCGAGCGAAACGCCACTTGCCGAAACGTACGATGCTCTTTATGCCAAGGTGCTTGACAACCGCGAGCTTCAACAAGAAGGGAGCGGGCGCAGTACGCGCCATATAGAAGTGAAACTTCCGGAAGGCATATCGTATCGAGAGGGGGATCATTTAGGGGTTTTTCCTCTAAATCGGAAGGAGCTCGTTGAACGTGTCTTGAAACGATTTGAATTGAATAGCAACGACCAAGTCATTTTAAAAGCGTCTCGCCTGAGTACAGCCCATCTGCCGCTGGATCGTCCCGTAAAGCTATACGATCTGCTGAGCCGCAGCGTGGAATTGCAGGGGGTCGCAACTCGAGCACAGATACGGGAGCTTGCAGCATTGACCGAATGCCCTCCCCATCAGCAGGAGCTTACAGCTTTGCTGGAGGAAACAGCATACAAGTTGAATATCCTTCAGAAACGAATTTCGATGCTTGATTTGTTAGAAAAATACGAGGCCTGCGAACTATCATTCGAACGCTTTTTGGAGCTTTTACCGCCTCTTAAAGTTCGATACTATTCGATTTCTAGTTCTCCACGATTACAGCCGAAACAGGTGAGCGTTACAGTTAGCGTGGTGCGCGCACCTGCATGGAGCGGCCTAAATGAATACAGGGGAGTTGCTTCCAACTATCTTGCTGACATACAACCGGGAGATTCCATCGTGATGTTTATTCGTACGCCAGAGTCTGGTTTCCAGCTTCCTGAAGATCCGGGAACTCCAATTATTATGGTAGGACCGGGAGTGGGGATCGCGCCGTTCCGCGGGTTTCTCCAGGCACGCCGGGAACTTAAGCGTGAAGGCGTTCAACTTGGCACCGCACACCTCTATTTCGGCTGCCGCAACGAAGCGGATGATATCTACCGTGCGGAACTAGAACAGTTTCAACAAGAGGGGATTGCAACCGTATACAAAGCGTACTCACGAAAAGGTCACTCGAAGACTTATGTTCAACATCTGATGCATCAACAGGAGCAAGAATTAATTCGAATCCTGGACAAGGGGGGACGATTCTATGTGTGTGGAGACGGAAGTAAGATGGCTCCAGATGTAGAGGCAACCTTGCAAAGATCTTATCAAGCTGTTTATGGTGTTAGTGAAGCAGAAGCCAAAACATGGCTGGATCGTCTCGAGGTCGAAGGACGATACGTCAAAGATGTTTGGGCAGGGGGAAAGCTTGTTTCTATGGATGAATAATTTGCAAGTGATTGAATTGTTGACTTACCATAATATTATATATTGAAGGGCGCTTTTTAAAGCGACCTTTAAGATATGAAGTTCGTATTGCTATCTACAGATAAATATCACTATCACTTTTTTAAGTGAAAGTAGTTTTTCTTTCAACAAAATAGGCGCCATCACAATGACTAAGAGAACGATTCCCACTCGACAAAGTTCATCATCTGTTAATTTTTGAAGACCAGGCAAAGCCCTCTTCGATTACGGAAGCTCTGAGAAACCTAGCCTACATATTCAACAATCGTAGAATAGTCTAGGCTATAGAAGAAATGTAGCTGAAAGTATGCTCTGTATCTAGGAGCTATAAGTCGGTAGGACTTCAACTAGCTAGCAAGAAGATCTCGTGTTGGCCGAATTAATCATAGAAAGTCATATGCATTTTGTCTTGTTTATAATAATGCAAACGATCTTGCAGTGTACCGGTATGAAACTCAAATTTATGGCCATCTGGATCGGTAAAATAAATTGATTTTTTATCGCGTTCATCACGAGGACGTCCTGATAAAATGTGCACATCTAACGCCTTTAATGTATGATACACTTCATCAAAATGCTCCCCTTCAATGGTAAAAGCAATATGCGTGTAAGATTGATGTATCTCATTTCTAGGAATGTCTTTTTCTACGTTTAAGGCAATCCAAAGGCCGTTAAGATCAAAATATGCCGTCTTATTTCCTTTCACTAGCAGTTTTGCACCAAAAACTTGCTGATAAAATGATATTGATTTATCTAAATCGGACACTGAAAAAAGCAAATGGTTTATTCCGTTTATTTTCAACCGTTATCACGCCTTTTTGATGAGAGCATAACATAAACGTTTTGTACTGTCAAAATTATATGAGGAGTAGGAAAACATAAAAATATGATTCTATTCAATATAAAACCGCCCTGTAGAAAAGGCGGTTTTATATTGAACTATTGGTCCATCCTTAATAAGGAAAGTATTTAATCAGTTAGAAATATACTTTTGCTCATCTTCACTTGTTCAATCATATGCCCAATATTACCTTCACCTGCAAATAGGGTCATATCAAAAAAATCTTGATTTAAATCAGACCAATATAATTCATTTTCATCCCCTGAAATGGCGACATTACACTTCAATTTGCCGACATAAACTTCAACATAGCAATGCTGCATATAGTATTTAAAATCCATTAGATGATACAAAGTAACATTTTCTCTTGAAATGTTTGTTTCTTCAAATAGTTCTCTGTAAGCAGCTTCAATCCCAGTTTCTCCACTTTCGATTTTTCCGCCAACCAGATTGCTTAATCCTTTATAAGGGTTCTTTAATCGTTTGCACATTAGCAACCGATCCATATCTTTACTGTATATCATCAGAACATTATACCCTTGCATGATCATCTGATCTCCTTATTCTTCATTTGGTTATACAATATTCGACAATGTTATCAAATTATCCTGTCTTTTCGTTTATGTCGAATCAATAGATAGAGTAACAGTTTCCTATTATAAGGAACAATTTTTTAGAAAAGGAGCCTTCGATAAAATATAATAATTGCAAAAAGCCTAACGAGTTATAAAAGCGCTTATTAAATACAATTTATTTTTTCGCTAAGTTTAAATATTTTGATTTCTAGAATAAAAATAAAGGAACCTCGTCTCGAGGAGGTTCCTTTATTTATGAAGCTAAAGTCCCTGTCAGCACAACTTATTTCATTGGATTAATAATACCATAGCAAACAAGATCTTCAAAAGAGTCGTTTTTATAAACATAATCTTTTAGAGTACCTTTGTTTTTTCTGTTTTACTATAAATCATTATTTTCACCCCATTAAAAATAAATAAATTTTCCTTTACAGTTTATAACAATTATTCGTTATTTCTCTAAATCTTCTCGAATCCGTAATAGACATAATAAACACTTCCAAAAGCTTATTTCAATTAATATATCATAGAAAGATAGGATATTTTTGGTAAAACGTATATCAATTAAATGAAACCACAAGCATTTACATGTTTTTCTTGTACTTTAAGTCGCTCTAATATTACGTAGAGAGATGTATTCTACGTTCCCAAAAGAAGAGTAAGATAAGCAACTGCGTAAACAGGAAGTGCAATCGAAGTGATTATATATATTATCATTTCACTTTTAGAAAGTTTTCTTTCCCACCTAGCTAGTTTGAGTTGCCTACGATAAACAAAGCAAGAAATAAATATTAACAAAAAGGATAAATCCTTTATGTTTTCTAAAAAAATAATCAAATTAATCAGCCCTTTAGGATTTTTTTGGTAGTTTCTTAGTGACCATACAACAAAATGGAGTCCCATATTTGCTTTTATTCTTAATAAAGGTAATCCTTTATATGTTATTATTGGTAATATAATTTATAATAGGGTCAATTTTATAATTGCTATCTGTATGAAGAAAAAAACTGAAGCACCAAGTAAAAAACGTTTCGAATGAGTTCGTAATACAAAATATGTAAGTATCCTGATTGTTAAAAGAAGTTAAAACGAAAATTAGCGATCTTGCAAATGGTATTTATTTCACCGGCCAAAAATTACTAACATTTTGAAGGAAGCTAGCAGTAATTTGGTATTGAACTTCTATGCTTCAATACTTTTTACTGCATACTTGCATGATCTCCTGATCAAGAAAAGTTT
The DNA here is from genome assembly GCF_030812995.1 of Bacillus chungangensis. Lineage (GTDB taxonomy): Bacteria > Bacillota > Bacilli > Bacillales > Bacillaceae_C > Bacillus_CF > Bacillus_CF chungangensis. The sequence goes on along the minus strand of NZ_JAUSTT010000006.1, from coordinate 164,926 downwards.
ATGATCATTAGTGTTTTTGTCTTATATATTTCTCTCCATTCATTTACTACTGAAGTTTTAATCAAACTCCATTTTTATCACTTTTATCTTCTATTTTTCAATTGTTAATAAGCTGCTGGTTAGAACTTCTCCCGTGTCATCGCCAAGTATTGTAAACGGACTTGCGATAAGAATTTTAACGATCGATCATGTTGCCCTTATTCAATAAACTGATTTGTATCCGAATCTAAAGAATGATGGTGATTCAGCCTTTTGTCTAATGTTATCTACTTTCGACTTTTTTAAAATGAAAGAAATAACATCATTACGAGGAGTGATGAATATGATCATCAAAGAATTAAGATTAAAGACAAAACGGCTGGAAGCTTTAAAAGAGTTTTATGGTGAATTATTAGGTTTTTCATGCAAGGAAATAGGAGATAAGCAGCTTATGATACCAATTGGTGAGAGCAAGCTTATCTTTGAACAAACTTTAGCTTATGGAGATCCTTACTATCATGTGGCAATCAATATTCCCCAAAATCAGTTCCAAGAAGCGAAGAAATGGATAAAACAATATGTTTCATTACAAGTGGAAGATGGAGAAGACGAAGTTTTTTTTCAGGAATTACAAGCTCATTCTCTTTATTTTTTAGATCCAGCTGGGAACATCATGGAATTTATCGCACGCCACGATTTGCAAAATGATCGTTTTGCTGCTTATACCGCTGAAGCTTGTCTAGGAATAAGTGAAATCGGCATCCCGACTGAACATGTTGTTGACACCGCAGAGGAGCTAGTTCGTCATGGGATACCGGTTATAAATAATGAAGAAATAGTGGATAAACAGTTGAACTTTATGGGGAAAAACGGGGTTTATTTGATTGTAGCGCCCCTAAGAAGACGCTGGATTTTTTCCGATCTTATATCAAAACCGTTTCCTCTTCAAGTGATCGTTGATGATAAGTTCGAAATAGCATTGGATGATAACGGACGTATTAGCATAGAGACTGTATTTGAGAAAAGTTAGAGCATATGTAAGCCTTGTTACATGAGTATTGCCAGGTGGAGCTATGTTCCCACCTGGCGAGAATTTCCCATCCTCATCTATTCCTTAATTAATTTGACAAAAGTAAGTTTGCTTATCATGAGATAAGAGAGGAGGAGAATAAAAAGAATCGGTTCCCATTTATGTATCATAGGCGTAAAGAGAGCAACTATGGCTAATATGCATCCTGCTGCTGGGATAGGCATTCCAATAAAGGTATTAGGCGCACTTTCCTGTGTATGAAAACGTGCCAGACGCAATGCTCCACACACTGGAAAAAGAGCAGTTAACAGGATTCCTGCCGTATGCAGTTCATGAATGATCGTTACATACATAAGAAACGCTGGCGCTATGCCAAAAGAGACGAGATCGGATAGTGAGTCTAATACTTTTCCAAACTCACTTTCTGCATTCAACCTTCTTGCTGCATAACCATCTACACTATCCATTACCATTGCCAATATGATGAGTAGGACTGCTTGTCTCATTTTGCCATTATAAATAAAAAGAATGGAGACAATCCCTGCAAATAGATTTCCAATCGTAAAAAAAGAGGGCAAACATTTTGCTATCATTGGTCATTATCCTCCGTATTATTATATGACATATGTATCCCACATCAAACTGTCCTAGAAGTGAGAAATGAGCCGCTCTTGCCTTTGACTTTTACTTCTCACTTCAAAACTAGTAAATGTCCAATTTGTTCAGCTCGGCAGAATTAGTATGTACGAGGTTGTTTTTAACCCCAACAATCAGTTAATGATGAGAGAAACAATGATTGCTCAACCTCCAGTAGAGTTGGACATAAATCCATTTTTCTGTATTTCGTGATGTCTATACCGCATTTACTGTCCATATTTTGAAAGTTTCTCTTTATATACGAATTGATAAGCAATAAGTTTCATTAGAGGAACATTTATGTCATAATCAAAATAGTTAAAAAGAACGAAGACATGATCTGTTCTCAAACTGCATATTTAAGCTCATTATATGTGAATAAACAGACTAAAAGATGTTTCGATAGTCAAACTTTATTGAAGGGAGCATGAAGATGGGGGATCAATGGGATTTACAAGAAAAAGTTCAATACCATTCTCTACATGATGATGTGAAACGTGCAGTCGTGTCAGCAAAGAAACTGGAAGCAGCTTTGAAAGAAGCAAAGCAAAGACTTGAAACGGTTACAGTCGAAGAAATAAAGACACTCATCTTAGAAAGTCAAGCGCTATTAAAAGAATGGTACCAAGCTTATGAAGTCGCTATTTGTCTAACATCGTATGATACTGCAGATGAACAAGCTCGTCAGCTTTTAGGAGAAATCAACATATTAGCTGGATTGGAACAAAATTGTCAAACTGCTTTAGATATTCTTGTTCAACTTTCTAGTAAGTTAGTAGAGGAAGTATTGCAAGATGAAGAGATGATTCCAGTTGCACCGATCATTCAAATGCGTTTACAGCAGCAAGCGAAAAAAGGCAATCTTGAAGCAGAGCATGCTTTTAAAATGGTTGAAGGCGATGGATTACATGCATGGGGTGATCTTTATACAGCGATTGCAAGTAAAGTAGTCCTTCATGTAGATGGACAAACAATTCCTGCTGCAAAAGGCGTAAAAACAGTTTATTACGGTGCTGATCGCAAGGAACGGCTTGTTTATTTTCAGAAATGGAAGGAAGGCTGGGAGGAGCAAGCTGATCTTTGTGCTAAAGCGTTAAATCATATCGCTGGCTTCCGTTTACAAGTACAGAACACAAGAAACTCAACCGCTATAATGGAAGATAGCTTTCTACAAAATCGAATTGAAGAAAAAACGGTTGAAGTGATGTGGGATACATTTTCAGCTAAAAGAGAGCCACTTTTAGCCTATTTGCGAAGAAAAAAACAACTTTTGCGCGCAGATTCTATTTGTTGGTCTGATCAATTCGCACCTCTCCCAATCGCAAATAAAAATAACACAGAGCTTTCTTTCCAAGAAGCAATAGGATTTATACAACAGCAGCTTCAGTCATTCTCTCCAGAGATGGCAGATTTTGTTGAGCATACCTATCAATCAAATTGGATTGATGCGGGAAGTAAAGAAAACAAAACAATTGGCGCTTTCTGTGCATCTTTTCCAAAGTGGAAAGAGCCGCGAATCATGATGACTTTTCAACATGACTTAGCAAGTACAGGTGTGCTTGCCCATGAGCTTGGCCATGCTTATCATTACTTTCATTTATATGAATTGCCGATGTTTTTGCAAAATATCCCGCCTACGATAGCTGAAATTTCTTCTACTCTAACAGAAACGATTGTTATGGATGCTGCTCTGCAAAAAGTTGAAAGTGTAGAAGAAAAATTACAAATATTAAATAATCTGCTAATACGGGATGTTGGAATTCTTTTAAATGGACATGTCCGCTATTTATTTGAGCGTTCCTTTTATCAAAAGCGTCAAGAAAAGATTGTTGCTGTTGCACAATTAAATGAGCTGATGGTACAAGCACAAAAAGAAGCATATGGCGGCATTCTTGACAATTTTGAACCTGCATTTTGGGCTGCTCTTCGTCATTTTTATATGACACGGATGCCTTTTGTTCACTATCCATATACAGTTGCTCATTTATTAAGCATAGGAATATATGATTTTTTAAAAAATAAAAATAATCGCAGTGAACAATTAAAAACGATATTCAAAGACGCATCACAACTAACTATAGAAGCGTTAGGGGAAAAATACTTTGCTGTTAATCTTCAAGAGCCTATCTTTTGGGAACAGACATTAGAGCGCTTATATGCTAATGTTCACCAGTTTCTTGCATTAAGCGATGACCTTGTATAACGCACTTTTCAATAGAAATAAAAAATGAATTAGTATAATCTAGTATTATCCATCGTGCTAGTTCATATATATGGGAAAGCTTTTAACTTAAATCATGCGACTGGTATGTAAAAAAAAACAGACCTGTTTTCATGTGTTTGTCAGAATTTAATAAAAATGAGAAGGGGGAAAAACGATGCAATTTCCAAAACCAACAGTTGAGCAGTATTTTAGAACGTATAATATTGGTGATTTTACCATTAGCAAGGATGAAAAACGCCTGATATTTAGTTCTAACCTGAATGGCAGCATGAACTTATGGGCAATTGATTTTCCAAACAATTACCCGTATCAATTTTCTCATAAAGAAGAGAACTGCAACTTTATAAAAATGGACCCTGAAAATCGTTTCGTTCTAGCGGGCTTTGATCATGATGGGGACGAAAATTATCAAATATACGCGCTTCCTCCAGAAGGTGGAATTCCTCAGCCGCTAATCACTGGAGATAAAACAGATAAGTTTTATTTTGCAAAGCTGACGAAAGATGGAAAAAAACTTTATTACATGACGTCAAAAGATAATCCATCGTTTTTAAATACGAGAGTGAGAGATTTAGAGACAGGCGAAGATATACTTCTTCATGAAGGAGAAAAAAGGACTACTTATTTACTAGCTGTATCTGATGAAGGAAATCATCACGTTTTTATGCAAATATTTGCAAACACTTATATGACTGCTCATGTAAAAAGCGGGGAAGAATGGCTGTCTTTAACTCCTGACCCTGAAAAAGTGCATGTTGTTTCTAACCCTGTCTTCGTAGATGAAACGACGATTTTTTTCGTTACAAACTATGAAGAAGAGTTCGATTATCTTGCCAAATATGATCTTGAGAAACGTTCAATTTCCCGAGTCGTTTCCGTTGATAAGCAAAGCATCAAGGCTATTGAGTGGGACAAACAGAAGGAAATTTTCTATCTTGTTACGGAAAACGGTGTACAAGACGAGCTATATCGCTATGAGGTAAAAACGAAACAATTGGAGAAGCTATCCAGCCCAATTGATATTATTGATAAAATCCAAGTGGCCGATTCAAGTACAGTATACATATTAGGTAAAAGTGCAACGATTCCAGTCAATATTTTCCGTACACAAGATAGTAAATCTTGGGAACAGCTAACGAATAATCAAGTGCTTGGCGTGTCACGAGATGAGATGGTAGAACCCGAAGTTGTTACGTATTCCTCTTTTGATGGAATGGAAATAGAAGCGCTTTTATTCAAGGCGAAGCCAGATTATGACAACGGCCATATGATTTTCTGGCCGCATGGAGGTCCACAATACGGGGAAAGAAAGTTCTTTCGTTCGATGTTTCAATGCTTCTTAAATAGAGGCTACTCCATTTTTGCTCCAAACTTTAGAGGAAGTACAGGGTATGGAGCTGCCTTTACGAAACTAGTAGAGAGAGACTGGGGAGAAGGGCCGCGTCTCGATTGTGTTGCTGGAATTGAGTGGCTATTTGAGCAAAAAATTACCGACCGAGATCACTTATTTTTAGTCGGCGGCAGCTATGGAGGCTATATGACACTATTACTGGCTGGCCGTCATCCTGAATACTTTAAAGCATGTGTCGATATCTTTGGCCCATCTAATTTGTTTACATTCATTGAATCGGTGCCAGACCATTGGAAGCCGATGATGGAACAATGGCTTGGGCATCCTGAACGCGACAAAGAAAGGTTAACGAAAGACTCTCCAATCACCTATTTAGATCAAATGGTGAAACCAATGTTCGTTATACAAGGTGCAAACGACCCACGGGTCGTAAAGGAGGAGTCAGATCAAATTGTCGCAGCTTTACGTGAAAAAGGCAGAGATGTATCATACTTAGTGTTGGAAGATGAAGGCCATGGCTTCTCGAAAAAAGAGAATGAAATCAAAGTATATCAACAAATGTTAGAATTCTTGGAGAAACATCAGTAAGCAAATTGTAAGAGTAGAATGTCTATATCGCATTCTACTCTTTTTTAATTTAAAACATATAGTATGTTTATCCCGAGATCTCTATCTAAAGAATCAGAGGAATTAGAAACGCTAGGCGGGGGATAACTGAAATGCAAATGCCCAATTGTTCGGGTACGATAGAATAAGGAAAGCTTCTTGAATCAGCATCAAACGAAGAAAAAGCGGTTTCCTTTTTCGAGAACGCTTTTGACCTTAGTCTTTGTTCTATTTCTTATGAGTGGGGATGAAAGAAAATCCCCACTCATGGAAGTTTCACTGTATCGAAGCGTTATATCCCAGCCCAAACATCCTTTGTATATTGTCCTTTATGCTGTAGATCAGCTAGCCAATTTCTTGCTTCATGATCACTAGCTGTATGGACTTCTTGATAAGCGCTGCACAATGCTTCCTCCACATCTGGAGCCATCCGGCTTCCATCGCCACATATATAGAGCCGAGCCCCTTCGTCCAGTAAATGAATCAAATGACTGCCATCTTTTTTCATTAAATCTTGAACATATGTCTTAGGGTGTTCTTCTAAACGAGAAAACGCTGTATGAACTGTTACAATTCCTTCTTTTTCTGCCTGATCTAGTTCTGCTTGGTAGAGATAATCTTGTTTCGGGTGGCGGCATCCAAAATAAAGGTGAGCTTCTCCTAGTTTCATTCCTTGTTTTTTCTGAAAATGTCTAGCTTGCAAAAAGCCTCGAAATGGTGCAATTCCTGTTCCTGGTCCTATCATAATCATCGGTGTTTCAGGATTGTCCGGCAACTGAAATCCAGATTGTGGATGACGAACAAAACAAGCAATATCATCTCCTTCTTGACATTGAGCTAAATAATTTGAAGCAACCCCTTCGTATTCACCATGCCCACTCCAAGCAGGCGCATGTACAATCGCAACTGTAATGCTAAGACGATCTGCTGCAGCATGCGGTGAACTGGAAATAGAATAATAGCGTGGTTTTAAAGACGGAAGGAGCTCTAAAAAACGTTCAAAAGGCAATTCACAGGCTGGGTATTGTTCAAGTAAATCAATCATTGTAACACGTTTTCGCAAAACATCATCCTTGTACGTCTTATCTTCTAATAAAGCTTCCAATTCTTTCTTATGAGGCGGACAAACTGTAAATGATGCTAGTTCACGAAGTTGCGCACGAGTTACGGCTTCTTGTAATTCAACATGGTTGGCAAGTAGATCATAAACACTGACCGGATATCCTATTGGAAGATGGGCGACATTACGGCCACCGCCATTAAGAATTAAATGATCGTTCTTATTTAATTTAAATCGAGATAAAATACGATTGACTAATTCTTCTCGATTCCGCGGAATAACACCTAAATGATCACCTTCATGGTATTCAATGGTTTCTGGCAGAGCAATCTCAATATGACGGGTGCTGCGATTGCTTTTTTCTGTCTGAAGTTCTTTATTTTCAACAACTCGTGCTAAAAAAGCATCATATGTTTGGACAATAGGGGTGCCAACTGGTCCGCTTACATATTGAACGGTAAGAGTACTTACTTTTTGCTCTTTGTCTTCATTGACTTTTAAATGAAAAATGTTTATAGCCTCTTTCCATAGACGATTTTTCCATTCATCAAGGTGCTCTTCAAAATCATCGTTGGCATCACCCTCACCAATTGGGGAAATACGTGTTGCTCCTTTTGCAGCCAATTGTTCATCGATCAATCGAGGAATACGTTGATATGTGCTCGCCCAGTTGCGATTCCCGCATCCAAATACAGAAAACATCACACCATTCAATTCTCCACCTTCTATATTTTCAAGCCATTGAACGAATTCTACAGCATTGTCAGGTGGGTATCCGTTGTAAGAGGGGGCAACCACTAGTACAGCTCCAGTATTAGGAAGCTTTCCGACATATTGATCGAGTGCCGCCACTTTACTTTGAAATCCTAAATATCTAGCGCGTTCTGCAAGATCTCTCGCAATCCCTTCAGCGGTACCGAGATTCGATCCATAAAGTACAAGCAATGGCGTTTGATGAGAATCAACCATTGGTTTAGCATCTTGTTTTAAGTTCTCCTCTTTTTCTGTTTCTGGATGAAGTGTATGGGTGATTGGTCTATTTCGTGGTTGAACGCGTATCTTAAATTCATTTGGTTTTAACGTTAACGTTTGTTTTATATCTAACTGATAGTTTGTATAATCAATTAGTTCGAAATGTTGGAGTATCATTCCAATTACTAAAGTTGCTTCATGAAGAGCAAACTGCATACCAATACAAGCTCTAACACCATTTCCAAATGGTTTGTAAGCATGATGAGGAATTTTACTAGGATCTTCAAACCGCTCAGGACGGAAATCTTCTGCATCATCTCCCCATGCATCTTTATCTCGATGAAGCTGCGGTATAAGGATTCCAATGCGTTCCTCTTTATTTATCGCAAACTTGCCACCAATCAACGTATCTTCTTTCGCATAAAGAGCAAAACCTGGAGCTGTTGGCCATAAGCGCAAAGATTCATTTAAAATCATACGTATATATTTAAGTTTAAGCACTTGTTTATAAGTAGGGATGGAATCTGTTAAAACTTGATCGACTTCTTGATAAGCTTTTTCCAGCTTATCACGGTTTTTTAATAAAAAATAGATAGCGAACGATAGTAAACCACTTGTCGTTTCGTGTCCAGCTATTAAAAAAGTGATAATTTGATAACGAATATTTTCATCGTCTAGTTTTTCGCCTGTTTCTGGATCTTCTCCAGTTAACATAAGTGAAAGGAGATCATGTTCACCTTGATTTTCATGTAGCTTTCGTTCTGCAATAATATTATCCACTAATGAAAACATCGATTGAATGTCGTGCTTAAATTGTCGTTTTGTTCTCACCATTAGTTTGTCTTGGAAATCTAAACGTTGGCCTTGACGCATCGCTTCATCGAGTGTCCGTCCCATGCTGGTAATAAAAGGGTGAGGGGTCTCTCTGTAATAACTGTTAAAACGATAATTAAACCCACATAAACCAATCGTGTCAAGTGTAAGTCGAGTCATATCCTCTGGTACATCAATACTCTCATTAGGATTAAGCCGCGCCCACTTCTGAATGAGTTGCGAGGCAATATCAACCATCATAGAATGGTATCCTTTCATGGCCTGTTGGCTAAATGTTGGAAGAAGGATATGATGGGCTTTTTGCCAGTTGAACTCGTGCGTCCAACTTGTGAATAATCCGTCGCCTGCAAAGGCGCGAACTCTTTCTAGAGGACCTTTAATACTTTTGGCAAAACGAGATTCATCACAAACTTCAGCAACTAATTCATGACCAGAAATAATCACACTATCACCAACAGGAGTTTCAAAACGAAAAATCGGACCGTACTCATTTGCAAGTCTACAAAGTGAAAGACTTGGCCTATCCTTGTCTATTAAAGGCAAATGGCCAAGTGGACCAAACGTTTTTGGCTTTGGAATATTGCAGTCTTTTTTCATTAAAAAACATCCTTTCAAAAAGTTCCTATTCTAAGCTATTTTTCATTTATGTATGAAATCATTAGATGTATCATTTAAAATAGGATTATTTCTCCTATTAACTGGCAGTAAGACCCCACTTACTGAGTGTTGGAAAGTCTATTATGACAATCATTCCGAAAAAAGATAGTATAATATGTTTAATCTTCAACTTTTCTTCAAATGCAATTATTATTCATATTTTGAGCGGTAAAGGTTGAATGATCCTTTTTTATTGCTTTAAAAAGAAGAAACTGACATCCAGTCAGTTACCCATTACCTAAAAGTGATGGGTAATCAAAGAACGAGATGGCAGATAACTTCTTTCAATTATACTTTTTGTCCGCAGCAATAAAACCTCCTTTCGTTTTAAAACGAGGCTGCCCTAAACGTCTCATCGTTTCTTACAGACGTCTCCAAGAACCTTTCATTTCTGGGTGCATATCTTTGGTATTAAAAAAGGAATGTTGATGATGATCCCATTGTATCCTTATTATGGTTATGAGAAAAAGTGTAAGAACATACCTGTTACCTTCCCGCCGCAGCATCAAGAAAGACAGCCTGGTCTCGAGTACTTGATGGTGCCGAAGCCGATCTCTGATAATCCGCTATATAAAGGCAGCGGAAAATTGGATGGCAAGGTTGCGATTATTACAGGTGGGGATAGTGGTATTGGCCGGGCGGTGGCAATTGGTTTTGCAAAAGAGGGTGCAGATGTAGTGATCGCCTATTTATATGAGCATCAAGATGCTGAAACGACAAGGCAAATGGTTTCAAGCTATGGCCGGCGCTGTTTGTTAATAGCGGGTGACCTTAGAAATGAGCAATTTTCATATGAAGTAGTGGAGAAGACGCTGCAATGTTTCGGAAAAATTGACATTCTCGTCTTAAATCAGGGCGTACAATTTCCCCAAGAGAGCATCTTGGATATCACGACCGAACAATTGGAAAACACGTACCGCACCAATATTTACCCGCTTTTCTTTATGACGAAAGCTGCGCTTCCATATTTGAAGCCGGGAAGCTCCATTATTAGCACTGCTTCCGTTACAGCATATGCCGGCGCACCTTTGTTAGTAGATTATTCCTCAACCAAGGGTGCTGTCGTGTCCTTTACCCGTTCGTTGTCTCTTCAATTAGTGGAACAAGGAATACGGGTGAATGCAGTAGCGCCTGGACCAATCTGGACGCCGTTAATTGTATCGAGCTATTCCGCTGAGTATGTAAAAACATTTGGATGGGACACTCCGATGAAAAGAGCCGGCCAGCCGTTTGAGCTTGCTCCTACTTATATTTACTTGGCATCTGATGATTCGTCATATGTGACTGGTCAAGTACTGCATGTGAATGGCGGTATCATGACAGAAACTTAATAAGAATGGATACATCTGTTTTATCGTTCTTTGCTTATGTGAAATTGCTATAGAGGGACTTGCATATTGGTAATTTTGAGGGTTATTATCTACTTTTATTTGTTTATTGGCATCCTGTTTTGTATGTTGGAAGTCCTCTATTTTATTAATAATGAAAAGCAGCGAAATTTCTTACTGATCGGTTATACTTAATATTGTTGAAGGAAATAAAATTTTTAAAAGAGGTAGAGTACATGACTAGTCATCTTATTGTTCGAGGAAAGAAAATACATGTAGAGATATTTGGCCAAAATCATTTGCCAGCGGTATTGTTCTTGCATGGAGGTCCTGGAGAAAGCTGCTATGAGTTTGTTTACTATCAAGCACGCAGGCTTTCAAAAGAATTAAAAGTGATCGCAATTGATCAGCGAGGGGTTTTGCGCTCTGAAAGAATAGGTGATGATGAATCATTCGGAATGATGGATATTATCGAAGACTGTGAAGATATTAGGCTTCAACTTGGAATAAAAGAGTGGGCGATTATTGGCCATTCTTTTGGTGGTTATTTGGCTTTAGTCTACACGAAATATTATCCTCAGTCTGTTTCAAAAGTAGTCTTTGAGAATCCTACATTTGATTTTGAATGGACTGCTCGAAATCTATTGAAATGTGCAGGGAAGTTGTTTCTCTCTAAGGGTGATAAGAAACATTTCCATGAATGCGAAGAATATGCAAATGGCTTCTATCGTACAGAAGAACTTTTTGATCATTACTTGCGATTAGGAGAAATATTGGGAGATGAAAAAGAAAAAATATATTCACCTAATCAAGTAGCGACAGACGATTCTGTTTATACAGATGAAGAATGGGAAGCGTTCTCTGAAAGGACAGATGTACACCTAAGAAAATTACGAGAGGAAGGTCGAATGTTCGAATCTATTATTCCATATTTATCCGAGCTACATGTGCCCTCATTGCTGCTCGTTGGAGAATACGATCCTGTTACATGTGATAAGCACATAAACGAATATAATCAGGTTAAAAAAGGAAAAATAGTAGAATTTAAAGGATGCGGCCATATGCTTCATAGCGAGGAGCCAGACCGATATAGGGAGGTTGTAACAGATTTTATAAAAGAACGGTGAAGTTACTGTTTCTATTCAGCATTTAAAACAAAGAGGGAAGAGAGATTGATCAAACGGTAATATTGATGAAGTTTCTTTTAAAATTCCGAAAAAAGAAAAGGATGGAGAGATTAAAGAATCAGAAATCGCTCTGATAAAAACAAGAAATGGATATTGAAATCGATGGTGAAAACAATGAACTTTACAATACATTCCGCTCTGCTTTTATCCCAATCTAACTAGCAATATGCTCCTAATTTAAAGAGTTAGAATCGCAAGCGGAAGATCTGATTGGTTCAGCAAACATAAGTGGGGGATGAGAGTCCCCACTTATCGGCAAGTAGAGAGAAGCTTCGGGAGTTCATTTTACAAACGAAAAAGATGAGACTATAATCTCGTGAATTCCTCAACAGCTCTTCATACATTATTTCCTGTTTCCTCCCTTTTATTTTAAAGGATGTCATTCATTACGTCGCATTTCTTTTACCATTTACCGTCTCGAATCAAATCGAGTCTCTTATTGATTCTTTTGCGCATAAAATTAAAAAGATACTGTTTGATAAACCCATTCGTATTGTGATAGTTTGCAAAAAAATCATCTGGATTATCATAATAACCGAGATCATCTGTAATCGAAAAGCTTTGAATATACGTACTTTCACCTTGCCAGCAAAGATTGATCTGTTCTTTGTTTTTTATCGAAATACCGTAGCCAATGTGTCCATCGTTAAAACTGCAGAGCTTGTCTTTTACTTGATCGAGAAAGGAATCGTCAATGATTACACCTTCTAGTGCCTGCCATTCATGGTTGAAATAAACCTCTGTCCATGCATGGACAATTTTCTTTGGAGCAAATAAATAAGTGATTCCAGTAAGCGCTCCTTTTTGCATTCTCTTGTCAATATAAAACCCATGAATTCTGCAAGGAATGCCTGCTCCCCGTAATAGAGCCATCAAAAGAATGCTTTTTGTGTTGCACTGTCCATATCCGTCTTTTAAAACCTCTGAAGCAGAAATATCATCACGTCTATTATAGCCAAACTTAATTTCATTACGTACATAATCATATATTTGTCTGATTTTTTCATCGTCCTTGATTTGTTTCCATTGTTTCTCTGCAATCAAATACTGAATAGATTGATGATTAAAATCTACCAATTTCGTCGCTTGCAAATATCGTTTCATTCCAATCACCCTTTTTAAATTAAATATAAGGGCAACAGCGTTATTTTACTTGCAAATATCTGCTATTCTGTGTAATGATACGCGGCGGCATCCCTAACTTGTCTCGCACACTGCGCGTAAAATGTGAGGAACTGTTAAAGCCAGCCTCGAGCGCTGCCGCAGTAATGGAGAAGCCGCTAAAAATAAAGTGAAAAGCCATTTCTAATTTATGATGGAGAATATAGCTTGATAAGGCAATCCCCATTTCTTCTTTAAACAGGTGAGACAACCTGCTTTCTGATAAATAAATCATCTTGCTGAGGTCTTTAACAGACAATCTATGTAATGGATGCTTTTCGATGTAAGTAAGCACGTCTTGAATACGGTCATCTAGCATATGTTCGATTCCAAAATCGGTAAGGCCTAATATTTGTTTACATTTTGTTATAAATTTGTAGTATTCAATAGGACTTGTTATCGAGAACAGCATTTGAGCTGCTAGTTGCTGTACTTGATTTGCTTGTTTTTTTTCTAATATATAATAATGATTTTCTTGCAAGAACGTCCGCTTTAATAATTCACCAAAGATAGATTCCGGATTGACTAAAAGATACAATTGCCACTCCTTTTGACCGTGTAATTTATGACTTTTGTTGGAGTCAAGAATGATACCGTCTACCATAAAGGATACTTCCTCAATTGTAATGTCAAAATTTTTTTCAAGCCCTATCGTTATTTGAATATAATGATGGTTATGATATCCTGTATCTACTTTGTTTGTGAGGAACGAAATGTGATCCTTGCAAGAAAATAGAATGAGTTCGTATGGAGAATGAATCATTGAAGCGAATAGCCTCCTTTAAACCGTCTCTAAGTAGTAAACTTTGCATCGACCCGAATTATACAAACATTAAGAAGAGAAGTAAAGCCCTATCATGGCCTCCTGAAGAGTTTTATAAAAGCGATACGTGAAGAAAACCTTATATAATTGGTCATTCTTAGAGCGTTCTATCGGAGTGATAATAGAAAAGAAAAAAGTCGCAAAAAAGCGACTTCATACAAATTAAGAAACAAATCTATTTAAAAGGGAATTCATATACTTTATAATGAAATAAATTCGAAAAGCCTATCTTTTCTGCAACGGTATTAGATGGTATATTTACTTCCATGCAGTCCCAATATGGAACGAAAGAATGTTGAATACAATCCTTTACAAATACATGAGCGAGCTTTTGAGCGAGCTTTTTACCCCGATGCTCTTTTACAGTCTCGATGTCAATCCCGTGAACATTATCTGCAGTAAATCCCGAGAAACAACTGCTGACAATTTCATTCTGATACATAATGCAATAGCCAATTCCTTTTTCGAAAAAGGCTTGAGGAGAAGCCCAAAATGCTACTAATTTCCTGTCTAGAAAATCTAGGTTATGGATGTATGGAGATGCAATCATTTCTTTTGTTATTTTTTTAATTTCGTATTTATCGCTGATAAACGGCTCATTTTCAAATCGATATTTTTCTTTTTGAAGTGTATAAACATTCTGATTAGAGACGTCAAATTGACGATGTTTAAATAATTTTTCAATGGTCTTATTCCAAGATTGATCATTCCCAAACCCTTCAAACCACTCTAACCCTAGTTTTTTTGCATCAGGTGCAATGACATCGTCAATATAACGATTGATATATTGATGAAAGGATTCGTTGTTTGGATCCCCGATAAAAACAAATCCATCTAAATTTCCAAACCATATAAGCCCTGTTTTTGGAGCGGCTTCGTTATCAACGAATATTCTACCTGGATTGTTTCCTTCTACAATCGCTTTCACTTCTAAATGACCATATTCATTGACAAGTGGTTTGCATTTACAAAATTCATTCTTTCTCAACTCACAAATCATCAATAACAACTCCCAAAAATAAAATCACCTATGACTATTTCTATAAGATCATTAGCAAATCCTCTATTAAATAAAAAAGATTTTCCCTCAATTCATATATACTTCATATTGCTTTTGTATAATTGTTCAGACGGCAGGCAACCATCATAAAAAGGAATATGTTTGCACCAACAAAGATGATAAAAGCAGAAGGAAGGGTCCAAACCATGTCATACCGTATTCTTGTTGTAGAGGATGACGTGTATATTCAGGAACTGATTAAAGAATTTCTTGCCTCCCATTCTTATCAGGTGGATGTGGCGGATCAAGGCTTGCAAGCATGGCAAATGCTTGAGCAAACTGATTATGATTTAGTCATTCTAGACATCATGATTCCTAATATTGACGGTTTTTCGTTATGTCACATGATTCGCAAAAAATCATCCGTTCCGGTCATTATATTGACTGCTTTAAGCGAGGAGAAGGATCAATTAAAAGCGTTTGAGCTGGAGGCTGATGATTTTATTTCCAAGCCGTTCTCATTCAATGTCTTGGTAAAGCGTGTTGAGGCGGTGCTGAGGAGAACCAAGAGCGGAAACATTGTCAATCCGCTGAATGAAATCGTTTTTGAAAAGCTCAGACTCGAACTGGATAGCTATAAAGCTTATGTTAAAGATGAATTAATCGATGTGACTGTGAAAGAGTTTGAAATTTTGCAGGCGTTGCTGGAAAACATAGGCAGAGTGATGACGAGAGAAATGCTGTTGGAAAGAATATGGGGGTATGACTATTACGGGGATAGCAGGATTGTCGATGCTCATATCAAAAATATACGTAAAAAACTTAGTCTTCCTTATATTAAAACGGTGAAAGGATTAGGGTATATGATAGAAAGGGAGAACGGATGATTAAAAAAGGAATTGCCTTTAAAATATTTTGCATTACGTCAGCATTGCTTATTGTATCCGCACTTATCCTTTACCTTACCCTATATTTTCTTCTGCCTCATTATTACTATAAATACAAGGAAGCGAATTTGCATGACAAGGTTCAGACGCTGATTAAAGACGGAGCAGATGAGGATCTGGAAAACGCGGCAACGTTTTTAACGGAGTTTGAATTTACAAATAACGTGCGTGTCGTCATGCGTAATCATGAAGGAGAAATGATTTATCCTTCTCATTCAACGCCTATGGATCGAGCGTTTATCGACGAAATGATGCCCGTTCCCAAACCTCCTGGAGGTGCTCCTTTCCAACCGGACGGCCCGGAAAGACAAGAGGAACCTGCTAATAATGAATCGAACAGACTGGATTTTATTTCAATTACAGAAACGATTCAATTTGCTGATCAATCATCGGAATACATGCTTTTTGTATATTCACCTGTACAGCCTATTGATGAAGCTTCCAAGGTAATCCTGATGTTTTTGCCGTATATGTCGATTGTTATCATCGTTATTGCCATGATCGGAGCTTGGATTTATTCTAAATTGCTCTCAAAACCACTCATACATCTGAACCAAATCGCTAGAAAAATGGCGAAGCTTAATTTCTCCATACAATCGAACATTCGTTCAAAAGATGAATTAGGGGAGCTATCCGACAATTTGAACATACTAGCGGGCAACTTGCAAAAAAGTATGAGTGAACTAAAGCAAGCAAACAAGCAGCTAAAGGATGACATCCAGAAAGAGCGGGAGCAAGAGGCAAAGCGGCGTGAGTTTATTGCGACCATTTCTCATGAATTAAAAACACCAATAACCGCTGTATCCGGACAGCTTGAGGGGATGATATACGAAGTCGGGACTTATAAGGATCGGGATAAATATTTGCAGCAATCTTATGAAATTATGAGGGAGATGGAAAAGTTGGTTCACGAAATACTGAACATCTCTCAGCTAGAAAGCTTTGATTTTAAGCCGCAGATACAGAACGTAAATTTATCTTCGGTGATTCATCATCATTTAGAGACTTTTCTATATTTCCGTGATATTAAGAACCTGGAGTTTATCATAGACGTCGAGCCGAATCTTTATGTTCAAGCGGATGAAAAGTTAATCTCCCGTGCAATAGCAAACATATTAAGCAATGCAGTCAAGTACTCAGGAGAACGGGAAACGGTCAGCATATCTTTGCAGCAAATTAATCGAGTAAAACTACTTCAAATTTTGAACACCGGGGCGCACATCGATCCTTCCCAGCTTGAGCAGATTTTCCAGCCCTTTTATCGAGTCGAAAAATCAAGAAATCGAAAAACGGGAGGCAGTGGGCTCGGCTTGTATATTGTCAAAAAAATTCTCGATATGCACAAACTGCAATACGCGATTCGAAATGTGCCGGAAGGTGTGCTGTTTGAAATTTACTTTACGTAAAGACCTGATAACCAGGTCTTTTTTTAATATGCTTTCGAGTTCATGCATCTTTTCAATAAAGAAGCGTCCGATTGAATCGGGACGACCGACAATACATTTTTCAAGGACGTTGCGCCCTATGCTTGAAATCCCCTCTATTACGGGTAAGAGATCCCCTACACTATCTTTCTCTTAAAATTCACTCTGCCTTCACTGTAAATTCATCTCGTCTTTCTATACTGTCCTTAGAAAGACAAAAGGAAGGTGAAGAAATTGCAAAAAAAGCTTCAATACCGTCAAGAATTGAAATTTTATATGAACACCCACCAATATTTCATTATTCGTCAACGTCTGAGACGCTTAATGCAGCATGATAAGCACGCTGGCTTATCAGGTCAATACCATATACGTAGTTTATACTTTGACGATATCAACAACAAAGCGCTTCATGACAAGTTGGGAGGTGTAAGAAACAGGGTGAAGTGGCGAATACGAATATATAATTTGCAGGATCATTTCATTCAATTAGAAAAAAAAATCAAAAAAGACAATTGTATCGCTAAAGTGAAAGAAGAGATTTCTAAAGACATGCTCTATTCTTTATTGAATGGCGATATCGAGGTGTTCAATATTCCAGAAAAACCATTGTTATTTGAGATGTATCTTGAAATGAAGCACCGTCTTTTACGACCGAAAGTAATTGTTGATTATGAAAGAGAAGCCTATGTAGCCTGGACCGGGAATGTGAGAATTACGTTTGATAAGAATTTACAAACAGGGTTAAATGCAACAGATATGTTGCATCATGATTTCGTGGTCATCCAAGCGCTTGATGAAAATTTTATTATTATGGAAGTAAAGTATGATGAATATATTCCTGAATACATTAGAGCGGCCTTACAGCTTGAAGGTTTGAAAAGGCAATCTGCATCAAAATATGTTATTTGCAGAAAGTTTACGAAATCAAATATATGGGAGGATCAATAATGGATAGCAATACGAAAATAAGCTTTTCAGATATGATAAAAAACAGTTTTCTAGAAAATTTTCAATCAGATATCAGTTTGTTGCAAATGGTTATTACATTAGCATTAGCTTTTGCCATCGGCGTTTTTATATACGTGCTTTACAAACGTATTTTCAGCGGGGTTCTGTATTCAAAAAGCTTTAATATTTCACTGGTTGGCCTTTCGTTAATTACGTCGCTCATGATTATGGCGATCAACTCGAATCTGATTTTATCTTTGGGGATGGTTGGCGCTTTAAGTATTGTACGTTTCAGAACGCCGATCAAAGACCCGACTGATTTGATATTTTTATTCTGGTCGGTTGCTGTAGGAATTGTGACCGGAGCAGGATTTTATACGTTAGCCATTCTTAGTTCAATCGTCATCGGTTTAGTGTTATTTATTTTTATGAAAAAAGCATCTTTTGAAACACCTTATTTGCTCGTTGTCCATTGTGAAGGCGATCAAGCAGAAAAAGAACTGTATGAAAATATAAATAATATGGTGAAGAGACACAGTGTGAAACAGAAAACAGTGACTCATGACGATATCGAAATTACGTTAGAACTCCGACTAACAAATAATGAACCGCGTTTTGTAAATCATATTTCAGAAATAGCCGGAGTGAAAAATGCGGTATTAATCAGCTACAATGGTGATTATGTATCCTAAACTGGAGGTATAAAAAATGATGAAGGGTAAATCAATCGTTCAGATTGGGGTTCTCATTTTTATTTGGACGATTCTCTTAGTGGGATGCAGTAAAGACTCCGAAATGAACGTCACAACTATTACAGAGACCATTTTTCCAAAGGATAAAGTAATCGATGTAAGCATAACGATAGACGAGAAGGACTATCAGGACATGCTAGATAATCCTTTAGAAGAAGAATATAAAGCAGCTTCTGTTCGCTACAATAACGAAGAATTAACGAATGTCGGCATTCGAACGAAGGGAAATTCTAGTTTGACGAGTGTTGCTAATTCGGAATCGGACAGATATAGTTTGAAAATATCTTTTGACGAGTATATTTCCAGCCAAAATCTTTTTGGTCTTACCACCATTAATCTGAATAACAATTTCAGCGATCCATCATTCATGAGAGAGTATTTAACCTACGAGTTAATGGAGGAAATGGGGCTTCCTACTCCGGAATATTCTTTTGTCAACGTGTATATTAATGACAATTTGGCTGGGCTTTATCTAGCTGTAGAACAAATTAACGAATCCTTTCTTAACAGAAATTTCGAGACCTCGTATGGCGCTCTTTACAAGCCGGATGGAGAGGGTAGTGATCTTCTGTGGCAAGGAGACGATATCAATGAATATACCGGCCTTAATCAAAAATCAAAATCTTCCAGCAATGATAATATTCTGGAGATGATAAATGAACTCAATAATGGATCAGACTACGAAAAATATTTAAATGTAGACAGTGTGCTGCGCTATCTTGCCGTTAATACAGCAACAGCCAACCTGGATAGCTATCAAGGAAACTTTCATCACAATTATTATCTTTATGAAGAGGATGGAGTTTTCTCTATGATACCATGGGACTTAAACATGTCCTTCGGGGGATTCGGGGGCAGCAAGGAGGATCTTATCGCTATGTTAATAGACGAACCGACAATAGGCTCCGTTTCTAACTATCCTTTAGTTAAAAAGTTGCTCGAAAATGAAACATATAAGGAAAAGTACCATGATTACATCAAACAGATTGTCGAAGGCTATCTTTCCCCTGAGCGGTTTGAGTCAAGGGTTGATGAGATTGCTGCAATGATAGACACTTCGGTCGAACAGGACCCGACCAAATTTTACACTTATGAGGAATTTAAACAATCTTTATCTGATGATGTTCAAAGGATACCCGGCCTTGTTTCATTTGTTCGGGATCGGGTGGAAAATCTGCAACAACAATTAGATGGAACATTGCCTTCTTATGCAAACGGCGAAGGAGTAAAAGGTTCCTTTGGGGGACCTGCTGGCATGCAAAACGTCAGGAAAGAAGAACAGCCGAACCTCGAAAACGGAGAAAAACCAGACTTTGGAGACGGAGAACAGCCAAGTTTCGAAAATAGAGAGAGACCAGACTTCGAAGACGGGGAGCAGTCGAACTTCGAAAATAAAGAGAGGCCAGACTTCGGAGACGAAGAGCAGTCAAACTTCGAAAGTAAAGAGCGACCAAACTTTGAAGATGGGGAGCTGCCGAATCCTGGAGAAGGAGGGAGGCCAGACTTCAATGGGAAAGGGCCTGGAAACAGAAATGAGATGGATGCCCAGGCAGTTGAAAATAGTGCAAAAGAAGCGGTCATCACGGGCATCATGCTTACTTTGCTGATCGGTGCGATTATTTTTGTGAACACTTATAAAAAAAGAAGTATTTGAAAATAATCTGAGCGTTTAAGGGACTTGCTTATTGGGACAGCCCGTCCTTTAAACGCTTTTCTACCACAGATGCAACGACATTGTCGCGGATATATTGTGATTTCGTTTTCAGTATTTTTATCCAACATCTAACTGGCAGTAAGACCTCCACCTCAAGAGTAAGAGGAATCAGAAGCGCTAGGTGGAGGATAACTGAAAGTCAAATGTCCAATTGGTTCGGGCCGACAGGATAAGGAAAGCTCCTTGAATCAGCATCGCACGAAGAAAAAGTGCTCTTCTTTTTCGAGGATGTAGGTCACAAAGGCGTTGCAACAGGACAAGGAAAGCTTCGGCAGCGATACATCGCACGAAGAAAAGCGGTTTCCTTTTCGAGGACGTTGCGACCTTAGCCTTTGTTCTACTTCTTATGAGTGGGGGATGAGAGAAAACCCCCACTCATGGAAGTTTCACTTTATCTATGTAACTTGTTTTCATCATTAAGGTTATTAGTATAAAATTAATATTGAACAAAAATTGGAATTAATCTATAATGAAATTATTACTATTAATGTTAAAATATACTAATATTATTTATCTGAAAGTTCCTTCTAGTAAAATAACTATTTAAGGGAGTTGATTTTTTGACTGCTCACAGCAATAAGAGAAGGAATGCTATTGTAGTTTTCAGTGGAGGACAAGATAGTACAACATGTCTATTTTGGGCACTAGAACATTTCAATGATGTAACGGCAGTTACTTTTAATTATGGACAAAGACATATTGATGAAATAAGCTGTGCCGAGGAAATCGCAAAAGACTTAAGAATTAATCATCGAGTTATAAATTTACATGAGTTAAATGAATTATCACCGAATGCCCTAACAAGAAGAGAAATGATAGTCTCAAAGAGTGAGAATGGGTTACCTTCAACTTTTGTTGAAGGACGAAATCTACTTTTCATATCTTACGCTGCAATTTTAGGAAGACAATTAGACGCTAATCATATCGTTACAGGAGTTTGTGAAACAGATTTTAGCGGTTATCCTGATTGTAAAGATATTTTTATAAAATCTTTAAATGTAACTCTAAATTTATCAATGGATAATCAGTTTGTTATTCACACACCTTTGATGTGGTTAAATAAAGCAGAAACATGGAAACTAGCAGAGCAATTAGGAAGGCTGGAATATGTGAAAGATAAAACTCTTACTTGTTATGAAGGGATAAAGGGAGAAGGGTGTGGTCAATGTCCATCTTGCGAACTAAGAAAAAAAGGATATGAAGATTTTATGATGAAGAAAGGGGATTTTATATGATACAGCAATTTTATCCTCAACCCATCCATCAATTTCAATACGAGTTAAACAAAGATTTTCATTTTGCAGCTGCACACTATATTCCTCACGACGATGCCAAGAAGTGTAAAAATGTCCATGGGCATACTTATTTTCTTAATTTAACTATAGTTGGCAATGATTTAAACCATACAGGTTTTTTAGTTGATTTTAAAAAAATAAAGGAGATCGTACATAAAAAATATGATCATCAGCTATTGAACGATTTCCCGGAATTTAATAAATTAAACTATCCATCTACTGAAGTTGTAGCACGAGTAATATGGAAATCAATACAAGATTATCTAGATCAAGAATCTAATAAGCCTAAATGTATACAGGTTATTGTCAGAGAAACCCCTACTAGTTATGTTGTTTATAGACCTAAAAAGGGTGTTAATTAATGCAGAAGCTTATACCTGTTCTTGAAATATTTGGCCCAACTATCCAAGGTGAAGGAGCCGTAATTGGTGTAAAAACCATGTTTATTAGGACTGCTGGTTGTGACTATTCATGTGATTGGTGTGATTCTTCATTTACGTGGGATGGTTCAGGTAAAGAATATATAAAAATGATGACCTCAGAACATATATTTAAGAAGATAAAAGAAATTGGGGGAGATAATTTTTCTCATGTTACTATCTCAGGAGGAAATCCTGTTTTACTTCCTCAAATGGGGCATTTAGTTCATTTGTTAAAAATACATGGATATCGAATAGCTATAGAGACGCAAGGGAGTAAATGGCAAGATTGGTTATACAGTATTGATGATATTACGATATCTCCTAAACCGCCAAGTTCTGGAATGAGAACAAATTATGAAAAGTTATCGGAGATAATCCGGAAATTGGATAATAGAGAAAATGTAAATTTAAAGGTAGTAGTATTTAATGATGAAGACTTTTCATATGCAAAAAATATTCATATTCTATTTCCCTCAGTACCATTTTATCTTCAAGTAGGAAATGGATATGTGAACACAAAAGATAATGATAAGCTTATTCCTTATCTTTTAAAAAAATATCAATGGTTAATAGAAAAGACTTTGAACTGTAAAGAAATGAATGATAGTAAAGTTCTACCTCAACTACATACTTTAGTATGGGGGAATAAAAGAGGAGTTTAAAAAATGATTGGATCTAACGAGTATATTGACTCTATTATTGATTTGTTAAGCTTGTTTTATAACCAATTGTCACAAAACGATCCTCGTTGGAATTTCGTTTGAATAGAAGGGTATAATGAAGGTAAAAGATGAATTTACCTAATTTAACCACGAAAGGGTGCTTCCTGATGAAAGAATTCTTTGATAAACAGGATCGGAAAGCAAATCACCTAATTAATTCGAAATCCCCATATTTAATTCAACACGCTTATAATCCTGTTCAATGGTACGAATGGGAATCCGAAGCATTTGAAAAAGCAAAAAAAGAAAATAAACCAATATTTCTAAGCATTGGCTACAGTACTTGCCACTGGTGCCATGTTATGGAAAAAGAATCCTTCGAGGACGAAGAAGTAGCCGAGCTCTTAAATAAACATTTTGTTGCGATTAAAGTTGATCGAGAGGAGCGCCCCGATATCGATTCTATTTATATGACTGTTTGCCAAATGCTTACTGGCCAAGGCGGATGGCCTTTAACGGTGTTTTTAACGCCAGAGCAAAAACCGTTTTATGCAGGAACGTATTTTCCTAAGCATAGTCAATATGGAAGACCTGGAATGATGGATGTGCTTACCCAGCTTCACGAAAAATACGAGCAGGAAAAGGAAAAAATTGCAGCCTTCGCTGATAAAATCACAAGTTCGTTAACAGAACAGAGTAAAGGAACGACAGCTGCTGAAATTCCTGAAAAAGTGATCCATCAAGCTTACCAGCAAGTGGCGCAGCAGTTTGATAGCATTTATGGAGGATTTGGCCAAGCACCAAAATTTCCAACGCCGCACAAACTATTGTTTTTACTTCGCTATCACCATTGGACAGGAACAGAACTGGCCCTGACAATGGTGGAGAAAACACTTCACTCCATGGTGAATGGTGGGATTTATGATCATATTGGCGGTGGTTTTGCCCGCTATGCAACAGATGAACAATGGCTTGTGCCCCATTTTGAAAAAATGCTCTATGATAATGCATTGTTGCTTCATGTTTTAACAGAAGCATACCAATTAACAAGAGAGCCGCGCTGGAAAAAAATTGCGTTTGAAGTAATTGCTTTTATTAAGCGAGAAATGATGAGTCCAGAGGGCGCCTTCTATTCTGCTATAGATGCTGATAGTGAAGGAGTGGAAGGGAAATACTACGTTTGGTCGAAAGCAGAAGTCGTTGAGATTCTTGGGGATGAAGATGGGGAATTGTTTGCTGATGTATACGATATCACCGAGGAAGGAAATTTTGAAGGGAAAAATATTCCTAATCTCATTTATACCCAAATTCATGATGACAATTTGAAAGACAAACTCGAAGTAGTAAAGCATCAATTGCTGAAGGCTAGAGAGAAACGAGTGTATCCGCACTTGGATGATAAAATCTTAACAGCTTGGAATGGACTAATGATTGGAGCAATTGCCAAAGCCGGAGCAGTGTTTCAAGCGCCAGACTTCATTGATGCTGCTGAGAAGGCAGCTGCTTTTATTGAAAAGGAGCTTTGGAAGGAGGGCCAGCTTTTTGCTCGCTATCGTGATGGGGAAGCAAAATTTCATGGCTATGTCGATGATTATGCCTTTTTGCTATGGGGCTATATAGAGTTGTATGAAGCAACTGGGTCTATCGGCCATTTACAAAAAGCGCTTCAATTAAGAGAACAGTTATTTTCACGCTTTTGGGATGATGAACGCGGCGGTTTTTTCTTTACAGATAAAGAAGCTGAAGTCCTTATTACACGCGAGAAACAAAGCTTTGATGATGCGATGCCATCTGGAAATAATGTTGCTGCCCTTCAATTATGGCGCTTATCTAAATTAACTGGAGAGGAAACGCCAAAGGGAAGTTTAAAGCAACTGTTTGGTGCTTTTCAACAGGAATTGGATGCATATCCAAGCGGCTTGCTTTCCTTGATGGAAGCGTTAATGGCTACTTATGCGGAGGGAAAGGAAATCGTTGTAACTGGCTACGATCAAACAAAGCGGCAGACTTTTCTAAATGAACTTCATGCACAATATCAACCGTTTGCAGTTTGGATCGAAGCGACAGCCGAAAGCAGGCAGGATAATCAATCTTTTTATTGGCATGATCAAATCACGATGGATAAGCCATTTGTTGTTTACATTTGTGAGCATTATATGTGCCAACAACCGCATGCTTCACTGCAGGCAGCAATAGACGCATTACAATCTTCTTAACGTAAAAATGTAGGAGCTGTCCCAAGGTTGATTTGGTTCAGCCCCTAAACTTTTTATTAAGCAGAAAAATGAACCTTTGTTCCAACTGAAACGACGTTATCTTTCAAGATATCTTTGTATAAATACTGTTTTTGTCTAGATTGATGCTTCTGGTCTCCGGCCATTTTTTCAGTAGAATCGTTTGCCTCTGTTGGATTGTTTTCGGGAGGTTCGTCATTTGTCTTTTCTAGTGTTTTTATATTCTCTGATAACTTTTTGTTAGCGTCACTGCATATTTCCATTATTTTAGCATTTAATTCATCGGCATTATCAAGATCCTTAGATTGGCCACCCGAGCTTTTTGCTTCCGATCGGAGTGTATGTTGCGCCTTTTTGACACCGTCGATTTTTGCCATTTCGCTATTTGCTGAAACAATAGCATTCATTGTTTGAGAAACAAAGAAATCTGTTTTTGACGTTTTATTCTCATTTGGGCTGTTGTCTTCGTTTTTTATCTGCTGCTGTTGTTTTTCTTTATTGCTTTCTTCATCTACACCCAAAGCTTTTCGTTGTTCCTCTAATTGTATTTTTTGCATTTCATTTTCCAAGGAACGAATTTGTTCATTAATAGCTTCGATTTTCTCTTTTAATATTTCTGGGCTTATATCATCCTCATTTAATTGATGACGCTTCTCCATTAAAGCTTGCTTTTGCTCCATTAAACGTTTAAGCATCATATTATTCGTTTTTTTGCCAAAGCTCTTAAGTGCGAAGCTGCTAATGATGACTTTATCTTGTTTGTTGTTGTTCGCTTGTGGACTTACTGCTTTTGTTTGATGACGTGTGAATACATGCTTGTCATTGGTTATAAAGGATGAAGCATTTTTCGCTGAAAAGGATACATACATAATTTACACCTCCTTAACCTATTTTTTATTAAACTTAATTCACTACCCTCATATAAAGAGTAATTGAATTCGTTCATTTTATTTATCGGATTTTTTAAAATGATATTGATTGCTTATTATCATCTTTTTCAATTTGTATGGAATAAACCTTAATGGAATTTTTTGATTGAAACTATCTGGCTGTAAAAGGCTATACATTTTTACCATATTTAACAATTGTTGTTGCATCAAGTGGTTCATTGCTTGAGAGTGCAGCTTCAAATGTTTGGCTTTCATATTGTGAGAATCCAAATTTTTGTAACATCATGTCTCCTGAAATAAAGTTAGACTCTAATTTAAAATAAAGAATTATTTGTATTTTTAGAATGTACTCTCTTGGTTATATGAAGGATAATAATATTGACCGTCTATTTAGAGAAAATACTCGATACAAGTGGAAAAAAGAATTTATATGAAATTATATTAAAAACTATCAGCAAATAACGATTAACGAATCTTCCGCTTTGTCCATAGTAAAAAACCGTTCAACTTATTGAACGGTTTTTGTAGCGTTATTTTGATCATGTTCTCCAAATTTCGCTATATAATCAATACAAAAATGAAACAAGATTAATGGCAGGATGGAGCCTAATCCTATATAAATAATTGTAAAAAACAACCCAATAATTGTTGTTTTTATCACACCTGTAAACCCTTGATATGAATGTGCAAGTCCAAATAAAACGGAAGAGATGAGTATAGCAAGCCATATATTCATATCAGGAAACAGGAATAGAATGGCATATATTAAAAATCCCCGGTAGATAATCTCCTCTGTAATTCCAGCTGTTAAAGAAACATAGTTCCACACCTTTTTTTCTTTTGGTGTTACCGGAAAAATCTCCGCATAGGCTACTTCGTTTTTCTGCTTTTGATTTGCTTGATTGATTTTTTCTCTTGCTTTTTTACTATATTTATAGCTAATTCCATAATATAAAAGAAGTAAAAGGTAGAGAATTCCGACGCTAAATCCTATGTAAGTGGTTAAAGTCCCTAATGTATCTGTATTAATTGTAGGTAAGGCAAGTCCTATGTGATGTAATTTTAAGTCAGTAAAAGCAACCAAAGAGAAAATAAAAACGGTCGGTATCCATAGTCCTTTTATTATATAAAAATAATATTTTATTCTTAATCCCGGACTTGTTTTTACATTTCTTTTAAATCTCTTAAAAATAAAATAACCAATTATCGGCTCAAATAATATTAAAAATACAATAAATAACCAAAAACTAATTTCCATTAGAATGCGACACTCCTTAAAAATATACTTTGCCACAGCTGTGCTAAACAAAGCATACTTCTTAACGCAGCGTCAAGATCAAGTGGATTTTTCAAACTTATTTCTTATGGTATAAAAGTAATCATTGTCTATTGGATGTGAAAACATGAATCAATAACATTAAATTTGAGCAAAAAAAGCCACACAATGAAAGAATGCCTCTTTTTTACTAAGCTTTAATATTGATTAGCCAATATTTTTAGTAGAATGCCACCCCAACGTTTTTAAAAAGAAGGGTACTATTTTCTTTTGTTTTTAGGACGCTATCCTTCAAGAAATCAGAGGTATGAATGATAGCACGTTACACTACTAATCTCTCACCTTTGGACAATCCTATATTACAAAATCGCTTACATGTAAAATAACTATTGTATCAGTATTCAAAGTAGTTTATAATGTCCTTTATATAAAAACAATTGTCTTTTCTAAAAATACACAGGGGTGAGAGGCTTTGAAAGAAAAAATTTCGATTGGCCTGCTTGGTTTAGGAACAGTAGGATCAGGGGTTGTGAAGCTGATTCAAAATCATCAGGAACGTTTAGTACATCAAGTTGGCTGTCCAGTCAACATAAAAAAGGTATTAATTCGTGATACGGATAAAAAAAGAGATGTGGAGATTGACGATACGGTTCTAACTCAAGATGCAAATGATGTCATCCACGATGCTGATGTAGATGTCATTGTAGAAGTGATGGGCGGTGTAGAGGAAGCACGCACCTATATCATTGATGCATTAAAGGCAAGGAAACACGTTGTGACTGCAAATAAAGACTTAATTGCTCTATACGGTTCTGAGCTGGAGGAAATTGCGAGTAGAAACGGCTGCGATCTCTTATATGAAGCAAGTGTAGCTGGCGGCATTCCAGTGTTGGGAGGCTTGGCGGATGGACTTGGTTCAGACCATATTACAACAGTCATGGGGATCGTAAACGGAACAACAAACTATATTTTAACAAAAATGGATCAAGAAGGTCTTTCATATGATACTGCGCTTCGCAATGCACAAGAGCTAGGGTTTGCGGAGGCAGATCCAACTGCTGATGTTGAAGGTTTAGACGCAGCGCGGAAAATGACGATTCTTGCTCGCCTTGCATTCTCCATGGACATCGATTTAGAAGATGTCGTAGTAAAGGGAATTAGTAAGGTGACAAAAACAGATTTGCAATATGGAAAAATGCTTGGCTATACGATGAAATTAATCGGCTTTGCAGATCGTGATGAAGATGGGGCAGAGATTAGTGTACAGCCGGCATTTCTACCAGAATCGCATCCACTAGCTTCCGTGCAAAACGAATTTAATGCTGTCTATGTATATGGTCAAGCGGTTGGCGAAACAATGTTCTACGGACCTGGTGCAGGCAGTATGCCAACGGCAACCGCTGTTGTTTCGGATGTCGTGAAGGTGCTAAAAAATATGCGCCTTGGTGTTAATGGACGTAATGCTATTTTGCCGCAATTTGAAAAGAAGCTTAAACAGTCGGATGAAAAGTATGCGAAATATTATATTGGCTTGCATGTGAAAGAAAAAGTCGGTGCTTTAGCAGAAATTACGCAATTATTTGCAGCGAATAACGTAAGCTTTGAAAAAATATTACAGCTTCCATTAAAAGGAGAAGAATTAGCTGAAATTATTATAGTGACACATCGGGCAGCACAAGGTGATTTCGATGTCATTTTTCAACAATTAAACGATTTAGATGTTGTGACTGAATTAAAAAGTTGCTATCGCGTGGAAGGAGCCAGTCAATCATGAAATGGAACGGATTGCTTCAAACATATCGAGAATTTTTGCCAATAACGGATCAAACACCTTTATTAACTTTAAATGAAGGCAACACTCCACTTATTTACTTGGAAAATCTTTCGAAGATGCTGGATATTGAATTATATGCAAAAGTGGAAGGAGCCAACCCGACAGGTTCATTTAAAGACCGCGGCATGGTGATGGCAGTTGCAAAGGCAGTAGAGGAAGGGAGCAAAACGGTGATTTGCGCTTCTACTGGAAATACGTCAGCAGCAGCAGCAGCATTTGCTGCTCGCGCAGGCATACGGGCAGTTATTGTCATACCGCATGGAAAAGTTGCCCTTGGAAAGTTAGCTCAAGCGATGATATATGGGGCAGAAATTGTGTCGATTGAAGGGAACTTTGATGATGCACTGGCCATGGTTCGTAAACTAAGTGAAACAGCGCCTGTTACGTTAGTAAATTCGGTTAATCCTTATCGAATCGAAGGGCAGAAAACGGCTGCATTTGAAGTTTGTGATCAGCTAGGAAAAGCACCAGATGTGTTGGCAATACCAGTTGGAAATGCTGGGAACATTACTGCCTACTGGAAAGGCTTTAAAGAATATCATGATAAAAAGCAAACCGGTCTGCCGCGCATGTTTGGTTTTGAAGCAGAAGGATCGGCTGCGATTGTAAAAAATGAAATCATTTCTACTCCTGAAACAATTGCAACGGCGATTCGGATCGGCAATCCTGCAAGTTGGAAACAAGCGGTGGCGGCTAGTGTAGAATCGGAAGGAAAAATTGATTCTGTTACGGACGAAGAAATTTTAGCAGCGTTTCGTCTAGTTGCCCAAAAAGATGGTGTCTTTGCAGAGCCGGCTTCCTGTGCATCGATCGCAGGTGTGATTAAAAAACGGCGAAATGGAGATATCTCTCCTGGAAGTGTAGTAGCTGCAGTTTTAACTGGGAACGGACTGAAAGATCCACAAACGGCAATAGAACAAATTAAAACAGAGCCGATTCTTTTACCAAATGATGAAGAAGCCGTCTTTGATTATATTAAAGGGGTTGTTCACTCTTGAACGCATGGAGAATAACAGCCCCAGCAAGCTCTGCCAATCTTGGGCCAGGATTTGATTCGATTGGCCTTGCTTTGAGCAAGTACTTGACAATCGATGTTACACTTGCCGATGAATGGTCTTTTCATCATCAATCGCCAGTATTAGTAGGTTTGCCTTCGGGAAAGAAGCATTTAATCTATCAAGTTGCTAAACTAGCAGCTGATCGCTATGATGTGACATTGCCTGCTTGCAAAGTAGTATTATATAGTGACATCCCATTAGCAAGGGGACTTGGCAGTAGTGCAGCTGCGATTGCTGCGGGCATTGAGCTTGTCAACACGGTTTGTGGTTTGTCTTTAACAATGCAGGAAAAATTATTGTTAGGGACGGAAATTGAGGGGCACCCTGATAATATTTGCGCATCCTTATTAGGTGGGATGGTGATTGGTAACTACCATGCAAGCGCAGAGGAAAAATTGCATTTAATACAAGTTCCTTCAATAAATTTAGATGTCGTTGTCTCAATACCAGCCTATGAGCTGAAGACTGAAGATGCGAGGAAGGTTTTGCCGGAGAACATTGCCTACGGTGACGCAATTGCTGGAAGTGCTATTGCTAATGTGTTGATTGCTGCACTTATGCAAGGAGACTTTGAGACTGCAGGGAAAATGATGGAAAGTGATCTTTATCATGAGCCTTATCGGACACAGCTTATTCCTGAATTGCTGGACGTGAAAGCATTCGCAAAGGAAAATGGGGCATATGGCAGTGCGATCAGTGGAGCAGGTCCAACTATTTTAACATTTGCCGCCAAAGGACATGGACAGTCGTTGGCAGAAGCAATTCGTGCAGCATTTCCAGCCTGTCAAGTCAATTTTCTAACGATTGACACGAAAGGGACACATGTTGAAGTGTTTGCGACTAACGAGCGATTCAGCTAATATTTTTATCATCTTAAAAAGACGCTAATTTGTAAGCCCAGTTCATTGTGATGCCGAACTGGGCATTCTTAATTGCTGAAGTTACAAATCAAGTTTCTATTGCAAAAAGCATTCGCCCGAAATAAAAGACGAATGCTTTCCATATTAAATTTTGAAACGTGAAATAACTGATTGCAATTGCTCTGCTAATTGAGCTAGGGATTGTGCTGAAGCAGAAATTTCTTCCGTCGTTGCCAATTGCTCCTCTGCAGCAGCAGAGCTTTCTTGAGCGTTCTGCTGTCCATTTTGAGCAATTTCGTTTACTTGTTGCATATTTCCCATTAATTGCACTGTTAATGCATTGATTTCCTCGACTGAAGCAGAAACTTCCTGGACTTTATTTGTTACGGATTTAATAGCATTTCCGACGTCGTTAAAGGAATCTCTTGCTTCACTTGTATCTGTCATGCCTAGTTGGACTTGTTGACTATCCTTTTCCATAAGTTGAACGGCCTTTTCTGTTTCCTCTTGAATGAGAACAATAGTCTTAATGACTTGGTCAGCAGAATGGCGAGATTGTTCTGCTAGCTTTCTTACTTCCTCAGCAACGACTGCAAAACCTTTACCATGCTCTCCAGCGCGTGCAGCTTCAATAGCAGCGTTGAGAGCAAGCAGATTTGTTTGATCCGAAATATCAGTAATCAAGGAAATAATACTGCTAATATTTCGTGAATGTTCGTCAAGAGAACGAACAATATCAGTTGTTTGCTCTACTGAATAGTGGATGGCATTCATCTGGTGAAAGACCTTTTCAATCGCTGCTTCTCCTTTGTTAGATGTATCTAAAGCATCAACAGTCGAATCAAGCATATCTTCACTTGCTTTTGATATATGTTCGATGCCAGAGACTACTTCTTGTATAGAAGTGGTAGCCATATTAAATTCTTGAATTTGTACTTCTGAGCCAGTTGCACTTTTTTGTGAAATAATTGCGACCTGTTCTGCTGCTGAATTGCTTTGCTCTGAAGCAGCTGAGAGTTCTTCACTAGCGGCTGCTACGTGGCTGCTTGAATTCGCAACTTGTTTGACAACGCTGCGTAAATCTTTAGCCATGGAATGAAGAGAAGAAGCAAGCTCACCTATCTCATCACGATTTTTAACTTTAATTTTTTCAATTGTAAGATCCCCAGTTGCCATTCTCTTCATGGCATTTGATACTTTTACAACAGGAATAGAAATTTGCCGGCTAATCAGAAGAGCCAATACTAGTCCGATTACAATTGCAGCAATACTTATCATGATAACCGTCGTTTTAACAGTGTTTGTTCTTGCTGTTTCTTCTGCTACGACTTTCTCTAAAATCTCAGCTTGAAAGAGAACCAAATTGTCTGCAGATTCAGTAAAACGTGCAATCCCATCTCTAATCTCATTCTGGACAAGGCCTATATATGCTTCTCGATTATTTGTTTTCTTAAAAGCAACAGCTTCTTTAAGGCGAGTTTCATATTCTTGTTGCGCATTTTCAAGTTCAACGAGTAATTTTCGTCCTTTGTCAGAATATATTGACGTTGAGAATGCCTCTAAAGTATCTTGATATGTTTCGATCGATTCATTATAGTTATCTAAATACAATTGCTCACCAGTTAACAAATATCCGCGAATCGCATTCGATTGCTTGATTACCTCTTCTCTGATCTCTTCTACTTGCACGAGCTTCGTGAAACGGTCATCTATTAATTTAGTATAGTTCGTATTGATCTTCATAATTTGCATGACTGAGAATACTGAAATAATGATTAATAATAATAGCACCATTCCAAAGCCACATATCAGCTTGCTAGCGACACTTATTTTACTTTTTACTTTCAACACAATTCCTCCACTCTGTGATAAATGCTATGTACTTTCTCTTTCATTCTACTGATTGAAGCTTATAAAGTAGATCACAAAGGTGCTGCATCAGGACAAGGAAAGCTAGGCAGCAGCGATCTAATCCTCTGTTCTACTCTGATCCCAGGAAGGCAAGGGAAAACCCAAATGCTTCACTTTATTTATCGTCTTAAAGTATTCTTATTTTATTTTTTATAAGAAGAATGATGGTGATCTCTCCTCCTTAATGGCATGTGAAAAATGATCATTTTGACACAGGAAACGATAAAAACTTAATGGGTGCTATTTTTTGTCAAACGCTTCTGAGAAGAAATTCCTAATTATATTAATATAATAAATGCGATCCTATTACTATCTTACCTTGTTTAATTCTTGTGGCCAAGTACATTTTGTTAAAAAATCATAAATGTAACAAAATAAACGGGTTTTTATAGCTATTTTTGCCTATGTCTTTCGATTTCTTTATTCTCAAAAAAAGATTACACATCATGAGAGGGATCTAAAAAAAGCATCTAGCGAATACCGAAGTCTTTGAGAGGTTAGAAGAGATAATACGCACTTCCAACCTCTTACTTGATGGGGAGACGATACAGCCAGTTAGGTGGATCATAGAAATTATCTTTTATTCCGCCACCTTGGGAATTAGAGTAAAAAAAGCGTCCTTCTAACACAACGTTATACACAATAGATTTAATTAGATTTTCTACATTTGGCTCTAATGCAAAAGCTTGTAGCCGTTCGTTATAAATTGGTTTCGTTTTTCAAGTATCGGTTCTGCTTTCCAGTAAGAAAATACTTCTTCTTGCTCTTGAAGCGAAACAAGGCTGGATAGAACATAGGAGTAAGAATGGTAATGAATTACTTCCTGCTGTGCGAGCATAATCATTAAAGCATTCAAGAATAGAATCTGTTTAAATAGTCTCAATTAGATTAAACAAATAAATACAAAATGATAAAATAACTTTTTTAAAAGGGGTTGACAGGAGGAAATGGAATTTGTATAATGAAATTGAAAATCATTATCAATAAAGAAAATGACTCATTACCCCCTCTTACAATATAAAATGAGTCATGCCCCCTTTTACCTTGTGGAAAAAGCGTGATAGATTTATCACGCTTTTTCTTTGTGTGCTAGGCATGTACACATTCTATAAGGTTCAAGTCCCGAACGTAGTAACCGTTAACTTAAGACAAGGGTGTCTAGGGCGACTTAGAATCTGAAGGAAAGGCAGTAGCAAATTTCAGTAGCGAGGAACACGAACTTCATATTAGACTAGATTCCCTTGGATGAGACTGCGATACAACAAAGTCCTTACTGCCAAAGGGGCATAGAGTAGATGAAACGAGGACATGGGGAAAAGAATATGTTTTTACCCCTTGAAGGTCTGATAGATATACGATACACTTACCGTGAGCAAATGTTTGAGCTTTTATTGAACTGTCAGAAGTCAACAAAAGCCATAGTATTTGCTACTTCTAGAACGTCCAAGAATGGCTGAATTATTTAAGGAGATTTGCCACTTTGCGTACATAACACTTGGTGAAGTAGAAACATGAAAACCTTCCTAATGGAGGAAACGGTGAAATTTAAGCATATATGAGTTAAGTGTAATAAACTTAATTTTCTGCTGGGTTCTCTAAATAAATGTATGTCTTTTTTTTATATCATTACAATCTAATAATTTAGATTGTTGATCTGTTTTTTTAGATCAATAAAGGAGTGAAAGATCAATGAACGATAAACGAATGAATATTTCAATTGAACAAGCGAAACTTCTGGGAAATGCACTTAGAATAAAAATTATTAGCAAACTAATAGACAGTCCTAAAACCGCAAAACAAGTTGCGGTATTGTTAGGTCAATCAGGTGGAAATATTCATTATCACATAAAAAAGTTATACGAAGGTGGCCTACTAGAACTTGTAGAAGAAAAAAAAGTGGGTGGAGTAACTGAAAAATACTACAAATCAAGAGGAAAATGGTTTAATTCAATTCATTCAGAAACTATTGATCCAGTTTTAAAAGAGGGATTTAATGCTAGCGAATCAACAGCACTAAGTATTCGCTTATATCTTTCTTCTGATCAAAAGGAACAAATGACGGAGGAGTTCAAATCCTTTCTCGAGAAATGGATACAAAAATCCTCAGTAAGTCGAGAAAAAACAGAATACCGGGAGTATAGTATCGGAGTAAAAATTGTTTCGACTAAGAATGATGATAAAGAGGGGGGGACTACATGAAAATCTTTTTAAACAAAAATTTTTCATTTATGTTTTTCGGAAGAGTCATTTCAAATATTGGTGATAGTTTATACACAGTGGCGGCTATGTGGCTTGTTTATGATTTGGGAGGATCTACGTTTTATACAGGGCTTGCTGGTTTCCTTACGATTTTACCTAGGTTTATTCAGTTTATATCTGGACCATTAATTGATCGATTACCTATTCGTCCGTTGCTAATTATTACGCAAAGTATTCAATCGATACTCTTATTATTCATTCCCATAGCACATTATTCAAAACATTTATTAGGTAGGGTTTTTTCTGCATCATTTAGTTTAAGCGGGACTGCTATGCCAATTGGTTCCTTGATAGGAGGGAGTTTAGGAGTAATGATTGGCAGTATATTCGTTATTTCGCTTAGCGGAATTGTTGTTTTCCTTGTGGGTATATTTTGGGTGGTTGACAAGACTACTCGTAGTTTACCGAAGACGGAGGATATAACCGAATCAACATTTGTTAAACAATTTTCTAGTCTTGAAGTTAATTAGACAAATAACCCAAAGTGTAAAAAATATTTACAATTCTCAATTTAATCTTAAAGGAGAATAACAAATCATATAGAATCCCGAATAAGCTCGATGGCTTAATGGAATTCTTACTAACTGATAGTACTCTGAGACAGGGAAACATAAGCTTCATTCAAAAAGAAAATTTCATGGTAGGTAGGAAAATCGAAAAGACCAGATTTATGAAAAGTGTAGGTAAAATCAAGAAGTACTTCGGGAACCAGACATTAGTTAATAAAAGACCAAACTGAAAAGATAAATCAAATTCTTAGAAGTCACTATAATTTTATGGAATAGCTGGTAATCTTCGGGGGATACCTAAGAGCGCTATTGGGAAAGAATGCTAAGTAGTAGAAGTCGAAAGAGCTATATAACATGGAAAAGTTTAATAAGATTAAGTGCATTTTCCTCTTAAAGCGTCTTTCAATTCCATATAATATACGCAATACTGTGAAGCAATTTCTTAAGAGCCCGGTGCGGGAAATCCGCACGTCGGGTTCTGTGTGGGGGGAAGTCGCCAAATCGGCGGCTTTTCTACCCGGAGACGGGAGCTAATCACTCCCTCCACTCGATTTAAAAGAAGAAGAGAGGAGGGGGATGGTAAAAGAAATCGTTGTTCCCTTCCCATATGAACTTGTAATCGTCAATTTGCCATGGTGAAGCTGAAGAATATGCTGGCATATTGCAAGGCCCAGCCCTGCTCCCGGAGAGTTCTCATTGACTTTATAAAACATTTTTTGAATGTTTCCTAAGTCACTAGTTTTGATCCCTATCCCCTGATCAGTACAATCACAGACAAAAGCTTGTTTTACTTGTCGGCATGTAATGGTAATGGTTCCTGGCTGTTCACTATATTTAATGGCATTATCGATTATATTAATAAATACTTGTTTGATTCGATTTCGATCTGCATAGAGCTCAAGAGCATCATCTATTTGCAGTTCAATCTTTTGTTTTTTAGCAAGAAGCTGTTTTTCAAACTGTTTGGTGACAGAATGAAGAAGCGGCGCTGCTAGAAAAGTTTGGCGTTGAATCTTCATTGTTTCATTTGTAAAACGAGAAAAGTCAAGCAGCTCCTCAACCATTTCAATAAGACGGTCGGTTTCTGTCAAGATGATTTGTAAGCCAGATTTTGTTTCTTCTTTTTTTTCTAGATTGCCAGTCATGATTGTTTCACTCCAGCCCTTGATACTCGTCAGCGGAGTACGGAGTTCATGGGAAATGGAAGATATAAATTCATTTTTCATTTTTTCATGCCGCAGCAGCTCGCTGCCCATTTCGTTAAATGATTTGGCCAAAACCCCGAATTCACCACGATAGTGTTCATTCATTCTTGTTTCTAAATGACCTTTAGCAAGTTGTTTAGAAGCATTTGTGACTTCAAGAAGCGGTTTTGTAAGGGAATTGGCTAAAGTGATGCTGAGCAGCATCACAATCAGGATAATGGAAATTCCTATCAAGACGGCAAACGTACAGAGCTTTATTACCATCGCATCAACATTTTTTAATGATGCAACGTATCTTAAAATGCCTACGGGATACCCTTGATCCTCCAAGGGGATTGCAACAGCTAAAATTCGCTCATGAGTCATTTCATCCTTCCCAATCCAACTATTAGCTTGGGATGCATCAAGTTGTTTCATGTCAGGTGTCTTAATCTGATCATGCTGTGAGAAGCCAACGGTCGAATACAGAATATTGCCATTAGGAGACAGTACTTGCATTTCTGCCTGTGGAATTTGAAAATGTTCCTTTAATTTCGGCAAAGACTGTTGGAGCGGTGTACCTGATAACTCTAAATAACGATTAGCAAAATGAGCAGAGCTGACAGCATGATTTTTTAACATATCTGCTGCCCCCGTGTAATAATAGGTAATTAAACCGAGAAAAAAAACAGTCTCCAATAAAACAACTGTTAACGACACAATAAGTAAATGTTGAAGGAGGAGCTTCTTTTTAATACTCATTCATACTCCCTTTACCTTTCCAACAATATCCATAACCCCAAATTGTTTCAATCAACCGTGGGTCAGAAGGATTATCCTCAATCTTTTGACGCAAACGGCGAATATTCACATCGACGATTTTAGGATCGCCAGCAAATTGGAATCCCCATACTTCATCGAGTAAATCATTTCTACTAATAGGCATTCCCTCAGCTTGAATAAAGTAAGCTAGAAGTGCCGCTTCCGTTGGGGTTAACTCAATCATTTCCCCATTCTTTTGAACTAGTTTTCTCCTGATATCTAAAATCATGTCATCTGCTGCTGGTTCGTTTGATTGCTCATTTTTAATGCGTCTTAATAGCGATTGAATCCTAGCAATAAGTTCATTTGGACTAAAAGGCTTTGTTACATAATCATCTGCTCCATCCAACAACCCTTGGATTTTATCCGTTTCTTGTGTTTTAGCTGTAAGCATAATAATGCCGACTTTTGTGTTAACCGCTCTAATCAAGCTGCACACTTCGTAACCGTCTATGCCAGGCAGCATAATATCTAAAAGGATGACAGCAATATCTTGATGCTTCTTTGCCATCTCCACACCATCTTCGCCATTAGCAGCTTGGAGTACATTGAATCCAGACCTTTTCAGATTTACATGAAGAAATCCGCGAATATTTTCTTCATCTTCAACAATTAAAATGGTATCCATTTTTTATAACACTCCTATTTGTCAAAATCGAGAGTACGCTGACGAGTATCTACGAAACTATTGATCATATGGATGATATAATTGAAACAGTTGTTTCGTGTCTTTATTTGCTGTTTTTGATATATAGAGATAAGAAGAAGTTTCGGTTAATACATGCCACTCGCTTCCAATTGGTTCTTTTTCTTTTTCAGTTGCATAAATATCAAACAGTACTTCATTCGTCAATACATCAATAAATTTAATGTATCGATTATCCTCCGAGCGTTCTATATTAATCTGGTCTGGCCAAGTAGCAGGAATCTGGATTTCATACAAAAATTCATAATTGAAAAAACGCCGTGCAATTGCTTGTAAATCAAATTGATCTGTTAATTGGTAATAAGTTTCATAATATGGTGTCTCAGCATAGGAACGTTCTTTTTTAGAAATTGGCTTTGTTGGAAGTGAGATTTCCAAGATCCCATCTCCATTGATATCTTCACTTTTCGTGGCATATGGTTTAAAGGTTACTTCTGATTCTGAATCAAAGACGTTTGTTAGTGTATCATTGTTTATCGTTATAACATTTGTAAAGCCAGAATGTGCACCTATGTAGCCATCCAGGAAGATTCCCTTTTGATTCTTTGTAATAAGTCCGCTAATAGCCTGTAAGTAGCCATCTACATAAGGGTCTAACTCTAGTGTTGCAATTTCAGTCATCTGCTCATGGGCATAGCGATAGAGCACCATTTTATTTAAACTATTTCTGTCAAATTTAATTAAAACGAGTTCATTGTTTTTTTGCTGCTGAAAATCGTCAATCACTACATAGGTATATGGTTTATCTAACAACAATTTTGGAGAATCATCACTAAAAATATCGTATACAAGCAAGCCTTTATCATCTAATTCTTCACTAAAACGAAATCCTGCAACAATCTCCTTTCGACCATTGTTGTTTAAATCAACAAATTGCACTTCACTTAAAAAAAACCCTGTTCCGTCAAATTCAGCTATCTTTTTCCAAACTTTATCTTTTTTCTTTAGAACGATCCCTTTCATCGATTCAGCACGATTCGTCATTTTGTAAAATACGATCATTTCTTCTTGACCATCACCATCAAGATCTTCTAGAAAAATAGATTGAGCTTCTTTCATGTCTAAGGGAGTAAGCATTTCGGCCTGATCTGGCAAATATTTCGAAATAACTGTTTTTAATTCTGCCTGCTGATCATTTAACGAAGGCGGTGTCAGAAGTGATGAGTGGCCTTCAAATAAAGAACAACCAGATAAGAGCAAGATTAAAAATAGTTGATAGATAAAGACGTAAACCTTTTTTCTCATTCTAATATCTTCTCCTTGAGGAAAAATCCTGTAAGTCTTATTATAAAAGAAGGGTGTCAAAGTGTGTAACAAATTAGTTACAATTCTTCTGCAAAAATTGTTACCAACATGTAACCCTTTTTTAGCTGTGACACGTTACGATATATTTTGACAGCATCAGTTTACCAAATCTATTAGAGTGGAAAGTTCATTGTTACATATTTGTAATATGAATCCAGTATCCAATTTTTTCTATGAAAATATAATGTTATTAAATGGAGCTTGCACGCTTTAGAGAAGTGGACATCACAGTCCTAAGTAAATACTGATGACATATAGTTTGAAGGGATGAAAAAAGTTGAAAAGGGACTCTATGCGTAAAAAAATAAACATCTATGAAAAAGCATTGATAGGAGTTGTCCTTCTCTTATTGCTTTTATTTGCTTGGACAATGTACTCAAAGCCGGAAGACCCGAATGTAGCAAATGCAAATACGAGTGCGGAAAAATCGAAAAAAGAAACGGAACAAAACGATCTTCATCCTGAAAACATACCATTTACAATGCCAAGATGGTCTCTTGGAACAATACTATCTATCTCCTCTAATACTAAGAAGGCAGCATTGCTTGTAGAAGGAGAAAAAATCGATGCCGGTCTTGGCCAAAAGCTTCATTTTGCAAGGAAGCAAAATGAACAAAAGAATCAAGCAGGTATTGCTAATGAAAGAAAGCAAGCAGCAGGAAGTGACAATAATAAGGCCACTGAACAAACAGCTGAGCAAAAAATCGTCTATTTAACTTTTGATGATGGGCCATTTGCTAATTCAACAGGGATTTTAAAATTATTACAAAAATATAATGCCGAAGCAACATTTTTCATGCTTGCCCCAAATATTAAAAAATACCCAGACGCAGTAAAACAAATGGTTGACGATGGCCACGCTGTAGGAATGCATGGAGTAACTCACGACGTCAAACAAATTTATCAATCTCCACAAACGGTCGTAGACGAAATGCTTGCTGGACAATCAGAAATCGAGGCATTAACAGGAGTGA
Source organism: Bacillus chungangensis (assembly GCF_030812995.1). Classification (GTDB taxonomy): domain Bacteria; phylum Bacillota; class Bacilli; order Bacillales; family Bacillaceae_C; genus Bacillus_CF; species Bacillus_CF chungangensis. Next base: position 124,092 of record NZ_JAUSTT010000006.1, on the reverse strand, counting down.
AGACAAATTTAATTCGAGTTCCTTATGGATCAAAACCACACATGAAAGATCATTATCTGGACGCAGTCAATCAAGCTGGATTCAAAATGTGGGATTGGAATCTTGATTCTCTTGATTGGAAATATCGAAATGAGGAATATGTTAATAAAGTGATTCATGATCAGGAAACTGCTCAAAAGGATGAGCTAGTCATCTTGCTGCATGAAAAAGAGACGACGCTCGCACACCTTGAACAACTGTTGAAATATTATTCCGAAAACGGCTATGAAATGAAAAAAATTACAGAATCGATGCCTCCAGTACAATTTTGATAAATCAAGCCATGCTCTCATTCTGAGAGAAGCTGGCTTGATTTATACTTTAAGAACGTTGAAAAAAGGGTAAAAACTTCCTTTTCGTTTACTCCATATTCTTCAATCACTTTATTAAATTTTATATGTTTTTCCCCTCATGCTAAGGAAGAGCAGGTCTTGTTGAAGGATAGCCATATTGTGCACGATATTCCTTCTTAGCAGCTGTAAAATCCCACCAGCTTTTATTTCAGTCAGGGTGATTAGCATTGTAGACGATACAAAGGAAATGAATGTCATTTTTTCATACATAAAGGTTATCCATGCTGACATCGCGTCCAGTTTGCTTTAAATATGTAAAAAATTGAGTACGGTGATGGAAGAGATGGGTAACTGTTTCCGTTAGCCACCTTGCTTGCGTCAAACTCTGTTAATTCTACTATTAATGGAACTGCATCTGAACAATCCTTCTCAGACATCGTAATCCAATCAATAACAGATTGATAATGTATGTCTTTTTTTTTGTTCGTCTATCGTCCGCTCTGCATGATGGATGCGATCCGCTCGGAACAAACGAAAAGTTTTGCGTTTAAAGCAATATGCAGGGCAATACCAAAAGCCGCTGCAGCTGTACAGGCCTATTGGCTGAATCACTCTCTTTGTTAATCCGTCCGAATTCTTTGCATTGACTGTCATCATTAGTTCAATTAAGCGCTGTGTCTTGGACACCTTGGACTCCCCCAATAAAATAGAATTTCCATATACAGTTCATCCTCTACAGGAGGAAAATGTTATCCTCTTTTATATGTACTCATCATATCTGTTTCGGCCTATTTTTTTCGAGTAATGATGGCATCATAACAGTTATAAAAATTATGAATTCCAGGCAAATATATATATAATAAATATATAGTGAAACTTCTATTAGCTATGGATAAAAGTGGAACAAAGGCAAGATCGCAACATCCTCGAAAAAGAAGGCACTTTTTTGAACAGTGCTGGTTAATGAAACTTTTTCTGATGCTTGGCACTAATCAAATAAGCATTGTCTGAGATTAGCTGCGGACAAAGAAAAGTTTAAAAAACTGAAGGAGGTGTTTTAAAATGGATTCTCCTTGTGATCGTAGACCTAAAAGTCTTCGCATGACAAAAAAGGGGGAAAATACGAAATAGAAAGAGTGATTTTATTTGACGTTTAGTGTTGAACAAGCGATTTTACTTTTTTCTATCTTATTAATTTCCGGTGTCCTAACCGCCAAATTTTCTTCACGTCTTGGGTTGCCATCGTTAGTGCTTTTTGTTGTTGTTGGTATGGTTTTGAATCGATACATATACTTTGATAATGCAAAACTGACCCAGTTATTTGGGACAATTGCACTTATTGTCATTTTGTTTGATGGCGGCTTAAATACAAAGTGGAAAAACATGAGAAAAGTGATTGCCCCTTCAGCTACATTGGCTACAATAGGGGTTTTAATTACGACATTCACAATCGGTTTTTTCGCAAAATATATTCTAGGTCTTTCATGGTTAGAGGGGCTTTTATTTGGTGCAATTGTTGGATCAACGGATGCTGCCGCAGTTTTTGCTGCTTTAGGTGAAAAAAATATCCGCAGTAAACTTACAGCTACGTTGGAAGCAGAATCAGGTTCAAATGATCCAATGGCAATTTTTTTAACTGTTTCTTTTATCCAATTAATACAAGTGCCAGAAGCTTCAGTAATGAATATGATACTGAACTTTTTTTGGCAAATGGGTATAGGTCTTGTTTTTGGTTTAATCTTCGGAAAAATAACCGTATGGGCTATTAACAAAATTAATTTGGACTCCTCTGGTCTGTATCCTGTTTTTTCTGTTGCATTTGCCGTATTAACCTTTGCAGTTACGTCATTCGTACATGCTAGTGGACTGCTAGCTGTTTATGTGATGGCGATCTTAGTGGGAAATTCAGACTTAACATATCGATATTCAATTGTTCGTTTTAACGAAGGATTTGCTTGGATGATGCAAATTTTAATGTTTATTTTGCTAGGGCTTCTTTCCTTCCCAACTCAATTAATTAAAATCGCTTGGCAAGGACTGCTTCTGTCATTCTTATTAATGATTGTTGCACGGCCGCTCGGTGTGTTTATTAGTATGATCTTCTCTAAATATGATTTGAAAGAAAAGATTCTCATTTCATGGGCGGGTTTACGTGGGGCGGTGCCAATTGTTTTGGCTACTTATCCAATGATTGCAGGTATAGAAAACAGCGAATTGCTTTTTAATGTCGTATTCTTCGTCGTCTTTACTTCCGCACTTTTACAAGGGGCGACTATATCTCCGCTTGCAAATTATTTAGGACTAACGGAAGGTACAAAAACCGCTGTTCCACATAGCTTAGAATTAATTTCTATCGGTAAAACAAATAACGAAATGATGGGATTGACAGTAGAGGAAGGAGCTCCGATTGCAAATAAAATGTTAAAAGATATCGAACTTCCTTATGACTCATTAATTACTGCCATTATCCGAAAAGACAAGCTCATCTTTCCAAAGGGAGATACGAGTATTCTTTCTGAAGACGTTCTATATGTATTGGTAGCAAAAACACAAAGGGAACAAGTGAAAAGGCTATTTCAGTCTGAGCAATCTCAAGAAGTTTCATGAAATTGGGTAGAGAAAATGATAGAGCAATTGTCTCATAAGGCAGTTGCTCTATTTGTGCTTTCATTTGTTCTAGTTATAGATTGTAAAATCAATGTGCAAAATAAACAAATAAATACGGATGCCCGATTAAAAAAGTCGGCTGATTCAAGGCAGGTTTTCGCCATAAAGACTGCTTCTTTGATTTCTTGCCGCATATGTGGACAGCTTTTACTATTATCGGGAACGGTTAAAGCGGATACAATTGAAATTAGAAAGAGGGGTGATCAATTGATCTCTTTAACAAATCGTCAATTAGATATATTGTCATTCCTTTTGAAGCAGCAAGATTTTATCAATATCCAATCAGTGGCAAAGAAATTCAAAGTATCAGAAAGAACCATTAGGTATGACCTTGATTTTATACAAGGCTTCCTAAAGGAAATTGATATTGGACTTGTCAGAAAACCAAGAAAGGGTGTTTGCCTAAAATTATCAACAGAAGAAAAAGCGAGATTAGAATCTAAATTAGTACTATTAGATAACACGATTGCCACGAAAGAAGAGAATATCCTGCTTATCTCATTTGAAATGCTTATTAGAGATAAAACAACATTAGATGAGCTAAGTGACAGGTTGGAATTAAGCAAATCAACTGTATACCATCTGATGGCTGAAACAGAAATGTTTTTTAAGCGTACAGGAATTATGTTAGTGAAAAAACCATCTCATGGCTTATCAATTGATGGCAATGAACTTGATATTCGCAATTGTTTTTCTTTGCTTTATAGTGATGCCGCATCTTCTACATTATTAAGAAAATATGTTAAACAGCTTTTTCCCTCAGATGTAACAAAAAATGCTGATGTCTTCATCGGGTTGTATGAAGAGGAAACAAAAACGTATTTTAGTGATCATGCAAGGGAAGAGTTATTGATGTCCATTTGCTTTCAATTTAATCGAATAAAAAAGGGCCAACTTGTTCAATATCCATTTATGGAAAGAAAGGGGATTTTGGAAACGCAAGAATCCTCGCTCATCAATAGATTGTACAAATCAGTATTCTGTGTATCACTTCATGTGGATGAGCTTTCTTATTTAACGAAGCAGATTAAAGGTACAAAAGTAACATCATGTCTGACACAAGTGTTTGATTTAAATGAAGACATCCAAAATGAAAGCTTTTATCGAATTACTCACGATTTCATTAATGAAGTAAAGCTTCTGATTGGGATAGATTTTTCCAAAGATCTTGAATTTGTAAATGGTTTAATGATTCATTTGCAAGTAGCGCTTCATCGCTTAAAAAATAACCAAAAGATAGAAAACTCTTTAACAGAACAAGTAAAATTTAAATACCGCTATATTTATGAAATTACGCGCAAAAGCCTTCTTCCAATCGAAAAAAAGTATCATTTGTATTTTCCAGATGAAGAGGTTGCGTATATCGCCATGCACTTAGGAGCTAGTTATGAACGTTACTCTTTTTCAGGCTTTATGCCAACAGCTCTCATTGTATGCGGATCAGGTCTTGCGACTTCATCGCTCTTAGCGACGAGAATGAAAGTAATGCTTCCGGAAATAAAAACAGTTGGTCCAGTTAATACGAATAATTATAAAAATTATTTAGACGAGTCAATTGATTTTATTGTGGCTACTGTTCCTATTGAATCAGATCGAAAAGTACTAAGAGTAAACCCATTGCTTGATTCTGAGGATATTGCTAAGTTGCAAGCAGAGACTTTCAAAAAAGCATACCAGAAACAAGTATTAGCGTTAACGAAACATGAAAGCATGAAAAATGATGATCTTGAAATGGCCATGATCATTCCAGAAGAGCATATTCAATTAAACAAGTCTATAGACGAATGGAGGAAGGCAATTAAACTTGCCAGTAAACCGCTATTAGACAATCAATATATTTCAGATGAATATGTGGATGACATGATTAGAGCAGTTGAAGAGCTGGGGCCATATATGGTTTTCATTCCGGAAGTCGCTGTTGTACATGCGTCTCCTAAAAAAGGAGTGTTACGTGATGGCATTAGCTTATTGCAGTTAAGTGATGCTATCAAGTTTGGAGACTCTGGACAAGTGATGGTGAAAGTCATTTTCGTTATATGTTCCATGGAAGCAGAGTCATCGCTTTTTCTTAAACTGATTCAAATTATTGAAAGGTCTACCAATCAAGAAAAAATAAAAAATGCTCAAAACAAGAAAGATATTCTTTTATTAAATACTGACAGCTAGGTGATAAATATGACGTCATTTATAAAAAAGGAAAATATACAGGTCAAGGTTGAAGTGCAAAATTGGGAAGAAGCGATTAGAAAGTCAGGAGCTTTGCTGCTAGATAACAATAGTATAACAGAAGCGTATATCGATGAAATGGTAGCAGCTATCCATAACCTTGGCCCCTATATCGTCATTGCTCCTCATATTGCGCTGGCACATGCACGACCTGGAGAAAGTGTATTAAAGAACGATATTAGCTTGATTACGCTGAAAGAACCCGTTGACTTCGGGAGCGAACATAATGACCCAGTTCATATTGTGTTTTCATTTTGCGCAAAAGAAAGTGATAGTCATATAAAACAATTGACTGACTTGGCTGAACTGCTTGATAATGCAGATCTTATTAAGCAGATATCAGAGAGTGGCAACAAGCATGAAGTATATGAAATGTTAAACAATAAAAAGAAATAAGGAGTGTATGTTGCATGAAAAAATTAAACATTATTGCAGTCTGTGGATTTGGAGTCGGTTCTTCAATGGTATTAAAAATGAAAATCGAAGAAATTTTAAAAGAAGCCAATATTGCTGCTAACGTCCAAACAGCCGACGTTGGATCTGCGAGCTCAACCCCAGCAGATATCATTTTCACGTCAAATGAACTTGGCGATAAGCTATCTGCTAGCGTCGATGTCCCAGTAGTAATCATCAACAACTTCGTTGATAAAAATGAAATAAGAGAAAAAGGGTTGCCAGAGGTAGAAAAGCTCCTTTAAGTGGGTGTGTTCCGAAAGAAGGACAAATAGAGCAGTTGGCAGTTGATAGTCTCGAAACGAGGTGCTGCCTTTCTTGTCCTTCGTTTAAATAGCCTCTTTACAAAACATCTCAACTAAAGTGAGGTATGAAAAATGCAAATAATGGAATTTATAATCAATCAAATACTACGTGAACCTGCTTTATTTCTTGGGATTATTGCTGCACTCGGACTAATTATTCAACGTAAGCCGTTTTCAGAAATTGCCAGTGGAACATTTAAAACGATTATCGGGGTTGTGATCTTAACACAAGGGACGAATATCCTTGTTAATTCGATCCTTCCTTTGTCAGAGGCCTTTAATGTGTTCTATCAGATTCCTGCTGATACGAAGCTAAATCCGATAGGAGCTGACAAATTCCTCAGTACTTACGGAAGTCAGGTTGGTTTGGCGATGCTATTAGCATTTTTAATTAACGTACTTGTAGCTCGCTTTACTCCATTAAAAAACATATTTTTAACTGGTCACATGCTCTTCTGGTTCCCGTTTATTTTTACAGCGGTTGCAGTTGAAAGCGGGATGACAGGGACTGGGATTGTTGTTTTTGCTACATTGTTTACAGCTATTTATATTATCGTTGCTCCTGCATTAATCAAACCATTTGTACGCAAGGTTATTGGCGACGATTCGTTTACACTTGGCCACCCTACTATAGGCTTATCTCTATTATCAGGTTGGCTCGGCAAGGTTTTCGGCAATAAAAATAAATCTACGGAAGATTTAAAATTTCCGAAACAAATTGATTTTTTGAGAGAAATCACGATTACATCTTCTCTCGTAATGTTTTTAGTTTACCTTGGTATGGGCTTATTAATTGGCATGGATCAAGCAAAAGAAGTGTTCGGACAAGATAAAAGTCTAGTGACTTTCGCTCTTATGCAGGGCGTTCTGTTTGGTGCTGGATTAACCATTTTATTGCAAGGTGTTAGAATGATGCTTGCTGAGATTATCCCTGCATTTAAAGGGATTTCAGATAAAATCATTCCAAATGCTGTTCCGGCATTGGACTGTCCAATTATTTTTCCGTTCGCTCCTAACGCTGTAATCATTGGATTTCTCGTCTCAATGGTGACTTCAACGATTACACTATTCATTGTCGGTGCGACTGGCTTATTTGCATATGCCATCGTTCCACTTACAATTACTTGTTTCTTTGAAATTGGAACGGCCGCTGTTATTGGTAACGGAACCGGCGGATTAAGAGGAGCAATTATCGGCTCAAGTGTGGCTGGAGTTGTCATGATCCTTCTTGTCGGGTTCTCGATCCCATTCTTGCAAGGTACAGTATCTGATTGGATCATCGTGTTTGGTGGAAATGATTTATCATTATGGGCAATCATTTCAGGATTTTTTGGACAATTATTTAGTTAAGGAGCTGTAAATAGTGGGAAAATACGCAAATCAGTATTTTGAACATGTTGAGGCAATGCTTCAACAAGTAAAAGAAAGTCAGATGGCTAAAATTGAAGAAGCTGCGGATGCATTTGTTCAATCGATAAAAAATGGCGGTACATTATATGCATTTGGGGCGTCGCATGCGGGAATAATTGCAGAAGAAATGTTTTATCGAACTGGGGGACTTGCACTTATTAATCCAATTTTTAATCCGACGTTGATGCTTAATACAAAACCTGTTACTTTAACATCCCAGGTTGAAAGAGTAGAAGGCTTCGGAAAAGTCATGTTCGATTCCGTGAATGCCAAAAAAGGCGATACGATTCTTATCCACTCTGTTTCAGGCAGAAATGCGGCAGCGATCGATATGGCGTTAGCAGCAAAAGAAGCAGGTGTTACCGTAATTGCCTTAACAAATATGACCTATTCTTCACAAGTAACGTCTCGTCATACAAGCGGAAAAAAATTGTACGAAATAGCGGATATCGTCATTGACAATCAAGGTGATTTTGAAGATGCTGCTATTCAGGTAGAAGGAATGGAACAAAAAACGGGCCCTACTTCAACAGTAACTGGCGCTGTAATCGCAAATGCGATCGTCATTGAAACAGTAGAAAAATTAATAAAATCGGGCTTTATTCCTCCCGTTTTTCATAGTGCCAATGTTGACGGCGGCGATGAATTTAATAAACGTATTATAAATGAATATAAGGATAGAATTACCTATATTTAAAACGAAAAAACCTGGGTCTGTTTCATAGGTCCCTAGATTAAAAAGGTAGAGAAAAATGGACGTTTTTCTCTACCTTTTTTTGACTCTTTTGACATTTTTAGTGTGGTATCGTTTTTTCACATTGATTTTCTCAGGCGGTAAATAGTTTGATTTGGCCTAAAAATTAATAAATGTGTTTGATCACTCGACTGCTTTCTTTCGTTCATCACGTAAATGATGTCTAGTTAAATCTAATGGTCTTACCCTTGTCAAGTAGATAAAAAGACAAAGCAGTCATCGGGCATCGAAACTCAATCGGTGCGAGGTGGCTGCTTAGTCTTTTTTGGAATCGCTTGTAATTATATAATAAATTTCCTCGACAGCTCTTTTGTTCACCCCATCAAAAAATCTCCTTCAAGTAAAGTGTATCACCATTCTTAAAGAAATGGTTTTTTACACTGTCTACTTAAAGGGATAATCTCACTTACAGTTCTTTTGTTTTAATCAAACTTATTTTAAAACAACATCAGGTTGTTTTTATGCCTAAAATAAGCTTAGAACTTGAAATAAATTATTATTTTAAAAATTAGAACAAATTCAGTTCAATATGTGATATACTCCTAAACAAAATAAATTAAATTTGAGTGGATTAATTTAATCATTTCAAAAGCAATGATGAGAAGAGTAAGTATATGAAAGCATTACAGAGAACTCCGTTAGCTGAGAAGGGGGATGTACTAGTATACTGAAGCAAGCCTCTGAGCTGTACATAGGATTGTTTAATGATTATGTACCGGGTTCTCCCGTTATAGAGATAGAGCATATATTTTTATTTAAAATAGTGCTTGAAAAGGTTTTTGTAGTAATGCAGAAACAAATTGAGGTGGTACCGCGAACTTTTAAATAAGAAGAAGTCTCGCCCTCAAAGTTCTAAACTTTGAGGGCGAGACTTTTTTTAATAAAAAAGAGAGGAAGTGTTTTTTTGAGTTTCTTAAGATGGAAGAATCCATTAATGCTTTTATTCGGAATTGGAGTTTCAAATTTAGGAGCATGGATTTATCTAATTGCATTAAATTTAATCGTTTTGGATATGACAGGTTCTCCCTTAGCTGTATCAGTTCTATACATACTAATACCTGTCGCGACACTTTTCACTAATTTTTGGGCAGGGAGTTTTGTTGATCGATTGTACCAAAAAAGATTAATGATTTTATTAGATGTCTTTAGGGCCTTATTCATTTTTGCTTTACCATTTTTCGAGTCACTGTTTTTAATATATATTTTTGTGTTTTTTATAAATGTAGCCAGTTCTATTTTTGAACCAACTTCAATGGTTTACATGACAAAATTAATCCCAAAGAGTGATAGACAAAGGTTCAATGCTTTAAGGAATTTTATAAATTCTTGTGGATTCATTTTAGGACCATCAATTGCAGGAGCTTTATTCTTAATAGGCTCTCCATACTTAGCGATCTACACTAACTCAATTGCTTTATTTATTTCAGCGATGATTATTATGTTACTGCCTAATTTAAAAGTTATTAAAGAAGGCGAAGGTCAAGAAAAATTCAACTTAAAGTCTATCATAAATGATTGGAAAGTAATACTTAGTTATGGGAAGGGGCATAAACATATAACAGTCGTTTATCTCTTATTTGGTGGAGTAACTGTTTTTATGACAGCATTAGATTCTCTAGAAGCAGCATTTGCTACAGAAGTCCTTTTACTATCTGAGAGTACTTATGGTTTTTTAGTTAGTATTGCAGGAGTAGGTATAGTAGTTGGTTCCCTTATCAATGCTTTCCTATCAAAATATCTTAAAATAAATTTACTAATTGGCCTTGGAGTAATTTTTACACCTGTAGGTTATTTAATATTTTCAATTTCAAATAAGTTTGCAATAGCAGCTATTGGATTTTTCTTATTAACTTTTTCATTATCATTTGCAAATACTGGATTCTTCACTTTCTATCAAAACAATGTACCTGTTAACATTATGGGAAGGTTCTCAAGTGTCTTTGGTATTATAGAAGCAATGATGATCATTATGTTTACTATTACAATTGGACTTTCAGCAGAATTATTTGAAATTAGACCAGTTTATATCATCGGATCTGCTGTCTTTTTAATCCTTGGACTGATAATTAATATTATTGTACAACGAAAATCAAAGAGTAACTATTACAACCAAAAAATGTCTGTAGAAAAAAGCAATCTTTATAGATAATATCTTCAATGGTAATATTCAGATTTTCCTGAAGGTTATCCTTTTTTCGGATGATGGATTGTACACTTAATTCTACATACATCTACTCTTTTGTAATTGGCAAAGAAACCTCGTTCACGTAAAGCAGTTTTCATAAGAGGATGCCCATATTGTTTATGTTTTTTATGAATTTCTAAAATATGCTGCTTTAATACATGATCTCTCGTAGCAGCGTAGGGATGTCTTCCCAACTCCCAACTTCTTTGTATTTTTTTACCCATTCTTTAGCCATTTGTAATGACCTTTGTATTTTTCTATCTATGCTTTCACCTGTGATGCATTTCGAATACCACAAGCCCTTGATATATTCCTTCTCCACGTAAATATACCTTGTACTACTTCTTGTTTCAATTTATTTATACATTTTTTTGTTCGTCCCATCAAAAAATCCCCTACAAGTATCACCATTCTCAAAAGAATGGTTTTTTACACTGTCTACTTAAAGAGGATAATATCAACCCAAATTTTTTACTTTGAGTTTTTTTCTATCATGGTAAGGCCATACTAGATACAACAACTACGATGTAAAAAAAGGAGTACAACGATGCCTTATGCCATGTATAACCAACAATCGATTTATTATGATGATATCGGGGAAGGAGAGTGTGTGATTTTTATTCATCCACCTGGGATGGGCAGAAAAACGTTTGTAAGGCAATTGCCTTTGCAGCAGCAGTTCCGCCTTATTTTACCAGATTTAAGCGGGAATGGAGAAAGCAAGAAAACAACAGGTTATTGTACTATTGCAGATTATGCAAACGAAATAGAGGCGATACGGCTCCATGCAGGAATTGAGCAGCTCTTTGTTTTTGGCTATTCATCGGGTGGTACAATCGCACAAGAGTATGCACTGCAATATAAAAATAATGTAAAAGGCTTGATCTTATCTGGCGGCTTTCCGCTAGTTGCTAGTGAATTATTTAAAGTAGAGCATCATCTTGGGATTTTTATGGTAAACCATTTCCCAAAATTACTTGCGAAGATAATATCGATGAGCCATTTTCACGAAAAAGATTTGCAACAGGCGCTATACAAGGAAATGTTGAAAGCGAATCTTAGTATTTGGGCGCAATTCTATGAAGCATCTTTAACATATAATTGTCTCCCAAGATTATTGCAATTACAGGCGCCGCTTATGCTCTTATACGGAGAAAAATCAGATAGTATTAATATGCACGTCCGCTTTTATGAGGACATCACGAATAAAGAAGTACACTTTATAAAAAAAGCGAGCCATCAGCTGCCAACTAGAAGGTATAAACAAGTAAATAATTACATTGAGCAATTTATCTTGCATAACGGCTGAGGCTTGCTCCACATTAGAGGATTGAGTACTATTTTACTCTAGTATAAACTCTTGTTTGGATTGATCGATATGTGACGGTACTCTTTATGAGATACCGTCTTAACTCCTTGAATGACGCAAAAATTTCCGGTAACCTGCAAAAGCTAAGGAAAAGCCAGCTATTGTATAACCTAATAAAACGAGTAATGCTATGCCAATGTTTTCGCCACCTGTCGCTGTTGATACTGTAGAGATAAGCGCTTGATGTGCCCAATATAGAGGTAAAAATTTACCGATAGTTTGAATGATTTGAGGTAATATTTCAAAGGGCATCCATAGGCCGCCAAGTACTGCACCAATAAAGGCAACAAGCTGCGTTACAACAATCCCAGTATTTTCTGTTTTGGAGAAAACAGCAATTGCCACACCCCAAGAAGTAACCATAACTGCAAGGCAGACTAAAATAAGAAAATAGTAATATGGTTGATCAATCTGCATGTTATATACAATTATTCCTACTATCGATAATATAACAATCTGTGCAAAGACAATAATCACAAATGGGAACCACTTTCCTGCAAAATATTGCCCCGATGTCAAAGGTGTACTTGCAAGACGGGCTACCAATCCCTTTTCCCGATCTTTAACGAAACTGATTACGATCGAAATAATAATAAAGATTGAAAAAAAGACGCTAAAACCTGTGATAATTTGGCCTGCTACTGCTGCTGGATTTTCTGCATCCTTAGCAAAGATCATCATAAACACGATAATAAAGATGACAGGTAGAAGCAGTGTCCAAAATAATAACGACTTATCTAGTAATTGTTTTTTTATTTCAACTTGTGCGATTGCCCACATTTTTTCATCTCTCCTTAAGAAACATTATCACGTAAAGTCGTGCCAGTTATGGAAAAGAAAACTTCTTCCAAACGAGGCTGCATTAACGATAATTGAATAGGGATGATATTTTGTTTTTCACATCGTGCGGCAAGACTAGACAGGGTTTTAAGTGGATTTGGTGTAGTCAAAAGCCATCCTCCGTCTTTAGGCTGAATCATATTTTCAGGACCAAGCCACGCTTGCGGAATCTCTCCTTTGACGAATACAGCTGGTTGCGCATAACGGTTAAGCAACTCGGTTACGTTTCCTTGTTCCACTACTTTTCCATTGTCAATAAATTTGCTGAAAATGGTAAAAAAACTAATAGCCTCAGTTTATGGGAAAAAATTGTTTCTAAGTTTGTCAATTCTTCCAATCATTTTCTATGCAATGTAATTTGGATGATGACTTCAGAAATAGTTAAATAATCTGAACTTTTTTAAGATAAGAATATATTAGCATATTTTTCAAAATATGAAAATAATTAATAGAACATCATTCGTTTTAAAATGTATATAATTGACATCTTGATTAACATTTTTATAACTTAATAAACTGGCAGGATGATGGAGAACCACAAGTAAAAAATGATCAAACTTATTCTAAACCGACACTTGTTGTATAGTATGGTTGTTAATCCTATATTTTAAAAATTTTCTACAAATCTGTTTCTACAACTTTAGTAAATAAGACTTCAAACGCTTTTTTTACCTCATATAGGTTTCTATCTGTTTTTCATCAAACTCATCCATTAGATAAATCACTGCCGTTATACCCAAATAATAATTCTACAATATCATCATTAACTGGATTAATCCAAGAAGATTAAACTGATATCCAATAACCCAAATAGCCGACTTTTAGTTAACAAATAACGGAATATAGACTGGGGCTGCCAGTGAAGTAACAGGTTTATTTCACTGGCAGCCCCTCTTTTGTGTTATCGCTTACTTTTACAAAAAAGCAGGACGGAGGAACCATTTCTTTACCAATTTTCTTTTATCCAGAAAATGATGAATGTATTCGGAAATGATTGTAATAATAACTATAATTTATGAAAATAAGGAGGAATGGCATGGGTGATCAGGAACGTAGTGCTGATTCGTTAATCATGGGCATTGATGTAGGCTCAACGACGGTAAAGGCGACAGTGGTCGATCCGGACAGCAACGACATTCTTTGGTCCGATTATCAGCGTCACCATACGAAGCAAGCAGAAAATGTCCTAGAATTTTTGATTAGGATTGGAAAAGAATTTCCGGATGTTCCACAAGAAAATATCCGTGTCTTTATGACGGGATCCGGCAGCAATGTTATCGCTCCACATATCGGGGCGAAGTTCGTCCAGGAAGTCAATGCAGTAACGATGGCGGTGGAATTTCTTCATCCGGATGTTGGAAGCGTCATTGAATTAGGCGGGCAGGACGCGAAAATAATCATTTTTAAAGCGAATAAGGAAACGGGAGACAAGCAGGCGCTTACTTCGATGAATGACAAATGCGCCTCAGGGACTGGTGCTACCATTGACAAGTGTATGATCAAAGTGGGCATGCCGATGGATGAAGTGGGCAAATTGCATTTTAACGACGCGAAATTGCACCATGTTGCTGCCAAATGCGGTGTGTTTGCGGAAACGGACATTGTCAATCTGGTGAAAAGCGGTATTCCTTCAAGTGAAATTATGTGCTCTTTGGCGGATGCTATCGTTATGCAGAACCTGTCTGTGCTTACCCGTGGAAACACACTCCGCCACCGGGTGCTTCTACTCGGCGGTCCGAATACCTATTTGCCTTTTCTACAAGAATGTTGGCGGCAGCGCATCCCCGAAACCTGGAAAGAACGCGGGTACGACTATCCCAAAGATGTGCCTATTGAAGAATTAATTTTTGTACCTGACAACTCACAGTATTATGCTGCTTACGGCGCCGTGATGTATGGCAAGCATGAACCTGCTGACGTTGGAATCTATTCGGGAATAGAAGGGCTGAAGGACTTTATCGCTCACGGTCGGAAGGCTAAGCTGGGCGAAAATGCTGGTCCGCCGCTAATAAGCGATAGGACCGAATTGGATAACTTCAAGCGACAGTATCGCATTCCCGCTTTTGAACCGCCTCGCTTTGTTCGGGGGGAGAAAACAAGAGCGGTGATTGGACTTGATGGCGGTTCCACTTCGTCCAAGGCGGTTGTTGTTGATGAAGAAGGAACTATTTTACTTAAGGAGTATCAGCTCTCCAAAGGGAATCCGCTTGAAGATACAAAAGAAATGTTGAAGCGGATCGACGAGAAAGTACGGGACCAAGGAGCCGAGTTAGAGATCATCGGGTTCGGTGCAACAGGATATGCCGCCGATGTGCTGGAAAAAACATTAAAGGCGGATGTTAATATTGTTGAAACCATCGCCCATATGATGAGCGCGGTTCATCAATTTGGTGATATCGACGTCATCTGCGATATCGGCGGCCAAGACATTAAGGTACTCTTTCTAAAAAATGGGGATATCCGCAACTTTCGGTTGTCCAATCAATGTTCCGCTGGAAATGGGATGCTGTTGCAGGCAATGGCAGACCAGTTCGGCATTGCGATTCAGGAGTATGCAGAAACGGCCTTCAATGCAGCGCTTACCCCGAAATTTTCCTACGGTTGTGCTGTATTTCTAGACGGGGATCGGGTTAATTTTCAAAAGGAGGGCTATTCCAAAGAGGAACTGTTAGCTGGATTAGCACTAGTTCTACCGAAAAACGTTTGGCAATATGTCGTACAAATTCCACGTATGGCCGAATTAGGGAGAAAATTTGTACTTCAGGGTGGGACTCAATACAATTTGGCAGCTGTAAAGGCGCAGGTCGATTACATTAAAGAGCGAGTTCCAGATGCCGAGGTGTACGTTCACCCCCATCCGGGGGAAGCGGGAGCTATCGGCGCGGCGATGGAAACTTTGCGAGTGGTGAAGCGCCGCGGATATTCTACATTTTTAGGCTTGGATGCTGCTATTAACCTACAGTATAGATCGCGGAATGATGAATCGACTCGCTGCAACTTTTGTCCCAACCACTGTAGCCGCACCTTTATTGATTCCAAAACGCCTGATGGGGAGACAGCCCGTTATATTTCTGGTTTTAGCTGCGAAAAAGGAACGGTGGAAGATAAGGAAGCCGTCGTTAAATTGACAAGAAAGCGACAGGAACTAAAAAAACATTACCCTAATCTAGTGGAATACGAGGCGCGTCGGATGTACCAGCATTTCTATAAGCCGGAGGCGCTGCCCGAAGCCGACTCACTGGTCGATGACGTCCAGTTGAAGCGCGGTTGGTTTGGGTTAGGAGGGATACGCAAAACCTCATACACCCGCAAATTTACACGCTCTTCCGCCGAAGCGATGGAACAGCGAACGGAGCTTCGGATTGGAATTCCCCGGGTATTAAACATTTGGTCGACGGCTCCATTCTGGCGCACTTATTTTGAATCCCTTGGCATCGACAAACGGAACCTTGTATTCAGTGACTTTACGAGCGAGGAAATGTGGCAGGAAGGAGGGAAATATGGGTCGATTGATCCATGCTACCCTTCGAAAGTGGCTCAAGCGCATGTTCACAATCTGCTGTTCAAGCATCACGAAAAAAAGCCGCTTGATTACATCTTTTTCCCGTGTATCACGCATATTCCAACCAACTTGCACAACGTGATGGATTCTGCCAGCTGTCCTATTGTAGCAGGCGCGCCGAATGTGATTAAAGCCGCCTTTACGAAAGAGGTTGACTTCTTTGCGACAAGAGGAGTTTCCTATCTTGATCCGGCGGTTTCCTTTACAGAACCTCATTTGATGAAGAAACAGCTGTATGAGGCGTTCGGAGATCGTTTGCAAATCACGGAGGATGAAAGCGACTTTGCCGTAGATCAGGGCTGGAAAGCGATGCAGCTTTTTGATGACGAAATGCAAGAGAAGGGACGAGCGATCTTCGAGCAGATTGAACAGGAAAATCGTCTCGCTATTTTACTGATCGGGCGTCCGTATCATTCTGATCCAGGTCTCAATCACAATGTGCTTGAGGAGTTTCAGGTACTGGGCTATCCCATTCTATCCATGCGCTCTATCCCTAAGGACGAGGCTTGGCTAAAGCGCTTTTTCCACGAAGACTTGCAGAGCGGCAGAGTAGAATATGCACTGGAAGTAAGCGACGTCTGGCCGGAAAACTTTAGCTCCAACAGTGTGCAAAAAGTGTGGGCGGCTAAATTTGCCGCACGTCATCCGAATGTAGCGGTGTTAGATTTATCAAGCTTTAAATGCGGACATGATGCCCCTACTTATGGTTTAATCGACTCGATTATCGGGGCGTCGGGAACCCCTTACTCCGCTCTGCACGATATCGATGCTAACAAACCGAGCGGTTCAATCAAAATCCGGGTTAAAACTTATGCACACAGTCTCGGACTGCATGAAGAGCGGTTAGAGGATTTGGCTCGCAAAAAAGCCGAATTGCAGCAGCTTATTGAACAAAAACGCGCCGAACTGTCGAGCAGGCAACAAGACGATCAAGCCGGGGCTGTATAAAACCGGATCACTGCCGGAAAGGAAACGAAGAAAACTTTAATCAATAAGGAGGGACAAGCAAATATGGCTGTTAGAAATAAGAAAAAACGAAACAAGCATGACGTCTTTATCGAGAAAGAATTGCTGTTGTTTCAAAAAGAACAGGAAAAAGCGCTGGGTTTACGTCAAGAAATAAACCAGTGGTTTGATCCCGTACCCCGTCAATTTCTGCTCAAGGACAAGGCAACTACTACCATTCTTTTTGGCGGGCTGACGATGGCCCACGATTACTTGGTGGCAGGGGCACTCAGTGGGCTGGGGTATCGGGTGAAACATCTCGACTGCCCGGATAATGAGTCGCTTCGCTACGGAAAAGAATTTGGCAACCGCGGGCAATGCAACCCGACTTACTTCACGATCGGCAATTTGATTAAATACCTGCATTACCTTCGTGATGAAGAAGGTAAAACGAAGGAGGAAATCGTCGAAAATTACCTGTTCGTGACTAGCGGTTCATGCGGTCCGTGCCGTTTTGGAACTTATGTGACTGAATACCGAAAAGCATTGCGTGATGCGGGATTTGCCGGTTTTCGCGTCCTGCTGTTTCAGCAAACAGACGGTTTGAAACAGGCAACCGGCGGGGAATCTGCCCTGAAGCTTGATACATCTTTTTTTGTCGGTTTTCTAAAAGCGGTATTGCTCGGCGACATTCTTAATGCACTTGCTTATCGGATACGTCCTTATGAAGTCGAATCCGGTTCGACGGATGCCGCACTAGAACGCTGCAAGCGATATTTGTACGATGCCCTGAACACTCGAAAGTGGCTGCTGCCTGCATTATTGAAATGCCGGAAGGAACTAGAGTCCGTTCGGGTGGACAGAACGAAGGTCAAACCGAAAGTGAGCATTATCGGCGAATTTTGGGCGATGACTACAGAAGGAGACGGCAATTACCAGCTGCAGCGGTTTTTGGAAAGCGAAGGAGCCGAGGTCGAAGTCCAATCGGTTACAGCTTGGATCCTGTTCCTTATCTGGTCGGGGCGCTATGATACCCGCAAACGGATGAATTTACGGGAGGCGGATTCTGGACGTCACGGTTTGAAAGGGAAGAACCCTGTACTGAAGCTGCGTATGTTATGGATGGCTGACCGTTTCATTCGACTTCTGTTCCAGACGTATGCCAATATTATCGGTCTGCATCGGTATCATTTGCCGGACATGGAAGAGATTGCCCAGGTTGCCCATGACCATTACAACAACCAATTGCGTGGCGGAGAAGGCCATATGGAAGTAGGGAAATTGATTCTTAATGTGGTAAAGCGGAAGGTGAACATGACCATTTCTGTCAAGCCATTTGGCTGCATGCCGTCTTCTGGTGTTTCGGACGGGGTTCAGTCTCTTATCACTGAAAAATTTCCCGAAGCGATTTTCCTTCCGATTGAAACAACTGGGGACGGAGCGATCAATGTATATAGCAGGGTGCAGATGATGCTGTTTAAGGCTAAACAAACCGCACAGAAGGAATTTGACGAAGCCTTGTCGAAAAAAGGTCTGGCTGTCGAACAGCTGCGAATTCGGTGTTCCAAAACGAGCAATCCGTTAACCGCCAGTCGTCATGTCGTTGCTTGTACAGCGGCCAATATGGTATATGGGGCGAGCCGAATGTTCAATCGGCCTTTCTTCAGAAGAAACCGGGAACAAACGATTTGACATTTCGACAAAAAACTAGCAAAAAAGACTAAATATATCCCTATCAAGTAGACGTTCCTGAAAGCCATTGTGACTCGTTATTCTATCGATGCACGATGGCTTAGTTGCTTTATTGATAGTTGTATTAGTTTTATTCATTATTTTAGCTGGAATGGACAATGAAGATCCAGTTTATCAGAAAGAGTCTGGTAATTGCCTTCTCCATTTACATACTTTTCTACAGCCTTCCCCTTCAATAATTCTGAATAATAATAGAATTTACGGGACTATTTTACCCCGTAAATCCCTTTACGTAGACAGTGCAACACCTTCGTATTTTTCGCAGGCTTTTTTTACAATGTTGTAAGGAAGATCACTTGCGGTTGCACCGTCCGTTTGGTTTTCTCTCCACGCAGCAGGACCGGTCAATTGCATACTGAATTGTTTGGCGTTCTGCAAATGTAATTCAGCGTACTCCTGCCACTGAATGATGTTTTCGATAAATCGTTTGAAGGAAGCGGGTGCGGCATCCTTAGTCAATTGTAGGCGCAAGAAAGGAATTATTGTATGCTATAGAGAAAGATTGCTGTTTTTAAATTAAACGAATGACATAGGAGGGATGACATTGCAATTAAAGAGTCTTTACATAGGGAAACCAAAACAATATGTATATAAGGGGAAAATGTATACATCTGCAATTAGCAAAAATAGCAAGGATCAAATCTACTTAACGAAGGGTGGCTTTCAAGAAGATGGTGTAGCAGACCATAGACATCATGGCGGACCTGATCGGGCTGTCTGTTTTTATCCGGTAGAGCATTATTCGCAATGGCAAATGGAATTTGGAAAAGATTTATTGCGGCCGGGTTTTGGTGAAAATGTATCAGTAGCAGGCATGTTGGAGCAGGATGTTTGTATTGGTGATATTTACAAAATTGGGGAAGCAACTGTCCAAATAAGCCAAAACAGAATTCCTTGTGCAACGATTTCACAACATAACGGGATTGACAGTCTGTTAAAACGGGTCATAGAAACAGGTTATACTGGTTATTTTGCAAGAGTATTAGAAGCAGGGTGCATTTCACTTGATGCAAAAATTCACCTTTTGGATCGCCCTGAAAAGACCGCCACAGTTTTAGCAGTCAACCAGCTGTATTTTCACGATCGCGACAATCAGGACTTGCTGCAATCAGTGGTGGAAATAGAATCATTAGCAGAAGTTATGCGAGAAAAATTTGTGAAAAAATTAAAAATAACCCTTGACAAATAAAAAAAAGCACTCTAAGATAAGTAACAAATAAAGTTCCGACAAATAACAAAACAAAATGGCGTAGACGAAGAGAAGTAATCTGTGACGAAACGAAAAGAGAGCTGGTGGTTGGTGTGAACCAGTGTGATCGAGCAGATGAATGGACTTTCGAGCCCCAAACCGAACCTTAATGAAAGCAGTAGGCTTTGGCGACAATGTCTTATCGTTATCTAAGACAGCATAAAAGCGAAGATAAGTGCGTGTTCAAGAAACTTGAACAGACTCAATAAGCTTATGCGTTGAAAGTGAGCTGTTTTCGAACAGCTAATGAAGGTGGTACCACGGGGTTTCTCGTCCTTTTTGGATGGAGAACCCCTTTTTTGCGTTTATTTCGCATCTTTTTAGGATAATTAAATATCGTTGAAATTGTTAAGCAAGAAGAGTACATATATCGGATCATAACAGAGAGCTGGGGATTGCTGGAAACCTAGTATGTGATGGTAAATGGAATGGGCTTGCGAGAGGTTTCCTGAATGCAATGTAAAGTAGGGAAATCCGGGATTCCGCCGTTAAAAGGATAGAGTATCGGATCAATGATAAGATCCTGTACTTGAAGAAGAGGGGGAAATCATGAGATTTCTCCAAAAAGAGGTGGCACCACGTTAAAAACGTCCTCTATGAACATGAGTTTAGTTCGTGTTCATAGAGGACGTTTTTATTTTTTCCACAGGACAGTAAGCTCCAGCTAGGGTTTGTTGTTCTTAAAAACGAGTGAGTGGTTGTTTCACTTATTTTATAAAAGGAGAAATGTTAATGGATACAACAAATCTTAGGTCTAAGGTTGATTATAAGACATTGGAGGCAAATGGAGACAGCGCCACTCCCATTAGTGTGTTTAATCGCTTGTCTGGCAATAAAAAGTTTTTAATGGAGAGCTCTTTGAAGCATGAGGAAAAAGGCAGATACTCTTTTATTGGCGTCAATCCATATCTAGAAATCATCGGTACTGGCAATGAAATAACAATTAAGTCGCTAGGCTTAAACGAACATTCCATCAGGAAAGGGAAAATTTTAGACATTATAAGAGAACACCTTCCCAATGTGGAACTCCCGATTCCATTCCCTTACTACGGTGGAGCGGTTGGCTATGCTAGCTACGATATGATTCGCCAATATGAAGATATTGGCCATATAAAGGCAGATGAAATCAATATGCCTGATCTTCATTTCATGGTGTATCAAGATGCGATTATTTTTGACCATGTAAAACAAACACTCACGTTCGTTGCTATCAATCTTGATGGCAATAGAAATAAGCAGGCGCTTGAAGCAAGACTGATAGAAATGAAAAAGGAGATTTTTACTCCTGCTGAAGAAGAGAAGGAAGAAGTAGATTGGAAGCGATGTTTTCAGCCCTCTATAGACAAACAAACTTTTATGGAAATGGTAGAGAAAGCAAAGGAAAGCATTAGAAAAGGGGATATTTTTCAAATTGTTCTTTCACAACGTTTCAAAGCGAAATTTACAGTTGATCCATTTCAATTTTATCGACGGCTAAGAAGAACGAATCCATCGCCTTATATGTTTTATCTCGATTTCCAAGATTATATTGTGTTAGGTGCCTCTCCTGAAAGCTTAATTAAAACAACCGGAAAACAGATTACAACAAATCCAATTGCAGGCACGAGGCCGCGAGGGAGATCACGAACAATCGATCAAGCGTTAGAAAAAGAATTAATAAAGGACGAGAAAGAAATCGCTGAGCATAACATGCTTGTTGATCTTAGCCGCAACGATTTAGGCAAAGTATGTGAAATCGGCAGTATCACCATTCCAACGTACATGGCTATCGAACGCTATCAATATGTGATGCATATCGTCTCGGAAGTGAAAGGGAGGTTAGCGCCTTGCTATTCAAGCATAGATGCGCTAGTCGCTTGTCTTCCTGCGGGGACAGTATCTGGGGCGCCAAAAATAAGAGCAATGGAAATCATTAACGAGCTTGAAACAGAAAAAAGAGGGGTTTATGGCGGAGGAGTTGGATATATCAATCTCAACGGAGATGCAAATATCGTGCTTGCAATTCGCACACTTGTCATTAAGGAGCAAATAGCATACTTGCAAGCGGGTGCAGGAATTGTACTCGATTCTGATCCAGAGGCAGAATATGCTGAGACGATGAACAAAGCAAAAGCATTATTGGAGGTGGAAGGCTCTTGATTGTACTGATCGATAATGATGATTCCTTTACGTATAACTTGTATCAATATCTTGCAGAGTTAGGAGCAGAGGTAAAAGTGATCCGAAACGATTGTATGACGGTGGAGGAAATTCTCGCTTTATCTCCAAAAGCAATCGTGCTTTCCTCAGGCCCAGGGCTGCCAGTTAATGCCGGTGTTTGCCTTGAAATCGTCAAAAGATGCTATCAAACGCTGCCAATTCTTGGTGTTTGTTTAGGACATCAAGTGATCGCAGCTGCATTTGGAGCGGATTTAGTGCAAGCAACACGTATCAAACATGGCAAGCAGTCGCCGATTCTACATAATGGCGAGGGGATATTTCAATATTTATCTCAGCCGCTCGCTGTGATGCGCTATCATTCTTTTGTCATTAAGAAGGGAACGTTGCCGCCGGCTTTTACAATTACTGCAAAATCTATGGATGATGAAGAAATCATGGCCATTAAGCATCAAGATTATCCATTGTACGGTATTCAATTTCACCCAGAGTCAATTGGAACAAAATCCGGTAAAAGGATACTCCAACATTTTTTGAATGAGATGGGGAGGGTACAGAAAAATGAAAGAATATTTACAAAAATTAACGGAGAATAAACCGCTATTATTTGAAGAAATGATCTGCGCTTCACGAAGCATGTTTTCTGAACACATTTCCGAAACGGAAATAGGTGCTTTTCTAACAGCCTTAAAAACAAAAGGGGAAAGTGCAGATGAAATTGCCGGTCTTGTCAAAGTCATTCGTGAGAAATCAGTCATGGCTCAGCATCTCCCATTTTCGGTGATGGATAATTGCGGAACAGGAGGAGATGGTTCCCAAAGCTTTAACATCAGTACGACATCGGCATTTGTCATTGCAGGGGCTGGGATTAAAATAGCGAAGCATGGCAATCGCAGCATTTCCAGTAAAACAGGGAGTGCGGATGTCCTAGAGCATTTAGGCGTTTCGCTCAATGTTCATCCCGACAAGATGGAAGAGTTGTTGGCGAATAATGGGATTGCCTTTTTATTTGCTCCAGCTGTCCATCCAACATTAAAACGTGTCATGAAAATTAGGCACGATTTAAAAATTCCGACTGTATTTAATCTTATTGGTCCATTGACAAATCCGCTTGAACTGGATTCGCAGCTGCTCGGCATTTATCGAAGAGATATGCTCTTAATGATGGCGGCAGTTCTCGACCGTCTCGGAAGAAGGCGCGCTATTATTGTCAATGGGGCTGGCTTTATGGACGAAGCCTCTTTGGCAGGAGAAAATCATCTTGTCCTTTTAGAGAATGGAGAGATGATCCCCTTTACGGTTCATCCAGAGGAAGTAGGGTTGCCAGTATATGATAATGACGCAATTAAAGGTGGTACGTCGCTTGAAAATGCAGAAATTTTATTAAAGGTGTTGAAAGGAGAAAAAGGCGCTTATCGGGACACCGTCCTTTTAAATGCAGGGTTGGCGATTTTTGCCCATGGCTCTGTTGAAACCATTCAAGAAGGAATTAAGGCAGCAAAGGAAAGCATCGACTCTGGTGCAGCCCGAGAAAAACTGGAGTATTTAATTAGAGATAGTCAAGTTTCAGGAAAGAAGGTGATGTAAGATGACAATTTTAGAAAAAATATTACGTCATAAAGAAAAGGAAGTTGCATATTTAAAGACCGCTTATCAAGGACAGAGAAAACCGCATATTCAAATTTATCCATCCTTATATGACAGTTTTCAACAAGCAAATACGATGAATATTATTGCAGAAATAAAACGAGCTTCTCCTTCAAAAGGGGACTTAAATTTGAACGTCGATCCTATGAAACAAGCGCTTCAATATGAACAGTATGGTGCTGGAGCAATCTCTGTGTTAACAGATGAACATTTTTTCAAAGGTTCGATGGCAGATTTGGCGGCAGTTCGAAGCGCCATCCAGCTTCCGCTCTTATGCAAAGATTTTATTATTGATCCGATTCAAATTGATCGTGCTAAAGATTATGGCGCAACCGTGATTTTGTTAATCGCAGCTGCTTTATCAAAAGAAACGCTAAAAGCACTTTATGCACATGCAAGAGAGCAGCAGTTGGAAGTATTATTAGAAATTCATGATGAGAAAGAGCTGGAAACTGCACTTGATATCGGCGCTAATATTATCGGAATCAATAACCGAAATTTAAAAACATTTGCTGTTGATTTAGCGGTGACGGAGGAACTAGCAAGCAAGATAAAGAACAGCAATATACTTCTCATCAGTGAAAGCGGCATTCAAACAGAAGCGGATGTAGAGCGAGTAAAGGCTGTCGGTATAAAAGGGATATTAGTTGGTGAAACGTTCATGCGTTCCACAAACCTGCGGCACTCCTTTGCACAATTCAAACAACCGATTTAAGGCAGGAAAGGAGAGAAGATGGGTGATCATTAAAATTTGTGGGATTACCAATATGGAAGGAGCTAAAGCAGCGAGTAAGGCTGGAGCTGATTTCATTGGCTTTGTTTTTGCTGATAGCAAACGAAAAATAGCCCCTTATAAAGCGAAAGAAATCGCCAGCACGATACCAAACAATGTGAAAAAAGTCGGTGTGTTTGTCAACGAGTCGTTAACAAACATCCTCCAGATTGCAAAAGAGGTTGATTTAGATATCATTCAGTTGCATGGGGACGAACCTGCAGCATTTTGCAAGCAGATCCCACTGCCAACGATTAAAGCATTTGGTATTCAATGTCAGGAAGATATCGTGGGATTATCATCATATGATTGTGATTATTATTTAGTCGACAGTCCAACTGGACGATATCGAGGCGGGAATGGCACAACCTTTGACTGGTCGCTTATGAAAGATCACGGAATCGCTCGCGAACAGGTGATGCTTGCAGGGGGATTGCATGCAGAGAATATAGAAACCGCTATTTCCATCGTGCAGCCAGCTGCAATCGATGTTTCCAGTGGTGTTGAAACAAACGGAAAAAAAGACCCTGATAAAATCAAGGCATTTATTCATAAAGCAAAGCAAGCTTACAAACTATTAGAGAGGCGGAAAAATCTTGAAGACTTATACACTTCCTGATCAACATGGACATTTTGGAAAATTCGGTGGACGCTTTATTCCAGAAACGTTGATACAAGCAGTCCTGGAATTAGAAGCAGCATATGAAGAAGCAATAAAAGACCGAACATTTGCCGAGAAAATGAACGATTATTTACGGCAATATATCGGCCGCGAAACTCCGCTTTATTTTGCTGAAAATCTAACAAAGAAACTTGGTGGACCTAACATTTTTTTAAAAAGAGAGGATTTAAATCATACAGGCGCTCATAAAATTAACAACACGATTGGTCAAGCACTATTAGCGCAGCGCATGGGGAAAAAGAAGGTCGTTGCAGAGACGGGAGCAGGACAGCATGGTGTTGCAACAGCAACAGTTAGTGCACTTTTAGGACTTGAATGCATCATTTTTATGGGGGAAGAGGATATTCGCCGCCAAAAACTAAATGTATTCCGTATGGAACTGCTCGGAGCCACTGTGAAATCGGTGAGGCAAGGGAGCGGAACACTGAAAGATGCTGTAAATGAGGCCTTACGCTATTGGGTTGCACATGTAGAGGATACACACTATATTATGGGATCGGTTCTAGGGCCGCATCCATTCCCTAAAATAGTTCGCGATTTTCAAAGTGTCATTGGAGAAGAAACAAAGCAGCAAATTGTAAAGCAGACTGGAAAACTTCCCGATGCTGTCGTTGCCTGCATCGGAGGCGGAAGTAATGCAATGGGGATGTTTTATCCATTTGTGGAGGACGAAGCGGTGAAGCTATACGGAGTAGAGGCAGCAGGCTCTGGACTGGATACAGATAAGCATGCGGCTTCGTTGACGAAAGGCAAAATCGGTATTTTACATGGAACACTGATGTATTTGCTGCAGGATAAGCACGGGCAGATTCAAGAAGCACATTCTGTATCAGCTGGGCTAGATTATCCTGGTGTTGGACCAGAACATTGTTATCTAAAGGAGACGGGACGGATTCATTATACATCGATTACAGACGAAGAAGCACTTGCTGCGTTTCAAATGCTGTCAAGAACAGAAGGAATTATCCCTGCGTTGGAAAGTTCTCATGCTGTTGCTTACAGTCTAAAGTTAGCGAAGGAAATGACGAAGGAGCAATCGCTTGTCATCTGTTTATCTGGACGTGGAGACAAAGATGTTGAAGCTGTAAAATCAATTATTGGAGGTGGAGAACATGAGTAAACAAAAACTAGAAACAGCGTTTCAAAAAATACAAGACGAAGGTCATAAAGCTTTTGTTCCTTATATCATGGCAGGCGACGGCGGCGTCGATCAACTAGAAGAACAAGTACTCTTACTAGAAAAAAGCGGCGCTGCCGCAGTCGAGGTCGGTGTTCCATTTTCTGATCCTGTTGCAGATGGCCCTACGATCCAAGCTGCTGGAAAGCGTGCGTTAGAAAACGGAACAACTTTAACCGATATTCTTCACGAGCTGGAAAGATTTAAAGAAACGAGAAAAATTCCGATAGTCATGATGATGTATATCAACTCGATTTATGCAT
The DNA here is from genome assembly GCF_030812995.1 of Bacillus chungangensis. GTDB lineage: Bacteria > Bacillota > Bacilli > Bacillales > Bacillaceae_C > Bacillus_CF > Bacillus_CF chungangensis. The sequence continues at coordinate 97,345 of NZ_JAUSTT010000006.1, read as the reverse complement.
ATGGCATTGATGATTTTGCACAAGCTTGTGCAAAAGCTGGTGTCGATGGACTCATTATTCCTGATTTGCCATTAGAAGAAGAAATACTTGTAACAGGCGCTTTAGAAAGATATGAAATAGCCCTTATTCGCCTCGTTTCTCTTACGAGCCCTGCTGCAAGACAACAAGAAATCGCGGCGCGGACAGAAGGATTTCTCTATGCTGTTACCGTTACCGGCACGACCGGAGCACGAACGTCTTACCATACAGAGATTGGCCAATATTTACAACAGTTAAAACAAATGACAGCAACGCCAGTGCTTGCAGGATTCGGCGTTTCTACACCAGAACAAGTGCGTATGCTCAGCAATTATTGCGATGGTGTCGTTGTTGGCAGTAAGATTGTTGAGCTGCTCCATCAAGACGAGCGTGAGCAAATCAAAGAACTCATTGCCGCTGCTAAAAAATCTAATCTTCCGATTTTATAAAATAGGTTTACTCGAGCCCCACTAGCAAAATCGTTGTTTTCTACTAGTGGGGTGTTTATCCCACATCTAACTGGCAGTAACACCCCCACCTCAAGATTTAAGAGGAATCGAAGAAGTCTAGGTGGGAGATAACTGAAAGTCAAATGTCCGATTGGTTCGGGCCGACAGGATGTCGGTCACAAAGGCGTTGCAACAGGACGTTGCGACCTTAGCCTTTGTTCTACTTCTTATCAGTGGGATAAGAGAAAACCCCCACTCATGGAAGTTTCACTTTATTTTAAAAATCTCAAGTTGCCAACAGCTGGGAAAGAAATGGTTAGTGATTTACTTTTTCTGCTTCCCAGTAATATTCACTAAATATTTCTGCAAAGGCTTCAGCTGTCCGATATAATTCTTCTAAGTTGTTATCAACGCCACCTACTTCTAATAACAGTGCATTAGGTGCAAGGTCTTGATTATATAAGCCATTGCCATCAAATTTACTTTTGATCATGACCCCGCGGCTAATGGTCGGATATTTATTTTCCAGTCTATTATTAAGCTCTTCTGCAAGCTGGAGCTTTTTTTCATAATCAGGATGTTCTTTCCCGACAACAAAGAACAATCTTGCATATTCTTCGCCATTAATTGTTGTTGTTGTAACGTTTCTTGGCTGTGAATCACGATGAATATCAATAATATTTGTCAAATCACTATGATTGGCTAATGCATTCACCACCAATTCTCTCGAAAGGATATAAGCCTTATTTGCATTCCAGCCTCTATTATGTAGAGCATCTGTCATATTGGTTCCTTCTTGAATCACTCCGATGCCTCTTTTCTCCAATTCCTCACTCATTTTCTTTCCAACTGCGATCACATTCACTTTTTCATTAGAACTGTTGACAGCCCCGTCTTTTAACAGTGGTTTGAAAGATTCGTAACTATGTGAGTGATAAATATAAAGGACTTTTCTTCCGTTTGTTGTATTTTCTGGAGAAATGTTTTCATTTTGTTCTTCTGTTATTAATTGTGCTTCGTCAATTTCGCTCTCTTGCAACAATTCATCCATGGGAGGTGAAGATTCAATTGGCAGGTTTGTATAATTTGTACCTTTTCCAGCTATATATATTTCCCCATCAAACGTAAAAAAACCAGGTAATTCTCGACCTAAAAAACTACGGACGTCCCATGGCCTTAAATTTGTTGCAAATTGAAAAATAATAGAGGAGGCCTTTGGTATTTTGTTATCCTCTGGCAAGAAGGACTGCATAAAATGAGATTCGGTTCCAATAGTATAAAGAAGCAGTTCTGTTGGAAAATGCTGAAAAGATTTTTGAACAAAGGAAGAAGCTAGGAATTTTCCTCCGATCGATGTTAAGAAACTAGAAGATAAGAAGACAATAACAACGAAAAAAATAGGCGCAAGAATCATTGCTTTAAACTTCATTTGTTCACCTCTTCAATCTTTGTTTTACTATTCTATGAATAGAAACTGAAATTAGAAGAGAAAAATACAAGAATTGATAGGGAGAAGAAAGAAAAGGAAAGTGGACGAGATTGATTACCGCAATAGAAAATGAACAGATGAAGGGAAGTCAGAGGAAGCAAGAAAGACTGCTATCTCCCTTCTAGCAATTTATCCTCGTGATCCCATGTTATTATATGAGTGTGCTAGTCTTCATGATATGTTAAGGAAAGAAATAGAAGCCATTCCTTATTATGTCAAGTCATTAGAGCAAGGATGATAAAAAAGAAGAGCATTTCCTAGATTAGGAAGCACGTATCGAACATAAGATGAGTATACTTTGAAAAAAGAGGGCTATTAACATTTCTAGCTGCAAATGAACTCGTTATTTACGGGATTTTTGAAGGAATAGGATAGAAAGGAATAGGATAGAACGATGGAACTTCTACTAACAATGATGATAGACGTAACGTCTAATCCGTATTCTACGATATAAAATAGCTATTAGTAGAGTGGAAGTAAGTATACATACTTATTGAGTTGAGAAATAAGAGGATCAACTATTTTCTGGAGGTGAGATAAGTGAGGGGAACCTTGCTTATATAAAGGGAGCTGAACTGAGTAAAAGGTCAGTCCAACTCCAAAAGAACTTATTTGCTATTATTTGTTTGATTTTTTTGCTGATTGGGTGCCATTTCATTTGAGTTTTGCTTATTAGGTGCAATCTCTTGTGCGAATTCGGCAAAGGCAGTCTTATTTGGCATAGGATTTGCGTTTTGTGTATTTTGTCTAAATTGCTGCATAAGATTTTGAACTGGGCGCCTCATTTTTCCATTTTGAAACCTGCTTAATCCGAAAGTTGCAGCGCCAATTCCTAGCCCCAATAATGAAAGCCACAATCCATTTCTGTTATTTCTTCGTCTTCCAAACATTCTAAGGAATGGTTGATTTCTCCCAGTATTAAAAAGGGTCATCATCCTGCGAAAATTATTCAATTTTTAGCACTCCTTTGGCAAAAAATGATTGAAAGAAAAAACATAGCTTCTTTCAACAATGTTATTTTTACAATAAACGATAGTCATTATGCTGGTAAACTTAGTATAATAGCCAATTTTTAGAGTGCTAACGAAATTGCCTTCATAAGGGTATTTCTGGAGTTGCAAGAAGAGTTTTTTATTTAACATCTACTGGCAGTAACCCTCGGCCTGAATAGTTAGAGGAATCAAGGAAGTCTATACGAGGGATAACTGAAAGTTAAATGTCCAAATGGATAAGGAAAGCTTCTTCAAACAGCCTCTCATGAAAAAAAGTGATTTTCTTAACGAGATGAGAGAAAAAAACCATCAGATGGAAGTTTTACTTTATATTTCATGAAAAGTAATTTCAGGACGGCTGCCGATTCGAATATTCACACCAGTCTGTCCTAATCCTTCACTAATGTAAAAAGGTTTGCCTTTATAATAATGCAAGCCTTTTATCATTTTCATTTGAACAAGCTTTCCCATTTTAAAGAGGTGATATGGACGCGGCCAGTGAATTTGGCCGCCATGAAAATGCCCGGATAATAAATAATCGAATGGAACATTATGCAAATCTAATACAATATTTGGATCATGCGTTAGGATTAAATTGTATCCTGCTGGCAGTCCTTTATAAGATTTAACGATATTGCTTCGTTGTGTACTATGATCATCAATTCCAATAATATTTACTTTATTGCCATTGATATCTAACGTAATATGTTCATTTTGCAACGTAACAATACCGTTTTCTTTCATTGTGTTCTTTAGGTGTTTAAAGTGCTTTTCTCTTAGAACATAATCATGATTGCCAAATACAGCATATATTCCATAAGAAGGATTTACCTTCTTAAGTATTTTTAAATACGGAATAAGCTTTGGGATACTTCTTTTTCGATCAAGGAAATCACCGGTTAGAGCAATCATATCTACTGGCTGTTTTGAAATCATTTCATAAAGTTCATGAGGAGCAATAGAAATATTTTCAAGATGCAAATCTGATAAGTGAAGAACTGTGAAATTTTCTTGAGAAAGATTAGGCTTTAATTGTGAAATAGAGACTGTATTGATCGTGACATCTTTCGTATTTTGATTAGCCTTGTATATTGTAAACGCAATGAAAGCAACAACTGCGAAAATAAATATCGTTAGTGACATAACATACCCTCCCTACTGTCTCATTATAGTAAGGATAGGATAAAGTTCCTAGTGGTAGATGGTGGAAACGTTATTTTTTAAGGATTAGGGTCGTACTTGTCTAATAACTTTTCTTTAGACATCAATAAATATACAGGTTGGTATTTACTTATTTTAAAAATAGAAAATGGGGAATTTGACAACATATAGATAGGAAGCTGTGATATTTTTTTGAACCATCTATATATTGGGTTTTTCGGAAAAACACTATCAAATCCTAATTTCTTAACACCTTTATTAATCATCGTAATACCAACGATGCCTTTAATATTTTGCTCTTCAGCATGATTTTTAACATATTTCGCTAAGAATGGCATAGAGCTCATAACCAATTTATATATAGCAATTTCTCTAAGAGGGTGCTTTTCTTTTTTTAGCATTTCTTTTAACAATTGAACGTTATGCAAATGGATTTTTAATAACATATCATTTTTATGAATGATGGTGCCATCAGATAGAACTACATCATTGCCCTTAAATTTGGTTAACCTCACTCTAAAAATGGCCTTTTTATTGTCATTTGTTTTAACGTATTGTAATCGAGTCATAAAATAGTAAATCGGATCAACAACCCTCCATATCGATAAAATAGATAATCGAATAAACATGTTGCACTTTCTCCTTTCAAGTACCATCACTAATATGATTAATAAATCTAGACAATTTTAATAATGGGAATGAAAGGATAAATGACCACGGTATGAAAGAATTGATTTTAATCATAATAAGGGTAAAAGGGGTGTTGAGAATGAAGGTTCTCTTTTTACCTTTTTTACAAATACCTTCTGGACATCATCATGCAGCAGATGCAATAAGCAGCTATTTTAAACAACTTGATCCTTCCATTCAGTGCAAAAAAGTAGATATACTACATCATACATTTGGCTACGGAGAAAAAGTCATTTCAAATTTATATTTATATGCTATTCAAACGATGCCTGCTTTTTACAGCTGGCTTTACAAGAATAAAGCATACGATCGTATTAAAAGTAATAAAACATTTTACTTTTATGAGTTATTGTTTTTAAATAGTTTGAAAAATCTTCTGAAAAAGGAAAAGCCTGATCTTGTTATTTGTACACATTCACTACCGTCACATCTGTTAAATCATCTTAAGCATAAAAATAACTTATCGATTCCAGTGATTAATGTTTATACCGATTTTTTTGTTAACATACTATGGGGCATTCAACATATTGATGTACATTTTGTGCCTAGTGTAAAAATAAAACAATATTTAGAATCTAAAAACGTTAAACCGGATAGGATTTTTGTAACAGGTATACCTGTACATCCAAAAATTAAGAAGAAAAAGGAAAGATTCGAGCAGAAATCTGAATTTCATGTCTTAATTGCAGCAGGAAATCTTGGTGTGGCTCCGATTGAATCCTTTTTTCAAAAAAATAAGCCGTCAACTAAAATTAAATACCATGTATTATGCGGTAAAAATAAGAAATTATTTAAGAAAATAAATCAATTGGGAAACCCAAATATTATTCCAATCGCTTATATTTCTTGCAAAGAAGAAATGAATTCATTATATGATCAAATGGATCTAGTGTTAACAAAGCCTGGCGGTGTAACGATAAGCGAATGTCTTCTAAAGCATATCCCGATGTTTATTGTGCATACGCTGCCTGGCCAAGAGGAATTAAATGAAGCTTTTCTTCTTAAACATGATTTAGTCCTCAATAAAATCTATCCATTACAAAAGGATCAACTTGATAAAACGCTATTATCGTTTTTAGAGAATACAGATAAAAGGCAAAAACACCAGGAAAAATTGAACGAATATATGAAAAGCCAAGTAGATATGATGGATGTAATAAAACAGCTTTTTAGCCAAGATATTCATAAGCGGTTATTTGGTGAATAGAGTATGGCAATATCACTTGATCGATTTTTATCAGAAATAGGCGTTAATTTAGCCAAGAATGAAACCACTATCTCTTTATATTTGTTGCTTTATCGTATATGATTAGCTTTTATGAAAGATTCAGCAAGCTTTATACTTTCTTTTAAATATAAAGGTGCTTTTGGATGACTGAATATTTCTTTCGATGTCATCCATTTTATCATCTCCACTTCATCGGGGCTTTTAGCGAATGCGATCCCAACATCATATGTACAAAGAAAAACAATATTTACCACACTTTCACCTGAGTCAGAAATAAAAGAGGTACTATGAACGTATTGGGGAGAATCTTTCACTTGTATACCGACTTCTTCAAATATTTCACGTATCACCGTTTTTTCTAATATCTGTGATACATTTCCTTCTGATTCGACTTTTCCTCCAACAAATGAAAGCAATCCCCCTGCATGTTCCTCTTTTTTGCTTCTTTCAATGATTAACCAGTGCTCCTCTTTAAAAATAGCTCCCTCTACATTTACAATAAACATTCATATTACCTCCAAAATAGTCATATTATATTTCTTTCGATTAAGAAAGCTCCTTTTCCTGCTCCTGTTTGTTTCATTTTTCAGTAAACAGACTGGACAATCAGGTTATGTATTGTAATATGAAGATAAAGGAGAAATTCTAAGAATTATGCTATACATTTTATAGTCATTAGGAGTGATAAATGAATGGAGCGTATCGAGATCGTACATGGTGATATTACCAAGCTTTCGGTTGATGCAATTGTCAATGCTGCGAATCATACACTTCTTGGCGGCGGGGAGTAGACGGTGCCATTCATCGAGCCGGTGGTAATTCAATACTAGAAGAATGCAAAAAAATTGGCGGATGTGAAACAGGAAAAGCAGTGATTACAACGGCAGGAAAGCTTCCTGCGAAAGCGGTTATTCACACAGTCGGACCAATTTGGAATGGAGGAGAGCATGGTGAAGAGAAGCAATTAAGCAATTGTTACATACATGCTATCGAGCTTGCAGTGAAACGTGACTTAAAAACGATTGCCTTTCCGAATATTAGTACTGGAGTGTATCGCTTTCCTAAAAAACAAGCAGCTGGTATTGCGATTAAAACCGTAAAGGAGCTTAAAAGAACATGCTTCAATTAAGAAGGTTATCTTCGTTTGCTTTGATATGGAAAACTACTTACTATATCAACAATTTTTATAATGAAGGAAGGGATGGGAGGTAATAGAAAATAGATACTATCAATTAAAAAGTACAAGGGAAGTATGTATTCAGTTTATTCAAGAATGAAAAGTTATTTCATTCTTGTTTTTCATAATAATATTATGTCAACAAAGATGAGTTTTCTAAAATAAACTGAAATACCTAGCTTGGTTAATAAATACAGAAAATTGGCTTGCTAGAGAAAATCAGCACATAAAGATATTATGTTAGCTTATATATACAGTGATTGGGACGATAACATTTATTACAGGAAATAAAAGGGAGGAACATAAAGAAATATGCAAAAGATGACTTTGGAAAATACGGGTACTTTTGCATATTTTTTTAAAAACCTTTACCTCTAAAAAATGATTAGATTGAGGGTGCATGATATATTATCTGCCTTTACCATAAAAAAACTTCGTTCAAAGTGCAGGATAGAGTGTTTCGTTTTTAGAATTTCAAATACATAAAAGAGAAGTGAGCATAGTGTTTTGATAAATGATAGCTAACTTGCTAAAACTAAACAAATAAGAAACATGATCTTAAATGGAATAGATATGAGCGGAATAGGTTTAATAATAATAAAGAAAATTTTTACGTTTCGTCTCAATATTACAAGTATACTTAAGTTATGAGATATTTTCGCTTTTGTTGCTACAACTTCCTATAATATATATTATGTAAACTAGAAAAGAGAAATAAATTTGCCCTATATCATTTGTTCGAGGACAAAAAACTATGTACAAATGAGACAAGAAAGTTTGTAATTGATTTCTCATCTACCCTTCTAATAGATATTCCTTAAAATATTGTAAAGGTCTTGTTGCACCATCTTTAAAACTACTTGTGAAAACCGTTACCAATTGATAGTCAGGTGCGACAATAATATACTGTCCTTTGACCCAATTTTTGCTGGGTATCATACCATTATTACCCGGCCAGTGTAATCCTGAAGTCATTGTCAGTAGATGCTTAATTGTAATTCTCTCATTTTCTTTATCTTTATTAAATTCCGGAAAGTAATGAATTATTGGAGTGTTAACATTTTCGATAAAACCTTTGTCAATCGCAATTCCAATCAGTACGGATAAGATGCTTTTTGAAACAGAATATATTTTATGTTGTTTTTCTTTCATTTTTTTGTTTCGATAATATTCAAAAATCACGGTATTATTCTTCTGTACAAGGACACTATCAATTTTATCTTTTTTATTATTTTTTCAAAATCGGTTAAAGATTTCATTCTCTTGGGGATCCCCCTTATATATTGATCCAAAATCTCTTTTCTTCTTTTTTAATTTCAAATCCAATGGATTGATAAAGTTTAAAAAAGCTTCTAGTAAACATGATTGTTCTTATCATTTATTTTACAAATTTTTAACACCGCCCGCAAATATGGACGGTGTTATTTATGCTTTCATATTGATAAAAACCCTCTGTAGGAAATAAAGATCCTTTCATTTCTATCAAAAAAGGTTTTCCACATAAAAGTTATCTTTTTTCCAATAATTTCATCTAACAACAACTATTGTTTCCCTTAAGAACAAGGCCTCCTTCTTCCCCTTCTCCTTCGAAATCTAATATAATATCTTGAACAGCGTTAAAGACCCTTTCATCAATACTTACTTTCACTCCATTAATGATATCCTCTTTATCCCCTTCTTGTCGATTGGATAAAGTTACACCGAAATTTGGGCCACAACAGCCTGCACCTTCAAAGGTAAAACGCAAATTGGATTCTCCGTTTTCCTCCATCATTTTGTTAATATATACTTTAGCTTGATCTGTTATAATCATTAGTGAGCCTCCTTCGTATTTTTAACCAACTCTTTTAACATCTCATATCCTACAGGATTTTTGGCTTTCCAAGGGATGATAACATATTGCTCATTTGATTTTTTTTGGACTAATTCTATCCATTCCATCTCTGAACGTGATCGTCCATGCAAAATAGGATCTGATGTATGAGTTGCGTATAAACTCCGGTTAATCACCCACCATTTAGGCATAATACTAGCTCGTTTTAAATCTTCCTGCAAACGACTAGCTTCATGAACAGGTGTTGCTTCGGCCAAGGTTACAATTACGACAGTGGTTTCTTTCGGATTTTTTAAACGTGGAAGCAGTTGCTGAACTGATAAAGGTACCTCGCCTGTAGACCGTTCCATTTCTCTATGATAAGCATGGGTCGCATCCAATAATAAAAGTGTATGCCCTGTTGGTGCAGTATCAATTACAATGATTTCTTCGTTTGCTTTCTCTACAATATTAGCAAATGCACGAAATACCGCAATTTCTTCAGTGCATGGAGAACGTAAATCTTCTTCTAAATAAGCGATTCCTTCTTCATCTAACTGATCTTTGGATGCTTCGATAACCTCTTTTTGATATTTTTCGACTTCTATTTTAGGATCAATTCGACTAACGGTGATGTTACCAGTATTATGATTGAGTACTTTATCAAGATGTGCTGCTGGGTCTGTTGTCGTTAAATGAACCCGTTGTCCCTTTTCAGCCAATCCGACGGCGATAGCTGCAGCTACCGTTGTTTTCCCTACTCCACCTTTTCCCATGGTAAAAATGATGCGCTGTTTTCTTTCATATAAATCATCAATCAAGGTGTGTAAATTTGGTGCATCTTTACGGCTGAATGTTTCTTTATGATTATTATTTGAGAACTCTTCATCAAAAAGATGGCGGATGTTATGAATTCCAGTGATATTAAATGGTGCCAGCTGGATATCATAAGTTGGAATACTTTTTAATTTGCCTGGCATAGATGAAAGAGCCTGTTGCTGACGTATATAAAAAGCTGTGGACGTTTCATCCTCTTTAACATAGCTTTTCATCACGCCATTAATCATTAGTACTTGGTTTTTGATTCCGATCTCACCAAGTTCCTTTGAAGCTCTAGCAGCCTCCTGCAAAGGTGAAGAATCAGGAAGTGTCACCAGAAATAATGTTGTTTGGTCTGGATTTGCAAGCGCCTGAACAGCTGCTTCATACATTTCTTTCTTAGCGTTTAACCCTGCTAATGGACCTAAACAAGAAGCACCGTGTGTACTTTCGTCTAGAAAACCACTCCAGGCAGTTGGTAATTGTAACAAGCGAAGAGTATGTCCAGTTGGCGCCGTATCAAAAATAACATGATCATAGGTATGAATAATTTCTTTGTTAGTCAGTAAAGACGAAAATTCATCAAATGCGGCAATTTCAACAGTACAAGCACCTGAAAGTTGTTCTTCCATTTGATTAATTACAGCATCAGGAAGTTTATCTCGATATGGAGCGACCACTTTATCTTTATATTCTTTTGCAGCTGTTTCAGGATCAAGATTCGCTACGTAGAGATGGTTAACTATAGGGATAGCAGTCGGCTTATTTGTTAATTCTATTTCAAACACATCTTGTAAATTTGAAGCTGGGTCTGTACTGACAAGTAATACGTTTTTCCCTTCTTCAGCAAGAGTCACAGCCGTAGCACAAGCTGTGGATGTTTTTCCTACTCCTCCTTTACCTGTGAAAAACAGATAGGGTGTTAATTCCAACTTGTTTGGATGAAATAGAGTGTACATCATGATGCCTTCTTTCTTTTATTTTTTTAATCGAATCCGAGGTTTTAAAGTAAGTTCTTGTTCTGTTAATCCTGTCAGATTCATTAATTCTTCATTTGTTAGATATACTCTTTCTTTTTCAACGTTCCCATTAACAAGTGTAATAGGAAGAATATCTGGCCCTTTTTCCATTAGTAGTTGGCTAATTACGGTATGATTGGCAAAAGAATCTGGGTCATTTGCCAAATTATAACGTTTAATATCATAACCTTTTGTTTGCAAGTTGTGAACGACAGCAGCCATACGTATTAATTCAGGATCTATACTAGGTCCACATACACCTGTGGCACAACACATTGCAGGATCAAAAATCTCGATTTTTTTCAAAATAATCACTCCTACTCATTTTTATAAAAGATCATATAAGTTATTGATTATATAATCGTTTGGTTATATAATATTCCTAAGTTTAATTTGTGTCAACATTATAGAGAGGGATGAGACATATTTATAATGATATTAATTAGCAATTGGTTATATGAAGGTGGTGATTAAATGGTAACGTTTAGCCAAGCAGAAGTCTTCTTAAAGGCTGTTGGTGAGGAAACACGACTAAAAATTATTGCTTACTTAATCCTTGATTCCTTTTGTGTTTGTGAGCTCGTTGAACTTCTTCAAATGAGCCAGCCCTCTGTTAGTCAGCATTTAAGAAAATTAAAGCGAGCAGATATTATTTTAGAAGAAAAAAGAGGAAAATGGGTGTTTTATTATCTTAACAAGCATCACAATTTATATCCTTTCCTTCTCCATTTAGTTAGTACCCTTCCTTCATTGCAGGATGATATTGGATCACTTGTGGTTAAAGGGAAAAGAATTTTATGTGAGTAATAATTGGAACGCTCGAGGAGGAATTCGCATGTTCCTATATTTAGCTGTATTCATTTTTATCGTTACCTTAGTCTTTGTTATATGGCAGCCGAAAGGATTGTCCATAGGATGGTCTGCTTGTGGTGGTGCTTTATTGGCACTTGCCATAGGTGTTGTATCTTTTCAAGATGTAATAGATGTAACAGGGATTGTATGGAATGCAACATTAACTTTTGTTGCATTAATTATTATCTCATTAATTCTAGATGAAATTGGTTTCTTTGAATGGGCGGCATTGCATATGACTCGTTTTGCTAATGGAAATGGATTAAAAATGTTCTTTTTAGTTACCATTTTAGGAGCCGTTGTTGCAGCGCTATTTGCAAATGATGGAGCCGCACTCATATTAACACCGATTGTTTTAGCAATGGTTCGAGCGTTGAATTTCAAAGATAAAATGATTTTGCCATTTATTATGGCATCTGGATTTATTGCAGATACGACTTCCCTTCCATTAGTAGTAAGCAACTTGGTGAATATTGTTTCTGCAGACTTCTTTCAAATTGGTTTTGTAGAGTATGCATCTCGCATGCTGGTACCTAATCTATTCAGTTTAGGTACCAGCATGCTTGTTCTTTACCTTATGTTTTGTAAAAGTATTCCAAAGCAATATGATGTCGCTCAATTAAAGAGTCCAAAAGAAGCAATAAAGGATTTATCCATGTTCCGTCTATCATGGGGCGTCCTTTCCGTCTTATTAATTGGTTATTTTATCAGCGAATTTGTCGCTATTCCAGTATCTTTTATAGCTGGAGCTGTAGCTATTATTTTCTTACTCATTGCGCACAGAAGCCCAGTTGTAGAAACAATGAACGTTTTAAAAGGGGCTCCTTGGGCCATTGTCTTTTTCTCTATTGGTATGTACGTTGTTGTTTATGGGTTAAGAAATGTTGGATTGACCAGTGTATTGGCAGATATGATTCAAGCGATAGCTGATCAAGGAATATTTGTGGCTACTGTAGGTATGGGCTTTATCGCAGCAATTCTTTCCTCTGTGATGAACAATATGCCAACTGTGATGATTGATGCATTAGCTATTGCCGATACGAACACGACAGATATGATAAGAGAATCACTCATTTATGCGAATATCATTGGTTCGGATTTAGGACCGAAAATTACACCTATTGGTTCTCTTGCTACCCTACTTTGGCTACATGTATTAAATACAAAAGGAGTCAAAATAACATGGGGTTATTACTTTAAAGTGGGAATTATCCTAACGATACCTACTCTTTTTATCACATTGATTGGTCTATATATTTGGCTGCAATTTATCCATTAAAATAAAGGAGTGGCGAATATGTCTAAAAAAACACTCTACTTTCTGTGTACTGGAAACTCTTGCAGAAGCCAGATAGCTGAGGGTTTTGGTAAAAAATATTTAGGTAAAGAATATGAGGTATATTCAGCAGGTATTGAAGCACATGGCCTAAATCCTAATGCAGTTAAAGTAATGAAGGAAGTTGATATTGATATTTCTAAGCAAACTTCAGATATCATTGATCCAGAGATTTTAAATAAAGCTGATTATGTCATTACGTTATGTGGTGATGCCAATGATAAATGCCCAATAACGCCCTCACATATTGCAAGATGGCATTGGGGATTTGACGACCCAGCGAAAGCAGGAGGAACAGAAGAAGAAAAATGGGCTTTTTTTCAACGAGTACGAGATGAGATTGGACAGCGTATCAAAAAGTTTGTAGAAGAAGGTAAATGAAAATCCGAGGGACATCGCCCCTCGGATTTTATCATTTTTGAGCTAAATCATTATACGCTTGTAGATAGTGTTGATACATTTTGTTTCCAAATTCATGAGAGTGATTGTTGAATAAACGCTGTACCTCTTAGATTATTCGGTTTTGGAGGAGCAACATGTAGAATCATTTTTAATCGCTAAGTCTTTATCTGACACCTTTTCTTTATTTTCTCCCACTTCTTCAATATCTACAGAACAACAATCTTGGTTGGAAGAAAAAATCTTTTTAAATATCGATTCTTTTTTCACTTTCCATTCACCTCCTTTAAATCAATAGCAATAATAAAGGCCGTTAATAATCATGGCTTAATAATTTGTTTGATAATAGGATTTCCGGAAGACTAGCCCCCTGTATTGCCACAATTAATGCAATTACAGCCCCATACTCATTCCTTTGCTTACTAACTTATGCTGAACTTTAATACTGAGATTTAGACTTTTCCTGTTTGTTGGACACAAAGCAATCCTCTTGATTGGCTTTAACCTCTTCAATCTCCACACTACAACAATTTTGCTTAGTAAATGATGTTTTTAGAGAGCAAGATTTTTTTTAATTAAAATATAATTAGAGTGAAACCCCTTTCAAGCATTCAGAGTATGTCTACCAATTAACAATCGCAATTAGAATTACAGTCAGAAGTGACAGTTTCTGAAGTCAGAATATATTCATCATTTTTACTTTTTAGTTTATCGTTTCCAGGCGATTGTAGCTCTTGAGCATGACCTTTTTGCATTGGCAACGCATCTTCTATTGCTACTGGGTCTATAGGATCTACGAAGTCAAAAAACTTTTTGTATGGCTCTCTCTTCATTATTTTATATGTTTTATCACAAACTCTGCTTTTTTTACCTCTTTCAAAGACATGACCATCATCGTCTAATACCTCTTTAAAAGGTCCACGATAAATAACTGATTGTTTGCGGTCAAGACAAGGGCCTTCTTTCCCTTTGTACGCGGTTATGGTAATACTTCTAAAGGAAATATCATGAATAGTAGTCCAAGTCTCTTCTCTTTTATCCAAAGTTATCCCATAAAAATTTGTATTAGCAAAAGCATTTAAAAAGCGATCTTCTCTGATTGCTCCAGAATAACAACCACTCCAAAGTTCAGTATCTTGTTGCATCTCAATGGGTACATCGTTATTTGATACAATATCAGAGATAACAGCTCTACCTCCAGGTTTTAAAACGCGATAAATTTCTTTAAATAATTTTTCCTTATCTTCTGTGGAAACTAAATTCAATACGCAATTGGAAATAACGATATCGATACTGTTATCTTCTATCAAAGGTTCAATTTTTTTTAACTTTTCTATTTTTTTCGTCAGATTTTCTAAGTCTTCTGAAGTCTTAACAGGATTTGTTTTTAATAAACTATCTAATTTTTCATAATCGAGTTGCAAATCTTGAATTTTTCCTTTTCGAAATTCAACATTGTTATATCCGATCCTATCAGCAACGATAGGGGTAGCATTGCGAGACAACTTAAGCATTTCATCATTTATATCAACACCGATAACTTTTCCCTTTGGACCAACAATTTGAGAAACGATAAAAGCTACTTTACCTCCCCCACTGCCTAAATCGAGGACAATCTCTCCTTCTTTTACAGCAGATAGCGGATCTCCACATCCATAATCTATTTCAAGTACTTCTTGTGGAATGACCTTTAGATATTGGGGATCATAATCTACAGGACAGCATAGGCCTTTTTCGTATTCCTTGGCAGCATTACTGTATCTTTCCTTAACTGCATCGTCAATGGATTTACTCATCGTATTACTCCTCTCTCATTATTTTTGTGTTTTGATTGAAGCACTCTGCTTATTGAATATTTAATTTTGAAGGAAAATTGTATAGCTTTAATTATTTTAAAATTAGCTGGATAGAGTGCTTTTACGATTCAATTATGAAATAATTTGCCTTTATCATGAATCCCCCCTTTCATTAAAGGATGATTTGCACAATAAGTCCTGTACTAATCGCAACAATTAAAATAGATATGACAAACGCTACAACTAATTTCCTTTTAAATAATTTACTTAATAAAATGACTTCAGGGATACTCGCACCTGCTCCACCGATTAAAAGGGCAATAACGGTCCCTATTCCCATTCCTTTGGATACTAGAGCACCACCAATAGGCAAGATTGCTTCAGCTCGAATGTACATTGGAATACCGATTAAGGAAGCAATGGGAATTGTCCACGGTTTGTCTCCTCCTGCATATTTAACAATGAAGTCTTGGGGAATAAAGTCATAAATAAACGCTCCAATAAATACGCCAATCGCTAAATACGGTAATAAAGGATAGAAGAATGACCAAGCATCTTGCAACGCTACTTTCCATTTAGAGGTGTTTTGATGTTTGCTTGAAAGAGAGTTTTTTCTTACGGTAACATTTTTAACAGAACTTTTAAGACCTAGAGCTTCCCAAACAACACCAGTTAGAATTGAGAATATTCCTACAATTATTACGTAATACAAAGTTAATTTCCAACCTAGCAGCGTTCCCATCAATGTAACAATAATTGGATTTAATAGAGGTGAAGCAATTAAGAATGACATGGATGGACCAAATGGAGCTCCAGATGACAGTAGTCCAGCTAAAATGGGTATTGTAGAACAAGAACAAAAAGGAGTTAGAGCACCTAGTCCTGTGCCATAAAGATAACTACTCCACTTATTTGGCCTATGAAGGATTCGGTTGATTCGATCTTCTGTAACTGTTTGTTGTAACCAACTTACCAGAAAGCTGATAAAAATAAATAATACGGTTAATTCTATAAAAAGTGTAAAAAATGTTTGCAAAAAGCTAAATAAACTATTCATGATTTTCCTCCCCATGTTATTTTTCATAAATCAATTTTTTTTGATATATAGGTTAAATTTTTTACCCTTTTCTAGGGTAAAAAATGCAACATAACTCTTCTGATAAAAGATTTCTAACTTCGATTTCATTTAAACTGTAATAGTTCCATATACCTTTTTTTTCTCTTTCAATCAGATTCGCATCAAGCAATATTTTCAGGTGATAAGATAACTTTGATTGGGATAAGCCGACGATTTCTGTCAGATCACAAACACACACTTGGCCTCTTTGATTTAATTCGTATAAAATTTTTAAGCGAATTTGATCTGCCAAAGCTTTAAATTTAGCTTCGTAAGTTTTCAACATCTCTTGTTGATTAGACTCATTCATCTTTTTTATTAATGGCATTTTGTTCACTTCCAATACATCAAATTTTTTTGATTTATTCCATTGTAATCCATTTTAAAATAATTGCAACCCTTACTTAAGTCATTTTTTATATTTTAAAAAACTTTACACTAAAGGATTTCATAAAAAGCTTTCTATTTTTGTCTAAAATCAGGACAAAAAATATGTACATTTCAACTTTACACATCATTAAATCAGTATGATAACACGATTATTTTGTATTAACTTTTTTGTCCTTTTACAATTAGCCCTTCTATCCAAAGACAAAAAAGTTTCTAGTATCACATGATTGGTCTTATCATTTATTTTTAAAATTATTAACACCGCCCACAAGTATGGACGGTGTTAACTATGATGCTTTCATATTGATAACAACTAGGACTTAATAATCCAATCCTACAATCATTTGATTCAATCAATAAACAATTGGCTTTCTCATTCCTCTATAGTAATAAACACTTCATTTCTATCAAATAGATCAAGGTAACTTGACTCTACAGGAATAGAATCAACCTCATTAAAGCGAACATCAGGATGATGCTCCCAATTTGTTATAGCAACACCAAGACTCGTTGAATTCGTTTTAGATTTTCTCATGAAAAATTCCTCTTTCTTGTATATTTAAAATTATTACACAATATCGCTAATAACACATCCGGACAATTTATTTTCAATTCTACTATTACGAAATAACCAATTAATTAAATGTGGTTCCGTGTTAAACTCTTCCACACTTACTTTCCCTTCGATAAATAGCAATACATAAGTAACACTAAGGCTTATAGAATTACCATTTGAAGTTTCAAGAATAAGTTCGGTTTGAGAAGTTTGATAATCATTTATGTTTGTGCCAAATTCTTTTTCGTAATAATCAATATTGCTACTACGAGTTGGACCCGAAATTTCCTTTAATATTTGATAAAATTCAATGATATTTTCTTTGAAAATATCATCAATAAGGCTCCCTTCTACTCTTGTACCTTGTATTGATGTTTCATAAAGATTTAAATCTATTCTTTCGTTTAAAAGATTTTCCCACTCATTTTTTAACAAAGAATTCTGACTCATTGCGGTAAATTTATTTATAATACCTAAGCAATAGAAAGTTCCCATTTTATCTCTCCCATTTATGAAATATTATAGTCGATGTGATTGAAATTGAAGCAAAAATTAAGTGTTAGCTTTGTATAACTGAAGATTTAATTTCTAGGAGTATTTTTTCGTAGATGCTTCTTCAAGACCATTTAATTTGTTTAATCATATGCATTTAGCTTTCTATTTATTAAATAAACCGTTATTTGTATTGGACTAAACCAATTCCGTTTCCAGTGGGGTCTACTAAATACGCGAGGTAAAACTCATCAAATTCCATTTTGTCTCTGACGACCATAGCCCCGTTCTCTATTGCTTAAATTAACTTCAATTTGAATTCGAGTACCTTGGGGAAAATCAGCTGGCCCTTTTGCAATCTCACCATTATCACCTCCACCTGTTGAAACAAACCGATAATCCCAACGAGGTTCAGCTACCTTCCAACCGAAAACGTTAGAATAAAATTCCACGCTTTTTCAGGTTCTTGACTATTTAATTCGAAACCAACTACTTTTCCAGTACTTTTTTTCAAATCAACTTCATCCTCCTGGTATTAGTTTTATAAGTAGAGAGAAATAATTATGTTCTTTTCGTTAATCCTTTCCACACCCTTTAGTGAAAAAAAGACTTCTACCATTCTATTTGTATTTTACCATAAAAAAGATGGTAAGCTTGGTGAATTTTAACAACGGCCATCGTCATTTATTGTTTAGAATTATAAAAATCTACATTTTGATGGCGATTTATTCTACTCACCAATCAGTTTATAAGTTATATATAGCTCCACTTGCGTTGCATAATATTTAAATATTCCCTAAATATGTTTTTCTAAAATTTTGCCAAAAAGACCAAATCTTAAGCAAAGCTGGAAAATGGTATTATGAACGAGGATAAACTGAAGCTAAATCAGAAGAAGAATAGTTTTCCATAAAAGTACAAATTCTTTTATCTTTAGTTATAATTATACAGAGATTCTTGCCTAAAATCTAGGGCGAAAAATATGAATATTTTCAAATTTACATGCTTGTTAAATCGGTATTATAATACGATTATTTTGTACAAACTTTTTTCTAGTTCACATTCGCCTATATTAACATAAATTCTTATAAGTTCTTCTTTTGAATTGATCTTAGTATTTCTCCCCTATTCTTAAGTACCGAAATATATTCTAGTAATTAATTCGAAAAATGTTGAATTTAAAATTCATTTATTTTAGAATGATAATAACAATAATAAAGGAGGTACTTAAATGAAGCATCTTTATTCCCCTCAACCAGTTGAAACAATTTCTTTGGAAGTAGAATGGTCGCCTGTTTGGGAAGTCATTCTTGGTATTGCTGGATATACATATAGACAAATTCGCCACACTTTTGATTTGGACGATAAATGGAAATCACATGAAGATTCCATGTCGGCTTCTTTAGTGAAACATTTAAAAGTAATAGAGGAAACCAACTTCTGGTATGGTCTTATTATGCTTCAAAACAAATTATCAGCTTCGTCTATTCAAGATTTTTCGAACTGTCTTTCAGAATTGTCGATGGATTGTTTCTACGATACACTTTTACCTTACAAGGATCGAGATACTGAGCCAATAAGAAAAGCGACAGCCCATCTACATGAGCAAGGTGAATTATTGAAGTACGCTGCTTGCTTTGAAAGCCACGAATACTTAGGTGGATACGTTCGTGCAGTTAGTCATTATTCACATCACGATATTTGTGACCTATTCATCCGTACATTAAATGAATGGTACGAGTGGATAAACCAACGAGAGGAATGGGAAAAGTGGACGCAAGCACTTGCCTTTGAACAGAAGCAATACAGCTTACTAAATGTGAAAAATCCCATGGAGGAAATTGAACGAATTACGGGTGGAGTTAAGTATTTACCTGAACCTTCTGTTTGGAATGTGAAATTAATTCCACATGTATCATATCGTCCCTGGATACTAGAAAAACGTACACCTGATACTAAAATCTTCTTTTATCCTTTGAAGGAAGAATACTTAATAGAGCCAGGTATCCCCTCAACTGAGTTAATTCGCGGTCATAAGGTGTTAGGAGATGAACTCCGATTGAAACTGCTTTATCAGCTAGTAAAGGGACCATTATCTCTTCAAGAGATGAGCGGTCAGTTTCATATTTCTAAATCAACACTGCATCATCAACTTTCTTTATTAAGAGCTGCAAAGTTTATTCGTGTTGATAAAGGGATCTATTCAGCGAATCTAACGCGGGTTAATGCTTTTTCTGAGAAACTCACTCAGTACCTTGGAGCTGATATATGAAAAAGTACTCTAAATCAATTAAAGCACTTTGGGTAGGCGAAATTGTATCAGAATTTGGTGGAGCAGCAGGAGGAATCATAAACGGATTATTATTGTATGAATTGACAGGATCAAAGGAATGGATGGGTGCACTTTGGCTTGTATACTTTCTTCCTTCTCTGATTTTACAAGGGATAAGTGCCCCCTTTCTAAACTATGTCGCAAAGGAAAAAATGATTCGAAACATACAGTTGATTCGTGCTGGAGCCTACCTTCTTCCACTACTTGGTTATGTAATTGGTACTGACACAGGAATTATTTTGGGATTAATCGTTTTACAATGCATTTTAGGACTCATGCAGCCGATTTACGCAAGTCTATCTTTTGCGCTTCTACCTCAAATCTGTAAAAAGGAAGAGCTTGTCGAAGTAAATGGTTTACTAGATGGAACCATTCGACTGATGAGTTTTATTGCTCCCGGAGCAACTTCCTTGCTTTTGCTAGTTAGTCCCATGTACTTCATCTATGGTTTTTCTTCTGCTATGTTCCTTTTTAGTTATCTTGCACTCTCACGGATTCCACAATTAAGCAATAAGAGAATGCCAATTTGGACAAAGAAGATTTGGTGGGCTGAAATGAAAGAAGGCTACCGTACATTTTTTAAGTATCCACATCTCTTGCGTCTCACGATTCTCTCTTCAACCGTACAATTTGCGGTCGGAGCTGCGATGGTTATCAATATTCCTTTCATCCGAAGTGATTTAGGTGGAGAGTATTGGGAATATGCAATTTTTTCAGGCATTTTCCCAATCGGTTATTTCATTGGAACGGTCTTACTTACGAAGATGCCAAGAACGTATCAAACAATGTACGTCGGTCTGATAGGAGGAGGTCTTTCATTCGTGCTCTTGTTTTTTGTCCGTACGGTTCCGCTTGCATGGATTTGTGAACTAGCTGGAGGAATTTTGTTCCCTTTTTTTCATTCTCAAAGTGCAGCACTTTTCCAACGTGAGGCCCCTCGAGAACGTTTAACACAATTAAGTGCAGTTCGTCTGCTTTTCATTCGAGTCACAATGCCTTTAGGAATTTTGTTTGCTTCGACTGCGTTTTTAGACTTAAGTTTACGTCAGACATATGCGGTTGTCGGCATGGTAATTTTGCTTCCAGGATTGTTTTATTTCTTTTTTTCAAATGTACAATCTGAAAAAGATATGTTTTCAAATAATAAACAAAAAACAAGTTAATATGTGTAGGGAAAAAATAATTTAGGTAAGATGCCGGTAAGCTTCTGTAAATCAAAATATAGTATCATTTGCTTAATGGGCGTCGCAGTACAAATGTCTTATTAGATTGTTCAAAATCCTGCTGTCACCTCTCTTCCTACATCTTAGCATTTCACCTATACTTCTTTGTGTCCTTTCATTTCTGAGGTTAGGCATCTACTATTAAATACGGAATAAATGCAAGTAAATTTGAAAAATATTATTTGTTGCTGGGGGTTCAAATGAAGTCAACTTTGTTCGAGAAACGACCGTTTTATGAGATGGCACTGCTTGTCACTGCCATGCTAGTTAGTTCCTTTTTTATTCCACAAATAAAAGGGTTAATCGCAATACTGCCAATTATCTATTTTATCATCGAAGGATGGATCAGAAAGAGATCAAGTGAGAGTATCGGCTTTCATCATAAAACATTTTTAAGCGGTTTGAAAAAATCTTGACCGCTTGTCCTATTCGTGAGTGTATTCTTACAAGTCGCATATTTCCTTTTGTATACAAATATATTTCCAGAAGTGCTAGAACATGTTCTAGAAAGAGCTGATTTCATTCAAACAATGAATGGTAAATTGATTATCGGCTTACTCGTCTTAGCTTTAGGAGAGGAAATTGTTTTTAGGGGATTAGTACAAGAGAGACTTAGCTGGATCATAAAGCCTAGCTATGCCATTTTATTATCATCTATCATTTTTGCATTAGTGCATATCTCTAGTGGAGCTCCTATTATAGTCTTTATTGACTTAACAACCGTTTTCATAGACAGCGTTATTTTTGGAATCATCTACTATCAAACGAAGAATATTTATATTTCCTGGATCGCTCATGCAGCTGCTAATATTGTTGCTGTTTTATTAATGATGATTTTTTGAGTAAAGATTGTTTTTTTGATGATAATGAAGCAACTTAGGAGAATTTCTAGTCTTTTATTCTAAATAAACAGTGTGCTTCGAAGTTTTGAAGCACACTGCAGCTCTTTCCATAAATCATGCCGATATGTTCGTTTTTTTTCTAGTTAATTTACCATATGTTAAGGTGCGCCATACGTACTCTAATGGACCATATCGGAATTTGAATACCTTAAGCCAAATGACACTAAATATTAGTTGGATAACAAAAATAACAATAGCGACAATTATCGTATGATGCGGAGATACAACTTCAATGCCAGCTTGATTTAGTATGAATCGGCCAATACTATCTTGACATAGATAGTTCGTAAACGCCATTTGGCCAACGAATCCAATTGGAGAAAGGAACTTTTGAACAACACTTTTTTGTAACAAAAGGAATAGTGTCGTCAAATAAAAGAATGTCATTGGTACTGCCCCCATCCCCACTACCGCGGAGGTGAACAAACTAACCTGATCTGTTTGCGGAATAAGGCTTAGCCATGTAATGATTGCTGTAAATGACATAAAAAGCAAAAACGTTATGACTTGGATTTTTTTTAAGATTCCTGCATTGTTTGCTATGTTTTTAATGATGCCAGACTTGCCTGCATACATGCCAAATAAGAACATCGCAAATATAGTATTCTGGTCTCCACTAAAAAATTGCATCCATTGTGGTGCATCCATCCCTTGTTTAAAGTAAATCATATTAACGCCCATACTTAACCAAGAAAGCACCGTTAAAATGACTGCAAATGAAAGAATCGTTTTTTGTTTACGATTGTAAAAAGGGATTAATAATAAACCGAAAATAGCATAAACGAACAAAATATCACCGAACCATATAAAAACATGGATAACTCCAAACAGAAGCAAGATAAGCATCCGACGGAAAAATCTTAACAAATACCGATCTCCTTTTTGTTCTGCACGAGACATGAAAATATAAGCGCCCACTCCAAATAAAAAGGAGAAAATCGAAAAGAATTTCTTCTCTATTAAAATAACAATTAATAGTTTTATTACTCCGTTTATTCCAGTTAAGTCTGGTTCAGGGCTACTCTCTATCAAGACCAGATATGCTGGCACATTAATGAACAAGATGCCAAAAAGCGCTAATCCACGAATCATATCAAGAGATATAATTCGATCTTTTTTTGTAATTGGTTGTGATTTCATTTTTTTGTTTCCTTTCCAATCTTGGATATTACGGGCTAATATATGAAATGTATCAACGTATGATTATTTTTACCCTAGTTTTTTTGCGAACCTGCATCCCTCTTTTAGCCTGTGTTGCTAAACGTTCAAACAGATAAAAACTCAGACCATCAGCGGCAGTTTCTCATAGCGCCGCTGATGGCTGCTTCACTTTAAGCTATTCACTATTTTATTGTAAGCATTTACTGTTAGAAAATAGTAGCCAAGGTAGATCAAACTATAGATGCCCATACTGATAACGACAGGGATTGTGATATCTTGACTAAGCAAACTAGATAATGCTGTCAATGCCACAGCGCTATGCAAAATCCCGATAATAAGAGGCATCGCAAAAACAAATAACATTTGTTTGGCAATCGAATGTTTAATTTCTTTTTTACTGACACCAATTTTTCGCAAAATAAGATAACGGTCTTTGTCATCGGTAGCTTCCGTTAGTTGTTTGAAATAAATAATGCTTCCAGTTGCTAATAAAAATACTAATCCAAGGAAACCGCCTAAAAAGATTAATAAGCCTGACGGTTTTAGGTAACCTTTATATGTTACATAAAAGGAAGAAAGCTGAGCTTCTTCTGGAATGATATTCGTCAATTCTTTTGTTAGTTTTTCAGCCTGCTCTTCGTTTTGAATCTTCCATGCTGTTAAAGTCGTTTCACTTTCTGTAGCAGCTACTTGATCGTATAATAAGTCGCTAATGACAATTGTGAAATGCGCAAACTGGCTGCTAAATGGATATTTTTTTTCGAAATCAATCACTTGAATCTCTTCCATTTGGTTTGCAGTTGTTTTAAATACTGCTTTTTTCCCTGTATAGTCTCCTGACAATAAGTCGATATATCCGCCATCCATGATAAGCACATCATGCTTTTTTTCTAAATGTATCTGCTGCCTAATCCCTGTAAGAGCTGCCAGTTTGTTAAATTGGCTTTCAGAAATCAATGTGAACTGATCATCGTCTGCCAAAAATTCGGTTGGCAGCATGTCAAATGTTTCCAAATTTCCTCGTACTTTCACATATTGAATCTGAAGATCGCCAATGATGTGATGTTGGTCATATTTAGAAATTGTTGCTTTTACTTTTTCATCAAGTGCTTTCCCCTGTGACAGATACGTATAGCTAAAAGGCTCTTGATGTTCTGCATTTTCTTTACTAGAATAATAAACACTGTAGCTCGTCCCAATTGAACATAATGTCACTGCACTAAGGATAGCGATGATTGTTAATGTTCGAGCATTTCCTCTTATTCTGTATAACAACTGTGACGTTCCGATCATATTAATGCCTTTGTAATGACGATGTTTATTGTTCCTTGATCGTTTCAACACAATTACTGTTAACGTATGAAAAACCAAATAAGTTCCGACAATGGCGCCAAGAAGAATTGTCATTGCAAACATAAGTAAATTTCTAAATATTATTGTTGGATGTAGAGCAAGCCAATAGCTGAATCCCATGAAAACAATGCCTAAAATGCCCACAATCAAAGATGCTTTCGGCACGGGTTCGCTTTTCTTTTCTGCTTGAAATAATTCAATTAATTTAAAGCGATATATGAGGCGATAGCCTTGAAAAGATGTGACTAATATAATGATGGCAAACACAAATATGGTATTCAAAACAGCTTTTAGTTCAAAAGAAAATGCAACGGCCATTGAAAATCCCATCAATTTAACGAGCAGCATCACGAACAATTTAGAAAGGAGTGTTCCGATGAATATTCCAATAGCCAGCGCCAAGATTCCCATGACAAAATTTTCATAAAAGAGCATTTTAGCTATCGCTCTTTTTTTAACACCGAGGAGCGAGTAAAGCGCTACTTCCTTTTTTCGCTTTCTTGTAAAAAAAGCATTAGAAAACCAAATGAATATACCGACAAAGATCATTAAAATAATGGACGCTCCTTTGAATGCGACCGCCAATTTTAACGAATCTTTTGTTGCCTCTAATACTTGTTTGTTGTATTGCAATGATACAAACGTAAAATAGATGACAATACTAAAGATCATAGAAGTAAAGTAAATGAAATAGCGATAAAAATTTCTCCGAATATTTTTTGCTGCAATGTTAAACAATGTCATCGTTTCCGCCTCCAAGTACAGAAAGCACATTTAAAATCTTTTGGAAAAATGCTTTTCGAGACGTATTTCCTTTTACAAGCTCAGTGAAGATTGCTCCATCTTTAAGAAATAAAATACGTTTGCAATAGCTGGCTGCATAGGCATCGTGTGTGACCATCATAATGGTTGCCTGATCCTCATCATTCAAATTGCTCAAGCTTTGTAAAAGATCCGTTGCTGATTTAGAATCTAATGCTCCCGTCGGTTCATCAGCCATAATGATGCTTGGCTTGGAAATGATTGCTCTTGAAGCGGCAGCTCTTTGTTTTTGACCCCCGGACACTTGATAAGGATATTGGTTAAGGATATCTTTCATTCCAAACTTATCGGCAATCTCACTTACCCGTTTTTCAATTTCATTTGTGTTCGTATGGAAAAGCGCAAGTGGAAGCACGATATTTTCTTTTAAAGTTAACGTATCCAATAAGTTGTAGTCTTGAAAAATAAAGCCTAATTTGTTTCTCCGAAAGGTTGACAGCTGGTCTTCGTTCATCTCTCCAATTTTGTCGCCATCAATGATCACCTCTCCAGATGTAGGTTGATCAATCGTAGAGAGAATATTGAGCAGAGTTGTTTTTCCGGCACCAGATGGCCCCATGATTCCAATGAACTCGCCCTCTTTAATTTGCAAATCAATGGCATGGAGAACCATTGTCATACTTCCTTTCACACCATAAGTTTTCGTAATATTTTTTGCCTCTAACACATTCTTCATCTATGTTCCCTCCTGAAGAAGTACAATGATATCGCAATCTCTGCTTCCATATTACAAGAAGCAGATGGTTCAATCCATTTACCAACCTTACAATTATAGTGCGAACCTTACATTTTTATAAGGTTGCAGTAAGATAAATTAGATAAGCGTATGAACTAATGCAATACACAGTAATGTGATTACAAAAAACCACTAGCACTAGTCTAGTGGTTGGAGGTTCACTTTTTTAAGTGTTTTTTAATGGATGAAGACAGTTGCTCTTCATCAATAATATCATAAGACTTGACAATGTTATTTCTGATGGTCAACTTAAAAATAGCGCCTTCTTTTAATTTTTTTATCGCACTGAATGTTTCTGTACGCATATTGCCATGTTCATCTACTGTAGGAACTGTATATTCGACTCTTCCATACTCAAGTGGTGCAGCATCATTTGGAATAATGCCATAATAATATGTCTTAGGATTAGCTACTTCATATACTAACTTGCCGACGAATATGAGACCAAGCAAAACAAAGATAGATATTATAAATTTCTTCCTCATTTTCCCCGACCTCGGCATATTGGTGCCCTTTGTTTTCTCATATAAATGCAAACAAATTGAATCATCATACTCTCCTTTTAACGCTTAGAATGTAATGCCTGTCATGACTAAGTTTAAAAGAAGATATTGATCGCTTCCATTGAATTATCTTACATTATCACGTTCAACCTTACATTCTCGTCATATAAAAATTGCCTGGGTGAGGGAAATGAATTGTCACCTTTGTACCTTTTTCTTCTTCTGCTTGAACAGAAATATCATGGCTGAGCTTCCGTGCTAATTTTTTCGCCAAATACAAACCTAGACCAGTAGAAGTCGTATTGATCCTGCCGGTAGTTCCGGTAAACCCCTTCTCAAATACTCTTTCTAAGTCTTCTGCTTTAATGCCAATTCCATTATCCTTGATAATGAGCCGCTGTTCTTTTTTATCCTTCTCACAGTAGCATTCAATCGTTCCTTCTTTATCTGTGTATTTCAAAGCATTTGATATGATTTGATCCACAATATAGCTAAGCCATTTTTTATCTGTAAGTACGCTAGTATCAAGATTATGCAAGCGAATCTGAATACGCTTATTAATAAAGATTTTTGCATGATTTTTTACACTTTCTTTTACGACTTTATCTAAATGAACATCGCTAATAAAATAATCCTTTGAAAAGGAGTCGGCTCTCGAATAATACAATACCTGCTCAACGAGACGGTTGATTTTAGCTAACTCGTCTTCAAGTTTATCCAAAATAGCTTCTTTAGGCTTGCCAGCACTATTGTCAATAATTAATTTACTCGCAGCAATGGGCGTTTTAATCTCATGTACCCATTGCACAATAAATTCCTGATTATCTTTTAAATCAAGAATGAGTTTTTCTGTTTTTTTCCGCTGATAATGATCGAGTTGTTTTAATATGTCGGTAAAAAAACGTTGTTCATTTGATTGCGGTTCGGGAAAAACATACATCATGTCACCCATATCTCCATGAACGACCGGTTTTTGAAAGGCATGATAATATTTTCTTCGATAAAGATAGCCTGCTACCAGGTAGAAGGCAAAGAACACCGTTGATACTCCATCAATATACAAAATATTATCGATTCCTACGTTTGCAAGACCGTCTAAAAACAGAACCAATGAAATAAAAGTCATTAACAGGATATAAAACAGAATGAGAAACTTTTTATCTTTTAGAAAATGAATTGCACTATACAATGATATAGCCCTGCCCTTTCTTTGTTTTTAAAAAGTCGGTCTTTTCTATGTCAGCTAATTTTTTTCTTATTCGGGCGATATTTACCGTTAACGTATTATCGTCAACAAAGCTTTCATCTTCCCAAAGGCTTCTCATCATTTTTTCCCTGCTAACGACATGTCCTTTGTTTTCCATTAAGATATATAAGATTTTAAATTCGTTTTTTGTTAATTCAATTTTTTTATCCTGATACATGATATTTCCATCTTTTACATTTAACACGACACCGTCATGCTCGATCACACTTAAATCGGTATCAATA
Source organism: Bacillus chungangensis (assembly GCF_030812995.1). Taxonomy (GTDB): domain Bacteria; phylum Bacillota; class Bacilli; order Bacillales; family Bacillaceae_C; genus Bacillus_CF; species Bacillus_CF chungangensis. The sequence goes on along the minus strand of NZ_JAUSTT010000006.1, from coordinate 69,029 downwards.
TAGGAATAGGTACGTCTTATTAACGCATTAATTTTAGCCATGAGGACATCGACGTAAAACGGTTTTTGGATATAGTCATCGCCGCCCATATTCATCGCCATTACCATATCCATTCTCGTATCTCTGGAGGAAATAAACATAATAGGTACATTTGAAACTTCACGCATTTTTCCACACCAATAAAAACCATCGTACAATGGCAGATTAATATCCAAGAGGACAAGATGTGGTTCAGACTGTACGAATGTTTCCATCACATCTTGGAAATCCTTCACAATGATCCCTTCAAAACCCCACTTCACAACATTTTCTAATAAAAGATCTCGAATCGTTTCGTCATCTTCCACAATCATAATTTTAAGCATATGATTTTCTCCTTTTTACCGATTTTCCGAACGAGAAAGCCTATGAAGGGCGTTAACCCGTCTTTATACATGGGATGAGAGAAGGGGTAGCTTTTGCTACCTCAATTGTCTGAAATATGCTGTATTTTAGATAGGAAAAGGATAAAAGTCCCTAATTACTCGTCATGTCAAAGACGTTCAGCAATAGTCTTCCCTGCAGAATGCAGTCATTATCGTTAATTATTAACACTAACATTAATTTTAACAATAAAAAAAGCCTTTTAACTAGGCTTTTTTTACATTCAAATTTATACTCTATTTTGTTTCCATACAACAATTTCTTTATTATTCTCTTCTTTGCACGAAGATCATCACAAATTTCAACAATTCTAATAGTGCCATAAGGGCTGCAGCTACATAAGTTAATGCTGCGGCATTTAATACTTCCTTTACTCCCTTTTCTTCTTCGTTGTACAAGATGCCTTCTGAGAGCATTAATTGACGTGCACGATTGCTCGCATCAAATTCTACAGGCAATGTAATGAGTTGAAAAGCAACGGCAGCCGAAAAAAAGAGAATCCCAATGCCAATGAGAGAAGACTGATGCAGCAATATCCCTATAATGAAAAGAAACGGCGCTATACCAGATGACAGATTAGCAAGCGGAAAGAGGCGATGACGAATCATTAAGGCCCCGTAGGATTGCTGATGTTGAATCGCATGCCCTACTTCATGTGCTGCAACGGACACCGATGCAATAGAGCGGCCATCATGTACTGTTTGTGATAGACGGACAACTTTTTTTATTGGATCATAATGGTCTGAAAGCGTCCCTTGAACGACTTCTATTGGTATGTGATGCAAGCCATTGCTATCAAGGATTCTGCGTGCTGTTTCAGCTCCGGTTAAACCAGTTCTAGTCGCAACCTCAGACCATTTGTGAAAGTTTCCTTTCACTTTCGTTTGTGCCCACATTGAAATACCTAATGCAATAAATATTAAAAAATCCATAGGATGGAAGAACATTGTTGTGATACCTCCGATTAATCACTAAGCAATAGAAGCAATGTCTGTATTAATGACAAAGCCTCAGGTGATATATTTTTTTTAATATATTCGTAACTGTTAGCATTCCCTTTATGAAGAGTGGATAATACTTTGTCCACTTCTTTTTTTAATCCTTTCATTTTTAAACTAAGTTCTTTTACATCAATCTCTTCAACGTTCTTATCTAATAGTAATTTTTTGATGCATTGTAATGACATCTTTTTTTCTTTGCATCTTTCAATAAACAAAAGTCTTTCTATTGAAGAATGATCATAGTAGCGATAGTTGGAAGTAGAACGTTCCGCCTTTAGAAGACCAATATTCGTATAGTAATCAATCGTTCTCTTTGTAACATTGGTGATCTCTGCCAATTCTCCAATTCTCAATCTTACTACCCCATGGCTAGCTCCCCCCTAACCATAACGTGATGGTTTAATCATATTATAAAGTTTTATGTCCGATTTAACAAGCAAGACGAATGAACTGTTGGAAACATGTCACAGGTTTGTGTCAGCACGTGTGAGTCGTTTAAAACTACGTCAAAATGCATATTTCTTTCTTTTAAGGTGTGTTTATGTCGAACGTAAACCTTTAAAGATATGGCCTTCTTTAAAAATAGAAAAAGCCAATCTCCCATAACTTTACAAGGATTGGCTTTTTTATTGATTACCGAAAATATTTGTGATCTCATCATAAGACGAATTTTTAGTTTTGGATGAGTTTTATCCATGAGAGCTTATCAACATAAAAAGCTTCATCATTTAAGGGATGCAGCGTCCGCCATCTTCCTTTATTTTTGGTAATATACGGTGTGATCTTTAGTTTTGTTGTCTAACACTGGAAACCGATAATAGAATTCATTATTTATTCCTGAGAATGTTGAAAAGATTTCTTTTCCATCTTGATTTTGTAAAACCAGGGGTAATAATAAGCTCTTTCTATCGTTATTTTTTGTCCGTTCTCTAGCGTAAATATCTTATTTAGAGCCATTTTTTGTACCTGCTACTAATTCTTCTTTAGAAACAGTAAACGTAAATCTCCATTTGCCGCTCAATTGAACAGGATTATTAGGATTATAAGGATTGTAAGGATTTATCATTTCTATATTTTCATAAACAATCTTCATATTTAGTTTATCTTCTACATGCACATTTTCTAAACTAATAGCAGCTAAATATGTATAAGTTGAATCATTGATTTTTATGTTATCTCTTATTATATCAGCTGCCATTTTTTCGCCGTTTATACAGACTTTTGGAAATGGAAACAATACATCTGCTAAATTCACTTGATGTGATTGAAATGTACTGCTAATGATAAGTTGATCATCATCTAGAATGACTCCGTTAAACTTCACGATAATTCCGTTATCGACTACTGTTTTTCCAATAACTGTTTTATAATCCTTTAATGACTGTCCTTTACATGGTATGTATTCTTCTATCATACTTCCGATAATTGGGATATCCGTGAATATATATAAATGAGCTTTTACTATTAAAAACATAAATGCTGCAAGGGAAGCGGCAGCAACAAGCAGTTTTTTTCTACTCTTTTTTTTATTTTTTAGCTTGCTTTTTATCCGTTTTTTTATTGCTTTCTTTTCGACGTCTCTTAATGGAAAATCTTCATATGCAGATAATTCGATTTTTTCATCATTTAAACGTTTAAATGTGTTTTTCATGTGCTTACTCCTCAGAGAAATTATCCATTAATAATGTAAGAAGCCCCTTTTATAGAATTAACACATAATGTTTGACAAATAATGCTTCGAATACTTTTTTTGATATTCAATTGCTTTATATTTCGCAACGGTCGCTACCCAGTTTTTAAATGTATTATTTTCTGGACAAAACGTATCAATTTGATCCCAAATCGTTAGTAGGATATCGTCCATACAATCGTCATGAACAGCTTCAAGGTCATATAGATGCGTGCGGATGATGCTTGTTATCAAACCTCCATTATGATCAATGATGTAATAGAGCGCTTTTTTATTTCGCTTTTTTAATTGCTGTACAACATTTTGTTCATTAATCTTCATTCATAACACTTCTCCATTCTTAGAACACCCTTTTACTCTTCTATTTATCTTTATTTCTTCAGGAAAGGTTTCGACATAAATTGATATTTTTATTATTTATTTAAACTACTTTGTAACATTCTTATTTTTGATTTTACCATCTTTGCAAGTATATTGTGTTACTGGAGGGGAATTTAAGCATTTTTGCAGTAGCGGTTCCCTATTTTGCTTCTACATATGAATACTCAAATACAACGAAACCGAGCTGTAAATGTTCAAGTACCATCACCCTCTAAATGATTTGGTTTTAACTTTGAAAGGGTTTAAGTACTAAAATCAATTAATGAATGTCGACATAAAAAGCCTTATCATATAAGACCTGACTCGTCCCCTTCTCTCCTGCTTCTCTTGTAATATACGGTGTGATCTTTAGTTTTGTTGTATTTTCATATACCGCTACAAACCGATTATATTTAATCTCATTTAATATCCCAGCTACCGCTACAAACCGATTATATCTAATCTCATTTAATATCCCAGCCGTTTTTAAAAAGAATTGTACGCCATATTGATTTTCTATATTAAAATGAATATCATATTCCCCATCTTCTATTTTATAATTTAGTTTTATAGATGCTGGAGTAATAATCAGCTCTTTTACCGTTATTTTTTGCCCGTCATCTAACGTTAATATCTTATTGAGAGTCATTTTTTTTGTTTTTGTTGCTAGTTCTTCTCTTGAAACAGAAAACGAAAATCTCCATTTCCCTCCCAATTGAACAGGTTTTGGATTGATCACTTCTAGATTTTGATAAACAATCTTCATATTCATTTCATCTTCCAAATGAACATTTTCTAGACTGATGGCAGCTAAATGAATGTAAACTGAATCAGTGATTTTTATGCTCTCACTTTCACTTACTTTCATTTCTTTGCCATTTAGACAGACCTTTGGAAGTGGAAATAATATATCTTCTATATTTAGTGGATTTAAATTCATTTGATCTGGTTGAAATGTACTGCTAATGATAAGACGCTCATCATCTAGTATAACCTCGTTAAAAATCACGGCAAATCCTTTATCGGTGACTGTTTGTCCGATGACTGATTGATAATCTTTTAATGACTGACCTTTACATGGTATGTATTCTTCTATCTTACTTCCGATCATTGGGATGTCTGGGAATATGAATAAATGAGATTTCATTGCCAAAAATGCCAGTACTACAAGAGAAGCAGCAACTAACAGTATTTTTCTACTTTTCTTTTTTCTTCTTAGCTTGTTTTTAATGCGTTTTTTTATTGCTTTTTTTTCATCGTCTGTTAATGGAACATTTTCATATATAGATAAATCAATTTTTTCATCATGTAAACGTTTAAATGTCTTTTTCATGCTTAACCTCTCAAAGAAATTATTTAATAGTAATGTAAAAGCTTGTTCCTTTCACAAAATATACGAATTAAATAACAGGACGCTTCACCCATTCCCTATTCTACTATGGGTAAATGTTCCCAAATTACTAAGCTATCGTCTATACACTCATCATGATTGATAATTTAATAGAGAGCTTTTTTAATTGTTGTACAACATTTTCATGAATCCATTAACAATGTTTCTCCTTCCTCAGAACGTCCTTTCACAATATATTACGTTTGAAATGGATAGTAATCTATCCATTTCATTAATCTTATAAAATAATTATTATTATTGTATTAACACACGTTGGTTCCCTGTATTTTCTTGTTGAGAGTGTAAAACGCCATCCTTACTATAAGTATAAATGTAAAACCAACTTTGATTCTATAGCTCTAGCACAGAAAACTTTGAACAATTACACCGTCTTTTTGAATTATGGGAATATTAATATTTTCTTTCTGCTTCATGAAATAGATATCTTATAAATGATAGTAACTGGTGACAAAAATAAAAATACTGAGCTATGCCAGTTTTTTAATATCGATTAGCTTAACAATTATTGTTCTATACATACTAGAACAGTTTTGTTATACTTTAGATAGAACAGAAAGGGGAAAAAATGATTATTCAAATTGAACCTCAGTCTGATATTCCAATCTATACTCAGATAACGAATCAAATTATAGAAGGAATTGCAAGAGGGTATTTGCATCCAGGTAATTCACTTCCTTCTGTACGGGCATTTGCGGCAGACCTTGGCGTGAATATGCATACAGTTAATAAAAGCTATCATGAATTAGAGAAGAAGGGAATCATTCGCATTGTGCCAAAATCAGGTGCTGTGATTTGTTCTCCGAATCCATTAGAGCTGAAAACAGTTCATTATAACCGTCTTTTAAATGAGTTTAAACAAGTGGCTGCAGAGGCCCTCGTTTTAGGAATGGAGAAAAAACAGATGCTGGAACTCTTGGGATCCATTATTCACGATATAAAAGGGGATTCTTAGTAAAGAATAAACTGACTTCATTCTGAAGATTGAGTTTTATTTAATCCTTTAAAAAGGAGGAAGTGTACATGACTTTAATGATTTTTCTAACCATTATCTTATTTCTAGCAGCCATTGAAATATCGATTCCATTTTTAGTGAAACGAGATGTTGTATTCGGTGTATCCATTCCAGAAGGGCATATAAAAGATGCAAAACTTGCTTCATATAAAAGAAGGTATTCGTTATCAATATTCTTTATTTCAGTTGCTTCCATAGCCTTCTATTTGTTATGGATAAATCATGACAATCCTGTAGAAGAACTTATTGTTTTATATGGTACAGCAATTCAACTGGGTATTATATTTCTCAGCATGGCTTTATACTTTTATTTTCATGCCAAGACGATGAAAAGAAAGAAAGAGCAAAAATGGGGAGAAAATTTTAAAAAAGTAAAGATGGCTGATTTGGCGATTCGCTCACAGGATGAAATGCTACCTTGGTATCTGTTCGTGCTTCCGATGGCGGTAACGGTTGGATTGATTGCCTATACAGCTGTTCAATATCGTATTTTACCAGAGCAAATTCCTTTTCATTGGGGAGCTGATGGGATGCCAGATTCATTTAAAGCGAAGAATCCTTTTTCGGTTAATGTGCTTCCGATTATTTTATTCATCATGCAATTGCTTTTCTTGGGGATTAACGAAGCGACAAAGCGCTCAGGAATTAAATTAAGCGTGGCTAATACGGAAGCTTCCCGTATTCGTCAATTGGCTTTAAGAAAATATTCTAGCTGGTTTATGTTTATGACGAGCACGCTTATTACCATGCTTTTTTCATTCTTGCAATTAACAACGATTCATGAAGGTTTGGTTGGTAGCGTTGTGATGTTTGCAGTTCCATTTATCTTTTTACTTATCATTTTAATAGGAACTGCTGTTTTTGCCATTAAAGTTGGGACAGCAGGAGAACATACAGAAACTCATCCTGTGGAAGGAATTTCCGATTTTGATGATGATCTCTATTGGAGAGCTGGTATCTTTTATTTCAATAAAAATGACCCTTCCATTTTCGTAGAAAAACGATTTGGTGTTGGCTGGACGATCAACTTGGCAAATCCAATCGGATATTTGATTATTTTTGGACCACTTGTCATTATATTTCTTATTGCGTTCCTAGCATAATTTCTACGTTTTCGGTGATTTTCTTAAATGAAGAAGCGTTTTATTATTTGATGTGCAATGATGAGCGTTAATTCTTTATAGGGGGTTATAACAAGAAGGAAAAAGATTAAAAATAAAGTGAACCTTCCATGAGTGGGGGAGGTTCTTTCATCCCCCACTGATAAGAAGTAGAACAAATGCTAAGATCGCAGGCGTCCTCGAAAAGGAAACTCTTTTCTTCGGTGCGATGTATCGCTGCCGAAGCTTTCCTTGTCCTGTTGCAACGCCTTTGTGACCGACATCCTCGAAAAAGAAAAGCACTTTTTCTTCGTGCGATGTTGATTCAAGAAGCTTTCCTTATCCTGTCGGCCCGAACCAATCGGACATTTGACTTTCAGTTATCCCCCACCTAGACTTCTTTGATTCCTCTTACTCCCCGAGGTGTGGTCTTACTGCCAGTTAGATGTGGGATAAATCAGAAAGGGATGAGTTCGTTGGAAAATATAAAAGGAAATTGGGAAGGTGCGATTCAAATTCCAAGTCAACGACTTCAGGTTATGATTAAATTTACAAAGGAAGGCGGAACGATTAGCATCCCTGCTCAAGGCTTAGAAGAATATCCATTAACAAGTGTAGAAGTAAACAAATCAGACTTATTTTTTGATATGCATATACAGGGGAAACAGATTACATTTAAGGGAAAAATTAACGAAGATAAGATTTCAGGTACGTTCGTACAGAAAGACCATTCTTTTCCATTTGAATTAGTGAAAAATAGCAAAAAAGCTGAAGCTGAAGAAGGAGAGCTTGTTCAATTGCAATTAAAAGATGGAACAATGTAGGGGTACGACCGAGATACGTGTAAAAAAGGGTCACATGCTGGAATTTACTTTCCATTCTTTGCATATGACCCTTTTTTATGTTACATAAGGTTATTACTGTTACATTATAATGCACAAAATTGAAGAACTTGGCTTGGGAGTATCGGTATTTATATTAGTGAAGTTAAATTAATGCAACACTAGTGATCAAATTAAAATAACTAAAATGTTTTAGTAAATCTGTTGGTATTCCTTATTAGTATAATCTGAGTAGTTCTCCTTATACAACTTTGAAAATAATGACGCTTTTTTAACATTTATATTTGCTAAAATTTGTTTCGTTGATATTCCCTGTGGGTCTTTCCTTAAAGTATTGATATAAAGCTCTGTAGCTAATTCCATTTCTCCTAATTCTTCGTAACACCTACCGGCTAAAAAAGTAGCATATAAATATGTAGGCGGTCCTAAAGTTGATGATATCTGGTATTCTTTTAGAGCTTCATTATAATTACCTGCTTTGAAAAGTGAATTTCCTAAATCTAGGTGTGCGTTGGAATACCAAGGGTCTAAATTTATCATCTGATGCCCTCTTTCAATAGACATATTAATATCATTTTGAATATCTGCAAGCCGTTGCTGAGATTGTACAACAGGATAAATATTTGCCTTCCATAATATCTTTTCCTCATTATTATTATATTTAGCTGCCATTGCGTATTCTTCGGATAGCTTCATCTCAAATATAGTATTTTTCAAATCCTTTTCCAATAATGGTAAGAAAGAAGTACCTCTATAATATCTACTCCATATAATATTATAAGTAAATGATCCTGTATCTAAAGGTAAAGAATTGATGGCTTTGGTGGATTCATTTTTCCAGAAACGTGTACTATTTAAATCCTTTTTAAATCTTCCATAGTATACTAAAAGTCTAAGGGTAGCAGAAACTTTTGCCATTGAACCTAAAGGAGAATTATTGGCGATTTTTATTAAATCATCTGGACTATAATGCTTACTTTTTACAAATAGCATAAAACGAGTAAAAGCATATCTATATGATAAGGAAGCCTCATGTATAGAAGGATTAACATTTATTTGTGCATAAGGTTTAAGGAGAATATTTGTAAATTCATAATACCCTAATGATATTAAGATATGTGATACAGAATGCTTCTCTAAACTATTAAGTATCGGAAACTTTTCTATATATTCACAGAGAATTTGCCATCGTTCACTTCTTTTATCCTTTGAAATTTGAAAAGGATTGAAGTGTCCGTCTGTTCTATTTGTGAATTTTCCAAGTTCATACCTAAAAGCTGTTGGCATTAATCGCTGAACTAATAAATAGTCAGTTTCCGTATCTAAACCATTTATCAGCCTTTTGTATGCTAAAGGTGGCCCATAAGCATTTAATGCAACATCTTCTTGTTGGTATAAATCAAAATACGGTTTAAAAAGGTATTCAGAGAAATTTGATGTATTCAAAAATACCACCTCATCTAATCAATATTAATTTTAATAAATCTCCAAGATAGGATAATACCAATAAATCCAACTAACAGTAATATAATCAGAACATTTTCTACTGGGTACACATTTGCCGCCCATCCACTAAATAGATATCCTAATAGTACCGCAAGACTAATTGTCATGTTTTGTATTGAAAAAACTCTTGTTACAAATTCTCTTTTTATCGACGTTTGGACAATACTGGTAATAGTTATCATTGCTGGGCCAGAAAAAATACCGACTATAAAGGCACTAATAAGAATTCCAGTTTTACTAGGAAAAATAACCATTAACCAAAAAGGTAGTAGATACCCTGTGAAACTAATGCAAAATAAATAATTGATTTTTATCTTCTTTCTAATGAAACCAAAAAGGAAACTACCAATTAATGCTCCGCATGCTAGAGATGTTAAAACCGCACCATAAATTGAGGCACCGTTCGACTCGAGTGAACTATTTAAATATAAAGGTAGTATTACTTGTAAAATAGGAAAATATATTAAAGACCCAAAAAAGCCCGGTAATAATAATGCAAAAATCACTTTATTTTTAGCTGAATATAAAAAACCTTCTTTAATATCTTTAAAAAAATTTGAACCTTTTGTACTCACAGAATCCACTTTAGGGAATTTTCCAAAAGCAATTAAACAAGCACTTAATAAAAATGTAAAGGAATCTATAAGAATTAAACTAATAAGTGAAACTTTAGAAATTGCTATTATAAAGGCTGCTATAGCGGGACCAATTATGTTTGCCGCTTGAAGGGATGATTGGAGTAGAGAATTGCTTGTAGTAACACTTGGCCCTCCGTCATCGGCAATATTTCTTATAACACTTGCACGAGTCATTTGAAATGGAGTATTAAATATACTTTGAAAAAGTACTAGAAGTAACATTATAGTTACGCCTAAATGACCTAATACCCACAATAAAACTATAGTCACTTGACATGCTCCTTGAAGGACTTGACTGAATACAAGTAATTTTTTTACAGATATATTTTGTGTCCATACAGCTACTAATGGTCCAGCTACTACTTGTGGTAGCATGCGTGCAAAAAAAAGTAATCCTACAAATTCTGGTTGGCCTAATTCTTTGATTAGAATCCAAGGGAGTATAACCATAGATATTTGTGTACCTAAAACACTAATAAACTGTCCTGAGATAAATATAAATAAAGCACTTGCATATCTTAGTCTGAAAATGTTTTTAATATTAACAGAAGGTTGCATTTTTTGCCCCTCTTTCTAATGTATGCTTTTCACTAAAATATCTAAATCTGAATGTTTAACCCCTAATTCCTCGATCCTTTTTTTAGGACTAACTCCTTTTGGATCTACTTTAAGTGAATTAATATAGCATTTTAGGGCTTCATTTTTATTATTAATTTGTTCATAGCAACATCCTGCTAAAAACCAAGCAATAGGTGTTCCAGGAGGACCAAGTAAAGCTGCCTTCTCAAATATATTACCTGCTTTTTCGATTTCTTCTAATTCTTTATATGCATATCCTAATTCAATTAGCCCCAAGGAATCCAAAGGGTCAATATCCACTCTTTTTTTATATAAATTAAACATTTTCGTTTTTTTATTGTAGATAGAAGCAACTTTAGCAGCAGTTTGATATGCAGGAATAAGGTTTGTTTTCCAAACTATTTCTTCTTCAACATTTCCTGGAACAGCACATTCCCCTAACTCCAAAGCTAATTGAATTTCATATTCAGTTTTCTGTTTATCTTGTCTTAAGAAAGGTAAAAAACTTGAGGCTCTATAAAATCGACTCCACATTATATAATAATTAAATGAATATTGCGGAATATCCATGGCTAATAGGGATTTGTATAGTTCTTCCCTCCAATACTCAACTAAATTTATATTAACATTATCTTTTGAGTAATAGATTAACATTCTTAGACAGGCCGAGAATCTAACTTTGCTACCTAAGAGGGATTTTTGAGCAAGGTTTGCAGTATATTTTGGATTATACTTATCTATCTTTTTTATTTTTAGTATATAGTCTGAAAATGTAGCTAAATATGTTATCTTACCCTGAAGAATAGAACCCCCCCTATCTATTTCCATATGATTTTTTAATAATGAAAGTACTAATTCATAGTATCCAAGGCTAAAAAGAACTTTACATGTAATATACTGGTCATATTCAGAGATGGTATAAAAATTTTCTAACCTTTCACACAAAGCTTTCCAACGTTCGCTTCTATTATCCAAAGGTACATCCAAAGGTGATAAACCTTTAAAATGCTCCAATTTTAAGTAAGTAACTAAATTTTCGCGAAAGGCAGGGGGTAAAACTCTAGTAGAAGTGAGTTTGTTTTCTAAATTTTCTTCGTATCCCTTAAATGCAAATATCGGACCATAAGTATGCAAAGGAGAATTTATAGGATCAGATAAATCTAAGTAGGTTTGGAAAGTTCTAAATGTATTATGCATACGAAAAATCTACACTCCTTAAACTTAAAATTCTTTCTTTTGCCCAATTAATAATAGGATTTATATTAAGTTTTTCTGCTAAAACAATTATTCTATCAAGAATAGATTTTCCAAAAGGGTCAAATTTAATAGCCTCTAGATAGCTATTAAGTGCCATCTCTAAATTGCCTATCTTCTCGTATGAGATCCCCGCATAAAACCAAGATATTGGAGTACCCATCGAAGCAAAAGGACCAAAATCTGCGGCTGTAGAAAAATATTTTGATGACTGATTATAATCCTTTTTGTGAAAATAAATGTTTCCTAATTGGTAATAAGCTTTTGCATTGTAAGGGTCTAATTGTATTTGTTGTATAGCATAGTCTAATACACTATTGTGGTTATTGGTTGTTAAACCAAATTGAATGATTCTATCTAAAAATCTTTGTTGAGCTTCAAGACCTATAAAACTTGTGGTAGGATCAGAATCTTGGTATAAATACTTTGATATTTCCATACCATTTTGAAAATAATTTTCTACTTCTGAAAAATTATTTTTCTTTTCACTTAAATACATTTGTGTTCGTAATAATGCAAGTTTTAATGATTCTTTGTCTTTTGGCTCTGTAACATTTATACCATTAAAATCTTTATTGATATCATCTAATATACTGCTTGCTTTATTTAGGTTTTCAGTACTTATAATTTTTTTAACTAGCCATAATCTCGTTTTAAAGTTAAAAGGTTGAGTTTTAGAGGTGTTATTAATAATTTCTCCATATGATGACTTTTTATTATATCCATTAAGTAATTCTTCACATAAAAGTTTGTAATATAAAATTCCAGAAGCAAGGTTATCATTTGAGATAATCTGTATATTACGAGTAAGGTTATTTATCTCTTTGTAAAAGCACAAACCTACTAACAATTGGATAGTAGAAAATTGAATATTAATTGATAAATCATTAAAATTATCAATATTATAGATAAGAACGTCCCAGTCATTAGTTCTTTTATGTTTTGCTAGATGCCTCGGGTCATTTTGTGGGTATTCCGAAAGTCCGGATTCCGATATTAAGTTTTCTCTAAACCCGGAGAACATCCACATACCTAATCCATAAATTTCAGGTTTATCGGTATTGATTAATTTATTGAAAATTAATGGCCGTTTACAATGGATTGGGCCCTCTGAATGTTGTAAATTAAAATACGGTTTCATGATATTAAACATTATATTATTCATCAAAAAACACCTTCCCTTTATGGAAAAAATAGATGTGCGGATAGCACATCTATTTCACTTTTAACTTAATCCCAGTCAATAAAAACTGTAGCTAAATCAATACTTTCCTCTGAACCTAGATTATTCTTGATTTCATTAGCTACATGTGAACAGTTGGAATTTATTAGATAAACTTTATCGTTATTAAAAGCATCATTCCCATTAAGACTGCTCCACTTTAAAGCCTTAACATTCCCTTCATAAACAAAGACTTCTTCACTTACTAAACCTTTTAATATTTGAATATCTAACCCAGATACAAGAGTTTCATTTTCGCCAATCGCGGAAATTTTAACCTCTTCGAAAATGGGTCTTGTTGCCAATGTTTCATACTTAGGTAATGTTAACATAAAATCTCCTCCTATCAATTTGTGTTATAAACACAACTTTATTTTATCTAATTATGGAAATTAGGCAACAAAAATTTGTAAAATTTCCATAATTGAGTATTTAGTACTAGCGTTTACTTGGCTAGAAAACATTAAAAGAAGTAAGGAGGAGCCTATTGTCAATTTTCACCTTCTCGTAATTATAGGTAAATATTATACTAACCTTTCAGAAATCCTTTTAAAAAAGTTCATGAAATATATCAGATTACCAAAAACCATATTTTTTGTAATATCATTATTTGGATTTATGGGGGCTTGATTTTACTAGATTTAAAGATTCACAATAAAATTATTAAAATATACAGGGGGCTTCTTTATGATAATTGGCTATGCCAGAGTTTCAACTCTTGACCAAAATTTAGACCGCCAAATTAGATTACTTTCTGAGTATGGTTGTGAAAAAATGGTTCAAGAGAAATTTACAGGGACTATAAAACAAGTAAGGAGTTAGAGTCAGTTATTTCCCAACGGTTACCTGAACGAAATATTATAGATATCCTCTGTAATGTAGAACATTGGACAAATTGGTCACGTCATTTCGGACCATTATCCGGTTCAAATCCTAAAATTGATAATGCGAAAGAACGTTATATTATTACTTCCTTTGGGTACGGATGTAATTTAGGACCAACGCAGACTTCAAAGCATATGAAAAAGTCAGTTAGCTTACATATGATTTCGTTTGTAAATCGACGCCATATTAATACAGCTAAAATAGATGCTGCTATTCGGGATATTCTTAACCAGTATAATCTTTTTAGTCTTCCTAAATTGTGGGGAAGTGGTAAATCGGCTGCTGCAGATGGCACAAAACATGATTTATATGAAGAAAACTTACTCTCGGAATACCATATTCGATACGGTGGGTACGGTGGGATTACTTATCATCATGTCTCCGATACGTATATTGCATTGTTTAGTCATTTTATCCCCTGCGGTGTTTGGGAAACTGTTTATATTATCAATGGATTGCTTAAAAATAAATCAAATAACCAGCCGGATACTTTGCATGCAGACACACAGGCTCAATCTACACCGGTTTTCGCTCTTTCTTAGCCTCTTTCTTCAAATTAGACGGAATCTGTCCTTCGAGCTGATCAAGAAGCACTTGATCGATTGTTCTGCCAGCTCCTTAAGTTGATTTTTGAGGTTGTTCTTTTCTCACTATTTTCCGGAGCGAGGGCTCTCCATTTTCATTAATGATTACCTGTCCGTTATGAGGATATCCTGCATCTACTTTTTGTGCGGTATCTTCTAGCCAATGCTTACAAATCCCTCTGAATCGGAAGAAAATCCAAGTTCCTTACAATATTCAGCTACCATAGGTTTGCATTCTTCCCAGGAAAGGAGCTGTTCTCTGTAATCAGCGAAATTCTCTGATCCTTTTACACAAAGGTCCCCCGTTTTCAATTCATCGGCAAGATAAGAGAAAATGCAGATTTCAAGGTGTTTTCGATAAATTATATTTTTTTCCATTAAAGCAAGGCAAGCAAGTACAAACAGTAAGTGCCGAACTGCAAAGCATATTCCGTCCATCTGTTCAATCATATATGATTTCTTGGATAAAATATAATCCAACTGAACAATTGAACAAACTTGATTGCCCGGTTTTAATTGTAAACGGCACTCGAGATATTCAAGTGCCAGTTACTGATGCAGAAGTTTTGCATAAGGCGAAAAAGGATTCTAAATTGCTCATTGTTGAGAAAATGAATCATGTTTTGAAAGAGGCACCCGAAGAGCGGGAAGGCAATATCGCAGCTTATACAAATCCTGATCTTCCGATAACACAAGGCTTAATCGATGGCATTCTTGACTTCTTCAAAGAATCTGACATTCTGTAAAATAAATAAATAATTAAGATCCTCTTTATGGGGGCTCATCCTCCATAAAGTTTGTTTTAGTTACATTTCTAATTAATCCTCTGGTGTTCTATCTATAAAAAGTCGAGTTACTTCTGTGGAATCGCCTTGTTCAATTTCCTTTTTAGTTGCTTTCTTTTCTAGAGGATCGTAAGTATTCATGCCAGGTGCTACTGTCGGTTCATTTCTTTTTAAATTTTTATTATCCATATTTATCAAGCTCCTTGTTTTAGTATTTATGATTCCAAAAGATAAAAATTGTATTCAAGGATTGTTTTTAAAGAGAAAAAGAACGAGCTCATATTTCAAGATGATGAAAAGGGAAGGGATTTTATCTATCAAGCTGAACAAGACGAAGTGTTTGTTCTTATATCAATGAACGGGAATATGAAAGGTGTATCGTAGTGTGGAATAAGTTCATAAAGATGTTTTTTGATACATTTTCGACATGTACGTGAATCTAACTATAAATCAGTAATATCTGTTATTGATGATTTGTTTAACAAAACTAAAAAGACTAAACTTGTCTTATGTTAGCAAGTTTAGTCTTCACATTATTAGTTTACATAATGTTATTATTGTAACTGTTATTCGTCCTGTATTTTATCTAATTGTGCAAGCTGGTCTTTCAGTATTTTGATTTGACTAAGATATGCTGTTTTTTCTTGTTGTTGATCTGGCATTTCTTCTGTTAGAAGCTGTGTAAGCTTTAAAGAAAGTCGACTTCTTTCATTTTCAACTTGTTGTAAGGAATTCGATATGTGCTGATAGTTCTTCCATTCCTTGTAAGAACCAATATAATCAGATAGTTCTCTGTTTTTAATAGAGATAACACGGTTGGAAACCTTTGACAGCAAATATGGATCATGAGAAACGATGATAGCCGCTCCTGGATATAAGCATAGCGCCTCTTCTATTCGCTCTCTTGTTTCAATATCTAAATAATTTGTCGGCTCATCCAAAACAAGTAGGTTTGCTTCTGAAAAATAGAGCTTTACAAATGCAACACGGCATTTTTCTCCCATACTTAATTCCTTGATTTTCTTAAACACATCTTGTCGTTTGAATAAAAAACAAGCTAATATTGTTCGTACTTCAGATTGAGGCATGGAGGATGCTGCCATTATTTGCTCTAGGACTGTCTTTTCTTGATCTAAATCTTCAAGCTCCTGCCTAAAATAACCAATTTTTAAAGCTGGATGGCTGATGATCTCTCCTTTCGTTGCTTGAAGTTCCCCAGCTATAAGCTTTAACAATGTCGTTTTTCCTGAACCATTATTCCCGACAACAGCGATCCGATCACCACGCTGGATGTTAAATGACACATTGTTAAACAAAGGTGCATGATTGCGATAAGCAAATGACATTTGTGAAACGGACAACATCTTGCGGCTAGAAAAACGCTCTGATTCTAAATTTACGTTTATTTTTTCTTCTTCTTTAGGTTTTTCGATACTGTTATGTTCCAAACGTTCGAGCGCTTTTTCCTTCGCCTTTAATCGAGTTATATGCTTATTTGCTTTCTTTTTAGCAAAAGGATTACGTTCCCCTGCTGCATGATGAGATCGCTGAAACCATTGTCGATATTGCATGATCGCTTCTTTCAGTTTTTTACGCTCTTGCTCCTGCTTTTGATATTGTGACAGCTGTGTTTGGAGTGCTAATTCCTTTTGTTTTACATATTGTTTATAACCGCCAGCATACTTGTTCAATCCATCTTTAGTAAATTCATATGTGATTTCTGCCACTTCATCAATAAGAGCACGCTCATGAGAAATGAATAAAATGGTTCCTCTAAAAGTTTTTAACCACTTTGCAAGCCAATCCATCGTCTCCATATCTAGGTGATTGGTAGGTTCATCCAAGACTAGTAACTTTGGATTTTTAGTCATTACTCGTGCTAGCTTTGCTCTTGTTTTTTGACCACCGCTAATGTGTTGATAGGGCAAACCCCATATTTCATTGGGCAGTCCTACTTGCTGTAGTTGTCGTTCAACTTTGGCCTCCCATTCATAGCCATTTAACTCGATATATTGTTGAAGTTTTAACGTATATTGTTCTGCCGACTTTATATCAGTTTTTAGTTGCAGCTTCTGTTCCATGCTTAATAACGTTCGTTTCAACTCATAGAGATGCGGATCTTCTAGTTCAATAAACGCTCGAACCGTAACTGGAAGCTGATCTTTAGCATCTTGCTCCATCCATCCTATCTCTTCTTTGTTTACATGTTTATTCATATATCCTTTTATGATTGGCAGCTGACCAAGCAAACATTTTATAAATGTTGTCTTGCCAATGCCATTTTTTCCGATTAGCGCAATGCGCTGTCCTTCACGAATTTCTATTGCTGCATTTTCAAAGAGAATGTGCCCATTTAACTCGACACTTATATTTTCGGCTTTTAATAATAACAATTTGACTCTCTCCATCCTGTCATTTAATAAAAAATGAAAAAAACACAGGCGGCTCCCTGTGTTCAAAAATGATGGATTCAAATAAGCATGAAGAAACATCTGACTCAAACAGCAGACAAACGCTTCCTCATAAATTCCGTTCATGATATATATGCAGTATCAAAAATAGACACACTGATCCCATCACTCTGACATCAAGCAGAGCCGCTTTTTCGTATTAAAATCATGCGCGAAAAAACGTTAATGTGTCCATAGCGTCTAAATTTGATACCTCCTTTATTAGTTACCCACAGTATAATATGCATGGATGGAATAATCAAGTAATATTTTCTCTCTTCTCTTATAAGTCATTTTTCCTATTGTTTTATTCTTCTCACTTTAGTTAAAAAATTTCGCTACCAAACATTTGATCGTATTGGTATACTAGATAGGTAGCAATATTACGTTTGATACTTGTTTAATTATAATAAAAGTAGATGATAGAAAAGGAAGTTGTATATGAATGGAAAAACGCATGTCACTGTTGGTGGATTAGTAGGTTTAGGAATTTCGAATTATGTAGGAGCCGATGTTCCCACAATGATTTCTTTTACATTGTTAGGAGGCTTTGTCGGCTTAGTTCCGGACCTGGATGTCAATGGGACGTTGGCGAATAAAATAACATTGAATAAAAAAACAGTGCAAGCGATGCTTGGATTCATCGGTCTGTTTATTATTTTTTATAGTTTTTTCTATGAAAATGGAATGGAACAATGGATAGGTGCTAGTATTGGTATTGTTTTGTTTATTGTTCCCTCCCTTATCGTAAAGCAAAAAACGATGCTGCTTTTAACTGGCATTGCTGTTTTACTTGCGGGAATTTTTTGCGATGAACTTTGGCTTATTCTGTTTGGAATTTATATAGCAGTTGCCTCCCTTTTGCCTCATCGGTCACTTACTCACTCGATGATTGGTCTGGCATATTTCTGTACGATTGGGTATTTATTAGAGCAAAAGCTGCAAATAGAAGGCATTCTTCTTGTCTGTGGTGCTAGCTATACAAGCCATTTAATCCTAGATATGAAATGGATTCCAATGAATCGAAAGGGTGTTAAACTGTTTCAGCCTTTTTCTAAATTCGAGCTGTAAGATATTTATTTTAAAACGCATGATTGTGCTAATAGACGAGCTATAGCCTCATTTACGTAATTGGCGAGAAGTCACCCCACCTCTTAGATGGGGTGATGAATCGTCTTTTAATTTCTTTTTTCAACTAACCGGCAATTTAGTTTTAAAAAAGAATGGTGGGATTTTTTGCAATAGTTATTTTATTAGTGTTTTTGTTTGACTTTGCAAAATTGCGAAGTTAAACAAAAACAATCATTGAACAGAATGAAAAGATTATCTCTCTATTGGAAGAAATTAAAATTAAATGACCATCGTTATTAAAGCAACGAGTAGCGTTACATAATTTTTTGAAAAAACAGAGATCAGATCAAATAGTTAGATGTAACTTAAATAAAAACTCAACACCCTATGTATATACAAGAACCGTAAATAGCCTCAGGTATAGAAGAGCCCCCCCTAATTGTAAAAAATACGCAATCAAGTATGCTTTGTTTCTAGGAGAATTCCCACTTATATGCGAAGCATAAGTGGGAAGTTCACTGTTTTCGGTCGGTTAGCTTACTTAAACTCGCGAGAAATCATTGGTGGGATTCTACCCCACCTAATTTTTTGAGGCAGGGGATCAATCCCTTAGTATGTAAAGAATGAAGAAGAAAAGGAACAGCTTTGCATTATTGAATATGAAAAACTCAATAGGTAAATAATTACCCCTTTTTAAAAATTTATATCTCTTTACTTAGTGAAAATCGACTGTTCAAACGAACTACTTGGAAATACACAGTTTTTGCATTCGTTTCAGTTGGCTGTCCTACCAAAAAGATAATCTTTTCTTTATTTATTCTTCTTGATTTTGCACTAATATCAAGATTTTAAGCCCTACTTGGACAGACAGCATTTCTTCAGAATCATCAAAATCCATTCCAGTAATCTCTTTTATTCGTTCGATTCGATAAATGACCGTCTTATAATGGACGAATAATTCTTGAGCTGTTTTTGTAGTATTTTGATGATGATTTAAAAACGTTTGTAGGGTTAATAACAGATCATCCCGATTTGGTTGATTATAATCAACTAGTTTTTGCAAAGAGGGAGGAATGAATCGATTTAGCTCTTCTTGATTTTCAAATTGACATAATAATCGAAAGATGCCTAAGTCTGAAAAGGCGACGATGGACGAGTCTCCTTGAATTATTTGCCCTAGCTGCAAAGCGTCTTGCGCTTCTTTATAGCTTTTAGGCAATTCCAAAATAAAGGGAGCAGGATTTCCGATGCCAACTTGTATCGAAGTAGTAGGGTCCTGTTTCTTCATCGTAATTTGAATATTTTTCGCTATATTTTTTATGTCTTGAAGCCATTGCAAATGATTATTTTTATCCTCTTCTACATTCCAAAGTACAATCATTTCATCACTTCTATTTCGTATAATCGTATTTGGAATAAATTGCTGAATCGTTTCATATAACAAATTGTTTTGCCAATTATTAAGTCCGTAGGGCGGCTGCTGTGCTTCTTCCTGTTGTTGAAGCGATAAACGCTGGACAAAATCGCCTAAATGAAAAAGAACGACAGCATAAGATTTTTGCAAGTCCCAGCCAATTAAATTAGCACGTTGATAAGCTGTCTGAAGCGAATCAATTTTACCCATAATCAAATCATCGATTAAATCTTTTTCAAACTTCCTTTCTGCTTCAGCCACAGCATATTGCTTCACAAGCTCAAGCGATAAAGCAGTGGCGGCATTCTCAATCGCAATAAAATCAAGAGACGTTAGTGGTTTTCCCACCTCAGTGATAACTAAATGAATCTTAATTTGCTGAATCGTTTCTACTTGCATCACCACTTGGTCATAAATGTCATCGGATAATTCAGGTAATATCACTTTTTGATGATAATAATCAAACTTTGTTTTTGTATTATCTTTTGGAGGCTCCTCTTGATACAACGTGTAAAAATGAACGATATGAGGATTAGTAGCTGACATACATCTAAAATTGCGATCATATACAGCAACAGGATTTCCAACTAGCTCTGAAAGTGTCGCAATGATTTTATCAGCTCCTTCATTTGCTAATGAATGGATGATAAAACGATCATGCGCTTCCCTAAAGTATTTTAAAGCGGTTTCTTGCTGGCTGAATAGCTTCTGCATAACAGGATACATAATTTCAATATATGGGAGATCTTTAGGAATTTGAATAATTGGTAAATGATACTGTTCACTGGCACGAACCATACACTCTGGGATATTTTTAACAAAGCGTTCCGTCTTTATAATTAGCGCACTTACCTCTTTTTTAGCTAGTTGTTTGATAAAATTTACTTGTTCAGTTTCATTAAATGAACGCATCGGATAGAGGCTGCTCAATAATAATTCGCCCCCGCTAATCCAATCGGCTATATCTGGAGCCTCAATAATTGTTACTCCCTTTATTGATTGCTCAATACCACCTTTTCCACTAATAAGTGTTGCTTGGTTAAATGGTTTTAAGTGAAATAAATCTTTTACTTTAAATTCCATTTTATCACTCCAAAAAAATCTTCTCTCTTTTACTATAATGGATAGTTATAACGTTTTTAATCATATACTTCTCACAAAAATGGTACAATTCAACTCTTATCCCATATCTAACTGGCAGTAAAACCCCCACCTCGGGGAGTAAGAGAAATCAGAAGCGCTAGGTGGGGAAACTGAAAGTCAAATGTCCGATTGGTTGTGCCGACAGGATAAGGAAAGCTTCGGAAGCGATACATCGCACGCAGAAAAGCGATTTCCTTTTCGAGGACGCCTGAGATCTTAGCCTTTGTTCTACTTCTTTTCAGTGGGGATGAGAGAAAACCCCACTGATGGAAGTTTCACTTTATTGTGGAAAGGAACAACCTGCGAAAATGCTACAGGGGGGCACACTTGATTTTCATTTATTCTCCATTTCTTAATGCTATTTTCATTTAATAAATAATGAACAAATCAAAAGGGAGCAATTACCTCAGAATAGTAATTGCTCCGGAGTATTTTTCTGCTTTTCGCTTATATTCTGCGGAAATACTCCATCTGCAAGGAGGATAGAGATACATCCTTTTTTTATAGCATGAAACATTATGTACGATCATAAATTTTGGCCACCATGTTAGGCAGCCTGAGTCTACCATACAGGTTCTTCACTCTAAACAATCATTTTTTTCAAGAAAAGGAGTTTTAAAGGGCTAGATAGATTAGATGCTTAAAATCAATTTGTTAGTAAATCGGATTTAAAGGTTGCTCTCCATTTAATACCGAAATAATATTTTTTGCCGCTATTTCTCCCATTGCATCACGTGTTTCGATAGTTGCATTTCCTATATGAGGAGTAATGACAACTTCTTTCATTAACTTAAGCTCTTCTGTTATGAGAGGTTCAAATTCATAGACATCAAGTGCAGCTCCACGAATTTCTTTTTTCTTTATCGCATTTATTAGCGCTTTTTCATCCACTATGGGACCGCGGGCAGCATTGACAAGGATCGCATTTGGTTTCATTTGCTGGAAGGCTTCTTGTGAAAATAAATGATGAACCTCTCTTTTATAAGGCAGATGAAGAGAGATGACATCAGATGTTTGCAACAGCTCATCCATCCTTACATAAGTCGCATCATATTTTTGTTCGATATTGATTGGTTTCTGACTTGGTCCTGTGTATATAATGTTCATGCCAAACGCTTTTGCGCGGCGCGCCACTGCTTGTCCTATATTCCCAAGCCCCACAATGCCTAATGTCTTTCCATATAGTTCGGTCCCTAAAAAGAAGAGCGGCGCCCAACCTTTAAATTCTTTTGTTCGACTAAATTGGTCGCCCTCTACAATTCGACGTGCAGCAGCTATCATAAGACCGATGGAAAGCTCCGCGGTAGCTTCTGTAGAAACACCTGGTGTATTTGTGACAATGATCCCATGTTTCTTGGCAGCCTCTACATCAATGTTGTCAAAGCCGGCACCAAAGTTTGCAATGATTTTTACATTTTTTGCTTGCTCTATTACCTTCTTCGATAAAGGGGTAGATAATGGACAAAGGATGGCATCTACATCTCTAACACTTTCCATTAGCTCTTCTTCTGTTATCACACCATCTTCACTATATTCGAAAATATTAAAGTCTTGAAGAAATTTTTTTGTAGACTCTGGTACTCGACCTGCGATAAAAATTTTTGCCATCATTGTTTGCTCCTCTACGAATGAATGGTCTCTTTAGAGGCAATGCGTGTTCCCGCTTTTCCTTCTAACGCAAGACAAGCATCCTCCAATGAACAGATAATTGCTGTTTTTCCTGTTTCGGCAAATTGAATAGCTGCTTCCATTTTTGGACCCATGCTGCCAGCAGAGAAATGTCCCTCTTCCATGTATTGCTTTGCTTCTCCGAGCTCTACAAATTCCAATACCTTTTGATTTGGCTGACCGTAATGTAAATAAACATTACTAACATCTGTTAGAATCATAAAAACATCTGCATCTACTTCTTGTGCCAATTTTAAACCAGATCGGTCTTTATCGATAACAGCTTCAATTCCTTTAATCTCACCAGCATCTGTTTGGATAACGGGGATGCCGCCTCCGCCTGAAGCAATCACAACTGCACCGTTTTCCGTTAATGATTTGATCGTTTCTGATCCAAGAATTGTCTGAGGTTGTGGAGATGGCACTACTCTACGATAGCCGCGGCCTGCATCCTCTTCCACAACCCATCCTTTTTCGGATGCGAGTCTTCTTGCCTCTTCTTCAGAATAAAAGACACCGATTGGTTTAGTAGGATGTTGAAAAGCTTCATCATCTTCGGAGACAACTGTTTGGGTTAACATACTAACAACAGATTTCTCTAATCCAAGCTTATTCAATTCATTTTTTAAAGATTGATCCATCATGTATCCAATAAAGCCTTGTGATTCTGCACTACAAACATCCAATGGAAAAGGAGGAACGATATTTTTCGCTTCTTCATTTTGCCGGAGAATATTGCCAACCTGCGGTCCGTTACCATGTGTAACAACGACTTGATGACCATCACGAATGATTTGTGCAATGTAAGCACAGCTTTTGCGAACATTTTCTAATTGATTCTCAAATGTAGCTTTTTGTTTCGGCTTTAATATAGCATTGCCGCCTAAAGCGATCACAACTTTCATCTAAAAAACCTCCCTTTATTTCATTAATGCCAAACACATACCAATAGCCGTATCAACTCCTGAAGTATGTCCAGTTTGAAGAAGCTTTTCTATTAAAAAATCAACATTTCCTATATTACTTCGAGAAAATACGTACAAAATATCAGTAATTGTGTCACTAAATTGCCCTTTCAGTGCATATTGCAAATAGGTTTTGCTAACATCTGTTGTAAGCTGGCTATGATAAACTAATTGTTTCAATTTATTAATAAATGTGGAAGTAACGCGGCCAGTAAGTGCATGAATAGCCAAAATACCGATCAGCATGTCATCTCCCGTTGGGGTAAGACCTTTGCCTCTTCCAATAAAAAAACGAAGAATCTCTTCAATAGCTGCCGGATCGTTAGAATCTAGTTTTTCCTGAAGCTTATACATCTTTCGAACGATCTCAAATGATGAATCACTTTGTTTATATTCACGTAATAGAAAACGAGCTAAATCCATATCAAAACCATTTTGTTTTCCACTTTTTATGATCGAAGTAAAAAATGATCGTACATGCCAGAGAGATTGGCGTTGGTCCATAAATCCTATAGGTATTGGATTTGAAAAAATTTGTGCTGACTTTAAGATGATTTCACAACCAGATGATTGAAAATATAGTGTTTCATTTTCACTTTGAAAATGAACAAGTTCATTTCGTTGAACGATCCTCATCATTTGCTGTACTTGATCCACACTGAAATGTATTCCAAATGGCAGACGTCCGTTTTTAACACTTCCAATAAAAACTAAATGATCGCCAAAACGAAGGTTGCAGCCATTTTGAAACACACTATGCACACGCCCTGTACGACATTGATGAAGGATGGGGGGAATTGCGGCAGCATATTCCTCCCCATATATTTTTTGATGAATATTCATTTAAGAATCTAGTAAACCTAGCTTTTGTGCATAGGCTTCAAGGGCTTTTTCAAAACACTCGATAGGTGCACGGACAGTACCTGCACCAATTTGTCCAACACCAGGCTCTTTGTGGGCAATACCTGTATTAATGACAGGGGTAATTCCTGTTTCAACTACTTTTCGTGCATCAATTCCTAAACAGATGCCTTGAAAGTCCCAAGTTGGTACGGAGAAGTTAGGGTTTTGATCAATACAAATTTCACTCATTTCGTTGCTGGTAGCCAGTGCATCTTCAAAGCCTCCTGCTCCTACAAAACGCGTCACTCCAGGTGCAGCAATCATTGCCATTCCTCCAACACCATAAGCTTCTGTAATAGCACTGTCACCAATATCAGGGTTAGCATCCTCTTGACAATACCCTGTAAAGAATAGTCCTTGCGGTGTATTTACAGGAGCTGTAAACCATTGATCTCCCATCCCGCTAATACGGATGCCGAAATCTTTGCCGTTTCGGGACATAGCTGTAACAACTGTACCTTCTTGTAATTTTCTTGCACCATCTAACACTGTCTTGGCTGTGGCCATCATGATGTTTAAGAAAAATTGATCTGTATCAGCTAAGAATTTAATGACATCTCGGCGGTCTTTTTCATCAATATTCAAATCAACAATATATGGGCTAATTTCCTTTAAGAAGATAAGTGATGCAGCGATGTTGCGCTGATGGAATTCATCTCCCATTGTGATCGCTTTAGCAATCATAACATTTAGGTTCAGCCCATCTTCTGTTGACCGAAGTGCTTGACCTAACACAGGACCTAACACATTTTTCATCCATGTTAAACGGTCAATGACTTCTTGAGAGTACGCACCGAAACGAAGCACCTTGCCAATTCCTTCGTTCATAATACAATAGCCTCTGTTTCCTTCTGAACGATTTTCCACTACGAAAACAGGCATGTTGCCTGATGTAATTCCACCCATTGGCCCTACAGCATTTACATGATGACAAGGAATAAAGGTAATTTCACCATTGCTTAGCATGCGGCGTGCTTCATCTTCTGTTTGCGCCCAACCTTCAAATAATGCAGCTCCTACACAAGAGCCTTGCATTGGACCTGTCATCTCATCCCAAGTAATTGGCGGACCTGCATGAAGAAGAACTTTTCCCTCTAATTCAGGGATCACGGATTTAGCTGGAACGGCATCTACTAAAAATGGTGCAGACCCTACGATTTTATCTATGACGGCACGATTTGCTTCATCAATTGTTTTATATTGCATAAGATGAACCTCCTAAGGTTTGTGTTCTATTTAGCTTCATAAGAATTCAACAGCTTTAGAATCTTTTGCATACGCTCATTTCCACCTGCAACAGGACGCCAATCAAATTGTACAACACGTGTACCAAAGGTCGTGAAGGTATCAGAAAATTTCTTTAATCCTACGTTGATCACTATTGGTTTTTCACTTAATAAACGTTGAACAGCTTCAGACGAAACATGTGAAGCATCATCTTCTTTACTTGATACATCAACCTGATGATGCTGTTTTTGTATATCCTCTATATTTAGACCGGTCATTTTTATTGCTGTACGTACTGCTTGATTATTGCTATCACGGACAATAATTCCTGCATTTTCAAGAATTTGCTTTTGTTCACGGTAATTTTGAGGATCTTGATCCGTTCCACAAACGGTTGCAACAAAATAAACGCGGCGGCCTTCTTTCTCCGCTGCCTCTCGCGCCTTTACAATAGCAGGCACCAATTGATTTGCCATGTCTTCATGTGAACCGTATCCTAAAACAACATCAAAAAGTACAATTGCGGTAGTTGGATCTTGCACCGCATGATGGATAAATTGAATACGCGTATCTGGATCAATCATCGGATGCGGCTTCCCTTGTGTGTACATGTCATCTCCTAAATCAACTACTTCATGACCGTCTGCTTTTAACATATAGCCCTCTTCTTTGATTAATCCATCTTTTAGTTGAAGTGCATCGGAAATCAGCATAGCCGCTTCTGATGCAAGAGATCCACCAGAATACAATCCTTTAATAGAAGTTTGGCTATCTTTTAAATCAACTTGTGGAACTTCCATTTGAAGAGCGTTATAATCAGCCCTCACTTCTTTTTGGTTTGCCAAGTCAACTGCAATGCGGGCAGTTTCTTCTAATGTATATGCATGATACACATTTCCTTCATGTTTTTCTGGCTTTTCACCTAAAAAGATAGCTACAACAGGTTTAGATACATGCTGAAGAAGCTGAACTACTTGATTCCGTACCTCTTTAGCAGGCGGTTTAGAAATGATCGCAATCACTTCTGTTTGAGGATGATGTTCTAACCCAAGAATCCCATCCATCATCGTAATAGCACCAATTTTTTCTGATAGGTCTCGTCCACCTGTTCCGATTGCATGCGACACGCCACCGCCTAAACGGTCAATGATGGTAGATACTTCTTGAATACCTGTTCCAGATGCACCAACCATACCAATATTTCCTGTATTAACAACATTCGCAAATGCCATTGGAATACCGGAAAGAATACCAGTTCCACAATCTGGACCCATGACCAATAATCCTTTATCATGTGCTTTTTTCTTTAAACGAAGCTCTTCTTCAAGTGGCACATTGTCACTAAAGATAAAAGCGTGCAAACCTTGATCCAAAGCTTGGTCAGCTTCAGAGGCCGCATATTTCCCTGGTACTGAGATTAAGGCAATATTTGCATCAGGAGCTGCTTTCATCGCTTTATCCCATGTACGAACTGTTTCATATCCTTTGTCATTATTACTGATGGATTGATTTTTTAGAAAAGAGTCAATTTCATCAAGTATCTCCTGTACTTTACTTTCATCTTCTGTATTAACAACGATACACATGTCATTTGCACTTGCGTTCGCAAGTTCTTCTGTAAACAACCCGGAATTTTTAAAGATATCTTTATTGGCTTCAGTACCCATCATGATTGACACTTTTTGAATACCTTCCATTGTAGATAACTTATTTGTTAAAAGCATCAGGTTTACAGAATCTTGATATGCATTTTTCTTAATGATTGTGTATAGCATGTATATCACCTCTTTTTATTTTTTATGTTCTATTACTTGGCAAATGGATCTTTTTGATCGTAACGATTAAAATGAATGTCTTTAGAAACAAGATATTGATATACATCATCGACAATATCAATGCCATTTTCCTCATTTTTCTTCTGGCGAATGCTGCTTCGTTGTCCTGGATAATAAACGCGATCATATCCTGGAGCAGGTTTTATCTCATTCAAATCTGTCATTGTTTGAGAAATATTCGCCTTAAATGTAGTTAAATCAGTAAAAAATGCAGGATTAATGACAATATGAAGCTGACCTAAATTACGTCCTTCCGTTAAATCGTGATACATAGAACTCACCTTTCCTCCAAACGGAAGCCCGAGTAGAATGCCTGATAGAATATCGACCATCATCATAAGACCATAGCCTTTTGGACCGGCAATCGGCAACAGGGCATTTACTTTAAATGGATCTGTTGTTGCTTCTCCATTTTGGTCTACCGCCCATGTAGGAGGAATCTTTTCACGTTTAGAACGAGCATGTAAAATTTTTCCCCATGCTTGAACAGTTGTTGCCATATCGAAAATAATGGCTTCCCCATTTTCTGCAGGGGCAGCAAAAGCAATCGGATTTGTCCCGTAATAAGGCTCTGCGCCACCGAAAGGTACAACCATAGGATCTGACTGACATACAGAGATTCCAATCATTTCTTGTTGAGCAGCTTGCTGAACAAAGTAGGAAAGAGCGCCGCTATGGGAAATACGTTTTACACCAACGAATCCTATTCCATGTTCTTTTGCCATTTGGATCGCCTCATCCATTGCAAGCTTTGCTGCAACGTGCCCAGCTCCATTGTCGCCGTCAAAAATAGCTGTGTTGGATCCTGTTTTTTCAAAATGGAATTGGGGGTTTGTATTCATTCCGCCCTTCGCAATTCGTTCGGCATAATATTCCACACGCATCGCTCCGTGTGAATGAACGCCTCGTACATCCGCATGAACGAGTACGTCGGCTACGCCTTCAGCATGCTCTTCCGATAAGCCAGCTTTATTTAATTTTTTCTTTATTAATTCTTTCAATGTTTCTTTTGAAATATTCACTTACTCACCTCTTTATAAGGAAATTCTTTTATCTCACATATAAGTGGCAGTATACCCCCACCTTAATAGTTAGAGGAATCAGAAGCGCTAGGTAGGGATAACTGCCTGAAAATGATAAGGTCACCTACACAGATGGAAGTGTCACTTTATTACTTTGCAAATGGACTTTTATGATTATATTGATTGTTGTGGATGACATCAGATACTAAGTAATCATAGATTTCATCTACAATTTCGATACCGTTTACTTCGTTTTCTTTTTCAATCAAATCATAATTTTGACCGGGATAAAGCACGCGATCAAATCCGGGAGCAGGCTTCATTCCATTTAAATCCTGCATTGTTTTCGTAATATTTGCTTTAAATTGGTTGGCATCCGTAAAAAATGCAGGATTAATAACGATATGAAGCTGGCCTAAATTACGTCCTTCTGACAAATTGTGATACATTGAACTTACACGGTTGCCGAAAGGAAGACCTAATAGTACACCGGATAAAATATCAACCATCATCATAAGTCCGTACCCTTTAGGACCAGCAATCGGGAGCAGCGCATTTACTTTGAATGGATCCGTTGTCGGCTCCCCATTTTGATCTACTGC
Source organism: Bacillus chungangensis (assembly GCF_030812995.1). GTDB lineage: Bacteria > Bacillota > Bacilli > Bacillales > Bacillaceae_C > Bacillus_CF > Bacillus_CF chungangensis. The sequence continues at coordinate 39,437 of NZ_JAUSTT010000006.1, read as the reverse complement.
CCATGTATCTGGAATTGCCTCATGTTTAGAGCGAGCATGCAATATTTTCCCCCATGCTTGTACTGTTGTCGCCATATCAAATGTAATCATCTCTTCATTTTCTGCAGGAGCGGCAAAAGCAATTGGATTCGTTCCATAATAAGGCTCTGCGCCGCCAAAAGGGACAACCATTGGATCTGATTGACAAACACTTATCCCGATCATTCCTGCTTTTGCAGCTTGTTGAACAAAATAAGAAAGGGCTCCGCTATGAGCGATACGGCGTACACCTATAATTGCTACGCCATTTTCTTTTGCCATTGAGATGGCTCTGTCCATTCCAAGCTTCGCAGCTACATGGCCAGAACCGTTATCTCCATCAAAGACTCCTGACGCTGTTCCTGTTTTTTCAAATGTAAAAGTAGGATTCGTATTAATGCCTCCCTTAGCAATGCGTTCCGCATAATACTCCACACGCATCGCTCCATGAGAGTGAACACCTCGTACATCTGCATGAACGAGTACATCCGCTACGATTCCCGCATGTTCTTCTGTTAGTCCTGCTCGATGAAGCTTTGTCTGAATCAATTCGTGAAGCTTTTCTTTTGTTACTTTCACAATGAACACCTCTTATCATTTAATCAGGACAATGGAGCTGATCCAATCATTAAAACGTATGGATCAGTCCCTCTTTTATTTGATTCTTTCGCTTTTCAACAGTATTACTTATAGTTTGGCATCACGATTGCAATCTTTAGAATAGACATAAGAAAAAGGTTCACGACCTGATGCATAAGTTGCTTGTGGCACATAAGCTCCCATATATAAGTAATCTCCTTTTTTAATTGGAACCCATTCATTGTCAAGATTATAAACACCTAATCCTGACAACATATACGCACCATGTTCTTGATAATGAGTTTCGATGAATGGATGGCACCCGCCAGGCTCAAAGGATAAAATATGGAAGTTCATATCAAAAGCAATATCCGTTGGTAATAGATCTTTTATATGGACATTAGCCATGTCATCATATTCAACCCACTCCAAATCATTTACATTTTGAGACACAACCCATGGTGCATGTCCTTCTAATGGCTGATGTTTTTGTTTGTAAAGAAATAAACGAGTATCTTCTTTTTGTAAATTTTCAAGATACATTTTTTCTCCTGGAGGACAGTATAAATAGCCGCCTTCTTCCAACGTAAAGGATTCTTTTGAAGTGGATGCTTTTACTTTTCCCTCTATGCAATAAACAAACGTTTGGACACCTTCTTCTCCGTACCCTTTTTCGTTTTTTCCACCTTCATGCATTGTGACAATATAATCAACAAAATGTGCTCCTAATCTTGGTGAAGCAAGAATAGAGATAGTACATTCTTCAAATCCTGGTATAACGTTATTTACTAATCCTTCTTGTGGAATGAGAGCGTAATTACCCCTTTTTATAATGGAACGGCTTGTAAGTAAATCTTTTGGATAACCCATGATTGTACAGCTCCTTTTTCATTTGTTCATTGTTTTTATAAATGAATATTACTAGGCGGTTGCAGATGTCTTGTTTGGTTTCTTCATATTAACAAGCAGCATAATAATGGTTCCAACTACGATGATTACAGCTGCTAAGTAAAATCCTAGAACCTTACTGCCTGTTATGTCAGAAATGAGACCTGTTGCAAAAGGTGCAACAACAGAGGACATCATGCCGAAGAAATTAAACACACCAAATGTCGTACTGTAACCTTGTTTCGGCGCATTATCTGCCATATATGAAATTAATATTGGCTCAACGGCCAATTTGCCTAATAATCCATAAAAAATGAGAGATATAATTAAAAGTGTTGTGGTGTTAACAGCAACTGTTAAATAAAGAGTTAAAGCTGCTAAAAGTTCAAGAATGATAATAAATGTCACTTTTTTATGCATAAATTTATCAGACAAACGACTGAACAGTAATGCCCCTGGAATAGCACTGAACGCTACTAATGAAGAGGCAAATCCAATAGCCGATCCTTGAAATCCACGTTCTTCTTGTAAGAAAGTTGGCAGCCAAGTGACGATCATGTAGTAGCCATAACAAGTCGCAAAATATAATGCATAGGAAGCGAGCATTTTTGGGTTGCCAAAAAGCTTCTTCATGGACGGCTTATCTTCTAGATCATTTGCTGCTTCCTTTTCTGTTGCCACTGTTTCAAATGGATTTTCCTTAATGTTTTTTGCAAACACAAGCACCATCAAAAACACTAGAGCTGCAGTGATAAAAAGCAGAATTCTCCAATCCCAGCCAGCATCTTTTACTAAGAAGCTAGATCCGATCAAACCAATTCCCATCCCGATCGCTGAACCACTATTAATAATAGCCGTTGATATACCACGCTTATCTTTTGGGATCGCTTGTGAAGAGATAGAATATGCTGGTCCATAATACGTTCCTTGCCCCATACCAGTGATAAAGCTAGCTACTAAGATCATTGTTAAATTTGGGGAAAACCCCACTAAAATTGCACCAATCGTAAATAGAATAAAACCAGGAATTAGCACTTTTTTTCGTCCAAATTTATCAGCCATAATCCCTGATGGAATTTGCATCATTGTATAAGCAAAGAAGAAAGTACTAAAAATCAATCCCATTTTCGCATCTGATGTAACACCCAAATCACTTTGGATTTCTGGTAATATAGGATTTAGAATCGTACGATAAATCCAAATTACCGTCCAACCAAGACAGAGCATAACAATAACTTTTTTCCAGTAGGCAAATTTTTCGTTATTCATTTCTCCGCTCACGTTGTTTCCTCCCAGCTGCTTATTTTTTATGAATCCATGTTATTCTTTATAAGCCAATTCATATAACGCATTTGTAAGAGCACGTACTCCTTCTGCAAGGTCTTCAGGGCTTGTATTTTCCTTTGGATTATGACTAATACCCTTTATGCTTGGGACAAAAAGCATGGCAGTTGGAACATGAGGAGCAAAGATTTGTGAATCGTGGCCCGCTCCACTATGCATTAAACGATAATTCAACCCATGTTCTTTACATTGTTTTTCAAGTATTTCAACAACATGCTTGTCCATCGGGACAGGGTCTTCATCCATCCACAAATCAATGTTGATCTCAACTTCCATTTCTGCAGCTATTTTTTTCATTTCTGCTACAATTTCTTCTGTAAATTTCACAATAATGTCTTTTTCAGTATGACGGACATCTAAAGTAAACAATGTGTGTCCTGGAACCACATTGACTGTATTTGGATTAGGTTCAACCTTTCCAACAGTTGCTACTAATGGATCCCCGTATTGTTTGGCCCGCTCCATAATCATTACGACAATTTTGCTTAATGTATGGACGGTATCTTTTCGGTAATGCATAGGAGTAGTACCTGCATGATTTGCTTCACCGTTTAATTGAATGGTGAAACGTCGTTGTCCTACAATGCTATGAACAACTCCTACTGATTTTTTTTCTTTTTCTAGTACACTGCCTTGTTCAATATGGATTTCTACAAACGTTTTCAAGTCGTCTCTTAATGGTTTGGATTCATCTCTATAACCAAATCCTGCATCATTCATTGCTTTTTCAAATGGCACACCGTTAAAATCCGCTATCGCTTGAACATCCTCTTTTTTAGCTATACCAAATATATTTTTGCTGCCCCAAAATGTATAGGGAAAGCGGCTGCCTTCTTCTTCCGCTAATGAAACAATTTCAAGATTTCGAAGGGGCTGGCCATATTGTTCTTTTAAATAACGGACGGCTAACAGTGCTGCAATAATGCCATATTGACCATCCAATGTTCCGCCATTTACGACTGTGTCGACATGAGAACCCGACATGATGGTTTCATTTTTATATTTGCTTCCTTCTAAACGGCCAAATAAGTTTCCTATTTCATCATACGTTGTGGTTAGTCCATCTTTTTCCATTAATGCTTTTAAACCTTCTTGTGCTTCTTTCCACTCTTTTGTATAGAGCAAACGAGAAACTCCACCTTGGGGATCTTTTCCAAAGCTACTTAACCAATCAACCAGTGCAATAACATCTTTTTTTATCTCAACCATTTTATCTATCCTTCCTAAAAAGATGGTGAAGTTATGAAGTTTAAACAATTGTCCATTTTTGCATGCTAAATGGCTTGCAATACTTATTGTAAACGCTTAATAGACGTGCAGTCATCGTGAGATTTGGATAAAGTTTTTCAAAGCCTATTATCCAAAATAGACAACAATTGTGTCATACTATATTAAATAGTGTGTAGGAATAAAGATTTATCCTACATCTAAATAGCAGTAAGACCCCTACCTCAAGTGTAAGAGGAATTAGAAGCGCTAGGTGGGGGATAACTGAAAGTCAAATGTAATTGGTTCGGGCCTACGGGACGTAGGTCACTCAAGCGTTGCGACAGGACAAGGAAAGCTTCGACAGTAACACATCGCACGCTGAAAAAGGACGTCGCGTATTTAGCTTGAGATCCTTTGGTATGGGGGATAAGAGAAAGCCCCCTCTGATGGAAGTTTCTTTATTTCGAATGTGTTCAAAAAAAACGAACTAGGATTAGTAGTGCTGGCAAAGGTGTTGGAAGGCACTATTATTTTTTTTGTGAAAATGACCGATGTACCAATTTTCCCTTCTTTCTTTAAGTTTTTAATGGAGAGTAAATTTTTCCTAAATCTCTTAATTATGATTCGTAATAATTGAAATTTTATACAGTTGAGAGATGCTATACTTGCTTGGAAGGTAAAGCGGATAAAGTGAAACATTGATAGGGCATTTGATCTCAAGATAATAACGCAAAGTGCTTGAACAGTTGGATTTTCAATTTGTAGTTATCCGCTTATTTTCTCCTAATTATTTGCGAGGGTCTTGACTTGGCCGTGAGATGAAGAATAAATGTGGCCTTAATTCAGGATACGATTTTTCCTTCTGCATAACTTAATTCTAATTTAAGAAAAAGATGTAATGTTTTGAAAAGGCTACTTGAATCTCGGGGTATCGAACTTAAGGAAATACATCACCACAGGACAACATCTGAAAACGGAGATGGGAATTTTAGGAGATATTATGATCAGGAAAAAAATGGTTTCTTTATAGTAGCCTGTATCGTTACATAAGCTCAATCATACATATATGAAGAATGTCTAAGCAGCTTAGAGGTCAGAAATTGAAACAGCCTGAGTCCCTATAATGATGAACTCAAGCTGTATATTTAATGTTAGTGTATTCCTTTTATCGTTTACATCTCTTACTGAACTTTCACAACCCAACCAAATGGATCTGGCTCTGTTCCATATTGAATGCCAGTGAGCGTGTCATATAATTTTTTTGATAGTTCGCCAGTTTTGCCATTATTGATGACAAGCTCTTCACCATGCCAGATGAATTCGCCAATTGGGGAAATAATAGCAGCCGTCCCGGTTCCAAATGCTTCTTCTAACTGTCCATTTTTATAAGCTTGATAGATTTCATCCATTGAAATCTTACGTTCTACAACAGGCAAGTTCCAGTGTTTTAAAAGCTGAATGATAGAATTTCTTGTTACCCCTTCTAGAATGCTTCCATTTAAAGCAGGTGTGACAATTTCTCCATTTATTTTGAAAAAGACGTTCATACTGCCGACTTCTTCAATGTATTTTTTTTCGATGCCGTCAAGCCAAAGTACTTGTGAATAGCCTTTTTCTTCTGCTACTTCTTGTGCTTTTAAACTAGCAGCGTAATTGCCTGCAGTTTTTGCTGTTCCAGTTCCTCCTGTCACTGCACGAACATATTCATTTTCGACAAGAATTTTTACAGGGTGGATCCCCTCTTTATAATAAGAACCTACAGGTGATAGAATAATCAAAAATTGATAATGTTTAGAAGCTGTTACTCCAAGGTACGGCTCTGTTGCAATGATAAATGGACGAATATAAAGCGATGTACCTGGTGCTGATGGAATCCAATCCTTGTCAATTATAATTAATTGTTTTAATGCTTCTAATGCAAATTCCTCATCTAATTGCGGCATACATAGCCGATCGCTTGAACGATTTAATCGCTGCATATTTTTTTCGGGTCTAAAAAGATGCACCTCTCCAGCTTTTGTCACATATGCTTTTAATCCTTCAAAAACAGTTTGTCCATAATGAAAAATAATCGCTGCTGGATCTAAAGAGAGTGGTTGAAAAGGTACGATTCTTGGATCGTGCCACCCTTTTCCTTCTATGTAATCCATCATAAACATGTGATCTGTGAATATTTTTCCGAATCCAAGCTGATCGGATTGGGGTTTTTGTTTTTTTGACTCACTGAGGTTAATTTTGATTGTCTGATCTGCCATTGCTACATTCTCCTTCGTGTTCATTTTAACTAATTACATATGATATGATAGCAAAACTTTTGTTAGGCAGAAACGCCGCCAGCAATTCCATTAACAAAGGCGTTTTCCTATTCCTCCTATTTTAGCACAAAACGCACATTCCGCTACCCTCAAAAAAAGCATAAAAATCGATGGTTCTTTCTGGAAGGAACCATCGATAGCATCCATTGTAGTTGTCATTTTTACACTTCATCTAACTCAATTAGCTCACCATTATGAGCGAGTACTCCAAATGAGGAATCTATTTTTTTGCATAATATGTAGTGCTGCTCTTCAAAATCGTAGACAAAGACGGGTGTTAGTTCGATTGTCGTTTTTATTTTTTCAAATGCTTCCTTTTTGTTGATTTTTTTAGCGGCAGGTGAAAGATAATCTTTGTACATTTCTAGAAACCAATTGCTATCCATATAATTGATAGCTTGAAAGCTAGTAGCATCAATAAATACTTTCAATTTTTTTTGAAATACTCTTCTATCTTGGACTTGTTTCAAGCCGGCAATGATGTATCCGTCCCTACGATGCAAGAAATTTAACACCCATTTACCAGTATCTTGAGGAAATTCCATTCTTAAAAAATCTAACACTACTTTGGTCGCTTTTTCCTGCTCATGCTTTGTTAATGGAAACGTATCTGGATGAGGCGCAAAAGAAAATGCTTGATCTACTGTAACGGAATTATCTTCAAATTTTATTGGATATCGTTTAAATGTTTCTTGTAGCGGATCATCCCATTCCATTACCATATCTATATTAATGTAAGAATGTCTATCTCCTATAATGTCAAAAGGCAGCGTTTTTTTATTATGAGCGACATATATCTCCTCTAGCGCATAGATAGGAAGCCACTTTTCTTCCTTGCTAGAAGGAAAATCCAACAGCTTACATTGCTCATATGCGATTTGTTTTACATACTCATTATCTAATGTAAGTGTGTTTTTCACTTTATTCAATGTTTTCTGTGAGAGAAAATGCCCATAATTCGAAAAAAAGGTTAATCTTCCCTGATCATCAAGCCGAAGTTCCATTAGACCTGATGGTGAGAGCGGGATGCCGTTTATACATGCTTCAAACATGATTTTTTCTGTTTCTTTATTCTTTATTTGGAAATGCTCAAGATACGTAAAACCTGTTTCTCGTTCTATCCAACGGATGGCTTTCTCTGAATCAGGGCTGTTAAATGTGATTGTATTAGCAAATGTTTTTCCCTCTACAAAAATAATACTTTTCAAACGGCTGCTTTTTAGATCTAATTCTATAAGAGCCGTTCCTGGTGGATTAAGCTCATCTTCTGTTTGTTCTTTTATGCAGCGAGGAAACCATTCCATCACTAATGTATAATCTGTTTCATTCATCACATTCTTATCTGAATAGATGTTCCAAGTATGGAGGAAGTAAGCATCTAGACCAAACTTTTCTTTTGTTAAATCAACAAGTTCTTTTATTCGTGAATCCATATTATTTCGATCCCTCCAGATCATTTTTATGGCAGCTGTTCATACGAAAGCCGAGAGATATGCAATTATATGATTCGTTCGTATGATGGAAATACTAGACGCCAAAGAAAAGATAAATTGCTACGCCTAAAAGGTTATCATGCCTGCCACTCTGTATAAAGTTAAACTTTCTTAAGGTTGTCTCAAAAACATCACATTTTTAAAAAATAGAGTAGGGTCTTAAAAGTTCAGTTCAATCAGTGAAACTTCCATTAATGAGGCTTTTCTTTTATCATCCCTGTACTTTGAGGATCTCAAACTAAGAACGCAACGTCCTCGAAAAAGAAATATCACCTTTTTCAAGGACGATGTATTACTGTCCGAGCTTTCTTTATCCTGTCGGCTCAATACTTGTTGTTATCCCAACCTGTCGCTTCGATTCGTCTAACTCTTGTGCTAGGAATTATCATTCGTCAGATAGATATGGGGAAAAATTCATATTTTATTCATCCCCTTTCCTGAAATTGATTTTTGGATACATACTAATAAGTGATTCAAGAGAACAATCCGAGCTTTCTTTCAAATTTTGATCGAAAAAGCATATTGTTGCTTCATTCACAATCTGATGATTTTGTTTCACATCAGGACTTATCCAAGCAATCAACGGAGAATACAGAGGAAAATCAGTAAAGTTTAAGTGACCGGCCTTTTTGATATCGAGTATATAGGCTTTTTCTTGGAAAGCTCGCTTTCGACGTTTTTGTTCCTCCATCACCATTTTATTTGATAAATCATCATTGTCGATAGAATGATCGCTATTCATAAGCAATACGGGCTGCTTAATGCTTTCAGTCCGATCGCTTCCGTAAATATACCCATCCATGTTAATCCCTGCTTTAAATAATTGATTTTTGTACAAGGTGTTAACAATAGTGGCTCCTCCGAAGGAATGACCGAATAGCCCGACATTCAAAAAATCGATTTTATTTGCGAAGAGACTGTTGGATTTTGCTTCATCTAGTTTTTTCATTTGTTCCAATGCAAATTCGAGATCCTGAGTCTGTTCTTCAATCACTCGGCTGGATACAACGTTCTGAGCATCATATTCCATTGGCAGCTTTGAAAAGAAGTCAACGAACGGGACGAAACTACCGTCTGGATAAGCAGCTGTAAGAGCCGTTTGAGGATGCTCTACGGCAGCAACAACATAACCATGGCTTGCCAATTCAATCGTCTGAAATGAATTGGTAAAACCTGCGCCTGTCATATTACCGTGTGAAAAGAAAACAAGCGGGATTTTCCCGATATCATTTGCAAAAACTGGTTCCGAGTAAGTATTCGTTTCCACTAAATCAAAATAACGGAACAACCATTTTGGTGTATCAAACTGCTTCTCCAGCGCTTCCGATAAAACTGTCAAATGGCTAATGTAAGGGGCTTTCTGGGAAGTGGAATCGAGTTCGGCCGGATACCAAATTTGGACATTGATTCGCCTCGGTTCTCCTTGTTCAATCTCCCTATTCTCATCGAGCCAGCTGTAGTTTACAGTTCCTACCTTATAGGGACCAGTCGGTTTTTCCAATGAAAATACAGGAAGTAAGCAAGGCAAGCCTGCTGCAATCACACTATACGGTAAAGCAATGAAACTTAACAAAAATGCTGCAAGCTTACTATTTTTTTGTTCGGAGACAGGGCGGAGCTCACGAATAAGATAGACAAGCAATACAATTCCGATTGAAAAGTAGACAAATACCATTTGCCATCGTCCCCCTTCAACGATGAAATGGCAGATGCTTCCTCCGATCAATAGTAATGGTAGTAGCATTCCAAGCCAACGAGTCAGGCGTTTCCGGTACCAAATGACATGCCATAACATGCCGATGCTCAACACAGTAATCATGATTTCAAATAGGCGCATGGATACCCCTCCTCTACGTTCAGTGCTTTATTAAATTTATTTCAGGATAGCGTTTTGACATTTCTTCCATTGAAATAGAATGATCCCCTTTGACATAGTTATTGAAAAACGTTAGAGAGACATCATTAATACGTCGATGAGTTAGTCTAACGTTTTCGCCTTTTTCTTTCATTAGCGGCGAATACAGAGGAAAATCGGTATAACTCATATGATTCGTATGAGGAATCGTTAAAGAATAGCCGCCATCCGTCATTGCAAGCGTTGTACGGCGCTCTAATTCGTTCCATACCTTCTTGAAAATATCCATAGAGACGTCTGATTGTTCTTTTGCAGCTTGAAGATATTGATCAGCATCATCTGCATTCATGATCATAAATGGCTTGCTGATTCCTTCCTTTGGAGCAGGTTTTCCATAGAGACCGCCGTCCATATTAATGCCCGCCTTCACACGCTCATCCTCCATTAATATTTGCATGGCTGTTGCTCCTCCATATGAATGGCCGATCATGCCAATCCGCTTCATATTAATAGCATCGCGAAAATGATCTTCCGAATCCCCAGCGTTGAATTTTTCCATCTTATCTAGGACAAATTTCACGTCCTTCACCCATAATGGTATATGTTTGTCCAAGACAGAAAGTCCTTCATCTAACTGAGAGCGAGAAAGCGCGGTTCGTCCATCTGGAAATACAGTAGCGGCAGCGTCATAAGTATGATCAATAGCAGCTACAATATAACCGTGACTTGCTAGCTCTTCCATTTGAAAGGTATTTTGGCCGCGGAATTGATCCATGCCATGTGAAAAAATTAACAGCGGCCAAGCTGTTTGTTCCCTAGACAGCAGTGCTCCCTGATGAGAATGAGTTTTTACCAATCCCAAATGCTCGAAAAGGAATGCTGGAAAAGGCCTTGTCAACGCTAAACCGGAAGCTAATTCTTTCGAATGAGTGATGTAAGGAGCAGTAGGTTCTTTACTTCCAGTTTCTGCTGGATACCAAAGCTGCACCATCAATTCTCGATGAGCCTCAGGATTATCTATATATGCTTCAGGACGTTTTTCATCTATAAAATGATATGTTTTTGTTCCTATTTCATAGCGTCCGGTAGGTTTGTCAAATGTAAAAATAGGCACAATCAGCGGCAGTGCAACGGAAAAGGCTAAATACAAACTAATAAAACCTATTTTGAATATCCGAGCTGCCACGGAAGTTGAAACTGTATATTTATTTGGAAAAACAAAGATTAACAATATCACCAAAAGCAGCACAGTATATGCCGGCATCATTTGCCATCGGTAGCCTTCCAGCAGCAAATGAAGCGCAGTTGCGACACTAGAAGCTCCCAGTAAAATAAGGTTAATGCGGGTTAAGCCTCTACCAAAAAGCAGAACCCGGCCTAAAGTAAAAAAATTCAATATGATAACAAAACATTCGAAAATCCTCAAAACATTTCTCCCCATTCTTGGCTTTCTTCATCTCTTCATCTCTGTTATGTCATGATTCGTTTTCGTCTTCTGTTTAGAACATGTGTCCTTCTTTTTTGAGAATGTTGTGTTTCTAGCTTGAGATCATCTACTATATTATTAGTTTACATAACATTATTATTGTTTATCTAATGCTTTAACAAATTTTCTATTTAAATTAATTCTTAACGATATTATTTATCTTATCCAGTGTTGATTTTTAGGAACTCTTTTACAGTAGGTAAGTACCTTTACCCCAATTCCCTTTATCACTGTATGTGTCTCATCGAATCTCTTCATGACCTCCGTTGTATGTATGTAATCAATTAGAGCTCCTTATGGTAATTGGGGTAGTATTTTATATAGGCTGCCTTTCCTATGGTTGAGATTTACTGTTTTTTTGGTTCTTTACTATCACGGCAATCTCTATCCATTATGGCAAGAAGTCTGCAACTATTGCTGCCCTTACATATATTTATATCAATTGTCAAATACATGATCGTGGCAATATTATTCTAATTAGAAGTTGTGTTTACTCTATTCTACTTACAATCTTCTCCACGTTACCGAGAATTTGTCTTGCACGTATCCAAAAGTATGACAAAATGGTATACCTACAGCTTCCTCTCTTATGTTTACGTGTTTTTTTCTTTGTAAATGTTATTAAATTATAGTTAAGCAAATTAAACATCTTATAAACGACACATTACGATTACATTAACGATTGAAAATGTACGTAATCAAAAGTTCATAATTATATATTTATTTTCTATTAAAGGGTAGAGTCGGCTGCTAGGGACGAGATCGGTAATATAAGTATTCCTGATAAATCGATTCCCCAAAAAATATACAGTATTGACGGAGAAAGGACGATTTTCTATACTGAAGAAGCTGAAAAATAATGAAACAAGGTGATTTATGTGGATTTTCAAATCCGTTTTTTATCTTTTTATGTCATACAAGTAGATGGAAAAGACGAACAAGCAAACAAGCATTTTAAGCATTTTCAAACATTAGATACAGATGAATATGAAAATAACGCTTTAAAAGACTTTTTAGATGGAGAGCTTACAAAAATAGTAAAAAGAAAAGTAGAACGCCACCCTAAGTCCGAAGCGGCGCCGACAAAAATCGGCCGCTTCATCGTTGAACCTGGCCACGATCTGTCATCAAATCCAAATTATAATATGTTCCATCAACTAAGATTTGCAGAAACAAAAGAAGCATTTAAAGCATTAAGTGAAGCATTCATTCGCGCTTACCTCGATACGAGTGCGGTTAGGGGCGGTGCTTTTTTAGTTGCATCTGCAACGCCAAAAAAGTACTTCGATGATTCCTTTGTTTTTATCATGAAATGTGATTTTGAGCCGAAAGTTGCTTCGATTGCTGATGAATCATCCCTTATTCGAAAAGTAGAAATGGCGATTACAACAAAAAATATGAAATCAATTCAGTATCCTTACATGCCGGAAGAAGGAATGATAGAGGAACAGGATGTAAAAATACATCAAGCTTCACATGCTCGCTATTTTGAAGACTTCTTGAAGTTTGTCGAATACGGAGAATCAATGCCTGAAATCATGCGATCACAAGTGAAAACGATGGTAGAAGAGCATTTTCAAGAAGTTTTAAAAGATAATAGTGAAGAGCTGCAGCAGTTTGAACAAGAAATGGAGATATGGGAAACAAGTCCAAAGCGGGATATTCAAGAGCGCTTAACAACAACAGAAGTGATGGAAGCAGCTGCACATATAGTAGAGCATACTCCTGAAGCAGAATTAAAAATGTCGCTTGGGGAAACGTCTGTGAAAGGATTGCTGGCAGATTTTGGCGAGTCTATTCATTTAGCAAAAGTTAATGAGCGTTATGTACTGCTTATTGAAGCTGATTCCATTACCTTTGAAAAAGGGGTATCACCGATTGAGTTTTTAAAACCTGAAAATTTGCAGGAAGTGATAGAGAAAATGAATAAAGAAGCAGTTCGTTGAAGTAGGACATTATATAAGGAAGAAATATACGAAGTGGCTGCCAATGCATTGAAGAGCGTTTAACAACTACAATAAGAAAGATTTGTTTAGGACACATCCTCAATACGTAAGATTGTAATCTACTTCACAAAGATGTGTCCCTTTAGTATTTACAAGCATTTAGATCATTGTTGATCTGTCTATAATAGCAACTTTTACGCTGCAGCAGTTGTTGGTTGTTTTTCTTCTTTTACAAATAGCATGGCGATAAATCCTACAACGAGAAGTGCTGATGCAAGATAGAATCCAGATGCCATTTTACCAGTGACATCAGAAAGATAGCCTGTCACATATGGTGCTAAGATAGAAGAGCTCATTCCTATAAAGTTATACACACTAAATGCTGTACTTAATGCTTGTTTAGGTGCATTATTTGCTACTAAAGCAACCAATATCGGGTTTAAACTAATTTTACCGCAAATACCATAAACGATTAGTGATATATAGAGAATGGTCATATTTTCAAAATATACGATAGAAGCGGTTGTAACAAATGCAACTGGCAGCAAGAACAAAACAACTGGTTTCCGTCTACCTATTTTGTCAGATACCCAACTGAAAAACAGAGAACCTGGAATAGCTGCCCACGGTACAAGTGATGATACAAAAGCGATGCTTCCACCAGTTAAGCCACGTTCTGATTCTAAATAGTATGGCAGCCAAGTTAATATCATAAAGAAGCCATAGATTGAACAGAAAATTGTAATGTACGCCATTAATAAATTGCGGTTTTTAAATAAGGATGAGAACTTAAACGGTTCAGTTGGAACGTCTGTATCTTGTTCTTTCACTTTTGCTTGTACATTTTTTGGTTTATCTTTTATAACCCATGCCATAAGCAGACCAACTAGGATAATTGGAACTGCAATAATATAAAATGGCACTCTCCAACTTGCTCCCCACTCTAATACAACATAACTTGAAATATAATATCCGATCGAAGTACCAAACGCCATCCCACTGTTGATAATTGCACTACCTAATGTAATACGGTGCGGCGGTATCGCCTCAGATGACAACGCATATTGTGGACCATAGTATGTTCCTTGTGCGGCCCCAACAATAATCCATGCACTAATAAAATAAACGTATGTGTGCATTGTACCAGTAAGTGCAGCAAAAAGGCCAAAAACGATAAAACCGGGAACGAGGACACGCTTTCTGCCAATTTTGTCTCCTATGATCCCTGAAGGAATTTGTGTTGCTGCATAAGCAAAAAAGAACAAACTACTAATGAGTCCTAGTTGAGCTTTGGTCAATGAGAACTCAGCTTGAATATCTCCCATTAACGGATTAAGGACTGTTCGAGCGGCGTAAATTACAAGCCAGCCTAAAAAGAAAACAGAGACGACTTTAACCCAATAAGGAATTCGTTCATTTGGTGTTCCTTTTTCAATAGGTTCTTCCATATTTAGTTCCTCCTATTAAGATTCATGATGTCCATTTCTTATAATGAACTATCTCAATAGAAATATACGATAAACCTCATTGCATTCGAATAAAATTAAAAACGTTTACATTACAAAAACATTAAAACACTTAAAATTACTAGACCTATATACAGGAAGCCATTAAAAATGACGGTGCGTTTTTTTGTCACGATATTCTAAGCGAATGTTGCTTTTCACATTTCTCACTTCTTCTCTTGACATTTAATTGATTCGGGTCTACAGAATAAACCTTGAAAAAGGGTTTTCTTTTTCATAGAGGTTTATTCTGTAGACCCGAACTCATCTTTAGAATGGACGTAAAAAAATCGAAAAACCATACAATCGGTTTTTCGATTTACATTCTTCTATCTTCAATATATTTAAGAGTTCATACATTTAAGAATGACTGATGCTGCGCAGCATGTATCCAAGGCCGGGATACGTAATAATATATTCCTCTTTGTTTTGTAAAAGCTCATTTATTTTCCTTCGTATTCTCGCAATTCCAACTCGTAAATATTCAACATCATCTCGATATTGCGGCCCCCATACTTCAGATAAAATTGTTTCGTGCTGTACAACTTTATCTAAATTAAGCGCTAGTAATTCCAGAATGGAATACTCTGTAAACGTAAGCTTAAATTCTTCATTATTGATCCAACATCTCTTGCTGCCAATATCTATTGCTAATTTGCCAGTTTTAATAATTGGCGATTGTGTCATTTGTTGATTTGCTAGGCTTGGTTGTGTTCTTCTTAATACTGCATTCACCCTAGCGAATAATTCATCTAAGGAAAAAGGTTTTGTTAAATAATCATCTGCTCCTACATTCAATCCTTGCACTTTGTCTTGGGGATTGCTTCTAGCGGTAAGCATAATAACTGGCACATTGCTGAATTTACGCAGCTCTTCTAATACGTAAAATCCATCGTGGCCAGGCATCATAATATCTAATAAAATTAAATCAGGCGAAATAAGATCGAACTTTTCAAATAGCTCTTCCCCAGAACTTACCGTATTTACCTCATACCCAATTGATTTTAAATTAGCTGCAATAAATCTTAAAATTTTCGGTTCATCATCTACAATACAAATCTTTTGATTTCTCATGCTGCACTTCCTTTCTTAACGGAAAAGACAATATAAAGGTACTTCCTTTTCCTGGTTCACTATTCACTTCTATTTTTCCTTCATGAGCATCCATGATCCCTTTGCATATTGCAAGACCTAAACCAGTTCCACCTGTTCTTCTTGTTGCTGTTACGTCTACCTGATAGAAGCGATTAAATATTCTCGTAATATGATCCTTGGATATCCCGATGCCATTATCAGAAACAGAAATAATAATGTGATCCTTTTCTTTATCCAGTGTAATATCAATTTCCTTTAAATTCGAATCATTATAGCGAAGTGCATTCGTAAATAAGTTCATTAGTACTTGCTGAACGCGCCTTTTATCCGCATAAAAAAGAGTAGATTCATCTAAGTGATGATGAAATTGAAAGATCGCATTTTTTCGTAAATCTTTAGGGACTTGTTCAATTGTTTCTTCAATTATATGGTCAGGGCGTACCATATTCCGTTCTACATACATTGTTCCTGATTCTATTTTTGAAATATCCATCCAGTCATTTACTAAATGCTGAATTCTTTCAATGTCTTCGTGCACCCCTTCCAAAAGTTCCTGTTGGAATTCTGGCTCCCATTTCACTTCAGAACGCAGCAATGTTTCTACACTGCCTTTGATATTCGTGATCGGTGTTTTAAATTCATGTGAAGTAAGTGAAATCAGATTATTTTTTAATGTATCAATTTCTTCTTCTTTTGTAATATCACGCAATAATAATCCTTCACCAATTCTTTCTTCATCTAACATGACAGAAAATTTATGCAGCAAATAAAACTTTGGTTTTCCTGATGTTTGCTTATATTCAAGTTTGAGCTCGTTTTGATTATTAGTGAAAAAAGCAGACAAGCATTCATTCGACACATTAAACAACGTAAGGAATCGTTCGTATACATCTTCTAGAACAACTAAAGGCTGATCTTCTACTATATCGTTTGTTACAACATTAAGGAAGTATTCATTGACATATTCCACTTCATTACGGTCATTTAACATCATTAATCCTTCAGACAAACTTTCTACAACTGCTTCTAATTCAGCATGTTTGTTTCGAATTTGCTCAAAAAGGAACTTGTTTTGCAGCACCACTGCCAAAGAGCTGGCAAACGTTTGTAAAAAATCGCGGTCGCTTTCTGTTATCGACTGTTCGTTTTGAAGATCAACGACTAGAAATCCTTTATGGTTTTTTTCGACATGTATCGGTTCGATATGTTGTTGTTCACCTAACATATTGTTGCTAAGGTATTCTTGCAAGTTTTGATTCGTATGAATCGTCGTGCTTGTAACAGCTACATGATGAAAGAGTACATGGATCGAATAAAATGCATATGGTTCGATTTTTTTCAAGCAGTGCTGAATAAAGTGAGCGATATCTTTGTCAGATGAAACAGAAGTAATCAATTTATTGACAGCCTTCAGCTCTAAATTTTTGTTCTCTAAACGAGCAGTTCTCTCCTGCACTCTTCCCTCAAGAGCAGTATTTAACTCGATTAGTTCCTGCCGGTTCCTTTCCACTTCATGAATCATATGATTAAAATAATAGAATAACTCTTCCATTTCCTTTGGACCATGTATTTTTTTTGTAATCGTATCTTTCTTTTTCAAACCTTTTGTATAATCTTTAATATATTTGAGTAAGTTGCTAATTGTTTTTTCCAAGCGGTTTGTTAAAATGAGGCTCATACCAATCATGACAATTGCAGTGATAAGAAGAAATACTAAAATCGTCATAATGGCCTTTTTATACGTGTTCGTAATCGCTGCCGTCGGTTTGCCAACCCAAACTGTCCAGTCAAGAAAGTCAATTTTTTCGTACGTAATATATTCTTTCTCATGTTCATTTTCTACCGTAAAATAATGACCGCGCTTTTCATTTTGCTGCTCTTTAATGTATCGAGCAATTTCCGAGTCAGAAAGGTTAACCATCTCTACTCTTGTGTCGATATCTGGATGAACGATCACATTATTTTCTTGGTCTAAAACAACCGCATAGCCCTCTTCTCCGAAGCTTCGGTTTTTAATATGCTCATCTAATGAGTTTAAATCTAAAGCACCTAGTACATAACCTTCCATATCTCCATTATCGTTTAATATTGGAGAAACAATCGTTACGAGCAGTATATCTGTGCCGCCTCTCCCGTGGAACACTGAAGAGATGACTGTATCCTTCTTTTCTACTAACTCTTTATAGTAAGGACGATCACTAAAATCAAGATTTTCCCTTTTCGCTCCATCAGTATACACTTCTGGATAAAAAACGATCGATTGCCCCTCTTTATTCCCTACATATAAATTGACAAAACCAGGATAGTTATTTTTTATATCCTTTAGCTGCTGTTGAATTCCTGCGATGTCTCTATTTGCAAAGAGCTGCTTCACATTTAATGCTTGTGTCTGAATCGCTTTTTGGTGATCTTGAACGTAGTTAATAATATAATCTTCAAGAAATTTTGTCGTTTGTGTTTGGCTTTTTTGATTTTCTTTAATTAAAGAGGATATTTGAAAGATTTGAAAAACGCCAAGACATAGAATTGAAAATAACGTAATTGTTAAAAAAGAATAAATAAGTTCTTTCTTAAAGGAGCGTGATTTCCTCATGTCATCTCTCCTCTGTAAGTAAGTACCAATGTCAGTATAAATGTCGACAACAGCTGATAAAAAGGCTCCTATTAATAGTATAATAGAGTTTATACATTCTTAACATAAGATAAAAATGGCATCTGTTACAGCTTTAAGAAAAAACAAAGCAGTGAAACAGATACCATATAAATGATGTTGAATGTTATTATTTCGTAATGTGCGTACCTGCTTTTCCTTCCATTGCAAGATCGGCCTGATCTAGCGAGCAAATGATTGCTTTACCGCCTTGTTCGGCAAAATTAATTGCAGCTTCCATTTTCGGTCCCATGCTTCCTGCAGAAAATTGCCCTTCTTTTACATATTGTTTTGCTTCTTCTAAAGAAACATGCGTTAATGATTTTTGATCTGGCTTACCGTAGTTAATATACACGTTTTGCACGTCTGTCAAAATCATGAACACATCAGCCTTCACTTCTTCTGCTAGTTTTAGTCCACTTCTATCTTTATCAATTACTGCTTCAATGCCCTTGCAAGTACCGTCATTATTTTTTACAACAGGTATACCGCCGCCGCCGGCTGCAATGACAATCGCATTTGTATCTGTTAATTGTTTGATGATGTCAGAGCCAAGAATGGATTTTGGCAAAGGTGAGGCAACGACGCGTCTCCAACCGCGGCCTGCGTCTTCTTTCACTACCCAGTTCTTTTCCTTTGCTAATTTCTTTGCTTCTGCTTCTGAATAAAATACACCAATTGGTTTTGAAGGATCTTGAAAAGCAGGATCATTTTTATCGACTTCAGTTTGTGTCAACATACTAACAACAGCATTTTTTAATCCTAGCTTTTGTAGTTCATTTTTTAACGTTTGATCCATCATGTAGCCGATAAAACCTTGAGATTCTGCACTGCATACATCTAATGGAAACGGCGGTACGACATCTTTAGCCTCTTCATTTTGGCGTAAAATATTCCCAACTTGCGGGCCATTTCCATGTGTTACAATGACCTGATAGCCATTTTTTACAATTCTGGCAATGATTTCACTGCTTTTCCGTACATTATCCAATTGATTTTCATAAGTTGCTTCTTGTTTTGGTTGTAAAATAGCGTTCCCACCTAGTGCGATTACAACTTTTTCTGCCATCAGTTATTCCTCCTTATTGCTGCTATTCCGATTAACATGCCAAATGCGGTATCCACGCCAGAGCTGTGACCCATTGACATTAACGATAACAAGTGCTTTTTCAAATTTATCTGTCTATTAGTTACAGTCAAGTCATTCATAACGTTTGCTACTGATGAACTAAATTCGCCTTTCAATGCATAGGTTAGATATTCTTTGCTTATATCTGTTGTCAATGACTCTTGCTCAATTAAATCCTTTACTGTTTGTAAAAAAATAGGATGAAATGCCTCAGTAATAGTATGGATTGCTAATAAACCAACAATGTGGTCATCCCCTGATGGCGTTAATCCTTTACCTCTGCCTAAAAAATAACGTACTACTTTTTCTATTTCTTGACGATCGCTAGAAAAAACAGCATTCATTAAAGCACAAACTTGTTTGCCTGTTTCATTGTCTACTTGAAATGAAACATCTACGTTTGATTTATCTTCCACATCCAGAAATTGTTTCATATTTAAGTCTAAACCTGTTGATTCTGCATGATTACTTAAAACAGCTGCAAATTCCGCTAAATATGGAAGAAGCGTTCCTTTGCTTCCTATTAATTTTTTTACATAGTTTTTATATGGGATGGCGTTATTAAAACTAACTATGAGATGATCCTCAAAGGACAATTGTGCTGATGCGTCATTCCAAGTAACAGAAGAACACTCTTTCATTGATCCTATAAGCTGTTGAACCGTTTGTTTTTGCATATGAATACCAAATGGGAGATGTCCATTTTTCGTCGTTCCGATAAAAAGCAAACAATCTCCCATACGAATGTTCATGCCATTGCTAAATTTGCTATGAACGTATCCGGACTTGTATTTCTTAAGTAGTAGAGGAATATGTTGATGATATTCCTCTACTACAAAAGTGGATTGATTTAACATTTAGATCAAGCCTAATTTTTCAGCATACGCTTCAAGTGCTTTTTCAAAACATTCTTTTGGAGCTCGAACAGTACCAGCACCAACCTGTCCTAAACCAGGCTTTTTATGAGCAATACCAGTATTGATAACAGGTTCAATTCCTGTTTCAACTACTTTGCGTGCATCAATGCCAAGGCATGCCCCTTGGAAATCCCAAGTTGGAATTGTAAAGTTGCTATTTTGATCAAGACAAATTTCCATCATTTCGTTGCTTGTAGCAAGTGCATCTTGGAAACCACCTGCACCAACGAAACGAGTAACTCCTGGTGCAGCAATCATTGCCATTCCGCCAAAACCATATGCTTCAACGATTGCACTATCTCCAATATCAGGGTTCGCATCGTCTTGGGAATAGCCAGTAAAAAATAGTCCTTGTGGTGTATTTACTGGTGCAGTAAACCATTGATCGCCCATGCCACTAATACGAATACCGAAGTCTTTCCCATTGCGGCACATTGCAGTTACGACAGTACCAGCTTCAATTTTCTTTCTAGCGCCATCAAGTACTGCTTTTCCTGTCGCCATTGCGATGTTTAAGAAGAACTGATCGGTGTCAGCTAAAAATTGGATAACATCTTTGCGATCTTTTTCGCTAATGTCTAATTGTGCGATATATGGGCTAATCTCTTTTAGGAAAATGAGGGACGCGGCAATATTGCGCTGATGAAACTCATCACCCATTGTTACTGCTTTCGCAATCATTACGTTCAGATTTAAACCATCTTCCGTTAGTTTCAATGCAGATGCAATCGTTGGCCCTAATACATTTTGCATCCATTTTAGACGATTGATTACTTCTTCCGAATATGCGCCAAAACGAAGCACTTTTCCAATACCTTCATTCATGATGCAGTATGCTTCATTTCCTTCACTGCGATTTTCTACTACAAAGACAGGCATATTAGCAGAAGTGATGCCGCCCATGGGTCCTACTGCATCTACATGATGACAAGGAATAAATGTTACTTCGCCGTTAGCAAGCATATTGCGTGCGTCTTCCTCATTGTTTGTCCAACCTTCAAATAAAGCAGCTCCAATACAAGAGCCTTGCATCGGACCAGTCATTTCCTCCCATTTAATTGGAGGACCAGCATGAAGCAGTACCTTACCTTCATTTAATTCTTTGATTTTTTCTTTAGCAGGTACAACGTCGACAAGAAACGGGGCTGCTCCAGATATGTTGTCAATTACCGCCTTATTTGCTTCGTCAATAGAGTTGTATTTCATTTGTATCCTCCTAAATAATTATATTTAATTTCCAAAATTAAATTATTTTAGTAAGCTTAAAATCTTTCTCATTTTTTCATTTCCGCCAGCGACTGGTCTCCAGTCTAAATGAACGACACGGCCGCCATACGCAGTAATAGCGTCTGTAAAGCTCTTCAATCCAACATTTATAATCGCAGGTTCGTTATTTACTAAAGCATCCATCTCTTTCGATACAGTTAAATCGAAAGTTGTAGTAGGAGTCTGTACATCTATGCGGGCTTTTTTCACGTCATTTACTTGCAGTCCAACAATCTGAAGTGCAGTACGAACAGCTTGGTTGTTGCTATCCTTAACAATAATTCCAGCCTCTGCAAGCTTTTTCTTATGATCTTGGTAGTCTTGCGGATCGTTTTCTGTTCCACAGACAGAAGCTACAACGTATAGAGTGCGGCCTTGGCCTTTTGCATAAGCTACTGCTTTTTCAATTGATGGCAGTAATGCGCTTGCCATATCTTCATGCGATCCATAGCCGAGGACGAAGTCAAGAACGATGACTGCTGTTTGTTCGTCGTGGGCAGCTTTTTCAATAAATGCTGCTCTTGTTTCTGGATCAATCATTGGGTGCGGTTTACCTTGTGTATATTTATCATCACCAAGGTCAACTACTTCATGGCCGTCTTTTTTCAATACATAACCATCTTCATTTGTAATTTCTGTGCCAAGTCCTAGTGCATCAGAAATTAATACTGCAGCTTCGGATGCCAATGTACCACCAGAGAATAGGCCTTTAATCGCTGTTTGTTCTTGTTTTAGATGAATATTGTCAACTTCGTAAGCGCCATGATTGTAGTCTTCTTTTATTTCTCTTCCTTTCGCTAAATCAACCGCAATCAGAGCTGTTTCTTCTAATGTGTAAGCTTGATAAACATTGCCTTCATGTTGAGTAGGTTTTTCTCCTAGGAAAATAGTAACGACCGGCTTAGATAAGCTATGAAGCAACTCGACAACTTGATTGCGCACTTCTTTTGCTGGCGGCTTAGAAATAATAACGATAATCTCTGTTTGTTTATGCTTCTCTAATGCTTTAATGCCATCCATCATTGTGATTGCGCCAACAGGTTCTTTAAGGTCGCGTCCGCCTGTACCGATCGCATGGCTTACACCTTCACCAAGACGATCAATAATAGTAGATACTTCTTGGATGCCTGTCCCAGAAGCGCCAACGATACCAATGCGTCCTTTATTTACGACGTTTGCAAATGCCATTGGAATGCCATCTAAAATACCTGTACCACAGTCAGGACCCATCACGAGTAGGCCTTTTTCATGAGCTTTTTTCTTTAATTTCACTTCATCTTCAATTGGTACATTGTCACTGAAAAGAAATGTATGAAGACCCATGTCCAACGCTTTTTCGGCTTCTTCAGCAGCATACTGGCCAGGTACAGAAATTAATGCGAGGGTAGCATTCGGTAAAGTTTTTTTCGCTCTATCCCATGTACGAACAGTCTCAAAATCTTGACTTTTACTGCTAATCGATTGATCCTTCAAATATTGATCAACTTTTTCTAATACTTCATCCACTTTTTGTTCATCATCTGTATCTATTACAATTGCCATATCGTTTGATTCTGCTTCTTCAAGTTTTTCAGAATACAAACCTGCTGCTTTAAAAATATCTTTATTTGCAGGCGTTGCCATCATAATTTGAACTTTATTAATTCCATCTGTAGCAGCAATTGCGTTTGTTAACAACATCAAGTTAATTGAATCCTGATAAGAATTCTTCTTTACAATTGTAAATAACACTTTTACATCACCTCAGTTTGCATTTTTTTACTCTAGCACCGTACATAATGATTTGAAAACGGGATAAAAAAGTTGACGAATGCTTTTCTTCAAAATGATTATAGGAGATACAGCATTACAATCGAATAAATTTGGAAGTGTTTACATTACAAAAACATAAAAGTTTTTACTAGCTCTGCATTTTTGATATATTATAAAAATGTAAAAGAGATTTGCACACGGGTCTTTATCGGTTTAAAAAGTTCTAAGCCTGCTAATAAGTATTTGAGTTCGTCAAGTTTAGTGCTAGTGCTGACGTTATATAAGGAGATGAACGAAAGTAATGAAAACAACTTTTATTTATAAAGAAATCAACAACTGTGAAATAAAAGGAGATTTTTATCCTGTTGAAGAAAAAAATGCACCGCTTATTGTTTATATTCATGGCGGCGGCTTAATCTGGGGTACAAGGACCGACATAAACCCAGATCAAATCAAACTATATCAGCAAGCGGGCTTTCATGTTTGTTCTATCGATTACCGACTTGCACCTGAGTCAAAGTTATCGGATATCTACGAAGACATTCAGGACATGCTGATCTGGTTAAAAGAGACAGGGAAAGAAAGCTTTGGCTTTGATCCAGACAGAATAGCCGTTATCGGCGGTTCAGCAGGAGGCTATCTTGCTTTGCTAAGCGGTACTTTTAATGTTAGACCTAAAGCGATTGTTTCTTTTTATGGCTACGGAGATATTTTAGGAGACTGGTCTAAGAAACCGAATCCACATTATGCGAAAATGCAGACAGTACCGGAAGCTCTCGTGCGGCAATTAATCGAAAAGAAAACGATATCGGAGTCCCCAATCGAGAGGCGGTTTGCACTATATTTATATGGAAGACAGCAAGGGAAATGGCTTGACTTCTTGACTGACTTGGATGTTAAGGAAAGTGCGGAGCAATTGGATGCGTTTTGCCCAATTAAAAACATCGATGCGGCTTATCCTCCTACAATGCTGCTGCACGGTGATCAAGATGTTGATGTTCCATATGAACAATCGATTATGATGAATGAGGCACTTGAAAGAGCTGGGATTGACAACACGTTGCACATTATTCCAAATAAACCGCACGTCTTTGATGAAAATATGAACGACCCACTTGTGAAAAATGCGTTTGATCAAGTTATTGCATTTTTAAAAAAGAATTTGTGATAATAGATGATAGACAAAAATAACTGCACAAAATCAATAGAAGCATTTAAGATAGGGGCTGGGACATAACTGGTTAAAACCTTAAAAAGCGCGAGAAATCAATTTTAGAAACGTTGATTTCTCGCGCTTTTCTGATGTGAAATTTCTTAATTTTGCTTTAAAAATATACTTATGTCCCAGCCTCTTCTCTTATTTTACAACGTAAATAAGGCAGTAACTGAATTTTATATATGATGCATGGGAGAATGATATAATAAAGGTGTACATTTCTTAAAAGGGGGAAAAGACAACATGGTTCATTTGAAGCTGCCAAAGGAAAATAAAAAGGAGCTGATTGGGCGCATTCAAACATACTTTTACGAAGAAAGATCAGAAGAAATCGGGGAACTGGCAGCAGGGTTCCTACTCGACTTTATGATGAAGGAGATTGGGCCGGTTATTTATAACCAAGCGATCAATGATGCTCGAAAACTGATCGAAGAAAAAATGCTTTCTATTGAAGAAGATCTTCACGTGATGGAAAAACCAACGATGTTTTTAAGGCGATAGCACGAAAAGGCTGCCTAGCAGTTTTGAAAACAACGGTTTTATTAACGGTGATCAACTACTCTAATCGCCTTCCCTTCAAACCTTGGAATGCTGCTAGGTGCAAGCACAGTAACATGAGGTGCAACTAAACAATAATTTCTTATTAAATATTTAATTTTTTCTACTAAGTTCATTACGAGTGAATGAGATAAATTTTTATTTATACGATTAAGATAGAAACTTTGATTGACTTCTACGTGCAAGTCTATAATATCAAGGGCGTTTTCTTTTTTTAAATATAGTTGGTAGTGCGGTGCTATCTCTTCAACTTGTAAAAGATAATTTTCAATTTCAGATGGAAAAATATTCACTCCACGGATGATAACCATATCATCTGTTCGGCCTTTGACTTTAGACATTCTCGTTGTCGTTCTTCCACATTTACAGGGAATAGTTGTAATAGACGCTATATCACCAGTGCGATATCTGATCACCGGGAATGCTTCTTTCGTTAAACTAGTAATAATTAATTCGCCTTCCTCTCCTTCTTTAAGCGGTTTTAAAGAGACTGGATCAATGACTTCGATGAAAAAATGATCGTCAGCTACGTGGAGTCCATCCTGTGCCTCGTGGCATTCCATTGCAATACCAGGTCCAAGTACTTCGCTCAATCCATATACATCACAAGCTTTAATCGCTAGTTTCTTTTCGATTAACTTTCGCATTTCTTCCGACCATGGCTCTGCTCCTAAAATCCCATACTGCAATGATGTTTTTCGCGGATCTTTTCCTATACTTTCCATCGTCTCGGCAATATTTAATATATAAGATGGTGTTCCACAAATGACCGTTGGTTCAAAATCTTCAATAAGCATAATTTGTCTAAGTGTATTGCCGCCTGAAACTGGCACTGTCGCCATTCCTAATTTTTCGCTGCCATAATGAAGACCTAATCCTCCAGTAAAAAGACCATATCCATACGCATTATGTAAACAACCTCCCTGTCTTCCTCCTGCTGTTACTATTGCTCTTGCGACAACTTCCTGCCAAATCTCTATATCTTGTTGTGTATACCCAACAACAGTTGGCTTCCCACTCGTCCCTGAAGAACAATGAATTCTAACAAGTTCTTCACGTTCCACAGCAAAAAGACCAAATGGATAGTTCGCTCTTAAGTCTTCTTTTTTTGTAAAGGGTAATTTCACAATATCATGAAGGGATTGAATATCACGAAGCGCAATTTGGGCTTCAGCAAACTGTTGTTGATAAAAGGAAACTTTATGATAGACCCTTTCCAACGTTTCTTTCAATCTTCTGAACTGTAATTCTCTCATACTTGTCCTATCCAGCATTTCGATATCATGTAAAATCACTACTCTTCCCTCCTGATTCTTCTTTTTAGTAAGAAACAAATTTGTTCCTATCCGTTTTTTTAGATTGTTCCCTATCATAAAGCATGTTTTTAATGATTCTATGTATAATAAGATGTTTTTAGAATAACCATTGTTCAGAATTGATGGAAGGTTCAATATATTGAAAGTTATATTCAGGGGAATATGAAAACCCCACTCCCTATTGTTTTGATAGGAGCGAGGTTCAAGTTTTTCAGCACATTTAACGAAAGTAGTAGTTTTAGATGATTTTCGTAAAAATAGGTTTTGTACTTTGCTTAACTCCTCCTTCCTTCGTAGTTTTTGTTCCACATCTAACTGGCGGGTACAGCCCTCCACCTCAAGAATAAGAGGTATCAGAAGCGCTAGGTGGGGGATGACTGAAAGGCAAATGTTCGATTGGTTCGGGCCGACAGGATAAGGAAAGCTTCTCGAATCAGCATCGCACGAAAAAAAAGTGCCCTTCTTTTTCGAGGACGCTTTCGATCTTAGCCTTTGTTCTACTTCTTGTCAGTGGGGGAAAAGAGCCCCCCCACTTATGGAACTTTCAATTTTTTTAGACTTTTATACTTGAATCCTTTTCACTCGTTGCGGTTAACGATCGCCATGCTTCAATCGCAAGGACGATGCAGAGAACAAGCAGAACGAATGCAGCCACCGTTAAAAAGTAATTTTTCGCCGTAAAATTTGTTTGTATTAAAACGATAAGTGCAGCGATTGTCACGAAAAACATAAAGATCATCGGAATGATTGCAAACCAAGCTTTTACCCCTTTTTTAATTAGCCATACACTGATGGCCAACAGTGCCAGCGCTCCAAGCATTTGGTTCGCCGAGCCAAACAATGGCCAGACAGCGCTCCACGTTCCTGAAATCGCCAATGCTCCAGCGCCTACAACAATAACAAGTGTTGCTAAATGATTATTTGCTAAGATTGGCAATTTATCCTCTGCAAGCTCCTGAACTGCATATTTTCCAAGCCTTGTTGCAGAGTCTAATGTTGTCATTAAAAATGCAGAAGCGGTTAGTGCTACAAAAGTTGTTCCTGTAGCTGTGGGAACTCCAAAATGCGACATAAAATAACCAATGCCTGCTGAAAATGTCCCAATCGGTCCGCCTAAATCTGCCATTCTCGCTGTAAATTCAGCTTGTGATAAATAGGCAACAGCCCCTACAGCAATAATAGCCAAAAAGCCTTCTAACAGCATACCGCCGAATGTGATGAATCTGCCATTTTTCTCATTATCCAACTGTTTGGCTGTTGTTCCCGACGATACAAGGGAATGAAACCCAGAGATAGCACCACAAGCAATTGTAATGAAAAGAATAGGAAACAAGTAGCCTAATGTTTCATTATAAAAACCTGTAAATCCAGGCATTTGAATCGTTGGATTGGCAAATATAATGCCGAGCGCCCCACCAGCGATCATACCATAAAGCAGGAATGAGTTAAGATAATCACGAGGCTGTAATAGCACCCATACTGGCATCACAGAAGCTAAATAAGCATACACTAACAAAATGATAACCCATGCAGTACCACTTAAATGTAATGGATAGATAAGTCCAATCCAAATACTAGCAGCCATTGCAATGACCCCAAGTATGCTTGCTAACACAAAGTTCATCCGAAATTGATTCACTAGAAACCCAAAAATGATAGCAGCACCGATGAACAAAATTGAAGCTGTAGCGGCTTCAGGAACAGAAACAAACGTATCTCTAACAAGAATAGTGAATACTCCGACAATTAAAGCGAGCGTTGCAATCGAAAAGGCCAAAAATAGTGTTTGCCCCCGGATGCCGATATATTCTTTAATAATCGTTCCGATCGATTGTGCTTTATGGCGAATGGATGCCTGCAATGAAGTATAATCATGGACACCGCCAATAAAAATGCTTCCAATGATAATCCATAGCACTGCTGGTATCCAACCAAAGACAACTGCTGTAATAGGTCCGACAATCGGCCCCCCACCTGCAATGGTAGCAAAATGATGGCCTAAGAGGACAGGCTTTTTGGACGAAACATAATCTACACCATCTGCCATTGTCACAGCTGGTGTTGGCCGATTAGGGTCGACATCTAATTTCTTATCTAGAAACTTTCCATAAGTAAAATAAGCGACAATAAAAATCCCGCCTGCAATAGCTAGCAACGCCAATAAACTCATTCTATCTTCTCCCTTCTTGAAGAATTTTTTTAACTGGTTGTACAAATTGTTTTCCTTTTGGATGGATCATTACTTGTTGACGTTGGTAATCGACAATTGTTGCATAAATTTCTGCCCATCCGTGGCAACCGAATTTCATAAACTTTATCTTTCGATATTTTTTCACCTCCTTTATTGCATTTTCATGAACTGGCTGATTTGTTAAGATCATCGCGATAAAAATGGTCGACATATGTTCTGAGTAAGAAGGAATGTATGATTTAAAGTGCTTCTCTACTATCTGCAGAAATTGCTGAACAAGGCATTTTGTCACTTCTTCCTCCGAGCAAGCAGCAAAAATAACTTGTTGATTCTCTACTTCCCATACTTTTATTTTTCTTGTCATCATATATTTTTCATCTCTACGCTTATGTGTTGCAACAAATGCCAGCGGCATCTCTCCAAGCAGCACATGTTTATCGACATCAAAGTAAGGTACATATTTATTCATTAAATCAAAAACAAAATTTTGTTCGTGAATATCAGAACACATTGCTTGAAAACCTCCAATCATTACCATCCAAAAAATTACTAATACCCTCTAGAATATAACGAATAATAAGAAATTTTGCAATACTTTTTCCATATGAATTTGCAGAGAAGTAATTAATAGAAAAGCGAATTAAAGCCTCATTTCTCGGTGTATAAGCGAGAAATGGCTTCTTTATATATAAGTTTCCTTCCGTTTTCTCCAGCTGCTCCAATACCATAAAAATTAACGGGGTTTAAGAACCTATAGATTACTTTTTCAGTAGATTCTATTTATACAAATTTAAAAAATTAACAAATTAGGAGGATAATTACAATCATTTATCGTATTTAATAGTATAAGGATTAAATTGATAAAACATTGGGTGATTTGTATTGGGGAAAATATTAAAACATATGATTTTTATATTAGTGATTGGATTTTTCCTTTTGTTTTTTTCCAGAATAGAGTTGTTTACTGATGCAGAAGAAACGGATAAATCTATCACTTTGTTAAAAGCTTATCAACTAGGATTAGAATATGCTCGAGAAATCGATAGACAAGCTGAGCTCTTGCATATAAATAGTGTAGATGATGATAAGAAAAGTGGCATGAACGGCAAAAAAGAAAATTGGCAAATGCTTATCGTTTTACCTAACAAAGATAAGCGTATAGGAATTACGATTGAAAATCAGAAAGTTACGCGCACCCAAATGTTAGATGGGGTTTCTTTAAGTTATTTCATCATACGTGAAAATGAAATGAAGTTTAATAGCGACGAAGCGGTTAAAAAAGCGATCAATGATTTTTCGTTAGAACCAGGGGGAAAAGACAACTATCTTTTTAACGGTTATCATTTTAAGCTGATCAAAGATAAAGACATACTGTTTTTGACAGTTGTAGGAGATAAAAACGACAACCAAATGGAAGTCCACTTTCATGCAACTACTGGAAAGTATTTAGGGAGAACAGAGCATCATTAGTTATAAAATTTAGGAGGTGAACGATCAGTTTCATGTAAAAATTTATGGGAGAGGAAGGAATTGTATTGAAAAAACTGATAAGCAGTCTTTTCGGCATCGCAATATTGTTAAGTTTACCATTAGGGGAATCATCAGCAGCGACCTACAATAATCAACATGCAACAGCATACACAGCCCCGCCTGGCAGTAAAACCTATCATGGAACGACACCAACTCCATATCGAACTGTCGCAGTTAAGCCTAAAGTATGCGGCAACCCAAGGTCAGGAACAAAACTTCCATACGGAACACAAATATATACTGACCAAAAGCTTTACTTACCTGGCTTTGGCTATAAAGACGATTTTTTAGTTGAAGATATGGGGCAAGTGAATTGTCAAGATAATTTATCTGCATACTGGATTGATATTTACTTTGGTGTAAAAAATGCTACAAATGACTATCATGCTATCCAATTTGGCAAACAATCTGGAATCCACTATAACACATATTAACTCTTATAAAGAAGGGTTTGCCACCCTTCTTTATATGTCTTGGTGTTTAAAATTAATTAATTTTACTCCACTTGGCGTTATTCTTAATGTGAGTGTTTCAAGGCCATAAGGAGGGTTATGAGGTCCATAAAATGTTTTGTATTGTACCTTTACAGTAAAATCGAACACTCCTTTATTTATTTCCTTTTCTTTTTCAGTTCTCCCAGGAATATTTCTTTTTATATCTAATATTTTCACATTAAATAAATCGTAAGATCTATCTGGCCCTACTTTTTCTGAAATGATCTTATAAACATAAGGATTTAATAAAGTGATATAAGAGTCGTAAAAATCTTTTTCGTTTACTTCGTCTTTATTTGCTTCTGTTTTTAATGGCAAGAACATGAAGCTAACTCCCATAAATATAACAAGTATTTTCAGCTTCATGAATATTGTCCTCCCCCCCCCTAATTGATTATAAAATAGTATGTCCAAGGTTTTTATGTAATATGATAAGATTGAAACAACGCAACGGTTATTTTATGAAGTAATAAAAGCCTTATTTCTCGCTTATAACACCGAGAAATGAGGCTTTTTTATAGTTGGAATTTTTATTCATAAGAGATGAAGAATACGAAAACAAAACCTAACTTATTACCTTTTAAACAGATATTCCTCCGACTATCCAAATAAGGTTAACTTTTTCTCTCAAGAGAAAATTATATTACGTTAAAAAATAATTGACATATAGAGTAATTTATATTACCTTTTGAAGTAATGGAAGGTCGTGAATTTTTAAAAAAGTTTTGAAATTGATAAAACATAATAGAAAGGAGATAAGTCATTGTCTAACATTTATTTTTTAAAACCCAATTCAGACTCACTTCATAGTTTTTTCAGCAAAGATTTAGAACCTGCTTTAGCAATTAATTCTGGTGATACTGTAAACTTTCAAACGTTAGACTCCGCATGGGGTTTAGAAAAACGTACTGCTTTAGGGCAACCTAGAAAAAAATTTACTGAGATAAAACCTAATCGCCAATCTCATGAATTCGGGCACGCTTTAGTTGGTCCAGTATATATTAATCAAGCAAAACCTGGTCAAACATTAGAAATAAAGATTAATGAGGTGATTCCAGGTTCATGGGGGTGGACATCTGCAGGAGGTCTTGATCAGGCTGTGTGGATTGCTTTAAATGAAATGTTAGATTTAATGTCATCCTTATATCATATATCTCGCACAGAAGCATATGCATACGCGTCAATGGTAGTCGATTTGCGTATAACGCAAATTGTAAATTTCTCCAAAGGTGTTCATGCTATTCTACCTTTCAATGCATTAAGATAAAGTAAAAATTTCCATCAGTGTAGGTTCTTTCTACTTTATATAAGATCTCAATTAAAGATCATCTTCAAAAAAGAATATACCAGTTAGATTGTGGGTTAATTGCTTAACTGAAATCATTTTTATAACCACTATATTTGGTATCGTTACCAACAACCAATATTTTAAAAAAAAATATAATAAGGAGTGAAATAAAAATGAATATCAACCATCACTGGATTGATAATAATGGTACAAATATCCATTTTGTAGAAATGAACGACAAGATGAAGGATAAAATTCCTCTCGTCATTATTCCTGGACTTTCGGAATCAGCAGAAGATTATATTTCTTTAATAGAATTACTAGATCCTAGACATTGTGTTGTTATGACACTTAGAGGGCGTGGGAAAAGCAGTTTACCTAAAGGTGGATATACATTAGAAGAACATATCAGTGATATTCATACTGTTATCAAACATCTCGCACTAAAGGAGTTTATTTTAATGGGTTATTCACGAGGTGTTTCATATACAATTGGATATGCCATTAAAAATACGAACTTACTTAAAGGGCTAATAATAGGTGATTATCCGGCTATTCATACACAACTACGCCTAGGTTGGGCTGATTTTTATTCATCATTGCCACCTTGGAGAGGAAAGCCAATTTCTCAAAGAATGAAACGGGAAGCTTTAATTGGGTTAGAAAGAGATTCTTCTCATGTTTCTTTTTGGGATGATTTATCATCCATTCACTGTCCTCGCTCTTATTATCCGAGGTGGAAAACAAGATGCAGTGTTATCATTAGAAGCAGGAAAACAATATATAGAGAAATTGCCGCAAGCGAAACTAGTTGTTTTCGATGAATCAGATCATAATATTTTTGAACCTGATATACAAACCTTTGTAAACACTGTAGATTTGTTTATGAAAAATATAAAATAAGATGAAAAAGGTGTAAAGATTGGACAATTTAAGACTAAATGTATCTTTATTAAGAAGACGAGTTCCTAACCTTACAAGTGCCGCTCGTTCAGTTGGATTGCGGCCTGCAACAGTTTCTAATTTATGTACCGGAAAAATTTCGGTTGGACGTTCGGAAGTTCGAACCATCGTGGCACTTGCAACTTTAGCGAAATGTAGTATAGATGAGTTGATAATCCGTGGGGACACAGTTGAAATGATTGAAACAAACATTAAAGTCTTAGATTTGTTTGCTCCTTTAGCAAAAGGTGGAACGGTCGGTTTAGTAGCTCGTCCAGGCATGGGACAATTAGTGCTTTTAGGTGAATTATTACGGAATTTCAAAAAAGAAGATTATTTGACCATCTTATTGAAGCCTGATGGAGAACATCCTGAATTAAAAGATATACTTCAAGCTGTTGATATTGTTTCCTATACAATTGATGAAACATATAGAATCGTGACAGATACAGAACAAAGTAAAGACATTATTTTTGTTGCAGATCGGAACCATGTTTTAACAGGTCATATATTTGATCTTCAAGAACAATTGGAGAATGATGGTATTCATCATGTCACAACTTTCCTAGTCGATTTAAAGGGGACAGTCGTCGATGACGATATTCCTTATGGACCACTTGAAACTTTATGGCATTTTGATGCAGATCTCGTTGCGAGGCACAAGTTTCCAGCTATTCATCCCCTTTATTCAACGTCATCGGTATTAGAGGGACTACATCTCGAAGATCAACATTTATCCATTCAACAACAAGCGAAAAAACTTTTGCGGAGATATCGTGAATTGCGTTCCTTAGTGAACGTTAAGGGAATGAGCAGTATCCCTACTTCTGAATTACAAACTTATCATAGAGGCGAACGGCTCGAAGCCTACCTTACGCAACCATTTTTTGTCGCTAAGGCTTATTCTGGCAAGCAAGGTGAAGCAGTTAACCTTAAGGATACATTAAAAGATGTTCGCGCTATTCTTACTGGTAGTGCGGATGCAAAACAAGTAGAAAGCTTAAATTATACAGGAAGGCTTAAATAATACATCATCAAATAAACCCGATTTATTTCTGATTTAGATAAATCGGGTTAAACTTGGTTTTGGTGAACAGTTTAATGGATTGCATTTATTATGTCTTTATCCAAAAGCTTGTGCGGCTATGCCATACAACGTGTTATTACGTAATGGCAAATGATCTCCATTTTTAATCATTATTGGTGGTTGGCTTACTTGTAAGAAACCGCATTTTTTTAAATGAGACATGAAAACCTCATGTCCTGAAGGAACATCGATTCTTAATTTTCCGTGGTGATTTCTCGCTAATTGATCAATGATTACGGATGCTGTTTCAGAATCAAGCGCTACTATAGGGCCTAATATAAGATGTATAGGTCCTGAAATAGACATCCCATAACCGATATTTTTTCCATCAGGACTTTTAACAACTATTGCTTCTTTTGATTGTTTCAGTCGATTAATAAGAAAGGTTTTTCGGTTATCACCGAATGCTTCAGTATCTAAATGTATTAATTGCGGTATATCTTCCTCACCTATCGGTTTTATATTTCTATGAAGATTGCTGTTTTTTACAAGTGGCTCATAGTGATCACAAAGAAACTTATGAACAGTATCTATCGATTTAAAACCCATTTTTTCATACAAAGGTTTTCCTTCTTCTGTTGCAATTAACATCGCCGTTTTACTGCATAACATAGAGTCTAGACATTTTTGTGTAGCTTTTCTTCCCAGACCCATCCCCCTATAATCCTGTCTAACGATCACCATACCAATGGATGCTAGCTTTGAGCTATACTCAATAATTGCTGCACTAGAGACTATTTTGCCTTCTTCATTTTTGTGACCATAAATTTTTCCAGAATTCATCATTGTTGTTATTTCATTTCGGTCATAGTCCCAGCCAATAGAAGTAGACAAATCAATTAAAGCAGGAATATCAAGGTGATCAAATTTTTTAAAAAATAATTTCGTTTCATTTATTAAATTCATACATATAACCGCCTTTGATTAAAATAACATTGATGAAAACACTCAGTAGTTGTGGGAATTTTTTGTGATTTCTTTAGATAGGAACATATCATTTTCATTATTGCAACTCTTCTTAACAAAATCAATTATATGACTTGAAAGTTCATTATCATCGTTGCGTCTACAGCTACTACACTTATAATATAATAGAGATAAGAATAGTGAAAACTAAGAGAATACTTTTCATCAAAGAGAATATATACAGAATAGGAATTTTAGTATGCACTTTTTGGAGAAGGGAGAAATCTCATGAATAAATTAGTAAATGACAAATTGTATGAAACGAGAAATAATCTAGTAAAGGAGATTACTTTATTAAGCGATGCGCAATTTAATGGTAAGCCTGATAAGAATAAGTGGAGTATTGCACAAGTTTGCCATCACTTAGTTTTAGTGGAAGAAGCATCTATAAAGGCTATTGCATGGGGATTAAAAGAAGTTGATCATACTCAAAAAGATCGTAAAAATGTTCATCTTATCATATTGGATAGAACGAAAAAGATTAAAGCTCCAAAAATTGTTGAACCAGATGTAAAACCATTTGAAGTTCAGCAAATAATTGATTTGTTAAATGATTCGAGAAAAAAATTGCTGACTTTTCTTAGTACTATAGAAGATAAATCCATATTGGCGGAAAAATCAGTGCAGCATCCTGCTTTGGGTGAATTACCTCTTGATCAATGGATTGAACAGATATATTTGCATGAACAACGACACATAGAACAAATAAAAGAGATAAAATTACTTTTAGATGCGAGGCACTAAACTGATGTTAAAGTGAATAGCATATCAAAAAAGAAATTTTAATTTTGTCAAATATGAAATTAAAATAATGGGGTGCTAGCGCTAAAGATTTAGCTGTTATCGAAGCAAATTTTGCTTTGTAAGCTATTAGGACAGGATAAATGAAAACAGAATATGAAAAATGAAAAAAGGTAGAACAGCTTTTATCTAATCGAGGATTAAGGATTCACTCTTATTAGAAGTGCTTGGAACATTTTAATACTTATACCAATAATAGAAAACCCAATTTCTCCATTTTAATAATGAAAAATTGGGTTTTTTATATTGAATTTCCTTAACTTGGGATGCCGTGTATTCTACATAGAGTAAATAATATTTCTTTTGTGGAGCTCCCTTCTTCCCTTAATAAAATTTCTTTGCTATCGTATTTGTGTCCTTGTTGAAATAATTTTAAATAAAAATGGTGTCCCGTCTGTTCGAACTTTTGTAGAGAAAATCGATTTGATTATAAGGAAAGAAATACGCCTTCCTTATAAGTATAAGACATTTGAAGCGTTCAACAAGCCATCGATGATTATATCTGGTTTTACAATAACGAACGGTACCAAGAACGATTAAACGGCTTGAGCCCATTAGAATATAGGGTTCAAGCCGCTTAAAGCACTTTTATTATTTCCACTGTCTACTTGACAGGGAGCATATCAAGATTGATCAAAATGGATTCTTCTCTAACAGATTTATGTTTAGTTTTCATAAAAAAGTTTGTTCATTTTAGCTACGTTTTTCAACTAAAGTACCATATAGTTTCATAACCTAATTTACTGACAGTTCTTCATATAGATATAGTTTTTGTTGCGACTGTTTGTTGAAATGCCTGATCATGCTCAACAATAACCATTGTGGGACTAAATCTTTGAATAAGCTCTTCAATCTGCATGCGCGAATAAATATCAATAAAATTTAACGGTTCATCCCAAATATATAAATGAGCTTTTTCAGATAAACTTTTGGCTATAAGCAGCTTTTTCTTTTGTCCACCAGAATAATGAGCTATATCTTTCTCAAATTGAATTCGGTCAAAATCCATCTTACGTAGGATGGATTTAAATAACGTTTCATCAATCTCATGCTCTTCAATAAAGTCCGATAACAGTCCCTTCAAATGAGAAGTATCTTGTTGGACATAGGAAATAATGAGGCCTGAACCTAAATTCATTGAGCCTGTATGCTGTATCGGATTTCCTAGCATTAGTTTTAGAATACTACTTTTTCCGCTTCCATTCTTTCCATCAAGTACAATTCGGTCACCTTGTTCGACTTTAAAGCTAATTGGCTTATTCACTATTTGGTCATCGTACTTAACAGACACATCAGCCAAAACAATCAATTCATTTGACTGAAATTCCAATGGTTCTAATTTTAATGACTCAGTTTTTTCCACATTCTTTAGCAGTTTTGACTTTTCCTCAATAGCTTTTTGTTGCCTTGATTCAAGGTTCTTTGCTCTCTTCATCATCTTTGCCGCTTTATGTCCTACAAAACCCTTGTCCAACTTAGAACCCGAATTCGTTGTCCCATTTTTGGAAGCTTCCACTTGATTAGACCAACCTGCTGAACGCTTTGAAGATTGTTTTAATCTCCCTATGTCTTTTTGTAGACGCTGATTTGTTGCCTCTTCGTGTTCCTGCTGCCTATCAAAATTTAACTTCCAAGAAGAATAGTTACCACTTTGAACTTCAATATTTGCCCTATTTATAGATAAGATATGGTCAACACATCCATCTAAAAAGATTCTGTCATGTGAAATTAAAATAAACCCTTTTTTCTTCCTTAGATAATCAGAGACCATCTTTCTTGCATCAGTGTCTAGATGGTTGGTTGGCTCATCAATTAATAGAAATTGACCCTCAGTCAAAAAAAGTGCAGCAAGCAACACCTTTGTTTGTTCTCCATTTGATAATGTTTTAAATGGTCGGTACATGACCTCGGCATCAACATTTAGATAGGATATTTCACGAAGAAATTCCCAATCTTCTGCTTGGGGGCAAATTTCTTCAAAGATTTCATGAGTATACTTGTTTTTATCCGAAACTGGATAAGGGAAATAATTAAATTCTACTGAAGAAGTGATTTTTCCACTATACTCATAATTCCCTAATAATAAATGAAAGAATGTTGTTTTACCTCGTCCATTTCTACCGATAAATCCAAGTTTCCAATCCGTATCTATTTGAAAGTTTACACCTTCAAAAATATTGTCAAAGCTACCTGGATAAGAAAAAGTTAAGTCTTGAACTTGTATCATTGACATGATAATTCCTCCTTTGTATATGAACACTTTACTTTTTATACAAAGTCGGCACATCCATCTATTCTAAATTTCTCCGTATAAGTTTGATGGATATTAACGACTTATACGGAGTATTACATGCGTAACAATAGTGTCTGAATTGCTCATTTCTCTCTCTCCTTTATTTATTAGATTAAAGTTATAGATAATCTTAACTATGAGAGAATAAAAAATCCTCCCAATTTGTCATTGGAAGGATTAGTCTTTCACTTATATTAAATAAGTTCTTTTTTGCCATTGGAATCATGACAAATAAAGTAACACTGATTTATAAAAATGGACAGACTAACCCTATATTTTGAAGTTTGAAGTTATTCATTTCAAATAAAAATATAGATTAGTTAATCATTGTCCATCCATCAGTCCTCTCATAATTGTATCTTTATATTAACAAATTTTTTTATGGAATACAATTCAGCATTATCTTCACCTCAAATTACTGCTTGTTGCTCTTTTGATCATTTCCATAATCATGATTATTGTTTTTACTCATTATAAAAATATTGTGAAGAAAATAACTTCTGATTATGTTTATTATGTAAAATAACTTAATAATCTATCAAAAGAATTGATCTCGGCATATGGTTTTATTTCGGTATCATTCTTGATCATATGAGGATTGAACCATATGCCCTTTATATTTGCATTTTGACAACCAGCAATATCCTTTTCTATGTCATCTCCAACGAATAATGCGGCTTCCGGTTGCACATTAAGCTTATTTAATGCTAATTCAAAGATGCGTTTGTCAGGTTTACTAAATCCCACTTCTTCAGAAATAATTATGATATCAAAACAACTATTTAAATGAGTGTTCATTATTTTAGCTTTTTGTCTCTGAGTTGAGCCGTTTGTTATAATTGCAACTTTAACTTGCATCTTTATAGTATTTACGATATTTATAGTATTTTTGTTTATAGAAAAACAATGAGGAAAATTATTATTCCAAAAGTCTTGAATGTGATTGCGTGGCAATCTATATTTTGGTGGAAATTCATCAAAAAATGATTCCAAAACTTTTGTTTTATCACCATAGCCATAGCTTCTATTATCATATCCCTTTAATTTTTGTAACATTTCGTTTTTTGCTGAATGTTTAACATCCTCATAACACTTTTCTAAAATAATTAAAAACATTTTATCTACTGCCTTATCCCTATTAAGTAAGGTATCATCTAAATCAAATAGCATTGCTTTATAACCTCTCAAATAACTTCACAGCCTTTCTCACATTATTTGAACCTCTCACGACTAAAGTCATGAGATTCCTACGCTGAACGCTCTATCGAGCGAAGATAAGTAGGCTATCCCCGTAGTTCCTACGGTTAG